>NZ_JAGGLS010000001.1 GCF_017874535.1 Anaerococcus nagyae
AAATTGAAGCAAAAATCCTAGAAATCAGAAAAGAAAATCCAAACTATGGATACAGAAGAATAACAGCAATGTTAAGAAGATTAGGACTAAGCATACATAAAAAGAAAGTACAAAGATTAGTCCAGAAGCTAAAAATACAAGTAAAGAACTTTTCTAGAAAAACAAGAAAATACTCATCATATAAGGGAACTGTTGGAAAAATTGCAGATAATAAAATAAAGAGAAACTTTAAAGTGGAAAAACCATACACCCAAATAACAACAGATACAACAGAATTTAAGTATTGTGAAAAAGATAAATCAGGCAATTATCAAATAAAGAAACTCTATCTAAATCCATACTTAGATATGTACAACAGTGAAATATTAAGCTATGAAATATCAAAACAACCAACACTAGAACCAATCCTAAAAGCCTTAGATAGAGCAATAAAAATAACAAACAAAAGCAAAGAAGAAAGAATATTTCACTCAGATCAAGGCTGGGCATACCAAATAAAACAATACACATCAAAACTAGAATCTAATGGCATAATCCAATCCATGTCTAGAAAAGGAAACTGCTTGGACAACTCACCAATGGAAAATTTCTTTGGAATATTAAAACAAGAAGTATACTACGGAAATAAATTCTACTCATATGAACACTTAAAACAAACAATTGAAGATTTCATAAGATATTACAACGAAGAAAGAATAAAAGAAAAATTAGACTATTTAAGTCCAATAGAATTTAGAAAGAGAAATGCAGCATAAAAGTTTCCTACCCCTAGGGGTAGGAAAGAACAAAGAAATAGCAGAGCTAGTATTAAAGCTTGCTCTGCTATTAGGTCCAACTTTATGGGGTCACCTTACATTCACTTAAGCTACTTTTTGTTGTACTATTTAATTTTACTTTGCATTGTTTGCTGCGTTTTCTCCAGCTATTCTACCAAATACTGTTATATCTGCTATAGCTGCTGATCCTAATCTATTTGAACCGTGAATTCCACCAGTTACTTCTCCAGCAGCATATAGACCTTCTATCCAATTTCCATCTTTATCTAATACTTCAGCATCTGTATTGATCTTAAGTCCGCCCATTGTATGGTGAACTGCTGGACCTGCTTTTAACATATAGTAAGGACCTTCATCTATTGTCCATCCTAGCATTCTTAAGTTAAAGTCTGGGTCTTCTTCTTTTTTAGAGTTTTCGTTAAATGTTTCTACAGTTTTTAATAATTCATCTTTGTTTATATCAAAGTGTTCTGCAAGTTCTTCTATTGTATCTGCTTTGTATAGATTTCCTTTGTCAAACTCTTCTTTGGCTTCTTCTGGATTAGATTCCATTGTTCCTGTTTCTTTATTTGATTTTTCATCCCAGATTAAGTATCCAACATGATCTGTTTGATCTTTAATTGCTAAAGAAATTTCACGACGTGTTGCAAGTTCTTCTACAAATCTATCGCCTTCTTTGTTTACTAGAAGCGCTCCACCTACAAGTCTTGTATCTCCAGTATAAAGAATTCTACCTGTATCTACATCACAGATAGGATAAAGTTGAATTTGATCCATGTCTACAGTGTCTGCATTAAGTTTTTCTGCCATCTTTATGCCATCACCTGTTGCTCCAGGAGCGTTTGTTGACTTAACATGTTCATCTATTTCATGATCATACTCGTAAGTCATATCATCATTTGCACCAAAGCCACCTGTTGCAAGTACAACTGATTTTGCATTAACTGTTAATTCTCCATCAGGAGTTTCTGCTTTTACTCCTACTACCTTATCATCTTTAGTAAGAATTTCTTTTACGTCAGCTTCTGTGATTACATCTATACCAAGTTCATCACATTTTTTAGTATAATTCTTAATTAATTCATTACCAGAGTGTGCTTCTGGAATTAATGATCTTTTTACTGAGTGTCCACCAAAGAACATTAAACTATCTAACCAGTGAACTCCTATATCATCTCTTAACCAATAAGCATCTTCTGTCGCATGATCAGCTAATACATCTATTAATTCTGGATCTCCTCCAGCTTCTTTAACATCTTTAGCAAATTGTTCTTTGCTATCCTCTATACCTTCTTCTTTTTGTAGCTCATTATCTGGAGCTGCCATTTCTCCACCAGAGATTAATGTATTGCCTCCAACTTGTGGCATTTTTTCAAGTAATACTACATTTGCTCCGTCTTCTTTGGCAGTTACTGCAGCTGCAAATCCAGCTCCACCACCACCTACAACTACGACATCAACATCTTTTGTTGAATCTGTTTTTTCTTTTGTATTTTTTGCAGCTACTTCATTTTGGAAGTTCTTAACATCTCTTCCAGAATCAGCTATTGCTGCTGTTACAGCTTCTAAGAAACCTACTGATGAATTAGTAGCTCCTGATACAGTATCTACTTTTACTGAATTGTTAGCTACGACTTCATCTGTAAGTTTTTCTATAGCTTGATCTCCGAGTCCTTCTGTCTCGCTATGTACTGTTTCTATTGATTTAATCTTATCTCCATCAAAATCAACTGTGGCTGTAATATCGCCTTTATTTCCTTTGCCTACTCCTTCTCCAGTAGTTTTTGCATCTGTTCCACTGTTAGAACCTCCGCAAGCTGAAAGTCCCATTGCTAGGGATAAAATTAAAGGTATGATTTTATTCTTTTTCATACACCCCTCCTATGAATTTGTTACAGATATAATTTTAACAAATAAAATAGTTTTATGCAAGGGTTTACATCTATTTTATAATTATTTTGATTAATATGAAAATCACTCCCTTATATTATAGAGTATCTTGTAAGAAATTTAGCTAAATATACCCTATATATAAAATACTTATAGTTAATAATTTAGACTAAAATTTCCCAAGACTTTATATAAGGAAGTGTCAAGCATTTGCAATAGGTGAGAAATTTTAATTATTTATTATAACCTCTACCTGTTCATGGATTACGCCTAGGTTATGTTTATTTTCTGATGAGTATGCAAAAATCAAACCCTCATCTTCTATATTTAGTTTTTTCTTTATAGCATTAATGTGCTTATGAAGTTGATTCTTAGAAATTTTATCGTATTTTGTAGCTATTACAAAACCAGTAAATCCAGAATCAATTATCCACTCATACATCTTGCAGTCAAGATCAGTTGGATCGTGTCTAATATCTACTAAAAGAAAAACTTCTTTTAAATTTTCTCTTTGGTGAAGATATTCATTGATTAACTTATCCCATTTAGACTTTTCTACCTTAGATACCTTGGCATATCCATAGCCTGGCAAATCTACTAATCTAAATTTACTATCTATATTATAAAAATTAATAGTCCTAGTTTTTCCAGGTTTAGATGATGTTCTTGCCAAATTCTTTCTTCCCAAAAATGCATTTATAAAAGAAGATTTACCTACATTGGATCTACCAACGAAAGCTATCTCTTCTATAGATCTATCTGGCCACTGTGATTTGAATCCTGCTACTTGTTCTAATTCTATTGACTTAAATTTCATATCAGAGTCCTATCTATAACTTCTGAAACATTTGAAACTTCTATAAAATTAATCTTATCTCTAATTTCCCTTGGTATATCTTCCGTATCTCTTTTATTTTTCTTAGGTATTATTACATCTTTTATACCATAACTATAGGCCGCTAGGGCTTTTTCTTTTAATCCACCAATTGGTAATACATCTCCTGTTATAGTAACCTCACCTGTCATAGCTATATTATTTCTAGCTTTTTTTCCAGTAAGGGCACTTACCATAGCTGTTGTCATAGTAATACCTGCTGACGGTCCATCTTTTGGGGTAGCTCCCTCTGGTACGTGGACATGGATATCTTTATCATCATAAAATTTGCCTTTAATGCCTAACTTATTAGCATTAGACCTTATATATGTCATAGCCGCTTGTCCACTTTCTTTCATAACATCTCCAAGAGAGCCTGTAAATTCTACATTTCCCTTACCTTCCATGACATTTGCTTCTACAGTAAGCATAGTACCACCAACTGACGTCCAAGCCAATCCATTAACAACACCTACCTTATCTTCACGAGATATATGATCTTCTAGGAATCTCTCTCTACCAAGATACTTGTTATAATTAGCCATCGTAACTCTAACTTGCGCTTTACCTTCTAAGATTTCTTTTACTGCACGCCTACAAATTTTTGCTATAAGTCTTTCTAATTCACGAACGCCAGCCTCTCTAGTATAATTTTTTATAATTGCCCCTAAGACGCTATCAGAGATTGTAAGCTCATTTTCTTTCAGACCATTTCTTTCTTTTTCTTTAGATACTAAGTATTTCTTTGCTATATTTAATTTTTCATTTAGAGTATAACCAGAAAGCTCAATAATTTCTAATCTATCATAAAGAGCATCAGGAATTTCATTTGCATCATTTGCTGTTGTAATGAAAAATACGTCTGATAAATCAAATGGTATGTCCAAATATCTATCTATGAATTTATCATTCTGCTCAGGATCTAGAACTTCTAGCAATGCTGATGATGGGTCTCCTCTAAAATCTGATCCAAGCTTATCAATTTCATCTAATAAAAATACCGGATTCTTAACACCAGATCTATTGATATTTGCCATAAGCCTTCCAGCCATAGCACCTACATATGTTCTTCTATGACCTCTAATCTCAGACTCATCAGTAACACCACCAAGTCTCATAGTTACAAACTCACGGTTTAAAGCACGTGCTATAGACTTAGCTATAGAAGTCTTCCCAACTCCAGGAGGTCCTACTAAACACAATACCGTACCCTGGGTATTTTTGTTTTTAATCTTTACTGCAATAGATTCTAGAATGCGTTCCTTAACCTCATCTAGTCCATAATGATCTTCATCAAGGATCTTTTGAGATCTTTTTATATCTAATTTATCTTTAGATTTTTTATTCCAAGGTAAATTAACAACAAAGTCTAAGTAAGCACTGATAACACCATAATCTGGACTCATTTCAGGTATAGAAGCAAGTCTATTAGCATCCTTTAACAAAGATTTTTTGCTGTTCTCATCTAGCTTAAGTTTTTCAATCTTATTTATAAGTTCTATGGCTTCACTTTCATAATCACCAGTAGCTTCATTTAATTCTCTTTGAATTGCATCAATCTTTTCCCTAAGAAAATATTCTTTTTGAGATTGATTGATGTTTTCTTGAACTTCTTGATCTATTTCAAGGCTTAGGTTCTTAAGCTCTATTTCTCTAGTTAAAATCTCATGCAATAAAGTAAGACGGGCTTCTGTATCTAGTTCTTTAAGTAGTGCATAGTACTCTTCAGCTTTTAGATCTAGATGATAAATTATTACATCAGCAAGTCTATGAAGATTATGCACTTCCCCCATTGAAAATACTGATTCGTCATATACATTACCGTCAAGCTCTACATAATTTTTGAAATCTTCTACTAAGAGCTTTCTTAAAGCTTCTTTTTTAGCTGTTATTTCTTCATTATCTTCTATATAAGTATATTGCTCAACATTTGCTTTATAAAAACCTTCACCTATCTTTATTTCATTGACTTTTGCAATTGATTTTGCTTCAACATAAACTCTCAAATCACCATTAGGAAGAGTAAATGATTCTTTTATCCCTACTACCATTCCATAATCATAAAGAGCATCAGTGCGTGGATTTTCATCAAAAATATTTTTTTGGTTTACTAAAAATACATCTGTATTTCTAATATTAGCATCTTCAATTGCTTTTTTTGAGATAGCTCTAGCACAGTCAAAATTTATTATTGTATTAGGAAATGCCCAAAGTCCTCTAAGAGGTACTAAAGGATATTCATTTGTGCTTAGTTTATAAACATCTGCCATCTTTAACTCCCTTTTAAAAAAGGGAATGACTAGCATCCCCTTTTACTTATCTTTACTTATTTTTTCTTATATTTTAATTTAGAGTGATCATCAATCGACTCTTTTGTAACAACTACTTCTTTTATTTCAGTTTTTGATGGTATATCATACATAACATCTAAAAGCAAATCTTCAAGTATAGTTCTAAGCCCCCTTGCACCAGTTTTTTGGGCAATAGCCTTATCAGCTATTTCCTTAATTGCCTTATCTTCAAATGTTAGTTTAACATCATCTAAATCGAATAACTTTTTATATTGCTTGATCAAAGAATTTTTAGGTTCCTTTAATATGCGTATTAAGGCATCTTGGTCAAGACTATCTAAAGTAACAATGATTGGAACTCTACCTATAAATTCTGGTATCAATCCAAATTTTAGCAAATCTTCAGTATTAACATCAGATAAGTTTGCAACATGGTCATTTGACTTTATTTCAGCACCAAAGCCTATAGTCTTTTGAGCTTGTCTGCGATTGATAATATCTTCAATGCCATCAAAAGCACCACCTAAAATAAATAGTATATTACTTGTATCTACCTGAATGTACTCTTGGCTAGGATGTTTTCTGCCACCTTGTGGAGGTACATTAGCTTCTGTGCCCTCTATTAATTTTAGAAGTGCTTGCTGAACACCTTCACCAGATACATCACGGGTTATAGATGGATTTTCGCTCTTACGAGTAATCTTATCAATCTCATCGACATAAATTATACCGTGTTCAGCAGCTTCGATGTCATAATCTGCTGCTTGGATAAGTTTTAGGATAATATTTTCTACATCTTCTCCTACATATCCTGCCTCAGTAAGGCTTGTAGCATCTGCAATGGCAAATGGCACATTTAGCTTACGAGCTAAGGTTTGAGCAAGTAATGTTTTACCAGAACCAGTTGGTCCTAGCATTAAAATATTGGATTTTTGTAATTCTATTTCATCCATATTCTCATTATTTGCATTTATTCTCTTGTAGTGATTATAAACCGCTACTGATAGAGTTTTTTTAGCCTCATTTTGACCAATAACATAATCGTTTAAAAATTCATTGATTTCCTTTGGTGTAGAAAGATTTACATTACCATCTTCATCAAAGTAATCATTTTTATATTTCACTTCTGCATTAATAATATCACTACATAAATCTACGCACTCATTGCAGATATAAGCATCTGCACCTGCGATTATACGATCTACTTGCGAACTATCCTTGCCACAGAAAGAACATTTTACATCTTCACCTTCGAAGTTTGCCATCTTTGCCTACTTACTTTCAATTACTTGATCGATTAAGCCGTAATTAAGTGCTTCTTCAGCTGTCATGGCAAAATCACGATCTGTATCTTTTTCTATTTTTTCTAGGTCTTGACCTGTATTATTTGCAAGGATATGGTTTAATCTTTCCTTAATTTTTATTATTTGCTCAGCTTGGATAACTATATCAGAAGCTTGACCTTGTGCACCACCACTTGGTTGGTGAATCATAATATTTGAGTTTGGTAAAGAAAATCTCTTGCCTTTAGCTCCTGAGGAAAGCAATACTGCTCCCATAGAAGCTGCCTGACCTATACAAATTGTAGATACATCTGGTTTGATGTAATTCATTGTATCATAAATTGCAAGACCACTTGTTACAACTCCTCCCGGGGAATTGATATAAAATTGAATGTCCTTATCTGGATCCTCACTTTCTAGGAAAAGCAATTGGGCAATAATTATATCACTCATTTGATCATTTACTTCTCCTGATAGAAAAATAATCCTATCTTTTAGTAATCTTGAATATATATCATAGGCTCTTTCGCCTTTATTTGTTGATTCTACTACAGTTGGTACTAAGTAATTTCTTGCTTGCATAAAATCTCCTTTTATTTATAAAATGGAGGATGATATCTTAGTTTTCTTCGCTTTCTTCTTTAGAATCTTCATTATCATGGTCATCACCAACTGCTTTGTGATACTCTTCATGAGGTAGAGCTTTTGCATTATCAACTAATAATTCAACAGCTTTACGTCTTTTAATATTTTCTTTCATAGTATCTTCTGATACATTACTTCTAAAGATTTCTTTGAATTTTTCGATATCATCAACACCATACATTTTAGCTGATTCGTTGATTTCTTCTTCGATTTCTTCATCTGTTACATCAAAGGCTTCTTTTAGAGCTACTTCATCCATTACAAGATTAGCTTTTACTTTTTCTTCAGCTTGAGCTCTGTATTGGTCTCTGATTTGGTCCATATCCATTTGTGTCATTTCAACATATTGGCTAAGACCAATTCCCATTTGTTGTAATCTTTGGTCAAGATTTTGCATTTCAACGTCAATTTCTTGGCTTACTAAAGATTCTGGAGCGCTTACTTCACTTATTTTTACTAAGGCTTCTATGGCTTGATTTTGCATCATATTTGTAGCATAGTTAGCCTTTTCTTCTTTAAGACTTTCTTTAAGATCAGCTTTTAGCTCATCTAATGTTTCAAATTCAGAAATGTCCATAGCAAAATCATCATCTAATTCTGGTAGTTCTTTTTCTGTTATAGAATTGATTTCCACTTCAAATTTTGCATCTTTACCTTGGAATTCTTTAGCTTGGTAGTCTTCTGGGAATGTTACATTAACATCAAATTTATCCCCAACTTTGTGTCCTGCAACTTGATCTTCGAATCCTTCTATAAAAGTATGTGAACCTAATACTAGATCATAATCACTTGCCTTACCGCCTTCAAATCTTTCACCATCAAGGTATCCATCAAAGTCAATATTTACAGTATCTCCCTCTTTAGCTTCTCTATCTTCTACAGGGATTAATCTAGCATTTTCTTCTTGTTGTCTTTTAAGTTCATTTTCTACATCTTCATCAGTTACTTCTGATGGAATCTCTTCGATTATTAATTCTGAATAATCACCTAAAGTTGGATGTGGTTTTGTTTCTACCTCAACTTTAAATGTGATATCTTTATCTTTTTCTATATCATCTAAGTCTACGGATGGTTGGTCAATTGGTTCAAGCTCTAATTCTTCAATTGCTTTTTCATATGGTTCTGGAAAAACTATTTGAATAGCTTCATCATAGAAAATTTCTGGACCATACATTTTTTCTAGAACTCTTCTTGGAACATGTCCTGCTCTAAATCCATCTACTCTATATCTTTTTTTATTTCTGTTATAAACTGTGTTTACAGCTTTTGCAAAATCATCATAAGCAACATCAAATTCAAATTTTGCAAGGTTATTATCATGAGATTTTAATTCTGTCATTTCTTCCTCCTGCTTTATAGCTACTCATTTGTCTAATATACTACTTTTGTATTATTCAATCAACATTTTTAAGTCTGGAATTAATGTAATTTATAATATCTTTCTTATTATTCTTAAGCTTTTCATCGTATATTAAATTTTCTATTTTTCTAATAGTATCCCCTAGTTCTTTACCTTCTTTAAAGCCCAATTGCTTTAAATCATTGCCATTGATTTTTATCTCACTTCTAGTCTTAGGAATATCGTCATCTTTTATCTCTTCTAAAAGCTTTAGTCCCAAATCTATATTAGAATCATTACCATATCTTGTAGCAAGAACATCGGCTCTTTGCAAGGCAAATAATCTCAATAAATTATCTTCTCCTATATTTCTTAAAAGCTTTCTTACAGATTTTTTAGTATAGATATTTGTATTATCCATATGCCTTTTTACCAAAATTGAAGTTTCCTTAATAAACTTACTAGAGTATTTAAGCTCTTTAAGTCTATTTATTAAAATCTCTTCTGATAAATTTTGATGTCCAAAAAATCTTCCTTCTCCATTTTCATCCAAAAAGAAAGTATCAACCTTACCAACATCATGGTAAAGAGCTGCCATTCTAACTTCAAGAATAGGAGGAGTTTTTGCTAGAACTGTTAAGCTATGATCATACACATCCTCAAAATGAAAAGTCGAATGTTGGTTAAAACCTTTTGTTCTATAAACTTCTGGAAAAATATATTTTAATAATCCGACCTCATCCAGTAATTTTACTCCCCTTTTTGGATTATCTGCTAATAAAATCTTATTTACCTCTACTTGTATACGTTCTTTAGATATATCTGAAATTAATCTTGCATTATTTTTAATAGCTTTTTTTAAATTATCTTCGATTTTAAAATCAAGTGTTGTTGCAAATCTTACTGCTCTTAAGGCTCTAAGCATATCCTCATTTATGCGATCATTAGCATTTCCTACAGCTCTAATGACTTTTAACTTTATATCTACTTTTCCATTAAAAGGATCTATAATTTCATTATTTCTCTTAGCCATAGCATTTATGGTAAAATCACGCCTTTTTAAATCTTCATATATATCATCTGAAAATTCTATTTTATCAGGATGTCTCTTATCATTATATGAAGATTCTTTTCTCATAGTAGTTATTTCATATTCTTTATCATCTTTGAATACTTTTATAGTTCCAAACTTAGCTCCTATGTCAACAAGTTTATAGTCCTTAAAAATTTCCTTTATTTCATTAGGCTTAGCTTGGCTAGTAATATCTATATCATAATTTCTTCTTCCTAAAAGCTCATCTCTGACATAGCCGCCAACTAAATAAGTTTCATAACCACAAACTTCTAGTTTTTCTAAAATCTCATCATTCATCTTTTTTTTCTTCTTCTTTGCCATCATCTTTATCATTAGTAGACTTTTTCTGTACATCAATTCTATAATTTACTAGATTTTCACCATTATAGACCTCGACATATTCAGGTAAGTCTAATCTTACATCTCCATAAGAAGAAGATTTTAAATTATTTATATTTATCGGCTTTGTATTTATCTGTTCAATATCTCTTATAATGGACTCCGGACCTTTTATAACTACCTTATTTGGAGATACTTCTCTAGAACTTTCCTCAAATCCTTGAGTAAGCTCTCCTGTTGTATTTAAATTCACTGGAACTTTTTTAGTTTCATAAACTAAAAATGACACGTTTATATCATCATTTGAAATATCTAATCCAGAAATTTTATTCCCACTCCTATCAAGAATTGCGACAGGCAAGCTGTGAATCTTACCATCAAGTAGATCCATATCCTCAATTCTTACTTCTGCTCTATCAATCTTATTAATATATGAAGCAGGCCCCTTCACTTTTATATCTTCTGGTGAAAGTTCATTAACTTCTACAATTCTACCATCTTTAATCTTATCACTAATTATCAAATTAACCGGCAATGTTTTTTCTATAACTTTTTGAATATTAAGGTTTATTTCTTCAGGTTCTAACTCATCTACTGTCACTCCTGTAGGTGTATCTACAACTATCTCGACTGATTGAATACCTTCCTTAACATCTGCGATATCAATATATGCATAGATATTAGAAGTCTTAAGTCCCACTAGTTTTTCGCGAGTACCCTTTAATTTAATATTAGTAGTTAAAGACTCATCATTTCCAACTATAGTATATCCAGATTTTTCTAAATTATCCTGATTCTTAATAACTACTGGAATGTTCCTATATGTCTTATTTACTGTAGGATTAGTAGAATTTATTACAAAAGTCCACATAAAAATAGCTAGAAGAACTGAAAGTATTTTAAGTTTTGTATCATTTTTATTGTTCATCTGAAACTTCCTTTTCTTCTTTCATTACTTCTTTTACAACCAACTCATTATAAAGTCTTTGTTTAAAAGAGTCCTCATCCAAATATCTGTCTATTCTACCTGACTCTATTACTGAAATATTTCCTGTTTCTTCGGAAACCACTACAACTAAACAATCTGATCTTTCAGAAATCCCAACTGCTGCCCTATGACGGGTTCCAAGTTCTTTGGAAATAGTATTTGAATTAGAAAGTGGTAAATAACAAGCTGCTGCTCTTATCTTATCACTGCTTATGATAACTGCTCCATCGTGTAAAGGGGTATTGGGTATAAAAATATTTATTAAAAGCTCACTTGAAACATCTGCTCCTAAAGTAGTACCTGACTCAACTATATCATTCAGGCCCACTTCTCTTTCCAAAACTACTAGAGCACCAATTTTTTGCCTTGATAATGATGTCATAGCCCTAACAAGCTCATCTATAGTCTTTTCACTTTTTACAGCTCTTTCACCAGTAAAAATTGATCTACCTCGACCTATCCTCTCTAGAGCTGATCTAAGTTCTGGCTGAAATACTACTATGATAAAAACAAGTGCAACTGTCAAAAACTGATTCATAACCCAACTTACTGTATTTAGATTTAAAATATCAGCAAGAGATGCGAATAATAATACAATTATAAGCCCATATAAAACTTGCTCAGCCCTTGTATTTCTTAAAAGTGAAAATAGCTTATAAACAGCAAAAGCTATTATAGCTATATCAATAATATCTGTAACTCTTATAAGTGCTAAAGAGTTAATAAAATCTGTTATATAATTCATAATACCCCCTATACTTTTCTAATAATATAGTACTATTTATTTAAATAAATGTGTACTTTAAGGCAAAACAAAAAAATAGGTGACCACAAATATTTTGTGCAAACTCTTACTCATAAAATATTACACTATCCATATTTTAGTTGTAATTCACATTAGAAAATTAATTAAGTTTTATTAATCAACTATTTATTCTCATTCAAACAATTCTAGCTTTTAAGTAACTAGAACTTCAATTATTATATTAATCTTTTATATAAAAAAATACCCAGTTTACCAATACTAGTAAACTGGGTATTTTATTAATTACTTTGGCAAAGATAAACCAACAGAATTATTAAATTCTATCCCAACATAACATCAAGTATCATCATTATTACAAAGCCTGCTGCAAATCCTAGAGTTCCTATATTTGTGTGCGCATCTCCTTCTCCTGTTGCTTCTGGAATAAGTTCTTCTACTACTACATAAAACATTGCCCCTGCCGCAAAGCTTAATAGATAAGGCAAGATTGGTATCATTATTTGAGATAAAAGAATTGTAATTATTCCTGCAACTGGCTCTACAGCTCCAGATCCTACGCCTGCCCAAAATGATTTATTTTTATTGACACCTACAGACTTTAATGGCATAGAAATTATTGCTCCTTCTGGAAAATTTTGAATAGCAATCCCTATTGATAGAGCTAGAGCTTGAGTGTAGTTTATATTGCCTCCATAATGTGCTCCGGCATAGGCAACACCTACTGCCATTCCTTCTGGTATATTATGGATAACTACAGCCAACACCATCATTGTTGTTCTTCTTAAATTCTCACTATTTTTGCCTTCTGGCAAGTCAGAATCTATATGTTGGTGAGGAACTTTATTATCAAGCAATAGCAAAAATAAAATTCCTATAATAAATCCAACCACAGCAGGAATCCAGCTCATATTCCCCATTTTTTCTTCTACCATATCCATAGATGGTATCAATAGAGACCATATACTTGCTGCGACCATCACACCAGCAGCAAAGCCAGATAAAAGTTTTTGTAATTTTATATTTAGCTCATTACGCATTATAAAAACCATGGCTGCACCCAGTGATGTCCCTAAAAATGGTATAAGCAAACCTAAGAGTATTTGTTTATTCATAATAATTCCTTTTAATAATTTGGAGAATCAATCTTCCATATATCATCTGCATAGTCAATTATAGTTCTATCTGATGAGAAATAACCAGCGTTTGCGATATTCATTAAACATTTTTTAGACCAAGCTAATTTATCCCTATAGTCTTTATTAATTTTTGCATGTGTTTTTCTATAATCTTCAAAATCTTTTAAGACATAGTATCTATCTGCACGAGATCCATCTTGTGGATTTATCAATTCATTATAAATATCAAGGAACATATATGAATTATTATCATCTAGCTCTCCATTTACAAGAGCATCAACTGCATCTCTAATATTCTTATCAGTTTGATAGAGTTTTACTGGATTATAGCTTGCTTGAATATTCTTTAAATCTTCAACAGTTGCACCAAATCTGTAGTTATTCTCTTCTCCAGCGTGATCAAAAATCTCTATATTTGCTCCATCAAGGGTTCCAAGCGTTGGAGCACCATTTAGCATAAATTTCATATTCCCTGTGCCAGAAGCTTCTTTACCAGCTGTTGATATTTGTTCAGAAACATCTGCTGCAGGATAGATTTTTTCTCCGTATGATACTCTAAAGTTCTCTACAAATACTACTTTCAGTTTATCATTTACTTCTGAATCATTGTTTACTACTCTTGATACTTCGTTGGCAAGCTTTATAATACCCTTTGCTCTAAAGTATCCTGGAGCCGCCTTACCACCAAAGATAAATGTCGTTGGATAAAAGTCCATATCAGGATTCTTCTTAAGCTCATGATATAGATAAATGATGTGAAGTATATTTAAATGTTGACGTTTATATTCGTGAATTCTTTTTACTTGAATATCAAATATAGAATTTGGATCAATCTTAACTCCCTCATGTTCTAGAATATATTTTGCTAATCTTTCTTTATTAGCATGTTTGATATCCCAAAGTTCATTTAAAGTTTTTTCATCACGAGCAAACTTTTCAAGTCCTTTAAGCTCATCTAGATTATATTTCCAATTATCACTTCCAAGTTTTTCTGTTATAAAACTTGATAATGGTCTATTAGCATAAAGTAACCATCTTCTAGGTGTTATACCATTAGTCTTGTTATTAAACTTTTCTGGAAATACCTCATACCAGTGCTTAAAAGTATCCACCTTTAATATCCCTGTGTGAAGCTCTGCTACACCATTTATAGAAAATCCTACATATATTGCAAGATTTGCCATATGAACTTGATCATTTATTACTATTCTATAAGGATCTATTTCTGTTTCTGATAATCCTTTTTTCTTAAAATGATTTACTAAAACATCATTAATTTGATAGATTATCTCTAAACACCTTGGACTTACTTCTTCTACTATATCTATTGGCCATTTTTCAATAGCTTCTTGCAAAACCGTATGATTTGTAAAGGCAAAGACCTTTCTTGCAACTTCAAGAGCTTCTTCAAAACTTAGACTATTCTCATCCACTAGTACTCTAATTAATTCTGCAATTGCTATATTCGGATGAGTATCGTTAAGTTGTATAACATGATATTTGTGGAAATTTTTAAATCTCATATCATCTGCAAAATACCTCTTATACTTAGCAACTATATCTTGGATAGATGCTGATACAAAGAAATATTGTTGTTTTAATCTAAGAACCCTACCAGCTCTTTGTATATCATTTGGATATAAAACTCTTGTTATGTCTTCCGCTCTATTTTTTTTAGCAACGGCAGCATCGTATTCAAAATTATTGAATTTATCAAATTCAAACTCTTCAAACGGTTCAGCTTGCCAAAGTCTTAGGGTATTTACTTTACCATTTTCAAGCCCTACAACTGGCATATCAAATGGCACAGCTTTAACCTGTTGATCTTTAAAGTTTACTATTCTTGAATCAGAATCTACTCTTATAGACCAGCCATCTCCGTCTTTTATCCAGCTATCTCCTTGTTCCTTTTGGAATCCATTCTCAAATGATTGTTTAAATAAACCCTCACGATAACGTACACCATATCCATACATATTGATATCTTGAGTTGCAGCAGAATCCATAAAACAAGCTGCTAGTCGGCCTAATCCGCCATTTCCAAGGGCAGCATCATCTTCATAATCCTCTAAAGCCTCAAAATCAATACCTAGTTCACATAATAATTCCTTTACATCATCATAAATACCTAAATTAATGAGATTATTACCAAGTGATCTACCAATTAAAAATTCAGCAGAAAAATAATATGCTTTCCTTTCATGTCTTGATTTCTCTTTGCTCTCTCTCCATTCTTGATTGATTAGTTCCATAATGGTATCACAAAGTGCATCATATTTATCTTTCTCACTAGTTTCATCAAAGTTTTTTAGAGTAATTCTCTGTAGGTTTTCGACATAGCTATCCGTAAACTTATCTTTTTCTAACTTATCCATTGTATCTCCCGTATAATCTTGACATTTCTTTAATCTTCTCTGCTAACTCATCTGTAAAATCTTCTTCTTTACTTCTCCACTTCCAATTAATTCCTAGAGTGGATGGGCTATTTATTTTTGATTCATCTCCCATTTCAAAGAAATCTTGGATTTGATACATAGCTACATCTGAAACTGAAGCCATCAAGGCTCTAATAATTTCCCAAAGGTAATCATCATCTTCTTCTAATCCAAAATATCTAGTTACAAAACTTAATTCTTCTTCATCTAGATTATCAAGCCACCCTTTAAGGGTAGATGAATCATGAGTTGATGCGTAGACTACTGAGTTTCTCTCATAATTATGGGGCAAGTAATTGCTATCGAAGTTTTCGTTAAAAGCAAATTGTATAACATTCATGCCTGGGAAACCATAATAATCTTTTAGATCATCAACTTCTTTAGTGATATACCCCAAATCTTCAGCAATAAATTGTCTATCTGGATACTTTTTCATTATATGATCAAAAAATTCATAACCTCCACCAATTTCCCAGCTACCAAACTTAGCATTTTCATCTGTCGCAGGAATTGCGTAGTATTTTTCAAATCCTCTAAAGTGGTCAAGTCTTAATAAATCATAAGTTCGTAAAGCCATACCAATTCTCTTTTCCCAAAAATCATAGGAAGTTTCTTTTACCTTATCCCAATTATATACTGGGTTACCCCATAATTGACCATCTTCAGAATAAGCATCTGGTGGTGCTCCTCCCACTATAAGGGCCTTTTTTGTAACTTCATCCATTGCTAGTATTTCAGAATTCACCCAAGCATCGCAACTATCAAATGCTACATATATTGGCAAATCACCAATTATATCTATATTTCTACGGTTTGCATAATCTTTTAGTTTTCCCCATTGGATAAAAAATTCATATTGAATAAATACATAAAAATCTATATCATCTTTGTGTTTTTTTCTAAATTCATCCAAGGCCTTAGTATCACGATCACGCAACTTATCATCCCATTCGACCCAACTTATGTCTAAATTATCGTGTTTAATAGCCATAAACATAGCATAGTCTTCTATCCAATAAGCTTCTTTTTTTCTAAACTCTTTTATTTTATTATCAAGCTTTCCCTTAGAATTTTCATATGCTTTTTTTAGAATTCTATATCTTAAATTATATTGAATAGCATAATCTACATACCTATCATTATCTCCAAAGTTAAGATTATCCAAGTCATCTTCTTTTAAAAATCCATCTTCTATTAACATATCTAAGTCAACAAAATAAGGATTGCCAGCAAATGACGAAAAAGATTGATAGGGACTATCTCCATAGGAAGTTTGTCCTAATGGTAAAATTTGCCAATATTTAAGTGACGCATCTGATATAAAATCGACTACATCATAGGCTGCCTTACCAAAAGTTCCTATACCATATGGTGATGGGATAGAAAATATAGGCATTATTACACCATTAGATCTTTGTAATCTTTCTTGAGTCTTACTCATTACTCCCCCTTATAATAAATCTATGAAATTTATGACTGGAACTTCATAAGGATGATTTTTCTTAATTATGTCAAAAGCTAAATCTTTATCAGTCTCTTTTATCCTAAATTCAAGCTTTACTTCATTTACATCGCAAAGCTTACCTATTTCTCCCTTATCAGGATTAGATCCTTTTAGAGGAATAAAGTGACCAATGACCTTAGCTTCTGAAAATACGGAGTCGTATCCATTATCTTTTAAAATTTCTTTTTTATTAAGACCTTCTATAATTTTCCATTTGTCTTCTTCTGGTACAAATACTTCAACTTTGATATAATCCATGATCTTTCCTTTCAAAATATATAAGACCAGTATATGATCTTATCTGTCTATCAAAAATTTCAAAATTTATCTTATACCTTCTACCCCAACTTGAGATTACTAGTTCATGGTAGTCCCCCATATCATTACATTCTGTAATAGTTACTCCATGATGTTTCATAACATTTATAACATTACTCATCCAATTTATAAAAATAACTGGACAATTTTTCCTTAATCCATCATTTATAAAAGCAATCTTTTGCTCTGTAGAAACTTTCTTGAAATAATTCTCAGTTAATAAGTGAGCATCAAGCTTTAATCCATGAATTCTCCTTATACGATTAACCCTATTATTTAAAGCCTTTACAGTTGGTACACCATTAATGTGAGGCCTAAGCCTTTTATAAAATTCATACTGATACTTGTTATACTCATCTAAGCTAAATTCTTCGTCAGGGTGATACATATATAAATAAGTATTGGTAAACGCTGTTACAACACAAGATCTATCCCTATAAAATTTATTTACTCCTAATTCCATCAAAGAGTTTTGATATCCACCATAATAAATACCTTCAGTGGTTTTTATAGGAACAAATTTTCCTACTTTGCTATTTTTAAGTTTCATAATCTTCCCCTTTACATAAAGGTTAATATACAATATATTTTACCCGATTATAAAATTAAAAGTGTTATAATGATATGTAATAAATAAAAGGGAGAAGATATGAAAAGGTGTTTTATAATTGCAGGTGGAGATTTTGATGGATTTTATGATCAAATCAGAGATGATGATTTGGTGATAGCTGCTGATAGAGGATTTGATCATGCAAAAAAATCAGGAATTAATCCAGATATAATAATTGGAGATTTTGATTCAAGTGATAAACCAATAGATAATAATAAAGTAATTAAACTTAATCCTATAAAAGATTATACAGATACAAAAGCTGCAATGATGATAGCTAAAGATAAGGATTATGATAAAATTATAATATACGGAGGTCTTGGAGGGCGTGATTCTCATACCTTTGCAAATATTAGAAGTAGCCTAGAATATAAAAAACTAGGTATAGATGTAATTATAAAGTCAAAATATAAAAAAATATTTATAATTAATGATAGCTTTACTTATAAATTTAAAAATGAAGATGATTTTTATGTTTCAATATTTGCGCTCAGTGAAGTTGTTAAAGGAATTAGTATAAGCGGTTTATTTTATGAACTCAATGATTATGATTTAACCCTAGATAGCAGTTTGGGAGTATCCAATGAAACTTGTAAGAAAGATTTTTCAATAAATGTAAACGATGGATATCTTCTAATAATATTTGAAAATAAAAATGTATAAAAAAGCTGTTGATAAAAACTTTATCAACAGCTCTTTTAAAATTCTTTTCTCAATTTTTCTTCTCTCATCTCATCATATGATTTTTTTGCCTTTTCTGCCACTGTTATCCTATCCATTTTTTTCTCTTTTAGTTTTTTATTTACATTATCTTGACTTAAAGTATAAAGTACAGCTGCTATTGGCATAAATAAGATCATACCTGGTATACCAAATAATCTGCCTCCTAATATTACTGATACAAAAATCCATATTGCTGGAAGCCCAGAATTTTTACCAATAAATAAAGGATAAATAATTTTTTCTTGTAATTGTTGTAAAATCACAAGAAATATTATAAACACCAAAGCTTTAAATGGTGAATGGATAAATATCAAAATCACGCCTATTGCTGCAGCTATTATTGCTCCAAAGTATGGAATAATATCCAATGTACCAACCAAAACTGATATCATCCCTGCATAAGGCAATCTAAGTATTTTCATTCCTATAAAGTTTAAAATACCTAATGTTATGCATGATAAGATTTTTGAGTTTAAAAATTTAGCAAAAGCATCATAGCTTAGCTTAAATACATAATTAATTTGATCTGCAGTTTCTTCATTAAAATTAGCATAAAGCAACCTATTAGAGTTTAATTTCAATGATTTTTTGTTTATACTAACATATATTGAAAAAATAAAACCAAGTCCAATTGCAGCCAATCCTGAGCTTACAGATGATATTATATTTTGTGCTCTACTTAATAAATTTGTGCTATCTCCACTTGCATAATCAGTAATTTTTTGAGATATAGTGCTTAAATCAAGATTAGCAAAATTTTCTTTAAAATCAATAGCTGCTTGATTTATAGATGGCATTTTTTGTGTATATTTTATAACAGCATCCATAAAGGCTGGAAGGTTTTGTATAGTTGATTGAATTGCATTTATTAATTCTGGTATGACTACAACTAATATCAACGTAATTATAGCAAAAAATATGATCCAGCTTATAAATAAGGAAAGCGCTAATACAAGATTTCTATGCTTTAATGGATCTATAAATTTACCAAATACCTTTTCTTGAAAAAAGCTCATAGGTAAATCTATCACAAATGCTATAGCAAATCCTATTATCATTGGTCTAACAACCCCATAGGTACTAAGTAAAAAATTTGATAGAGGTTCTATATACCACAATGCAAAGAAAGTTAATATCAGGTACAAACCTACCTTGTAATTATTTTTAGATTTTTCATCTAACTTGTTTTTTTCTTTCATCTTCACCTCTAAATATCTATTCTTCTAAAGAAATATTAAGGTCAAACCACTGATCTGACAAAGATTCTTTTTTATTTTCTAAACTCTTTATTTCTTCAAATGTTTCTTTGACCTTATCTTGGTTACTATAAAAATTTTCCATTAAAGTAAGTTCAGTTAACTCATCAACCTTACTATCTATATCTTCCATTTCTTTTTCTATATTTTTAATAGTTTGTTTAATTTTTTTTATTTCATTTTTTTTAAGGTTTTGCTTTTTCTTTTCTTTTGCAAGTTGAGTCTTACTTACTATCTGACTTTCTCTTTCTATAGAAGATTCTTTTATTTCTTTTTGTTTATTTTCATAATAACTATAGTTACCCATATACTCATCCATACCATCTGATTTCATCTCTAAAATTTTTATTGCTATCTTATTTAAAAAATATCTATCATGGCTTATTATAAGCATGGTACCTTCATAATCTAGGATAGCATCTTCTAGGATTTCCTTACTATCTATGTCTAAATGATTAGTAGGCTCATCCATTAATATAAAATTTGTATCAGAGATCATAAGCTTAAGTAAAGAGATACGAGCCCTCTCACCACCAGAAAGTTCAGAAATTTCTCTATCTACATCACTATCATAGAACATAAATTTAGCTAAATAAGATCTAATTTCAAAGTTGGTAAGCATAGGATAAGTTTCCCTTATTTCATCAAAAATAGTGTTATTTAAGTTAAGTGATTTTTGCTCCTGATCAAAATATCCTACATTTACACTCTGTCCATGTTTAATTTTTCCACCACTCGGAAGTTCTTCTCCCATAATGATTCTAAACAATGTGGTCTTACCAACGCCATTTTCTCCTATTATAGCTGTTCTTTCATTTCGGTATAAATCAAAGCTAATATTTTTGAAAACTTCTTTATCTAAAAAATTTTTCTCTAGCTTTTCTACCTTTAATACATCTTCACCGCTTTGTATTCTTGGAGTAAACTTTAGTTTCATTGAACTATTTACACTATCAGGTTTTTCTATACGATCCATCTTATCTAAAAGTTTTTGACGGGATCTAGATTGTGATATGCCTCTCTTACGTTTGGACCCACCTTGATTTTTAAGACGTTCTATTATCTCTTCTTGACGGTCAATTTCCTTTTGTTGAGCCTTATATTGGTGCATTCTAACTTCTAAATCTTTTTTTCTCTTATTCATAAAAGTAGTGTAGTCACCATTATAAGTATTTAGACTACCATTCTCTAGAAGAAATATTCTATTTACTGTATTATCCAAAAAGTACCTATCATGGGAGATGACTATTACCGAACCTTGATAATTTTTTATGAAATTTTCAAGAAATCTTATAGCATTTATATCTAGATGATTGGTAGGTTCGTCTAGTAAGATTAGATCTGGCTTTTCTAATAGTAAATAAGCAAGCTCTACCCTAGCTTTTTGTCCACCTGATAGGTCATTGATATTTTTATCAAAGTCTTCTTCTAAAAAACCCATAGCTTTAAGAGTTCCTTCAAGCTCTGATTTTATAGAATATCCATTTTGTGCTTCAAACTTCTCAAATAACTTATTATGTTCTTCTAATAATGAATCCATCTTATCTGAATTCATGTTTGGATCAGCTAATTTTTTTTCTATATTTCTTAACTTTTTTTCTATATCTATGATTTTATCAAAAACTTTCATACAGTAATCATAGATCGAAATACTATAATCTATTGCTAATTGCTGTTTTAAATACCCTACTTTAATATCATTTGGGATATATATATCTCCACTGTCTTTAGAATCTTCCCCCATTAAAATTTTAAAAAGGGTGGATTTGCCTGCCCCATTTATGCCAATGAGGCCGACCTTATCACCCTTTTCAATCTTAAAGCTTAAGCCTTTAAATATTTCCTTAGTAGGATATGATTTACTTAAATTGCTTGCTGTAAGTATATTCATTAATAATTAAAATCCTCTGGAGAGTTTATAAAATATGTAAGCGTAAATAGTGACTCATCTAAGTGTACATTTTCTAAAACAACTCCATTTTTTGTTTTAAGATCTACTGGAGAAAAATTCCAAATACCCATAACTTCACCATCACAAAGTACGTCACAAACATCTTGACTTGCTTCTTTTGGCGTTGCAATTATTCCAATATCTACCTTGTTATTTTTCAGATAATCGCTAAGTTCATCTATATCTTTTACTTCAATCTCTTTATTAGATGTTTCTTTATCAAAAACTGCAGTAAAAGTATAGCCTAAATCTCTAAAAGTTTTATATTGGTATAGGGCATGGCCTATATTACCATATCCTATCAAAACCATATTATATTGTTTATCTACACCTATGATTTTTGAAAGCTCATCCATAAGCTCTTTTACATTGTAACCATAGCCTTGTTGACCAAAACAACCATAGTGATTTAAGTCTTGTCTAATTTGGCTTGCTGTAAGACCTGTAATTTCTGAAAGCTCCTTAGAAGAAACTCTTACAATCCCACGATCATTAATACTTTCTAGATACCTATAATACTTAGGCAATCTTTTTATTACTGATAATGATACTCCATTTTCCTTAGCCATTGTTATCCTCACCTTCCATAAGTTTTAAATCTTCATCTGTTAATTCTTCTACAAGATCAACTTTTTCTGTATTATACTCCACTTCTTCATTAATATCAGATTCAAATACAATTTTATCATCAGAATTCTTAGTTATTATATCATAATCTTCATCGTTTTCTTCCAAATCATTGTTAATTATAGAACTAATATCTTCATTATCACTACACTCTACATATTTTTCTGTCATATTTCTAAGCTTTAAAATATTTAAAATGTGAATAAAGTACACAACTATTAGAACTGTATAGAGAATCAATTGATTATTTAAATTAAGGAACTGATTATTTAAATTAAGACCTACTGGTAATCCTGGTATAAATCTTGCCAATACTAAAATCGCAGGAACACTTAAAACTCCAAATCCAATAGCCGTTACAATAGCCGTAAATATAGATAAGCCATAGGAATTTTTTTGAAATAATATGTATATTCCATAGACTAACATGAGGGCCCAAGCTATCAAAAAGCCCACCGCCCAAATATAATTTATAGCAAAAATATTTGCACGAGACGATATTATAGTAATGATAAACAAAGTAAGAACCACTACGCTCAATATTTGGCTAAGGGTCTTTTCAAATCTTCTATCCATATAATCACCTATTTGTTTTTCTTTGACTTATATCTTAGATTGCTATCTAGAATTCTCTTTCTTATTCTTAAATTATTTGGGGTAACTTCGATTAATTCATCATCTTCTACAAATTCCATCATTTCTTCTACACTCATTTTTTTAGCAGGTGTTAGCATAATAGCATCATCAGATCCTGAGGCACGTGTATTTGTTAACTTTTTAGTCTTACATACATTTACATCAATATCTAGACCTTTGGCATTCATACCTACTACCTCACCTTCATAAACTTCATCCCCTGCTTCGATAAACAATTGTCCACGAGATTGAGCAGCATTTAAACCATATGCTCTTGCTATACCTTGTTCACTAGCTATAAGAGATCCCACCTGACGTGTCTCCATATCGCCTTTATATGGTGCATATTCTTCAAATTCTGAGTTAAGTATACCTGTGCCCTTAGTATCTGTTAAAAACTCTGTTCTATAGCCTATAAGACCACGAGCAGGAATTCTAAATATCATCCTTGTGTATCCAGATGAAGTTGGACTCATATCTACAAGTTCGCCTTTACGACGACCAAGTTTATCTATAACAGAGCCAGTATATTCTTGGTCAACATCTATTGTTGCTAGTTCTATTGGTTCATGTTTTTTTCCATCTATATCTTTAAACATAACTTCAGGTTTTGAAACTTGGAATTCATATCCTTCTCGTCTTAGATTTTCTATAAGTACTGATAAGTGAAGTTCTCCACGTCCTGAAACTCTAAAACTTTCTGTTGAATCTGTATTTTCCACTCTTAGAGAAACATCTGTTTCTTTTTCTTTAAACAATCTTTCTCTTAAATGTCTACTTGTAACATATTTCCCATCGCGTCCTGCAAATGGTGAATCATTTACTGAGAATGTCATAGAAAGAGTTGGTTCAGAAATCTTTGTAAATTCAATTGGCTCATGATCTTCTTCTGTACCAATAGTATCACCTATTGATATATCCTCCATACCTGATAAAGCTACAATAGATCCAAACTTAGCTTCTTCTACTTCTACTCTTTCTAGACCATCAAATTCATATATTGTTACAATTTTAGATTTTTCAAGCCTATCTTTTTCATTATAGTTTGTAATTACAGCATTGGCATTTTTCTTAATAACACCTTGCTCTACCTTACCTATTGCGATAGAACCTAAAAAAGAACTATAGTCGGTTGTTGAAACTAACACCTTAAATGGAGCTTGTTCATCAGCTTCAAATGCTGGTGTATACTCTATAATTGTATCTAAAAGGTCAATCATATCATTTTTTACTGTATCTTTTTCAAGGCTTGCCCAACCATTTTTAGCAGAAGCATAGACAAATGGACTTTCTAGATAGGATTCATCCGCGTCTAGAGAAATAAATAAATCTAATATTTCATCTTCAACTTCATCAATTCTTTGATCTGGTCTATCTACTTTGTTTATACAAATAATTGCTGGTAGATTAAGCTCAATAGCCTTTCTTAATACAAACTTAGTTTGAGGCATAGGACCCTCATGGCTATCTACAACTAAAACAACTGACTCAGCCATATTAAGTACACGTTCTACTTCACCACCAAAATCCGCGTGGCCTGGTGTATCTATAATATTAATCTTTTTATCATTGTAATGGATAGCAGTATTCTTAGAAAGAATAGTAATCCCTCTTTCTTTTTCTATACTGTTAGAGTCCATAACCCTTTCCTTGACTTCTTGGTTTTCTCTAAATGTTCCTGAACTTTTTAGTAAACCATCTACAAGTGTTGTTTTTCCGTGATCTACGTGGGCTATGATTGCGACATTTCTTACATCTTCTCTTTTCATATATCCTTCTTTCATAACTAACAAATTCTATCAATATATTATATCAATTGCGCAAATATTATCAATAAAAGCCATAAAAAAACATCTAGGTACTTTATTAATCACTAGATGCTTAACAAATTTTTTGATCATTTAGTTCTAAAAAAGCTACAGTAGTATTATCCTGCACCAAAAAATTATCTGCAAGGGAATAGACTAATTGGATGCCTCTGCCATGATCTGATAGTATATCCCTATATTTAGCATAATCTATGCCATCTCCCTCGTCTTTAACTTTAATCATACAATAATCTTCATCAATCACAATAATAATATCAATTAATTTTTCATAAATTTTGTGGTTACCGTGTTTATAAGAATTTACGATTAATTCGTCTAGAACGAGTCTAATTTTAAAGATAAAATCTTCATTATAGTTCTGTTCTTCTAATAAACTTATCGTATTATCCCTAAATTCTTTTATTAATGAAAGATCACTATGAATTAGATTTCTAATAATTTCCATAGCATGCTCCTTAAACTATTATGTTTATACCCAAAATTAATAAAATTATAAACTTATGAAAATCCTATGCATTATTGTAAAAGTATGTAATAAATTTAGGAAATAGGGTATAATATAAAATGTAATAACAATGAAAGGAGACATTGGTATGAAATACGTATGTACAGCATGTGGATACATTTATGATCCTGCTGAAGGAGATGTTGATAACGGAATCGAAGCAGGAACAGAATTTGACCAACTTCCAGAAGATTGGGTTTGCCCAGTTTGTGGAGTAGGCAAAGATATGTTTGAACCACAAGAATAATAAAATTAACAAGGAGGCTCTATGCCTCCTTTATTTTTTTTGCAAATAAAAAATAAGCCATAAGGCTTATTTGTTAACTATCTTCTCGTCTTTTTAATGTATAAATAAAAGCTAAAGAAAGTCCTACTATAAGTAATATTACCATAGCTATTTCCTTGGCTTTATAAGAATGATTTTCTTCTTTGTATACTTTAGGATCTTTTGATAATCCTTTTGGATTAGTATTATAATCCTCTTCAGAGTTATCTTCCTTACTACCTACTTCATCTTCACCATCTATTTCTATAACTAGGGTCTCATTCTTTTGATCTAATATTGATGGTTCAACTTCATTTTTAGCATCATCATAGGCTAATTTTGACGTTTGCTCTAAGGTTTTGTTGATTTTCTCACTAGCTTCTTTAGCTAATTCCTTTTTTTCCTGTGAAGTTTTTGCAGCTTCAATTTTTTTGTTGTACTCTTTTACTATATCTTTTGTATCAGTTTCAATTTTTTTCGATTCCTCTTTGTTAAGTTTTTTGGACGAAATAATATTATTTGCTAAATCAACTGATTCTTTATAACTTATACCATCACTGGAAGTTTTATTTATATTAGGTTTAGGTATAGATGTTTTTATTGGCTTATTTTTTCTATTGATTTTATTTTCTTTATATTCTATATCTGCTTCTTCTTCTCTTCTATTTTTAGGTTTATCTAATTTTTCAGTGTATTTATTTTCAGTAGACTTCTTTTTAGTTTCTTTTTTTATATCACTTTTCTTATTACCACCATCTCTAGTGGGACCTTCATTATGTTTTTGGGAATTCTTATTATCTGTCTCTTTATTTTTACCATAATTAGAATCTTTCTGATCTTCTTTTGGATAAATCCTATCTCCAGCATTTTTGCTATTCACTTTAACTGATATTACCTCTTGGGAACCAACATCTTTATTATCTTCTGATTTCTTATTAATTTTTTCAGGAATATTAGTTGTTTCCTTTTTACCATCAGCTGGATCTTCTGTAATTACCAGTTCATCACCAGTTTTTATATCTGATTTTTGCTTAAATTCAACTCTTTGACTTTCCTCTTCAGTCGCATAAGATTTTGTGATAAAAGAAAAAGCAACTATGAAACAAAGAGATCTTCTTAATTTGTTCATATTTCCTCCAGCATAACTTTACACTGATATTTTACACTTATTTACTACACAATTCAAAAATTATTTATTATCTTTTACCACAGCTTGCTTCCACATAAATTGATATAAAGAATTAAACTTCCCTACATAATTACCTTTCCAAGGCTTTCTCTTGCCACAAAAATGTAATATTGCTGTATCCAGCATAACATCTTCTAGCTCATAACCATATTTAACCTTATAGGTAGAATACCTTCTGGCATCATAATTGAATTTTAACTCTGAAATTTCTTTTATCTTATTTCTAAATACTACATTTAATAAGTCTTGGTCAGGCATCATGAGACCTGCTTTGGGTGAGTGTTCTATATAATTTATAATTTTATCATCATATGATTTTTCTCTTGCTTTTTTAAGATTTATCATAAGGATTCCAGAATTATAGTAATTTACTATATCACTCTTTTCCGATGTTAGTATAAGCCTTGCTTTATTTGCCGATTGGACTGTTGGTATGGTATGGATAGCAGCCATATAATAATTTTCTTCAAAGTCTGACTCGTATAAATCCATAAGTGAATTTAATATAAGAGTATCAGGATCCAAGTATAGGATTCTATCAAGATCTTCTGGAAGATACTTGTATGCTATAAGCCTAAAGTACATTTCGCTTGTATAATAAAAAGTAGTATGAGCTTTTTTAAACTCGTCTACTACTTTTAAGTTAATAAGCCTTGCTTTGGCATTTGACTTATCTTTTATATAATTTTCTAGTTCTTTTATATTTTCATCACTAATTGATGAATGAAGAATATAAATATTAATATAATTATCATTTGTTAAAAACAATGAATATAGCATTGTCTTTAATGGATTTAGATAATTGGTATCGCAACTTACTAATATATTCAATTTCTTCTCCTAATCCTGGTCATTAGTTAGATAAAATCCCTTGCCAACAATCTTTGAGGTATTTATTATAGTAATAAATGAATATGGATCTACCCCTTTTATATAAGCCTTAAATCTAGGTGCTTCTTTGGGTGATAGGGCAGAAAGAAAAACCGATCTTTCAGCTCCCTTGTATATACCTACCCCATCTATAACTGTAGCAGATCTATTAAGTTCATTTCTTATATAACTCCCTACTTGATCAGGCTTTGTAGTTATTATTATAAAAAGTTTATCCGTATTCATCGACTGAATTATAATATCTACTATTATACCCTTTAGTAAAAGACCAAGTACAGACAACAAACCAATCTCAACATTAAAGACCCAGATAGATGCTATAGTAAAAATACTATCTACACATAATAAAGCCTTACCTACTTCTATGGATGAATATTTTTTTATAATCATAGCTATAATATCTGTACCACCTGAGCTTGCTGCAAGATTAAATAAAATTGCAGATCCAAATGCTGATATAAGTAGAGTGAAAATTAATTCTAATAACTTATTATCTGTTAAAGCTGCATTTAAAGGAGCTATATAATCAAGTGCTATAGCAGTCAGTGAGTTTAATATCGCAACAAAGCCTGTTCTTAAAGTGAAATGCTTACCTAATACAAAAAATCCTATTGTTAATAATATTAAGTTTATTATTAGAGTTAGCACAGCTCTTGTAAGGGGAATAAATGTTGAAGCTATAATACTGATACCTTCAACTCCACCTATTACAAAAGAGTTGGGATATTTAAAAAAATGGGTTCCAAAAGCCATAAGAATAGCCGCAAAGGCCATCATAAGATACCTTTGTAGCTCATTCATAGGATCATGGTTATATTTGGCTTCTGCTCTTTTTTCAAAATAAGTATTTATATAAGAGTTAGCAAAAGCTTTATTATCTTTTTTTTGCTGGCCGCTTGATTTTGCCACCATATTCTCCTTAAAAACTAATTATTAGAGTAGTTATCGAAATATCCTTGAACTAAAACTATAGGTGTTCCTTTATCACCAGATCCTGAAGTTAAATCAGCAAGTGATCCTAAAAGATCTGTGATTTGACGAGGAGTAGTTCCTAAAGTTTCATTTCTACCCACTAATTCTTTTTCCTTTTTTGAAATTCTATCTACCATAGCCGATGTTCTTTCTTCAAGAGATAAATCTGAAAACTCATTATCAGCTATATATTTGATTTTAAGCTCACTAGGAGTACCTAAAAGTCCTTTTGTAAAAGCTGGGGATACAACTGGATCTGCAAGTTCCCAAATTTTGCCTGCCGGATCTTTGAAAGCTCCATCACCATAAATCATAACTTCTATTTCTTTTTCAAATTCATCTACCAATTTCTTTTGTAAACTAGCAACAAATTTTTGACCATCTCTAGGGAAAAGTTTGATTTCATTTTCCGTTGAAAGATTAGATCCTAATAAACCATAATCAGCATTAAAACCAGATCCATCAATAGATTCTGTTAATATTTCATCTAGAGAAAGAATGTTTTTCCCGCCAGCTTCTTTAAGCTGTCTTTTTACAATATTTCTAGTATGAATTGATGAGACTAAAACTTCGTCAGAAAATTCTAAAGCATCTACTGGATTGTTTAGAAGATGAATTTCTGAATTTGGTGCGATTTGGCTATAAAGCTCAGGATAATCAATGCCTGTAAAAGTATGCTTATATTCTCCCGCTATTTTTCTAAATTCATTTAAATCTAAGACATCTTTATAAGGGTTTATATCACTGTTAAATAAATCCATCTCATCCATAAGATAGTTACCAACCTCATCTTGTGGATATGATAAACATATATGTAATTTCTTACCTGTTAAAGCTATGGCTTTTAGTATAATTGAAAATCTATTTCTTGACAAAATAGGGAATAATACTACTAGTTCATCTCCTTTAAACTTATTGTTTAAATCCTTTGCTATTGTATCTATACTTACATAATTACCTTGAGCACGTGCTACTAGAGATTCTGTTACACAAACCACATCCTTATCATTTAGTGTGATATTATGATTTGTAACCGCTCTTTTGACTGTATCAAAAACTATATCTTCTAAGCTATCTCCCTTTTCAATAATTGGGGCACGTAGTCCCATTGATCTTGTTCCTATAATTCTTTCCATATTATAATCCCCTTTCTAAAAAATTATACATCTTATTAAAAAAAAATAAAAGATGCTAGAAGTTAACTTCTAGCATCGAACTTATTACCACACTTAGGGCATCTAACTTTTATTTTACCCTTTTTTTTGGGAATACGGAGCTTTTGATTGCAAGAAGGGCACTCTACATACTTAAAGTTTTTGTCCCCAACCGTGTTTTTTCTAAAGCCTTTAAATGACTTTTTTACTGGATTTAAAAAACTATTTTTAAATTGTGCATTCTCCATAGATCTTTTTGTAGTATTTCTTGAAAAAAACCTATATATAGCATAAATCACTACGATTGCTGCTAGATAATTTAAAAATGAAGATTTAGCAAAATAGGAAATAATACTTATAATTATCCCTGTCCAAACCAAAAAAATCCCATATTCATCTATATTAAATTTATTTTCCATCTAATTCCTCAACTACTTCCTTCATCACTTTGCTTATGTCATCTGCAATAACATAATCTGCTGCTGATTCTCTGCCTGTAGCTTCCATATTAATTAAAATTAGCTTATTTCCTCTATAGAAATCTATAAGCCCTGCTGCAGGATAAACAGCTAAAGATGTGCCGCCTACTATTAATACATCAGCATTGCTAATTAAATTTATAGCATAAGATAAATTATCTTGATTAAGTCCTTCTCCGTAAAGAACTATATCAGGCCTAACTATACCCTTGCACTCATCACAGTATGCTATATCATCAAACTTATTTACATAGTCTAAGTCAAATTTTTTGCCACAAGATGTGCAATAGTACTCAGCAAGACTACCGTGAAGCTCTATAACATTCTTACTTCCAGCAAGTTGATGGAGACCATCAATATTTTGAGTAATGATTCCTTTAAGTTTTCCCATTTTTTCTAATTTTTCTAAGGCATAATGGCAATCATTAGGTTCTACTCCATCTATCATTAGATTTTCTTTTACATAAGTCATAAATTCATCAGGAGATTTAGAAAAAAATTCATGACTTAGCATATATTCAGGAGAGTAATTAGAGTTATTTTCCCTATTATAAAGACCTGTTGCAGACCTAAAATCTGGCAAACCACTTGCTGTGGATACTCCAGCTCCTCCGAAAAAAACAATATTATTAGAGTCTCTAATTAATTCACTTACCTCTTTTATATTATCCATAATAGCCTCCTATAAGTCTATATTATCTCTTAAATTAAGTTTATTTACAAAAATCACAAGAATAAGAACCAATATATAATAAAGTATCGGCGTTATATTTTTATAAAGACCATATTTTCCACTTGCAAATGGATATATAAAAGCATAGTTCATAGGATTTGCCTTTTGTAAAGATCCATTTACTATCACTAATGAAAAGTACTTACATATAATATATCCAAACAATAAGATCAATACAAATAACCCAATTATATAAAAGTAAAACATTACTTCTAAGTCAAACCTTTTTATCTGGATAATAAGGCTTATTATAGAAGTAAAGATTAAATCCCATATAAGTCCTAATAAAAAGTAATAACTTATAGATGAGTTTAGCTTAAAATTTATTATCTTAAAAAATATAAAGAAAAATAAAAGGTTTAATAAATAAACTAAACCAATCTCTATTAATTTGGCTATTAGTATCTTTGCTGGATTTAGTGGCAATGAATATGTTAAAATTACACTATTTCTATAATAGTCTCTTTGGACAGAATAGATTAAATAAAACATATTAAATATTAGAAAAATAAATAGTCCTAATAGCAGAACAGTCTTTGCTGAACCATTATTTGCAATAATACTACGTCCCATAGCTCCTAGCAAAATGAAAATAAATTGTATGATTACTATCTTTCCTATAACGTTTTTATTACTTTTTAAATTATATTTTAATAAATTATTCATAACTACCCTAAATAAATCTCATCGTAAAAATCATAAATATCAGACATATTTTCATTTCTAATATTTTTAGCTTGATCAATATGGTGGATACTACCCCTATCTAAGAATATGACCTCCTCAAAAAGATTCTCCATAGATTCAATTTGATGTGTTGCCATTAGAAATGTTTTTTTTCCATCAAACTTTTCAATTAATAAATCTTGAACTTTAGCAAGACTTATAGGATCAAGACCATTAGTAGGCTCATCAAGTAGATATAAGTCAGTATCTCTTGATAAAACTAAACAAATAGCAAGTTTTTTATAATCACCTTTAGAAAAATTTAAGGGTTTGTCTTTTAGATCCACACTAAAATAATCCATTAGTCTTTCCGCTAATTCCTTATCAAAATCATCATAAAAATCAGCAAAAATATTAAGGTTATCCTTTGCTGTTAAATTATCAAATAAAAATCTCTTATCAGCAAGAAAAGATATATTGTTTTTACTCTTATAACTTAATTTTTCACCCGAAATAATAATTTCTCCATTATCAGGGCGAGCAAGTCCTGCGATAGATTTAAGTAAAGTAGTTTTACCTGAACCATTAGGACCTAGGAGCCCATAGACTTTTCCTTTCTCTAAATCTAAATTCAAATTATCCAAAGCTACAGTTTTTTTGTAAGTTTTTGTAAGATTTCTTACCTCTATATAATTATCCATTAGCCATATTCCTTATATTCAACACTCTTATAGCTTCATCAATGCTAACATCGATAGTATCTAGATTATCTATAAAATCATTTATATAATCATTCAGATACTCATCTCTTAAAATCATTATATGATGCTCGTCTGCTTTTATATAGTAAGACCCATCTATATTTTCTATTAAGTTTTCATCTAGAAGCTCCATAAAAACCTCATCTACATAGGTGGGATTTACCTTAAAAAGACTAGTAAAAAATTTCCTATCATGAAGTTTATCACCATAGTTAAGATTTCCTTTGAGTATATCTAAAATTATATATTCTTTAATTTTTTTTGTTTTACTTTTATAAGCCATATTAATACACCAAACTTATTTTAGAATCATAATCTTTGACAGCATCAATAAATACTCTCACTAGAATATTACCATAATCACCTAGATTTAAAAATATCTGTCTAAAATTAATAATCTTTATTTCATTATCTTTAGTTACAAGTTGATCATAAAGGGCATCTAGATTTTGGACATAATATATAAAGTCGCATTTTTCATTTAAAATTTTATACACAGTTTCTTTGTCTTTAAAATCATTTGCATCTATTTCTATCATAACTTTCCTTTTCAGATTTTTTATTTTGATTTTTTTCTTACTTATGGTATTATTATAACAGACTTTCTAAAAGCCATTAAATAAATATAGGTATTTTTTAGAAAAATCAAAAAAATACTTGACAAAGCAATTTATATATCGTATACTTAATTAGTAATCACTTAACGGGGTGTGGCGCAGCTTGGTAGCGCGCGTGTTTTGGGAACATGAGGTCGAAGGTTCGAATCCTTTCACCCCGACCATAGAATTATAGAATCTAGGTTTTAGACTTAGATTCTTATTTTTTTGTCTTATTTTGGAATTTAATCATATTTTGCTAGCACTGGCTTTGAGAAATTTAAATTATGCTATATCGCATATCAACTAAAAGAGTAGAACGAACGCATTAAGAGATCTCACGAGATTTCTCCGCTCACTACGTTCGGTCGAAATGGTAATATATTTTATATTTTATTAATAATTTAAAATTTAAATTAAGCTAAAGCCAATCTTGATTAAATGAATGAAACGAATGTATGAAGAGATCTATTGGAATTTCTCCGCTTTCTGCCTTCAGTCGAAATAATCGCATTTTTTATATCTTATTAATAATTTAAAATCTTAACTAAGTAAGTATAAGGAACATATAAATAGAACCGTGAGATTTCTCCGCTACGGTCGAAATGGGTAAGCTTTTTCACTCATATGTTTAATAAAATAATCATGAATACCAATATACCATCTCGACTAAATGAGCGGTAGCGAATGCACGGAGAGATCTCAATACCTTAGTATTACCAGAGATTTCTCCATTCCGCTCCGTTCCAATCGAAATGGGTAAATCCGCATAAAAAATACTCTAACCTTTACTTGGTTAGAGTATTTATAATCAGAAGGACTTCATCTTATTAAAAGTTTGTCCTTGCATTTCACCTTGTTCTGAAACATCTAAAGCTCCATCTTCAAATTTCGCATTAATTGGTGTATCTACATTAACTCCTTGAATTGTAAGGGTTACATCTGATCCATCTTCTTTCCATATTCCTTGGTGTACCCTTTGATCTATTTTATATTTTAGTGTTCCATCGCTCTTAAGCGAAAGTCTAGTGTTATCGCCTTGATATTCACCAGCAACACCATCACTTTTTTCAAAATATTTTGAAACATCTTCTGCTATTGAATCATCAATATCTAGCCCTGATAGAGCATTATTTACTCTTGTTATAACTTCTTCTAAAAAGGCAAATCCATAATATGGGATTTCATAATAAGTGTAATCATCTTCCACAAAGAACTTATGAAAGATTTCATTGTCTGTAGTGATTGGCCCTTCTGTATAGAAAGATCCATCTTCACCTTTTTTATCTTTTACATTTTGATATTCTACAAAGCTATAGTAAGTGTAATCGTTAGTGTACTTGCCTTCATAATCTTCTTTAGCTTTTATCTCATAAACTAACATCACTCTATTTTTAAGTTCTTGTGCGTTAGCATCCGATCCTGTAATAGCTCCCAGGTAATTAATTTGATCTATTTGTGTAAAAGATCTATCCGCAAAAGTATTTTTAATAAGATCTCCAGCTTTTTCTTTCATAGTACCTAGTAAATTTTCATCAATATTATCAATGCTAGTAATGTATCCGTCTGCTGAATCCTTATTTGACTTTTTATCTTTAGCGTCCTCTTTATTAGCATCAGACTCATCGTTACTTTCACCTGGTGCTGTAAAGACCTTATCCTTAGGATCAAGTTTTATACCATAGCTTTTGTAAAGTTCATCTTCATCATAAATCAGGCTTACATTGACCTCTTCTCCACTAGATAAGTCTGTTGTCTTACTTGGAGCAATCTCTATATTTGCCATATACTCTGGTGCATCTTCTTTTAAATTTGCTGTAAGGCTTATATTTGGACTTTCCCCACTAAATGATACATCTATATATTCAAATGGATCTTGGTGTTCACTAGTTATTAGATTATCTACTATTGCAGATTTCATTGTATTTGTAAACATTACATTATAATCCTCCATTAATGAGGAATCTGTAATATTAGCAACTACCGTTATTTCTTCTCCATTTGATAGCCCATTATCTTTGCTATATTGGAAAGTAGTCCCATTTTCAAGTTCTGAAACAAATTGATTAGCAGCTGATGAAAATTCATCTTTTTTTCTATCTTTATTCTTATAGGCTATTTGATTACCATAATCCGAAAGTAGTTTAGAAGTGTTTATACTAGCACTTGGGCTTGCAGCTCCGTCATCCCCATTGTAAGCTACATCTATATAGTCACTTAAGTCTACCTCAATCTGAGGAGCTTTTTTATGTGTGAAAAAATAAGCTGCTATAAGTCCTGCCAAAACTATAAGAATTGGAATAAGATAAATAGGTTTAAATTTAAACTTATGCTTTTTCTTTTTAGCTTCTTCTTCTACTACTGCAAGACTCGTAGTTTTAAACTTAGGATTTACTTCAAATGATTCCTCTTTAGGAGGCGGAGCTTCTTCATTAAAATTTTTCGTAGATACATGATAACTAGAATCATACCCTGTGTAAAAACTAGGCTTTTGATTATTTCTTATAACCCCGCATATATTACCGCTCTTTATAGCCTTTTCGTTGTTATAACTAAGATCTCTAATACGATTTTTGCTTAAAATTTGTCGTGCGATTCTCGCTTCCACATACTCTTTTGGTATGTCATCGTATTTTATATCAAATACAGATTCAGCGTTATTATTAAATCCTTTTTCTTTACCAATCTTATTAGCAATTCTCGCTTGAGCTGAAAGATTGTTCTCGCCTTTCTTATTTATCTCATCTTTTAGTGTATCAGAATCATATCTTACTTTATCACTTACTACTTTACTTTGATTAATGATAGGGGAACTTTTTGAAATATTCTTGGAAGAATTAATTTTATTAGATAAGTCATCATTTTTATTTTCTAGATTATTATCTGAGCTATTAATAATATTCTTATCTTCTTTGGAATTTTGATTATTCTTTTTAACTAGATTACTTATAAAGCTACTTACTTTATTATCTTTACTCTTTTTGTTTTGAGACTTCTCTTCTATTAAATTTTCATTATTTTTTACCGATTCGTAGGTAGACTTTTCTATAACATCATCATATTCTTTATGCATGTCCGTTGATTTTTCCATTTTATTACCACAAACCGGGCAAAAAATAGATTTGTCATCTACCAGAGCACCGCAATTAGTACATTTCATTTGTACTCCTTATAAAGTTATATATATTATAATACAACAAAACAACAAAAATATAAACCCTATATAGGGTTTATATTAATTAACGTTATAAATTATCGACTGTTAAATAAGCTTTACCAGAAGCTTTTGGAGCTTTTGACTTTCTTTGGAATATTATTAGTATTAATAATGTAGCTATATATGGAATCATAGAAATAAATTCTATTGGTACATTTATAGATGATCCACCTAAATATGTTGCTATCGATTGTGCAAGCCCAAAAAATAATGATCCTATTAATACACCTTGCGGTCTCCAATTGCCAAATATAACAGTAACTAAGGCTATATATCCTTGCCCAGCTATCAATGATTGAGAGAAACTTGAAACAACTGCAAGTGACATACTAGCTCCACCTAAGCCTGCCATAAACCCTGAAAATATCACTGACCAATAACGTGTTTTTGTCACAGAAATATTAAGTGTCTCAGCAGCTTTTGGATGCTCTCCTACTGCTATTACCCTAAGACCCCATTTTGTTTTATAAAGAAATAAGTATAAAACCAATACCATTATAAGAGCTATATAAACTGTTGCATATTGACCAAATAAGTTTTGCATAACTTGATTTTCAGATCCTCTAAATAATCTTGGAATCTTATTTTTAAGATCAATAGATGGCGTTTGAGTTGCTCCATCAAAAAACATCCTAGCTAAAAATAGAGCAAGACCTGGTCCTAGAGTATTAATAGCAATACCTGAAATAGTTTGATCTCCTCCAAGACTTACAGAAATAATTGCATGAATTAACCCAAAGAAAGCTCCAGCAAGACCACCACATAAAAATGCAAGCCATGGCTTTCCAAGATAATAGCCAACTACAGCCCCTACCAGAGCTCCAATGGTCATCATGCCTTCAAGGCCGATGTTTATAACACCAGATTTTTCACTCATCATACCACCAAGACCTGCCATTAATACAGGAGCAGCATTTGACAAAGTATTCCCTAATATTAACGATAGCATTACCCAGTTCATTACTCCTCCTCACTTTCTATTGTTCTTACAATTATGTCTTCTCCAGTTTCATTTATAATATTAGAAGATGACTTATTATTTGATACAATTTTCTTTTCTTCTACATTATCACTTGTAACCGAATCATTTTGAACGTTTTCTTTTCTAATCCTTGTTGGATTAACTTTTTCTTTAGGATTCTTTTCTCCTATATCTTTAACTTCGGTATTTTTTAGTTTTCTATTTCTTCTCTTTGCTCTAATTATTCTAAATATTAGAGGAACTGATGTAAAGAGTATTATTGTACCTATTATAATATTGATTAATTCAGATGGTACTCCTAAAACCCTTTGTAAATTGCTACCTGCATATTTGAGAGACCCAAAAAATAATCCAGAAAAAATCACACCTATTGGATTATTAGATGCCAAAAGTGATACTGCTAGACCATCAAAACCATAGTTATCCATAGCACTTGTAACTGATATTGCATATGTAAATCCTAGAATCTGTGTTGCTCCAGCAAGGCCACATATAGCACCTGATATAGCCATTGATTGAACAATTTTTTTACCAGCATTTATTCCACCGTATTCACTTGCTTCACGATTAAGTCCTACCGCTTTAAGCTCATAACCTAAAACTGTTTTATTTAGAATATACCAAACGATTATAACTGCAACTATGGCTAAAATTATTCCCCAATGAATAGGCGCCTTGAAAAACTTTGAGAAGAATGGTCCCATAGTCTTTGCTGTCTTTTTACTGACCAAGGTAATCTTTGCAGTATCAATGACATCAAAAGTCGCCATAGAATTTGGTTTTAAATATTTATAAGCCACAAAATTAGAAAAATAGAAGGCAACCCAATTAAGCATTATTGTAGAAATTACTTCATGTATACCAAATTTCGACTTGATCCAACCAGCCAAAGCTCCATATAAAGCTCCTGCAAGCATAGCAAGTAATATAGCTACTATTGGATGAAGGATCGGAGGAAGAGGCAAGGCATAAGCTATTAAATATCCTACAACCGAACCTATTATAAATTGACCTTCAGCTCCCATATTAAATAAACCCGTTTTAAAGGCAAAACATACACCTAGACCTGTAAGTATAATTGGAGTGGAGTTTACTATAGCCCAACCTATATTACGAGGACTTTTACTGATCCCTTCAATAAGCGCTTTGTAAGCTTCTAGAGGATTGTATCCTGATACAAGCAAAACTACAGCTCCTACTATGAGTCCTAATAATATAGATATTATAGTAAATAAGATCTTATTATTGCCACGAGAAATACTTCTTTGCGCTTTAATTTCTTTTGAATTTTCCATTATTTACCACCTGCCATTAATCTACCTAGCTCAAACTCATCTGTATCTTTTGGGTATCTCTCGCCTACAATTTTTCCATCATAGATAACAAGAATCCTATCAGATAAATCCATAACTTCATCTAGCTCAAATGATATTAATAAAACAGCTTTGTTAGAATTTCTAAGCTCGACTAGATATTGGTGAATAAACTCTATAGCTCCTACATCAAGCCCACGCGTTGGCTGAGCTGCAATTAATACCTCTGGATTATTTGATATCTCACGAGCTATAATGACCTTTTGTTGGTTACCTCCTGATAGACTTGCTGCTTTTTCATTAATATCATCAGGCCTTATATCAAACTTTTCTACCAGGTTTTTTGCATTATCTTCAATATTTTTAAAATTTAACTTACCTTTACTCGAAAAAGGCTCGTGCTCCACATTTTCCAAAATCAGATTATCTTTTATAGGATATTCCAGAATAAGTCCTCTTTTTTGCCTATCTTCTGGTATTGAGTTTATGCCAGTATCTATAATACTACGAGGATTGGCGTTAGTTATATCTTTACCATTCAATATAACTGTCCCTCTATTAGCCTTAGCCATACCAGTTATTGCATCTATAAGCTCTGTTTGACCATTGCCATCAACACCTGCTATGCCAAGAATTTCTCCAGCACGCAGTTCTAGATCAAGACCTTTAAGTACATCTATTCCTCGATTGTCCTTAACCCACAAATCATCGATTTTTAGTACTACTCCTCCAGTTTCTTGAGCTTTCTTATCAACATTAAAGCTTACATTTCGTCCTACCATCTTTTCAGCTAAGATATTTTCATCAATATCAGCAACTTTAAGCTTATCTATATATTTACCACGCCTAATAATAGTACAATAATCAGCCATAGCCTTGATTTCAGAAAGTTTATGAGTAATTATAATTATAGATTTATCCATTGTTGTAAGCTTATTTACTATATCTATAAACTCCTTAATCTCTTGAGGAGTAAGAACTGCTGTAGGCTCATCAAATATGAGTACATCAGCTCCCCTATATAAGGCCTTTAGTATCTCTACTCTTTGTTGTTGACCTACAGATATATCCTCAACTTTTGCATCTGGACTAATATGTAAGCTATATTCGTCAGAGAGATTTTGAATTTTCTCACGAGCTTTTTTCCTATCCAAAAACAGCCCTGTATCTTCTTCATAACCTAGGATTATATTTTCTGTAACCGTAAGAGGCTCTATTAACATAAAATGTTGGTGAACCATACCAATTCCTGCATCTATGGCCTCTTTTGGTGTCATATTAGCACATGTCTTGCCATTAATAGTAATCGCTCCATCCGTCGGAGCAAACATTCCATAAAGGATATTCATAAGTGTGGTTTTACCAGCACCATTTTCGCCCAAAAGAGCGTGTACCTCACATTTATGGAGATCAAAGTCTATATTTGATAAAACTTCCTTATCCCCAAAACGCTTGGTAATATTTCTCATAGATACAACAGGAGTTTCGTTGTAATACTTATCCATAATACCCTCGCTTTTCTAATAGTTTCTACATATAATAATATCATAAATCCACTAATTAGGGGAATATTTTTGAAAATAAATTGCAAAGAAAAAGGATCTTTCAAGATACTAAATAATCAGCCTTAGTCTATCTTTATTAGAGATTTCCAATAAGTTATAACGATTATTTATCTTAAAAGATCCTATATTTCGAGTTAATAATATATACCAACCATTATATTAAGAAGTAAAAATTATTTATTTTCTTTAATCCATCCTTGTTCGATAGCTTCTTCTTCATTCTCTGGAACTTCGATTTTACCATCTACGATATCTTTTCTGATTTCTTCGACTTTATCTTTTGTTTCTTTACTTACTAAATCATTTGTAGTTGGATAAGCAATTGTTACAGCATCTCCATCAGCTAAAGTAAATTCTTGGTCTCCTGCTTTGAAGTTTCCTTTAGCATATTCATCTATTACACTATTAACAGCTTCACCTACGCCTTTGATTGTAGAAACTAGCATATTATCAGGAGCTTCATCAGATTGGTCACGGTCTACACCGATTACCCATTTATCATTTTCTTTTGCTGCTTCGATAACACCTATTCCTACACCACCAGCTGCATGGAATATTACATCAGCTCCATCTTGGTACATTTTATTAGCGATATTTTTACCAGCTGATTGGTCACTATAACTATTCGCATACTGAACGATTACATCAATGTCTTCGCCTTTATCCTTAGATGCTTGAGCTACACCAGCTCTATAGCCATATTCGAATCTATCTATAACTTCACTTTTTTGTCCACCAACGAATCCAACTTTATTAGTTTCACTAGTCATACCAGCTATATATCCTACAAGGAATGAGTTTTGATGATCTGCAAATGTTACTCCAAGAAGGTTGTCTCTGTCGTTAAGATTTTTGTTATCAATAATAACGTAGTTTTGTTCTGGATTTTCTTCCGCTGCTTCATCTGTAGCTGGAAATAAAGCATATCCTACTGTAAGGATGATATCTGATTCTGAATCCAAAGCAGATTCTAGATTTGGCACATAATCATCTTCTTTGTGAGATTCTATATAATCAAATGTAGCTGTGCCATCCTTATCAGCTTTTTGTAATCCTTCATATGTTGATTGGTTAAATGATTTGTCATTTATACCACCAAAGTCTGTTACCATTGTTACTGAAACAGCATCTTCAGATGGAGTCTTATCACCCTCTTCAGTATCTTTATCTTCTTCGGCTTCATCGGCTGTATCATCTACTTTTGTATCTTCATCTTTCTTTTCAGTTTCATCTACTTTTTCTTCAACAGCTGCTTTGTTATCATTCGTTTTTGTTTCTTTATTAGCTGTATCATTACCGCAAGATGCAAGTACTACTGATAATGATAGTGCTGCTGCTAATGACATAAAGTTTTTAATTTTCATCTCTTCCTCCAAAAATTATTTACTTATAATTATATTTTATTATAAATGTTAACCTTTGTCTATAAATAACATTTTTTAACTAATTATATAAGCCCCATAATTTCAGGAAGGAACATAATAATTTGAGGTATAAAAGTTATTAATAATAGTACTACTAAGTTTGCTAGTAAAAACGGCAGCAAAACTTTAGCTAAATTTTCTATCTTTACTTTAGTAATTCCACTTGCCACAAATAACACAGATCCAACTGGCGGTGTCATGGTACCTATGCACATGTTATAGATCAATACTATACCAAATTGTATAGCATTCATACCTAGTGACTCTGCAATAGGTAAAAATATTGGTGTAAATATTAATATAGCAGGTGTTATATCCATAAACATACCTACAAGTAATAAGATTATATTCATAAGCAATAGAATAACATATTTATTATTTGTTAGACCTAAGATACCATCGGATATTGCTTGAGGGATACCAGTATAAGCCATTACCCAACTCATCACTGTAGATGCAGAAATCAAAAACAAAACTACTCCAGAAGTTTCTGCAGTCTTTAGAAGGATTTGTCGAAGAGTTTTTAAATTAATAGACTTATATAGTATAGAAAGTATCAACGAATATAGAACTGATATACCAGCTCCTTCAGTTGCTGTAAAAATGCCTCCTACAATTCCTCCTATAACTATTAATATCATTAGCAAAGATGGTAGAGCATCAAGTATAACTTTTCCTGGTTTTTTTGGTCGACCACTTACTGGATAATTATGCTCTCTTGCATATCTATATCCAAAGTAAATGGCAATCAAACCCATTATTGTTCCAGGTATATATCCTCCCATAAACATAGCAGAGATTGAAACTCCACCTGCAACTGTTGAATACACAATAGGTGCAGAAGTTGGTGGAATCAATAAGCCTGCCGGAGCTGAAGCAATATTAACAGCTGTGGCTATTTCTTTATCATAGCTTTGTTCTTTTTGTACTGGGTATATAGTTCCTCCCATAGCTGATGCCGCTGCAACTGCTGATCCTGATAATGCTCCAAAAAATATATTTCCTAATGCATTTGCATGAGCTAATGATCCTCTAATATTACCAACAAATAACTCTGAGAATTTTATAAGCCTACGAGCTATACCTCCATTATTCATTATATTTCCAGCTAATATAAATAAAGGTACAGCCAAAAGTGAAAATGATTCTATTCCCGAATTCATTTTTTGCATAGCTATAAATTGGATATGATTCCAAGTTAATCCAGATAAAATAGCTGTAGCTATAGATGACAGGAGTATAGAAACTGATATTGGTACTCCAATAAATAAAAATATAAAAAATATCAAAAATAGTGCTAGTGCTGTCATTCCTATTGACATAATCCCCCCTAATCTAAGTTGCCTTCGTATGAAGTTCTATTTTTATCTAAATTTGTTGTCTTATCTACTTTTTGAAACGAAAAATCTTCACTTCTTTTCTCTTGATTAGCTTCATAATACTTAGAAGCAACTTTCTTTCCAGTCCACGATTCCCATAAATTTATTATCTGAGCTAAAACTATAAAAATACCACTGATCGGGGCAACAATATAAACTAAAGATCTAGGAATACCTAATAAGGCTGATCTCTGTGATCTAGCAGAATGTACTAATTTAAATCCTCCTATAACTATTATAAAAAGAGCTACAAGTAGGATTGATAAATCTATAAGAACTCTTATTCTTTTTTGAGACTTTGAATTAACCCTATCAGGTATTAATGTTAAAGACATATGTTCACGAGTTAAAAATCCATAAGCTGCCCCTATAAACCCTATCCATATCAACATATATCTTATAATCTCCTCAGTAAAATCTGCAGGATTATTTAAAATATATCTTGTAAAAACCTGGTATATGATTAATATAGTCATAACAGAAAGCAATATAGCAGAAAGTCTTGAAAGTAACCATATAAGCCCTCTTTTTAGATTGTAAAAGGTTTTATCCATTATTTACTCCTTACTTTTTCAATAGTAGTTAACAATTCATCAACTTCTTTGTAATCTTTTCTATATTGCTCTACTAATGGTTTGGTTTTTTCTATAAATGGTGTCTTATCTATATCATCTATAAATTCAACATCCATATCCTTTTCAGCTGTTTCTCTAGCTTCTTTTATTGACTCAGCCCATAATTTTTTGTGAAGTTCTGTTGAATTTCTTGCAGCTTCTAATATAACTTCTTGATCCTTAGCATCTATTTTTTCCCAAATCTCAGAAGATATTACTAGTGCATCTGGTATCATAGCGTGTTCATCTTTTGAGTAAACTTTTGCTATTTCACCATGCCCTCCAATAGTTAAAGCGGTTTCATTGTTTTCTGTTCCATCTATAATTCCAGTTTGAAGGGATGTATAAACATCACCATAACCCATGGCTACTGGTGTTCCGCCTAAAAGATTAACCATTTCTGTTTGACTTTTCATATCTTGCACCCTTATCTTGAGTCCCTTTAAATCATCAGGAGTTCTAATAGCTTTATTTTTTGTATAAAAACTACGAGCTCCTGAATCATAATATGTTAAAGTTAAAAATCCTTTATCCTCACTTGACATAAAAAAATCTCTTATTTCATCAGAGTCCATTATATTATAATAGTCTTGTGTATCATTAAAAATATAAGGGAGACCAAAAGTATCATACCCCCTTTCATAAGTTGCAAGACTAGGGGATGCAACTCTTGCCATAGAAAGTACACCCGCTAATATTTGTTCCATAGATTCATTTTCACTTCCTAACTGTCCATTAGGGAATATTTTCACTTTATAACGTCCATCAGTCTTTTCTTCCACTTCTTTAGCGAATTCCTCAAGGGCTATATGTACAGGATGATCCTGGCTTAAAGAATGAGCTAATGTAAGTGTAGTAGTTTCATTTCCATCATCTTCCTGATTACAAGAACTTAACCCCACTACTAAAAATAAGCTTAAAATAAAATATAAAATCCTTTTCATTACATACCTACCAAATCAAATTCTTCAAATGATATTAAAACTTCATAATCTTTATCTAAATTTGCATATTTTATTAAAACCGAACGAGATGAGTTGTTATAATACCAACCTTCATTTGCTTTATCAAATAATCTCTTGTTTAAATAATGTTCTATTTCTTTTCCATCAATATTAACAAAATATGGAGATTTTTCTTTATTAATAATTTCTAAATCTATATTTTCTATAGATGATTTGTACTTACCTTCTTTTTTGAAATTTATATATGTTTTTTTACCAGCATCTAAACTAATCAATGTTTTTAGGTAGTCTCCATTTCTATAGTTATAGGTCTTACCATCATCTTCATACATTATAAATTCATTGTTTTTACCATTTGCAATTAGTATATATAAATCCTTAACTTCATCATTCCCTAAGTTTCTTAGTTTAGTTTTAGATATAGGTAAAATAGAGCCTTTTTTTACAAATATAGGTATAGATTCTAAGTTCACATCAAAGTCATAACTTTGACCGCCCCTATACACTTCTTTAGTATAAAAATCATAATACTCTTCATCTTCTCCAGGAAAATAAACCCTATGCTTATTTTGACCTTCCTCTAAAATATTTGATACAAATAAGCTATCACCTACAAAAAAATCCATTCCATTATTGTAAGTATTTGGATCTTCTTGATAAAGAGAAAAAGTTGCTTGCATTATTGGCAGACCACACTCACTAGCTCTATACATAAGAGAGTATAGGTATGGAGACAGTGCATATCGTAAATTCATAGCGTCCCTTACGATATCCTTAATTTCATCAAACATCCAAGGTTCTGTGACTGTATTATCATTACTTGCAGAATGTATAGAAAAACGTGGTTGAAAAATACCATTTTGAACCCACCTTACAAATAGTTCTTCGCTAGGAGCAGAGCCAGAAAATCCTCCGATATCACATCCTTGGTTAGATACACCAGATAAGCCCATAGATAAAATTGTCGCAACATTGTACTTTAGACTATCCCAACTAGTAAAATTATCCCCAGCCCAAGTTTGAGCATATCTTTGTATACCAGCATGGCCAGACCTGCATACAACAAATGGTCGAGTGTTTTGATAGACTTCTTTTATAGCGTCGTTTGTAATCTTGCACATAATATTACTCATAACAACTCTATTTCTTGTAATAGGAACTTCTTCTCCTTCGTAATCACACATTACATCATCATCAAATACAGAGTCATATTCACAATTGTCATTCCAAACAGATGCTGTGCCCATTTCTATAAGATTTGCTTTGAGCATACTTTTCCATTTATCGCGAGTTTTTTCATTAGTAAAGTCTATGAAAGCTCCGTACCCTCCCCACCAATTGCCTATATATTCCTCCTTTTTATAAGGATCATAAAGAAACATATTATTATCTTTAAACCTCTTATAATCGGGATGTAGAGTAAGAATACCTGGCTTTACATTTGGACTTACTACTATGCCTTTCTCATCCATTGACTTAAAAAAATTATCTGGAGCAGGAAATCTTCGCTTATCCCAAGTTAAAACACATCTCCTAGGTCCTTGACTAGTATTATAATTTGTATAGCCGCTAGACAATTGGAATCCATCTATAGGAAAGTCTTCCTTTTTTGCTATGTCTACAAACTTTTCTATAGCCTTATCACAATCCTTATCTAGTTCCGAATAATACATAGAGCTTGCTAAATATCCCAAAGATTTTTTTGGCAACAATGCACTCCTACCTGTCAAAAACGTATATCTTTCTATTACATCATTAATCATTGGTCCATTTATAATAAATAAATCTATATCCCCACCATCGGCTTTAAATGATCCATATCTATGCCAATAATTACTTTTTTCCTTGCCCATATTAAATTCACTTATAAATGAATTATGATAGAAAAATCCACTAGCCTTTTTGCTGTCACTATCTAGTTTTATATAAAAAGGTATATGTTTATAGAGAGAATCAGTATGCTTAGGGTCATATCCCATAGAATCCATAGGATTGTTGATCATTCTAGTCATTATCTTGTTTATGTCACCACTTTTTTCGCCAAAACCATAGAAATTATCATTGTCTTTTATTTCAAATTTATTAATGATTCTTCCATTAGAATCCTCATAAAATCCCACATCATTAATTGACTTATAAATCTTATCACCATAACTATCATAAACACCTATAGTCATAGGACTTTCTGTAATCTCTATTTTTAAGTTTCCACCAGAAATTACATATCTATCATTTGTCTTATAAAAATCATACTTAAGTGGAACAAATCGATTCCTTTCATTCCCAAAAAATTCGTCTAATTCATCTTCATAGAATGTGGATACTAAGGAATAACTTTTCTCCTTAAAATCGTCATTAAAGTTTGCTCGAATTCTTACTATATCATCAGTTAGATAATAAATTCTAATTTCATTGTCTTCCGATATTAAAGATACATAGGAACTTTTATCTGTAATCTTATCAAGATTTCTAGTCAGTTTCATTTTAACCTCCTAAATAAATGATATATATAAATATTGGTTAATTCTATTCTGATGTTGTATGAAAACGATTAATATTTTACATATATTGTCTTTTGATTTATACTTAGATTAAAGGAGATTGCATATGTTTGATAAAGCAGCCGTCTATATGAATATAGGAGACTCCTTTTCCTTAGAAAGATTAGCAGATGTAAATACAAATATGACTAAGGCTCACTCTCACCCATATTATGAAATCTATTATCTTTTAGATGGAGAAAGGATTCAAGTAATAAATAACAATATACTTAAGATTAAAAAGAATGAATTCGTCATTATCGCCCCTAATATAAAACACTATTCGTATGGAGAGGAAAACGTAAGTTTTGATCGTGTACTAATTTATTTCACAGATGATTTTTTTATATCTAAAGATATCAAAGAAAGATTTTATCTTCTTGGGAATAATGGCTACAGTGCTAAAGAATCCACTAATACTAGAGCTTGTATATTCGACTTATTAAACTCCACTCCAGTAAGTAAGAATAAAATTGAGTACGAAAAAATCAAACTTATATTTAACTTACTATTAATAAGTATAATAGAGCATAAGGAAAATATTATTAATAAAAATATGGACATGAGTGTTCTAAAAATCATGAACTACATAAATGATAACTTCAGTAAAGATATCTGCTTAGATGATATAGCTAGAGAGGTCTATCTCAACAAGTATTATATGTGTAAGAAATTTAAAAAGTATACATCTCATACTATCTATGATTATTTGAATACAACAAGGCTAACTGTAGCCGAAAAGCAACTAATGGAGACTAATAAAAGTATCACACAAATAAGTTCAGAAGTTGGTTTTAACAATATTGTAAGCTTTAATCGTGCTTTCAAAGCAAAAAATAACATATCTCCTTCAAAGTTCAGAAGAACTTATAATGAAATCTATTAAAAATATATATTTACTATTGCCTTTATTTATTTTTATGTTATAATTAGTGTAGAACTGAAAAGGTTTCCACAAATATATATTAGGATGAGGGCGAGTTGGATTATTTTTACACTCGCTTTTTGCGTTCTAGAGCAAGGAGGATATTATGAGAGATATTTTTGTGGCAGAATTCGTTGGTACTTTTTTATTGATTTTATTAGGTGATGGTGTTGTTGCTAACGTACTTACACGTAAATCTGGAATGTTTCAAGGTGGCCCTGTTCAAATTACTTTAGCTTGGGGTCTTGCAGTAATGATTCCTGCAACCATTTTTGGTGCAATGAGTGGATCTCACTTTAACCCTGCTTTAACTATTGCACTTGCATTTAAAGGTGATATTGCTTGGAACACAGTCTTCTATTACATACTTGGACAAATGCTAGGCGCTATGCTTGGTGCATTGATGGTCTATCTATTATTCAAAGATCACTTTAACGATGCTTGCCAAGAAGACCCAGCAATAGTACGCGGATGCTTCTGTACAGCTCCTTCTATCAAAAATACTGGAAGAAACTTCCTTTCAGAAATGGTAGGAACATTTGTGCTTGTATTTGCAATCTTAGGTTTTGGCAATGTAGCAGGTGCTAGCGATGTTGGAATGAACTTCTTATATGTAAACGGTCTTATAGTATCTGTTGGTATGAGTTTAGGTGGATTAACAGGTTATGCTATTAACCCAGCTCGTGATCTTGGACCTAGAATTATGTATCAAATACTTCCATTTGATAAAAAAGCAGATGTTATGTGGGACTATTCATGGATTCCTGTCATAGCACCAATAGTTGGTGGATTAATAGCAGTACTTTGCTATAACTGGATATTTTAATTAATTATTGATAGCTTTTCTTCTTATTGTATAATTATTATATAAGAAATATAGCTAAAGAGGGTAAGTATTATAATATACTTGCCCTTTTATTATTATAAATTATTTAGAGAAAGAAGGAATATATATGTATGATGTTTTAATTATAGGCGCTGGTGTATCTGGAGCTTCAATAGCTCGTCGTCTATCAAGATATAAGCTAGATATAGCAATAGTAGAAAAAGATGTTGATGTTTCTATGGGTGCCAGTAAGGCTAATTCAGCTATAGTGCACGGTGGTTATGCAGAACCACATGAGGAGCTCCGCGGTAGAATTTGCTATCCAGGCAGAACACAATTTGAAGAATTAAACAAGGAGTTAAACTTTGGTTTTGTTGCAAATGGTTCACTAGTATTAGCCTTTGAAGAAGAAGACAAAGATGCCCTACAAAAGCTCTATGATATGGGTATAGAAAATGGTTTACCAGATATGGAAATCATCGATCAAGAAAAACTTAGAGAAATAGAACCAAATGTTTCCGACGATGCTATTGCAGCCTTATGGTGCAAGGGTGCAGGTGTATGTTCACCATATGAGTATGTAATAGCTTTAGTAGAAAATGCTGTAGCAAATGGGGCAGAACTTTTCCTAAACTCTAGAGTGTGTGACATAAAAAAAGATGATGATCATTTTGTTGTAAAAACAGAAAACGATAAAGAATTAGAAGCAAAATATGTCATAAATGCTTCAGGCCTTGAAGGTGCTATAGTTTCAAAAATGATAGCAGAAACAGACTTTGATATCCACCCAAGAAGTGGTGAATACTTAATTTTCCAAAAAGGAACAGGCAAAAAAATAAACAACGTGTTATTTCAAGTACCAACAGAAAAATCAAAAGGTATACTTGCCACAAGAACTTTCCACCAAAACCTACTTCTAGGACCAGATGCTATAGACGAAGAAGAAATAGACTTATCAACCCATGAAGATAGACTAATGTATATATATGAAGAAGCTCAAAAATCTGTAAAAGATGATGTAATAAATCTAAGAGAATTCATCAGATCTTTCACTGGCTTGCGTCCAGCAAGCTCAACCCATGACTTTATCATAGAAGAAAGCAATGTTCCAGGGTTTATAAATGTTGTTGGCATCCAGTCACCAGGAATCACATCAAGTCCAGAAATCGCTAAAATTGTAGAGAGCATACTAAAAGATAGTGGCCTAAATCTAGAAGAGGATCCAAATTATGATCCACATAGAGATCCAATTATAGAATACAAAGAACTTGAAGATATGAACAAGATTAAAGACAAAGTCAACCTACCATTAGGGGATCCAGAAAGAATTGTCTGCCGTTGCGAACAAGTAACAGAAAAAACAATTAGAGATGCAATGAATAGAGGCATACCAGTAGAAACTCTAGATGCAGTAAAGAGAAGAACACGTGCAGGAATGGGATTCTGCCAAGGTCAATTCTGTAAACCAAGAGTTTTAGAAGTTATGGAAGATGAAATGGGCAAAAAGCCATATGACGAAAAGTTCGATAGCGAAAGAAGCGGTCTATCAAGGCTAAACAAAAAGCGTATAAACGAACTAATTAAAGAAATGCAAGATACAAATAGAAAAGAAATAGAAAAAAAGGAAGAAAAATAAACAAGATTTTATAATCCATTTCGACTAAAAAGATATAAAAAAGAGAGATCTCTCCATGCATTCGCTATCGCTCATTTAGTCGAGATGGTTTTTTTATTTTAAAATTAAAGCATTATCCATTTCGACCAGAGCGAAGCGGAGTGGAGAAATCTAGCATAATCACTCTAATAACAAGATCTCTCCGCTCACTTCGTTCGGTCGAGATGGAATATTTTTTACATTAATATCTTAGCGTAATACCTCCATTTCGACTGAAGCGAAACGGAGAAATCTCAGACCAAATACTGAGAGCTCTCCATGCATTCGCTATCGCTCATTTAGTCGAGATGGTTTTTTTATTTTAAAATTAAAGCACTATCCATTTCGACCAGAGCGAAGCGGAGTGGAGAAATCTAGCATAATCACTCTAATAACAAGATCTCTCCGCTCACTTCGTTCGGTCGAGATGGGATATTTTTTACATTAATATCTTAGCGTAATACCTCCATTTCGGCTGAAGCGAAACGGAGAAATCTCAGACCAAATACTGAGAGCTCTCCATGCATTCGCTATCGCTCATTTAGTCGAGATGGTTTTTTTATTTTAAAATTAAAGCACTATCCATTTCGACCAGAGCGAAGCGGAGTGGAGAAATCTAGCATAATCACTCTAATAACAAGATCTCTCCGCTCACTTCGTTCGGTCGAGATGGGATATTTTTTACATTAATATCTTAGCGTAATACCTCCATTTCGGCTGAAGTGAAATGGAGAAATCTCTTTTATATTCACATTACAAATCCATCCAAGAAAATCCCCTATAATTCTTATAAGCTACATATCTCCTCTTCCCGCTCTCTTGTCCTATATATGATAGCCAATAATAGCCATTTGCCTTAACAATACTATCATAATATATAACTTGACCAGGATGATAACTTGATACTGCATGGGCATTTGTACTTGGAGCAGATCTAACATAGGTTGCCGCTTTTACCCTTGCCATTTTTATATGTGACTTATTTTTTAATTCTTTCTGATTTATAATTGGTCTAAAATATCTTTCATTTTCACTTCTTTTACAATCCAAAAAATACCTTATAAAACTCGATTCATTGTTTATGCTGACCGTTCCATTAAAGGCATTGCAATGTATTATCTCACCCTTTTTTAAGAAAATCCCAGTATGACCGGCTGCACCTAAGCTTCTCCCTTCTTTTCCCCTTATAAATATATCTCCAGACTTAATACTTTCATATGAATAAACTTCATCTAGAACTGTTCCTTTCAATTTATATAGAGTTTCAGTATTTCCTATAGGATGGTTGGTTGATAAAAATCCTCCAGCTTTTAAGCTATAATATACAAAAGATGAACAATCCAGATATTCTGGGCCTAACCTTTGAGGATAAGCCATAGAATAACGGACTCTTCTGTGTTTACTTTTTGCATAATCTAACATGTTTTCAATTGATGACATATACACTCCTTTATTCCTTATTATTTTTAAGTTCTCTAATTTCCTTTAATATTTCATCAAGTTTTACATCTACTTTGTAAATCATGATGAGAGTTACTACTATCGGAAATCCTAAATCACCTATTAATTTTGTTATATCCATTTAATATTTCGGCTAATTTCTAAAAAGCTTATTATCTTAATAGAAAAGACTATTTGTCAGTTTCTCTTTCAAAACTCCTTAAGATAGGTGCGCCACTCCTTTCTTTATAATTTAGTCTTCTTTTTTTATTTCTTGATCGTCATTTTCTTCATTTTCTGAATATATTAAAATAACTGCCATATCATCACCCCCTATATGTATATAGAAAAATAGTAAAATTTTTCCCTTTAGCCTATATAGATCTTAGAAGCTTATTATGTTTACCTATTATCCATATAGACTTATTTTCTAAGCTTTATCTCTACTTATCCAATTAAACTTTTCTGATAATTTGATATACCATACAAGTGTCGACAAATAAAATAAGCGCGCGCTTTGAAAGGTTTAATATGCAAATAAATATAGACAATTCAGAGCAAATTATTGATGCTTATATGCCACTAATCAAGGCAAATGCCAGAAAATTTTCTAGATTTGAATACGATGAAATGATAGATGAATCAAAAATGTTAGCTATTGAAGCAATTTGTGAATACGATGAAAGTAAAGGGAGTTTTGGTAATTTCTTAAAGCTTAAGCTTTTGTATCATTATCTAGATAAATCAAAGATTGATCCAGTAAATTCCTTGGATGATTTGGATAGCAATGGTCAAGCTATAATAGATACTTTAATAGATGACTTTGATTTTGAAGAAATGCTATTTAACAAAGAAGAATATAAATCTTTGTATAAGGCTATAAATAACTTAGATATGAAAGATAGAAAAATTATTATGTACAAGTTTTTTTATGATATGAACTTAGCCGAAATTGCTAAAGTGATGAATATTTCTTATAAAACGGTTGCTAATAGATCTAGTTTAGCTATAAAAAATTTGAGAAATTTTTATAAATTATCATAAATAAAGCAGACTAAATAGCTTTATTATATTATCAATAAATGAGATCTCTCCGCTCACTTCGTTCAGTCGAGTTGGGATATTTTTTACAATAACATTCTAGCACAAATACCACCACACATTTCGACTGGAGCGAAGCGAAATGGAGAAATCTCTTGTAAGATTAAGAATTGGGATCTCTCCATGCATTCGCTACCACTCATTTAGTCGAGACGGTTTTTTATTTTAAAATTAAAGCACTATCTATTTCGACCAGAGTGAGGCAAAATAAAAATACGGAGATATTTATATACCTCCGCATCTTTTCACATATTAAGCTATTGTAAGTTCTTCTCTATCTATTGTTTCTATTTCAGCTTTAGCCTTATTTGCTAATGGTCCATTTTTGGTTAATAGTACTCCTGATTTAATCATAGAATCCATAGCTAGTTTTATATCTTCTGATGTATAGCTTCCTTTAGGATAATCTACTGTAACTGATTTTGAATTATTTGCTTGATCTTTAAAATATAATTTTAATTTTCTGCTTGCCATTTATATATCCTCCCTTATATTTCCTTAACATCTATTAAATATACTTCGACTTCTGTAGCATCTACTAAAGCAGTATATGCTAGAGCAAAGTTTTTGAAGTTTTCTGCACCTGCATTTTCATCTATTTGAGAAAATGTCTTGCTTACTTTTTTTAATGATCCTTCTTCTGATTCAACTTTAAATTTGATTTGTAATTTCATATTTTCCTCCGTTTTTTGTTTTTGTAGTGGCCCTACATATGTATATAGAAATCAAGAGGAATTTTTCCCGAAATTTTTTAAAAAAGTTATTAGTAGATGATTTAAGTAAAAAAAAGAAATATCTTGCTTAATATACAAAGTATTAGTAAACGTCAATAATATATTTGCGCTCACCAAGACAGTTAAGTCGAGATAGCGAAAGCGAAATAGTTTATATAATAAGCACAAAAAAATCTTCCACCTTTTGGTGGAAGATCTTTCAAGTGAGTACCGCGGTATCTAATATTTATCTATAGAGCCCCTAGCGAGTGCACTCTTTTTTGGCTCTATTAATATTTTTTAGTAAATCTAACTATTAATTAGTTATTTTTTTTGCTTGCTGCGTAAGCAACTGAAGCTGCTGCTAATACACCTGCAACACCAGCAACACCAGCAATACCTGTTTTAGCATTACGTCCAGCTGTTCTGTTTGAAGAAGCTTTTTTAGATGGTGTAACAACATTTGTTACTTTTTCATCTTTTTTATCTTCTTTTTTGTCTTCTTTTTTGTCTTCTTCTTTGTTGTCTTTTTTATCTTCTTTTTTGTCTTCTTCTTTGTTGTCTTTTTTATCTTCTTTTTTGTCTTCTTCTTTATTGTCTTTTTTATCTTCTTTTTTATCTTCGATTTCTTCTTCTTTGTCGATTGCTTCTATAGCATCTTGTAATTCAGCATCTTTGTCTCTGATCTTGTTTGTAAGATCCTTAACATCATATTCTTCTTCAACTGCTTCTTCTTCAGCAGCATATGCTGTTGAGAATACAGAGAAAGCTACTTTTTTGTAGTTGTAATCTTTAAGTGCAGCTTCACCTTTTTTGATTAGTTCGTTAGCTTCTTTTACTAATTTGTTAAGGTAAGCTTCATTTTTATCTGAAATGTGTTCAGCTTTCTTTTTAAGAATATCAACAGCTTTAAGTGTTGCTTTAGCATCTTGGATAGCTGCATCGAGTTCAGCTAATTCTTCTTTTGTTGGAGCTTTTTTAGATGGTTTTTCTTCTTTATCTGCATCAATAACGATATTGATGTCACCTGCTTTTTCAGCTTTGTTTATTGTATCGACAGAAAGACCTTCTGAGATTAATTCTGCTTTAGCTTTATCATATGTGCCTGTCTTAGCATTGTTTGTTAATTTTGCTAATACATTTTTAGCTTCTTGTGTTTTATTCTTAGCTTCGTTGTAATCCCCAAGTCTTCTAGAAACTTCTGATTGAAGTTCTGATCTTTTATTTTCTACTTCTTTATATTCATCTTTAAGAGCTTTTTTTCTTTCATTTAATGAAATGATGTCTTTGATAGCTTCAGCTTGAGCTTCTTGAGATGGTTGATCTACAGATTGATCAATATATTGTGAGAAATTATTTAAATATTTCTCAGTTAAATAATCATAGTTAGGTTTTCCTGTAAATCCTGAAGAAATGTTTCCTTCATATTTTTGTATAGCTGCTTGTCTTTCAGAATCAACTCTATCAACATCTTCTTGATATTTAGAATCTGGATCATTTGCAACTTTTCCGTATCTAGCTTCAAGTTCAGCTAATTTTTGAAGAGCTTTTTCGTAATTAGCTTCTGCTGTAGCTTCTGAAGCTTTTGCAGATTCTAAATTTTTCTCAGCATTTCTAACCTTGTTCCATTCTTTTACGAATTCTTCTTTTGCTTTTTTATAATCATATGTGTATTCAGATGGTTTTGTATCTTTTCCCTCAGCAGCAAATGATGGAGCTACTGCACTTAAACCCATTGCTAATGCTAATGCACCAGCAGCAATTTTATTTCTTTTCATTATAAGTTATCTCCTTATTTTTTTAATTACTATTTGTATCTTAAATAGTACTCACTTTACACTATCTATAGTACACTAGATTCTACATTTTTGCAACACATTTATTGCATTTTCTCAATTTTTCTAAAAAATATAGTTTAACTAATGCTCACAATATCTTCAATATTGTAACTAATGTGTAATTTATAATCTTTGTGATTATAGATGGCAATAGAATGCATATCCTCTATTTTTCAATAAACATAAAAGATATTTGTATTTATTTAAATTGATATAAAGTTACTACAATCTATTTGAAACTACCGTTTACTTATGCACTCATAATTAAGATTTTACCTATTGGTATTAATCTTTGTTTAATAAAACGTATAGTTCTTTATTATTTTAGCACTATTAACCTTTTAGTCAAGCTTTTACTTGTTTACTTTTTCTTACTAATTTACTATACATAATCATCTAGAATACGAGCAGTTATATATCTAATGTTTGCATCTGATTCTATTAACGACTTATTAATTTCTTTATACAACATTAGCTTAGCATTATTTAAGTTAGTTATTAGGGTTTGTCTTGTAGCAAGAGTTGCTACCGATTCTCCTGTTATTAGAATAATCTCGGGACCTACTATCTTTTTTACATATTTTACATTTACAAATCCACGTGACTGTTTGTCATATATAGCTTTCCTATATTTGAAGGCAAAAAATACGTGACTAGTGTCTATAACATATGGTAGGTTTTTACTTATTTGGAGTTCTCTGCTAATTTGTTTATTTACCAACTTTTTGTTTTTGCCCTTATCCTTATACATAGTATCTAGGTAAAGGCTTGGAGTTTTGAGACTAAGTTTGACTTCTGTTTGGCTATAAATGCGAGCGCATATACCAGTTCCTTTTACTTCTTCTGGAAGTACTGCAATAATGTCACCTGCCATTTATACCTCCTTTCGCGATACTAGACATTTATTGTCTATATCTGTCTTTAAGTGTACCACGTTTGGAGTTTGATGTCTATTGAGTCTTAGTTGGAATGGTATAATTTATAACGATCTGCATCGAGTGCATGGAGTGGAGATCTCAGGTCTTGCGATTTACTGGAGATTTCTCCATTCCGCTTCGCTTCAGTCGAAATGGGTAATACTTTTAACCCATATGATTAATATAATAACAAGAATACCTATAAACCATCTCGACTAAATGAGCTATAGCGAATGCACGGAGAGATCTCTTTATTTGCACTATACACTTGAGATTTCTCCGTTCCGCTTCGCTTCGGTCGAAATGGGTTGTCGTATCTTCTCTTTGTCATTAATGTGAAACATATTCCATCTCGACCGAACACAGTGAGCGGAGAGATCTCAGGTCTTGCGATTTACTGAAGATTTCTCCGCTACGCTTCGCTTCGGTCGAAATGGGTTGTCGTATCTTCTCTTTGTCATTAATGTGAAATATATTCCATCTCGACCGAACACAGTGAGCGAAGAGATCTCAGGTCTTGCGATTTACTGAAGATTTCTCCGCTACGCTTCGCTTCAGTCGAAATGGGTTGTCGTATCTTCTCTTTGTCATTAATGTGAAATGTATTCCATCTCGACCGAACACAGTGAGCGGAGAGATCTCAGGTCTTGCGATTTACTGAAGATTTCTCCGCTACGCTTCGCTTCGGTCGAAATGGATATGGATTTTCCACCCTCTAGCTCTTTGTCCTCTCAGAACTCTTGCGATTTCTTCGCTTAGTTCTGCGGATTCGCCTTCGGCTTATCTCGCAGATGAAAAATCCTTTGGATTTTCCACCCAAAAGCTCGGGACTACTTATGATAAGGATGTCCATTTATAATTCTAAATGCTCTGTAGATTTGCTCTATTAGTATTACTCTCATTAGTTGGTGAGGGTAGGTCATTTTTGAGAAGGATTGTTTTTTGTTTGCTCTTTGGCTTACATTTTTTGATAGTCCGTTGCTACCTCCTATTATAAATACTAGGTTTCTTCCAAAGCCTTCTGCCATTTCTGTTTCTATGAATTTAGCGAATGATTCGCTTGTTTCTTGTTTTCCTAAGATTTCTAGGCTCACTACGTAATCATCGTCTTTTACTTTATTCAGAATTTTTTCTCCTTCTTTGTCTTTTACTTGTTCTATCTCTTTTTCCGAAAGATTTTCTCCTGCTGGTTCGTCTGCCACTTCTATTATTTCTATATTATTGTATGTTTGCATACGTTTAAGATATTCTTCTATGGCTTGTTTATAGAATTTTTCTTTTATTTTACCTACCGCTATGATTTTGATGTCCATTATTCCTCCTAAAAAATAAACTCAATCTTTTGATTGAGTTTAGACTTGTATATATGAAACATATGAGTCGTAAATTTTACCATATCCTTCATCTTTTAATGATTGTTTCACGAATTCCTTGATTTCAGAAGTTTTAAATACTTTTCTATTTAGATCTTTCATATGATTTGATACATCTTCCATAAGTATCTCCACATCTGATCTATTTAGGTATTGACCATTGCTATCTGCTGCGTTTTTTATTGATCTTGCTATTTTATCTCTTGAATATTGCTCTAGATTACCACTTCTTTTTATAACATATAGACTCTCATCTGGACTATTATCTAGGTAATCTTTTACTACATCTATTTTAAGCTTATCTATTTCATTAACTATTTTATTTATATCGTATTCTTTGTTTTTGTAGTAATCTAATACCATTTGACTTAGTTCACTCATTTAGATTCCTCCTTGGTCCTTGTTATTACCTTGCTTTGTTTATTATCCGCGATTTCTTTTGCCCTATGAGTAGCTTCTTTTTTGCTATCATAATAGCCTTCTACTTGGCTAGCTCCCTTGGATTCTACTTGCCACATTTTTTTATCATAGTTATAGGAAACTATGACGTCGGAATCTTGGAGTCTGGCTGCTGATTTTCCATATGGCTTATCATGATCTTTTAAATCTTTTTTTCTAATCTTTTTAAGTTCACTAATACTGGCATCAGCCGCCCAATCCTTGGCTTGAGATATAGCTATAGGAATAGCATTATCATCGTCATATCCTTCCTCTATCATGGCGTTTGCTATGTCGATAGCTTTATCGCGAACTTCTTTGTCTAGATTTTTCATAGACACTGGGTAGTCTCTTCTATCAAAAGGCATAATGCATCTCCTTTTTTACTTCTTTTGTATTATTTACCCATTTATAATTTATAATTATCCTGTAAAAATTCTTTACATCATTAGTTTTTATGCCATCTCGATTAGAGGATCTTAGAAAATGCATATGTTAAACTCATACTGGGGATTTCTCCATTTCGCTTCGCTTCAGTCGAAATGGGTTGGTTTTTTATCTTATATATTAAGAATAATCATCAATAAAATACAACCATCTCGACCGAACAAAGTGAGCGGAGAGATCTCTTATTTAAACTACATACTGGAGATTTCTACATTCCGCTTTGCTTCAGTCGAAATGGGTAGGTTTTTTTATCTTATATATTAAGAGTAATCATCAATAAAATACAACCATCTCGACCGAACAAAGTGAGCGGAGAGATCTCTTATTTAAACTACATACTGGATATTTCTCCATTTCGCTTTGCTTCAGTCGAAATGGGTTGGTTTTTTTATCTTATATATTAAGAGTAATCATCAATAAAATACAACCATCTCGACCGAGCGTAGTGAGCAGAGAGATCTCTTTGTTTGAACTACATACTGGATATTTCTTCATTTCGCTTTGCTTCAGTCGAAATGGGTTGGTTTTTTTATCTTATATATTAAGAGTAATCATCAATAAAATACAACCATCTCGACCGAACAAAGTGAGCGGAGAGATCTCTTTGTTTGAACTACATACTGGAGATTTCTACATTCCGCTTCGCTTCAGTCGAAATGGAGATAATTTGCACATCAAAAAACAGAGTCTTTTTTTCTCTAGACTCTGTTTTTTTAGTTAAGCTCGTTGAGCTTCTTTATCTTCTTTTGCCCTTATAGCTGGAAAAATCAAACCTAAACCTATTAGTACTAGTGGTGTAAGTATGTTTAATATCATTGTTGTTTTATTTGGTGAATATATTCCTAATACACATGATATAAGAGTAATTATAAAGCACCATAGTCCCCAGAATTTACCTGCTCCTTGTGATTTTGTAAATTTGTATTCTCCATTATCCATGCCCTTTTTCTTTAGCAAGTAATAGGCTAAAAATACCCAAAGATATCTAAGTGGCATGGTTACTGCATTAAGCTTAGTTAAGGTTTGTAATACGGAAGCAGCTCCTGGTAAGAATATTTGGAAAAGTACTATAGCTCCTGATAGAACAAATACCAATTTTATACCATTGATGTAAGCTCCATATTTATTTTTCTTAAGTAGCTTTGTTGGTACATAGATACTAGTCTTTGGATCAGCTAATAATATTCTAAGTGGTGCATCTATACTAAGTAATAATACTGATAATTGACCAATAAGATTTGCTAGAGCATATATAATCAAAAAGAAATTACCTAGACCGTAGTATTCTCCAAGTTTTTGGAATGCCCAATAAGCACCATTTGCCACATAGGAATCAAGACTTTCTTGGCTAGCATTTATAACTGCAGGGTCAAACATTCTTCCCATGGCAATCGTTCCAAATAAGGCAGAAATAACTACCATAATAGCCGTTACTATCATAGCCTTAGGGAACTCTTTGGATGGATTCCCTTCCATCTTGTTAATATAAGGTGAGATTTTTTCTACACCACCTACGGCAAATACCAATATAGAAAGTGATGTAAAATATCCTACATTGAAAGTTGGTATTATTGATTTTAATGAGAGATTTATATCATTATAATTTCCGCTTGGATTAACAGCTGGAGCAAATAATCCTAGAATAATATATAAAATACCTAATACAAACATAGAGCTTCCAGCTATTCTTGTAAGATTTTTAAGTGGATTAAGTCCGCGACTTGCTATAAATGTAAATATCAAAAGTAGAATAAAAGTTACTATTTGTATCTTTACTACAGGAATTGCATCATATTTTTCGGCATTATGGAATATCAACCAACTTAAAGCCTTAAGAGCTCCTGATCCTTTTGAAGCTATATATGGAACGTGTACTGCCCAGTAGGTCCATCCTGCATAGTAGGCAAGTTTAGTTGTTGAGGTTTGCTCAACCCATGATGAAACTCCTCCACCTAAATTTTTGAAAGTAGAGCCTAGTTCCCCCACCATAAGTGCATATGGTACAAAATATAGGGCAAACATCAATATCCAAGAAAATATTACTTGGGTTCCATTAAAGTACATGAAGCCGTTGGCAACATTACCAAAGCCCCACAACCCAGCAAAAGCCATAAATGTCAAGCTCTGCCAGCTAATTTTCGTCTTATCTTTTACTCGTTTCGTATTCATCGTTTCCTCCAATTACTTATAAAATTATCATTTTAGTTAATATTTGTCAATAAAAGATTACAAGTAATTGTGCTGTAGATTTTTGTTTATTTTAAATTTATAGAATTTATAATATCCTTTTCTTGGCTATAACTAGTTTAATAAACATAAAAACAAGAAGAGTTCATACAATCTCTATACTAAATTTACGCAATAAAAAATCAGATATAATTTCACTTATATCTGACCTATTTATCTTATATGTTTTTATGCAAAAATTCCAAAATATAGGAATACTATTACTGAAAGGATTATTCTATATACGCCAAATGGTATAAAGTCGTGTTTTTTAATATATGCCATAAATTTCTTTATTACCACATATGCTACTATAAAGCTTAATACCATTCCTACAAGTATTAATAACCATTGGTATCCTGAAAAACCATGAACATTTTTCACAACCTTTAGAAGTGTTGCACCAAGCATAGTTGGAATAGCTAGGAAAAATGAGAATTCTGCTGCAGCTTCTCTTGTAAGCCCCAAAATCATTGCACCCATTATTGTTGCTGCTGATCTACTTGTTCCTGGTATCATTGCTAGCGATTGAAAAAGACCTATTAGTAATACTGTCTTATATGATATATTTGCTATATTATCATGAGCAAATCCTGTATTGGTCTTATTTCTTTTTTCTACTAGAATAATTATTACACCCCAAAGCGCAAGCATAGTTGCTACAACTATAGGATTAAATAAATGCTCATCTATATAGTCATCAAATAAGAGTCCAAGTATACCTGCTGGAAGTACACCTACTATTACTCTCTTCCAGATTTCCATAGTCTTTTGGTCTGGGTGAGTAAGTCTATAATAAAATCTAGATTGTCCGTTTAATCTTTCGTAATTTTTCGGAAAATATTTTGCTGTTTTATCATGATCCCAAGGATTAAGTCTCTTAAAATAAAGGACAACAACTGAAAGTATGGCACCAAGCTGAATAATTACATTAAATGCATTTGAAAAATCTGCTGGCTCTAGCTTTACAAATTCATTTACTAATATTAGATGTCCAGTAGATGATACTGGTAAAAACTCTGTAATGCCCTCTACTATAGAAAGTATTAGGACTTTTAAAAAATCAATCATTAAATTCCTCCAAGAACGAGTGCTTAACTCCCTTTAGTTGATAGCCTATTACCATATCACAATTGACGTTTTCTGCAGATTTAAGTATTGACTTTTCTACATCAGGATTTTCTTTTTTCATATCAGCTATCATATATTTTATCATCTTCCTAGTGTAGGCTTCCTGTGATTTTGTTACTGTGCAAGCACAGTTAAGGGCATGAAGACCTACATAATCACGCCACTTTATAATGTCTTCTTCTTTTATATAGTAGAATGGACGTATAAGCTCCATATTATCAAAATTTTGTGCCTTTAATCTCGGCTTCATAGTTTTGAAATTTCCTGCGTATAGGACATTCATCATGATAGTTTCTATTACATCATTCATATGATGACCAAGAGCAATTTTATTACATCCTAATTCTTGAGCCTTTGCATAAAGATTACCCCTTCTCATTCTAGCACACATATAACAAGGATACTCTCCCTTGGAAACTTCTTCTGCTATTTCAAATACATGGGTATCAAAGATTTGTCCATCTATACCTAAATAGTCTAAGTTTTTTTCTAATTGCTCGCGATTTATCTTATCGTAGCCTGGATCCATTGATATATATACTACATCAAAATCTACTTTACTATGCTTATGTAATTCTTCTATAACTTTGGCTAATAATAGTGAATCTTTACCGCCTGACATAGCAACTGCCACCTTATCTCCATCATTTATAAGCTTAAATTCTTTTATCGCTTTTATAAATGGAGACCAAATTTCTTTTCTATATTTTTTTATAATTGATCTTTCTATTTCTTGAATTTCCATTAATTTTCCTTATAATTCTACAATACCAGATGGATTATGTCTATCTGCTACATCTAAAAGTATATCATTTTTTGTATCTAATCCAAGACTTGTTAGATAGTTATCTACTGTTAGCCTTGATAACTCTGGTGTATTGTTAGTTTCTGATAAGTGACCCAAAAAAACTTTCTCTTCTTTACCCTCTAGTGCATCTGATAGGACTTCTGCTGTTTGGTCATTTGATAAGTGTCCCATATTGCTCATAACACGAATCTTAAGTGAATATGGATAAGGACCACGTTTAAGTGCTTCAAGATCGTGATTGGCTTCTAGATAATAGATATCAGATCCTTTTAGCTCGTAAGCCATCTTATCATCTACTATTCCAGTATCAGTTATAAGGCTAATCTTTCTGTTTCCAATATATATTATAAATCCAACTGGTTCATTAGCATCATGGTGTACTTTTATTGGAAGTATATCCATTGATCCAAAGCTTAAGAATTTATCGGAGTCAAATACTTTTATATTTTCTTCTTTTATTTTTCCACAAGATTTCTCTAAGCCTTTCCAAGTACCCCCGTTGGCATATATTGGCAGATTAAATCTTCTTGATAGAGTACCTGCACCTTTTGAATGATCGGCATGCTCGTGAGTTATAAATATTCCATCAAGATCACTTGCAGTTTTGCCTATTTGATTTAATAAAGATTCAATTCTTTTTGCTGAAAAACCAGCATCTATCAGGATTTTGCTACCCTTGTATTCTATAAAAAGACAGTTGCCTGATGAACCAGATGAAAGAATCGCAAATTTATCCATTTATTCCCCTAGTCTAAAAATTGTTCTAAGAACTTTCCTACTCCTGCATCATCATTTGTTAAAGTTTCTTTATCTGCTGCTCTTTTGCTCTCTTTTTCTGCATTGCCCATGGCTATACCTAAGCCTGCCAATTCTAAGGAAGCTTTATCATTGGCACCATCCCCAAAGTATACTACCTTATCTAAAGTTATGTCGAGATAATCGCATAATCTTTTGAGTGAATTTGCCTTACCGGAAGATTTTCTATGGACTTCTAAAGAATAACTTTCATTTCTGATAAGCATATAGTCTTTTTCCAAGCCTTCCCTTACCTTTTCATAAAAATTATCTATAGTTTCTTTAGCTGCCATAAAATTCATTCTGGCTACTTTTTCTTCTATATCGTCAAAGTCCTTGAACTTTTGACGTGGCATATGCATCACTTCTTGATCTTTTCTAAATCCTTCGTTTACTTCATCTGCATTATTATATAATACATCTTTTGTAAAAAGTGCAAGTTGTATATCTTCATCTTCTATTAGGGATGAGATTTTTTCATAATCCTCTCTGCTCATTGAGTTATCTATAATGATTTTTGCATCTGCATTACGTCTTACAAAAGCTCCAGTATTTGAAATTGAGTAGTCCTCATAATCTTCTAAACCCAGAGCTTCTCTTATCCACCAAAATCCATTAAAAGGTCTACCTGTTGCAATTACAATCTTTATTCCTTTTTCATGAAGTTTTTTTATTATTTTTTTATTTTTATTTACCAATTTCTCATCACTGCCTAGGAGTGTACCATCTAAGTCTAGAGCTATTAGTTTGATATCTTTATTCATTTTGCCTCTCTTATATAGATCATTGAAATTTTTCCACTACTCTTCGCTTGGATCGAAATTGTTGAATGACTTTATTTTAATTTTAATAAAAGTGATATCTTCGCGTATCCATATCGACTAAATGAATATACCTTGATTTGGTACATTCATCCCTAAAACTAGTGCGAAAGCACGGAAAAGTTTGCTTAGCAAACGAGTTTTAGTGTGAGTGTAACGAATGCATGGAGAGATCTCAACATTAGCTCAATATAATTTATACAAACAAAAGAGACTGTTACTTAGTAACAATCTCTGTTCTTTTTATTGCTTATACAAATCTTATTTTACTTTTATACTCATAATTAGCAATTATTTTATTTCTTTCACAGCCTCTGCTACTGCATCTGCTATTCCTTCTTCAAATGCTGATGGTATGATGTATTCTTCTTTTAATTCCTCATCTTCCACAAAGGCTGCCAGTGCCTTTGCTGCTGACATTTTCATATCATCTGTAATTTGTGATGCACGTGCATCTAGAGCACCTTTAAAAATTCCAGGAAATGCTAGGACGTTATTGATTTGGTTAGGGAAATCTGATCTTCCGGTTGCTACTACCCTTGCCCCTGCTTTGATAGCTTCATTGTAATCTATTTCTGGTACTGGATTAGCCATGGCAAATACTATGGCGTCCTCATTCATATTTTTGATATCTTCCCCATCTATAATATTTGGAGCTGATACTCCTACAAATACATCTGCACCAACCATTGCTTCTTTTAAAGAACCTTCAAAATCTTCTGGGTTAAATATTTCAGCTATTTGTGCTTTCACAGGATTGTCTGAATCTAACATTTTTTTTGTAATTGCTCCACGTGAATCGCATACTATAATATTATTTACACCTAAATCTCTAATAAGTTTAGCACAAGAAAATCCTGCTGCTCCTGCTCCTGAAATTACTAATTTGATATCTTCTGGCTTTTTACCAACTAACTTTAGAGCATTGATTAAAGCTGCTACTGTAACTATAGCTGTACCATGTTGATCGTCATGGAAAACTGGGATATCTAACATCTCTTTTAATTTATCTTCTATATATACACATCTTGGAGATGATATATCCTCTAAGTTAATTCCACCAAAACCTGGAGCTATATTCTTAACAGTTTCGATTATTCCATCAGGGTCTTGAGTGTCTAGAACTATTGGAACTGCATTTACCCCACCAAATTCTTTAAAAAGTACAGACTTTCCTTCCATAACTGGCATAGCTGCCTTTGGACCAATATTACCAAGACCTAATACGGCAGATCCATCACTTACTACTGCTATAGTATTAGCTTTCATAGTATATTCATAGGCTAAAGATTCATCATCAGCTATTTTCTTACAAGGTTCAGCAACTCCTGGTGTATAAGCATAGGTCAAATCTTCTGCATTATTTACCTTAGCCTTTACATCTGTACCAACTTTACCTTGCCAGTTTTTGTGCTTTTCTAGTGCTTTTTCATAAACGTCCATAATATGCTCCTTTTAATATTATTAATCCACTAGTTTTATATAATATTTGTCAATAAAGAAAATATTTATCTTATATTTAATCTAGCAAATATTTATCTTAAATAAATAATAACACTCGTAAAGTTTTAATGCAAACATTTCCATAAAGGTTTTAAATATCCTTAAAACTAGTATAATAAAGGATATTACGGGGTGTAGCGCAGCTTGGTAGCGCGCGTGTTTCGGGAACATGAGGTCGAAGGTTCAAGTCCTTTCACCCCGACCATATTTTAATGGAGATCTTACATAATAAATAAACGTCCTAAAATCATTAGAATAAACTCAATGGATACTTTTACTCTACGAGCTTTTAGACTAAGTTTAACCAAACTTAGAGAGCGTAGATTTCTCAGTCCTTGGACTACATACTTGAGATTTTTCCGTTTCGCTTCGCTTCAGTCGAAATGAGGGTTATCCATCTCGACCGAGCGTAGTGAGCGGAGAGATCTCTTCATTTGGACTATATACTTGGGATTTCTCCACTTCGTTTCGCTCCATTCAAAATGGGTGAATTTTTTATCTTAATTATTTAATAAATCACGTCTTAATTCTAAATTTTCTAGATAGCTTGTTATTGTTGGATATTCTTCCTTAGCCTTATTAGCATCTTCTCTTATACTTGCTTTATCTAGTGGATCTATAGTTACAGTTGCAACTTTTTTGAAATCCTTATATAGATTTTGTGAGAATCCATCTACTACAATATCAAAGTTTGGGCTTATTTCTTTTTTATCCTCAATACTTTCCAAAGCCTTATTATTGGAAGATTCTATACTTTCTAAGTCATTAATAATAGCAGCTATTTTTTCTTTTTCTTCTGGATTATCTATTACATTACCTGTTTCAATAGCAAGGTTGATTTGTCTTGCTATTTCATCAATTTTTTCTGTATTTTCTTTAAGACCAGTTAGCATTTTATAGCTATCCTCATCTATATTGTTACTTAGGGTCATTACTGATTTAACAGCAGATTTACCATAAATATTAGAAAGTTCTTCTTGAACCATCTTATTAGATTTTTGGATTTTCTTGGTAAGTGATTCAATGTAGCTTGCACTGTATTTTCCTATATATGATGCATCTTCTTTAACTACTCCATCACGTATCGCTTCTTCATCATCAACTACCTTGATCACTTCTTTTATTTCTGCAGTTACTTCATCAAGTTCTTTTGTTATTCTTACGACATTATAAGCATTTGGCTTAGAGTTATCATCATCTAAGCTAGCATCAGATTCATCAGCATTCTCACTAGTTGATTTCTTGACTGCATCTATTGAATCTCTAAGCTTTTGATTTGTAGCTTCTAATTTTTTTGATAATTCTAAAGCTTTCTCATCATCTGATTTAGAATCTTCTTTATTTACAAAAGTTGCTCTTAAAATCCCAAAATAAATAAAGAAAACTCCATCAAAAATAGCTACGATTGTTGAAATACCCAAATAAATATTTACAATATGTATATTATTTCCTAAAAATTTTACCAATTCTCTAACAATGATCATGAATAAAAATCTCTAATAAGACTATCAGGCAAAACACTGAAAGTAATTGCAATTATCAAAATTACAAAAGTAAAGTGACCAAGAAAGACCTAAGATATATTTATTCTTCATTATAACCTCCTATAATTTATATTATAAATAATGTTACTTAAAAATATTTATAAAAACACCTTCATTATAAAGTTTAGTAGATATAATACCAATAATTTTTAATACATCTAAAATGCAAAATATTTTTTTGATTTATGTTATACTTCATATATGAGAGATATTAAAAAATACACATGCGCCCTGAAAAAATCTATAGATAAAGAATTATCCAGAAAATATGGCTTTGGTTGCGTGACTTATTATAGTAAAGGATCCCATGAGGACATGGACTGGACTTTATTTAATAAATCAGCTAATGCTATTTGCTTAGCTTTCGAAGAAACTGAATGGCAAAATATTAGTGATTTTTATGATTTACGTCAAAGGGGCATTGATATAGAAAAGACTATGTTTGCTTCTACCAATAATATAAACACACATAAGGGCCTTATATTTTTACAACTATTTCTAGCTTATAGCTATGTTTATGAAAAAAAATGGAAAGATTTAGAAAATTTCATAAAAACTTTCGCCTCTCCTCTTCTTAAAGATTATAAAACTGAATTTAAGGCAATGTTCTGGGATAATAATGGATTAAGGGATATAAGGAACTATCCCCTAACTGGTTATAAAGAAATAATAAGTATTACAAATTATATTTATAATAAGGATATTTCTGATACTAGCTTGACCCTATACCTAATTGCAAATGTAGATGATACAACAACTTTTCACAGGTCAAATTTAGATACTTTAAGATATGTTCAAAATAAAGCATCTAATATCGCTGATATTAAGGACCCCGACATCTATCAAGATAAGCTAGAAGAGTTAAATAATTATTATATATCAAATAATATCTCATCTGGTGGAATTGCTGATTTATTTACAACTATTAGAACTCTAGAATTTTTAAGGAAGGATTTTGATGGAAAAAATTTATCCCAAAAAAATAAGTAGTGATAAAAAGGACCTTTTTGAACTTCTCAGATCAGAATCTATAAGGTTTGAAGAAAACATTGATACAACTTTTGCTAAATATGAGAATAATAAACTCATAGCTACAGCATCTTTATATAAAAATATAATCAAATGTGTAGCTATTGATGATAACTTTAAGGGTGGTGCTATCTTTAATGAGCTTATGACCGTTGCCTTAAACGAAATTGAATTAAAGGGCTTTGATGGAGCTTTTGTATATACCAAGCCAATTTATGAAAATTCCTTTACTGCTATAGGCTTTAAGGAAATAGAAAGGGTTGAGCCTGATCTAATATTTATGCAAAAAAGTCATAATGATTTTAGTAAGTACTTAGAAAGTCTTTCAAAGACAAAAGTAGAAGGTGAATCTATAGGAGCTGTTGTACTTAATGCAAATCCATTTACCATAGGCCACAAATATCTAATAGAATATGCAGCTAAAAACACTAGCCACCTTCATATATTTGTAGTAAGCGAAGATGCATCATATTTTACAACAGAGGATAGATACAATATGGTTAAGGAAGGTGTAAGAGACTTATCAAATGTAATTATACATAAGACAGATAATTATCTAGTATCATCTGCAACTTTCCCTTCATATTTTATGGATGAAGATAAATCCATAACAAAAATACAGGCTAAATTAGATGCCAAAATTTTTAAATATCATTTTTCCAAAGTTTTAGATATTGATAAAAGATTTGTAGGGACAGAGCCAAATGATGAAGCTACTAGAATCTATAACGAAACTATGAAAGAGATCTTTAAAAGCAAGCCTAATCCAAATAAACCAGAAATTGTAGTAATACCTAGAAAAAAGGTAAATGAAGAGGCAATATCGGCATCCAGAGTAAGAACTTTGCTTAAAAATGGCAAGCTAGAAAATACAAAGGATCTAATACCTATTACTAGCTATGAATACATAAAGAAGCTATTTAGTTGACTTATATTAAAAATAAGTAATCATAGTCCTATAAATGATCTATTTATAGTTTTAAATATAAAACTACTAATTATATCAGATTAAAATTTCTACTAATTGTGAATTCAACTAACTAATAGAATACTTAGATACTAAGGATATTAATAAGTTCACTTTGAGATATTAAATATATAATTACATTATTAAGGATGAAAATTTATAATTAAAAAGTACTATGTAAATATTGCGGGGTGTGGCGCAGCTTGGTAGCGCACGTGTTTCGGGAACATGAGGTCGAAGGTTCAAATCCTTTCACCCCGACCAATATTTATCTTAACATCTTAGCTAGACTTTCTATTTTTTCTTCATCTCCTGGTACATATCTATTTTTAGCAATGTTTGCTATTAGGTATTTTTTGCTTACTCCATACTTATCTGATAAATCACTTACATTTTTCATAAAAGCAGAATATATCCCATAGTAACCAATCAATATCATATCTCTCATATCCTTAATATTTACATCATATTTTTTAATTATTTTATCAAGCACTTTTACACATTCTATAGACTTAAACATATCAGCATTAATCTTGTAACCTTCTTTATCTAATACTGCAACAAGGCTTTCTGTTCTAGTATTCCCAGCTCCTGCGCCAAGTCCTGCTATTGCTGTATCTATAAAGCTTGCCCCACTTGATATAGCAAGCATACTATTACCCACAGCAAGTCCTAAATTATCATGAGTATGGAAGCCTATTTCAAGTTTTGTAGCTTCTTTTACTTTTTTTATAGTATCTACTACACTACTTGGAATCATAGCTCCAGCAGAATCTGTTATAGTGATTGTATCAGCTCCAAATTTCTTTAGTTTTGAAGCTTCACTTGTTATTTCATCTGCAGATAAACGACTAGCCATCATCATAAATCCTCCAACTTGAATCCCCTTATCTCTAGCAAGTTTTATATAATCTTTAGCTGGCTCTACATTACTAGCTTGTACTGCAAGCCTTATAAGTCCTATATCGTAGTCTAGAAGTTTCTCATAACTTTTTATATCAGCCTTATTTGGAAATACTAAGATTGCAATCTTACTATTTTTTGCTTGCCCTATAGCTGCATCTAAAATTTGATAATCTGTTGCAAATCCCTCTTTATTAAAACTTCCCATTCCAAAACCATATCCTACTTCAATATAGTCTATGCCAGATTGATCTAAAGTTTTTACTATTGATTTAATATCATCCAAATCAAATCTATTACCTACTGTATGATTTCCATCTCTTAGAGTTGAATCTATAATTTTTATCTTTCTATTTACCATAAGTCCCCTCATAATTATCTATCAAATCTTCTATCCATCTTATCATGCTATCTAAATTATGCTTTCTAGATCTAGCACAAATTTTTGCATCATCATTACACAAAAAGCACTTTCGTGATCCAAGATCAAGCTCTTGTCTGCTTACACTTTTCCCTTTATATATTAAATCTATATCGTAAAGTCTACCAAAATATGAATTCTCCTCAATATTTACCATCTTCATCTTTAAATCACAAGGATCCCCTTTTGCCACACAAAAATACTCTGGTCCTGTAATATCTTTTTTGCTATCATTATAAATTATATTTTTAGAATCTAGCGTTAAATTTATATCTATTACTCCAAGATTAAAAATATTAATAATAGCATCATTAATTTTTTGTTCTCCTGGTATATTCAATTTAAAACAAATTATAATCATATCAGGATAAACTTTTTCTAAGTCATGAATCTTTATTATTCTTCTTTCTCTATTATCCAATACATCATTTAAACTTGGAATATTATCAAATGTAAAATATTTATAATCATTCCTCATTGATATCTTCCTCTTTTTCATTTAGAACGAAATCCTTATATTTATAGGATTCTCCAATTATATATTTTTTTGATCCTTCTAAATGTTTTATAATAAATTCTTCCAGACTATTAAAATCTTTTGCTTCCATAAGATCTAAGATCTTGCTATGCTCTTCTATAGATAATTTTCTTCTTGAATTTTCGCTTCTCCCATCAAAAGATAACTTTCTTAAAACTTCTAGATAATCATTTAAGTTTGCTATAATCATTGTAAGCCTAGGCATATCTGCAAAATCATATATTGCTTCATTAAATAACTTGGCAGCTGCTCTTATTTCATTAATTTCTCCATTTTTAGAAGCAAGATCTGCCTTATCCAATAAGCGCCTCATATATGAAAAGTCATTTTCCCTCATATTCAAGCTAGCTTCTCTAAAGGAAAGAACATCCAGAGCAGTCCTAATTTTAAATATCTCTTCTATATCATCAACGGTTATTATTCTTACACTGTAACCAACATTTCTATTATAGTTTAAAAGGCCCTCATCATAAAGGCTACTTAGAGCTTTATTTATAGGAGTTCTAGAAACATAAAGCTCTTCTGCTAAGTCCTTAGCCTTAAGCCTTTTGCCCATAGGATACTTACCGTTTATAATATTAAATTTTATTTCACTTCTAACTTTTTCATATAAACTTTGTGTATCATTCATAGTTGCACCTTATATTCTTTCTAAAAATAAAAGCCTCTACTTTTGTAAAGGCTTTTAGATTACTATACAGCTATTATTCCAAATAAAACTCCAAATAATAGCATAATTAAACTTATACCATAGCAACAAACAAAGGAAGCTTTGATGTGATCCTTTAAGCTAATCTCATCTTCAAATAATCCTAATCCAAGCCAGGTTGCTGGAACCATAGGTGATAAAAGTAATATACAGTTTTTACCTAATACCATAGCTATAGCTGTGTATAGCGATTTAATACCAAATGCTTCACCTACACTTGCTAGTGGTGGTAATATTCCATAGAAGTAAGCATCTGTTCCTGTAATCATACCAAGCGGTCCGCCTAGAATACCAAATATTATATGTATATATTTACCTAAGGATTGTGGAATAATGTTTATTAGAGTATTTGCCATTGCTTCTAGCATTCCTGTACCTTCCATTATTCCAACCATCACTCCAGCGGCCATTATAGTGGCTACAATTGATAAAGCACTTGCTGCATTCTTTTTAATTTGATCGTTTTGATCTTTTAGATTAGGAAAGTTTATAACCATAGCTAACACTGTACCAATCATAAATACATAATAACTTGGCAAGTTTATTACACTATTTGCCATAAGTAAAGCTATAATGGCAATCGTTAACAATATATTTACAGGTAATAACTTTTTAATTCTAGGACTTAGTTCACTTTTATTATTTTGATCAATACAAGTTGCTTCTGACTTATTAGAAGTTTTCGTAACTTCTCCTGTATTAGCTATATTAAAGTTAGCTTCTGCATACCTTTTCTCTTTTATACCTAATATAATTGCAGTTGCTAAAGCTAAGAAAACGCCAAGAATTTGTATAGGTATTAACTCTCTCCATAATTCAGTAGGATCCATTTTAATAACTGTTGCTGCACGTACTGTAGGGCCACCCCATGGAAGGAGGTTCATAACTCCTACTGATGCAGCTATAATTGTTAAAAGTGTTTGACTTCTCATTCCCATCCTTTTATATATAGGAAGCATAGCTGGAACCGTTATAAGTAAGGTGGCTGCTGCTGATCCATCCAGGTGAGCAAGGATTGCTATAAGAGCTGTAGATACAGTGATCTTTACTGGATTATCGGCCGCCCACCTTGCAAGTTTGTCTACAAGAGCATCAAATACACCTACATCTGACATTATCCCAAAGAATAATATAGAGAAAATAAACATGAAAGCGTTATTTTTTATAGAATCCATACCATCTGTCACATAAACAGATAGATCGTCTATGCTTGTACCTACTATAAATGCAGCCAAAGTTGGTATAAGAACCATAACTGCGACTGGACTCATCTTTTCTTTTAATAACAATATAATGATCAGTGCAATCATTATAAAGCCCATTACTGATAACATATTTTCTCCTTGTAATATTTAATTTTTATTTTTAACTTTTTTGACAACATCTATAATAGATCCATCTCTGTATTCAACTACCGCAACTACATCATCTTCATATTCTATTTTATTAGGTTTTCCTGTGATTTGTTCACCACGTTTTATAAGATAATCCATATTTACTATAGGTAAGTCTGTATTTTGTAATTGCTTTAATAAATCTTCCCTATTTGGATTTACTGCTACACCATAGTCAGTTACTATAACATCCACTGTTTCACCTGGCGTTGTAATTGAGGTACAACTTTCACGAACTGTAGCTATTCTTCCTCTTATAAGTGGTGCAACTATAATTGTGCAATGAGATCCTGCTGCTGTATCCGGATGTCCACCTGGAGCTCCTTGTATAGTTCCATCTGATCCTACAACTACATTAACATTAAAGTCACGGTCTACTTCCAATGCTCCAAGAACTACATAGTCAAGTTTATTTACATATGCTCCTTTATTAAGTGGATTAGCATATTCACTAGAATCTATCTCAAAGTGATTAGGATCAGTATAAACACTCTCTACACTTGGTACATCAAAGGCTTGATCATCTGCAAGATATCTTACATATCCTTCTTTTAAGAGATTTACAATAGGCTCTGTAATACCTCCCATAGCCCATCCCATTTTGATACCTGTATGCTCTAAATAAGATTTTATCTTTACAGCTACTGCAAGACTTGCCCCACCTGCACCTGTTTGGAAGGAAAATCCATCTTTAAACCACTCAGTGTTTGCAATTACTTTAGCACAATATTCTGCCATTTTTAGCTCACGCGGGTCTTTTGTCATTCTTATAGCACCTGAGGCTATTTTAGAAGGATCTCCAATCTTGCCTACATTTACCACATAATCAACATCAACAGAGCTTATTGGATGGGGATAATTTGGGAACGGAACTAGAGTATCTGTTATAACTACAACTTTATCAGCAAATTTAGCATCAGCTCCTGCATAGGAAAGAACGCCACAATTAGCCTTACCATTGATACCACTAGCATTGCCGTATTCATCTGAAGAACTCGCAGCAATAAAAGCAACATCTATCTTTACCTTTCCAGATTCAATAGCTCCAACTCTACCACCATGACTTCTAATATATGCTGGATTTTTAAGCTTTCCTTCTGATATAGCTTCCCCAATTTCATCGCGTACACCTGATGAAGAAATACCTGTTATAGTTCCGTCTTCTATCATTGGTACAAAGTTAGCATGAGCTTTACCAAGGGATGATGCGCATATAAATAAATCTTTGATTCCTAGTTCATGGATAGCTTCCATAACCATAGCTGCTACAAAGTCACCATTTCTAAAGTGATGATGGAAAGAAATTGTATCTCCATCCTTTAGACCAGTTTTCTTGATGGATTCTTTTATATTTTCAAGTAATTTGTTTTCACTTGGTTTTATATTAGTTTTTATAGTAGGAGTCTCTTTTACAAGATCTTTACCATCATTAGCATAGGCTCCCTTAAAGACTTCACTACCATCTTCTAGTAAGTAATCTGGAATTTCTCTATTTACTGCGTTTTTCATATCAAATCCCCCTCATATATTCCTGCGGCTTTTGCCATACTTAAAGTTCTATAAGCTCCTTCTACGTGGGCATTATCAACCATCTTTCCATTTACAACCACTACACCAATACCAGCCTCTTTAGCTTCATTTACAGCAACTATAACACGTTCAGCATTTGATATTTCATTATCATTTGGTGTAAATACTTGGTGGACTGTATCAATTTGTTTTGGAGAAATAATTGATTTTCCATCAAACCCCATATTTTTTATTAACTCTGTATCGTGTCTTAAACTTTCTTCATCATCTAGATCTGTATATACTGTGTCAAAACACATAACTCCGGCCGCACGAGCTGATAAAACCATTTGAGATCTTGCTAAGAAGTACTCCTCACCTGTCTTTGTAGTCTTTGCATGCATAGTTCGAGCAAAATCTCCACCTGAAAGTGCCACACCCATAAGTCTATCGCTTGATGTGCATATTTCATAGCAATTTATAATTGAAAGCGGTGTTTCTAAAGCTGCCATAAGCATAGTTATACCTATATCTTTACAAAATTCTTTCTCAGCTTCTTCTACTAATTTCTCAACTTCAACTACCTGATCACGACTCTCGCACATAGGAATTCTTATACCATCGCATCCACCTGCTACAGCAGCTCTGATATCTTCTTTATAATATGGACTATCAGTAGCATTTATTCTAACCCAAATTTCAGTTTCTCCATAGTCTATATATTTTAAGGTATTGTAAAGTTGAATACGCGCGGAATCTTTTTCATTAGGGCTTACTGCATCTTCAAGATCCAAAATCACACAATCAGGACCATAGATGTATGGATCTTTTACAAGAGATGCTCTTTGAGCATTTAAAAACATCATGGTACGTCTTATTTCTCTTTTCATATCTTATCCCCCCATGGTATATTTTCTGTAATATTATTAGATCTTAATATCGCAGTTTCTACTCTAGATCTGATAGTGCAATCTAGTGCACCTCTATCATCTACTAAAATTTCACCTGATTCTATTTCTAAATTATCTAGTATTTCTTTGACTGTTTGTTCTATTTGACTACCAAATTGAGCATAAACACTACTCTTAACTTCTAATTTTAGCTCTTCACTAGGATATACATTAACTTCAGCATCACTAGACTCTAGAGTTCCAGCGCTAGCTTTATTTTCAATCTTCATAATCTCCCCTTTCTATGAAAAATGTTTTCATATTCCTTAATTCTATTTTACAATAAATAAATAATAATAGAACCCTGTATATTGCTTAAATACAATCTAAATGCAAAATATATATATTTAATATAAATTGATTTTCCCAGACTATTAATGTATAATTAAGACATTAAATGACTTTATCAAGAGTCCTTGATAGATTAGGAGAAAATATGGCATTTGCTAACAAATTAAAAGAATTAAGAGAAGCTAACAACATAACCCAAGAACAACTTGCAAAATATTGCGATGTTTCATTAAAGACTATCTCCAGATATGAATCTGGTCAGACTAGGCCAAGATATAGAAAGACCTATGATGCCCTAGCTGATGCTTTGGGTACTACTCACGATTACCTGGTAACTGACGAAGAGGACTTTATCCTCAAAGCTCGTGAGCGCTATGGTAATGCTGGGGGCAAAGATGCTGAAGAAATGGTAGAAGGAGTCATAGGTCTTATGGCTGGAGGGGAAATCCCAGAAGAAGACAAGAAAGCAATCCTTGATGCTATAAGTGAAGCATACTATATAGCTAAAACAGAAAATAGGAAATATAATCCACATAAGGACAAATAATGTCTACTACCTATGATAAAATTTACACTGATGTAAATAACTTAATAAACTTATATAAAACTCGCGATCCTCGTGAAATCCTTGAAGGACGTGGAGTGTTTCTTATTCCCTTTCAAAACCCTACTAAAGTTTTGGGAATGTATAAGATCATTAAGAGAAATCGTTTTGTCTTTTATAATCCCTATGTTGATGATAGGATAATAAATATGGTCTTCGCACATGAGCTTGGCCATGATTTATACCATAGAACCGAAGCAAAACAAGGCGCAGCAGAATACGAGCTTTTTGATATAAGAAGTGAAATGGAAATTGAAGCGAATATTTTTGCAGCCCATCTATTGCTTGATGAAAAAAAACTTATGGAGGATGTAAAAGAAGGTTATAGTTACAATCAACTGGCCAGCCTTTATGATGTAAATGTCAATCTTATGATTTTTAAGCTAAATGAAATGCATAGGATGGGTATGCCTATTGTAAAAAACGAAACTGATTCTAAATTTTTTACAAAAATTGATGGTAGTAGTGAAAATTTAGGTAATTATTTATGATAGATAGGCCAACAGACTTAGCACATGAACTAATAAAGCGTGAAAAAGATATAAAAATCGCAGTAGACATGACTGCTGGAAATGGATATGATAGCAAGTTCATTCTAGATGAATTAGATCCAGACAAACTCTTTGCTTTTGATATACAAGAAAGAGCTAAAAAAGCAACCTATGATCTATTAGGTCAAAAAGATAATTTTGAATTTATTTTAGATAGTCATGCTAATATTGATAAGTATATAAAAGATGACCTAGATTTAGTAATCTATAATTTAGGATATCTTCCAAAAGGCGATAAAAATATTACGACTAAAGCAGATAGCACTATAAAAAGCTTAGAAAAAGTTTTAATACTTTTAAAAAAGAATGGTAAAGTTGTAATGACTATTTACCCAGGCCATAAAGAGGGCTTTATAGAGTCAAAAAGATTAGATGATTTCCTAGGAGCTCTATCTTATAAAGAATTTACAGTTTTAAAAATGGACTATATAAATAAAGTAAACAATCCACCTTATTGTGTTGTTATTGCTAAAAATTGAGCTTTTCTTCTTATAATAAATATTAATAAAAATAGATCTACTTTTATTTAGCAGATCTCATACTTACTGTTGACAAAATATAAAATTCGACCACCCGACCCAACGTAGTGAGTAGATATGGGCTGTAGCTTAATTTAAATTTTAAATTATTAATAAATTATAAAATCGACTTTGTCTACATTCTAAGATTTACTTTTGCTTAGCAGATCTATTTTTACATTCTTTTTTTATTCATAAGTTCCTTTTACCAACATATTTTTATCTTTCATCATAAATTTGCCATTTGATATTACTGTATCCAAATCCAAATTTTCATCTAATAATAGTAGATTAGCTATGTATCCTTTTTTCAAATATCCAATCTCCTTATCTAACTTTAAAGCCTTTGCTACATTTGATGTAAAAGGTTTGATTGCATCTTCTAATTTCTCTCCCGATTTTACAAGTTCTTTTATAGCTTTTAGTCCTGTATTTACTGGACTATATCCAATTTCTATCAAGTTTCCTTTATCATCATAGTTTGACCAGGATCCAAATCCATCTGAAGAAAAAGTAATTTTATCAAGAACGTTACTTTCTTTTGCCTTTTTATAGGATTTAATATCAGTCAAGTCTTTACTCATAGAAGTTGTTAAGTCTATATATCCCCCATTTGTAGCAAACTTTATAGCCTCTCCATAGAGTTCTTTATTCCTATTAACATGAGTAGGTCTAAATGTTGTTATTGGAAGATTAGAATATTTAAGGGCATCATTTATTTGCTCAAAATAAAATTTACCATCACCCATATGGATAGTTACATGCCCGCTTTTACCAGAAATCATACCAGCGATCCTAGCTTCTGAGCCTATCCTTTGAAGCTCTTTGTAAGAAAGAGAAGAATCTCGATGATCATTTATAGCAATCTTTACTCCAATTAACTGATTTATAAAAATAATATCCTTTTTTATAGATCCTGTTATAGTAGGACTTGGATAAGCATATGATCCTGTCAGTGAATATGTTTTTATTCCTTCATTTGTAAGAGCTATAGATTTTGCTACAAGATTTTCTACACTTCTTGTTTCTGAATCCGTACCCAAAAGCCCAACTGCCGTAGTAATACCAGCCTCTACTAATTTTGAAAGACCAATTTCTGGTACTCTTGTATGAAATCCACCTTCTCCGCCACCACCTGTAATATGAATATGCTGGTCTATAAGTCCTGGAATCACAGTTTTACCGCATGCATCAAATACTTCATCAACTTTATATGGTGACTTTCCAGAAAAAATATCGACTATTCTATCATTTCCAATAAGGATTCTATCCTTATTTTTTTTACCAAGTATTTTCGCATTTGTAATTAAAATCATAGTTTCTCACTCTCTTTTGTCAAAAATTTTTCTTTTTCTTCTTCACTTATTTTTGTGATACCTATACCCGTAATTGCCCAAATTATAGCAAATATGATTCCTGTATAATTTAAAACTGCCCAAGGAAGGTAAGTCAATGTTTCAACTCCCAAGGTTGCAGCCATATAAGCTCCTGCTGCTGACCAAGGAATCAGCGGAACCAAAACCGTACCAGAATCTTCTAAAGTCCTAGATAAATTTTTAGGATGCAAATTTCTCTCAAGATAAACTTTTTTAAATAATTCGCCAGGTATTAAAATTGAAAGATAAGAATTTCCCGTTACAAAGGCAACTGTAAAGCAAGATACTATAGTTGATATAACAACTCCAAATGTACTCTTCACCCTGCTTAAAATTGCGTCCAATACTACATCAAGCATACCTGAAACTGACATAATACCTGCAAAACCCATAGAGCAAAATACTAAAATTGTAGTAGTTGTCATCGAGACAGCTCCGCCTCTATTTATAAGGGTTGCTATATCTTCAATTATTTTTCCATTAAATCCAGTCATTCCAATATCAAAACCATTTATCATAGAAGCAAAGCCATCTTTTAAGGAAAATCCTTGGATAAAAATTCCAATGACAACTGAGATTAAAGAATTTACTACCATAGTAGGTAAAGTTGGAAATTTTAAGATTGAACCTGCAAGCATAATTATTACTGGAAGAAGTAAAATAATATTCCAATTATAAATTCCTGATAGTTGACTTTGTATTATATTTACAGAATCTGCGCTTGCAAGACTTGTCTTTGATGATAGACCTGCAATTAGATAAACTATAATGGATACAATAGCTGCAGGGACAGTTGTATATAGCATATGTTTTATATGATCGTAAAGCTCACTTCCAGCCGCAAGTGGAGCTAAATTCGTTGTATCAGAAAATGGTGATAGCTTATCTCCAAAATATGAACCAGCTACAACTGCTCCTGCTGTAATTGCTAAATTCATATTAAGTCCTTGAGCAATACCCATTATTGCAACACCAATTGTTCCAGCTGATCCCCAAGATGTTCCTGTAACCGTCGATAAAACAGCAGTGATTAAAAACGCAGTTACATATAGAAATCTTGGGCTAATAATTTGAACGCCATAATAAATTATCATAGGTACAGTACCGCAAAACATCCAAGAACCTATCAAAAGTCCAACCGACCATAAAATAAGAGTAGCTGGTAGAGCACTTGATATCTTTTCTATTATTCCTCTTTGCAATTCTTCCCAAGTATATCCTAATGTTTTAGCAATCATGCTTGTAATAATCGTACATATTAAAATTATAGGTTCTGCCCTTAGTTTCAAAAATCCTACTCCTATAGTAAGCAAAACAATCATAATAACTAATGGTGAAATAGCTTGCAAAGTGCTAGGTTTAGTTTTTTCTTTTGTATCTATCATATTATTCCCCCACGAAATTTTATTTCGATAATTATATAATATACTTTGTTAAAAAGTCAAGAAATATATGCTATTACAAAGTACTAATATAGAATATATAAATAGATTTTATAAAAAAAGACGAGGAATTTATTTTCCTCATCTTAGAACGTAGACAAAATCAATTTTTAAATTTATTAATAATTTAAATTTTAAATTAAGCTACAGTCCATCTCGACTAGATGAAAGTACCTTGATTTGCTACATTCATCCCTAAAACTAGTGCGAAAGCACAGAAAAGTTTGCCTGGCAAACGAGTTTTAGTGTGAGTGAAAAGAACACATGGATAGATCTCCTGAGATTTCTCCGCTCACTACATTCGGTCGAAATGGGTAAATTTATATTTTATCAACAGTCTGAGATGAGAGATTTATTTTCCCCATCTATATACCTTAATATCATATTTTGTATCTTATTTATTTAATAAGTCACGTCTTAAGTCTAGATTTTCTAAATAACTTGTTATTGTCGGATAGTCTTTCTTAGCCTTATTAGCATCAACTCTTACGCTTGCCTTATCTAGTGGATCTAGAGTTACAGTTGCAACTTTTTTGAAGTCCTTATATAGCTTTTGTGAGAATCCATCTACTACAATATCAAAGTTTGGACTTATTTCTTCTTTGTCTTCAATACTTTCCAAAACCTTATTGTTAGAAGCTTCTATACTTTCTAAGTCATTAATAATGGCTACTATTTGCTTTTTTTCTTCTGGATTGTCAATTATCTTACCTGTTTCAATAGATAGGTTAATTTGTCTTGCTATTTCATCGGTCTTTGCTGTACTTTCTCCAAGTCCTGTTAGGATTTTATAGGTATCATCATCTATATTGTGACTTAGAGTCATTACCGATTTAACAGCAGACTTACCATAGACATTAGAAAGTTCTTCTTGAACTAATTTGTTAGATTCTTGGATTTTCTCGGTAAGTGTTTTGATATACTCTACACCATCATTTTCTATATCTGATGTATCTTCTTTACTTACTCCATCTCGCATTGCTTCTTCGTAATCAATCATCTTAATCATTTCTTTTATTTTTGTAGTAACATTATCAAGTTCTTTTGTTATTTTTGGAACATCATAAGCGTTTTGATTAGAGTTATCATCATCTAAAATAACATCAGATTTATCACCATTCTCATTACTTGATCTATTGACTTCATCTAAAGAATTGCTAAGATTTTGATTTGTAGTTTCTAATTTCTTTGATAATTCTAAAGCTTTCTTATCATCTGATTGAACATCTTTTTTACTAGTTTCATTCTCTTTATCTATATCAGTGATAGTTTCTTTGATTTGCTTAGCATTATTATCTAAATTTCCACTTAATTCTTTTATTTCTTCATTAGATTTTTGATCTTGCTCTTGGATTTCTCCTTTACTAACTCTTACACCATTGATATCCCAAGCTGAATCCTTATTTGGATCAACTGTAGAATTAATTGTAAGTTTTACCAAGGTATTATCTGGTATTACTAGTCCATTGAAATCCTCTACATTAATTTCACTTACTTGACCTGCTGGCTCATAACCATTTTTTGTAAGTTGATATCCTTGAAGCTTAAGACTAGATGGCTCAAAACTTTGATTTTCACTAGGCTCTAGTGGATAAGCAAGTTTTATATCTTTATCAGTGGTATTTGTTAGATAATCTGTCCACTCTATTTGATTATTTCCCACAAACTTACCAGAAAGAATAGATGCAACACCATCAAGGTCTTTATCTAATAGAGCTTTATTGCCCTTAGAATCTTCTATAAGTTCGGAAAATACTTTCTTTACTTCCTTGATACTCTCGTCTTCACTTACTAAGGCTAAATCAAATGAGTAAGTAGTAGTTGAATCTTCCTTAATATCAGCTTCTAAAGTTATAGTATTTTGATCTGTATTTGATAAGTCAAGTTCAATCTTTTGCATAGAAGTTAATTGATCAAAAGTTAACTTAGCATTGCTATTAACTACATTTAGATTCTTAAGATTAGAGTTATCTGGCAAATAGATGTAGGCTCTTAGATTAGATTGGCTCTCTATTTTAGGTATATTGAAAGTGTAAGATGCTTTTTTACCGTCATTTGATAGATTGTTAGAAACTAGATCTATATAAGATTTTTCACTTTTTTCCACTTGATCATTTTGATCTTCACTAATATTTTGCTCGACTTCTTGGCTATTTTCTAATGTTTCACTTGCAAAAGAATTTATTGGTACAAATAAGGCTAAAGCCAGGGCAAATGAGCTATAAGTTTTTATTTTTGTGTTTTTTGTATTTTTCATGAATCCTCCAAATTTATAACATTTTACTCAAATCAAGTTATTTTTCAAAAATTTAAGCCTTTATATAAATATAACTAAAATTATTCTCCTCTAGTTTTAGGAGTGAGTGTATTTTTAAGTTCATCTCTTAAATTATTTTGTATATCCATAAGTTCTTTTTCTGCAAGCTTGCGTTGATTAGTAGCATCTTCTTGAATTTGCATAGATTCATGGATAGTATCTATTAGATTTTGATTAACTTCTTTTAGTGTGTCAACATCTATAGTTGATCTTTGAGCTTCTTTTTGAATTTCAACTGTAGAGTTTTTAAGATTTTCTGAATTGCGTTTTAAAAGTTCATTTGTAGTATCGGAAACTTGTTTTTGCATATCTACTATCTCTTGTTGACGGTTTAATCCTAGAGCTATTATAACTTGTGACTTCCAGAGTGGGATAGTGTTATTTATAGAATCTGTAATCTTATCTACAAGTAATTGGTCATTGTTTTGTATGAGTTTTATTTGTGGTGCAGTTTGGAGAGCTACTGCTTTACTAGTCTTTAGGTCAAATATCCTCTTTTCAAATCTATTTACATTTTCTTCAAAATCTCTAACCACTTGCATAGCCATAGGCTCATCTGAAGCTTCAGCTTCTTTGTATAAGGCAGGGAGCGTTTCATTTCTCATCTCTTCTATAGATTCTTCACCTGCTATTATGTATCTTTCAAGTTCTTTAAAATAATCTATATTTTCTTCGTAAAGCTTATCAAATACACCTATATCTTTTAAAATCTCCATGCGAGCAGTTTCTAGTTTGGCAGAAATCTTATCTATCTGTACTTCCATATTTTGAAAGCGAGTCATATATTTTTCAATTTGATTTTTAGATCCACCAAAAATCCTATCTATAAGCGATTTTTCACCCATAGTTTGTATATCAACATCATTTACTTTAACAAGCAAATCGCTCATCAACTCCCCTACTTCTCCAGCATCCTTACTTCTTACTTCTGAGAGAATAGTTTCTGAAAATTGGGCAATTGATTTTTGAGCATTGGTTCCATAAACTGATGACATTTGTGAATTTCTAAGGTCTATCTGATTTTTAATCTCATCTATTTTAGATCTATCTTCTGGACTGATCTTTTCTACTCTTTTTTCTGTAAGTTTTGCGATTTCCTTTTTATCTAAGCTTATATCATTAACCTTGCCACTATCTTTCATAAGATTATCTAGTGAATAATCTGCCATAATATCTCCTTATTTTATAGCTTCCATGAGTTCTAACATTACATCTACACTTGGCATCGGCATTATTTTAGTTACTTGATCTGCCATACCGTTTACATCAAATTCATCAGGATTTTCTGTTCCTGATACTGTTGTTCTAAATCCATGATCTTTCCATGCCAAAGCTTGAATATCTTTATCCATCAAAGCGTTAAGACCTACCTTACCACTCTCTGTTAGTGCAATATAAACATGAGATGACCAGATTGTTGGTTCTGGATACATGATTATGACATCATCTCTAATCTTATCATACATATCAGACTCTTGCTTAGAAAACTCTAATAATTGGGATTCATAACCTGCTATTATAGGATAAGATCCTACCCCTTGGCGGAGAAATTGGTTAAACATATCTATAGATGATGATTGCATATAGCCAAGTTGCCTATAAATATGAACTATATTATCTTTCACTTCATCAATATTTGACTTAGAAACTGGTTTATTTCCATTTAAGGCATTTGCTAAAAGTCCTAGAAACATATTGCCTGAATTGGATTCATTAGGATCTGTGGTGTCAACTAAAATAGGTCCATATAACTGATTTAACCCTATATCCGTCCAAGTTTTTTCCTCAACCATAAGATTTGCAAGTTTTATCATATCCACATAATAAACTCCATCTCGATTATCTACTACGCCTTCTTTTTCTAGTGCATTTACTACAACTTTTCTTGAATATAGGACTATTGGTGTGTTAAATACTATTTCATTTTGTAAGTCCTTACCTCCATTTTTTCTAAAAAGCTCTAGGGCAAGTTGACTTGATGGCCATAAATAGTCTTTATCACTTGTATCAACATTCGCCATAGCTAAGGAACCTTCTTTACGATAATCCATACTTAGACCATAGGCCTTTTTTACCTTTTTCTTAAATTCATCGTTTTCCACAAAGGGAATTTTTTCTCCTCCTATATATCCATTTATAGATACTTGGTCAGGAGTTTGCTTTTGGTAAAACATATAGCCGCCAGCGCCTACTATTACCAACAATAATACAATTAATCCCCGCTTTTTTTCTTTCATTTAATATCTCCCCCTAGTTTCATAGTTTGTTCAAGAAGATCTGTTTCTACCTCAAGTTGAGTTATTTTATCCTTATAATAAGAATCTCTTTGTCTTTTAAATATTTCATTGAGTAAGTCTAAGGATCTTGACGTTTTTTCCTTGATTTCTTTAAACTTATCCTCACTTACATTTGCCTTATCAAGGTTACTGTAGTTTTTGACTATTTCTTCAGCTGTTTTCATATAGTAATCCAGAAAATACCTAGATTTGGATATCTGTCTAGGATTATTTTCTAAATATGATTTGATATCTTTGGATGTTCTGCTTAACTCTATAACTTTTGTTTTTATACTCTTATCTTTTATACTATCAGCTAGGGTTATTAGAAATTCAATTCTTAATTCAAACTCATTAAATATAGCTTGTATCTCTTCTCCATTTTCCAAAGCTTCTACATCAGTATTACCTATCATCATTTTTGGCTTACTTATAAGATAAACACCTGTATAAACACCTATAGCAAGAATAGCTGCTATCCAAAAGCTCCGCTTAAGACCAACAAGCAGGCCAAAAAAAGTTAAAAGTGAGGCTATTAAAGCCTTAATAGTTCTGCTTACTTCTATCATTAGTTATATCCCTTTACATTTTGAAAGGCCTTTATCATATCATTTCTTCCATCAAAAACTCTTGCCTTTGACATTGTCGCTATTTCCTCTAGGTCTTCTTCTTGCGCATCTCCAAACATTATCCCAAAAATCGGTATATCCATGTCTAGATCATCATAAGCTTCTTTAAGATCTTCAAAACTCCATTCACCATTAGGCCTACCATCTGTTAGTACAACTATAGCTGGTGAGTAATCTTTTAAGATATCTTTATTTTCTTCTAATATATCTATAGCTTCTCCTATAGCTTCGTACATATAAGTTGCCGATAGGGTATTATACTGTTTCAAATCGTTATATAGATAAGTAAGCTCATCGCTATTTCCTTCAGCTTGCAATATAGTTATAATTTGTTTAGAAAATGGAAGCACGAAAGTGTAATCTTTGCTAGTTCCTAGTAAAAGATTTTTACTAGCATTTTCTGGAATTAGAACTTGATTCATGGCCTCCATTATTTGATTATAACCATCATTTTCATCCATAGATTCTGAATAATCTAAAACATATATGGTAAATGCAGGCTTTTTAAACTCTGTTTGGTACATATTTAATGCTTCTAAGATAACATCTGCTTTTGGCATCCTTACAGGTGATAAAGTCTTATCTAAATCTATTCCCCATTCTTTTTTGTATACTTCTCTATTTTCTTTTCTAACATTTCCATAGGCAGACCTTTTACCTATAGCTTCGATTTTACTTTGAGCCTTATCACTTAGTAAATATTCTTGTAATTTTTTGAAGGCTTTTTCCTTTTCTCCATCACCCTTATCTACATATGCTAGTGGAGAGTCAGATATTGATAAGCCATCCACTGGGTAAATCATATACAAAGGTTCTTTGCCCTCTTCTTCTAATTTCTTATTTGTGGCAATTATTAGTTGCTCATAGTTTACCATAGCATCATAATCACCCTCTAAAAATAGATCTACCAGCCAATTAGATGAACCTGATGATCTTTCTACACCAGATAATAAGGAAATTATTTGATCTTTAAGATTTTTATCAGCTAAATCTTCGCTAGTAAGGCCATCCTTATCTTTAGCTAGAGCTTGAAGAAATCCTAAATAAGCACTTGCGCCAGAGTTAGACTGAGTAGCTGAAGTCATAGTAAATTTTAGCTTTCCAGCTTTTATAGCATCTATAATTTCACTTGTTTTTACATCACGACCTACAAATCCCAAATCATCAGCAAGAGATTTTTTAATTCCAAATACAACTGGTGTTTGAGAAGTAGTCTCTGTATATTTTAGTATGTGATTGCTATCTCCTAAATTAAGCCATATAGAAGAAGCTGGCCAAACCGCATCATATGTAATATTTGAATCTCCTATAAGTCTCATAATATCTAGTGATCCTTGGTAGTCGATTTGTATATTTTGTTTATTCTCCTTGGCATATTCTTCTATTATAGGCTCTAGTTCTTTATTCTCAGAACCAGATACAATTTTTAAAGCTTCTCCCTTGTTATAAGAAGATGAAAAATTAGAACTATTAGCAACTGGAAGTTCATTATCAACTTGACTGCAAGAACTTAGTAAAAATAATGATAAGATGATGGTAAGTAGCCTCTTCATAAATTTCTCCTTTTATTTTTCTTATTATAATTATACCAAAAAGCTTTTATTTTTAAGCATAACCAGCAATTTGTAATGAATATTTTACAAAAAAGCTTAGGGTTCATTTATATATTAAACATATTCTCTCAAATATAAAAGACGATATATTTATATATTTAATATTAAATATTTTTTAAAAAAGTATTTATGTTTTGTTTATATTTTTTTTAGCAGAGTATTATTTAATTGATAAGAAATTTTAACTTATTACATACTAGTTAAAAATATATCTTATCAAAAGGAGAAAATAATGAAAGTAATAGATAGTTATGATGAGAGAGTTAAATTTGTAAGTAGAACTGCTATGGAAGCTGTATATGCCCTATGCGGTGTAGAAAAGGGAATCCCTGAGGTATACGCGTCAAGATATGATATGAGATACTTGATGAATGCAGTAAGTGCATTAAACGATTATGAAAAACCCCACCTACCAATTCCAAAACTAGCAGCTCATAACTTAGAAAAGAAAATCAAAGATACAGATATAGAAATCTTATTAAAAGAAAACAATCTAATCTAGATTAGCAAAATCCCTAGAATTCTAAACTGACCCTCCTTAAGTTGGTTTGAACCAACTTAAGGAGGGTCACATTATTCTCATTCTAGGGATTTTAATTTATAATCAGATTATTGCTTGGCCCTTATATATCTCATAGGAGAGTATATTGCCCATGTAGTTGACCATAAAAGATCTGCTCCAAAAATTATTTGAACATCTTTATTATTAAGATGCGGATTTAATTGAGCACCTTTTAGACTTATCTCATCTTGATCTATTTTAAATCTTAGAGTTGTTTCATAGCTTAGATTTTCACTTTCATTTAATCCTAACATTTCTATAGTTTTTTTTGTATCTTTTTTATCCACAATCTTGTCAAAAATTTCTTGACTAACATTTGTTACTGGTAGTGAAGAATTAAGGGCAGCAAGTATTTTTTCTCCTTCAAATTCTATATATAGCACTGGTGCATTTTGTTGGTCTTTTGATTTTGATTTTCTAAAATCATCTATTTGAACTTCAAAATCTCCTTTTCTAAGATCTCCTCTAAAACATAATTGCGAAATAATATTCCAGCCTAAAATCATATCTGCAGGGAATTTATTACCTTGTGGGTCTTGCATAAGGTCAAATGAATCATCATTTGCAATTATAACAGGGGCACTACCTATCTCAAGTCCGCCTATCCTCATATCTACACGAGCACGTCTCCAACCTCTTTTTTCATCTATTGGTTTATTATCTATATAGGATACATTTATTTGATCAGCTATAGATTTTTTAATTAAGGTATTTCCCCTAGTATCAAACATAGTAGTTACTACTTTTCCATCTATAGCTGATTCTATAAATATATAATTTAGATACTTTTTATCTGATACTGGTACTTTACTATATTTCATTATTGCTCCTTCTGATTTATTACTTCTATATGGGTAATAGTTTTTTCATTTATATTAAAGATATAATTGGTATTGTTTTCAGCACTAAATACCATCTTTAGTGTCCCATCTTTATTTTTGCCTTCTCTTAAAAGTCGTCTTGGATTTTGATTTTTCTTATCCATTTTCTTTAGCTCATCAATACTTGCTCCTACATAGGCATTCCCTACAGATAAGTCTGAACTATTTTCTGCAACGAGTTTTATTATTTTAGCATCTTCATATGACATTGGCTTATCTGACGTATTTTTAAGATAGAAATCCACCCCATATGAGCTATTCTTATCTTCTATTTTTTCATACATTGGAGAATATATTCTATAGGTCGTTTCTTCACCTGGATCTAGGTTTTGATTATCTCCATCTTTATTTATATTGAAATCACTTGATAAAAGCTCTTCTAAATCTCTAATGCTTAAAGGAAATTTAACTGTTTGGCCAAATATTGCAAACTCTCCTCCAACATAATTTTCATCTCTCATAAAAGATTTAGAAAAAATAGCTACTGATGATAACTTATTATTAGCGAAATATAGCGAAACAAAATTATCATCTGTATAATAGTTTAAAGTTCTATCGTTTTCAGTAGCTGCTTGCTCAGTATTTAAGTCCTTAAGAGCCTTACTAGCTTCTTCGTAGGAAGTTCCCCAAGCTAAGTCATGTATGCTAAAATCTTGATTCTTACCATCTTGATTATTTATGTATAACTCAATGATAGTTCCATCTTTGGTATCTATAGGCCCATCTTTTGTATTCTTAAAAGTTGCGCTCACATCTGATCCATCAGCTTTCATATTTACCATTATTTGTTGACTTTTATTTATATTAGGATGATAGTATTCATTTTCGTTTATATAAAATCCATTTTTCTCGAACTCTCCAAAGGATAAGGGCAAGCTATAAGTTTGACCTTTGAGTTTAAAGGAATCATAATCAGTATTTATTTCTATGGGGGCTACAATTTTTTTAGCAGGTTCTAGATCTGCTGACTCCTTATTAGTACAAGATGATAAAAATATACTAGCAAAAATAAATAAAAATTTCTTCATTCCTTTCCTCCCTATGTTCTATTATACATTATTTTTATATTTGGTATATATGTATTATAATAAATTAACGAATAAAATAAACGGCTAATTTCCAAAGATGCAACCAACAGTTGACAAATTTCCAAAGCCAATTGCTGGTATGCCACGATATTTTTTTGTAAAATAACATTAATAAAACATAAGGAGGCTATTATGATACTAGCTGATAAAATTACTGCTTTAAGAAAAAAAGAAGGAATGACTCAAGAAGATTTAGCTAACAAAGTTGGTGTTAGCAGACAGTCCGTTTCAAAATGGGAAGCATCCATGTCTATGCCAGACTTAGATAAGATAATAAAGCTTTCTAATATTTTTGCTGTAAGCACAGACTTTTTATTAAATGATGATTTGGGCATGGAAGAAATAATTGTTGATCAAAAAAATGAAGATATAGCAAAAACAATAGACCTAGATTTACTTAATGATTATTTTGATACTTATGAAAAGATAGCTAAATATACACCTGCTGGTGTAGGGCTTGCAATAATTTCTCCAATTGCCTATATGGCACTTGAAAAAGTTAACGAAAATCTTGGAATGTTTACTTTTTTTGCAATCATTGCCTTTGCAGTTGGCCTATTTGTCAATTCTGGATTTATGGCAAGTAAGTATGAGTTTATAGAAAAGGAATCCTACAATTTCTCCTATGGAGTTGAGGGTGTCATAGAAAAAAACTTAAACGACTATGAACCTACCCTTAAAAGAAATGTAATTATTTCTATTGTAATATTTTTCCTAGCACCTGCCCTATATGTCCTAAGTGAAGGCTTTAATATTTCTGAAGATATATCAACATATGTATTTCTAGTGCTAATAGCACTAGGGGCAATACTTATGGGATATAGCTTTATAAGGTATTCATCATACAAAGATATATTAAAATACCGTGACCCAAAAATACAGAAGAAAGAAGGCAGCCTTGGTAAGGCTTCAGCCATACTATGGGTACTTACTATAGGTATATATCTAGGATATAGCTTTATAACAGGTAACTGGCATAATAGCTGGGTAATATTTGTAATATCCAGTTTTATACAAATTGCTATAGCTATATTTTTTGATAAGTGAGAAAATTATTTATATCAATTAAAGATTCAGATTATACTTAATAACTTGAATTAAGAAAGTGTCTTAGATTTCACAAGGTTAAAAGATAAAAATAATATAGACACTACTGTGCATAACAAAATATTTTTATTAAACTAGCTCCTAAAGTTTGGGATAAACAAACCTTAGGAGCTTAGTTAAAAGAATATTTTATTATATTTTATACAGCACCAATCTCATAGTCCATTGATCTAATCATTTCCATATCATCTTCTATGCTTGTTCCATGAGTTGTGAGCATATCGCCAGTTATACTTGCATTGGCACCAGATCTTAAGCATGATTTTCCTAATTCTTCCATATTTGTACGACCACCAGCTAAGCGAATAGATGCTTTAGGATTAATAAATCTGCAAATAGCAATTGTTCTATTTATCTCTTCTTGGTCTAAAATTCTATTATTTTCCAGAGGAGTTCCTTTTACAGGGTTTAAAACATTAACAGGTATGGATGATACATCTAAGTCGCGCAGACTAATAAACATATCTACCCTATCTTCGATGTCTTCTCCTAAGCCTATAATACCTCCACTGCAAACTTCCATACCAGCTTTTTGAGCATCTTTTATAGCTTGGATTTTTTGATCATAACTGTGGCTTGTACAGATTTCACTAAAGAAGTTTTCAGAAGTCTCTAAATTGTTATGTACTCTCAATACTCCAGCATTTTTTAATTTTTTAAAGCCTTCTTCAGAAATTAGTCCACCTGATAAACATACTTTAAGTCCTGGAGCTTTCTCATATATAGTCTCTACAATATCACAAACACTATCAATATCTTCTTCACTTAGTGATTTTCCTGCAGATACTAAAGAATATCTAGGGACACCTTTGTTGTATTTTTCAACAGCATCATTTACAATTGTTTCTTTATCTAAAAGAGAATATGTTTTTACTCCTTCTACATTGCTACTAGCAGATTGGGCACAGAATTTACAGTTTTCTGGGCAGCGTCCACTTTTTGCACTAATAATAGTACACACATCAAACTTATCATTGCAAAAATATTTTCTGATTTCTTCAGCTGCCGACCTTAGTTCTTCATAATCTTCATTATATAAATCAATAGCTTCTTGACGAGATATTTGTTCACCATTTAATACCTTGTTTTTTAGCTCTTCTACTTTCATTTCATCACTCCTTATCTTTATTATTACTTAATTATTACTTATTATATATTAACATCTTTTATTATTTCTTTTATTACTATAGTATAATAGAAATTCTTCAATATGTCAATTAATTGACAGAATCGTTTTCATTGTTTAAAATACTCTAAGGAGGTATGAATTATGAATCAAACAAAAAGTAAAATGAAAACCCAAGATTTAGTTCAGACAGCTCTTATGGCTGCTTTGATTGCTATAGGTGCTTTCATTACTATTCCATTAGGTCCTGTACCTTTTACTATGCAAAACTTTTTTGTATTTATGGCAGGACTTTTACTTGTTCCTAAGCTTGCAGGCTTAAGTGTACTTATATACGTTGTTATAGGACTAATAGGTCTTCCAGTTTTTGCAGGTTTTACCGGAGGTCCTCAGATGATTTTTGCTCCAACATTTGGATTTTTAATCTCATTTATTATAGCAGCTGTATTAATTTCAAAACTTGCTTATGGAGAAAAGAAATTCACTAAAATTTTAGGCGTTCTTATTCTCGCAGAAGTGTTATTTTATGTAATTGGTTTGCCATATATGTACATAATACTTACAAAGGTTAATGGAACACCTATGACTTTTCAGTCGACTCTTGCAGCTGGTATGATTCCTTTCTTAATACCAGATTTATTAAAAGCTGTTCTTGCAGCACTTATCGCACCTAAAATTTTAACTTCATTGAAACGTTACAAGGCTAATAATCATTAAAGTTACTTATATTAAAATAATTTGAATTAGCAAAATTTAATAAAGATAAAAATAAATCAAGCATAATAAGACCGTAAGTATGGTTCAGAGCGTAGACAAAGTCAGTTTAATAATTCATTAATAATTCAAAAATAAAATTACGCTATACCCCATCTCGACTAAGTGAGTGAAACGAACGCATGGAGAGATCTCATGAGATTTCTCCACTCCTTGCACTCGGTCGAAATGGGCAAATTTTTAGTTTGTCAACAGTCTGGACCATAAGTATGGTTGTATTATGCTTGATTTTAATTTATCCTTTTTTAGTATTTGGGTATACTTTCTTATAAGTAATATCCTATATTCTGACTAACATTTAATTATTCTTATTTTATATAAAAGATTATATATTAAACTTACACTTATTTACTTTTCTTTCTTCTAGTAAACCAGTTATCAGTAGAATAGTTTAGTATATTTCTCTTATAAACTCTTTCACCAAATTTATATACTAATAATATGGTAACTACTAGGATAGCTATAGAGATTAGCCCTTCTGTTAGGCTAGCATGTCCATTTAAAAGTCTAAGCGGCATAAAGAAAGTAGATGCTAATGGCACAAAACTTAAAATTTTTGTAGCCAAAATATCTCCTTTATCTTGTAACATCATTGCTAGGAAAAATAATATTATAGTTGAAAAAATAAGTGGAGTTCCCATCTTTCCAGCGTCTTCAACTTTGGTAGCAAAGGAACCAAGCATACCTGCAATTACTAAAAATATAAAAATGCCTAGTAAAAATAGTAACACTATCTCTGCTATCATTGCATAAGTAGATCCAGAAATATTAAATGATAAATCAATTTCATCTAGTAAACCTTTTGATTTTACAATAAAAAATCCTATTATTCCAAATATCACATAGGTGATGATTTGAACAAAAACCGCTATAAAGTTACCAAACATCTTGCCTGCAAAATAATCTCCAGGCTTTACAGATGAGAAGATAAATTCTATCATCTTTGTACCTTTTTCTGTAGCTATATCAGCTAGTACAAGGTTTACAAAACTCATTAGTACAATATACATTAAGAATAATAGTACAAAGTATACCGCTTTACCAATCAACTTATTATCAGAATTTTCATCTGTGATTTTGTTTATAATTGGTGTTTTTGCAAGTATTTCTTGCTGATCACTATTTAAACTTGCATTTTTTTCATTAAGACTCTGTTGTATACTTGTTAAAATATTTTGAAAGGTTAATATTTCAGTCATTGAAGCATCTGCTTCATTAAAATCTGCAATTATTTGACCATTTTTTTCTCTTATTTTTGCATAAGTAGATATTTCTTTATCATCAATTAATTTATCAATTTCATCTTCACTTACAGATCTAAATTTTTCATCATCAAAGTATGCATTTAAATCTTCATTTGCAACTATGCCTATTTGACTACTATTAGATGATCCAGCAAAATATCCTCCTATACCACTAATAACTCCAAAAACTATAGGAATTAAAATCATAGCCCAAAAACTTGCAGATTTGAGATGATTTTTTAGGGTTTCTAACATTACAATTTTTGTTCTATTCATGACTTTCCACCACCTTTGCAAAAATTTCATTTAAACTTGGTGCAGCTTGGCTAAATTGAGATACAAAACCAATATCATCATTGATTAATTGATAAATCTCTTTACTATCGCTAGGATTATTTAGATAAATAGTCCAAAAATCTCCTTTTTTAATATAATTTTTAACTTTACCTTCTATTAGCGGAAGCAAGTCTTTGTCCGTTTCAACCACCACTTTTTCTCTAGGAAATGAGTTTCTGATTTCTTGTGGTGTACCATTTAAAACAATGCTACCATTTTTTATCATAACAAGCTTATTACAAAGAGCCTCCACATTTTCCATATTGTGAGAAGAAAATAAAATTGTCATGCCCATAGCATTTAATTCTTTAATAATATCTTCTAAAAGCCTAATATTGTAAGGATCAAGACCTGATAAAGGCTCATCTAATATTACAAAGTCAGGTTTATAAATAACTGCCGCCAAAAGTTGGACCTTTTGTTGATTCCCCTTAGATAAAGACTTAATTTTATCAGTAAGCTTTCCCTTTATCTCAAATCTATCGAACCACTTTTCTAAGTTTTCTTTTGGAATATTATCCATACAGTTAAGCTTTGCAAAGTAGCGGATTTCTTCCTCTATAGTTTTTTTAGGAGATAGGGACCTCTCCTCTGGTAAAAATCCTATTTTTTCAAGGGCTATATCTTTCATATTAACTCCATCATATATAATAGCTCCTGTGTAATCATCAAAAAAGTTCATCATGCATCTAAAAAGTGTAGATTTTCCAGCACCATTTTGACCAATTACGCCAAAAACATCTCCCTTTTCGACAGTGAATGATACATTATCGAGCGCTTTGAGTGATCCAAAGCTCTTGGATACATTTTGTACATCAATCATAAATAATTCCTTTCATTTTTTATCTTATTATATCATAAGAAATAATATTAATTGTAAAAAATAGTTAATATAAAAGTGGAGCCATTAGGTTTCAATATTTATGACATAAAAAAGCTGTTGCAAAATGATATTTGTAAGAATTTATTTTGCAACAGCTTCTTTCTTATTCATTATCTTTTAAAAATTGATGTATATCATCCACACCCATTTCTTTTAGAGCATCCTGTAATTTTTTTGTTGTTTTATCTAAGTCACCTGTTAGCTCTTCCATTTCTTCGCTATCTAGATTACTTGTTTCTATATCTTCTTCACCTGGTAAGTTTGTAGGTAGATCTATAGAAAAATCATTTCCATCGCCTAGGCTAAAGCTTACCGGTCTACCATTAGACTTTGAATCCATATTATTATCTGACTTATTGTCTCTTTTTTCTTCTAATCCCATTCTTTTCTCCTATTTTTCTTTTAAAATTTTCTTTAAATATTGACCTGTATATGACTTCTTATTTTTAGAAAGTTCCTCTGGATTTCCACAACCTACAAGTGTACCTCCTCCATCACCACCTTCTGGCCCTAGGTCAACTAGATAGTCTGATACTTTTATAACATCTAGATTATGTTCTATGACTACTACAGTATTGTTTTGATCTACAAGCCTATTTAAAACGTCGATTAATTTGTGAACATCTGCCATGTGAAGACCTGTTGTAGGTTCATCTAGTATATATAGAGTCTGACCTGTACCTACTTTGGCAAGTTCTGTTGCAAGTTTTACTCTTTGAGCTTCACCACCTGATAATTCTGTTGATGGTTGCCCAATTTTTATATATCCAAGTCCAACATCATATAGGGTCTGAAGCTTTCTTACTATTGGAGCATGGTTGGCAAAAAACTCTATGCCTTCCTCTACAGTCATATCTAGGACTTCAGATATATCCTTACCCTTGTATTTTACTTCAAGAGTTTCTCTGTTGTAGCGTTTACCATGGCATACTTCACAAGGAACATAGACATCCGGTAAAAACATCATGTCCACCTTAATTGTACCATCACCCTTGCAGGCTTCACAACGTCCACCTTTTACATTGAATGAAAATCTACCCTTATTGTATCCCTTCATTTTTGCTTCATTGGTCATAGCAAAGACATCACGAATATTATCAAATACCTTGGTATAAGTAGCTGGATTAGATCTTGGAGTTCTACCTATTGGTGATTGGTCGATAGCTATTACCTTATCTATTTGATCAAGTCCTAGTATTTCCTTATGCTTTCCAGGTCTAACTTTAGTCTTATTAAGCTTTTTGGTGACGGACTTATATAAAATCTCATTAACTAGTGAAGATTTACCAGATCCAGATACTCCTGTTACTGACGTCAAAACGCCTACGGGAATTTTTACATCAATACCCTTAAGATTATTTTCAGCGGCTCCCCTTATTTCTATAAATTTATCACTTTTTCTACGTTCTTTTGGAATAGGGATTTCTTTTCTACCTGATAGATAGTCACCTGTTATAGATCTTTTTGAATTTATTATATCTTCTACAGATCCCTTGGCTACTACCTCACCCCCATGAATACCTGCTCTTGGCCCTATATCTACTATGAAGTCTGCCTCTCTAATAGTCTCTTCATCGTGTTCTACTACTATCAAAGTGTTTCCTATATCAGTTAAGTTTCTAAGGGATGATATTAGTCTATCATTATCTCTTTGGTGAAGACCTATAGATGGCTCATCCAGTACATAGCAAACCCCTACAAGACCTGAACCTATTTGGGTGGCAAGTCTTATTCTCTGACTTTCTCCACCAGAAAGTGTTGATGCTGCTCTATTAAGGGTTAAATAACCAAGTCCAACATCATTGAGGAACTTAAGTCTTGCCTTAATCTCTTTTATAATAAGCTCTGCTATATTTGCTTTCATTTCTGATAGTTCCAGCTTATCAAAAAACTCTGCTGATTTTTCAACAGAAAGCTTGCTAAGCTCTGCTATATTTGTTTCATTTACTTTTATAGATAAAACTTCTGGTTTTAGCCTATCTCCATGGCAAGTCTTGCACTCTTCCTCGCCCATAAATTCTCTAAATCTCTTTCTTTGAGTTTCAGAGTTAGTTCTTTCGTATCTATCTGCAAGATTCGTTACCGCTCCTTCAAATTTTCCTTTATATCTCTTTCTTCCAGAAAATCTAGAATCAAAGACAAAGCTTAAATCATAATCTGTCCCATAGAGTATATCCTCAACTAAGCCTTTCGGGGCATTTTTTATTGGCTCATCATAGGGAAAATCATAATGATCGGCTATAGCTCTTATAGTTTGGTAATAATAAGAGTCCTTAGCTGATCCACTATAGGCATCAACTGCATCTTGATTTATAGATAAATTCATATCTGGGATTACTAGTTCTGGATCTATTTGTAAGTGAAATCCTAATCCATTACAATCTGGACACATACCAAGTGGTGCATTAAAAGAAAACATATTTGGTGTAATCTCTGGCAGACTCACATGTCCATCAGGACAAGCAAGCTTGCTACTAAGCATAAAACTTTCGCCATCTATAACATCTATAAATACTAGACCATCAGAAAGTCTTAGGGCAGTTTCTAAGGAGTCTGTTAGCCTTGATTCTATACCTTCTTTTATTACAATCCTATCTACTATAATTGATATATCGTGTTTCTTGGTCTTAGAAAGCTCTATATCTTCTTCTAAATCGTGACGTTGCCCATCTATTACAACTCTTACAAAGCCTTCTTTTTGTATATTTGCTAAGGCTTTTTTATGTTGTCCTTTTTTACCTCTAATTACTGGTGCTAATATTTGAATCCTTGTTTTTTCTGGCAGCTCCAAAATTCTATCTACCATTTGATCAATAGATTGAGCTTCTATTTTTTTGCCACAAACTGGACAATAAGCATCTCCTATTCTAGCATAAAGCAATCTATAATAATCATAAATTTCTGTTACTGTTGCGACAGTCGATCTTGGGTTTCTATTAGTTGTCTTTTGATCTATGGATATGGATGGCGATAGACCCTCAATAGTGTCAACATCTGGCTTATCCACATTGCCCAAAAACTGTCTAGCATAAGATGAAAGACTTTCTACATATCGTCTTTGACCTTCAGCATAAATAGTATCAAAGGCTAAAGTGGACTTTCCAGATCCGGAAAGTCCTGTAAAAACTATCATCTCATCACGTGGTAGTGTAATATCAACATTTTTAAGGTTATTAGTCCTAGCACCTTTTATAACTATATCGTGTTCTGTCAATTTATACTCCTGCGAAGTTTTCTTTCATACTCTTGATTTGGTCACGTATATTTGCAGCACGTTCAAAGTCAAGCTCCTCTGCTGCCTTATACATTTGACTTTCAAGATTGATTAAAATTTCATCTATATCTTCTCTATTAAACTCTTCTATCTCAGCATCTTCTGCTGCCTTAGTAATTTGAATCATCTCACCTATATTTTTTCTAATTGTAGTTGGTGTTATGTCATGTTCCTCATTAAAGACCATTTGTATCTCACGACGTCTAGCTGTCTCGTCAATCGCCTTTTTCATAGATTTTGTAACGGTATCTCCATACATTATTACATGTCCCTCTGAGTTACGAGCTGCACGTCCGATTGTCTGGATGAGGGAAGTTTCTGAACGTAAGAAACCTTCTTTATCAGCATCTAGTATTGCTATTAGACTTACTTCTGGTATATCTAGACCCTCTCTTAATAAGTTTATACCTACCAAGACATCAAATTCTCCCAAGCGAAGTTCCCTAATAATCTCACTACGTTCTATAGTTTTTATATCTGAATGCAGATACTTTACCTTAATTCCTGTTTCAGTTAAATAGGTCGTAAGATCTTCTGCCATCTTTTTAGTAAGAGTAGTCACAAGAACCCTATCTCCCTTTTCAATTGTAGTATTAATTTCACCAATCAAGTCATCAATTTGATTATCTGTTGGTCGTACTTCAACTAATGGATCTAGTAATCCTGTTGGACGTATGATTTGCTCAACCATATCCCCGCCAGTTTTTTCCATTTCATATGGACCCGGTGTTGCCGAAACATAGATTGCTTGGTTAACCAAGCTCTCAAACTCATTAAACTTAAGAGGTCTATTATCTAGAGCTGATGGCAATCTAAAACCATAATCTACTAAATTTTGCTTACGAGCCCTATCTCCCTCATACATACCCCCAACTTGTGGAATAGACACATGAGATTCATCCACCATTAGCACAAAGTCTTTTGGAAAATAGTCGATCAATGTATAGGGTCTGCTACCTGGCTCTCTTTGGCTTAAGTGTCTAGAATAATTTTCTATGCCTGAGCAAAAGCCAATCTCTTTTAACATTTCTATATCATAGCGTGTTCTTTGCTCGAGTCTTTGAGCCTCTAACAGTTTATTTTCTTTATTAAGTTCAGCAAGTCTTTGCTCGAGTTCTTCTTCTATAGTTACAATAGCACGTTCTGTCTTCTCACTAGTTGTCGCATAGTGACTAGCTGGATATATATATGCATGGCTAAGCTTTGCAGTAATCTTGCCGGTAAGCGAATCAAACTCAGATATTTCTTCTATCTCATCTCCAAAAAACTCAAAACGTATAGCCTTTTGGTCAAAACCTGCTGGGAAAACATCTAGGATATCCCCACGTTTTCTAAAAGTTCCTCTGTCAAAGTCTATATCATTTCTCACATATTGAACATCTATAAGCTTTCTCATAACTTCCTCTGGAGCTATCTCTTGACCTGGACGTAGGGAAACTACCAGCTCCTTATAATCAATAGGATCTCCAAGACCATAGATACAAGAAACAGAAGCTACAATTATTACATCTTTACGTTCAAAAAGTGCCATTGTTGCTGAGTGGCGCATCTTATCAATCTCATCATTTATCGATGAATCTTTAGCTATATACGTATCAGTAGCAGCTACATAAGCTTCTGGCTGATAATAATCATAATATGAAACGAAGTACTCAACAGCGTTATCTGGGAAAAATTCTTTAAATTCTGTAAATAACTGATAGGCCAAGGTCTTGTTATGGGCAAGTATTAAAGTCGGCCTTTGAACTTCTTCTATAATATTAGCCATGGTAAAAGTCTTACCAGAACCAGTAACACCTCTAAGAATCTGATGCTTTTTGCCATCTTTAAGGCCCTTTGCAAGGCTGGCAATAGCCTCAGGCTGGTCTCCACGAGGTTTATATTCGGAATTTATCTTAAATTTTTGCAAAGATTGATCCTTTCTTTCTTATTTATAAATTTAGTATTTTTAAATATTATTAACTAAACTTAAAGATCTCTCCATGCACTTTGCCTAGTCGATATCGTATAAGTTTTCATTTACATTAAGGAAAAGATTTATAAAACTATAATTTCTAAAATTTTATAATAATAAGCTTATAAATCTATATACTCATCCCTAATTAGTATCTTTTAACTAAATCTGAAACCATTTCGACCGAATGAAAAAAGTGGAGAAATCTCTACTATATTCAATAAATCAAAATTACTAATTTCAACTTATCTATAATGAAAAAATCAAAGTTTTTGACTAACTCTGACCTTTGTTTTCTACTAATTTCTACCCATTTAATATACTTTACTATTCCCTAAATTTCAATAAATATTTCCCTTTTCATTGGGTATAAGAGTATTGTAACGGATTTGTATAATTGGAGGTATATTATGAAAAAAATTATCAATAATCCAGAAGACATAGTTGACCAAATGCTAGATGGTTTGGTTAAAGCAAATAAAGATAAAATTATTAGAATAGAAGATACAAATGTAATTGCAAGAAAAGATACACCAGTAGAAGGTAAAGTCGGACTTATATCTGGTGGAGGATCTGGACATGAGCCTGCCCACGCTGGTTTTGTAGGCCGTGGTATGCTCGATTGTGCGGTAGCAGGAGATGTCTTCACATCCCCTACACCAGATCAAGTTTTAGAGGCTATAAAAAAAGCTGATTCTGGTAAGGGTGTCTTTATGGTAATTAAAAACTACCAAGGCGATGTTATGAACTTTGAAATGGCCAAGGAAATGGCTGAAATGGAAGATATTGAAGTTGAATATGTCATAGTAAACGATGATATAGTTGTAGAAAATAAAGAAGATAGACGTGGAGTTGCAGGGACAGTCTTCGTTCATAAAACTCTCGGTGCTATGGCAGAAAATGGAGCAAGCCTTGCTGAAATTAAAGAAGCAGCTGATAAAATTATAAAAGATATCATATCTATAGGTATGGCAACCAAGCCTTGTACCAATCCATCCGATGGCAAAGAAAGCTTTGAACTTGCCGAAAATGAACTAGAAATGGGTATTGGTATCCACGGTGAAGAGGGTATACAAAAAGAGGAAATGAAATCAGCTGATAAGATCGTAAAAGAAATGGTTGATAGACTCCTAGAAGAGGTTAAAGATCTTGATAGTGAGTATGCTCTTTTAATAAATGGAATGGGAGCAACTCCAGAAATGGAATTATACGTTATAAGCAATAGTCTCCATGATTATCTAGAAGAAAAAAAAGTAAAAGTAGTTAGATCATATATAGGAAACTTTATGACAAGTATGGATATGGCAGGCTTTTCAATTACCTTATATAAAGTAGATGAGGATAGACTCAAACTTTTAGATAAAGAAGTAGATATAGTTAGAAAGTAGAGAGAAAAATGGAAATTAATGAAGTAAAACAAAGATTAATAAAAGCAGCAGATGAAATAATAGCAAATAAGGACTATCTAACAGACCTGGATAGGTCTATAGGAGATGCTGACCATGGCAATAACATGGCTAAAGGCTTCAATTTCACCAAAGAAGCTTTAGAAGATGATTTTGATGATTACAAAACACTATTTAATAAAGTAGCTACTATATTATTATCAAAAGTAGGTGGAGCAAGTGGACCGCTTTATGGATCATTTTTCATGAAATTTGCAGCAAGTTTAAAAGACATAGATGACTTTAATCGTGATCAGCTTAACAAAGCCTTTAAAGCAGGAGTAGATGGAGTTAAGCAAAGAGGTAAGGCAGAAGTTGGTGACAAGACTATGGTAGATGTCCTAGAACCTGTATCTAATGCTCTTAATGAAGACAAATCCTTTGATGAAATAATACAAATAGCAGAAGAATCTATGAATAAAACTAAGGACATAAAGGCTAATAAAGGTCGTGCTTCATATGTTGGAGAAAGATCTATTGGTCACATAGATCCAGGTGCAGCAAGCTCATATATAATTATAAAAGAAGCTTTAGGAGGAATAGATGATTAATATATTAATAGCAAGCCATAGCAGAAAACTTGCAGAAGGGCTCAAAGAACTTATTGGACAAATGGCAGGAGATATCAATATTGAGTATTCAGGTGGTACAGAAGATGGAGAACTAGGATCAAACTTTGAAGAAATCAATGATAAAATGACAAGTCTTGCAGAAGATGGACTAGTAGTATTCTTTGATCTGGGATCATCAATGATGAACTGCGAAACAGCCTATGATATGCTTGATCCTGAATTACAAGAAAAAGTAATTCTTGCAGGCTCTCCTCTAGTTGAATCTAGCGTGCAAATAGCTATAAGCATTACCGAAGATACTAGTATAGAGGATATAAAAGAAATGGTTAATAAGTACGATCTAAATAAATTAGGCTAAAATTCTATATAAAGCATACTTTAAAAAAGGAATAAAAAAATTAATATAATTAATTTTTAAAGCCCTTCTTGTTTAATTTATTATAAGAGGTACATTAACAATATAAATTTCAAATTAGGAGGGTAATTATGAAATTAAATAAAAATATTAAATATGGAGCATCAGCTTTAGCATTAGCACTTGCTTTTTCAGCTTGTTCTAATGAAAATGCTAACAAAGCAAAAGATGATGCAAAGGATGCAGCAAGTCATACAGAAACAGCTGTTAATGAAGAAGTGGATTCTACTAAGGATAAAGTAGACGATAAAGTTGATTCTACAAAAGATACAGTAGATGAAAAAGTTGACTCTACTAAGGATTCAGTAGATAAAAAAGTCGATGAATTAAAAGCTGGCATCGAGGATGAAGAATTTGATATTAGTCTTGATGATGCAGTTGATAAATTTAAAGAAGAGTTTAATCAAGAATCAATGGAAATCTCATCTGTAAAATTTGATGAAGAAGATGACAAATACGCTTATGATATCAAAGGTTATACAGAAGATAATGAATATGAAGCAAAAATAGATGCTGAAAGTGGAGAAATTATATCTAAAGAAGAAGAAAAAGAGAAAGAGTCAAAAGATGATAAGTCAATAGACTTCGTAGCAATCAAGAGTCCAAAAGAAGCTATGACAAAAGCCTTAGAAAATAACGAAGGTCAAGTAAAATCTTATGAACTAAAATATAACGATGATGATAAATTAGTTTATAACATAGATATTGAAGATGGCGATGATGTAGAATTAGACGCTGAAACTCTAGATATAATCCATAAATAATATGTGATAAAAAGGATGTTGATTTCTCAACATCCTTTTTTAAACTTATAAATAAAATCTATATAGACCTATAATCAGTACCTTTCCTACTATAAATATATAAAAAAAGACCAATTATAAAAATAACAAATCCCAGCTCGCCTTCTTTAGAAAAGAACATAAAAACAGATAAGATTATCATTAAAATTCCTAAAGTCTTTTCTACTTTTATTTTTCTCATAATTATCTCCTCTATCTATGTATAAAAAATAGCCCCCCATGGGAAGGCTAAAATCTATTATAGTTATCTTGGTACATAGTTTTGATTTTCATTTTCGCTTTTCTTGCCTATACCAAATACAATGGCACCGATTAAAAGTACGAAAAATCCTAAGCCACCTCTTTTGTCAAAAAACATATATACAGAAAATAACATTACTATAGCACCAATTATTTCTGCTATCTTTCCTTTTTCCATAACTAATCCTTTCTTTAATATATATCTTATATGTATTTATACCCAAATTTCTAATTTTATCCTAATCATTTCTAATACTTATCAGATTGGTTTGGATTATCAGAAGTACTTTTGACACCCATTAAGATAAACAATAATCCCACTACTATACCTAAAAGAGCAAAAGGAATCTTGTTTCTAGTAAATTCTAATATTCCCACAATAATCCATATAGCACCAATCACAAGTCTAATATTTTTTCTCTCCATTGTTAACTCCTTTTTAATTAACCAAATTTCCATTATTAAACATAACCAACACAACAAAACTTATCAAAAATACAATAACTGGTAATATATACTTCCTGGGATGTTTCCATATATCATTTTGTGTTTTTGCATTACTAATAACTTTCTTACTCTCAAATAAAGAAGAAACACTTACTTCTATTATAGTTATTATTATCATATTTACTATAAGCAAATATGTAGGACTTATCTTATTATAGGATAAGATACTTATAATCACATTTACTATAAGAAAATAAAACACTAATAATTTGGTGTATTCTTTTCTCAAGCTTATTTTATCATCTGGCAGCATCTTATCATAAGCTCTAAGCCCCTCACTAGAAGAAAACATAGTTAAAAGTGGAGTATTCACTGCTCCAACAGCACTTGCTATAACTATTCCCATAGGAGCTGGCATAAAATAAATTGCAAATCCAACCATTAATAATATGCAAACAGTGTTTATTATATAAATATTTTCAGCCATAGAAAACTTCAAAAAATAATTGTTCATACTAATTTTAGATATCTTTGCATTAGTATTAGTAGAAAAATATGTATCCTTTAAAAAAAATACTGATAATATAAGGATTAAAACTGTAGCTAATCCCCCATAAAATAAATTAAATTTTATGATTATATAAATACTAGCAATACTTGCAATCCCTATAAGTATAAAGTGAACCTTTTTTAAGCTTAATGCATTGCTAGCCAAGGCTAGGCAAAGACTTACAAGTGTAAGAAAGGCTAGTTTTATATAGATATCAAAAGGAGCTTTAAATAGGTAAGAAGCTATATAAACTAATAATAGCTTACTAAAAATTGTATCTATAATAACCGCTAGGACAAAGTTTAAATTTACATCTTTTTTACTAGCAGGTAAGGCATAATAAGATAAAATTCTATCATTGCCTACATATCCTCTTATATAATAGAACATAGAACCTATAAGAGCTAGAGATATAAACAGTAAAAACCTAGAATTAATCTCAAAGTCCTCCTTGTCTTTCAAATATCCATCTAAAAGTGCATAAACTAAGACAGCGTAAATTAAATATTTTATAATCCTTTGCCTATCTAGGAGATCTTTTTTAAAAAGTTTAAACATCGTTTGCTCCAAAAGATTTCATAATTTCATCAGAGCTCAATTTTTTAACTATTGGTTTTTTCTCACTAAGCTTACCATTGTGCAAAAGTATATAAGAGTCGGCAACTTCATTTATAGATTCTAGAATATGGGTAGACATAAGAATCGAACCACACTCTTTGTATTTTTTTAATTCCTTGTATAAAAAGACAGTTGATTCAAAATCCAGTCCATCTACAGGTTCATCCAATACTAAAAAAGGTAATTTAAGTCCTAGGGCGGCTATTATATAAAACTTCTTTCTATTACCCATAGACAGCTCTTTTAATATATAATTTTCATACTTTTTAAAATTAAACCCATCTAATAAATGCTCTATATAATCTCTATCGATGTTCTTGCCATAAGTCTTATGTAAAAATTTTATATATTCCCAAAAAGCCCAGTACCTAAAGGCAGTGTCATCAGAAAAAACTGCTATCCTATTCTTCTTAAAATTAATATCTTTAAACTCTAAATCATTTCCCAAAAAACTTAGCCCAGATACTTCAAAATTTGGATGTATATCCATGATTGTTTTTATCAAGGTGGTCTTTCCAGAACCATTTGATCCAACTAAGGCTACTATTTCATTTTCATCAATAGAAAATGAAGCATCATCAATGATATTTAAATCTTTTTTATACCAAGATTTTAAATTGCTAATCTCTATAAGATTTTCTCCCATTTACTCACTCCTTTCTCGCTTAATTTTTACCCAGAAAATTATATTTAATCTTAAACTTTGATTTATTTTTTACATATGTTATAATATTCATATGAGTAATCACTCATGTATTTTAAGGAGGTAATGTGGATGAATCGATAAAAAATGCTAGACTTGAAGATATAATGGAGCTCTCAGACCTATTTAAGGTTTTTGCAGATTCTACTAGACTTAGGATCCTCCATAAGCTTTTTGATGGGCCTATAAGTGTAGGAGTCATAGCAGACGCTCTTGATATGAGCCAATCAGCTATCAGCCACCAGCTTAAGTATCTAAAGGATAGCAACTTAGTAAAATCAGAACGAGATGGCAAGTCTATATATTATTCACTTGCCGATGATCATATAAAGACAATTTTTAAGACAGGACTAGAACATATTAATGAATAGGAGAATATAATGAAAGTAAAATACAAAGTAGAAAGCGATGACCTATGCCCAAATTGTGCAGCAAAGATTGAAGAGGCTGTTAAAAAAATTGATGGAGTGAATGATGCTAACCTATCATTCCTAACTTTGAAACTAAAGATGGACTTAGCTGATGGTGCTAATGAAGATGCTATCTTTGATGAGGCTAATAGACTTGCTGATAAACTTGAGCCAGGGACTGTCTTAGTGAGGTAGGACATGTTTGAGTCTATGACAGATGCTCACAAAAAGGAGCTTAGTAAACTTATAGCCTTAGGTATTTTTACTGCTATATTAGCAGTATTAAGGAATACTATAGGTGAAAATATATGGATTGTGGGTGGGTTTTTATTAGCCTACTTGCTATCCGCATGGAGTGTTTTGATAAAAGGGTTTAAGGGAATCATCCGTGGCCAGGCCATGGATGAGAACTTCCTTTTGACTATAGCATCCATATCAGCCTTTCTCTTGGGACAACAGATAGAAGCTATAGCTGTTGTACTTTTTTATAACTTTGGTGATTTATTTGAAAATATAGCAAGCCATAAGTCCCGCCAAAACATAGAAGGACTCCTAGACTTAGTGCCTGATGTGGCCAATAAGGTAAACCCAGATGGTTCTACTACAGAAATCGACCTAGATGATGTAGAAGTAGGAGATATCCTCCTGGTTCGTGATGGTGAGAAAATTGGTGTGGATGGTGTAGTTATAGAAGGTCACGGCCTCCTTGATACATCCTCTGTCACTGGAGAATCCATGCCAGTAGAAGCCGAAGTAGGGTCTGAGATTATATCTTCATCCCTTCTTACTGAGGGTATTATCAAGATGGAAGCTAAGAAAGAATTTGATGATTCTGTTGCAGCAAAGATTATGGAGATTATAGAAGACTCCGCAGAAAGTAAATCTCAAAGTGAAAAGATGGTAACAAGATTTGCCAGAGTCTATACCCCAATTGTTGTAGCTATTGCGCTTATAGTAGCGATTATCCCTCCTCTATTTTTTGGAAGAGATTGGTATGACTCTATATTCTTGGCAGCTACATTTTTAGTAATATCATGCCCATGTGCCCTAGTATTATCAGTCCCACTAAGCTTTATGTCAGGCCTTGGCCTAGCTAGTGAAAATGGCATCCTTATAAAAGGAAGCCAGTATTTTGAAGGACTAAACAATGCCAAAGTCCTATTATCCGACAAAACCGGAACCCTCACTACAGGGAATTTCAAAGTAAAAGATATAGAATATTTTACTGACCATGATAGGGAAAAAATCCTCGATTATATATATAATATCGAGCTAATGAGTACCCATCCTATAGCAAAAGGGATCGTAGAAAGTCTAGACCGTGATGAAAAACATGATTTGTTTGAAGAAGTAACCAATGAAAAGGGCCTTGGTGTAAGAGCTACTAGCAAGGATGGAGACCTAATCAAGATAGGTTCTGCTAGATTTATTGGCTATGATGGAGAAGAAAATGACAGGGCAATCTATGTATCTATAGATGACAAGCTTGCTGCAAAAGTAATAATCGAAGATGAAATCAAAGACCAATCATTTGAAACTATAGAAGATCTTCACAACCATTTTGAAAATATAGCTGTAGTATCAGGCGATGGCAAAAATGCAGTTGAAGAAACAGCCAAAGAACTTGGCCTAGATGACTACTACGCAGAAGTCATGCCAGACCAGAAGCTAGAAATTATGAAAGGCTACCAAGATAAAGGACTTCCTACAGTCTTTGTAGGAGATGGTATCAACGACGCCCCAGTCCTTACCAATGCAGATGTTGGTATATCAATGGGAGAAACAGCATCTGACCTTGCTATAGAATCATCCGATATACTCGTAGTTAACGGAGAATTTAGAGAGATGAGCAAGCTAATGAAAATCTCAGACCTTACCAATAGGACAGTAAGGCAAAACGTGACTTTCATAATGGCAGTCAAAATAGGAATCCTAATAGCAGGACTACTAGGATATGCAAATATGTGGCTAGCAATATTTGGAGATGTTGGAGTTACAATAATAGCAGTCCTATGGTCTATGAGATTATTAAGAATGAAATTATAGAGAGAAAAAGCCCGCATGTGAACTGCCCCTTAAAGTTGGACCAAACAACTTTAAGGGGCAGTTTAGATGGAGTGGTTTACTTCACTTATTTATATTGGTAACATTGTTTATTACCATAAATAGAGAGGTTACATAATCCTCATAATTAATCAGATTACTATTAGCTATTCCTTTATCATTTTTAATATTTCTTCTATTGAAAGTTCAGTTTCAACTAATTGTTTCTCAATTTCAAATTCATCTGAAATATCATGCACTAGAGAAATTACACGATTAATAAAATCTAAATCCTCGAGTCTATCTTTAAACATAGATATTATATATATTTTATTAATTCCGTTACCGAAACTAATACCTACTATATCATCTTCATCATATAACACTTCATTATTAACATATGGAAATTGCCAAACTTCGTAACTTTTAATTTTTTTGATTCTTCTAGGATAACATGCGACTAAATCTTCATTAGTAATCATATCGCCATCTGAATATTTCAACCCCATAACTCCTTACATTCCTAACGCAGCTGACAAGGCTGCCCATGCTGCTATATCATCAATTGGTCCTGTAAAAATATTAACTGCAGAAACTACAACCAATGCTCCAGCTCCTGCTACCAATAATGGTTTCACAATACTTCGAACCCAAGCACTATTTATAGCTGGTGTATGATATGATACAGCTTTTTTTACCTTAGGTTGTGCCATCACACTTTTCATAACTGTTTTAGGTACTTTATCTTTATTCTTTCCTTTACCATCACATGGTTGCATATTATCCAATCTCAAACAATATATATTTCTCCCTTTTTTATAAAAATGAAGATGATAATATGGCTTTGCACCATCAGGAGAATCTAATCGAACTGTCCACCCACCTTTATTATATATCCATTGACCACTCCCGGCTGATGCTTCTGTACTGAATACATTGAAAAGTAATACAACTGTTAATATGATTGTTACAAATTTTCTTAGATATTTTACCATAACATAATTCTCCTTTCAAAAAAACTATATTTTAATAATTTGCTTTTTCAAGACTATAGGTTAATTTTTTTATTCAGTATATTTTATACGTCATGAGAAATATAACAAGATATTTTCTAAATTTCACAGTCCTGAAACAATATATGAAGCAAGTAGCATTATTATTCAGGCTAGGTTTAAATCTGAAACACAGTCTATTTAAATAAACATTGATTTATAGTAAATGAAAGTTGACGAAAATCGTGCTTCCTTTGAAATTTCAAAAGAGGTTGTGAAGAAAAAGTCTCAATTAATAATTATGTTTTTTTAAAAAATTTATTTAAGTCCTACTTCATTTATATCAGCAATTAAGTATTTGTATACATTATATTAATTACATAGGCTGCTTGTCCATTTCCGGAATCTTGATCTGATTTTCCTGATAAACAAGTATACGTGTTACCTATTTCTCTCAGTCTTTCTTCTTGTCAGTCCTTATCAAAACCATCATATCTAAACTCATATACAATCTCGCTTTTTTTAGGTAACATTTTTTGGAGTATCGATTTTTTAAAATCTTTCATCTTAGAAACTTTGACTTGTTGATTTTCGATTAAGTCATCAATATTCCTAAACATATTCCTAATTTTTTAGTGTTTATTTGCTAAAGGATAGCTGGACTTTATAGAATCAAAATCTTTATGAGTTAAGTCTAATATTGTAGATGATCCCTCAAATCTTAGAATTCTATTCTGTAAATCTTAAGTTTTTAAAAATAAAATAAGTAATATTTATCATAGCAATCAAAATCCTAATACTCGCCCTAGGAATCTTAGGACATGCAAGTATGTGGCTAGCAATCTTCGGTGATGTTGGAGTAACAATAATAGCAGTCCTATGGTCTATGAGGATTTTAAGAAGAAAGTTTTAGATAAAAAGCTCTAGGTGAAAATTTGAACTGACCCCCAAAAGTTAGACCTAAAAATCAACTTAAGGAGGTCAGTTTTTTAATGGCAAAATATAGCACAGAATTTAAAATGAAAGTGGTAAAAGAATATTTAGAATCAAACATCTCATATAAATCTTTATCAGATAAATATTGCATACCATCAGAAAGCGTAATAAAAAGCTGGGTAAATGCATACAAGTCACAAGGCTATGAAGGGCTAAAAGTAAAAAGACAAAATACACAATATACTTTGGAATATAAATTAAATGTAGTAAACTTGTACTTAACAGGAGAAATGTCCTATCAGAGCCTAGCAAATGAATTAAAGATAAACAACCCATCAATAATAGCAAGATGGGTAAATGATTTTAGAGAAAAAGGCATAGAAGGACTAAAACCTAAGAAGAGAGGAAGACCTTCAAAAATGCCAAAATTACCGAAGAAATCAACAGATATAAAAATAGATTCGTCAGAAAACTTAACTAATTCAGAAAACAATTCATTAACAGAAGCACAATTAAAAGAAAAAATAAAGAAATTAGAAGAAAAAAACTACTGGCTTCAACTAGAAAATGATGCAATAAAAAAAAGATAGAATTGTCTCAAATGACAGATGCAGAAATAAGAAAATTGCTGAAACAATCGGGATTTTAAGAAGCAAATACAAACTTAAAGACTTGCTAAAATACTTTGATCTACCAAAATCAACATATATGTATTGGCAAAAACGTTTAAATATGCCAAATAAAGATCTAGAAATAGAAAATAAAATACTTAAGATTAGAAAAGAAAATCCAAACTATGGCTACAGAAGAATAACTGCTATGTTAAAAAGATCAGGACTGATAATAAACAAAAAGAAAGTACAACGATTAGTTCAAAAGCTAAAACTACAAGTAAGAAGTTATTCAAGAAAATCAAGAAAATACTCATCCTACAAAGGACAGGTAGGAAAAATAGCAGACAATAAGATAAAAAGAAACTTTAAAGTAGAAAAACCATACATACAAATAACAACAGATACAACAGAATTTAAATATTTAGAAAAAGATAAAACAGGAACCTATCAAATAAAGAAACTCTATCTAAACCCATACTTAGATATGTACAATAGTGAAATACTAAGCTATGAAATATCAAAAAAAGCAACAATAGAACCAATCCTAAAAGCTTTAGACAAAGCAATAAAGGTAACTAAGAAAACAAAAGAAGAAAGGATATTTCACTCAGATCAAGGCTGGGCATACCAAGTAAAGCAATACACATCAAAACTAGAAGAAAATGACATCACTCAATCCATGTCAAGAAAAGGAAACTGCTTAGACAACTCACCAATGGAAAACTTCTTTGGAATATTAAAACAAGAAATATATTACGGAAATAAATTCTATTCGTACGAGCACCTAAAGAAAACAATAGAAGACTTCATAAAATATTACAATGAAGAAAGAATAAAAGAAAAACTAGGATATTTATCACCAGTAGAATATAGAAAGAAGAATGCAGCATAAAAATTTCCTACCCCTAGGGGTAGGAGTGTCAAATAAATACCAGAGCTAGTTTAGTTCTAACTCTGGTATTAGGTCCAACTTTATGGGGTCACCTTAATTCTTAGAGCTTTTTGTTTTGGATAAATTAAAAAATTATTAAAGCTATATCTCAAGTAAATCCAGCCCAAACTAGATCTCTCCATGCGTTCGTTTTACTCACTTAGTCGAGAATGACTTATAATCACAATCTTCGAAGAGCCATTCTCGAGCGAACGGAGCGAGTCGAGAAATCTACTTAAAGTACCATTACCTTCATATCAAAAGTAATATAAATCCTAACTAGATCTTTCCATGCATTCGCTCACACTCACTTAGTCGAGAATGACTTATAATCTCTATTTTCGAAGAGTCATTCTCGAGCGAACGCAGTGAGTCAAGAGATCTACCTAAAGTATCATTACCTTCATATCAATGGTAATGCACGTCCAAACTTGATCTCTCCATGCGTTCGTTTCACTCACTTAGTCGAGAATGACTTATAATCACAATCTTCGAAGAGCCATTCTCGAGCGAACGCAGTGAGTCGAGAGATCTACCTAAAGTATCATTACCTTCATATCAATGGTAATGCACGTCCAAACTTGATCTCTCCATGCGCTCATTGCATTCGCTTAGTCGAGAATAACTTATAATCACAATCTTCGAAGAGTCATTCTCGAGCGGAGCGGAGTCGAGAGATCTACTCGAATAATTATTATTCAATAGCTAATTATTACTTTTGTAAAAGTTAATACCTCTCATCAAAAACCTCATCTTCATACTTATTCCAAATCACAAAGCCTTGACTTTTTCCTTCTCCTCCATCCACACTCCACAACTGGTCTAGCCTACTGTCTTCATTTGGGGCGTACTCATATGGAGTGCCTGGTATATAGAGGTAATAGTCAGCATCTGGCTTTATACCTAGGGCAAAGTCTACATTTATATAGATATCATCATACCTACCATTTTCAGATGTAATCTCAAAACTATCTAGCTTCATCTTGTACACATAGTCATTGACCTTTTCTATGATCTTAAACTTTCCCTTAAAGTCAGAAGTATGGATCTCCTCACCTCTATGCCAGTTCCAAGCATAGTCAGTAAGACCTCCATCATATCCATCGTTTTTGATCTTTCCAAAGTATGATCCAGTAAAATTCCCATCCTCTGTAAATTCTAGATTAGTCCAGCCAGTATCTTCTCCATAATTTCTTACAAGCTTTTGACTATCTAGCTTTTCAAAAAGATAATCACTAATAGAGGCAATATCCACATCACTACTTGACTCTTCTTTTGCCTCCTCTTCTACATTTACAGTTTTTGGCATATCATTCTCTCCACCATTCTTACAAGCTACAAGAAAAGATAGAGAAAAAACCAGTAAAATTATTTTATTTTTCTTCATTTTTATATTCTTAATCATGTTAATACTATATTATTTAAAATTATGGCCTCAATATGAGATAATGTTTATGATTGGATGAAGTTTGTTTTTAATTAAGAGTGATTACAACACTACCTACCGTTATTATTGAAAAATTAGTTTTACCTCTTGTTGGTTGCTTTATGTGCTAGTTATATAGTTTATAAGTGCAAAAACAAGTAAAAGAAAAGGGCTGTTGCAAATCAGTAGATATCTATCGTTCCATCATTGGGGCACACTCTCAGAAAATTTGAGATTTAGCCCGCCGGCTCGTGGAGGCCAAATTTTTTGAGAGGGTGTTCGAATGATTGTGGAACGATTTATCTATTTTGCAACATCCCTTTTTTGATTCCTCTGGAGAATCATCGTACTCTATATTATCCTTGATACTTTCAAGGGCTTTTTTGGCTGGAAAGAGGTGGCTTCTCTTAAGATTATTATATCATTTTTACTTATTTATTCAATATCAACTCCCTTATCCCTTAAGTTTTTCAAGCACTCTTTTAAATACTTTTCGTCATGGTCAGGATAAATTGGATAGGTCCAATCTAATTTTTTTATGGACTCGTATGGCTCTACTGACTTGCCCCCTATAAAGAGGATTGCGCCATTTGCTATCAGAGCTATAGCCTCTTCTCTCCATTTCATCCATGATAAGCACATGGTACTGGTAGATCTTATAAGGACTATAGGTAAATACATAGTCCATTACAAAATGCTTCTTCCCCTATCTCTTACCTCGTAAAGCAGCACACTCCCTATGTTGACCTAGTAATTGCTGGCGGGATAGGTCCTTTATCAAATCTTCATGCCAAAGTCTCATATCCACTCCTTATCACTTTTTGAAAACATTATCCTATAAGGATTTTTACGATTATAAATAAATATATAAAAAGTCCTTGCAATATTTATAACTATGTCTTATAATATAGGTGAAGCTAGGGGTGCTTCATAGCTGAGAGACTTTGGTCAACCCTTAAAACTTGATGCGGCTAATACCGACGAAAGAAAGCTAATTATTAGGCTAAGTTTTAAAGACTCTCTCAAGAGAGTCTTTTTATTTTATAACTTTTAAGTCTCTTAGAAATTAAATAAAGTTTTTGTTAGAGTGCTTTAAGCGCGAAGGGGCATACCACCACGGGTATGGTATTTCCTTCGCGCTTTTTTAATAAAGGAGGTGAAAATATGTTAAAAATAAATTCTAAAGAAATACAATTTATAGAAAATGAAAGTTTGTATGAATTACTTAAAAGGAGTAACTTTAATCCAGATTTTGTAGCTGTGGAAGTTAATGAAAAGTTAGTCAAAAGAGAAAATTTTAAAGAATATATCTTAGAAGACACATCAAATGTCGAAGTATTTTCATTTGTAGGAGGAGGTTGATATGGATGAAATTAGAGAGAAAGTGCTAAAAAGACAAGATCCTATAGTTAATGAAAAACTAAAAAATGCTAAAGTTTCTATTCTAGGTTGTGGTGGATTGGGGTCAAATATTGCTATGACCCTAGCCCGTAGTGGTATAGGAGAACTATTCTTATATGATTATGATATAGTGGAATATTCCAACCTCAACCGCCAAAATTATACACTTGATGAGCTTGGAGGAAGCAAGGCATATCTTACCAAAAAGAAAATAGAATCTACACTTCCCTATGTAAAATGCCATAGCAAAGACATATATTTAACAACAGAAAGTATGGATACTATTGTAGATAAAACAGATATATTTATAGAAGCCTTTGACAACAAAGAATCTAAAACTATGCTATTTGATTATTTTGTAGGTAGAAAAGACAAACTTCTCATCACAGGATCAGGTGTCTCAGGACTTGGTGAACTTTCCGATATAAAGATAAAACAAATAGAAAATGTAACTATGATAGGTGATTTTAATTCGAATCCAAATGATGGATTGTACCTAGCCTATGTTTCACTTATAGCAAATCTAGAAGCTCTAGTTGCTATAAAAATTATAAAAGGAGATTATAATGGAAAATAAAGATTATTTAGAACTTGGGGATAAGAAATTTACATCAAGATTCATACTAGGAAGCGGTAAATACTCTCCAGAACTCATAGATGCTGCCATCCAAAGTGCAGGGGCACAAATGATAACAGTTGCTCTTAGACGTGCAAACACAAAAGATGTAGCCAATATCCTAAACTACATACCAAAAGATATCACAATTATCCCAAACACATCAGGAGCACGCAATGCAGATGAAGCAATCAGAATTGCAAGACTAGCACGTGAAATGGGTTGTGGTAACTTTGTAAAAATCGAAATAATGAGAGATACCAAATATCTCTTACCAGACAATGCAGAAACTCTAAAAGCCACAGAAATTTTGGCCAAAGAAGACTTTGTTGTACTTCCATATATGTATCCTGACCTAAACTACGCTCGTGATTTAAGAGATGCAGGAGCTTCTTCAATAATGCCACTTGCAAGTCCGATAGGATCAAACAAAGGCTTATCTACTAAAGACTTCATAAAAATAATCATAGATGAAATCGACCTACCAGTTATAGTAGATGCAGGTATAGGAACACCATCCCAAGCTGCAGAAGCTATGGAAATGGGGGCTGCTGCAATTATGGCAAATACAGGTATAGCAAGTGCTGGAGATATAACTATGATGGCAGAAGCCTTCAAGTTAGGTATCCAAGGTGGTAGACTCGCATATCTATCTAAACCAGGCAGAATCTTAGACAAGGGTGCAGACCCATCAAGCCCACTAAGGGACTTTTTTGATTAATATGAATATAAAAAGTGTAGAAGATTATTTCCCAGGAATGGATATAATCGATTCAGATATAAAAGATAAAATTGATACTATATATGAGGAAGTCAAAAATAATGAAGTCAATGATGCTGATATAATATCATCTATGGAAAAAGAGAGTCTATCCTATCAAGATTTTTATAATCTTCTAAATGATAAAGATGGAAAGTTCTTAGAAATTATGGGAGATAAGGCATATGAGAAGAGAATAAGATACTTTGGTAACAATGTTACTCTATTCTCCCCTATCTATATAGCAAACTATTGTGAAAACTCTTGTAAATATTGTGGATTTAGAGCACAAAGCGATATCAAAAGAGCTAAGCTTGACTTTGAAGAGATAGAAGCTGAGATGGCAGCACTTGCTGCAACTGGTATAGAAGATGTATTGATCCTTACAGGAGAAAGCGAAAAATTTTCATCAATAGACTATATAGCAAAAGCTTGCCAAATAGCTAAAAGATATTTTAAAGTAATTGGTATAGAAATATACCCAGCAAATGTTGATGATTATAAAAAATTAAGAGCAGCTGGTGCTGACTTTGTCACAGTTTTCCAAGAATCCTATAATAAAGAATACTACGATTTCTACCATCCAGCAGGACATAAAAGATCATTCTCTTATAGGATAGATACTCAAGAAAGAGCTCTGATGGGCGGCATGAGAGGAGTAGGATTTGGAACACTATTTGGTCTTGGAAATCCTATAGAAGAAGCCTTCAAATTGGGAATTCATGCAAGCCTAATTCAAAAGAAATATCCAGATGCAGAAATAGCCATATCTCTACCAAGAATAAGACCTACCCATGGAGCAGATGAAAGCCTTATATTTGAAAATATAATAGACGATAAGAAATTTTTCCAAATACTATTAGCAATTAGAATATTCTTGCCATATGCATCCATAACCTTATCTACTAGAGAATCAAGAAACTTTAGAAACCTAACTGTAAAATATGCAGCTACAAAAGTATCTGCATCAGTAGACACTTCTATAGGTCACAGATCTAAGAAAAGCGAAAATGGTGGCGGAAGTCAATTTGAAATAGATGATAAAAGAAGCACTGATGATGTAGTAAATGACCTCAAAGATATAGGTATGACCGCTGTTTTTACTGACTATATAAATTTATAATAAGCTATAATATAAACATTAACACCTAACTTAGAGACCTCTCCGCTTCGGTCGAGGTGGAGTGGATGAAGATTTCAACATATTAATTCTTATTTCGAAAAACTTATATAAAGTGCAAAAGGCAACCATCTCGACTAAATGAGCGTAGCGAATGCATGGAGAGATCTCTATTTTAATTGTATGAGCAAATTTATACTTTAAGCTTAAAAACCTCTCCACTTCGGTCGAGGTGGACATAGGATGCAGTGATCTAGGTGGATAGAGCTGAAACAGTCTAAGTTGAAAAACTAGATAGTTACCGAATTAGTTCTTATTTCGAAAAACTTATATAAAGTGTAAAAGGCAACCATCTCGACTAAATGAGCGTAGCGAATGCATGGAGAGATCTCTATTTTAATTGTATGAACAAATTTATACTTTAAGCTTAAAGACCCCTCCACTTCGGTCGAGGTGGACATAGGATGCAGTGATCTAGGTGGATAGAGCTGAAACAGTCTAAGTTGAAAAACTAGATAGTTACCGAATTAGTTCTTATTTCGAAAAACTTATATAAAGTGTAAAAGGCAACCATCTCGACTAAATGAGCGTAGCGAATGCATGGAGAGATCTCTATTTTAATTGTATGAGCAAATTTATACTCTAAGCTTAAAGACCTCTCCACTTCGGTCGAGGTGGACATGGGATGCAGTGATCTAGGTGGATAGAGCTGAAACAGTCTAAGTTGAAAAACTAGATAGTTACCGAATTAGTTCTTATTTCGAAAAACTTATACAATGTGTAAAAGGCAACCATATCGACTAAATGAGCGTAGCGAATGCATGGAGAGATCTCTATTTTATTGTATGAGCAAATTTATACTCTAAGCTTAAAGACCTCTCCACTTCGGTCGAGGTGGAGTGGATGAAGATTTCAACATATTAATTCTTATTTCGGAAAACTTATATAATGTGCAAAAGGCAACCATCTCGACTAAATGAGCGTAGCGAATGCATGGAGAGATCTCTATTTTAATTGTATGAACAAATTTATACTTTAAGCTTAAAGACCCCTCCACTTCGGTCGAGGTGGACATAGGATGCAGTGATCTAGGTGGATAGAGCTGAAACAGTCTAAGTTGAAAAACTAGATAGTTACCGAATTAGTTCTTATTTCGAAAAACTTATACAATGTGTAAAAGGCAACCATCTCGACTAAATGAGCGTAGCGAATGCATGGAGAGATCTCTATTTTAATTGTATGAACAAATTTATACTTTAAGCTTAAAGACCCCTCCACTTCGGTCGAGGTGGACATAGGATGCAGTGATCTAGGTGGATAGAGCTGAAACAGTCTAAGTTGAAAAACTAGATAGTTACCGAATTAGTTCTTATTTCGAAAAACTTATATAAAGTGTAAAAGGCAACCATCTCGACTAAATGAGCGTAGCGAATGCATGGAGAGATCTCTATTTTAATTGTATGAGCAAATTTATACTCTAAGCTTAAAGACCTCTCCACTTCGGTCTAGGTGCATATAGCCGAAACAGTAGGTGAGTGTATTATTATAATCATGATTCAGACAAAAAGCTTAAATCTAATTTTAAAAAGCTCCCAAGTCCTAAAATAGACTTGGGAGCTTCCTTATTTACAAATTGATTTTTTTCTCCTATAAAGATAGTACACTATAAAGATCATAATTATATTAATGATAAATACAAAAATACTACCTTCCATCTTAAAACCACCACCAGATATAAGCTGATTTCCAGTTATTTTTATATTATATAAATGAGGATAATCATCCGCTAAGGAAACTGTACCAAAGATAATACCGCCAAAAGTATTCCATATGAAATGCATAATTACTGGAATAACTAGGGAATTGCTATACTCCAAAATAATAGTCATAAGTAAAGACATAGTTATTACATTGATAACAGCTATAGGTCCAGCCTCAAATGCTCCTCCATGCATAAAGGTAAATATCAAAGTAGTAACAATACTTGCAGCCCACAGATTGTATTCCCTTTTTATTAGTTGATAAATATAACCCCTAGCCAAAAGCTCTTGCATAATAGTATTTATAAAAGCCGAAAATATCCAAAGTGGGAGCATATCTATAGAATTTTTGCTTGATATTTCTAAATATCCAAATACTTTAAGTAAACAAAATGGTAAAAAGAACCAAATAAATCCAGCTAGTATAGCTAATACTAAATCTTTGATAGACTTATTATAAGGAAATACAATTATATTATCCTTATCCGTCCTATAAAATATATATGTAATTATTATAATTGCAGCAAAAGAGATCAATTCTGCTACAAAACGCCATTTAGCATCATCAAGACTATCTGGTATGGGAATCAATACAGATAAAACTAGCCATGTCACAAAAAATATAATAGATTTTAAAATAGTTTTCATTAATTTTTCCATAAAATTACTATACTAATTAATTTTTAGAACACAATAGAAGTAAATAATAAAATATATTGATCTATAAATCAAATATATTAATTTATTGTTTACTTTTCTACTACTTATTCATTTACATATAAAGATTACTTTAAGCATTACCTATATAGCTTACTTCCAAATTCCACTACCTCCAACTCCTCCTTACCAGCTAAGTCTATTCCTAATACCAGCTCAGCTAATTCACATCATATCGGCAAATTAATCATACAATCTCCCGATTACTCACTCCAACTCGACCAATTATTCACTCCACCTCGACCAATTATTCACTCCACCTCGACCGAAGCGGAGAGGTCTCTTAAATTCAAAATAATTGCTCATATATTTATAAATTCAAAAAACTACCAAGCAAAACCCATGAGTTTCAATTGGTAGTTCAAATTAATTATTAACTTCTTGAAGCAAATCCTTTACAACATAGCCAGTTTTACCTTGGTATTCTAGCTTCACCCAAGCCTTTCCATTAGCTTCTAATTCTTCCAATGCCTCAAATTCTGTACCTAAATCTATAGCTGTGATAATATTATCTGCATTAGTATTAGGATCAGTTCTTAAGTTTAGGGAACTTGTCGCCTTGTATTTTTTCTTATTATTGCTATTGTTTGCGTTATTATCCTTATTATTTTCATTAGGATTTTTCTTATCTTCTTCTTTTGCTTGATCATTATTACCATTCTGATCTTTATTTTTTTCTTGATTTTGATTATTAGACGCTTGCTGATTATCCTGATTTTCTTTTTTATCTGCTTGATTATTTGTATCATTGCTGTCTTTAGCATCTTCCTCTTTGTCAAAAACAGAATCTACCTTGACATTTTTGCTCTCATAATGGTCTTCTTCTTTATTACAAGCGGCAAGACTTAATAGAATCATTGCAGAATAAATTAAATTTTTAGCTTTCATTTTCTTCTCCAAAAATTAAATATCCCCTTTTTTTCTCTTTTCTCTGGCTTTATTATCTTATCATACTCACTTGATATAAATTCATCATTTATAACCTTAGCTGGATTGATAGTTGAAAGTATCTCAAATCTTTCTTCTGAGACGATTTTTAGAATCTCATCCTTATATGCTCTAATATCAGGATTTCTCCATTCAGATTGATGAGAATCCGTTCCTATTATATGAACCATATTTCTTTCTAAAAGCTCTCTAGTAATCTCATAATTAGACTTAATAGATGAATAGTTTATTTGTATAAGAGCCCCCATTTTTATAAAATCTTCCAACCATTCTATATTATTTTCTACATAGGGATATCTTTCCACATGAGCTATGATTGGAACATATCCTTCAAGCTCTAAATTATAGAACAAATCCTTCAAAAAAGTGGGTTTATTTACAAAAGATAGCTCACAAAGCACATATCTAGAGTTATTAAGAGTAAGCAAATCTCCACTCTTAATTTTTTTTATCATGTCAAGCTCAACTTGAATTTCATGACCTGGATAGACTTTAAAATCTAAAGTTCGTTTTTCAATCTCATCATTTATAATAGAAACTTTTTCTTTTATCTCGTTAGCATCTACCGTATATCTTGACTTATCATAGTGGCTTGTAGCTATTATCTGGTCAAATCCAGCTTTTTTATAAAGCTCAACCATCTTAATACTTTCATCAAGATTACGAGAGCCATCATCAACTCCATATACGATATGATTGTGTATATCTATCATTAATAATAATTCCCATACTTTTTATGTTTCATAGGCACATGAGTAAGTACAGTACCTAAGATATTAGCATCTACTTTTTTGAGATTATCCAAAGCTTGAACTATCTCTTCTCTTTTAGTATCAGAAGATTTGATAGCAAAAATAACTCCATCACATAGGGTAGATACAATAGATGCATCTGTAAATAGTCCTGCTGGAGGAGTATCTATAAATACATAGTCATAGATATCAGAAAGTTGTTCAACTAAGTTCTTATATGCTTTAGAGGCCAAAATCTCAGCAGGATTTGGTGGTATAGGACCAGTAAAGATCATGTCAAAATTTTCTTGGTCAGGATCAGTATTAATTATCCTAGAATAATCAACCTTTCCTGTCAAATAATTGGTAAGACCAATATTATTATCCACACCAGATATCAAAGGAATAGTAGGCTTTCTAAGGTCGCAGTCAAGTAATATTACTTTATCGCCATTTTCCGCAAAAGATTTAGCCAAATTGTATATAATAGTAGACTTACCCTCTGCTGGCTTTGCAGATGTTATAGATATAACCTTATTCTTCTTATCAACTCCACTAAATTGTATATTAGTTCTTACTGAACGTATAGCTTCATCATACATAGATGAGCTGTAGTAACCATAATTTTTCTTTGCCATAATCTCTTATCCTTGTTTCTTATCTGGAATCACACCGATGACTGGTATATCAAAATATTCTGTGACTTGTTCTTGAGACTTTATAGTCTTATCTGATAGTTCCTTAAATATTGCAATAAGCACTCCTAAAACTAAACCTAATACAATACCAATAGCTGTATTTTTCTTAATATTTGGTGATGAAGGTCCTTCAGGAAGTGTAGCTCCATCTAGTATTTGTACATTGTCAACTTTCATGATATCGCCAATAGAATCTTTAAATATATTAGCTGTCTCATTAGCAATATCCTTAGATCTTTCAGGAATAGTATCAACAACTTTTACAGATATTATCTGAGTATCTTTCACAGGTTCAATAGATACTTTTGATGAGAACTCTTCATAATCCATATCAAGATCCAAATTATTTATAACCTTATCAGCTATGCCTTTTGACTTAACCACTTCTGAATATGTTGAAGTAAGAGCCTTATTAGCTTGAATTTGGTTATAATCAACATCAGTTTGAGGATTATTAGGATCATTATTTTGTGTTGAGCTACTAACAATCATAGTCGCATTAGAATCGTACTTAGGTGTTACAACATATTTAGATAATGCAAAACTAATAACTCCAACTATTATTGAAAATAGAATAATCAAAGGCAAGTGCTTAGAAAGTTTTTTCGATAATTCCACTAAGTCAATTTCTTGTTCGTCCATTTATTTTCTCCTTGTTACTTTTAATATATATAACCTCTTAACTAAAGAAATTATAATCATAGCTATCTTATAGTTTATAATAAAACAACTCAAATTTCAATATTTATTTCGCAATTGTATATAAAAATGATCAATAATAATAAATTATGTTATTTTAAACATCGTATTAGTGTGATTTTATCAATATATATCTTGATATTGTTATTTAAATTGACATCATGTATGAAAAATGCTATTATATAAACATTAATTAATAGAAATGGAGAAAATTATGAAAAAACTATCAGTAAGCAAACTCGCTGATACAGTGATAAAAAATCGTAAAGAAAAAGACTTAACTCAATCAAAATTAGCAGAAATAAGTGGAATAAATAGAGCTATGATAAGCCGATTAGAGTCTTGTGACTATATTCCTTCTATAGATCAACTACAATCTTTAGGAGAAATATTAGATTTTGAAATTGTAGATCTATTTGAAGAAGAAAATAAAATTTTAAATATTAGAACAATAAATAAAAAATATAATATAGCAGTAGCAGGTACAGGTTATGTTGGCATGTCAATAGCAACTCTTTTATCCCAACACAATCATGTAACAGCAGTTGATATAATCCCTGAAAAAGTAGAACTAATCAATAAAAAACAGTCTCCTATACAAGATGACTACATAGAAAAATATCTTAAAGAAAAAGATCTAGATCTAATAGCAACTTTAAACGCAGAAAGTGCTTATAAAGATGCAGATTTTGTAATCATAGCAGCTCCAACAAACTATGACAGCAAGAAAAACTTCTTTGACTGCAAAGCTGTAGAGGATGTTATAGAATTAGTTCTAAAAGTAAATCCAAGTGCGACTATGATAATAAAGTCAACCATCCCCGTTGGATATACAAAATCTATAAGAGAAAAATATAATACAAAAAATATAATCTTTAGCCCAGAGTTCCTACGAGAATCTCAAGCCCTATACGACAACCTATACCCTTCCAGGATAATAGTTTCTTGTGATGATAATTCTAGAGAGAGAGCAGAACTTTTCGCTAATCTATTGCAACAAGGTGCTATAAAAGAAGATATAGATACGCTATTTATGAGTTTTACAGAGGCAGAAGCCGTTAAACTATTTGCAAATACCTATCTTGCTCTACGTGTATCATATTTTAACGAACTAGACACCTATGCTGAAAGTAAGGGCTTAAACACCGAAGAAATAATAAACGGAGTATGTCTAGATCCAAGAATAGGCAGCCACTACAACAACCCAAGTTTTGGATACGGTGGATACTGCTTGCCAAAAGATACCAAGCAGCTACTAGCAAACTTCGACAAAGTTCCACAAAATATGATATCAGCAATAGTAGATTCAAATAGGACTAGAAAAGATTTTATAGCTGACCAAGTCCTTAGTACTGCAGGTGCATACTCAGCAAATAGCACTTGGGACCCTGCAAAAGAAGAAGAAACTATTATCGGAGTCTATAGGCTAACTATGAAATCAAACTCAGATAACTTCCGTCAATCATCTATCCAGGGAGTAATGAAAAGAATCAAAGCCAAAGGAGCTAAGGTAATAATCTACGAACCAACTTTGGAAAATGGAGAAACCTTCTATGGGTCTGAAGTGGTAAATGACTTAAAAAAATTCAAAAAGAAGAGTCAGGCTATAATTGCAAATAGATATGACACTTGTCTAGATGACGTAAGAGAGAAAGTATATACTAGAGATATATTTAAAAGAGACTAATAAGGATAGAAAATGACTAATATTGATTTAAAAAACAAAACTATATTTGTAACTGGTTCTGCTGGATTTATAGGATCTTTTTTAGTAATGAACTTACTTAAAAATTATTCCCCTATAAATATCATAGGCATTGATAATATGAACGATTACTATGATACTAGCTTAAAAGAGTGGAGGCTTAAAGAAATTGAAAAACTCGCCTCAGACAATACTGATTCAAACTATACTTTTTATAAGGAAGATATTTCAGATAAAGCTGTAGTAGACAAAATTTTTAAAAATCACAAACCAGATGTTGTAGTAAACCTTGCTGCTCAAGCAGGAGTACGATACTCTATCAGCAATCCTGATGCTTATATACAGTCAAACATCATTGGATTTTACAACATTTTAGAAGCCTGCCGTCACTCCTACGATGAAGGAGCAAAAGGTGTAGAGCATTTGGTATATGCATCATCTTCATCAGTGTACGGATCAAATGAGAAGGTACCATACAGTACAGAAGACAAGGTAGACAATCCAGTTTCCCTATATGCAGCAAGCAAAAAATCAAACGAACTAATGGCGCATGCATACAGCAAATTATATAACATACCTTCAACAGGTCTAAGATTTTTTACAGTATATGGACCAGCAGGCAGACCAGATATGGCTTACTTTGGTTTTACAAACAAATTATTAAAGGGTGAAACTATAGAAATATTCAACTACGGAAACTGCAAAAGAGACTTCACCTATATAAATGATATAGTAGAAGGTGTCACAAGAGTAATGGAAAAAGCTCCGGATAGAAAAAACGGTGAAGATGGACTACCAATTCCGCCATACGAAGTCTACAACATAGGAAACAGTAATCCAGAAAATCTACTGGACTTTGTAAATATACTCCAAGAAGAATTAATAAGAGCAAAAGTTCTTCCAGAAGATTATGACTTCGAGGCCCACAAAAAACTAGTCCCAATGCAAGCAGGGGATGTACCAATCACATATGCTGATACAAGCCCGCTAGAAAGAGATTTTGCATTTAGACCTGATACTAGCCTTAGAGATGGGATTAGGAAGTTTGCTGAGTGGTATAAAGAGTTTTATGAAATTTAATATATTGGTATAACTAAAAAACCTTAAGAAGTAGTATTATCGATTCTTAAGGTTTTTAGTAAATAAATGTATTTATATGAAATGTCAAAACTTATATTGTATTAAATAAGATTATAATTTAAACTTTTCGAACATCTTGATGATGTAAGATTTATAAAAAATGTAATTAATCAAAAAAATAAAAACTATTGCTAATAAGGAAACTTTAATTGCATAAACAATCCAAGCAATCCATGTTACGTCATTTAAGCTAAACATTCTTCCAAGTAATATTATTATTAGAACAGTTAATATATCAATTAAGAACTGTTTTATAAAATTTTTAATCGGCCATTTTATTAGGTTGTTTGAATCATAAATAGCCATCCATATTGTTTGGTATAACATAGCCACCAAAGTTCCTATTGCTACTCCAATTAATCCAAAGATATTCACTAATAAAATCGATAATACGATATTTAGAATAGAAGCAACCACATAATTATTTTGCGTTTGTTTATAATGTCCCCCAGCTAATATTAATAAGTTATAAGGCAATCTCAAACAGTGACCTGCATTGGCTGCTACAATAAGTGAAGCAAAAACTTGCTGAATATAATTTGCATCGTTTATTCCTGATGTATATACTTCTACAAAAGGAACTATAAGAACACTAGTTACTCCAAATATAAAAATTGTTCCTGTGTGTATACTCCACTCAACCCAACCAAAGAACCCTCGCAATTTCTCCAATTCACCTTTTGCAAGCATCTCTCCCATCAACGACTGAATTCCATTAGTCATAGACAAAAGCAATCTCTTAACCCCAGATACAACCAAATTGTATACTGAATATATAGATACAGCCTCTAGCCCCATAAAAATTGTTAAAACAATATTATCAGTGCCATCTAATATAACTGAAGCGACATGTTGTGCAATACCATTCCACTTTTGCTTAATAGGTTCTCCAGAATATTTTATTTTCCAATCAATATTGTAATTTTTCTTAACGTAAAGTGAAAGCAACAGTGGTCTAAAAAGATAAATTAATGAAGTTGTTAGCTTTACTATATGTATTGAGGCACCTAGCTTAATTAATACAAAACAAGCAATAGTGTTAAGGATTAAAGTAATTGTTTGGATATTATAGGAAAAATAACCTCTCTGATTCGCTGTTATAAGCAAACTATTTACAATTCCAAAATAATATTGTGCAAATGAACTTATGCTTATTACTAGAATCATTGTAGCTGTATACAAAAAACCAAAATCACTTTTCGCTACAAGGGGGTAAATAACCATAAGTATAATCACATAAACAAAAAGTATAGATGCTAATCTAGAAAAGAATTTCTGCCCAGATACAACAATCTTGCTAATCTCATCATCGTCTTTTTCTGCCAATGGCTTATATAAAGATGATTGAATTACTGCACCCACACCTAACTCAAGAAATGCTATAATTGCTAGAAATTGTGTTATAGAATTTATAAGTCCATTTACTTCAGATCCATATGTTTGTAAAATTAATCTTGGTACAATAAAGCCACAAATAATAGTAGTTAGCTGGAATATTAAAGATGAACTTGTATTAAGAGCTAAGAGTTTTTTTCTATTCAAATTTAGTAACCTTCCTCAATATTCTTAATTTCTGGTATCTCAATTAAATCACCTAATTTATAATCCCATTCATTCGGTTCAAATCCACTAAATCCACTTGCTGGGAAAAAAGTTAATTCTCCAAAATATATTTTGTTTTCTACTTCATAAAAGTCGACCCTTAAAAATGGGATATCTTTTGATAAAAACTCCGATAATTCTATCATTTTCTCAAAGTTTATCGGTTTGTTAATTTTATTATCTATTTCAATATTTGGTCTTTTAAAAGGAGCTACATTCCAATTTCTATCAAAAAAAGTTTCTTTTAGATTATTAAACCTATCTGAACATACTAATACATAATGTACTTTCCCATTAAAACAGAAAAATTTATAGTCTTTAGGATTATCTCCCAAGTATTCTTCACATATTACTTTTCTAGGTACATTTTTATAAGGCCATTCTCTTCCAGGCAAATAATAATCAACTGTTAAATCTTTTCTCAGTTCTTTTTTAGCTTTACTTATATCGAAGTCTTTTTTATTCTTGCAGATATATACTTTTCCAGAATTGTGATTACACTTTAATACAAATTGATTAGGTAATGAATCAAAATCAATATTGTCAGGATCATCCCATTCTCCTATCAGAGGTATTAGGTATTCTTCTCCAATTTTTTCAGATATATACTCCCTAACTTTATATTTGTCTACAATGGTTGTATATTCTGGATTCCTATCGTAAAGCTTTAGCCATTGCAACTTTGCATTGAATGTTTCAGGATTAGATAAATCCAATCTCTTTCCCATTTTTAATTTAAATAATCTTTTTAAATAACTCCTATCATCCAAAGAATCTCCAAGAAACCCCATTCTTCTTACAATTGATACATTATAAGATCTTCTTTTATAAGGATTAAACAAATAATCTCTGATATGACTTATAAGTTTCATAGTTTAACCTTTCATTTTTTTATAGAATCCTAAAACATTAATAAGGTAATATTTATAGTATACATTTATCTTTTATTAACATTAAAATTTGAGATATAAAATACAGACTTAACTCCACATCTATTTTCAAAATTCATAAAATCTCTAAATATAACTTCGGATAATTTTTACCTTGTAATTTCTATAACTTAATAAATGTGGATTAATTTTCATTTTCGTAGTATGTTACTCTAGTTCCTATAAATAAAATTTATTATTAGTTTTAATAAATTTCTTAACTTGCTTATTATATATCAATTTTCTTACTTGTTGATTAATCAATAGACGTAGAACTCCTGGACTTAAAATGGATTTTAGAGTAAATATATTTACGATTAATTTTAAGTCCTTACTTTTTAATGCGAACTTTAACCATAATGATAAAATCTCAAGATTTAATAAACTCGGATCAAAGTTAGTATTTTTTGCCTTTAATTTATTTAGATAATTTATATAATCCCCACTACTATATTGATATTTGCGTTTTACCAAATCTTTATGAATTAAAATGTCTGATTCTGAGGGAGAATAAAATGATTTTAAATAATCAATCATAATCATATCTCTATAGTAGGATTGCTCACTCCTGTTCATAGTGGAAATTTGAGTTGGCGATGATCTGTAATATAATAAAATATCGTCCATTTCATATATGGTTCCTCCACTGCTTACAGTATCGATCCATAATCCGTAATCTTGTGATTTAATATATTTCTCATTGTACGATACATTATGTGTGTCCAGGAATGATTTTCTAATAAATGCTGTAGGGTGAGCTATACCTGTATTTCCAAAGATAAGACTCACTTTTGCCTCTCGCGCATTATTTCTCCATTTAGTAGAACCGATCGTGAACATATCATGATTAAATTTTACAATTCGAGAGCCTACTATACTTACATCTTCATTGTTTAACATAAATTGTAACTGGCGCTCTAGCCTATTATTAACAGATATATCATCAGAATCCATCCTAGCTATAAATAAGCCTGATGATGCATCCATTCCTATATTTAAGCTTTTTGTAATTCCTAAATTTTCATTATTTTTTATTAGTTTTATCCTACTATCTTTTTTTGCATATTCATCAACAATATCATCACTTCCATCAGTAGGACAGTCGGTTACAATAATAAATTCGAAATTTTCATAGGTTTGGTTTAAAATACTTTCTATAGAGTAACGCAACCAGTTTTCTTTAGTATTATAAACTGTCATTAGAACGGAAATCATAGGTTTTTCGAATTTATACTCACAAGTCTTTTTTGAAGAAGACCTTGATAATCTATTGTTGTAGTTTCTATTTAATTTTGAGTTATCTAAATTTTCTTTTTGCATAAATTGACCTTAGTTTAATATTCATATTATAAAACTATGTTCAAATTTTCTTACAAAATATTTAATGTAAGTTTTATTGTATCGTTTCATTTTCAATTTCAAACTTTTTCAAAAAAAGTATCAGGTTTATCTGGATCAAATATTTCATTACAAGTCATCACAGTCACTAAATCATCTGTTTCTGATAAGTTTATAATATTGTGAGTCCATCCTGGAATCATATATATTGCCTCGATTTTATCACCACTTACTTCAAATTCAACTATTTCATCTGTATTGATATTTCTTTCTTGTATAAGTCCATGACCATGAACTACGATAAATTGTTCCCATTTAGAGTTATGCCAGTGCTGGCCTTTAGTGATACCAGGCTTACTTATATTTATGGATACTTGTCCACAATCTTCTGTATGAATCAATTCGGTAAAACTTCCCCTATCATCTACATTCATTTTCATTTGGTATTTAAATTTATCCGTAGGTAGATATGTTAAATAAAGAGAGAATAGTTTTTTAGCAAATGACCCCTCTGGCATTTTTGGCATCATTAGTGTTTTTGGCTGATCTTTGAATTTTTCTAGCAAGTCTACAATTTCACCTAGTGTAACAAAATGAGTAACGGGAATGTAACAAAACTTACCATTATTATCTGCAACCATATTTCCACTCTCAAAGTCACAATGTTTTTCTTTTCCTTCTAATAAATCGAGCATACCCTCTACAAGATCATCTATATACAAAACTTCTAGCTCAGTACTTCTATCATTTACTTTATAAGATTCATCATTGGCAATCGCCCAACAGAATGTGCTTATAGCACTATTATAATTTGGTTTAGAATGGCCCATCAAGTTTGGAAACCTATAGACATATACTGGTGATCCTGTATCTTCTCCGTACTCAAAGAATAAGTCTTCTCCTGCCTTCTTGCTCTTACCGTATTCGCTATCTTTAAACCTCCCTTTAAGTGTTGCCTGGATGGATGAAGATAACATTATCCCAGCTTTATTGTCATATTTTTTAAGCGTTTCTAAAAGAGTACTTGCAAAACCAAAGTTTCCTCTCATAAAGTCCTCTTCATTTTTAGGTCTATTAACCCCAGCTAGATTGAAAACAAAATCTGCATTTTTACAATATTGATCAAGTTCATCCTGTGTACTCTTATGATCATACTCAAATATATTATCAATCTTTAAGTTTGGTCTAGTTCTATTTTTATCATCTCTTATATTTTTAAGATTATTTACAAGTGAGGTGCCCACCATGCCCTTTGCACCTGTGACAAGTATATTCATGCTTAACTCCCTTGATTACTTTTTCTCCAAACCATCTTATTTACAACATTAACATACCCTTGGATAATCCTAACAACTTTCATCGATACATTTTTATCTGTATAATCTGGGGTTGGATTTCCCAAAACTCCATCTAATTTCATACTGATTGCCATTTCAGTTGCATTTATTAATTCTCTGGTAGTTATACCAGCTAATATGAAGTTTCCTGTTTCCAAGGCTTCTGGTCTCTCTGTGGATGTTCTTATACAGACAGCAGCAATTGGACTGCCTATTGAAAGATAGTAGCTACTCTCTTCTGGCAAAGTTCCACTGTCACTAACAACTGCCAAAGCATTCATTTGAAGATTGTTATAGTCATTAAATCCTAATGGCTCATTAATACGAACTCTATGATCTAATTCAAATCCACTTTCTTTAAGCCTTTTTCTAGACCTAGGATGACATGAATATAGAATAGGCATATCGTACTTTTCCGCAAGTGAATTTATAGCTGTGAAAAGACTAATAAAATTCTCTTTAGTGTCGATATTTTCTTCACGATGAGCAGATAGTAAGATATATTTGTCCTTTTCAAGGCCAAGTCTATCTAGAACATCACTTTCTTTTATCTTGTCAAGATTCATTGATAGAACTTCTGCCATAGGTGATCCTGTAACAAATGTCCTTTCTTTAGGCATCCCCATTTCGTGTAGGTATTTTCTAGCTGGCTCTGAGTAAGGTAGATTGACATCTGAGATTACATCTACAATTCTTCTGTTTGTTTCTTCTGGTAGACATTCATCTTTGCACCTATTCCCCGCTTCCATATGGAACAACGGAATATGCATCCTTTTTGCTGATAATGCTGATAAGCAAGAGTTGGTATCACCTAAAACTAAATACCCCTCTGGATTGAGTTCAGATAAAATCTCATAACTTTTTGCAATAATATTGCCACAAGTTTCACCAAGATTATCTCCTACAACTGGAACAATAATATCCGGTCCAAATTCTCCTTGACTATTTATCAGTTCAAAATCTTCCCAAAAAACTGTACTAAGATTTCTGTCCCAGTTCTGATTGTAATAAACGACACAAACATCAAAGTACTCTCTACATCTTTTGATGACAGCAGCAAGACGTATTATCTCTGGTCTAGTACCTAAACCTATACAAAGTTTTGTCTTACCATTATTTTTCCATTCAAATTTATAATCCATTATAAACCCAATCTTACTTCTCTAAAAGTCTATTTTGTATATAATCTAATTTAGAGATTTCCGCTTTTGTATCTTCAAGATCTAATCTGCGTGTATTGTTACTATTAAACGATTTTAAAGTGCTTCTTTGCTTATCACCATCAGTAAAGAACTGGTCATAGTTCAAGCTTCTATTATCAGCTGGAACACGATAGAAATCTCCCATATCAATTGCTTTTTCACATTCTTCATTTGTCAAAAGGGTCTCATACATTTTTTCACCATGACGGATTCCTATAACTTTTATTTCGTCTTTGTTTCCACCGAAAAGGTCACAAACAGCCTCTGCCTGAGTTTGAATCGTACAAGCAGGTGATTTTCTAATCAACAGGTCACCATTTTCTCCATGCTCAAAGGCAAACATAACAAGATCAACCGCTTCTTCAAGACTCATCAAAAATCTTGTCATTGTTGGTTCAGTTACAGTAATAGGGTTGCCAGATTGTATTTGATCAATCCAAAGTGGAATAACAGAACCACGAGAACACATTACATTACCATATCTTGTACAACAAATCTTTGTTTTGCCAGAGTTTCTAGATTTCGCAATAGCAACTTTTTCTTCTATAGCCTTTGACATACCCATAGCATTAATTGGATAAGCAGCCTTGTCAGTAGATAAGCATATAACAGCTTCTACTTCTTCCTCTATTGCAGCTGTAAGTACATTATCAGTTCCTATAACATTAGTTTTTACAGCTTCCATAGGGAAAAATTCACAAGATGGAACTTGCTTAAGAGCAGCTGCATGAAAGATATAGTCCACTCCACGCATAGCATTTCTACAAGATTCCAGATCTCTGACATCACCGATATAAAATTTGATTTTGTGGGCAACTTCCGGCATCCTAACTTGAAAATCGTGACGCATATCATCTTGCTTCTTCTCATCACGAGAAAATATTCTTATTTCTCCTATATCAGTTTCTAGAAACCTATTTAGTACTACGTTTCCAAATGAACCTGTACCACCAGTTATCATTAATGTTTTTTCTTTAAATAAAGTCATTGCACTCTCTTTCTTATAATTAATCTATTAGTAACCTTAATTCATAATATTATGATAGATATTATAATACTGTTCATACCTATTTTCTTTACTAAAATTATTCACAGCATATAGCCTGCAATCTTTTTCAACAGTTTTTCTATCTAAATTAGAAAAATACTCTATTGATTCTAATACTGCAGGAATATCCCCCTGATCGACAACCAAGCCAGTTGACTTATTAATACTTTCTGGACTTCCACCAGTATTATATGTTACTACAGGTGTGCCACAAGAAATACTTTCTAGGTTAACAGTGGGATAGTTATCTAAGTAAGTCATATTTACAAATACTGTTGATCTTGTATATATGTCAATAAGCTCATCTACGTTATTAGTTCTGCCAATTGCTATTATATCATCTGGCACATCAGATAACTGTCTTTTATTAAGGCCAACTAATACTATTTGATATTTACTATGATCAATAAGTCTGTTTAATTCATAAAAATCATGTAGTCCTTTAAACTTCGTCCATGTAGATGCTACACCTAAAATAATTTTTTTATCGGTTTGATTAATAGAACTTTCATCATATAAAGAAGGTCTAAATCTATCTGTATCTATACCATTATTAATCGTAGTAATAGAGTAATCTTTTAATATTGATTCTGATGCATAATCTCTAAGCCAATTAGAAGGTGTAATTATCTTAACTATATTTAACCTACTAAACCAGTCCTGTTTATCTTGCCACATTTCTTTAGAAAAATCAAAAAAATAAGAAATAGGGTATACTTTTAAGTTTTTGCAATCATAGCAACCATTTTTCCATTTATAACATTGTATATTCTCAAAATGTGAACATCTGCCTGTAAAACTCCAGCAATCATGCAGAGTATACACAATCGGAATCTTTTTGTCTGCCAGATAATTAATTAAAACCGGAACATTTATCCAATCACCATGTATATTGTGAAGATGAACTATATCAGGATTTATTTTTTCAATCCATGCCATTGCATCTTTAGTCTTTGATTTGTATCTATATCCCATTTTCCCAGTGATTCTAGAAATAAGAGTATCTTTCTTTGTATTAAATTGTAAAAAATCTGGAGAAAAGCAGTACACATTATCATAATTTTTTAGCTGATATCCACACATGACGTAACTCTCATGACCTCTTGACGTTATATAATTGGAAATATCATGTACAATTTTTCCAGTACTTCCTATATCCATGGTTATATTAATTTGTAAAATTCGCATTTAGTATCCTCTATATATTTTAAATTTACATTAATTTTTGTTTTTGCTTAATTCTGTACTTATAATAGCTAAAAATCCCAAAAACAGCATAGAATAATTTGGTAAACTTCCTAAGCCATGCAAAGTCATTCCCCCGATGATTGGTACAAGCAAAGGAACTAATGAGAATAAAGATATTCTTGAGAATCTTATATTAAGATGTTTCGCAATATTTTTAAATGAATAAAAATAAATAAAATATAAAATAATTAGTCCAATTAATCCATAAGCGGCAATATCCTCAATTATAAAATTATGAGCCATAAAAAATAAATCAAAACGCCTGTAATCACCAAGCCCAAATATCCACAACCATTTATTAGAGTTCAGTACGGTAAGATAATCTGACCAAATATCCAGTCTACCATTATTAAAATTTTGGTTGGATATCAATGCTTTATTTCTAATAATTATATTTTGAATCAATTGTTGCCCAAAATCCGAATTAATAAATATAAATAATAATATAAACAGTGATAGAAATGTTAGTAAATATTTCTTTAAATTTCGTATATTCATAGTAATTGAGCTAATTAATACAAATATTAATAAAACTATCCCCATTCTAGACCCGCACATAATCGTCAAAATAAACAGAGTTATCGACGAAAAAACGAAAAAAGTTTTTGATAATATATTTCTAACAAAATAAAGATGGCTATACATAGAAAATGCGAATACACATTCAATTGCAAGCATGTTTGAATCATTATTTATAACATATAATCTAATCCCAGTTCCAATTATAATACTTGGGATAACTGAGCTAATAATGCCAATGAACAGAGCAGTGTTAGCACTATATAAAAATGAATCAATATCCTTTGTTATAATACAGTCTTCTATTAAAAATGAAAACAATAAAATAAACACTATAATTTTAACCGGCATAATTATTGATATATTTATATCACCAAATCTAATTAAATATTGCTGACTATACAAAATGTATATAAGAGAGAATACAATGAGCTTCCTATCAATTTTTTTATGATTTATTATATTAAATAATGTACAAAAAAAAGATATTAATACCGCGCCAGAAATGCCAAATGCTTCTACTGATCTACTACTAGGAATTAACATCATAATAAAGCAAATTGCTACTGGTACTGGTTGTAATCCTAATATAATTGATAAAACTAAAGTTACTATTGAGGCAATCAACTGATTATTTGACTCTACTAAGAATGCACAGATAATAATTGATAAGGTTGCTAATATAACTAAGTTTTGAGGAATAATATTTTTTAATCTTTTAAAATCAGTCATGTTAAAATCCTAACTTACTATAATCTATATATAAATGTTGACTTTAATAATATATTTTAAATACCAAATTTTTATTTATAAATAATTTAAAAAAAATTCCAATTGAATATACTTTTAAACCGTCAAATTCAAATGATTATTTTACAATAGAATTAAATTAAAATACCTTCTAATATTTCATTACTAAATAAATACTTAATCTATTTGATTTAAGAAATCTATTACTTCGTTCAAATAATTACTATAATGAAAAATATCAATAGTAGAATTTGAGAGTCTGCCATTTGATATACAATCATATATAACCTCCTCCAATTCTTCTACTCTATTAACCATGTAGTAGTTATCCATTGGATAATATTTTGAAATATCACTAAAATCATTCGCTATTATACCAACACCCGATGTGACACACTCAACAAATTTTGTTGGAAATCCTGCCATATTTTTCCTAGTCCTATCTCTTAGTATAATGCAGTAGTCAGACTGATATAAAGCGTTTACACTTTCTTCATGGCTGACCCGACCAAAAAATTCCAGTTTATTTTCTAAACTGCTAATAATTTCTCTATATGAGGGATTATATTTCAAAAAGTCATCTTTTGTTAATCCATAAATACTAAATTTAAAATCCAGGTTCTTATATTTATATAAATACTTTATAATAGTTTCTAATTTATCCTTTGACCTACCTGGATTACCTGTATAAACAAACTTAATTATACCTGATTTCCAATATTCAACATTTTTAGGATTCCAAATAGGGTCATTGATATCTACTAACGGAGGTAATTGAACAATATTACAAACATACTTGCTATAATAATTTTTTAAATAATCGCTAATAGCAATAATACCATTTACTCTTTTATGTAATATTCTCATCACTATATTTGTATCTATCCATTTTATAAATTTAACAGGGTTTATGGATATTCTATTGTCATACCATTCTGTAATATCAGCAATTAATTTAATATTAGATTTTTTACAGTACCTTCTTAGTTTTGAGAGTGGTATTGCATGCATATTATAAGCAATTACAAACTTAGTATTTGGATATTTTTTAATAACTCTTTTTATATGATTAAAGTCTAATAAACTTTTGATCCATTGATAATTGCTTTTTGGATATGCCGTAGGCATACTTGCAAATTCATCAAAATATTCGACATTATTAGAGTCTGCACTTATACTTTTATCAACTCCACAAAAAACAACATCATACCCAATATCTTTAAATATTTTTGCATTATTCAATACCCTGTGAGCTGCTGCGTTCTTATCGGGCATCTCAAAGCCACCTATATATATAATAGTATCAGTCATATATTTTATTCCTAACTACAACATTAATTAATAAATATAACTCCAATATCAACTTATAGGTTGTTCACATACCAATCTATAGCTTCTTTAATACCATCTTCAAAGTTCCAATCTGGATCATATCCAAGAATTTCCTTTGCTTTACTTATGTCAGCGTTGGAATGTTTTATATCTCCAACTCTGTCAGGGCCATATATTGGTTTTATGTCACTTTTATCCATTAGTTCTGCTATGGTATCGTACATATCATTTAGATATGCTCTGCCACCGTAGGCAATGTTGAAGGCTTCTCCTGCATACTTTGAATCCGCTTTTAGTGCCTTTAGGTTAGCTTCAATTACATTTTCAATATATGTGAAGTCTCTACTTTGCTTGCCGTCTCCATTTATGGTTGGTCTTTCTTCATTTAACAATAGCTTTATGAATTTTGGTATCACTGCAGCATACGCACCGTCTGGATCTTGTCTTCTACCAAACACATTAAAATATCTTAGCCCGTAAGTATCCAGATTGTAAAGGTCAGCATATATCTTTGCGTACATTTCATCAACTTTTTTTGTTAAGGCGTATGGAGAAAGAGCTTTTCCTTCTTTTCCTTCTTTTTTAGGTAGTGTCTCTTCATCACCATATACTGATGAACTAGATGCATAGACTACTTTTTTCACTCCATTTTGTCTAGATGCTTCAAAAATATTAAGGGTACCTTTGATATTGATATCATTGTATTTTAAAGGCATTTCTACACTTCTTGGTACAGATCCCCATGCTGCTTGATGTAGTACATAGTCCACACCATCAGTAGCTTTCATACAAGTATCTAGATCTTGAATATCGCCTTTAATAAATTCATAGTTAGGATTGTCAATGAATAAATCAATATTTGCTTGTTTTCCCATGGAAAGGTCATCTAGGCATCTAACCTTGTATCCTAGTTTCAGTAAGGCTTCACATAGATTAGATCCTATGAACCCTGCTCCACCAGTTACTAAAAATAAACTATCTTCTTCAAATTTTATATCTTTGTATCCCATATTTATTCCTTATAATCTCCAATATGCATAGTCATCATCAGATTCATATTCATTTATATCATAGATTCCTTTTAGGTCAAATAGAATTTTCTTACCATCATTGTATAAAGCAGAAATCTTATCTTTATCTAACTCTTTAAACTGCTTGTGAGATACCGCTACTATAAGAGCATCCAAATCATTTAATTTATCAAAGTCTTCTAATTCTATGCTGTAGATTTCTCTGGTTTCTTCTTTATCAGCTTCTGGATCTACGATAATTGGATTTACTCCAAATTCATTCAACTCGTTTACTATATCATATACTTTTGTATTTCTAGTATCTGGACAATCCTCTTTGAAAGTAAATCCTAGTATACCGACTTTAGCAGTATTTAGATTTTTCTTTTCTCCAATTAATACTTTTACAAGCTTATCAGCTATATAAACTCCCATACTATCATTGATATTTCTACCAGAAAGTATTACTTCACTTTTGTAACCATATTGATTGGCAGCATATGTTAGATAGTATGGATCTACTCCTATGCAGTGTCCACCAACTAATCCTGGGTAGAAGTTTAGAAAGTTCCATTTAGTACCAGCTGCTTCTAGCACTGACTTGGTATCTATACCCATTTTGTCAAATATGATTGATATCTCATTCATAAAAGCAATATTTATGTCCCTTTGTGAGTTTTCTATTACTTTTGCAGCTTCAGCAACCTTTATAGTCGGTGCTTTATGTACCCCTGCATCGATAATTGAGCTATAAACTTCATATACTATTTCAAGACTCTCTTCATCCATACCAGATACAATTTTGACTATATTTTCTAGTCTGTTGTTTTTATCACCTGGATTGATTCTTTCTGGTGAATATCCAATTTTAAAATCTACTCCACACTCTAATCCAGATTCTTTCTCCAAAATAGGCGCACATATATCTTCTGTAACTCCTGGATATACTGTAGATTCATACACAACTATGCTACCCTCAGTAAGGTTTTGGCCTAATAATTTGCTAGCTTCTACAACAGGTGTAAGATTTGGAGTTTTGTCTTGGTTTATAGGTGTTGGAACTGCAACTATGTGGAATTTAGATTTTTCTAAGTCCTTAGGTTCGTTAGTAAATTTTAGATCTGATTTAGAAAGTTCCTCATCTCCTACTTCATTAGTTGGATCCTCACCATTTTTGTATAAGTTTATCTTCTGTTCATTTATATCAAAACCATATACATTGTATTTTCTGGCCAAGGCCACTGCTAATGGCAATCCTACATATCCTAAGCCTACAACAGATAAACTTATTTCTCTATTTTTTAATTTATTAAATAATTCCTTATACATAATGCTCCTGCCTATTTAGCAAACTTTTCAATACACTCTATATATTTTTCTACTACAATTTTTCTATCGAAATTTTCTGATACATGCTCCCTATTAGCTTTTCCCATTTGAACTTTCTTCTCATAAGGTATATTAATAAATTCTTCTATCTTGTGAGTTAAATCTTCTGAATCTTTTACCTTTACTGCTAGACCCGATACACCATCAACAAATGTTTCTCTACACCCTGGAACATCACTAGCTATCACTGGTCTACCAGTTGCACCTGCTTCTAAAAGAACATTGGATAAGCCTTCGTGATATGAAGGATGAATCAAGCAGTGAGATCTTCTAATTAATTTATCAATATCTTTTCTATAACCAAGATAATTTATAATTCCGTTATCATTTAAATTATCAATTCTATCTTTAAAGCTCAAATCATCATAATCTCCAACTAGTGTAAATACAGTGTTTGGATACTTTGATTTTATACTTTCTGCTGCATCAAGATATTCAGTTATACCTTTGTCCCTCATTATTCTTGATACCATGATAAAATTTATCGTATCATTTGCATAAGGGTAATCAGAATAATAATAGTATCCTAAATTTATTCCTGAACCCGGTATCACATGATATCTCTTCTCATTACTTATTATTTTATTCTTCAAAAAAAAGTTTTTGTTAAATTCATTTTGGAAAAATACAATTTTTGATTTTTTTAATCCAGCCTTATAAAGATTTCTTGAAATAAGCTGAACAAATCCAGGATTTAATAGTGCTCCGCCTAATCCAGTAATATTAGGAATAAAAGGAATATTAAGTTTATTACATGCTATTCCAAAATAGACATTCGGTTTTATATTGTAAGTAAAAACCAAATTTGGTTTTTCCGATTTTAAAATTCTTTTTATATTTCTATACAACCTTAAATCATCTATCGGGTTAGTTCCATGTCTTGGTATATCTAAGTTTATAAATTTGCATCCTAACTCCTCTATTTCCCTAACAAAATTTGTTTTTTTTGATACAACTACTAATTCGTTACCATTTATTAATATTCTCTCTAAGATTTCTTTTCGTAATCTATAAAAATAAGAGGTATCATTCGCAACAATCATTATTTTTTTTCCCATATCTACACCTCGATTAATTAACATTTTTACTCTAAGTATATCTTTCGTAATTACCTATTAAATCATTAAATTCGTCTTCAATGGTATAGTTAGCGTATGTATTATTTTCTTTCTTAAGTATAACTTCAATAGTTTTTAGAAAAATAATTGTATCAATCCTAAAACTCATGCTTTTTACGTACTTAACATCATAATCTATTCTATCCAATATTCTCAAATCCTTACGTCCACTTACTTGTGCGAGTCCGGTGATGCCTGGCCTTACTAAAAATCTTTGTTTTTGATATTCTGTATAGTATTCATTAAATAATGGTAACCATGGTCTAGGTCCTATAAAAGACATGTCTCCCTCTAATATATTAATTAATTGAGGAAGTTCATCTAGTGATGTTTTTCGTATGAAATGTCCTACTTTTGTAATCTTATCTCCTGTTTTAAAATCATAAACATCATTATCCGCAGCCATAGATCTAAACTTTATCAAGGTAAAATCTTTGCCATTTAAACCGGTTCTTGTTTGTCTATAAAAAACAGGCCCTGGACTATCAATCGTAATTGCTATTGAAATAATTAAAAGCAAGGGAGATAGTAGTATAATTAATATCAATGAAATCAATACATCTAATATTCTTTTTGTAACAATATATGGTTTCATATTACTTCCTTAATTTATTATCATTTATTCTGCTTATCATTTCACTTTTTAACCCATCCACAACATCAATCTTAGATAATCCAATACAAATTAAATATATAATACCCGCTAAAAGAACTGATATTAATAGGCCTGGTACTAATGATAGTTTAATTGTCATATAGTCGTAGGTGCTTATTGCTACTAATACCATTACAATTGAGCTTACTAAAATTTTTCCAGTCGACAAAATATTTTTATTATTTGCTGGACTCCCAAATCTATTATAATAAGCAATCATCATACATATACTCCCAATTATTGTAGAAATAGATGTCGCTAGTGCAATGCCATCAATGTTATATCTTTTTACTAAAAATACATTTAAAACCATGTTAATGACTTGTTGAAATAAGATAATTAACAATGGTGACCTTGAATCTCCAACTGCATAGAATGCATTTGATATTATCTTTAGTATAGATATAAAAATGATGTATGGTCCGTATGATACTAATAGTGACGCTACAATACTTGTGTCTGCTGGGCTAAAGGCATTTCTTTCGTATATTAGTCTTATAATAGGTGTAGATAAAACCATCAATCCAAGAGTCGCTGGTATTATCACAGTCATTGTAAGTACCAGGGTCGATGATGTTTTTTCTTTCATCTGATTGATATTACCATCATTTGCTAGTTTCGCTATTTGAGGAAGAGTTATTGTTGCTATATTTATAGCAAATACTTCCACTATAAAATCCAGCATGTTTTCAGTGTAGAAAATCTTTGCTACAGAATCTATACCTAGATAAGCTGATGCCATAGATTTATCAATTAGTATAGCTATTTTATTTGCTGCACTTGAGATAATGATTGGAATCATTATTGTAAACATATGTTTTATGTAAGGATCTTCAAAATCTATAGTTTTCTTGTAACTATAGCCCAGCTTGCGACTCACAAATGGGAATCGAACGAATTGAATAATATATCCTATTAGAGTTCCTATAATTAAAATGTAGGAATTATTAAAAATACCCGTAAGTATAGTCGATACTATTACGAATACATTTATGATAATTCCTGGTATTGCTGGATCAATAAAGTTCCCTTTGGCATTTAGATATCCTCTAATTACAGATGAATACAGGAAAGTAAATATGGATATAGCCATTATCCTAGTAAAGTCTTTTGCTAATTGTAAGGTATCGCCTGTAAGTTTTGGTGAGAATAATTTGGATATGGGCCCTGCAAAAATAATTACAATAAAAAAAGCTATAGCTCCATATATCATGAGCGTATTTATTAGATTAGATGTAAAATTCTCTGCTTCGCCTTCACCTTTTTCAGAGCTTATTTTTGTATATACAGGTATATAGGCAGCGACAATGCCTACTATTACCGTGTAGGTCATTAAATCTGGGATAGTGGTGGCGGTGACATAAATTGATTTTAAGTCACCAGCTCCTATTACCGACGCCATTACTGATTCCCTTACGAATCCAAATATTTTAGATATTACTGTTAAGATCATCAGCACTATTGTCGTTTGTCCCATTATTTCTTTCCTTAAGTTTATCTTTTGTGTTCTATTTATCTTACTTATTATTCTCTTCTATCTTGTCGTGGACTTCTTTTATGGAGTCCTTGTTTGGTTGCATCATGTAAAGTTTGGAATTTGGCATGAGATATGAGTTTAAACCACTTGCTCCTTCACCCTTTAGTGCTTGTGTTTCTATTGTCCAATCTCTGCCGTCTTCTAATTGGTTATTTACTAGTTCTATCATCTTGTTATAGGATATGTCTGTGTCTACTGACTTAAGAGCTATGCTTGATATTTCGTTGAAGTTTAGCAGGATTTCTGGTCTAAGCATCTTTTTAATAATGGCTGTCATGACTCTAGTTTGGTTTTTACCTCTATCAAAGTCTCCTTCTGATAGATTGTATCTTTCTCTAGAATATGCTAATGCCTTCTTACCATCCATATCTACTTTCCCTTGAGGAAAATCGTATTTGCCACTAGAAGCTGTAAAGGCCACAGGATTATCTACGGTTATTCCACCGATAACATCTATAAGCTCCGTAAGTGTGGTGAAGTTAACTTTACCATAGTAATCTATACCAACATCCAATAAATTTTCCAAACTTCTTATAGATGTATCTATACCAAATAATCCAGCATGAGTAAGCTTATCTAGTTTATTACTATCTCCGCCTAAAGCTAGGTAGGTATCTCTTGGCACTGTTGTTATAAGGATTTTTCTATCTACTGGATTGACACTTAATATTAAGTTTACATCTGATCTAGATACTGTAGAAAGACTACCATAGGTATCGATACCTGATATGTAGACATTGAATGATTCTGATTCTTTGACTTGTTCTTTTTCTTTCTTTTCTTTCTTATCATCTGCTACTACTAATGACTCTAATACCCTTGTCTTTTCTGAAAAGTTCTTTATATCTTCTTCTATAAGTGGTCTATAGTTTTCGTTAAGTAGCATCACTTCGCTTTCGCCACTCATAAGAGCACTGGCTGCTTGTGAATAAGTACGCATATCTTTTGTAATAAGATCATATGAATAATTTTTTTTGTATTCCGCTAAGGCTTTTTTAGTATTATCCTCATCGTAAGCATTGGCAACTCCTATCTCTTTGGTAGCTGCTTCTTCTAGGCTTTGGATACTCGAATCTTTTAATACAACAAAAGACATCTCGTTCTTATTAAGTTCATTTTTTTGATTGATTTGCTCTACAGTCTTGATTGATTTGTTAGCATAAGCTACAAAAAAGCCTTGTAATATACTTGTAATTATCAATATAACTGCAAAAACTGTAAGAGCTTTTGATGATTTCTTTTTTTTGAATGCTGAATATAGAGAATAAGCAATAAAGATTGCAAAAATTAACAATAGTATCAATCTTTGTTTTGATGGTAAAATATTGTATCTAAACAAAAATATAAAAAAGAAAATATTAATAATAGTAGCTAATATGACTACAATTTTTGAAAATTTGTTACTAGATCTTTCCATTAATCCACTCCATCTGACCTTATAATATATATATTTCCTTAAACATATTATATTATCATATCGATTTTGTCAATTATAATAAGATAAAAATGTAGGAAATATGTGAACATTTTGTCGGGAATATGTTTGCATAATTGTTATTTAATATTTACTATTAAAGAGTATTTTTTATTGAAAAGACTCATATTCTACCTAAGAATCTTACTTATTAAACTAATTACTTAATGAAATTCCTAGTTGCATTTAAATATTTTCTCAATCCATTATTATACAATTAATATATACTATCAAATTTTTGGTTTTTTAATCGCTCTATCACGTGAAATTTCTATAATCACGCCTTTATATTCTTTCAGATCTTATATTATTTGTGGTTTGAAAAATATTTATGAGTTTTTAATTTGTTCATCTATCATTATATAGATGCCTTATATAAATTCATTTTTGTAAAAAAAATTTTACTTTTTACCCACTTAATAAGTTAGAAATATTTCTGTACATTTTTTATCTTTTAAAATTTAAACTCAATAATAGTTTTGATAATTTAATATATTCATATTTGTTATAGTCTCCTAAGCTTAGATCAAGTTTCTCATAAATGTGTTCATTAGTAGTCCAATTATAAAATCTTTTATAGAAAGCATAAATCCTTCTTAAAGAAGCATATCATATCAAAAATAAAATATAAAAAAGGCCCACTCACAAAAGTGAGTAGACCTATTACTATGTAAACGCACCGATCTTATTCACAATATGGCATACTAAAACAACCTAAATAAGCTAAAAATAGTATCAAAATTTCTGTATTACTTATAAAATCAATGTACATTTACCTCCGTTTTGATTGTTGATGATAATATACTAGTATTATTTTATTGTTCAAATATTTGTTTTATATTAGTTTTACTCTCAATATTTTTTATAATAACGTCTTTATCTTTTAAGTCATAAGTTTGACTATAAGTATCACCATGCGCCTTTATTGTCAATTCTAGATCATTATTTTTACTTGACTTAATACCAACACTCTTTACCTTATCAAAACTTACAAATTTTAAAATTGGACTTGATCCTAAGAAAATATTGAAGCCATCTTTTCTAATACCCGGAAAGAACATTACGGTACAGACCAATAATACTGCTGAGATAGCAATTGCATATCCTAAGATTGTATTATCAAGTCTATAGCACAAACCACCAGCAATTAGAGAAAATATAGCTAGTATAAATCCAAATACCGCTTTCTTTTTTACATTTATTACATTATTTCTATGGATTATGAAGTTATAGATTGTTGGGACTATAAATATTAGTAAGACAATTATTTTTAACAATTTTGTACTTCCTTATTACAATAAATTAAGTTATTAGATATTTATTTCCTGCATACAAATAAATAATGGTTACTAGCCCCTATTAATTCTTCCTTATCACAATGGTTTAGGTGCCAATCGAGGTATCTTTGATAAGATACATCACTCATTTCATCAATCCTTTCACTTAAAATTTCAGAAAATCCACTGGTCCCTATCTTTCTAATAATACTTAGATTTTCTTTTTCAAGCATTTTTATACATTCATCTAAAGTAAAGAAAATAAACGGTTTATCAATTAGTCTTTGCTTATCACTCACATAAAGAGGGCTTTCAAAAAAGTTGCTATCAAATTTAGTTTCAGTCATAGGGACCATGTCATGGTTAATATAAGAAATTAAAATATAACCATCATCTTTGACCACTCGCTTTGCTTGCCTTAAAGTTTCTATCCTATCTTTTTCATTTGATAAATGATACATAGGTCCAAAAAGTAATACTACATCAAAATATTTATCATCTAAATCATCCATCTCAAGTGAGCTTTTATTCTCAACAATAATATTTTTTAAATTCTTATCTTTAGCTTTTGCAACTATTTGTTTATAATTATTACTTGCAGGCTCAAAAGCAACCACTTCAGAAACTTCTTCTGCTAATGGCACGCTGTAAACACCAGTTCCAGCACCAATATCTAAAATTTTAGAATCATTATTTATTAATTTTGAGATCCCACGTAAGGTAGTAATCTTCTCAACCTGACCAGCTTTACTTAGTAGTCTTTTTTCTTCATCGAAAATATTATATAATTCTTCATTTCTTTTTAAATCATCATTTATCTGTAGAACATCTTTAATATCCATTTTATACCTCCAATTTTTATTGTATATAGATAGTTGTTTAACCCCATATTCAGAGTCTAAACCTATCTTTTTTATGAAATCTAATTGCTATTTGGTAGGTAATTATCTATATCATTTATAAAGAAACTTAAAATATCACCTCTTTTAAGCCCCTTATTCTTCTGACCTAAATCTTTTCTAATTAAAAAAATTATATCTTCTAAAACAAAAAGATTATTTATAGAATTGCTATCAGAATTTAAGCTTGATGTTCGAATTTCAATCCATTTTCTAACCACTTCATCCGAACCCCATAAAGTTAATTTTTGAGAAAAACTTATTAAATCCTTTGTTATCTCTTTCTCAGATATCTTTCCATCTTTCTGTATCTGTTGTAATTTATATACCATTTCTATAAATTCCGAATAAGCTTCTTCTTTTTTCTCATATAAATATCTTTTAGTATTCTGTTTATACTCAATAATATTTGATATTACAATACCTAAAAGCGATAAAGTTCCTGTAATTAAAGCAACTACTATAACTGCTTCAGTGTTAGAGGCAAAGCTCCTAATCCAATAAAAAAATTTTATAATTAACTTAACTAAGAAATAAATACCTATACCTATAATTAATAATCCAAATAAAGTATTCAAAACATTTTTATAAGTTTTATTTTCCAAATTATTCTCCAAAATTTTTATTAAAATCTAATTAAAGATTTTAATTATTGCTTATAATATAAACCTCAATTAATAAGGCTATTGTCTCTTGTTCTTCTATAATACAAACTATAATTTTAAAATTAGATAATAGAATTTATAAATAATACAGTCTCTTTTATTTCAAGTATGATACTATAAATATATTTAACTATAAGTATTAATTATTTATACTAAAATGGTCAATGACAATCATTGACCATTATAACTTAATAAAATTAAATTTATATTTTTATATATTCTTAAATCTGAAATTTTTTGATCTATTCCCATTCAATAGTTCCAGGTGGTTTTGAGGTTATATCATACACTACTCTACCAACTCCAGCGACTTCGTTTATCATTCTACTTGATAGGGTTTGTAGCAGATTGAATGGTAGCTCTGCTGCCTCTACGCTCATTGCATCTGTTGTTTCTACTGCGCGTATTGCTATTACATTGTCATAGACTCTAGCATCGCCTTTTACTCCTACTGTTTTAATTGGTGTCCATACTGTAAAATATTGCCATATGTCTTCGTTTAGACCATGGTTTTTGATTTCTTCTCTAAGTATTGCGTCTGTTTCTCGCACTATCTCTAGTTTTTCTTCTGTAATATCTCCCATGACTCTTATGGCAAGACCTGGCCCTGGGAATGGTTGACGCCATACCATATCGTGTGGTACTCCTATGGATTCACCTAGAGCTCTTACTTCGTCTTTGAAGAGATCTCTTAATGGCTCTACTAAGCCTTCGAAGAGCATATCTTCTGGAAGTCCTCCTACGTTATGGTGAGATTTAATGACACTTGCCTTGTCTTTTCCACTTTCTATAACATCTGGGTAGATTGTTCCTTGGACTAGATATTTTGCTTCACCGAATTCTTTAGCTTCTCTTTCGAATACTTCTACAAAATGGTTACCAATGATCTTTCTTTTTGTCTCTGGATCATCTACTCCTTTGAGTAAGTCTAAAAATTCTTTACTTGCGTCTACTTTTTTGACTTTAAGTCCTAAATTTTTATAAGTTTCCATAACTTCATCTGCTTCGTTTTTACGTAGTAAACCATGATCTACAAAAATACATTGAAGATTATCTCCTATAGCTTTTGATACTATAGTTGCTGCTACAGATGAATCTACTCCGCCTGATAAGGCGCATATCATTTTTTCCCCAGCGTACTTTTCTTTGATTTCTGCTATAATTTTATCTGCAAAGTCATCCATCTTCCATGTTTTTTCTGCTTTACAAATACCAAGAACAAAACTTGCTATCATTTCTTTACCGTATTCTGAGTGAACAACTTCTGGGTGGAATTGTACTGCATAGATGTTTTTCTCTTTGTTTTCCATACCTGCTACTGGACAGTGAAGTGTCCAAGCTGTTTTCTTAAAACCATCAGCAAGCTTGCTTACTCTATCTCTATGATTCATCCAAATTGTTGATTCTTGTGGGACATCTTTAAATATCTCGCTATTTTTATCTACTAAAAGTGGTGTCTTGCCGTATTCTCCATTTTTGGGTGTTTCGATTTGTCCACCATAGTAGTTATTGATATATTGCAAACCATAACAAATACCTAATATTGGTACTCCTAGTTCAAATATTTTGCTATCTGCTCTTAAAGAATCTTTGTCGTTTACTGATTGTGGCCCACCTGTTAGAATAATTCCAGCTAATCCTTCTAAATCTAAGCTATCGATATCAACATCGCATGGGTGAAGTTCTGCATAAACTCCTAGTTCACGTACACGTCTTACGATAAGTTGATCGGTTTGTCCACCAAAATTTAGTACAATAATTTTGTTTAAACTCATCTTTTCTCCTGTTTCTTATTCATCGCCGAATTTTGCTTTATAATATTCGATGATATCTGTGGCCGTTTGTTCAATAGTGTTGTTGGTTACATCTATAACCTTGCAATCTAGATCTTTATAGACTTCTTTAGCATATTCTAACTCTCTATTGATTCTTGCATCATTATAGTAAATAGAATCTCCAATTAAGCCTAATTCCTTGCTCCTATCCGCTCTTATATCTACAAGTTTTTCTGGATCTATGATAAGACCTATTATTCTATCTGGATCTACCTCAAAAATCTCTCGTGGCATTCTAGATTCTGGTACAAGCGGTAGATTACTTACTTTATAGTTCTTAGTTGCAAGTATCATAGTTGTAGGCGTTTTGCTAGTTCTACTAACTCCCAAAAGTACTATATCTGATTTTAAAAATCCTCTAGGATCTTTGCCATCATCGTATTGAATAGCAAATTCTATCGCCTCAATCATACTGAAATATTCTTGGGAAAGAGTACGGATTAACCCTGGCTTTCTAACAGCTTTTTTGTCTGTTACTTTTTCAAATACATCAAGTCCATACTCAAGGATTGATAGAACCTCTATATGATTTTCATCTGCAAGCTTACAAATGTAATCAGATATTTCTTTATCAGCCATTGTTGGAACTATGATAGAGTAGCTAGGTATAGTTAAAAATATCTCATCTACTTGTTCCATATTTCGCACTTCTGGATGTCTTACTACCCTAATTGGCAAATCTGGAAATTGGGTTGTAACTGATTTTAGATAGGCATCAGCAGTTTCACCTGTCGAATCACTTATAATTACAATTGTTAATGTTTCTCCCATCATAATTCCTTTCTAGCTTATCTGACTATTTGGCTAATATCAAATACTCTACTTATTCTATTTGAAATAGTATTTAACATAGCAAGTCTATTGTTTTTGACAGCCTCATCTTCTACATTTATCATTGTATTATCTAAATAATCATTACCCACATTTTGGGTTTGTGCTATCAGTTTTAGCTCATTTCTGTAATCTTCGCTATTTTGGAAAGGCTTCTCTTCTAGACTCTTAATAGTCTCATAGAAGCTTCTTTCTATATCATTTTCTAATAAATCTGGATTTATTTCTGTAAGAGATCTATCCCTAGCTAGGTTATTTATCCTTGTAAAATAACTTAATGTGTCATCATTATCTTCTACAAAATCGCTTACTGCTGCTACTCTTTGTGCTATCCTTAATATATTTGTATCATCTGAATTAATTACAGAATTAACTACATCATATCTATAGCCATCATCTATAAGTAAGTTTCTAAGTCTATCTTTAATGAATTCTATTGATTTTTCCATAGTTGTATCATAGTCAAATGGCAAGCCATTTTTTTCTGTATAGACTATAAGTGAGTCGTTAATTAGCTTTTTAAGGTCTACGTCAATATTGTTTTTAAGGATAATATTAATAAGACCTAATGCTCTACGACGTAAACCAAATGGATCTTGGCTACCGGTTACATACCTTTCTATAGCATAAAGTCCTACTATAGAATCTATCTTATCTGCTATGGATAAAACTATACCCGTAATAGATTTTGGTAGAGCTCCACCTGCTGAGTTTGGAAAATATTGTTCTTCTATAGCTGTTGCAACTCTATCTGATTCGCCAGATTCTTTGGCATATATCCTACCCATAGTTCCTTCAAGCTCTGTAAATTCTATTACCATCTTTGTTACAAGATCTGCCTTAGAAAGGTAAGCTGCTCTTTTTAAATCTTCTTTGATATCCTCACCTAAGTTAAGTTGTTGTTGGTACTTAGCTGTAAGATCCATAAGTCTTTGAGTTTTTTGGTACATATCGCCAAGACCTTCAAAGAATGTTAAATTCTTAAGCTCTTCTACATATGATTCGAGTGGTCTTGCTGTATCAATATCATAGAAGAACTTAGCGTCTTCGAGTCTTGCTACTAGTACTTTTTTATTACCTGAAACTACATTTTCGCTATGGTTATCATCGCCATTACGTACCAGTAAGAAGTATGGTAACAAATGACCTGTCTTCTCATCTAGGACTGGAAAATACCTTTGGTGGTCTTTCATAGGTGTAATGATTACTTCTTTTGGAAGTTCCAAATACTTCTCGTCGATATTTCCAGCAAGCACTGTAGGGTATTCTACTATATTTACTACTTCATGAAGGAGGTCTTCATCTTTCATGAACTCTCCACCCTTTTCCATATTTATCTTATTAAGACCACGTATAATTAAATCACGTCGTTCTTTACTAGATAGTATTACATAATTTTCACGAAGTTTATCTTCATATTCATCTATAGTTGATATTTCTATATGATCACTACCAAGACTTCTATGTCCTTTTGTAATATTGCCTACGCTGATACCTTCTGCATCAAAATCTAAGACTTTATCATCTAGAATTGATACAAAATATCTGATAGGTCTTGCCCAACGGATGGATTTGGCTCCCCAGCGCATAGACCTATTAAATGATATTGATTTTACTAGATCATATACATTTTCTCTTAGAACTTCTTCTACGGATTTGCTCTCTTCTTTTTTTTCTATAAATATATAATCAGACCCATTAAAGTCCTTTACTACTACATCTGATAACTCTGCTCCTTGACCTCTTAAAAATCCTAAAAGTGGTTTATTAGGATTTCCATTTTCATCATAAGCTATAGCTGCACTAGGTCCTTTTATAGAGATTAGCTCATCAGACTCACCTGCATTGATATTCTCTAAAAATATTGCAAATCTACGAGGAGTTGATTCTACTCTAATCTCATCTACAGTAAGTTTATTATCATCTATTAATTTTTTAAATTTATCTTTTAATTGGGTTTTAGTAGCCTCAATATAATCTGAAGGTATCTCTTCTACTCCGATTTCTAATAAGTATCTACTCATCATTATCCTTTCTTAGAAGAGGGTATCCTAGCTCTTCTCTTTTTGCTAAATAATTTTTCGCAACCTTGCTACTTACATCACGCACTCTTTTTATATAGTGGCTTCTCTCAGAAACTGAAATAGCCCCTTTGGCATCAAGTGTATTAAAAGCATGGCTGGTTTTGAGTACATTATCATAGGCTGGATAAACTAAGTCTAAGTCTATGAGTCTATTTGCTTCTTTTTCGTATAGATCAAACAAGTGCATGAGTGTATCATTGTCTGCATCTTCGAATGAATACTTTGAGTTTTCGTATTCTGGAATCTTAAATACATCTCCATATGTGAGATTCTCTGACCATTTTATATCGTAAACATTATCAACATTTTGAAGGTACATACAAATTCTTTCAAGACCTATAGTGATCTCTCCACTTTCAATCTCGCAGTTGATACCTCCTACTTGTTGGAAATAAGTGAATTGAGTAATTTCCATACCGTCTAACCATACTTCCCAACCAAGTCCCCAAGCACCTAGTGTTGGTGATTCCCAATTATCTTCTACAAATCTTATATCGTGTTCTTTTGGATCAATACCAATTGTTTCTAAACAATGTAGATATAAATCTTGGATATTATCTGGGCTTGGTTTAAGTAAAACTTGTAATTGATGGTGTTGGTAGAGTCTATTTGGATTTTCACCGTAACGACCATCTGCAGGTCTACGAGATGGTTCTACATATACTACTGACCAAGGTTCTGGTCCTAGTGCTCTTAGGAAAGTATTTGGGTTCATAGTTCCTGCTCCCTTTTCTATATCATAAGGGAACATGACTGAGCAACCTTGTTCTTTCCAATACTCTTCTAATTTTAGTATTAAATCTTCAAAATACAACATGTTAATTCCTTTCACTAACATTTCTATACACCCAATCAATAGATGAAAACCTAGTTATTTCAATGTTTTTTAGGGTGTAATCAATTATTAAAATTGCTATCTTTTTATAGCCTGCTGGCTTTTCTATACCAGCCAAGTCCTCTGATTTTGTATAGAGGAGTTTTTTTAGGTAGGTAAATTCTTCCTTATTTAGGAAAATTTTATCACGTATCAAATTTTTGTCATCATCACAAATTATTGATGACTCATAAGGTGAGAAAAACACCTCTTTATAACTTAGCCTTTTTCCACATATACTGCAAGAATTTAAGTTTGGTTTAAAACCTGAAAATGAGATATATTTTAATAAAAATGCCAAAAATATATTAATTTGATTGCAATCTGCATTTTCAAAGGCTTCAAATGTATTGTCAAGCAGCTTAAAAATCGTCTCAGATTGGATCTGATCAATTGTTCTTAAAAGTAAATCTGCAATGGCTGATTTATAGAGGATAACATCAAAATTTTTGTTTGATTTGCCGTAAGATTTTATAAGGATCGCTTCCTTAATTCCATAAAAATCATTTCCAGATTTATATAAATTATAGGAAGCTTTCACAAATCTTTGGGTAACCCCAAGAGTTTTGCTTTTTTTACTAAGAGCTCCTTTGGCAAGGATTGATATCCTTCCAAAGTCAGCTGTAAATATCTCTATAATCTTGCTTGTTTCTTTATAAGGAAATTCTCTTAAAACAAAGCCACATACATCTGAGAGATCATTTGTAGCCAAACCTATCCACCAGTTTTTCTTTTTTGCGCCAGTCCTTTTCAACTTTTACCCAAAGCTTGAGATTGACCTTGCTATCTAGGAATTTTTCAATTTCTTTGCGAGCTTCTATACCTATTTTCTTTACCATAGATCCACCCTTGCCAATTACAATTTCTTTATGTGAATTTTTCTCGACTATAATTGTGGCATCTATGTCTATTAATTTTTTATTATCACGTTCCTTAAAATTATCTATTCTAACTGCTATACCATGAGGAACTTCATAAGAAAGATTGTTAAGAGCTTTTTCTCTTATAATCTCTGACACTATAAAGCGTTCGCTCTTATCAGTTATCATATCCCTATCATAGTAAGCTGGACCCACATCAAGCATTGATTTTATCTGCTCAATATAATTATCAATATTAGTTTCTTCTAGAGCAGATATACCAATTATAGCTTCAAACATATTCATTGCTTCAAACTTTTCTTTTATAGTTTCAAATTCTTCTTCACTTAAAAGGTCAGTTTTATTTATAAGCAATATTTTTGGAACATGAATGCCCTTTAACATTTCTATAATTTCATTATCGAGTCTACCTATTTCTAGCGAATTGTCTATAACAAATGTTACTATGTCAGATTCCTTAAGACTATCCTCACTAAACTCAAATAATTTTTCTTGTAGTTTATTTTTAGGAGTTTGAATACCTGGCGTATCTATAAAAATAATCTGACTATCTTCGTCATTATAAATTATCTGTATCTTATCTCTAGTAGTCTGTGGCTTGTTTGAAATTATGGAAATCTTTTCTCTAAGAATTTTCTCCATAAGAGTTGATTTACCAACGTTAGCTCTCCCTACTACTGATATAAATCCTGATTTCATATCTCTTTTAAATCCTCGTTACTAAAACTATGTGGCAAAAGCTCATCGATGGTGAATATTCTATAGTCATCAACTGCATTTGCTATTACAATCTGTGTATTCTTATCGGCAAATTCTCTTATAAATTGCCTACAAACCCCACATGGAAAAGTATCATGACTATCTCCATTTATAACTATGTGGGTAAATTCTATTTCTCCTGCACTTATCGCTGCGCTCATGGCAGATCTTTCTGCACATATACATGGAGAATAAGCGGCGTTTTCTATGTTTACTCCCTTATAAATAGAACCTGTTCCAGTCTTTACAGCACAGGATACTCTAAAATGAGAATAAGGCGAGTATGAATTTTTCTTATTTTCTAAAGCTATATTAATTAATTGTTCGATTTCATTCATGAAAATATACCAAATATTGCCATTGCCATGGATGTACCAAGGATGGCTCCTCTAATTATTTCTGCCATTGAGTGAATATTTGCTTCATATCTGCTTTCTGCAACTATTAGTGCTAGTCCTATTAGCATAAGTCTAATTAATGGATCAGTAGTCAAAAACATACCAATTGTAGCTATGCCAAAGGCTATAGATGTATGACCACTTACAAAGCCACCCTTAAAGGCAGTTCCATGTCCTTCATAAAAGACACCCTTTAAAAATATAGTTACTACTATTACTAGAGATAGTGTTATAATGGCAAGATGGCTTGGCCTTCGAACTATCCTTACGATAACTGAATTGTAAAAATCTATAAATTTATCAAAAAATATTAGGTATGCTACAAAAAGTGCATTGAGAGCTGCTATAAAAGTAGCTGCTGCCGCAAGATCCTTACTTGCCTTGGCAAATGATGAGTACTTACCCTTGCTTGCTAAGTTTACTGCTTGCTCCACCGATGTATTAATAAGCTCAAAAGCCAGGACAAAGCAAACAGCAAAAACTAGGGTAATCATCTCTACCCTAGATAGGTTAAAAAATAAAGAAGCAACTAGGAGTATAGCTAGGGCAAACATATGAAATTTCATATTTTTTTCATGATTAATAGCCCATACCAGCCCTTCATAGGCATAATCAAAACCTTTTAGGAACTTTTGTCCATGACTAAGCTCTTCTTTTTCAAAGTTTCGGTCATGGAGCTTTTGCTCTGCCTCTTCCTTTTTTGCTTGTTCTCTTTTCAGCTCTTCAAGGACTTCTACTTTGATTTCTTCTTTAAGAATTTCTCTCTGGTCTTTCTCACTCATTTTTAAAGACTCCCAAGCTTTTCATAACTTCTTTTTCTCGGGCGCGCATTTTTACTTTTTCATCATCTTCCATGTGATCATACCCTAAAAGATGCAAGCAAGAATGAGCTGTAAGATACATTATTTCACGGTCTAGACTGTGACCAAAATCTTTTGCTTGATCTTTCGCTACATCCATGCAAATCACTATATCACCTAGCATTGTGTCTACACCCTCTATAAAAAAGTCCTCATCCATAGGAAAAGATAGGACATCTGTTGGCCTATCTACTTTCCTGTAATATTTATTTAATCTGTGAATCTCATCCTTATCTACAAAGCTAATAGAAACTTCATAATTCAAAGAAAGTCCTTCTGTTTCAAGAACTGTAGTAATAACGTCTTCTAACTTATCATCCATATTTATATCTTGGTCTGTTTGATTTGTTATAATGAGATTCATAATTTTTTCCTGTTCTTTTTTCTATGCTATGAAACTATTAGAAATCAACATAAAGTCAGCTAAACTACACCGCCCTACGCCCTACTTTTGTTCTTCTTTTATTTTTAGCTCCATTTTAGCATCCTCTTTATCGTAGGCATCTATGATTCTTTGCACTAGTGGGTGTCTTACTACATCTATTGATGTGAAGTTTTGAAACCCTATTCCTTTTACACTCTTTAGTATGCGTTCTGCTGTCTTTAACCCACTATTTTTGCCACGAGGAAGGTCTACCTGAGTTTTATCTCCTGTTATAATAGCTTTTGATCCATAGCCTAGACGGGTCAAAAACATCTTCATTTGTTCACTTGTAGTATTTTGAGCTTCATCTAGGATAACAAAAGCATTATCAAGTGTTCTACCTCTCATATATGCAAGGGGAGCAACTTCTATCATGCCTTTTTCTACAAGACCTTGATAAGTTTCAAATCCTAATATTTCAAAAAGTCCGTCATAAAGTGGACGTAAATATGGGTCTACTTTATCTTGCAAATCCCCTGGCAAGAATCCTAGGCTTTCTCCAGCTTCCACTGCCGGTCGGGTTAGGATGATCCTATTTACTTCACCTTGCTTAAAACTTCTGACAGCCATAGCTACAGCAAGGTAAGTCTTACCAGTACCTGCAGGGCCTATACCAAATACTACATCGTTATTTTTAATTTTATCTATATAGGACTGTTGTCCTAATGTCTTTGGTTTTATAGGTTTGCCCGTCGCAGTTATTATTATTGAGTCATCAAGGGCTTGCTTGATGACATCCTTGTTTTCTCGCTCCAACATATCAGCATGGTATTTAATCTTTTGAAACTCAAGATTGCCATTTTTATTTATCTCATTGAGAAGCTCTATGATAAGTTCCTTGGTAAACTCGACATTGATACCTTCACCAGTAACATCTATAGCATCTTCTTTTAATTTTATTTTTGTGTTAAAGCGTTCTTCTATATATTTTCTATTTTTATCAAAATTGCCAAACAAGGTCACGACATTGTTTGGATTATCTATTTGTATACTTGTATTAATGTCTATCCCTCCGCATTAAATTTGTGTATATACTATACCTTTTTTAGCGATTTTTTCTCTTAGAAAGAGGTGGAGATAGGATTTCTGCATACAGGATGGCTTTTTTAAGCTCCTTTTTCTTTTTTAGAGCATTATGATTTGCCTTAGACTTTTTTAATGCATAAGCTTCTTTTTTTCTAGTATAGGCTTCTTCTCTTTCCTTTTGCCTATCCTTTGCCTTTTTTTCAGCAAGTCTTCTTCTAAGGTCAGGGTTTACTGGATCTCCTTGCGCTCCCATCATGGTAGATCCTCTTATGCTGCCTCTTATGCTCTCATTGCCTTCATGAGTTTTCTTGTCTATATTATTTGAGCTTTTCTTATTTTTTTTGCTTTTATTTTTAGACTCTCTAGGAAAGAGTTCGCTCACTTCTTTATTATTAGAAAATTTCCTATATACTTTTTTATCTTTTGACTGTTCATTAGCCTCAGCTTCAAGATCATCTAGATATTGTTTGGCTTGCTTTGCCCAGTCATCAAATGACTTTATTGTTTTATCACTTTTTTTCTTTTTCTTAAACATCCATATCACCACTATCTACATCTGATAATGATTCTCGCATTTTAGTATCTGCATTGATATTTTTCATATTGTAATAATCCATAATACCTAGGTTACCATCTTCAAAAGCTTTTGATATAGCTTCTGGAATTTTAGCTTCTGCAGCTACTACCTTAGCTCTATTTTCTTGCTCTAGAGCTATAGCTTGGGCACGACGTTCCTCAGCCTTAGCTTGGGCAATATTCTTATCAGCTTCTGCCTGATCTCTTTGTAACTCAGCACCAACATTACGTCCTACATCGACATCTGCTATATCTATAGATAAAATCTCATAAGCAGTACCAGAGTCTAATCCCTTTAATAGTACTGTTTGGGAGATATTATCTGGATTTTCTAAAACCTCTGCATGAGATTTAGCAGAGCCTACAGTTGTTACAATTCCTTCACCGACACGAGCGATAATTGTTTCTTCTCCTGCACCACCTACTAACCTTTCTATGTTTGCTCTTACTGTTACTTTGGCAATAACCTTTACTTCTATACCATTTTTAGCAACTGCTGCTATAACTGGTGTATTGATTACCTTTGGTGTTACAGAAACTTGTACTGCTTCAAATACATTACGTCCAGCAAGATCTATTGCCGCTGCTTGTTCAAATGTCAAATCAATATTCGCTCTTTCTGCTGCTATTAAGGCATCTACAACTTGATTGATATTACCGCCTGCTAGATAGTGACTTTCTAAATCTTCTGTTCTGATTTCAAGCCCTGCTTGGTGAGATTTTATAAGTGCATTTACTATAAGACTTGGATTTAATCTTCTAAATCTCATAGCTACAAGGGAACCCATAGAAATATTAACTCCAGAAAATCTTGCTGTTATCCAAAGACCTACTGGCACCATGGTGAAAAATACTATCAAAACTATAATTACTATTGCTGGTACTATAAAATTACTCATGCTATCTCCTTTACGATTATATGTCCATTTTTTATGCTAGTTACTAAAACATTTCTATCCTTTGATATAAAATCACTCTCAGATTTTGCATCATATGTGTTTCCATCAATTTCAATTCTACCAGTTGGTCTTAAAATACTCTTACTAAGGCCAGTCTTACCTACTAAATTATTATGATTAGTTTTACTATTATATCCTCTAGTTGATGAATTCGTATTTGACAAGATCATCCTATCAAATAAAGACCTATCAAAACCTAGTTTTACATAAATAGTAACTGTGAGGATTATAGCAAGCGCTGTTACTACTAATACCAAAATCCCCATCATGCTATCAGAAAAACTATCCATTACTGAATATCCTGTTAAAATCAGACCAATGATCCCTATAACCCCAAAGCTTGGTATAAATATTTCCAAAGCCAAGAGAGTTATACCCATTATAAAGGTTAATATTGTTACATTATCTGCCACATTATATTTACTATTTTGATAGTAAAAATATCCAAATAATATTAGAGTTATTATGCCAAAAAGTAATTTTTTGTTAGTAAAAAGAACCGATATCAAAGAAATCACTGCCAAAACAAAGCTTAGAGCAATCACAATATCGTTTATAAGCATCTGCTACACCCCCCTCTTATTTTTCTTACATCAATTATCTTATAAAGTTTATAAAATTGCAAGATATTTACATTAACGAAAAAAGCTAGCAAATGCTAGCCTTCGATCAATTCCTTTAGCTCTCCCACTAGTTTGTAATCAACTTCCTTTAATTCTTTGATATTTTTCACACCTAGTAGAGCCATTATTATTTTTATTTTGTGTTGTATTTCTTTTAGAAAGTCTTCACAAGCTTCATAGCCACCGTGTAGAAGGTAGTTTAGAACTTCTCCTGTCATAGCTGCCATATCTGCTCCTATTATAATGGATTTCACAACGTCCATAGCAGTTCTTATACCACCTGAAGCTATAATAAATGTTTCATCTGATATACTTCTTACATCTATTATAGATTTCGCTGTTGGAATCCCCCAATTATATAGATCTGAATAATCAATTTCAAAATCTCTTAAGTCCTCAATCTCTATAAAATTGGTGCCGCCTTTACCAGCAACATCAATATATCTTACTCCTACATCAACTAACTTTTCAGCTACTGCTTTAGAGATTCCTGAACCCGTTTCCTTTACAATAATTGGATAATTAAAGTTTTCAACCAAATCTTTAATAAGCCCTATGGATGAATGATAAGAGTTATCCCCTTCTTTCATTACTAACTCTTGAGCAAGATTCAAATGAACTTGCATAGCATGAGCATCTATCAAATCTCTAGCAAATACAAAGTCATCAAAGTCTCTCTCAAATCCAAGATTACCTATTCTTAGTAAGTCTTCTTTTGCCTTTACTAATTCAAATGATTCCCTAGAATCTGTATCGGAAATAGCTATAGATTCACTTCCTACAGCCATGGGAATATTTAAAGACTCACATATCGATGATAAGTCTTCATTAATAGACTCAGAAGAAGAGCCCCCTCCAGTCATGGCATCTATCATAAGTGGCATAGCTATAGTCTTGTCCATAAATTCTATAGAAGTATCAATCTCATCCAAAGAAATATCTGATATAGCGTAATGCTCTATATACACATCTTCAAGAAGGGTATTTTCACCTGACCTAGTTCTTAAGTAATTTTCTATATGTTGGTCTTTTCTCTCTCTTCTTTGACTATTCATACTTAGTAATTCTCCTTATCATCACTTAATGATTCATCAAGCATATCTCTAGGTTCATCTGGTTTAGCAAGGTTATTTTTTTCTGATCTAGTCTCTTCTACAGTCTTGGTTTCAGGCAACTTAATATCTTTTTTAGGTTCTTGCTCTGGTTTTTCTACTTCTGGTATTCCTTTTCTTTTGGATTCATCTATGATATCTCCATAGCTATCGTACTCATGGTAACCAGAATCCTCTTTCTTCCAATTTTTAAGCTTAAAGTTTGGATAGACTTCATCTACTATTTGCCAAGTTTTTTCATAATCAGGGATATAATAGCTGACCCCATTTATAGTTTGTTCCATACCTGGAACTATGTGAGTGTCCATCTTATCTGATGAAAAATTATTAACATTACCTGCTAGATCCATTATTACACTCATAGGCAAATTAGTTTTGACGTATTTAAGGTAGTTTGATATGAAGGTCATCAGATTCATATTTTTACTTTTTTTGACCAATTCATCTACCATAGCTTTTACAAAGCCTTGTTGAGTATTTACTCTACCTATATCACCATTATTATATATATTTCTAGTTCTTAGATACCACATAACTTCGTTACCATCAAGGTGATTCTCTCCAGGTTTGATTTGAACCTTACCCTTATCAATACTTATGCCTTCTGGTACGTCATAATCTACTCCACCTAGAGCATCAATAATATTTATAAGAGCTTGATAGTTTATTTGGACATAATAATCTATATCAAGTCCTAAAAAGCTTCTTAAAGATTGCATTGTTAGCTCTATACCTCCAAAGGCATGGGCGTGATTAGCCTTATCAAACTTATCGCGAATCTTGATACGACTATCTCTAGGTATACTCATAAGATCCATCTTGCCTGTTTTAGTATTTGCCTTTAAAAGCATGATAGTATCAGTACGAGTAAAGTCTGTATTGTTATCATCATCTCCATTCTTGTCTACACCAACTAATAGAATTAGATATTCTCCATCAGCTGTTTTAACTGCATCATCATCATAATTTGGTATGTCCTTATAAGCATAGTCTTTTTCATTAGCTTCAAATTTATCAAGAACTAATTTTGTTCCAAAAAATGAGGCTAGGACTACAAGTAAGGCAATAAAAAATCGTTTTGCTTTCATATTTTAATCTTCCTTTATTAGTTCATTATACCATATGTAAATAGATTTGAACTTTTATAGTAAAAAAATAAAGCCGCCACAAAATAATAACTCTATTTTGTGGCGGCTTTATTTTTTTTATAATAGTTGCTTATCTTCTTTTACTGTCACTACTAATGCTCTATTAGCAAATGAATATTTATCATGTACTTGATTGAAATAATCTCCTTCATTTAAAAACTCAGCTGATCCAATTATTCTAAATCCTGTGCCTTGATATCCATTAAATCCTTCGACTTCTCTAGCTGCCATGGTTAAGATCACATTGTCATTTTCTTTTACATCATTTTCTGTACTTGTCATACCTGCTGCCGGTATAAGTATTTTTTCTATATTATTTTCTTTCACCACTTGTAGATAGCTATTCCATGTACAAGTTACATGAGCTCCTTTTTTTGTCCATGAAGTTATTGATACACTTCCTTCATGATCTATGACATCATAAAATTTTTCACTTAACATTGTTTTCTCCTATTTATTCACTTCTTGTAATTCTTTTTGTTTTAGATTATCTCTTGCTTGACTCATCATTAGTTTTACACGGTTGATTTGGTTTACTTCACTAGCACCTGGGTCATAGTCTATTGCTACAATATTGGCCTGTGGATAATCTTCTCTGATTTTTTTCATAACTCCCTTACCTGTGATATGGTTAGGTAGACAACCAAATGGTTGTATACAAACTATGTTTGGTGCATCGGCGTGGATTAGCTCCACCATTTCACCTGCAAGTAGCCATCCCTCACCCGCTTGGTTACCTAAGCTTGTAACTGTATCAGCATATTCTACTATCTGATCGATATATTCTGGCTCATTAAATCTTTTGGATGCTCTAAGAGCTTTTCTAACTGGTTTTCTATATTGTTCTACTATATTTATACCTAATCTACCAAACCTTGCACTCATCTTACTTTTGCCGTATAAATCTGCTTTAAGTTCTGAGTTTTTCATACAATACATAAAGAAGTCTGTAAGATCTGGTAAGATTACCTCTGCTCCTTCTGCTTCTAAGACTTTTTGTAGGTTGTTATTAGCTTCTGGCAAGAATTTTACTAGTATTTCCCCTACTATACCTGCCTTTGGCAATTTAATATCTTTTACTGGAATATTATCAAAATTATCAACTATTTCTTTTACACACTTTTTATATTCCCTATCACTCATAGTAGGAGCTTCTGCCTGTAGTCTTTCTATCCAAGCTTCTTTTAAGCTATCTGTAGCACCCTTCTCTACTTCATAAGGTCTTGTTGCATTGGCAACTCTATTGATTAGATCTCCAAATATTATCGCTCTAAATCCTCTTTTTAGGAAAGGTATAGTTGATGGCTTCTTAAGGTCAAAACCTGCATTTGTCTCTATTCCTTGAGCAGATAAGGCTATTACTGGGATATTTGGATAACCCGCATCACGTAGCCCCTTTCTAATGTATCCTACATAATTACTTGCTCGACATGCCCCACCTGTCTGAGTCATCACTATAGCTAGTTTATTTGTATCATATCTACCAGAATTAACAGCCTCCATGAACTGACCTACTACTGTTATGGATGGATAACATGAATCATTGTTTACGTATTTTAGACCTTGGTCTAAGACCTTATCATTTACCGAATCCAAAAATTCTATATTCATTCCATAATGGTGAAATACAGGAGCAAGTATTCTAAAGTGTTCTCTAGCCATTTGTGGTGCAAGTATTGTATAACCTTCATCAACCATTTGTTTTGTAAATTCTGGTGTAGAATAATCAAGTCGATCTAGGTCTTCTTTAAATACAATACCTTCCATTTTCTTTTGATTAAGAGCTTGGAGGAGTGATCTAATTCTAATTTTAATAGCACCAAGGTTTGAGACTTCGTCTATTTTAAGAAGTGTATAGATTTTACCATGAGCTTCCAATAAATCTTGTACTTGGTCTGTTGTTACTGCATCTAGTCCGCAACCAAAAGAATTTAGTTGGATTAGTTGTAGATTTGGGTTATCTGCTACATATTCTGCTGCACGGTAAAGTCTAGCATGATAAGACCATTGGTCAAGTACTCGTACCTTGGTGTCTACATCCTCTATATTATATGCAACTGCATCTTCAGATATAACTGGAATTTTCATTCCTTCAATCAACTCTGGTATACCATGATTTACTTCTGGATCAATATGGTATGGGCGACCTGCTAAAACTATCGCATTAAGATTGTTGGCATTTACATAATCTATAATCTCCTTACCACGGATCTTTATTTGGTCGTGATAGTCTTGAAGCTCTTTCCAGGCAGCTGTAGCCGCATTTTTTATTTCTTTTTTACTAAGGACAATGCCATTATAAGTGTATCCATCAAATTCTTCTACTAATCTATCAGCAATTATCTTTTCACTTTCTAGTGATAGATAAGGATTCATGAAGTTTTTGCCTTCTAGGTTTTCTACGTTATTTTTAATAACATCAGGATAACCACTTACTACTGGACAGTTCATGTGGTTTTGCGCTTTATCAAATTGTTTATATTCGTAGAATATTGCAGGATAAAATATCAAATCTAAGTCATCCCTTGCTGCTAGATCTTCTATATGACCATGAGCAAGTTTTGCTGGATAGCAAGCAGTTTCTGATGAAATAGAGCTGATACCTTTTTCATACATTTTCCTATCAGACTTGCCAGATAGAACAACATCGAAACCTAGTGATGTAAAAAATTTATGCCAGAATGGATAGTCTTCGTACATATTTAATACTCTAGGAAGTCCTACCCTACCCATACGAGCATTATCACCTAAAGTTTTTCTATTAAAGAGCAAATTATTTTTAAACTTATACATGTTTAAATCTGCTGCTGTTTCTTCTTTTTTGACTCCTGCGCCTCTTTCACATCTATTGCCTGTTACATAGCGAGTTCCATCTGGGAATACATTTATGATAAGAGCACAATTATTGGTGCAAAGACCACATCTTGCACTTTTTTGGCTATAAGTAAAGGACTCTAACTCATCTACACCCGCTAGTGTTGATTGACCAGTAGACTTATCACGAGAAATAAGAGCCATACCCATAGCTCCCATAAGTCCTGCTATTTCTGGTCTAGTTGTCCTTCTTCCAGTGATATTTTCAAAAGATCTAAGGATAGCGTCTCCATAAAATGTACCACCTTGAACAACTATATTCTCGCCAAGAGATTTTGGATCACGGACCTTAATTACCTTTTGGATAGCATTTTTGATTACAGAATAACAGAGTCCTGCCGCTATATCTCCTACTTCAGAGCCCTCTTTTTGGGCTTGCTTTACCTTTGAATTCATAAATACTGTGCAACGACTACCAAGATCAGCTGGCTCTTTTGCAAATAGAGCTTTTTTCTGAAAGTCCTCCACACTCATACCTACACTTGCTGCAAATGTTGATAAGAAAGACCCACAGCCTGAAGAGCAAGCTTCATTTAGCTGGATAGAATCTATAATACCATCTCTAATATGCATAGCTTTCATATCTTGGCCACCTATATCTAGGATAAAGTCAACATCAGGATTAAAGAACTTAGCTGCTGAATAATGAGCTATAGTTTCTACTTCTCCATTATCTATATGTAGAGCATTTTTAATAAAATCCTCTCCATAACCACAAATACCAGATGAAGCTATATAAGCCTTAGGATTTTTCTTAGCATAGGCGTCTTTTAGCATATTTATGACTACTTCAAGTGGTCGACCTAAATTCATCCTATAATCATCGTGTAATATATGACCCTCATCTGTTATCAAAACCATTTTACTAGTTGTAGATCCTGCATCAATCCCTATATAGATCGGACCTTCATAGTCTTTGATATCTTCATAAACTATTTGTTCCGTCTTATGATCTGCTACAAACTTTTTGTATTCTTCTTTTGAAGTAAAAAGTGGATCAAGCTTTTTTGTCATCTCCATATCTTCTGGAGCTTCTTTTTCAAGTTCTTTTATTAAGTCCTTATAAGGAACATAGTCTTCGTTTTCAGCAGAAAGGATAGCTGCACCCTTTGCTACATAAAGCTGAGCATCTTCTGGTGTAGTAAATGTATTTTCATCCTCTCCAAGAGTTTCTATAAACCTATCTCTTAAAGCTGGCAAAAAATGAAGTGGACCACCTAAAAATGTTACATTACCACGAATTGGTCTACCACAAGCAAGATTTGATATAGTTTGGTTAACTACAGATTGAAAAACAGAGATTGCTATATCTTCCCTACTCGCACCTTGATTCATCAATGCTTGTATATCAGTCTTTGCAAAAACTCCACATCTACTTGCTATAGGATAAATTTTCTTGTAATTTTTAGATAGATCGTTAAGTCCAGATGCATCAGTATCTAGTAGAGCCGCCATTTGATCTATAAAGGCTCCTGTACCACCAGCACAGATTGAGTTCATCCTCTGTTCAACAGAACCTGATAGGTAGGTGATCTTAGAATCCTCTCCACCTAGCTCTATAACAACATCTGTTTCCGGAATAAATTTTCTAATAGCTGCGGTTTCAGCTATAACCTCTTGTACGAAATTGATTCCCATATATTTTTCAAGGAACATACCCCCAGAACCAGTTACATTTATAGTTATATTATCATCCTTAAACTCATCATAAGCTTCGTTTAAGACAGCTTTTACCGTTTCTTTGACATCTGATTTATGTCTTCTATATACTTGATAAAGGGTGTTGAAATTCTCATCTGTAATAACAATTTTTACAGTAGTAGAACCAACATCAAGTCCCATATGCAAATTCATATTAGCGCCTTCCTTATTTTAATCTATAGTGAAATTTATCTATAAAATAATTTTATTTATTGTATAAGTAACAATACTATTTTACCACTTTAGAAAATTTAATCACAAGCAAAAAACTAGGAATTAGACAAAAAATAAATCACATTAAAAATAACAAATCAAAGAATTTAAAAGACTTTTAAAAAGATAAAAAATACAAGAATTACAAAAACTATCTAATTTGTTTTAATAATTCTTAGATAAAAATGCAAACTATAGAAAAAATCAAACTCAAGCAAAGAGCTAAGAGAAATTAATCTCTAGCTCTTATTTCTTTTACAAGATTTGATATAACTTTGAAATGTGCATCTTTTGAATCTCTCGCTATATCAAATAATAACATTTCTGTATTTACTACCATAGCTCCCATATCTCTCATGTTTATTAGAGCTGTATTCTTTAGTTCTTCTGAATAAGATGAAACTGCATCTTCTGCCAAAAATACGTTAAGTCCTAAATCTCTTAGAGTTCTAACTGTTTGGTAAACACAAATATGACCTTCTGCACCTGTCAAAACTACATTTGTAATCTTGTTTTCTCTTATATATTCTATAACTTCAGGAATAGCTGCATCAAAGATTGATTTAGCAAAAATATTATTTTCTTCTATTTCTGCTAGTAATCTATCATCTGATCTACCAAGCCCTTTTGGATATTGTTCCGTTGCAAGGATTGGCATACCATATTCTTTGAATGCATTTATTAGTACTAGAGTATTTAAAATAGTTTGTTCCCCATTTTCCATAGTATTCATTAGTTTTGGTTGTTCATCTATTACTAAAAGTAATGTATTTTCTTTACTTGAATAGATATTTTTTTCTTTATCATAAGAATTCACATAGTATTTTGCATCTAAATTTCTTTCCATAAGTCCCCCTGTTTATAATCTTTTTCTTTCATTATTTTATCAATAGTTGATAAAACAGCTCCCTTGTTTTTTGACCAAGTAGGATAAGCGATATTTGCTCTTATTCCATCTCCCGTTAGTCTATTAATTACTATACCAGGATTTAAGTTTCTAAGCATCCTTACTACTATATTTACATAGTCCTCCTTAGTCATTGTATAGGATATATTGTTTTTTTCATAATAATATTTAAGATAGGTGTTATTTTCTATATAAAGGTTGTGGATTTTAATCCCCCAAAATCCTTTATCATTTATATAACTTATATCCCTTATATAATCATCTATACTTTCATTCACCAGCCCAACTATAACATGAGCTATAGTCGCTATTCCTAGATAATGTAATTTGTTAAGACCTAAGTTAAAACTTTCATGATCATAGCCTCTATTTATAAATTTGATAGTGTTATCATTTACTGTTTGCATACCAAGTTCTACCGTCAAATCAGTCATAGAATTAAGTTCATTTAATAAGTCTAATACCTCATCAGGCAAGCAATCAGCTCTAGTTGCTATTGAAAGCCCTACTATATCTTCATCTTCCAGTGCAGAATAGAACATCTCACGCATTTTACCTACATCTCCATAAGTATTGGTAAAGCTTTGAAAGTAAGCTATATAGCCTTCATCCTTACCCTGCTTTGATAAATTAGATTTTTGATAGGCAATCTGAGCTTTTATATCTCCTGCTGATTTATATGTCCATTCTCCAGCGCCCTCATCTGAACAATATATGCATCCTCGCTTTGATAAAGTTCCATCTCTATTAGGACAAGTAAAGCCCCCATCTAAAGGGAGCTTTATAATTTTTTTATTATATTTTCTTTTATAATAGCTATCAAGATCATTGTAACGTTTTTTATTAATCTGCATACTTTTATTTTACTTTAAAAATTTCGATATCTCATCTGCTAACCTTTTATGAAAGTCTCCTCTCATATGAAGGCCATCTATAAAATATGAAGGCTCGATTTTTCTAGCATCTACTACATCACATTCTAGGGAGTTTATCAAATCTCCCAGAGCATTGATAGCATTATTATTTAGTTCATATCTTGGGTAGGCCTCTTCTAACTCCATTAGTGGTGGTATAATCACAATATTTTTATCAGATAAAGATTTATCCAAAATTTTCTCTATATTTTCAAAACTATCATCAGGACTTATTTGATCATAGGTGTCGTTAGAACCGCCAAAAATTATCAGAACATCTGATTTTTCTGGTATAAATCTTTCAAGCATTTGATAAGTCCTATTACCATTTATACCAAGATTTATAACTTTATGACCCATGTCTTCTAAATAATCTGCATAGCTTTTGTCAACCAAAAATCCTTCAGTAAATGAGTCTCCCAAACAGATTATCTTCATTTGTTATATTTCTCCAAAGCTAAAGCTGTTCTTGATGGTATATATATTTTTATGCCATCATAATCCGTTCCAGCAAGTCTTTCTGTGTTATAAACATATGAGTGGCTAATCCTACCTGCTCCTCCAAATTTCTCTTCATCTGTATCCATGACAACTCTAAATTGTCCAACATCATGAATTGGTACCGCAAAAGATTCGTAAGAATCTGTCGGATGAAAGTTAAATATATAGACTATATCCTTATTTCTAAAAGCTATTATCTTTCTGTCATTATCTATCCACAATCTAAATATAGTATTACCTAATTGATTATATTTTTCACTATGCTTTAGCATAGCTTTATCAAAATCTGATAGATAATGATATTTCAAGTTTTCATTGTCTGCTAAAGACCATTGTCGTCTAGCATAATGAAAAGAATAATCATTGCCCTCTCTAGGGAAGTCTATCCATTCTGGATGACCAAACTCATTACCCATGAAGTTAAGATATCCATCACTTCCCATAGATATAGTTATCCACCTAATCATCTTGTGAAGTGCAAGGGCTCTATCTATGATATAGTTCTCACTATCTTTAGTCATAGAATCATACATCTCTTTGTCTGCCAATCGAAAGATTGTAGTCTTTGATCCAACTAAGGCTTGATCATGGCTTTCTACATAGCCTATGCGCTTTTCTTCCGGTCTATGAGTAGATAGTTCATACCACATATTTGATAAATCCCAGTCTTCATCTCTTTTTAGGAGGGTACGCTCCCAAAAATCTGGCATACCCATAGCTAAGCGATAATCAAAACCTACTCCACCCTTGGATATAGGTAAGCACATACCAGGCATTCCTGACATATCCTCTGCTATTGTTATAACATCTGGTTTAACCTCTCGTGCTAATTCATTAGCTAATTGTAAATAATTTATAGCTTCTATATCTGTGTTCATAGAAAAATATTTTTTGTAATTATTAAAGGCATCTCCACGACCATGGTTTTTATAAATCATTGATGTTACACCATCAAATCTAAAACCATCAAAGTGGAATTCTTCTAACCAATATTTTACATTAGATAATAAAAAGTGAAGTACACCTGGCTTAGCATAGTCAAAAAGCTTGCTATCCCAGTCAGGATGATTACCTTCTTGCCCAGTATGGAAAAATTGATAATCCGTGCCATCAAATTCATTGATCCCCTCCACAGTATTTTTTACTGCATGAGAATGAACCAAATCCATTATTACATTAAGTCCCATTTCGTGGGCTGTGTTAATTAATGATTTTAAATCATTTATTTCTCCATACCAAGAACTAGGTGCATAGAAGTTGCTTACTTGATAACCAAAGGAACCATAATATGGATGCTCAGCTATAGCCATAAGTTGAACTGTATTGTAACCTGCTTTTTTTATCCTAGGGAGTATATCTACTTCAAATTCCTTATAAGTAGAAACCTTACCCTCTTCTCCTGCCATACCTATGTGAGATTCATAGATTAAAAGATCATCGTGATTTACCTTAAATTCCTCATCAGTCCATTTGAATTTAGACCTAGGATTTTGCATAATAGCAGCAAAGTCTCCATCATCATTCCTCTCTACACGAGTAGCATATAGAGGAATCCTATCACTTATAGAGCCATTAGTATCTACCAAAACTTTAATCCTTGAACCATGGGGAATTGTCTTGATGCCTTTTATAAATATCTCCCAGTCTTCTTCATTTATTTTTGTAAGTGGGTGGGCATGCCTATCCCAATCATTAAAGTCTCCTATTAGATAAAGACCATCGGCATGAGGAGCCCATTCTCTATAAATCCATCCATTTTTTACCTTGTGGAAGCCATAATAATGGTGAGCATTGGCAAAGTCTGTAAGTTTTTCTCCATCACTTATTAGTCTACTTTTCTGCTTTTCATATTCATTCATTCTAAGATTGATGTCATCTTCATAGTCCTTTATCCAAGGATCTATGTCTAAAATTTCCCGCTTTGCCATATATTCCTCCTATATTATGATCTATCTTCTATAACCTTTTGAGTAATTTCTTTTGGCACTTCTTCATATCTTTCAAATTCCATGGAGAATGAACCGCGCGCTGAGGTTTGGCTTCTTAAATCTATTGCATAAGTTAGCACTTCTGATAGCGGAGCTTCTGCTAGTATTATTTGACTACCATCTGCTTGTGGCTCTATACCTAAGATTCTACCACGTCTTTTGTTCATATCTCCCATTACATCACCCATGTTTTCTTCCGGAACCTTTATTTCAAGTTTCATAACCGGTTCTAAAAGTATAGGGTCTGCTTCTTCTATACCCTTTTTGAAGGCAAGTCTAGCAGCTGTTTTGAAAGCTTGTTCATTACTATCTACTGGGTGATAGGATCCATCATAAAGAGTTGCATGGATTCCAGTAACCTTAAATCCACCAAGAGGTCCTTCAACTAAGGATTCTTCTAAACCTTTTTCTACAGCCGGAAAATAATTTTTAGGAACTGCTCCACCAAAAACTTCTTCATCAAATAAAAATTCTTCATCAGTTGATTCAAATCTAATAAATACATCACCATATTGACCTGCTCCACCAGATTGCTTTTTATGCTTACCTTGTACGTCTGATTTTCCCTTTATAGTTTCCCTATATGGAATCTTGTACTCAACAACCTCTGTATTTACACTGTAGTTATCACGAAGTTTATCCAATATTACTTCCAGTTGAACATTTCCAAGTCCAGATAATATTTGTTGGTGGGTTTCTATATTTCTTTCATCTTTAAGGGTTGGATCTTCTTCTATAAGTCTTGATAAAGCTTCAGAGATCTTATCTTCATCATTTTTACTTATAGGGTTTATAGCATAAAATAAAACTGGTTTTGGATATTTGATAGGCTTATATTCTATTGGCTTATCTTTACTTGCAAGAGTATCCCCAGTTGATAAGATATCTAATTTAGAGAAAGCTCCAATATCGCCTGCTACAAGCTTGTCAGTTTTGATTTGCTCTTTACCCCTTAGGAAAAATAGATTGCTAGCTTTAAGTTCTTCATCTTTATTCACATCAAAGATCTTATCATCCTTATTAATTGTTCCAGATAATACCTTAAAGATCGAAATCTTACCTAAAAATGGATCAGCTAAAGTCTTAAATACTACCGCAGAGAACGGTCCATCTTCTCTTGGAGTAAAAGCTTCATATCCATCTTTAACTCTAAATCCGATATTAGCAGCTTCATCATCTATAGAAGGCATATATCTTGTTATGATTTCTAAGAGTTGTGTCAAGCCTATTTCTTTTTCACTAGAACCTGCTATTAGCGGAACTACTGTTCCTTCAAGTATAGCTTGGCTAAGTCCTTTTATAAATTCACTTTCAGAAAATTCTTCTCCTTCAAAGAATTTTTCCATCAAAGAATCATCTGTTTCAGCAACAGCTTCTATGATTTCTTCATAAACCGCATCAACCTCTGCAAGTCTTATTTCAGGTATTTCTACTTCTTTTTTTACACCATTTTCGTAAGTGTAAGCTTTTTTATCTAAAACATCTATAATACCCTCAAACTTATCTCCCTCACCAAGCATAAGGGTAAGTGGTATAACTTTTTTGCCAAACTCTATATGTAGATCTGATACGATCTTGTTGAAGTTTGCATTTTCCTTATCTAACTTATTTACAAATATTATAGATGGCAGATTGATTTCTTGTGTATATTTCCAGTATTTTTCAGTTCCAACTTCTATACCATTTTCTCCATCTATAACAAAAAGTGCTGCCTCACTAGCTCTAAGAGCTTGTAAAACTTCACCTTCAAAGTCAAAAAATCCAGGTGAATCTATAAAGTTAATCTTATAATCTTCGAATTCTATAGGAATAATTGATGTTTGAATGGAAATATGTCTCTTTTTTTCTTGATTTTCATAATCTGAAACTGTAGATCCATCTTCAACACGACCTTTTTTATCTATTGCTCCTGTTTTATATAAAAGAGCTTCTATTAAAGATGTCTTTCCACTGCCAGAGTGGCCAACTAAACTTAAGTTTCTAATCTTGTCAGTAGTATAATTTTTCATATTCCCTCCTTATGAAAACATTTGTATTTATAAAAATAAAAATACCCTCAATTATATTTATATATTATATTATAAGATAATTTTATAAATTAATCTAGTATATCGAAAATGTTTTCATAAACAATTGCCTTTCTATAAATAAAAAGGCAATCGCAAAACTATTAATAATTCTCATATCATCCTTAGAAACTTATCCTAATGATTTTAAGACGATTTTTCATTCTACAACAGTCCTTACATATTAGTTTATCTAAATCCATGATATTTCTTACTGTCAAAGCATCGCTCTATTGCTTCTTTTCTTTGTTTGTATTCTACTTTTTTCTATACTCCTCTAATATATATAAGTGGATTTACCATATATATCTTATTATCGTTTTCTGATTCTTTTTGTTATGATTAAGTTCACTTACTCTTAGACAATTTCGAATTAAACTAGATTTTCTTTTGTCTATCCTCATCAGTTTTATTTAATATAATACACCTTTTTCTATAATATATTTATATTGAAATCAAACCGTTTAAAGACAAAAAGTAGATAAGATTATGCTTTCTTACCTACTTTATCGACATTCTGAAACGAATATATACTAGTTTTTATCTACCATTTGCTTTTAAAATAGCTTCGGCTTTATCTATAAGTTTGTTTTGTTCTTCTATCAATTGATTAAGTTCATCGCCATGCTTTTTGGAAAAGTTAGGCATTTTGTTCATTAATATTTTTGCACCTTCTATAGTTTCTTTTGCATCTTCGACCGCTTTTTCTAATTCATCTAAAGATTCTTTTGAAGATTTCTTGAAGTTTGGATTACCAAAACTCATTCTGTAATCGCCAACGTAATCAACTTTTTCAACTTTATCTAGAAAAAAGAAAGGATCTTTGTCGTCAAAAGCAATTACTGCTGCACTTTTACCAGTCTTAGGATTTTCAACCTGACCATAACCTACACCTATACGCGGTGGACTGTATATTAGCATATTATAAACAGATTCATTTCCGTCATATGCACCGTTTTCATCAATTAATCTCTGATAGCCATTTTCACCTTTTTTATCCTTATTATACAAAATAGTATCAAATAACTTTTCCGGAGATATTTCTTCACCATAGTCATAGCAAACCCAATCATGTTTGCCTAATCTTAAATCTTTATAAGCAATTGTCTCATAAGAAGAATCATCTGGTCTTAATTGACTATCTCCTGTTAAAGTCAATTCATAAGCTCTTTGTAAAGCTAGATGCTCAAGTTCCAAGCTATATTCATATTTATTTACGTAATCTTCTTTACTGGGATTTCCTTTCGGATAATAATAATTAGCTACATCTCTAATTGTAGCTGTTCTTCCATCCTTTGCTCCCTCTAGAGTCACATTATCATCCCAAGCTTTAGATCTAATAGCTTTAAGCTGATCCAAAGCTTGCTGTCTAGTAGCATCACTTTGATTTAATTTAACAACACTTTCTTGATAAGGAGCATTTGATTGTGTAATTTCTAAGTTAGCTATTGGAGCATTTTTTTCTTCAGATGCCAAACTTACGTTATTATTAACTATAACATTTGCTCCTAGAAAAGAAAACGAAATTGCCAAGGTTGCTGCGGCTAATTTTTTATAATTTCTCATATCTTTCTCCCACTTTATATCTTAGAATATTTTAACCGTTACTATATTACTCAATTTACTTATAATATATCGTTTTATAATTAATATTTTTATCTGATAGTTTGTAAAATTGAATGCAACAGATTATGCAAATAAAAAAGATGCAATTTTTAACTGACTGCCAAAAATTAGACATAAAATTAACTTAAGAAGATCAATTCTTTAATGTCAAAATAAGCATAGAATTTAAAATAAAATTTATAAAAATATATTTAGAAGCTAATATAGACATTGAAAAATCAGCGAAAAAATACCAGAGCTTATCTTAATTCTAACTCTGGTATTTAGTATAGATTTATGTGGTTATCATAATCCTATAAATCACATTTTCATTTATTCATCTTATGCAGTTTTATTTATTTTTTATTTTTTAATTGTATTTTATAGCTTATAAAAATAATTAAAATTAATATCACAATCATATAAATAAAGCTTGATATCGTATCTTTATTTCGCCTTTGGCTTATTTTTATTTTAGCACTATTTTTGGTATTATTAATATTAACTAAATTATGGTATTTAATATTACTTGCTAGTGTATTAATATCATCCTCATCTGAAACAAACTTATCATCAAGATGATATAGATTAAAAAGTAAAGACTTACTATAAATAAATATGTATTCTTTACTATCATCTATCCTATAAGCATAGACTATATTATAGTTAGCCTGCTCTTTAGCATCTAGTTTATAATTGTTTAAGTTTTCTTTTTCTAGTATTTCTATATTTTTAGCTTCAATATCATCATAATTTATAGTAAAAATTTTATTGCCATTAAGAGTAAATAAAAATATTAATAATATGATAAGAAGATATAATATTGTTTTTTTATTTGAACGTGTATGCATAATCATTTACGTAATTCCTTCCAAATACGGAGCTTATTACCATACTAGCCAACCTTGATGTTTTAGAGTCCCTTCCAGTTACACCATCATAGTAAGTATTACCTTTATATTTACTTCTACTATCATTTACAGCAACTTTTTTAATATAACATCCTAAAACTGAAAAATCTAATTAATTTATAAATAAATCAACTTCAATAATACTTAGTGATAAGCTGCGAAAACGTTCTTACTTTTTCAAATAAGTTAAACTTAAGCCAATAAAACTATACACCTATTTATATTTTATTGTCAATATAACTAATATTAGCTAACAAATAAATAAAAAATGATATAATAGTTAAAAATGCTAACTAATAGAAATTAGCTAGTTTAATATTTTCAATTAGTATTTAGTATTAATATAAAGATTTAAGAAAAAAGATGATGCACATAATAGTTTTATCTATTCTATACATCATCTTTTTTTATATTCTTTCAAACAAAAATCTGCTATTTTTTAATATATATAATTTATGTGGGTCCATATTAATATCTTATTTATTAAAAGCTTTTTTTATATAATCCTTAATTGTAAGGGATCTTCTAAGCTTATCACTGGCTATATATTTATTGATAGTTCTAAGAGTAAGCTTATTATCTTTAGTTGAAAAGATAAAGTCGCCGTTCTTTTTTGTATGGACAGCAAATCTAGGAATTCTCTTTTTAAATACAACTTCTGCTGTAATTAAATCTACTTCTTGCCAAGGAATTTGTATATAGTCATTAGGGTTTCTTTCATTATAATATTCAAAGGCCCTATCCCCAACCACTACATTGCCTCTACTAGTGAGGCCTTGTAGGTGGTTAGCAGGAATAGTTAAGTCAACTTTTTTATTTTGTGACTCTATCATAAGCCTACATTATATGAAAGACTCTAGCTATAATTCCTATTGCAAATAAAGCTAAGATTATAGTTATTGGAGATACATCTTTTTTAAGAAGCTTAGATATACCTAAGGTTAATAGTAATGGAACTAATCCTGGTATTAATAAGTCTATGTTATCTTGTAATGTAGTAACTTTTACTGGATCTAGTGAACTTGGTCCATAAGTAGTATATGCCTTAAGAGCCTCTCTAATACCTTCAGCACCTGCTGGTAGATTTGCCCAGTCTATATATAAGTCGCTGTCTTGAGTAACTCTTGTAATTGGAACTGTAAAGTCAATATTTACCCAACGTTGTACTAATGCTCCTATGACAAACATACCTATTATAGAAGCCATTAATGTAACTCTACCTAAAAGACCTCCTGATAAATCCTTGCTGATCTCCTTACCTGCTTTATAGCCAAATTCTTGAGTCTTCCAAAGGAATATATATCTTATTAGATTCCAAAAAACAAAGAATATAATAGGTCCTAATATACTTCCACCAAGGGCAAGAGAAGCTCCTAAAGCTCCTAAAATCGGCCTAATAGTAAACCAAAAGACTGGATCTCCTACACCTGCTAGAGGACCCATCATACCTACTTTTACACCATTTATAGCTGCATCATCTATTGGTGTTCCATTCGCTCTTTCTTCTTCCATAGCTAGGGTTACACCTAAAACTGGTGCTGATACATAAGGGTGAGTATTATAGAACTCTAAGTGACGTTTTAAGGCTTTAACTTGACTGTCTTTGTCTTTGTATAAGGTTTTGATAGCTGGAATCATAGAATAAGCCCAACCACCATTTTGCATCCTTTCAAAGTTCCAAGTACCTTGTAAAAATTGATGTCTATTGCAAATATTTTTTCTAGTTTTTTTATCCAAAACTATTCTATCTTTGTTTTCTATAACTCTATTTTCACTAGATTCTTCTACTATTTGATCTTTTTCTTCTTTATTATCTATAGCAGAAGTATCGTTTACTTTTTTATCAGTATTAGTTTCAAATACTTCTACATCTTTTTTATTTTTATTTTCACTCATTTAGCTCTCCTTAATAATCATTTATTACATCACCTAAAGGATCACCAGATCCATGAGATGAGCTACTGCTACTTTGAGCTAATCCTTTAAGTTTCATATATATAAGTCCAAGTGCTAGCCCTATTACTCCTAATCCTATAAGAGTAATTTGAGGGATAGCTGCAAGTACAAAACCTAAGGCAAAAAATGGCCATGTTTCTTTTGTACTCATCATATTAAGTACCATTGCATAACCTACTGCTGCAACCATACCACCACCTACTTGCATACCCTCTTTTAGCCAAGCTGGCATAGCATTTAAAGCATTTGTTACAGCTGAGGCTGGGATAAAGCAAAGGATGAGGGCAGGTATAGCAATTCTAAGTCCTTGCATAGCAACACCAGACCAGTGGATTCTTTCTATTTTTGCAAAGTTTGCTGTTTCTGCTGCGCTATCCATTCCATGAACCATTGGTATAGCAAGGGTTCTTGCAAGCATTGTTAAAAACAAACCTGCAACTGAAAGTGGGATAGCAAGAGTTATAGACGTTGATATTGCCTCATCTATATTAGAGGTGCCACCATTTAAGGCAAGAGCCATTATTATAGCTGAAGCGGTAGATGCAAGTGCCGCATCTGGAGCTATAGCCGCTCCTACATTTGACCAACCTAGTGCATAAAGTTGTAGTTGACCTCCAAGTATAATACCTGCTTTAAGATGCCCTGTTACAAGTCCTATTAGGGTACAAGCAACAAGTGGTTGATGAAATTGGAACTGGTCTAATATCCCTTCACAACCTGCTAAAAAGGCAACTACGAATATTAAAATAATATTAATAGCATTCATTCATCTCTCCTATATATTTAATTCTTTTTTTGCTTTTTTAAGCATATTATCTAAATTTTCCGGCTTATCAGCTGGAACTTTACGAACATCAAAGTTTACGCCGTACTCTTTGATCTTTTCTATTGTTTCTACATCATCCTTATCCATAGCAACAGAAGTTGAAAGATTTACTTTTCCTTCTGAATAAGACATGGAACCAAGGTTTACTGTATCAATTTCGCCCCCAAGTTCTAATAACTGCAACACATCTTGAGGTTTCTCAAATAATAACAAAGCTCTTGTAGCCCCAAATCTAGGATCTTCTAAGATTTCTTTCATCTTCCAAATTGGTACTACGTGTGCCTTTACCCCTGGTGGCTCAGCTTGCATAATCATATTCTTTCGCAAATCATCTTGGCTAACTGCATCAGATACAACTATAATTCGATCAGGTTTTGTTGATTTTGTCCAGCTAGTTGCCACTTGACCGTGCAAAAGTCTAGTGTCTATACGAGCTAGTACTATATCAATCTTTCCATCTCCTATAACTGTTCCCTCAGGTATAGATCCATTTTTGGTCGCCTGGGCTATTTCTTTATCAGCATCATCAGCCTCATTAGCCTCATTATCACTAGCTTTAGCTTCACTTACTTCATTTAAGTCTTCTGGCTTTATCTTGACCCCTTCTTTAGCTGAGCCTATAATTGCTTTTGCAATATCATGAGAAGATTCGCTAGTGAATCTTTCTGATAAAGCTTCGATAACCATAGGTAGATTCATTCCAGCTACTATTGCCCACTTATCTTCATGGCCTTCTAGTAAATTGGATGTTTGATTAAAGGGAGTACCTCCCCACAAATCTACTAAGAATAAAATTTGATCACAGTCTACTTTTTCTATAGCAGATTCTAGATCATTTCTTAAGTCATCTGGTCCCATGGAAGGTAAAAGTATAGCTGATTCAAATTGTTCTTGCTCACCAAAAATCATTTGAGCAGATTCTTTTATACCTTCAGCAAAGTGGCCATGACTTGCAAGTATTATTCCTACCATCTTTTCTCCTTTCATATATAATTTATATAAATACAAATAATTATTTATGCTTATATTATAACAGATTATTAGTCAACTTTATCAGCAGGATAAAAAATATTTGCATCAAAGCGAGCACGTGTTAAAACTTCCATATAATTTTGAGTAAGATTTAATAGATCCTCTATTTTTTTCCTATCATTATTTCTTAATATTCTTTCAATTTCTACAAATTCATAGTATAATCTTGACTTATTTTCTAAATTATAATTAAAATATTCTTTACTACTTCCATTAGTTCTACTAATATTAAATTCTCTAAAGCTATTTAAGGCATCAGGAATTTCAATTGTGGCATCCGTTCCTTGAATAGTATTTACAAGAGGTGCGGCAGAATCTTTTGACCCTATAGAAGATACTTTAAAGTCACCGTAATCTAAGATGACAACCCCAGAAGTATCTATATCATTTTCAATATTTGCAAAATACCTTACATCTTTTGGCAAACCAAAAGCATCAACAGCAAAGGCTACATTATATAAATTTAAGTCGATTAAAGCTCCTCCAGAATTTTCTAGACTAAAGACCGGCTCTATAATACCTTCCTTGAATTTATCGTATCTTGATGAATATTGAGAATAGTTAAGAGAAACAATTTTTATATCTCCCAATTCTCCTATAAGTTTTTTAATTTCAATAGAATTTGGTATAAATCTATGGCTCATTGCTTCTACTATCATAAGGTCATTTGCTTTTGCTTTTTTGATTATTTTTTCTGTTTCATAAGCATTTGATGTAAATGGCTTTTCACAAATAATATTCTTTTTATAATCGATGGTCTTATCCATTGCTTCAAAATGCAAATTATTTGGTAAGGCAATATAAACAGTATCAATTTCTGGATTTTCTAATAAACTTTCTATACTTGTATAATAATTTTTTATAGAAAAATCTTTAGCAAGTTTTTGTAGCTTTTCTTCATTTCTTGCTGCTATTGCATATACATCAATATTTTCTATTTGATCTAATACAGGTAAAACTTCCTTTACAATTTTACCAGAGCCTAAAATTCCTAATTTCATAAATTCTCCTTACTTTAACTAGTTTTTTACAAACTTATCCTTATATAAGTTAATATAATACATCTTGTAGTATAGTTAAACAAATGGAGGAGAAATATGACTTACACTTTAAAAGAAAAACAAACTTATAAAAAGATGGGGGTTACCGTCTTTTTATATGAACATAATAAAACAAAAGCTCAAGTAGCTTATGTAAAAAATGATGATCACAACAAAACTTTTGGAATAGGCTTTAAGACGCCTCCTACTAATTCCAAAGGTATGGCTCATATAATGGAGCATTCTGTTCTAAATGGATCCAAAAAATATAGGACTCGTGAGCCTTTTATGGATATGGCTAGCTCATCATTGCAGACTTTCCTAAATGCTATGACTTATCCAGATAAAACCGTCTACCCTGTTTCTAGCGAAAATGACAAGGACTTTTTCAATTTAACTGATGTTTATCTGGATGCTGTATTTAATCCACAAGTTATTAATAAAAAAGAAATACTAGACCAAGAAGGCTGGCATTATGTCATGGAAGATGGAAAAATAACTGGTATTTCTGGAGTTGTCTATAACGAAATGAAGGGAGCTTTAACAGATCCTGATGAGCTGGTTTATGATGACTTTATATCTTACTTATACAAAAATAGTCCTTACCAATATGAATCTGGCGGGGATCCAGCTGAAATTTATAAACTAAGCTTTGATGAATTTAAGAAATTTTATAAGAACCATTATCATCCATCCAATGCTTATATCTATTTTTATGGTGACTTAGATATAGACTTTTATCTAGACCATCTAGATAAGGAATATTTATCAAATTATGAATATAAAAATCTTGATTTTAATATAGAAGTCCCTAGTAATCAATATGATAAAATAATCGAATCAACCTATCCAGCTAGCAGACTAGATGAAAGTAGTGATTATTTAGTCTATGGATTTTTGACTAAGGAAAATACAGATACAAAATATTATCTAACACTTTTGATACTTCTTAGCGCACTTTTTCATATGGATTCTTCAAAAATCCGTAATCAAATATACGAACAAATTGATCCAGAAGATTTTACAGCTCGTGTTGGCTATGGTGTACGTAGTTCTATAATTCTTCAAGCTCAAAAAACAGATGCATCAAAACTAGATAGATTTATCCAAATAATCGAAGATGGACTAAAAGAAGCTAGCAAAGGAATGAATAAAGAAAGTCTAAAGTCAGCCTTTTCAATATTTGAATACGGCCAAAGGGAACAACTAATCTCTGTAATGCGAGGACTCACCTATTTTCTTATGTGGTCTTTTGAAAAGCCAGTATTCGAAAGCTTTAAAATAGTTGATTACCTAGATGAATTACGTGACTTAATAGATACTGACTATTATGAAAACTTTATAAGAGATAATTTTATAGACAATCCTACAAAATTAATCTACATTGCTAAACCAAGTACTAAGTATACAGAAGAAAAACAAGCTGAATTAAAATCATATATAGAAAATTTAAATTCTACTATGACTAAAGAAAAACTCGAACTCATAAGAACAGACTTGGAAAGATTAGATATCCATCAAAATAAAAAAGACAATGAAGAAGAAAAAGCTACAATTCCTGTTTTAAATATAAAAGATGTGGAAACTCATGTAGAAAAGACTCCTAGAGAAATTGTTGATGACAAATTTAAGTATGTTTACCATAATATAGATACAGCAGGACTAATATATACTTCGCTCTACTTTGATGTTGATCATCTAAGCCTTGATGAATTAAGATATCTATCACTAATAAACGACTTCATGGGTTCTGTAGATACTAACAATTTGCCATACACACAAATAGATGATATCTTATTTCAAAATTTATCAAGCCCTAACTTTTCAAATGCTTTCATAAGTATTAATGATAAAGACTCAGCAAGGCTAGAAAAAGTTTCATTTACTTCAACTATAGAAACTATAGAAAAATCTATAGATCTTATAGCTGATTTTATGTTTAATTCAAAGTTTGACAACAAGAAAAGGATCATAGAACTTTTAAGAATGAGAAAGTCATACTTTGAATCCACTATGTATGATAACGGTCATATCCTAGCGATTAATAGGGCAAATAGCCATATAGATGAGAATATTATGCTAAAAGATGAATTAAGTGGCATTGGCTCTTATTTATTTACTAAAGAAGTTATAAATCAAGCACAAGAAGACTTTGATGGATTTATAAATAAGTTAAATGATATATACAAAAAAATATTTACATCAAATCTTGAAGTAAATATAACTGGTTCTAGAGAAAATTTTTTAAAAGTAAAAAAGCTCTTAAATAACAAATTCAACTCTTTAGATAAAAAAGAAAATAAAGTTAAGTTAGATTTTATTCCAAAATCTTATAAAGAAGCTATAATTAGTGGAGCTAATGTAAACTATGTAGCAAAAAGTGCAAATATAAAAGAACTAAAATCAAAATTTAATGGTAAGATAATGTTAGCAACAACAATACTATCAAATCCTTATCTCTATGAATTAATAAGAGCTAAGGGTGGTGCTTATGGTGCAGGTCTTACAATAAGTAAAAACGGACTATTATCAGCTTATTCATATAGAGACCCAAATATCCTAAAAACTATAGAAAATTTTGATAAGATAAGTGATTTAACTAAAAATATTGATATAAGCAAAAGGGATTTTGAAAATCAAAAAATATCCTCTATGGGATCAATATTACGTCCAAAATCTCCATCCACCCTCGCTGATGAAGATTATGTAAGATATAAAAAAGAAAATCCTATTGATCCCGAAAAACTTTTATCTGAAATCAAGACAAGTACTCTTGATGAAATTAAGGCTTATAATGATTTATTTAAAAAATCAATGCAAGAAGAAAATATATGTGTCTTCGGTAATAGAGAAAATATAACAGATATAAAGAATGAGTTTGATAAAATAATAGATTTAAATGATTAATTAATGAATATCAATTGTATATTTAAATATTTTAAAGTTTAGGGTATGATGTTTATAAGATATAAGGAGCTTTTATGAGTGAAAATAAAAATAAATTTAAATTTGATGATTTTAACTTAAATGATATAAATTTTAGCGAAATTGGTAATTCTATTAAAAAATCTGTAAACTCTACCCTGAAAAAATTTACAGAAGCAACAGAGACTGAAAACCTACCACAAACTAGAAATAAGGAAGTATGTGCTCAAAAACCACCTGAAATAAGCAAAGCTCATACTTTTCAGGCTCTTACTATACTATCAGCAATTGGACTAACTATAGTATTTTTTTACTTTTTATTTAGTTTTTTTAGCTTTAAAGGTTTTGGAAACTTCTTTGGATCAATATTTACTTTACTGTTGACGATTGCTATTCCTTACGTTTTTTGGAAAGCTAGCAAAGAATATCTAAGACTATCTAATAACTATATAAGATTTCTTAGAGAACTAGGCAATAATACAGTTATATCAATAAGAGACTTGGCTAGCTCCGTTACCCAAAGTGAAGAAAAAACTGTTTCGGACCTTACAAAAATGATGAAACGAGGCTATTTCTACCAAGCACGTATAGTAGAAGATGATTCACTATTTATCCTAGATATTCCAACTTTCCGCCTATATAAGGAAAAGAAAAAGGAAATTCCACAAACTAGCAGAAATGAGGATAACAGAGAAAATAACGAAGAATTGGTAGAAGATCTAAGCTATGAGAAAGCAAGTGAAATACTTAAAAAGGGTAATGATATATTAGCAAGAATTAACAAGACAAAGGCTAATATAAAAAGTGAAGACTTTAAGTCAAATGTAGAAAAGGTGAGCCACAATTCTACTGATATTCTAAGAATTGTAGAAAATCATCCAGAAAAGTCCTACGCCCTTAATAAATTTTCAGACTATTACTTACCTACCGTGGAAAAACTTACAGACACTTACTATGAATTTGAACTTATGCGTACAGATGATAGCAGAATAAAAAAATCAATGCATGATATAAATGAATCTATAATAACAATTACAGAAGCCTTTGATAAAATAAAAGTAGAACTTTTAGGTGATAGAGCTATGGACATTAAAACTGATATAGATACCATCAACCTACTTTTAAATCAAGAAGGCTACACAGAAGATGATTGGAGCAAGGAATGAGTGATATTGAATTAACCTTAGACGGTGCAGAAGAAAAAAAAGACAATAAGCTAGAAAGCATAACTAACCAAGGACCTGATCTTGTAGAAAATAATATCAAATTTTCACCAGAAGAAGAAAAGATGATAGATGATTTTTCTAAAAAAATTAGCCTAGAAGATACCAACATAATACTTCAATACGGATCCGGAGCGCAAAAAAAGATTTCAAACTTTTCAGAAAAAACTTTAGATACGGTAAGGAACAAAGACCTTGGCGAAATAGGTGGTTTACTTGATTCTGTTGTAATGGATATAAAATCTATGGAACGCGAAGAACCATCAGGCCCTTTAGGATTTCTAAAAAAACAAGCAAATAAAATAGACGATATGAAAGTACGCTATCAATCAGCTGAAAAAAATATAGACGATGTAGCAAAAGCTCTAGAAAATCATCAAATCACTTTGATGAAGGATATTTCTATGCTTGATCAAATGTATGATTTAAATGAAGAATACTACAAAGAAATCACCATGTATATAGAGGCTGGCAATAGAAAGCTTAAAGAAACTTATGCCAATGAAATCCCAGCCCTAGAATCTAAGGCTAAAGAAAGCAACTTACCACTTGATGCTCAAAAAGTAAATGACATAAAATCTCAAGCAAATCGCTTTGAGAAAAAACTTCATGACCTAGATTTAACACGTATGGTTTCCATACAAATGGCTCCACAAATCAGAATGGTACAATCTTCAAACTCTATAATGGCAGAAAAAATTCAAACAACAATAGTAAATACCATTCCCCTATGGAAAAACCAGATGGTACTAGCTTTAGGTATGAATCATACTAACCAAGCTATAGCTACCCAACAAAGAGTAACAGACCTTACCAATGATTTACTTCGTAAAAATGCAGATACTCTAAAACAAAATACTATAGAAACTGCTAAAGCTACAGAGCGTGGTATAATTGACCTAGATACTATTAAACATACCAACGATCAACTTATTTCTACAATAGAAGAAGTTAGAAATATACAAATCGAGGGTAAAAAGAATAGGTCACTAGCTCAAGCAGAAATCGCAAGGCTAGAAGATGAACTAAAAAGTAACTTAACAAAAGGAAATACAAATTAGGAGAAACAATGGTAGATATAGGAGATTATAAATTTGATACTCAAATGCTAATAGCAGGAGAGGATTTAGATGAAGATGAGATCTTTGATCATATAACAGAAAATTTTGAAGGAGATAGCCTACTTGCTGTAGGTGATGAAGAACTAATCAAAATTCACTTTCATACAAACAAACCTTGGGAAGTCTTAGAATATGCTGCAAGTCTTGGAGAAATACATGATATAGTTGTAGAAAATATGCTAAGACAGGCCGAAGGATTAAAAGGCTAATAACTTATAAGACTAGAACTTCGGTTCTAGTTTTTTATTGAAATATTCGTATTTTTTAATATAATAATAGTTAAAGAATATATAAAAGAAAGAGTATATTATGAAAATAAAAAATTATATAGGAGCCTTTGCTTTAGGATGTGCTTTAGTATTTCCTTTAACAAACCTACCTGCCCAAGCAAGTGAACTCACTATAAATACCAATGAAAATATAATAGAGAAACAAAATACTGATATTAAAAATCTTCCAAACTACGATCTAGCTTCTAAAAGAGAAATTGAATCCTACAAGAAAATTGACGTTTCTGATAATAAAGAAAATATATTTGGCAAAGAATTCCAAACTCGTCTAGATTTAGCTAGAGAAATCAAACTTTTAGAAAAATATGATTATAAAGATAAAGAAATTTTAAAAGAATCTTATGATATCCTAAATTCTAGTAATTTAGAAAAAATCTCAGGACAAACACAAGCTTTACAAATATTAATTGATCAAATCCAAAAACAAAATCCAGAAAAAACTATATCTATTGATGATCAAGAAGAAAAAGCTATCCAGGAAAGTGTAAGAGGATATCTAAGTGATGGTATACTCGTAGGCTTAGATGTCGAAAATAAGGATAATTTGAATACTTTTATAGAAGCTATTAAAAATTCAAAATCTTATTATGAAGCTAATGATAAACTAAAAGAAAAATATGATGAAGTACTCAAATCTGCTAGTGAAAATAAAGATTATAAAGAAGCTAATGAACTAATAGTTGATTTTATTAAAGATCCAAATAAAGAAGAATATAGATTAGAAGGTAGTAAGGCTTCCGATAATGAAAATATAAACTTTCAATCTTCAAATAATGAGAATGCCGAAGACAGCTTAACAATAGATGAAACTACCTTTGAAAATCCAAGTCAAAATACCTCCAATGAAACTACTACAAGTAGTCAATCAGCTTTTTTAAAGAATGAAAAGACTAAATCTAAGTATAGCGAGTTATCAGATTCTCAAAAACGTGAACTAGATGCTATAGATACTAATAAAGACGGTAAAATTTCTAAAGAAGAATTAGATAATTCAGCAAATTATTCTTCAAGTCTCGGAGAGGACTCATGGATATACCCTTTTACCGAAGAAGCCTTATCCAAAGATACTAGTAGCAATTCATCTACTAATGATTCAGATCATAAAAGCTCAGAAAAAAACACAAGTACAAATGATAACAAAGATACTTCCAGCAAAGCAATGCCTCAGACAGTTACCATTGATGAGGAAAAAGTGAAGTCACCGGAATTAAAGTCTGATGATGACAATAAATCTACTTATAATAAAAACGATGAAAATAAAAATTTCAACGAAGCTCAGGCAAGTCAAGAAGCAGTAAAGAAAAACACCTCAGCTGCAAGCATAGTAAAAACAGGCATCAAAGGCATTAAAATAATATTAGTAGTATTAATTGTAGCAATTATAGCTTATTACTTTATGGCCAAGGATAAGAATAAAAGAAAATAATATATAAAAGGGACTGTTGCAAAACTATGAATAATTATCGTTCATTCTGCACAGCCCCTTTTTCCTTGCATTAATTTGTCTCATATTATAATATAATAATGAGGTGAATTATGAAAATACAAAGTAGTTTTCTTATTATACTTAGTCTATCTTTAATGATGTCGAATAATCTTTCCTATGCAGATGAACTAGATAATAAGGAAAATATCCAATCTCTAGAAATAGAAAACTCAGATAATATTGATACCTTAGATAACTACACTCTTTTATCATATATTGAAGAAATAAAAAATAGTCCCCAGTATTTATCCTCAAACAGCGAGATAAAATTACTGTATGATAATGCAATAGACTTTAATTCAAGAGCCTTAAAAAAAGATAATAAAGAATGGTTAGAATTTTCTTATAATAATTTGAAAGGTGATATTAAAATTATAGAAGAACTAGCTAATGATAATAAGGATATTTCAAATATAAACTTGCATTCCCCTTTTTATACAGATTCTTCTTATAAGATAGCCTATTTGAAGCTAGATAAAGAAAAGCAAGATATCTTAGATAAGTTAAAGTCTGATAAAAGCAAACAAAGTTTTTTAACAATAGCAGAAGTAGACAATTCAGGAAAGTTTGCCCTCCCCGTATTTTTTAGTGATTGGCTATATCCTTTTATGAAAGATAAAGATCTAGATGGAACAGTTGGAGAAAGTAGTGCCGAACAAGAAGCTTTTACAAGGGATAAGGATCTATTAGAGGCTTATAGAAATACTAGTTTAGAGAAAAGATATGAACTAAAACAAGGATTATATAATAAAGAAAAAGTTATTAGCAAGGATCAATTATTAAATACAGATAACAATTTGACAGAAGTAGACTCTCAAAATCCTTATAATACTAGAGATGATGATAAAATTCCAGATATTAATCCTAATAATGAAGAAGATTTTTCTAAAAATGAGCTTGATGATAGTATTTCTGAAAATAATATTAACGATATATCCAAAGATAATAAGATAGAAGAAGACAATACTGATAAGTATAAGTATTCTTCTGTGTTTTATATAAAAAATAGAACTAAGGATTTATATGTTGCTTTAACTGATGACCAAAGGGAAGATTTAGATAATATGAATACAGATGGTGATGAATATTTAAGTATTGAGGAGCTAGAAAAATATGGAAAATATGCTTTACCTATTAAAGACGGCATAGATTGGCTATATCCTTTTATGTTTGATAAAAATGAAGACGGTATAATTGATGACTCCGATAGAAATAATAAAGCTAAGCAAGAATATGACAATAGCTATAATGATAATTACCAAAAAAATAATGTAAATCAAAAAAGCAGTGAAACAAAATCTATTTCAAATAATTATGATTCATCATTCTATAAAAATAACAAGACTCGTAATGCTTATCTAAACTTACCAGATGAAAAAAAGGAATTGTTAGATAAAATGAATACTGATGGCAATTATCCTTTAACTATAGATGAAGTTTTAGCTTCTGGATTATTTACTCTACCAATAAGTGAAAATGACTGGGTTTATCCATTTATGATTGATAAAAATAATGATGGCCTAATAGGTGAGGACTATTATTATTTTAAAGAAAATACAATACCACAAAATTCTACAAGCTATCCGAAAATAACTTCTAACTCATATCCTAGTACACAAAAAGTATCTAGTATGAAATCAACACCCAATATCCAAGCAAATAAGAATGTAAAGACAGGGATTAAAAAACTAAAATTGCCTTTAGTCTTACTAATAAGCTCTTCTTTTGCTTATAGTATTACTAAAAAATATCATTAAAAATGACCTTCATTAGTTGCTTTTAAGCTCAACTTTTGGAGGTCATTTTATTAATAATCAAATTTCTTATTTAAAAATTTCCATCTTCTATCTCTTCAATAGTATCTATAGAATTTCTAAAACTACCTGATTGTATATCTGGGCTGGTCTTTTTTTCTGCATTTATTGTGCCGTCTGGCGCATAACCTAAAGTATTTGTATATGTAAATACTAGGCCTGAATTTGGCATGACATCATTTATGACGCCAAGAGTTATACCATCTCCTCCTGTTTTCTCTCCTACTAGAGTTGCTGATTCGCTATTTTTCATAAAACTAGCCATTCCTTCTGCAGCAGAAAACACAGCCTTATCCACTAAAAGATATACATTTCCATCAAAACCATTATTTTTATTTTTCTCATCTGGACTAATGCTTATAGTATCCTTTATATAATAGTCAAAATTTTTTAAATCAGCTGAATGATCTAATTTTACTCCTGAAATATCTACATTGCTTAGCTTCTCTACATTTAATGTATCATCGGCAAGTATCAACTTTGCTCTATCAGAATCTTTGAAGAATAAATGATTAGTTACTGATTTTTGGCTGGTTAAAAGCTTAGGTAACAAGAAATTTTGCCAGTATTCCATATTGCCACCGTAATTTTCTCTAATATCTATTACTAAAGCCTTATAAAGATGTTTATTTCTCAAAAATTCATTTAAAACATCTTGATCAGCTGCAAACTTATCAGGATCCACCATGCCATTTATTTTTATAATTGCTATATTTTCATTACTCGTATCAAGAGTCATATTGCTAGCTTGGTTGTTTGGGATAATTGTTGATATTGCAAGCTTATTATTTTGTCCATTATCTACTATTTGCTTGCCATCTATATGATATCTATTTCTCACCACTTGTTTATTTAGACTTAAAAACTCATAATAAATTGATGGGGAATTCCAGTTTTTTGAATAATAATCTAAAGTACTTTTTACGTAAGCTTCATCTGCAATTCTGGCGTGATGGTTATTAAGCTCTCCCATAATACCAGTCATTACATCTATAAACTCTTGATCAGTTTTAGCTTCCTCTACCCTTTTTAAATATTTATTATAATTACCTATAAAATCTACATTTTGTTCTCTTTTAAGAACGTCAAAAAAAGGATAATTCTCCTTTAGCTCTTCAAATAAATAATTGAAATCATCTACCATCTCTTTATTTGTAAGAGACTTTGGATTTTCTGTTGCTGGCAATTGTAATTTAGGAGGCTTATCTAAATCCTTATACCACTTTAGATAGCTATCTACATCAAATTTGTCAATATTCTCAGGATAAAAGATATTGCTGTTTGCATCAAAGCCATTATTTTCTACTATATCTTCGGCTCGATTTGCTTCTAATTTGTCTAGTCTTCTTTTTGCACACGAGGTATTTATGAGCATAAAAACAAGGATCAGACAAAAAATCTTAGCTTTATTTTTCATCAAATCCTCCTTTTATGGCATAATCTCTTTTATATAAGTCAAATATTACTGCAATATTTCCTATAGGATTTACTAGTGAAAATACCACTATACTTATAACAAGAAATTTAAGTCGGCTTCTTTCACTTCTTGCAATAGCTGCTAAGCTTGTAAGCCTCCTTGTTCTTAGGCTCGCCATACCATAAATAGATGCAAGTATGCCAAAGATAATCTCAAAAATTTCCTTATAATAGATGCCAAAAGCCAAAATACCCAGCCCTGATAAGATCCAAATTATGGAACTTATAGTTTTCATTTTATTATATTTTTTTAATAAATTAGTATTCTCACTTTTTCTTCTTCTCATAGTTTAATTATATTATAATTCTAAGTTTGGGTAAACTTTCATAAATTTATTACTTCTTTGCCCTGACTTATAATCTAGATAACCTGTCATAGCTATCATAGCTGCATTGTCTGTGCATAGCTCTAGGGAAGGATAATAGAATTTTATATCCTTTTCTTTACAGGCTACTTCTAATCTTTCTTTTAATCTAGAATTAGCAGCTACTCCGCCAGACACAGCTAATTTATTATAGTCTGTTTCACCGATTAACCTCATAGACTTTTCTACTAAAACATCTACCACAGCTTCCTCGAAGCTCGCTGCTATATCTGCTTTATTAAGCTCTTCATCTTTCTGCTCAAGTTGATGCATATAATTAATTACAGCTGTTTTAAGTCCTGAAAATGAAAAATCATATGAATCTTTTTCCAGCATAACCCTAGGGAATACTACTGCTTCTTTATTACCCTTTTTCGCTATTTTATCTATCTTTGGACCACCAGGATAACCCAATCCCATTTTTCGAGCCACCTTATCAAAGGATTCACCAGCAGCATCATCTCGGGTTTTGCCAACTATCTCATAATCAGTATAGCCTTTTACCTTTACTAAATAGGTGTGACCACCACTTACTACAAGAGATACAAAAGGTGGCTTGAGATCTTTATTTGCTAGATAATTTGCACATATGTGCCCTCTCATATGATTCGCTCCTATCATTGGAGTATTTGTAGCTAAAGATAGAGCCTTGGCCGCAGAGATGCCTACAAGTAAAGACCCCATTAGACCTGGTCCCTTTGTTACAGATATTAAGTCGATATCATCATAGCTAAGATTTGTTTCATTAAGAGCCTTATCTATCAAAGGATTGATAGCTTCAAGGTGCTTTCTACTTGCAATCTCTGGAACAACTCCTCCAAAAAGAGTATGAATATCGATTTGTGATGATATTAAATTTACTAAAAGTTCTCTATCATTTTTAAGAATTGCCACACAGCTATCATCACAACTGGTTTCAATTCCCATTGTATAAAAATCAGACATTTATAATTCCTTTAACATATTATAGGCATCTTCACCTATTTTTTGATAATAGTTTTTACGCAAGCCCATTATTCTAAAGCCAAACTTTTCGTATAAATTTATAGCAGCAAGATTTTTAGTAGATACCTCTAGCCAAATCTGTCTGACATTTTCATTTTTACTAGATTTAACTAAATGATTTAATAGCCTTGTGCCAATGCCCATATGGTGGTAAGCTGGATCTACTGCTATAGTAAAAATTTCTACTTCATCCAGTACATGGCTTGATATGTAAAATCCTACAACTTTACCTTCAATTTCTTCAACAAAATGACGCAAAAAGGAGTTGGACTCTAGTTCCTTTATTAAATGTTTCTTAGACCAGGGTTCAAAAAAGGCTTTATTTTCTATATCATAAACTACATCAGCATCACTAATTTGCATTTTTCTTATCATTTAAAAGCTCTCTTTCAGCTTGTGATTTTCTAAGATAATTTGGGCTTAGTTCATACAAGTTGTAGGACTGATCAAGGTTTTCAAGACATACTTTTATTAAAGATTTGCCTATACAATTATTAAAAGAAATTGGTAAAGTCCTTCTATTAATAAATAAATCTTCGTATTTACTAGATACTTCCCCTATCAATTCAACTTCATCATCAAGTTCATTAACAAGTTTTGAGAATACATCTATGGTATACAAATCTTCTTTTATAACTTCATTAAAGCCCTTATCATACACTGCTCCATAAACCCTATTACCTCTGGCATCAATCATAGGAACTTTTAGCTTATCACTACACGAATTATTAGCAAGAGCCAAAAGCGTGCTCACTGCTATTAGCTTTTTATCATTTGCTTGTGCAAGAGTTTTTGCTATAGTCATTCCTATTCTAAGACCAGTAAAAGAGCCAGGACCCTTAGATATAACAAATCTATCAATATCCTTTATATTCATGCCAAGCAAATCCAAAAGAGTTTCTATCATAGGAACTAGGGATTCACTATGGGTCTTTTGTTGGTTTACATTAAAATCGCCTATGATCTCACTATCACTAGCTATAGTGACAGTAGAAATCATAGTCGATGTATCAATTGCCAAGATATTCATTTATTTCTTTTCCCCTTTCCGAATCCTCATAAATTTCTATTTCTCTCTTATTTTCGCTGATTTTTCTAATCTCTATATTTATCATATCATCTGGCAGATAATCACTTACATTCTCTGCCCACTCAAGGATAGTAAGTCCACCATCTGGATAAAAATATGTCTCATAATCTATATCCAAAATCTCATCTTGATCATCAAATCTATAGAGATCTAGGTGATAAATCTTGATATCTCCTTCGTATATATTTACAATTGCAAAGGTTGGAGATGAGCTATTTTCTATAGAAAAATACTGGCTTATAAATCCTGTTAAGGTTGTCTTTCCAGCACTCATTTCTCCTATCAAATTAAGGACATCACCCTCTCTAAGGCCGGATGCCAATTTATTTGCAAATTTTTTCATTTCACTTAATCCGTTAATAATCATAATCCCTCTTTATCTTTGTATTATACTATTTTTGTAGTAAAAAAAAATGAACTAATACAGTTAATTACTCCCCGTATTAGTTCATACATTCTATGTAAAATAGATCTGTATAATCAATAAACTTATTATTTTAAAATCAAACAATCTCTTACTTATTCAGTATTATACACTATTTATAAAAAAAGAATTTACAAAAATTCTAGAATTAAATTGAATAAAGTCATATTACATAAGCATGTTAAAATTATATACTTTTTTTTCTTCTCCAATATAGATTTTATAAGTAAGTATGGTGTAATAAAAGCTAAAATTAATATAAAAAGTATTATTAAATCATTAATCATTAAATCCTCCATGCTATAATAAAGATAATCGAATATACAACATTAATTACACATAATATTAATACAAGTTCAAAGTCCAGTCAAATATTTAACTAAAATAACTATATATATAAAATCCTTTCCATCAATAAATAACTTGAATTTTATAATGATATAGCAGTTTTTTTCTTGACTTCTATTAAGTAAATAATATAACATAATTAGATTATTATTATCAGAGATTAATTATATGTTTCTATCATTTTATATTAAAATCGTCAAGATATTCATTAAGCTCTCGTCCCCTTCTTGAATCATCAGAAATTGTTATTTCTCTCTTGTTTTCATCAATTTTTCTAATCTCTAGATTTATCATATCTTCTGGTAGATAGTAAGCTACATTCTCTCCCCACTCAAGGATAGTAAGTCCATCATCTGGGTAAAAGTAAGTCTCATAGTCAATATCCAAAATCTCATCAGGATCATCAAATCTATAGAGATCTAGGTGGTATATTTTGATATCACCCTCATATATATTTACAATTGCAAAGGTTGGAGATGAGCTATCATCTACGGAAAAATACTGGCTAATAAAGCTAGTCAAAGTAGTCTTTCCAGCACTCATCTCCCCTATCAAATTAAGGACATCGCCTTCTTTAAGACCAGATGCCAATTTATTTGCAAAAATTTTCATTTCTTCTAAATTATTAATAATCATAAATCCTCTTTATCTATCTATTATACTATTTTTGTAATAAAAAAAATGAACTAATACAGTTCATTGCTACCTATATTAGTTCATATATTCTATGTAAAATAGATTTATATAATCAATAAATTTATTATTTTAAAATCAAATATTAGTTTTACTTATTTTTCTTAATCAGCTTGATTATAAATTTTATTATACTGATTAAAATCCAAGCTAATATTATCCCAGACGCAATAATAACAATATAAGCTAAAGGACTCAATTTCATATATTACCCTCCTACTTCTATATGATACTAAAAACTAATACATCTATTATTAGCAATATACCCTAAAATATTTTGTATTACTAACTATAAGGAAATTTGAAATATTAATAATATAGCTAGTAGGTATATAGTGCTAAGGTAAGTAATTATTTTCTTATTATATTTGCTAAAATATATACTAGATAATAGCATAGGAGCATAAAATAAGCTAATTCCTAAATAGTATATGTTCTTAAGTATTATAGAAAATCCAAGTAAAAATATAGTATTGATAGTAAAATTTATTATAGAATAAGATTTTACCAAATCTTTGTATTCTACATCTATAAATAATCCTTGTCGATCTTTTCTTAAAAGATTTTTAAAATTTTCACATACTATAGCATTCACATTAGTTAAGTAGCTATAAAGTATAAAAATATTTATAAAATATTTGTCTAAGTAAAACTTATTAATTACTAATAATACATAGGCTCCTATAGCAAGTCCAATTATTGCCCTAGAACTAGTTCTTCTAAGACTCAGTATAGCTTGTTGGCTTATAGCATTTTTATAACTTAGCTTATTAAAATAACTATAAGATCTGCCCTTATTAGCAAGATTTTGCTTATTAATAACTTGCATTTTAGAATAATCCTTATTCCTAGCTGCTGATTGGATAGTATTATAGGTCCTAAACTCTTTAAATAACTGGTCCTTATCAAGGTTTTCTAGTCTAAACTTATGAGCTAATATTATAAGCTCAGTAAGTATTATAAAAAATACTACTATGATAAGTTTATAATTAAAATATAATAAGACTAGCATTAAAATCAAGGAAAATCTAAATATATTAGCTAATTTTTTATCTTTCAAATTATAGAAAAATAATCCCAGTATATCTTGATAGACCAGTGTTAGAAATATAAGTGCTATATCAGCATTTCCAAGCTTTAATAGTATATTTAATGGATAAAAAACTATTATGTAAATACCAGCCTTTTTGAGAAACTTTAATCTTAATAAATCAACTATTTCTTCATCATTTAAATACAGTAGATGAGCATGGTCAATTCTTATTAGACTTTTCCTAGACAAGAAACCATAAAGTGCTATTAATAGAGCCAAGCTAGTTGTTAATAGACTCTTATCAACTAATGGAATATAATAAATTATGTATTTATCGGCGTAAAATATTGCCATAGCAAATATTGCTGGAATCAGGATCAAGATTAAGGGATAGTTTTTTATAAGTTTTAAAAATTGACGTTTTTTTATTCTTATATCATTTGCAATTAATACTTTATTCGCAAACATATCACTTCCCAAAATATTTCCTATATAAGTCGTAAGTATTATTATCCTTAGCAGACTTATCAGAAGCATAGACTACTTGTCCTTCCTTAATAAAAACGAAATTATCACATATCTCATCTATCAAACTCAATTGATGGGAGGATATAAGTATAGCACAGCCTTTATTTCTTAAGCTTATTAGTTCAGATTTAAATACATCTAATTGACTTGGGTCAAGCCCTGTGAAGGGTTCATCCGCTATCAAAAGTTCCTTATTTCTTAGTAAGGCTAAGATGATCATCATTTTTTGTAGTGTTCCTTTAGAAAGTTCACTCGGGAAATGATTAAGATATCTTCTAACTTCAAATAAATCTATATAATAATCTATTAACTCTTTGGACTCATTGATAGCCGATATAAATTCTATATGCTCGCCAAAAGTTAACTCTTCGTAGTAAACAGGACTATCTGTTATATAGGATATGTGAATTGTTTTTAGATCTTGATTATTTATCTTTATACTTCCATCATAATTTCTATAAAAACTAGTCAAACATTTTATCAAACTAGTCTTTCCTGCTCCGTTATTCCCTATAAAACCTGTAATTTTCCCAGCTATTATATCAAAACTTATATTATTAAGGATATCACTATTTCCTAATTTTAGATTTAAATTTTTTATTTCAATATTATTCATTAATTACTACTTTCTTCTTTAAGATAAGAGGACGAGTACAAAGAGAGCCCTGAATCCAAGTAGTGGATATCAGGGCCTAAAAACTTACGAATATTTTAGTATTGGCGAAATACGCTTGTAAATTAGCTCAGTTACAATAGATTCTACAGCACCTTTAATTATATTAAATGGTGCGATTGAAAATATCATAAGTGTAAAATAATTTTTTACTAAAGAATTTTTTCCAGCCTGAGCTGCAAAAGCTGATAAGTCCATATTCATTGCCTTACCATATAATGGGAATACTACAAAGGCATTGGATATAGTTGCTACTGCACTCATTGCAAGAACTCCTAATATTAAAGATAATATAGAGTTCTTTTTGGTCTTGTTATTTCTATAAATTAAACTTGATACTAGAACAAATGTTGATCCTACTATAAAGTTAGATAATTCTCCTACTCCACCTGTCATTGTCTTTGAAAGATTGAGTAAGTTTTTTATAAATTGGATCATAACCCCATACCAAGGTCCTAGGGCAAAGCCACCTATTAAAGAAGGGACATCTGCTAGGTCTAGTTTCATAAATGGTGGTGCTATAGGTATTGGTACTTGGATAAACATAAGCCCATATGATAAAGCTGAAAGAATTCCAACTTTTGTAATCCTATCTAAACTAAATGATTTACTTCTACTTTGATTCATTAATACCTCCTAATATGGGCAATAAAAAATGCCCTAATAATCAGGGCATGAAAGTTAGCTAATCCATCCATAACATAAAGGAAGTGCTATTATATACTTCTCTCATCCAGACTATACTGTCGGTATTGGAATTTCACCAATTCAACCAAGATGGCTCGCAGACTATAACTGCCGGTTTAGGAATTTCACCTTACCCCGAATTAAGCTCGTATGACTAGAATAATCCTATAATATATTCAAGTCCAAACAAACTTATAAATTATTTACTTCTTGTTATTATTATATCACAAGGAAAACATTTTTCAAGTTTATTTTAGGTCAAATTTAACTAAGGAAGTCATATTTTTCCCTGCTTCCCAACTTGCTGAAACTTCTTTTCCATTATTTAAAGTATCAGATATAGCAAGTTCGCCACCCTTACCTACAACATACACTGTATAATCATAATCAGTCTTTGAACTAAAGTTTGCTCCTAGATTATCTCCATCTTTGCTAATATCCCAGTTTTTGATATCTGGTATGTCTATATCTTTCTTTTCTCCCTTATTTTCATTTTCTAAAATAAGTTCATTATCTGAAACATTTTTTATTTTTATCTTATCATTTTCTTTAAGACTTATCTCTTTGCTAGTATAGCTATTACCCTCTGAGTCTTTTGCCACTATCCTAAAAGTGCCGCCATTAGCAAAAAGACTATTTGGTATTACATAGTTGCTATTCTCATCCTTGCAAAGGAGGATTTGGCTATCATCTGCAATTCCTAAAGCTTCAAAATCTTGCTTACTATCATTTCCTATGTGCACCGCTTCTAGCTTATTGTTATTTCTATTTATAAAATAAACTGCTAATCCTATAACTACTACAGCTATCAAAACAAATAAGGCTGTGTTCTTTTTATTTCTCTTCATTTTTTAATCTCCAAACATTTATCAATTATTTCATAGCTAGTCTTGCTTATATTTGCAAAATCTTTATCATGGCTTACTATTACTATAGTTTTGCCCTTAGCATTTTCCTCTAGAAAAAGCTGCATCAAAATATCTTTATTTATAGTATCTAATGACCCTGTAGGCTCATCTGCCAGGAGCAGGTCATAAGGCTTTAATAAAACTCTTGCCATAGCTACCCTTTGTTGCTCCCCACCTGATAATTCATATACTTTATTATTTAGCTTATCAGCTATGCCTAGCTTATCTAAAGTAATATTTATCTTTTCTTTATCATTTTTAAACTCACTATATTTTAGGGCTATGTCAATGTTTTCTTTAACAGTCATATTATCTACAAGGGCAAAGTTTTGAAACAGATAAGCTATCCTTTCTCTCCTTAAGATCATTGACTTATTTTTATCCTTATAAGGATCAGAATAACCAAAGCTTCTTATACTACCACTATCATAGTCTTCCAGGGTTCCTAGGATATTTAGCAAGGTAGACTTACCACTACCACTTTTTCCAAAAATAGTTATAAAGTCTTTAGAATATATATCAAGATTTACATCCTTAAGCACCTCGTGGTCACCATAAGTTTTGTTTATATTTTTCAAGCTTATTTGGGGTTTCATTACTTATCCTCCTTTAAACTTTTGATTATATTAGCTTCTTTTCTTAACATTACTATTTCAGCAAGAGTAAATATTATAAATAAGAGGAGGCTAATCCCAAAGCCTATTAAAACCATCCTGTTAGTCCAACCTTCTCTTGGAGCATAAAAGCCTAATCCTCCAAAAACTACACTCAGTCTGAGTACTAGATAGTAGATAGCTATAGATAGTAGATATGACAAAGCTATAGATCTTATCTTAGCCTTGTGGATATCCTTAAAAGGATAACCAAATAAGCTCTTTACTGCAGCTTCATCTCCATAGTTTAAATAATAATTTTTATGATCTGTATTTACTATAAATCCATAAATACATAGTAGGATAATTGAAGCTATAATATAAATTATAGTTTCATTTTTGTATCTTTGAACCTGGTATTCTACATAGTCATAGGCTGTCTCTATCCAAAGAACATACTTACTAGCTGGCGTAGTGGATATTAGTTCCTTTAAATCTGCTAGACTCTCCTCACCCTTATCTAGATAAGGGTGTAGCTGCCCATTATCTAATCCATTAGACAGTAAGCTTTCTTCTGACCTAAGTCCGTCCTCATTTATTAAAATGTAAACATAATTGTCCGAATAAGGCTGATCGATCCTAGCACTGGAATCTAGGCATGGTAGCTTTTGGCCGCTTTTTATTTTTACAATATTCCGAACTAAATCATCACTATTTTTAGATTCAGATATTTGTTTTTCTTTGATATCATTCAAATCTTGATCAGTAAGGTTAATATCTTCTGGAACTAATATAACCCATTCATTTTCCTTTGCTTTAGTATCTAAAGCATGTCCCTTATCATCTAATATATCAAACTTTGTAAGGTAATTGTGGTTAATGAAGGCAAATTTTCCATTATTTAACCTATGTTCTCCAAATAAGTCATCATCTATATTTAACCCTTCGACGTCTTGGTATGGGTTTAGGAATAATACTGCCCCTCTATCTACCAAGAGTCTAGCCAATTCTTCTGTAGGTTTTGCAACTAATTCTTTATCTTTATCTCCATCAATTACATATTGCCAAGGCGCCCCAGTGGCTATGTTGGCGTATGATTTTGCATCGTCCCAATCATTTAAATATTCATTTACATCTTTATAGTCTTTTAAAGAAAAGACAGTGATAGCTAGTAAGTAGGCCAAGGATCCTGCAAATATTATTTTAAATATTGATAAAAACTTAGCAGAAACCTTTCTCTCTCCCTTTAATACACTTAATATATCTTCATAATTTGTTTTATATAATAATAGGATAAATTCTAATAAAAATACTACTAAAGCAAATAATAAAATAAATATATACATAGGATTCATAGCTATCAAAAATCCACCAATACTATCTGGATTAACTAAGTTATAGAGCAAGGCGGAATCAATTATTAAAGCTATTAATATAGGCATAGCTATAAGATTAACAGACTTGTTTGCGGCAATCTTCTTATCATCATATCCAAATAGGAGTGATATGGACAGCTCCTTAACTAGGCTCCTATTATAAATAAGCAAAGCAAATATAGTAGCAAAAATACTAATCAAATTAATGACAAGCATTAAGAAAAACTCTTTCATAGTCATTTCAGAAGCACTCATATAATCAGGTGTCTGTACAATATCTGCATAAGCTTTTAAATCATCTATAAATGATTCGACATTATTTTGATCTCCACTTATAGCATAGTCTCCAGATATATTATCTATGTCGATATCTTCATATTTTTTTATATCTATATTGTTTTTAGTTAAAAGATTATTAGAACTTATGCTATGAAATTTATTAGAAGTATTGCTATCTTCATTTATCTTTAAGTCCTTATGGGACTTATTAAAACTACTCGGATCACTTAAAAATAAATAAGCATCTACATCTATATTTTCTTTTCTATCAACTCTAGACTTCTTGACAAACTTTATTAAATTGATATTATTATCTGATGCAGCTTTAGCAATGTCATCTCTAATATCCTCATCATTATAGTTGACAAGATTTACAAACTTATCAAAATCAGGAAATTTACCTATAGCCTGATTGTTATCTATGTAATAGAAATAAGTTAGGGAACTTAGTATTAATGTTATTGTCGTGAGTATCTTGAGTATTTTTTTCATATATTTATTTACCTTAATAGAAATCCAGCTAGAAAAAAACAAAAGTATTTTATCTAGCTGGATTTAACAGTATCTTATTCTACATTTGCATATGCTTCATTTCCAAAAGCTGCACTTTCCCAGCTAGCATAGGCTGTATTGCTAGGAGCAACTCTACCAGATCTTGCTATCTTTCCGCCTGCGCCCTTTACACTAGTATTATGATATTTACTTGCGTGATAAAATCGTGACCATACCTGAGAAGTATTAACCCCGTGTCTCCACTTTCCACCTAGCCAATCCTTAACTCCACTGTCGTAGGTTTTTGATGAATAAGTGCTAACACTCTCTGATTCTACTGTAACCACATCATTGTTTAATGAATCAAATCTATACTCTTGATCTGCAAAAGAAACTGGCGTACTAAATAATATTAGTCCTGCTACCGCTAATGCTTTTATTTTGTTTTCCATAATTAAACCTACCAATTATATTTTTAGAATAGAAAGTGTACACTTATTCTATGTCTTTATTATAAAATATTTTAAAATATTATTTAATAGCCTATGTGCATGTTCAAAATACCTGTACAAATACTGATAAATAAGCAAAAACCAATCTTTATTAGTTCATACTGAAAAAGAATTTGAAATTTTTAGTACTAACTTAACAAAAACTGGCTTTGAAGCATGGTTACTTGTCTCGATAAATTAATTTATTAAATTTTTCTTTTAATTCTGGCCTATTTGTTAGTAAACATAAGTCCATAGATTTATTTAAATATGATAAAAACTCTGGGTTTTTCTCTTTAAAAAGAATATCTCCTCTCTGATAATATGAATTAATCAAGTTAATAGTGTCATTATTTCTAATAGATGAATCGATAGATTTTTTATTCCACTCTAAAGCTTTTTCAACATCACCATCATTGCTATATGACCTACTAATATTATAAGATATTTTCGGATATAAATTATTATTTTCACCTATATTATTTAATATAAATAGTAGTATGTCGTAGCTAAATCCAATGTCTCCATTCTCCCTATAATAAGGGACCATAGCAGATAATATCCTGTATTCGAAATTTGTATAGTTATAATTTTTATACTTTTTAATCTTAAAGTCTTTATGAGATATGACCATAGCCTCATTTAGACCTTTTATAAAACTTTGGCTACTTCTTTTCGGATTATAAATTATAGATTGGTAAAATTTAAGATACTGACTATATTTTTTTTGATAAAAATTAGGTAGAATATCTTTATTTACCTTCTCAAATTCTCCTAATGTTTCCTCTACTTTTTCATAGTTAAATTCATCCATATAATAATCTAAGTCAGTTATGTAATCATCTATATACGACCATATAGATCCCTGAAAATAATTGAATATAGTGTCAAATTCAAGACCCAGCTCTTCTAAAATAACCAATAAAGAGCTAAGCTTTATATCTACCTTTCCGCTTTCAAGCCTCCTTATTGTATCTACTGATAAGTCAGCAGCAAAGGCCAAATCCTCTTGGGTTAGTTTCTTTTCTTTTCTTATATTCCTTATTTCATTACCTATATAATCTAAATTATAGTCCATTATTAACTCCTTTTAAGGTGTACAAGAATCAAGTACCCACCTATAACCCTTACGGTTTACAGTTTCAATTGGATTTAAGTCAGCTTTTTTAAATTCTAGTCTTATTTTTCTAATATGCTCCCTAACTGATCTTTCTGTCGTTTTAAGTCCTTTCTTTTCCATAGCCTCTACTATTTCATCCTTGGATAAGGTTTTACCCATATTAGATATTAGTACTGAGCAGATGCTTATTTCAAACTTGGTTAGGTCTAGGATATCATTACCTATTCTAAAGATACCGTTATCTTCTTCCATAGTACAAAATCCTAATCTTACAATATTTGTATCGTTGATTTCTTCTACCTTATCAAAGATATTGTTGATAAATTCCTCACGAGTATTAGAGTGGATGACAAAGTCCTTATCATCTAATTCTTGCTCGTAAGGATTATCTGTATTTCTCTCTGTTAGATATATTACTGGAACGGATGTAGTTTGTTTTATGTATTGAATTACTTGAAGACACTTATTATAGGTCATATCTACCAAGATTAGATCGTAGCTATCTAAATCTAAGTCAATCAAGTCTTCCATTTGTTCGAATTTATGTATAACTACTTCATGTTTATCAAAATGTGAGTTTAAGAGAGAAGATACACCGTTTTCATTTTCTACTGATGCTATTTTCATATTTTCTCCTTTTTGTTTATATATAGATTATATACTTTCTAATGACAAATGTAAATATATTTTTATATAAATTACCATTGATGAAAACTAAATTAAAAAAATACTGAATACATACATTCTTTTTATTATTATGCAAAATATTATAAAAATAATTTACAATAAATTCTAAATATAATAAAAGATAATTAAGATATTAATTCTTTAAAAAAATAATGATAAAAGTATTACGCTTTTAATAGGAAGATATTTATACATTATATAGTTCAAACTATAAAAAGTATATTGTAGCAAAAAATTTAATAGGTAAATATGAAAGGCAATTATTCCATGACTATAATAGAACACAAATATTTTCAACCAATTACTATTTTTACAGCAATGATAATATCGCTTTTTTCTTTTGAAGGTATTAAAATTTTTAGCATTGCTGTTTTAATTGTTACTTTTAGCTCAGCTACTACAATGGCTCTTAATATCTATAAAGATAGAGCTAAAAATTCTCTTATAGAGTTTTTATATGCATTATCTATCTTTCTTATAATGAAATATTTACCTCAATATATAACTTATTTTTATAGTGGTATATTGGTTATACTTATTTACCTAATATATATACTATACATAAACCCTAAAATAATGAATAGAGCTTTAATTTACAAAGTTTAAAATTTATTTTATATATACTACTAATATTTCTTTAAATTATATTGGCAGATCCTAAGTTAAGTAAGGATCTGCCAATTAATTAGCTAAATATTATTAAATAAATCATCATTATATTTTTCTTATAGAAAATAATTTTAATAAAGTTCTATCATTCTATAAGTTAAAAAAGTAGAGATTAAACTCTACTTAGACTATTGATAAAATATAAAATTCGACCATTTCGACAGAACATAGTGAGTAGAGAAATCCCATTAGATCTATCCATGAGTTCGCTTCACTCACACTAAAACTCGTTTGCTAGGCAAACTTTTCCGTGCTTTCGCACTAGTTTCAGGGATGAATGTACCAAATTAGGGTATATTCATCTAGTCGAAATGGCTATAGCTTAATTTAAATTATTTATAAGCGTACGCTTATAAATAATATTTTTTAACCATCTTAAGATCATCATCTAATTCATAAACTAGTGGTTGACCTGTTGGGATTTCTAAGTCCATTATATCTTCATCTGAAATTTCTTCTATGTGCTTTGCTAATGCTCTTAAGCTATTACCATGAGCTGCTACTAATACTGTTTCATCTTTTAGTAACTGTGGAGCTATATTATCAAAGAAATATGGTAATGCTCTATCTAGAGTAATCTTTAAGTTTTCTGCTGCTGGGATTACATCTTGTGGAAGATTTTTAAACTGTCTCATGTTTAATTGTTCTTTTTGAGCTTCTTCTGATAATAATGGAGGGAGTGTATCATATGATCTTCTCCAAATGTGAACTTGTTCATCCCCGTATTTTTCAGCTGTTTCTGCTTTGTTTAGCCCTTGTAAAGCTCCATAATGACGTTCATTTAGTCTCCATGATTTTTCTACTGGAACAAATAGTTGCTCAGAATATTCTAGTACATAGTTACAGGTTTTTATAGCACGTTTTAGTATAGATGTATGTGCATGGTCAAATACTATACCTGCTTCTTTTATTTTTTTACCAGCTTCTATAGCTTCTTCTGTTCCTTTTTCAGAAAGATCTACGTCTACCCATCCTGTAAATTTGTTTGCAAGATTCCATTCACTTTGACCGTGTCTTACCATTACTAATGTTTTTGTCATTATCTTCTCCTTAATTTTTCATTCTTTTCAAGTTCTTTTTGCTTAGCCTTAATAGATTCATTATGTCCTTTATCTATTTCATCTAGCCAATTTAAAGCTCTACCTGTGCCTACTATTACACATTGTTCTGCATTTTCTGCTATTTTTACGTTTATTTGGAATTTTTCTCCTATACGCTCACGCAGACCTAATGTATAAGCTGCACCACCTGTTAGAATAATTTCTTTTTCATATATATCTGCAGCTAGTTCTGGAGGTGTTACCTCTAATACTTTTTTTACCCCATCCACGATTAAATCCACATCAGGTTTTATCGCTAGAGCAATTTCTCCTACTGGGACATATACTTTTGCTGGAAGTCCATCTGTTATTTGCCTACCTGCAACTTCTATGGATTCGCTAGGTTCTGCCTTACCTGATTCAATTTTTATTTCTTCTGCCTTGTTATCTCCAATAAGTAATCCATATCTTGATCTTATATAATCTTTAATAGCTTTATCAAAGCTTAGACCTGCTACTGGCACTGATGTACTTGCTATAATCTGACCCATGGAAATAACCGCTATATCTGTGGTTCCTCCACCTATATCAAGGACTAATTCTCCACCTGCATCTGTTATATCAACCCCAGCTCCAATTGCTGCTGCTAAAGGTTCTTCTATAAGATAAGTCCTGTGTGCTCCAGCATTTTCGCTTGCTTGAAGAACTGCTCTTTTTTCAACTTGAGTTGATCTACTTGGAACACAGATGAGAACGTCTGGTTTTATAAGAGCCTTGCTTATTGATTTTTCTAAAAAGTACTTAAGCATGCGCTCTGTTGCTGGAAAGTCTGCTATAACTCCATCTTTCATAGGCATAACTGCCTTAATGTTACCTGGAGTCCTGCCAACAAGTTTTTTAGCTTCGCTTCCTACTGCAAGTATATCATCTGTTAGGATATCAATGGCTATTACTGATGGTTCTTCTAAAACTATTCCCTTGTTATTTACATAGACTAGAACTTGAGCTGTTCCTAAATCTATTGCTACACTTCTTCTAAAGCTTGCCATTTTTTCTCCTAATAATTTTTAAGTATATCTACCTTATCTAGTTTTTCCCATGTAAAATCGGGATTATTTCTACCGAAGTGTCCATAAGATGATGTTTCTTTATAGATTGGTCTTAACAGATCTAAATAATCTATAATTGCTTGTGGTCTAAAATCAAAGTTTTCCCTTAGTATTTCCAGTAGTCTCTCGTCATCATATTTGCCAGTTCCAAAGCTATCTACGTAAATTGAAAGTGGATGTGCTACACCTATAGCATAGGATATACCTATTTCAAGTTTATCCGCAAGTCCTGCTGCAACCATGTTTTTAGCTGCATATCTTGCCATATAAGCAGCTGATCTATCAACTTTAGTAGGATCTTTTCCAGAAAATGCTCCACCACCTGCTTTAGAGTATCCGCCATAAGTATCAACTATGATCTTACGACCTGTTAGTCCACTGTCTCCCTTTGGACCGCCTATTACAAATTTACCTGTTGGATTTACATAGATTCTTGTATTTTCATCAATTAAACTATCATCTATAACTTTATTTATTACTTCATCTATTATATCTTGACGAATTTTTTCTAATGATACATCTTCTGTATGTTGAACAGAAATAACTATATTATCGATTCTAACTAGTTTATCATCATCATATTCTACAGTCACTTGAGTTTTTCCATCTGGTCTTAGATATGAAAGAGTTCCATCTTTACGCACTTCAGTAAGTCTCATGGAAAGTTTATGAGCATAGGTTACGGATACTGGTAGATATTCTTCCGTTTCATTATCTGCATATCCAAAGATAATACCTTGATCTCCTGCACCTATTCGGTCATATTTTTCATTAGTTGATTTATATTCTTGGGCACTATTTACACCTTGGGCAATGTCTGCTGATTGCTCTATTAACGAGGTTAAAACTGCTACATTTGAATAGTCAAACCCTAAACTAGGATCATCATATCCTATTTCTTTTATGACATTTCTAGTTATTTGCTCTACTGGTGCATAGGCTGTTGTGGAAATTTCTCCAACTACTAAAACTAAACCAGTTGAGGTTACTGTCTCGCAAGCAACTCTACTATTTTTATCTTGTCTTAAACATTCATCTAGTATTGCATCAGAAATCCTATCACAAACTTTATCTGGATGGCCTTCTGTTACTGATTCACTTGTTACAAATCTTTTCATCATTTCTCCTCTAATATTACAACTGCACGAGCTTCTATACCTAGACCTTCTCCTGTAAAGCCTAGACCTTCACTTGTTGAAGCTTTGATTGATATGTTTTCCATATCAGTATTTAGATGCTCTTTAAGTAATTTCCTTATTTCTTCTCTCTTTGGACTTATCTTAGGCATTTCACAAATTATTACACTATCAATATTACCTATCTTATACCCTCTATCATCCATTAGCTTTACTACATTATCAAGTAATTCTATTGAATAAATACCTTTATATTTAGGGTCTGTATCTGGAAATAAATTTCCTATATCAGTTTCTGCTAAAGCTCCTAGTATAGCATCCATAATAGCATGTGTAAGTACGTCTGCATCAGAATGCCCTAATAGGCCTTTTTCATAATCAAATTTGACTCCACCAAGAATCAAATCCCTATTTTCTACTAGCCTATGAACATCATATCCTATTCCTATTCTCATCTTTGCCCTCTATTCTGGGTTTCAATATATGCATCTGCAAATAATATATCTTCATTAGTAGTGATTTTTATATTAGAATATTCTCCTTCAACTACTTTTACTGCTTCTTGTCTATTGAAAAATTCAAATAACTGACTATCATCTGTTATCATAAATTCACTAGCAACATACTTCTTATACATAGAAAATAGTATATTTTTATCAAAAGCTTGGGGAGTTTGAATATTATAAACAAAGTCCCTATGTGGGGTAAAATCCACAAGCATATTTTCATCTACGATTTTAACTGTATCTTTAGTTTTTGTAGCGCTTACTACTGCCTTATATTCTCTAAGTTCATCTAATGTTTTATAGAAAAGCTCTCTACTAGCAAAAGGCCTTACCCCATCATGGGTTAAGACCAATTGTGTTTTTTTATTTAAAGCTTTAAGTCCTTCAAAGGTTGACTTTTCTCTAGTATCACTACCGTAAACATACTTAATCTTTCTATCATAATTTTTGAGTATATCTTTGATAATATCCTCATCTTCACGTCTGATAACTAAGATAATCTCATCAAATTCCTCGATACCTACTATGGTATCTAAAGTACGTTCTATAATCTTTTTACCTTCAATTTCTAAAAAGGGCTTATTTATATTGCTATTCATACGTCTTCCAGATCCAGCTGAAGTTATGATAGCTGATAAAAATTTGTTATCAAACATCTAGTCCTCTTCACTCTTTACAAAAATCATACGCCCTGCAGAAGTTTGTAAAACACTGGTAACGACAGCATTTATGGTTTGGTCTATATATTTATCACCATCTTCAACTACAACCATAGTTCCGTCATCTAAGTATCCAACTCCCTGGTTTTTACCCTTACCTTCCTTGATTACATCTATTTTCATATGCTCTCCAGGAATTACTACCGGTTTAAGTGCATTGGCAAGATCATTTATATTCAAAACTGGTATGCCTTGAACATCTGCAACCTTATTTAGATTATAGTCATTGGTAAATATTTTACCATCCATATCCATAGCTAACTTTAAAAGTTTGCTATCAACTTCTTTAATCTCAGGATAATCAACATCAGTTATTCTAAAATTAATCTTACCACTTTTTTTGATAGTGTTTACTATATCTAAGCCCCTACGGCCTCTTTCTCTTTTAAGATCATCTGGACTATCAGCTATATGTTGAAGTTCCTCTAGGACAAACTCAGAAATAATAAGCTCACCTTCTATAAATTCTGTATCTATAATATCTACTATACGGCCATCTATAATTACAGATGTGTCAAGGATTTTTGGACTAGCAATCTTACTATTTTTACTAGATTTTAAAATATGACGAGAATCTTTATTTTCTTTGTTCTCTTTAGAGGTCTTAAAAAGATTTAAAAAATCATCACTATTTTTTGTAGCAACTCTCCATCCTAAATAACCTAAACCAATATATAATAAAATAGATAATAACACAAAAATAGAATTGCCTACATATGGTAATTGTAAGCTGGTTAAAGGTCTTGTAATTAAGGTTGCTATAAGAATACCAATTATCGCTCCAACTGTACCGACTATAAGATTTCCTGCTGGTATCTCACTAATTTGTCCTTCTATATTCGAGAAATTAACGAGAAATTTATCTACAAATGATGTAGATATAAAATAAAAGATTATTCCTCCAATTAGCCCTGCTATTATGTTTGCAATTATAAATATAATGCCGCTAGAATCTATGAAAGAACTTGCGGCATTAACCACATTTAATATTACAATACCAAGAGCAGCTCCAATTAGCGTAATAACCAATTGAATTATTCGCTTCATTTATGCTCCTTGTTATCATTTTTAAAGAAAACAATCAAAGACCAATAGATTCATCTATCATTTCTTCAGCTTTTTCTTTTTCTAGAGAACCTGCCATGACTAACTCACTAGCCATAATTCGTCTTGCCCTGTTTAATAATTTTTTCTCAGTAGTGGATAGACCCTTTTCTTTATCTAAAATCGCTAAGTTCCTAACCATTTTTGCAATTTCAAATATATCCCCAGACTTAATAACTTCTTGGTTTTGTCTATAGCGGACATTCCAGTTATTTGACATTTGGGTAGGATCATCATCTAAGATTCTAAGTACTTCATCGCCTTCTTTTTTGCCGATGACCTCTCTTATGTTCATTTTGTCAATATTTGCCATTGGAATCGAAATATCCATAGAACCGATTGGCATTTTTAGGATAAAATAATCTTTCTCTTCTCCTAAAAATTCTTTTTTTTCAATAGAATCAATTATACCCGCACCATGGTTGGGGTATACGATTTTATCGCCTATTTTAAACATTTTTACCTCCTAGGTTCTCAATTATATTATATCAAATTAGCACTTTTTCGTAAAACAAATTTGAAAATCTAGCTCTTTTGGGGTAAAAAGATAGACTAGTTACGTAATCCAGTTCGCATTCTTATTTTTTCTTGTTCCACCTTAATTTTTGCATGAGTAGTAGATCCACCATACTCACCATCCAAAGACCAGGCTACTTTACTGTTAGTTTTTATCTCAAACTCACTTCCTTGACGGAGAATTAACATATCATTTTCTTTTCTATTTGTTAAACCAAATATTATCTTATTTATATCAGAAAGAGATTGGGGACGCTTTACCATGGTTAGCTCAAATATCCCATCCGATAAACCGACATTATCTCCTGTTATGCCTATAAAACCGCCTACAGACACTGAATTAGTTACCATAAAATGGATGAAATCTCCCTTTATGGTATCTCCATCTACTGATACTTCTATTTTATAGGTTGGAATGTTAATTAGAGGTAAAGTTTGCTTAAGACCTTCAAATATATATGCATTTCTACCAAAGATATTTTTGACATCTTGGCCAGTATTATAGGAAACTTCTGCTATTGTTCCAAAAGCTGCTACATATACAAAAAACTTATCATCAATTTTCCCTATATCTATGCGCTTTTGATAACCTCTTGTGGCTACTTTAGTAGCCTTTTCTACATCCTTTGGAATATTTAAAGATTTTGAAAAATCATTTGTTGAACCAGTTGGTATGTATCCTATCAAAGGGTCTATATCAAGTTTTGATACAGCTGCTATGACTTCATCAAGTGTTCCATCACCACCACCTACTATAATTTCATCAAATCTATTTCCCAATTCTACAATAGTTTCACTTGCATCTTTTGGGCTTTGAGTTGCATATATACTTGCTAAATATTCTCTCTCACTTAAATAATCAACAATCCAAGACAAGTGCTCATTGATTATTCTTTGACCACTATTAGGATTGTATATAAAAAGGGCTTCTTTCATAGTTTCTCCTTTTACTAAGTTAGCTAAGTCAAGTATACACCAAATCAATATTTTATAAAAGAAAAAAGGGGGAGTATCCCCCTCAAAACTTCTTAGTTTACTGATAACTTTTTATCATGGAAGTAATATGTTAGACCATAAAGAATAGCTGATATTACTATATTTATAATTATAGGAAAAGCCATAGAAGCACTAGGAAGCTCTGCAGATATCTCTAAATTATTTGGCCCATAATTAAAAGTAGAAGATACATACTCAGCTAAAGCAGATGCTTGAATCTTAGATGATAGCATACCTAGGGCAAAAAATAATACTAGGAATATAATTATAGGTGTCCATTTTGATTTTTTGCCAAATAACTTAGTAGATCCAGCTGTATTAGCTAGCATTATTATATTTACTAAATAAAGTCCTATAGTAAATATAGTAATTATCAAAGCAAGCACAGTATTTGAACCTATTTGTCCGATACCATTTGCTATTGAGTCTAAAAGCTCTCCTATGCTTAAGTTAGAAGTAACTAATATTAATATGATATAGTTTATAAAAGTAACAATAGCTATTAAAATCCCTAGTAATATGAATCCTACAAGCCTTGCACCACTAATTGCTGATGAAGCTAAGGGTAAGGCTGAATAGAAGGCTGCATTTTTCCCATAGAATCTTTCATAATCATTTTTAGCAGCTATCCCTAGAGCTATAAGAGGACCTATGGTAAGCAAAGTCATAGAAATTGTCATTCCAATTCCTAAAAAAGGGCTATCTTTAAAGATATTTAATAATTGTAAAAACATTAAGGCCGAAGCTATTGGCAATAATAACCATAATATTATAGACTTAAAGTCTTCTTTAAATATTTGTCCTAAAAGTTTTCCCATTATATAACCTCCATAAAGTAATCTTCAACACCCATGTGGTGTTTTTCCCTTATATCATCAACGCTCTCATTTACCACTAGTTTACCATGATCCATAAATAGGACTCTATCTAAGGCACGTTCTACTTCACCGATTAAATGTGTTGATAAAAGCAAAGTTCCATCATAATCAAAGTTATCGATTATAGTAGTTAAAACCATCTTTCTTGATTTTGGGTCAATACCACTTAATGGTTCATCTAAAAGATAGATCTTAGATTTTCTTGATAAAGTTAAGGCTATTTGAAGTTTTTCTTTCATTCCTTTAGAACATTCCTTAATCTTTAGATCTTTGGATATTTCAAATTTTTCTAATAGTTTATAAAATTGATCGCTAGAGAAGTCTTCAAAAAATTTATTATATATATCTACTACTTGATAGATTTTTAAGTTATCATCTAAAGCCAGATGATCTGGTTGATATGACACCATATTATTAGTATCTCCACCAGGTAATTCACCATTTATTTTTACTCTACCTTGGTAGTTTCTCTCAAGACCTGCAAGTATTCTTATAAGCGTTGTTTTACCAGATCCATTTTCACCTACAAGTCCAACAATCTGCCCATCATCTAAGTTTAAGTTGACATTGTCTAAAACAGCTTTGCCGTTATAGACCATAGTTAAGTTTTTAGCCTCAATCATCTTTTCCCTCCCAATATAACCTTAATTGATCAATAGCTTGATTAATATCTAAGTGCAAATTTTCCGCTCCTTCTATAAATTGGTCTGCTAATTCATAAAAGGAAGAATTTTCTAATTTTAATATCAAGTTTTTATTTTCTGTAACAAATCTACCAGCTGTTCGTCTGGTTTCTGTAAGTCCAGCACGCTCAAGCTCTACCAGAGCTTTTTGAACCGTATTTGGATTGACCTCATAAGTACTTGCAAGGTTTCTTACGGAATCAATCTTAGAACCTGCGGGCCATTGTCCAGTCGATATTTTTAGCTTAAATTCTTCTAGAAGTTGCAGATAGATAGGTCTAGAATTATCAAAGTCCATCTACGTCTCCTTAATTTGTATTATTGTATTACTATCTTAGTACAATAATATTATAGCATGGTTTTAAATAAATGCAAGCACTTTTTTCATTTTTTTAAATTAAATAAAAAAAGAGCAAGTTAAAGCTTGCTCCAAAAAAATATTATCTATTTTCTAATTTAGGTAAATCTCTTGTCAAGAAATTTCTTAGTAGATATATGATTAATACAGTTATTATAAATTCTACCGCCAAGAAAGATCCATTATAGGTTATTGAATAAACCCATGAATTCATCCCTTCTGGTGTATATTCTTTAAAAAATATAACTCCTGACAACACATGACAAATTAATCTAGCTAAAACTCCAATAGCAGATCCTTTTAACACAGGTGCTATTGATTTGGTCTTTTGGAATTCTTCTGCATAGATCCCAGCAAGACCTAACAGTCCAAACGCTAATGGATAGTCTAGGATTGCTTGCACTGGATGATATATACCCCCACCTAGCATCATATCTATAATCCCATATAAGGCTCCAACAACAAACCCCTTTCCTGTTCCATATCTCATAGCAAATATAATCAAAGGAATCATTTGTCCAGCAGTAACTGAACCTTCTTGAGGCATGGTAAAAAGCTTAATACGTCCCAACACAAATGATAAGGCTAAACAAATAGCTCCCTCAGTTAACATTCTCGTTGTCCAATTTTTATTATTTTCCATAAAAAATACCTCCTTCTAGCACAATGCTAATAAGAGGTCAGACACTTTCCCCCGCAAGCATTACCTTGAACTGGTTTAAGGGTATATTCTCAGCCATAAGGCACCCCTAGTGCATATGTATATTATAACTTTTTGATAAATTTTTGCAAATCGGAGTAAGGAGTCTCTGATCTAGATATTAGCCTATCATATATCCATAATGATAATAGAATCATTTACTCCTTACAATGTTTAATTTACAGATACTTAGATACCTTTTAATAAGCTTACCTTCACATAAGCTTGATTCCCATTATAGTCTACCCTAACAAATCCTTTTTCAGCTTCTTCTAGAATTGTTACTACAGAACCTTTATCAAGACTATCAAAAGCTGTGCTATCATCTGCTTTAGAGTACATTTTAGCATCTTCTATAGTCTCATAAAGTCCATTTATTTGGACTTCTTCATCTATATATTTGCTTTTTTTATTTTCTTTAATTTCTATATGCTGAGGATTATATGTCACTTGATTTGTACACGATGTTAATGTTAGAGCTATGAGTAAAATTAAGCGCTTATTTATAATAAATCACCCCTAGTACTTTTATACCAAGTCTTTCTAATTCTCTAACTTGCTTTATTAAATCTTTTTTATGTGTAGACTTTTTAGCAACAATTATCTTATAATCTTCTAAACCTGCTAAATCATAGGCTTCTGAATTTTCTAGAGACTCTTCATCTACGAGTATATAATCCTTATCCACATCATAATTTAGAATTTGCTTTTTGACTTGCCTATAATCAAGTCCTTGTGAAGATACAACTGGTGCCTCTATACTCTCAGCTAATTTTTTTGTGATATTAGCTTCATAAGATTTATCATTTATAGAACTTAGACCAATAACTGCTTTGTTAGAAGTATTTATGATTTTTCTTCTAATCTTACCAAGCTCACTTTTATTATCATAGGAAAAATCTCCTAAAACCTCAAGGCCAAGTTGTCTTATATCATCAGCCTCTTCTATCTTATCGGAAAAAATTTCCTTAATTAATAGTATTAAAAGACCTACTAAAGCTCCTACTATAAGTCCTATGATAGAAAATACTATTCCTCTAGTCTTAGATGATTCTTTAACCACAACATTTTGTAGATATTCAATATTTTCCATATTTAGATAATTTTTAGCATAATCTCTAAACTCTTCAATTATTAAAGTAAGGCTATCTCTTGCTCGATTTTCATTTCTATCTTTATAACTAAAGCTAATTACTCCGCCTTGTGGATTTACTTCATACTCTAATTTATCTTCAATATCATCTGATTCTAAGTTTGTATCTAGTTTTTCAGATACTCTTTCGTATAAATCCTCTGATTCCAAAAATTGTGCATAAATATTTGCTAATTTCTCATTTAAAATCAACTTATTATAACTGATGGGTTCATCGTCATTACTTGTTACCATAAGTACTGCCTGAGCCTCATAAGAATCACTATTTAAAACTTTTGTCCCAAAAATTCCAAGTCCTAATACAAGAGCTGGAACTAAAATAAGCCATTTATTCCTTTTGATTGACTCCATAATTTGTTTTGTAGTTATTTTTTCCATTTGTCCTCCTTACCTTAACGAATGGATAGCATTTAAGTTTGTAAAGAAAAAATCATAAGCTGGTGCCTTAGCCATTAAAAATATGGCATAAGGAATTAAAAATATTAGAACACTTAATCCTATCAAAAATCTGCCCAGCTCATCTTCCTCTTTTATTTCTTCCATAACAAGTGGTATGTAAATAATCTCTAATATTGTAAAAAATGTTGAAAATCTGAAAGCTATAGCTATAGATGATCTAAATACTAATAACACTAAAAGACTAAACCAAATAGCCTTGTTACTCGCTTCTTTCATAGATAATTTATCGAAACTCTTTTTGTTAAAATACATTAAGCTTGTCATAAATAAAGCTATAACAAAAATTATCCTAGGATCATAAAATTTCATAGCTCCTGCAAATTTTCCTGTAAAAGTATAGGTCATTACCTTAGTAGACATTCTTCCAAGTCCTATTGCTGCTAATATATTAGCTAGCATTCTAAACATAAAACTAGAAAATACCGATATAACAAAGGCTAAACCCGCTGTAATAATCTTAAAAAGATTGCCTATACTAAAAGACATAAAAAATAAAAATGGCAAGAGAATTATACTCGCTCTATGAAAACTAAAGGCAAATAGAAAAAATAAAAAGCTCTTTAGCCATCTTTTTTCACTAAAAGAATGTATACTTATTAGTCCAAGCCCCACAGCACTAGCAGTTCTTGCAGTCTGCATATCAAACTGGATAAATATAGGTAAAAATATTAAGGCTGATAGAAAAGGATTTGGACTATACTTTAAACTTATAAAGGCTACAGGAATAATAGATAAAATATTCATAAGTACAATTATCCACTGACGTGATAAGCTTAAAATATTTATTAGATAGGAAAATAATCTAAAAGAAAATTCTACAGGATATGAAAAATTCATAACTTTAGAAAAATCAGTTCCTATATCACGGGCAAACCACAAATAATTATAGTAATCCGCATCTCCAGAACCACGAAAGGCTGCAAAGATAAACATGATAAAAAACATTAACCCTGCTAAAAGTTTCTTCTCCCTTTCATCTTTAAATTTTATTAAAGTATTTATTAAAAACAAGCTTAGTTCACTAAGCGTAAATAAAGTAAATCCCATATGCTCCTCTTATTCTAGAAATATTATAACAGATATCAAGACTATTAAAAATATAAATTTAATCTTACTTTGTAATAATACGATAAACATTATATATTTTTTATTAAAATAAATATAACTTAACAAATACTTTACAAATCTCTTATGTTTCTAAAACAATTATCCACTATCATACTTAATAAGGAAACAGTTATAGTTCAACGTATTAATTTTCATCGCAATGCGTACTCTTCCTTAATAAAAAATTATATAAACTGTTTACCTATATGTGCAAAGGTCCTTACCCTCAAACTTTTGTGCTCTCTCACTTAAACTCTTCTTAGCATATATTTTGCAAACTCCGTGAGAGCTTTCAACAGTCAACATGAAGCGTTGGCTGTTTTATTATTAAGGAAGTCTCTTTCTTCCAATCACTAATTTATTAAATATTTAATAAAATTTTATATTAAAAAATAGAGCTGTTTGACCAGCTCTATTTTTTAATGTATTTGTAAACATATTACATATTTATTTCTTTATATTCCATTTCAAGGTCTTCTGCTACTGGTTCGTAAGCTATGCTTCCTTCAAATGTATTAATACCACTGATTATTTCTGGGAATCTTTCACAAGCTGTTTTTAGGCCATTATCCGCTATAGCTTTTGCATATCTTGTTGTAGCATTGCTTAATGCGTAAGTACTTGTTCTAGCAACCGCACCTGGTATATTTGCTACAGCATAGTGAACTACTCCATATTCATTAAACACTGGATTAGAGTGTGATGTTGGTCTATTCTTAGTAAGGTCTGTAGAACCACCTTGGTCAATAGCAACGTCTACTACTACTGAGCCTTCTTTCATCTCTTTTACATATTCTTCTTTGATAAGTTGTGGAGCTTTACGTCCTGGAATTAATACTGTAGAAATTACTAAATCTGCATTTTTAGTAGCTTCTTTGATATTAAGTGGATTTGAATAAAGTGTTTCTACCTTATCTGGGAATATATTTGTAATTTCTGTAAGTGCATCAATATTAACATCTAGAACTGTAACTCTAGCTCCCATACCAACTGCTATTCTTGTTGCAGCTGTACCTACTGTACCAGCTCCTACTACAACTACGTTTGCAGGTCTAACACCTGGTACACCTTGAAGTAGGATTCCTTCTCCACCTTCTGGACTTGTTAGATATCTTGCACCTTCTTGTACAGCCATACGTCCAGCAATTTCTGACATTGGACGTAGTAATGGAAGTTTATTTTCTAGTTGAACAGTTTCATAACCTATACCTATAACTTTATTATCCACTAAAGCTTGTGCTAATTTTTTATTACTTGCTAGGTGAAGGTAAGTATATAATATAAGACCTTCTCTAAAGTATTGGTATTCCTCTTCTAGAGGTTCTTTAACCTTATAAATCATATCAGATTTTTCCCAAACTTCTTTTGCAGTATCTAAAATTTCTGCTCCAGCTTCTTTATAATCTTCATCTGAAATACCTGATCCAATTCCTGCACCTTTTTCGATGTAAACTGTATTATTTTTACTTAGTTCTAATACAGACCCTGGTATAACAGCAACTCTGTTTTCATTATCCTTTATTTCTTTTGGTATTCCTATAATCATATTTTAACTCCTTATATACTATTTAACGAATTCTCTTTGTGACTTTAATTTTATACCCATTTATAATAAATATTAAAACTTGCAATATAATAAGTTTTATTTTTCATCTAATAAATATATATCTTTACTAGCTTTCGGAGAGATTCTTATTTCCTTATTTTTAGTTTTAACAATAACCGTATTATCAAAGTTATCATAAGCAATAAGTTTTATTTTATCGCCTATTTTTATATCAATAGATTCGCAATACTCAAGTAAATCTCTTTTATCTCTTATTCTACTAATTATATACTCTTTATCTGGATTTGCTTGATTCATTTTTATAAGATCCTTTGAAGAACTTTCATTGTTAATAAAAATAACTGAACCATGAGGGCAATAATCAGGATATCCTAGATAAGCATTTAACTTGTCTAATAATTCATCATCTGTTACAGATTGCAAATTATTCGCTATAGGATGGACATCTTTCCAAGAAAATTCTAGTTCCTTTTCAAGAAAGTACTCCCATAATCTATGCTTTGATAAAATCTTTTTTGTTAAAGCTAGACCACTATCTGTTAGTATATTCTCTTTGCTATTTTTAACTAGACCTTGGTCTTTAAGTTTTTTAAGCATCTCTGTAACTGAAGATGGAGCCAAGTCAAGCTGTTCACTTATGGATTTATTAGTTACTTTCTCCCCTTCTCCCATCAGTTTGAAAATTGTTATTAAATAATCTTCCTTTTGTGAATTTACTTCTGGCATATGTCTAAATTTCCTTATCTAACTACTAAATATTCCTTAATTTGTATATTTAATATACTTCTTAACTAAAAGTATAGCTAGATAAGTAATCATATTGATAAATGCAATAAAACCTGCCACAGAAACATTTAAGAATAGGGCAAGATAAAATCCCACTATAGAATTTATAGCTGCTATAATGCAGGCCACTATAAGCGCTGATTTTAAACTCTTTACAAGTTGAAGACTACTAGCTCCAGGCCCTATAAAAAACGATATAACTAGTATAGCACCCACACTATTAAAAGAAATAACTGATGTGATACTAGTTAATGTCATCAGTCCATAAAATAAAAAACTAGTTGGTATGCCTATCAAATAAGCAAAATTATTATCAAAAGTAGATATTTTTAACTTCTGATAATTAATAATTATAAAAAGTATAGTCAATATCAAAATTAATATTCCATAAACTATTGCCACAGATATCTGATGACCAAATATATTAGCAGTTACTAAAGAGGAAAATAAAACTTCCCCCATCAAAACAACATCAGTATCTAGATGAACATTTCTAAAAAACTTACTAATAAGTATTACGGCAAGCGCAAAAAATATTGGAAATACCATACCTATGGCATCATCATATTTACTAATTCCTCTTTTACCTATATTTTCTACTAGATAAACTGTAAGTAAACCTATTAAAGATGCACCTATTATTAATAAAGGAGAGTCTAAATCTTTAACTAAAAAATATGCCAAAACTATACCTAACAATACCGTATGACTTATGGCATCTGTAAGCATAGAAAGATTTCTCAAAATCAAGAATACACCAAGTAAGGAGCAAGTTATTGAAGTTATTATTAAAACTATAAGTGAATCAATCATAAGCTAGCTCCTTATCTTTAAAAATTTTGTAAATGTAATTACAAGAATAGCTATAAATCCTTGGCAAAGAATAATAGTAGGCCCTGTAGAAAATCCAACATATGCTGTTGATATAATACTTCCAACTACTGATGCAAGGACTGATAAAAGGCTAGAGATTATCAAAACTCCTATAAATTTATCACTTAACTTTGCAGCAGTAATAGTAGGTATTATTAATAGAGAGCTAATAAGTATTACACCACAAGTTTTTATCCCAAGACCAATGACTAGAATAGTCATAAATAAAATTAAGTAATCTAATTTATTGGTTCTTATACTCATCATTTCAGCAAATTCTCTATCAAATAAATAACATTTTATATCTCTATAATTTAAGATAATTATAAATAGACAAATCAAAAAAGCTATAGCAAGCAAAAAAATATCTTCTTTCATAAGATAAGCTGCTTGCCCAAAAATATACTTATCAAGTCCTGCCTTACTAGCTTGAGAATAAACAGGATTACCCTGAATATATGACTTAAGAAGTAATCCAAGACCAAAAAATCCTGTTAAATGTATGGCCATATTTGCATCAGCTCCAATTTTACTATTCCTATTAGAATACTGTATCAGAAAATAAGAAAGGCTAGCTGTAAGCATAGCGCCTATAAGTAAAATCGTTGGATTTTTTTGACCACTTAACATAAAACTTAAGATTATGCCTGGATATGTTGAATGACCTAAAGCATCCCCAATAAGAGATTGAGATTTATAAACATTCAGGGAACCTACTATAGCAGATATTATTGCCAAAAGAGAGGTTCCTATTAATATTATCTTAAAAGAGTATAAACTCAAAAGTTTCATAGCTAACTCCTAAATCCAAGGTTAATTACTTCATCAATTTTATTAATGAATAAAGGTCCACAATATTTGATATCCTTATTCAAAACAACAAGATTATCAAAATACTTATTGAGAGTATATATATTATGATGAACAGCTATAATTGTTTTTCCTCTTTTTTGTAGTCTCAAAAATTCATCTGATATAATATCTTCTGTTTTCATATCAACTCCTGTTAGGGGTTCATCTAGTATATAAATATCAGCATCAGAAACCAAGGCTCTTGCTAAAAAGACTCTTTGCTTTTGCCCACCTGATAGATTATTGATTTGCCTATTTTTTAAATCTGCTATGCCCATCTCCTCTAGGGCAGCCATAGCTAAAGCTTTTTCTTTATTAGATATACGACCAAAGGACTTCATTTTTTTATACATTCCCATCATAACAACATCTATTACAGTGGTTGGAAATTGCCAATTTACAGAATCTTTTTGAGGAACATAGGCAATAGATGTCTTAACTTCTTCTAAAGATTTATTCAAAATTTTAATCTCTCCTCTATCCTTTTTTATTAGACCCAAGATAGCTTTGATAAAAGTAGACTTGCCAGCTCCATTTGATCCTACTATTGCACTTCTTGTATTAATGGGAATCTTGACATTTATATTATCTAAAACCAAATTATTACCATAAGAAACATCAAGATTTTTTACCTCTATTGCATAATCCATTTCTACCTACTTTAAATTATCGACCATAAGATCTATATTATGCTTATACATTTTAATATATGTGTCAGCCTCACCAGATTTAGCCGATAAAGAATCCGAATAAAGTTCTTGACCCTCTCCACCTACTACCTTAGTTTCAAAACCCTTGCTTTTTACTATGTCAGCTAATTTCTGCATTCTTTCCGGATTTGTGGTAGATTCTGCAAAAATGGCCTTTATTTTTTTATCAGCAATAAAACTTGCTGTATCCTCTAAGTCTTTATTAGATAACTCAGAATCTGTAGATACACCTTGTGGTGCCATAACACTTATATCATATTTTCTTGAAAAATAATTAAAGGCATCATGAGGTGTTATTAAATATCTTTTATCTTCTGGTAACTCATTTAATCTATCTACTACATAAGTATTTAAATCATCGAGTTTGGCTAAGTACTTTTTGCAATTAGTATCAATTAAATCTTGCATTTTTTCATCATTCTTGTAAAGTTCTTTTAATTTATTAGCTGTATTGGTAAAAGCTTCCTTATAAAGGTCAATATCAAACCAAAAATGTGGGTCAACTATAGTTTCTCCATCTTCATCCATCTGACCTATATCTTTTTTATCAAAAGTTTCAGTTATAGGATAACCAACAGCCTCTAAAGCATCTACCATTTTCCCTTCGAAGTGAAGACCATGATATAAAACTAAATCAGCATCTTTAAGTTTTTTTAAATCTTCTGGTTTGGCAACATAAAGATGAGGGTCTTCTCCAGCAGGTATAATCAGCTCAATATCTGCTTTATCCCCAATAAGTTCATTTACCATATCCGCTATAAATGTAGTAGTAACTGTAATAGCTTTCTTATCAGTCACTTCTTTTGTATTTATCTTTGCTCGAGTATCATCATTATTTATATCTTTTTTATTAGAACAAGCTACCAAACTTGCCATAATCAAAATCAACGCTAAAATTCTTTTCTTCATATTTTACTCCTTATATTTGTTTCATTCAGGAATATTATAATATATTTTTCGCACTTTGTAAATATATTTTTAGGTAAGCCTAATTATTTAGAGCTATATGCTTGTCTTACTTATTAAAGGTATAGTTCTACTATGATTAAATTAATAACCATTGATGTGGATGGCACCCTTGTTACACCACTAAAAAGACTTACAAGTGAAAATATAAAGGCTATAGACAAGGCTCGTGATATGGGAGTACATATAGCTTTAGCATCCGGCAGACCTTATTCTGGTATGAAATCCATTAACAAAAAAATTGGTTTAGATAGAAAGGGAAATTTTACTGTCTGCCAAAATGGATCATATATTTTTGATAATGCAAGCCACAAGCCTATTTCAGGCACTTTCCAAAATCCAGTAGACTTAAAAATTGTAGATGATCTAGTAAAAGATTTTAATGTAGAAGTTTCTGCAATGGATCATGAGGGATTTTATTCAAGACACAAAAAGCCGAGTATTTATACTAAAATAGATGCTAGAATATCAAAACTCCCTATAACCTATGTAAAATACGATGATTTTGCTGATAATAAAACTTTCGGTCGTATCTTAATCTTAGGTAAAAGATCTGCTGTAGATAAACTTTATAGCAATATGCCAAAGGATCTTTGCGAAAAATATTATGCTGTTAGAACAGCCCCATTTTTAATTGAAGTAATGAATAAAAAGACCAATAAAGGATATGCCATATCCGTAATGGCAGAGGATTTAGGTATAAAACAAGAGGAAATAATGAGCATTGGTAACGAGAGAAATGATATACCCATGCTAGAGCAAGCTGGATTTGCAGTAGCTATGGAAAATTCTGTAGCAGAATTAAAATCACACGCAGATTTTATAACAAAATCTAACCGAAAATCAGGTGTTGGATTTGCTATTAATAAATTAATAGATAATAATTTAGAAAAGTTCACATAAAAAGAGCGTTTCATAAAAGCGCTCTTTTCTTTCACTATTTTTTCTTATTATCTTTCTTTGGCTCTGTTATAGAACCTTTATAATCATCTTTAATATATTCATCAAGTTCTTTTTCTTTAGAAATTTCGTAAACAGTTTTCTTCTTTTCAGCTTCTAGTCTTCTAATTATAGTTTGAACTGTTCTCTTAGATTTTGTGATATCAAATTGCTTAAAACGCATATTAGTCTTAATAGCAACATCACTCGGCTTACTATTAGCTGAAGAAAATTCACTCATTTTGCTTGGTAATGAAATCTTATTAGCTAATCTTTCATCAAATAAAAGTAAATTTGCATGAAAATCTAATAACGCTTGCTGTGCGCGATCAATATTGCTATTAACAGCACTAACCTTATTTCCTCTTAAGAAATTTCCTAAAAAATTTCCTCTAAGAGCTTCATGAGATGAGTAATCATATTTACTATCGATTTTTCTTTCCGCTCTATCTAATTGATTAAAAACATCTTTTGCTTGTCTTAATAAACTTTCTACTTGCTTTAATTTTAATTGATAATCTGGTCTTTGGTAACCAGCTGTTGTTTTAATTGCCATAGTCCCTCCCTATGTCTAGTATTTATGATACTTATACCCAGATTTATTATTTGTTTATCATTTGCTTATAAAGTATAGTTGTTTTAGTAAAGTGAGGAAATTATGACAAAAGTTTTATTATATAATATTAAAAAAGATTACGACATAGAAAAATTTAAGGAGCTTGCTGATAGCAAAGACATTGAAATTATTCGTGTTGAAAAAGATGATATTGATCAAAACATTGGCTATCTTTTAGGTTTCGATGGCTATGAAAAAAATGATAAAGATTTAGAATTTGATGCAAGTTTAGATTTTCCATTCATACTTTTTGCAGGATTTGATCGCGATCAATTATTTGAATTCTTAGATCTAATGAGAGAAAATGGTCTTGCTATACAACATAAGGCAGGAGAGACGGAAAATAATGTTAAATGGACATTGCGTGAACTACTTACTGAAAATGATAAAGAAGCAAAAACCATGGGCCTTATTCACAGCATTAATGGGTTATTAGCCAGAGCAGGCGAATTAAAAGAAGAACATGGAGAAGATCCTAAACTTAAAAGATTAGTAGATGAAATGCAAGCATACTTTGATGATTCAAGCCTCTTTGAACTAGAAGTAGCCCAACAATATTATCTAAAACTCGCCAATGAAGTTGCTAGAGTAGAAGAATCTTATAAGTAAAATGAGGTGCTGTTGCAGAACGATAATCATTTATCGTTTTTCAACAGTTCCCTTTTTAAGTAGCTTCTTATAAGTCTTATCTGTTAGTATTGCACCTAAAGGTGCTGTAATTAGTATTGCTATTACTGATACTGACAAGATTAAATTTCCACTAGAAAGACCCATGGATAAAGCTACAGGTCCTATGGCTGCCTGGACTGTGGCTTTTGGTAAATAGGCGAATGATGTAAATAATCTTTCATCTTTATTTAGATTTGTTCCTAAAAGGGAAACATTTACTCCAATCATCCTAAATATCAAACCTATTAAAATTAATAATACGGCTAGTATTCCAGCTTCTTTTACATATGACATGTCTACAGATATTCCTACTAGTACAAATAAGAATAATTCAAATACTTTCCATAGTCTGTCATATGAACTTAAAAGTTCTTTTGTTAAAGTTTCATCTTTCCTATTAATAGTCATCCCACTGACCATAATTGCTATTAAGGCTGCCATAGCTATATAGTTTTCTATTAAATTTTGAAATTTCATCATCAAAAATGAAGTACTTATAAAAATCATTGCCTTATAAATAGAATTAATATAAATTTTATTAAATAAAATAGCTAAAATTTTTCCAACTATAATCCCAAATAAAATTCCTGTAAATATAGAAATAGGAATATTTATAAAGCTCATAGCTGATAATTCACCTCCAGTTTTTAGAGCTAAAAAAGAGGAGAAAAATACTATTACAAATACATCATCTACACTAGCTCCAGCTAAAATCATCTCAGGAATACTTTTATCTCTTCCATACCCCTCATCCATAAGTTTTATCATTCGTGGCACAACTATAGCTGGGCTTACTGCTGCTAAAACTGCTGCAAGTATACCTGCGTCTATAGTGTCTATCTTAAATATCATCTTGCCAAAAATAATTAATCCTAGCATCTCAAAAGTAGCTGGCAAAAAGCTTAAAAAAATAGCTGGACGTCCAACTTTTTTTAGTTTATCAAAGTTTAAAGAAAGTCCCGCACGAGTCAATATAGTTACCAAGGCAATTTGCCTTAAATCAGCACTTAAATTTACAATATTTTCACTAACAAGCCCAAATTGATTAGGACTTATTAATATCCCCGCAATGAGCATGCCGATAATAGGTGCAAGCCCTATTTTTTCTGAAAATCTTGCAAAAATAATACCAAAAATAAAAATAATAGCTATATCTGTTAACATAAAATCTCCTCATATTAAAAAAAAAGCTGATACTATCTGCACTCGCAGAAGTCATCAGCTTTTAGCGGTTTTGAATAATTTCATGGAAGAACTTCATTTCCATTTCTATAATAAATTTTACTAATATCTCTATATTTTACAAGTATTAATAGACAATATTTTGTTAATCTATTATAATTATACATATTAGAAAAGAGGTTATAATGAATAATCAGAGAAAATACATAAAAAATATTAGCAAGGAAAATTTTATATTCGTAGTCCTATTTTTCGGATTTTTTATCCCTATCGCAAAAACAATGGGCCTTACTAATATGCTTTCAACAATTATGAGTCAAGCCTTTGATTTACTTATAAATACTTGCCTTTATCTTATGGCAATATGTGTATTAACAGGATCTCTATCAGCTTTATTTGCTGAGTTTGGATTTATTGCCTTAATAGATGTCCTGCTTTCAAAAATAATGAAGCCTATCTATAATCTTCCAGGAGCATCTTCTCTAGGTATATTAAATTGCTATTTGTCTGATAACCCATCAATATTAACTCTGGCAGATGAGGAAAATTTTAAATCACTATTTAAAAAGTTTCAACTACCATCTTTGACTAATCTAGGGACATCATTTGGCATGGGACTAATAGTTACTACTAGCCTAGGTGCCTTACCACTAGAAAAAGCTGGCAAAGCTGCTCTTATAGGAAATCTTGGCGCTTTCATAGGTTCCATTGTAAGCGTTAGAATGATGCAATCATTTACTAAAAAAGAATATGGCACAGAAGAAATGGTAAATGTAGAGTCACTTAAAGATTTGCCTAAAGATTCTAGAACTATTCGAAATGGCTCTGTTGGAGTAAGATTTATAGAAGCTTTACTCGATGGTGGCAAGTCTGGTGTAAACATGGGAGTATCAATAATTCCAGGTGTTATAAGTATATGCACTATCATAATGCTTCTAACAAATACAGCAAATCCTGATGGGATTTATACAGGTGCCATTAATGAAGGTATTCCTGTTCTACCATGGATAGGAAATAAGCTTTCTTTTATATTAAATCCTTTATTTGGATTTACTCATAGTGAATCAATAGCAGTTCCAATAACAGCCCTAGGATCTGCGGGGGCAGCTATGGGCGTTGCTAAAGGACTTGTAACTTCTAATCTTGCAAGCGCCAATGATTTAGCAGTGTTCACAGCAATTTGCATGTGCTGGTCAGGATATTTATCCACCCATGTTGCAATGATGGATGCTATTGGATCAAAAGATCTTACTGGTAAAGCCATTTTGTCACATACAATTGGTGGTATCGTTGCTGGCTTTTCAGCTCACTTGATATTTATGGTGCTTGCTTAGTTATGATTTTCATATATTTTTATTAAATATTATTTTATAACTTATGTATACTCTCTCGGTGGTATGGTGATTATGATTACAGTAATCTCCACGATCCCGAGAACGCGAGTAGATATAACACACTAAAATAATAATTAAATTACACAACATTCTATATAGATTCAATAACAAAATAATAACTTTAAAAAGAGCTGTCGCAAAATAAATATCTATTATTTGCAACAGCCTCTTTTATATTTCTATACCACAAGCTTTCTTTGCAAGTAAATCTGCTTTATCATTGTACTTATCGTTAGAATGACCTTTTACTTTTACAAAATTTATTTTTATTCTTTTTCTTGCTTCATATATAAATCTCTTATAGGATTTGGTAAGATCATTATTAGTCTTCCAGTGCCCATCTGCCCAACTTGCTATGCCTTGGTAGTCGTGGTAGATTACTATTTGATCTTTCTTATCTTTGATAGCTTCACTTATGGCAAGTTCACTTGCCTTAACTTCTCCTGCTACATTTCTATGAGTATGATAAGAATCATCGTAAGACCTCATTAATTCTTTTTCTTTTCCTTCTGTAATATATACTACTCCTGATCCATAAACTTTTAGTTTTTGATTGTAAGAACCGTCTACATAAGCTATTACAGAATTTTCTGTTAATTCTAACTCTTTTTTGCTATCATCCATAAAAGTATTAGCATCTTCTAAACTTTTAAATGACTTATAGATTGCTCCACTATAGCCTTTTACTTCTTCTAAACAAGAATCCCAGGATGTATATATCCCAGGATTCCTACCTTTTTTTACTGCATAATATTTCATAATGTTTCTTTATTTGTCCAATAAGTTACTTTCCCGCCGCCTACTGTAAATAATCCATTTCCATCATCATCTATAACTACTTCTTCATTTTTACCTGATAGATCTACATAAGTAGCACCTGCTTCACTTTCTCCAACGTGCATTTGTTTTTCTGCATTATCTTTGATTGAAATTAGTACTGCTAGTGGCTTGTGTTCCTCATCTCCGCGTCTAACCCAACCTATAACTGCTGGATCATCGAAGTAATCATCTTGATCTCCATAATTATAGTTCTTACGAACTTTTATCATATTATTAATCATACCTTCTAATGAATCTGTTTTTGTTGGTCCACAAAGTCCATAATAATCACCTGCAAATATACATGGGTAGCCATCTTTTCTAAATAAAATTAAGGCATAGGCTATTTCCTTAAACCATCCATCTACCCAAGAATCAAGTCCTTGACCTGGTTGGCTATCGTGATTATCTACAAAAGTAACCGCTTGTTCTGGAAAGTCTTTTACAATAGTATTATCAAAAATCTTTCTCATATCGTAATTGCCCATGGACTTACTAGCTTCTTCAAAGTGAAAGTGAAGCGGCACATCAAATAGATCTATTTGATAATTTGTAGATTCTAAATATGCACTAATAGTATCCTTAGAATATTGCCAAAATTCTCCAAATAGATAAAAGTTTTCTATCCCATTTTCATCTATGATATGACCTGATAAATCTTTGATAAAGTCTTCTGATATATGTTTTAAAGCATCGTAACGGAAGCCATCTACATCAGTCTCTTTTATAAACCAGTCAGTCCATTTAAATATTTCATCACGTACTTCTGGGTGAGTATGGTCTATATCGTTATTCATAAGGTAATCAAAGTTTCCTTTTTCATTGGAAACATCGATATCCCAATATTTCCCATCTCCAACTATCCTATAGATAGCAGAAGTTTCTGATAAATCATCATAGTCTACACCGGTAAAGTGATACCAGTGCCATTGCATTCCGGAATATTTTCCCTTACGACCTGGAAAAGTGAAATGAGTCCAAGCTTCTATATCAGTTTCTTCTCCAACATCTTGAGTACGGTTATTTTGATCAACCATTACTGCCTTAAACTTTTCTTTTGCATCTCCATTTCCCTTATGGTTTAAAACTACATCAGCATAGCATTTTATTCCTGCTTCATGAAGAGAGTTTATCGCCTCTAGTAGCTCTTCTTTAGTACCATATTTGGTTCTTATTGTTCCTTTTTGGTCAAATTCTCCCAAATCCCAAAGGTCATAGGCACCATAACCTACATCCATATCGGATCCACCCTTGGTCATTGGTGGCATCCATAGTGCATCTATGCCATTTTCTTTAAGTTTTTTTGCATTTTTTCTTAGATTTTTATAAAAACTGCCATCTGCTGGAGTGTCCCACTCGAAAGATTGCATCATTACTTCATTTGCCATTATTTATCCTCTGCACAAATTTCTATAGACTTGCTTGCTCCAATTCTACTAGCTCCTGCTTCTACCATTTCTAATGCTTCACTTGCCGTATGAATTCCTCCACTAGCTTTCACTCCTATATTAGGACCCACTGTTTTTCGCATAGTAGCTATATGTTTAGCTTTTGCACCATCTGTTGAAAAACCAGTAGATGTTTTTACAAAATCAGCTCCTGCTTTTACTGCAAGATCGCAAGCTTTTATAATTTCTTCTTCTGTAAGTAAACAAGTTTCCACGATAACTTTTAAAATATTATTTCCACAAGCCTCTTTAACTGCTTTTATATCTTCTATAACATAGTCATAGTCTTTTTCCTTGAGTCGGCCAATTTCTATAACCATATCAATTTCATTAGCACCATCTTCTATAGCACATTTTGTCTCATAAGCCTTAGCAGATGTAGCCATAGCTCCTAATGGAAATCCAACAACCGCAGTTATTTTTACATCTTTATTATAGTCTTTTATAAGTTTTACAAATGATGAATTTACACATACACTGTAAAAATCATTTTCTATGGCTTCATCTACAAGCTTTTTTATATCAGAGCTTGTAGCCTCTGGCTTAAGATTCGTATGGTCAATCAATCTATTTAACCTCATCTTCGTTCTCCTTATAAGAAATCATAGCAAGGGTTATATCATCTTGTTGCTCTCCCCAAGTAAAATCACTTATTCTATCATATATCTTATTTATATCCTGAAATTTACAAAAAGTTTCTCTTAATTTCTCAAGACCAAATTCTTTTTTATCTTCATTACTAGCTTCTATTGCTCCATCAGTAAAAAAAAGAATTTTGTCCCCTTCTTCTAAGTTTAAGGTCACTTCATTATATACATCTGGTTCTATAATATTTGAAATCATTCTACCATTAGCATGGAGAAATTTGCAAGTATAGGCACTATTCTTATATAGCATTGGTGGGCAATTATGACCAGCATTAGAAAATATTAAGCTATTGTCTTTAAAATCGAAAATTCCAAGCCAAGCTGTAAAATACTGAGAAGAATCTATATCTAAATCAAAAAATCTTTCACGAAGTTTAAGAAAGGCATCTGAAGGAGTAAATTCTGGGTGCTTATCAAAAATTGAGCCTATAGATACCTTAATGAACATAGTCATTATAGATGCCTTGACCCCATGTCCCATTACATCAGCTATATAAAATGCATATCTACTATCATCTAGCCTTATAATGTCATAAAGATCTCCAGAAACATTAGCACTAGGTATATATATACCTTCTAAAATAATATTTCCATAATCCTTACTTTTAGGTAAAATAGAAGACTGAACTTTTCTAACAAATCTTATATCATCAAGCATACTTCGATTAGCTTCAAATAACTCAATTTTCATCATAGTTTCTCTAGTTATATCACGAAAAACTTCAACTGTACCCTTGTATTTATCTTCATAAAAAATAGGAGAAGCCTTTATGCTATAGTATCTTTCTGAAATAAGTTTTTCCTCAACTACAGTGGTATTTCTAATAGACTCATTCTCACTTGCAAGGTTACGGGGGACATTTTCATCTAGATATATCTTAAGATCTTCGGACTTCTTCCTAGCTTCTTTTAAAGAATCATTAATAAACATAGTGTTTCCTTTAGGGTCCACTATCCTAACCCAATCATCCATTGAGTTTAACACAGCAAAATTTGTTTCTTCTAATTTATCTACAAGTGTTTTTGCCATAACTTCCATCCCTTAACACATTAATTTTTGAAACTTCTTACTAATAACTATATCATTTTACCTAAACTTTGGCAAATAATTCTCAAAGTATATATACTTGGAATTTCAACGTTTATAAGATTTAAATTGAATTTAAGGAAAGCAATATTTAAAATTTCTAATTTTATAAGCTTTATATAAGTAATAAAGATAAATATATTGACCAAAAATTACAATACTATAATAAAATGGATTCATTTTATATAACAAGTAAGTTTTTTTATAAAATATAAAAATAATACTTATTAACTATTCTTCCTATTTTTACATATAGAAAGATAAATTGAAGATAATAAACTCGTATTAACCTATATCACATGCCAAAGTATATTGTATAATACTTTATTATCTTTGTATTTATAATATAATTATCTAATGATTAATTTATGTAATTAATAACTTGATAAAGATCAACAAGCTCTCTATCAGCATCAAAATTTTTATCAAAAGAAGTATCATGAACTATAAAGTAGTCAATACCAGCAGCTTTGGCAGCCTTATATCCATTATTTGAATCTTCTAATATAAGTGCTTCATTTTTTTCAACCCTAGCTTTTTCGATTGCCTTTATAAATATTTCTGGATTTGGTTTACTTTCTTTAAGTTCTTCTCCGGATATAATAAAATCAAAGTATTCGTAAATTCTTTCCTTCTCTAATAAAAATGAAACTTTTTCTCTAGAAGAAGATGATGCTACACAAGCCCTAATATTATTTTCTTTAATAAATTTTAATAGTTGGTCAAGTCCTTCTTTTTTGATACTTTTTTCATAACTCTTAAAATATTCTTCTCTATAATCTTTAAGTTTATTTCTAAACTGTGTAGTTTTTTCTTCACTGCCTATATCATCTGCAATAAATCTATGAATACCAGCTTCACTCATTCCAGCCATTTGGTTTCTTTTATTTATATCATAGGAAAATCCATAATCTGCAGCAAACTTTTTGCAAGATTCATAATACATTTTCTCAGTATCAAACATCAAACCATCCATGTCAAATATTATTAGCTTATATTTCATTTCAATCTCCTAACTATGTTTTTCGTATTAATTAATAATATTACTATTTTTAGTTATTAAATCAAAGTCTATAAAACATAATGGTAGGTATATATTTTTTATTTATCTAAATCTTTAATATAAATAACAAAAAAGGCAAGGTATAATAAGCCTTACCTCTACTAATACTTTTATTATAATATATCTATTTCTTCACCTTCTAGGGCCTTGTTCATGCTCCTAATTGAGCAGAATTTACCACACATAGAACATGAATCTTCATTTTCTGGCTTGTATTCATCCCTTTTTGTGCGTGCTTTTTCTGGGTCCATGGCAATGTTAAATTGTGCTTCCCAATCTAGATTTCTTCTAGCATCTGCCATTTGATCATCTAGCTCTCTTGATTTTGGCAACTTATTTGCTATATCTGCTGCATGAGCTGCAATTTTAGTTGCAATAATACCTTCTCTAGTATCTTCTACATTAGGTAAGCCTAAGTGTTCTGCAGGAGTTACATAACAAAGAAAGCTAGCTCCATTTTGAGCAGCTATAGCTCCCCCTATAGCTGCTGTTATGTGATCATAACCTGGAGCTATATCTGTAACTATTGGCCCTAATACGTAGAAAGGTGCTCCTTTACATAAACTTTGTTGTATTTTCATATTAGCTGCTATTTGATCCATAGGCATGTGTCCTGGTCCTTCTACCATTACTTGTACATCCTTATCCCAAGCTCTTTGTGTAAGTTCTCCAAGTCTAACTAGCTCATCAATTTGAGATATATCAGATGCATCTGCAAGACAACCTGGACGACAAGCGTCTCCTAGGGATATAGTAACGTCATATTCACGACAAATATCTAAGATTTCATCGTAATATTCATAGAATGGATTTTCCTCTCCAGTCATACTCATCCAAGCAAATACTAGAGAACCGCCTCGAGAAATTATATTCATCTTTCTCTTTTCATTCTTTATTTGATCCATAGTTTTTTTATTTATACCACAGTGAAGAGTTACAAAATCCACACCATCTTCTGCGTGTAGTCTTATTACATCTACAAAATCTCTTCCACTTATATCTTTAAGGTCTCTTTGATAATGGATTACAGCATCATATACTGGTACTGTTCCAAGCATTACCTTGCTTTCTTCAACAAGTTTTTGTCTAAATGGTTGGGTGTTTCCATGACTTGATAAGTCCATAATTGCATGAGCACCAAGTTCTATAGTTTTATTTACTTTTTCTATTTCCTTATCATAGTCTTTTGCATCTCTTGATATACCCAAGTTAACATTAACCTTTGTTGTAAGCATTGATCCTAATCCTTCTGGATCTATTGCTTTATGTTTAATATTTGCTGGAATAATGGCTTTACCTTCAGCTATGTATCCTCTTAAAGTCTCTGGATCTATATTTTCTTTTTTAGCAACGACTTCCATTTCAGAAGTTATTATCCCCATTCTAGCAGCTTGCATTTGTGTCTTGTAATTTCTTTGCATTTTATTAGCTCTCCTTTTTTAATTTTTATTATTCAAGGTTGATTTATATATAGAGGAGAACCCATGTTAATCGTAATACATCTACGTTAAGGATTATAAAATAAAAAATACCTGCAAAAATATGCAAGTACTACATCTTTTTGCTCCCTACGCTAGTATTAACTAACAGGTTCTAAGGGTCAGGTTTTACCTTCTCAACTTTTATAGTAAAGTCCCCCTGCGATTTATTTAATTTAACCTACAATCATCCTAACACTATGTATTAGCTTTGTCAAATTGCTATTTTTAAAATTAAGATAAATAAAAAAGCACCTTTGTTTCGCCAAAGATGCTAGAAGTCTTGTTTTAACTTATTAATTTATTTTTATACTAATAACTAAGCCCAATATTACTCTCTTATCAGACTGGATTATTATTAAACTAATTCAAGTATAGCTCTTTCTGAGCCATCTCCTCTCCTTGGTCCTAGTTTTAATACTCTTGTGTATCCACCGTTTCTTTCAGCATATTCTGGAGCTATTTCGTCAAATAGCTTTTGAACTGTTGAAGGTTTATAAATGTAAGCTGCTGCTTGTCTTCTTGAGTGAAGTGTATTTTCTTTGCCAAGACTAATCATTTTTTCTGCCATCTTTTGTGTTTCTTTAGCTCTTGAAATAGTAGTTTCAATTCTACCGTTTTCGAATAAAGAAGTCACTTGGTTTCTAAGCATGGTATTTCTATGGTCAGTTCTTCTGCCAAGTTTTCTTTTATTAGCCATTCTTACCTCCTATTCATCTTTTAGACTTAGACCCATATCATGAATCTTATCTTTTACTTCTTCTAATGATTTTTTACCAAAATTTTTGATAGTTTTAAGTTCTGCTTCAGATTTTTCTACTATATCACCTACTGTATCAAAACCAGCTCTTTTTAGACAGTTAAATGAACGTAAAGATAGATCCATTTCTTCAATCGTCTTGCCTAACTCTGTATCACTTGGTTCTGTGAAAGTTTCTTCTTCAACTTCCTCGATTTCTTCTTCTTCAACAAATTCTACATTTGGAAGATCTTTGAAGTAAGTGAAGTCATCTATAAGAATACTTGCACCTTCTGATAAAGCTTCTTGTGGTGAGATAGTTCCATTTGTCCATACTTCTATGACAAGTTTATCATAGTCTGTTGCTTCTCCTACTCTAGTATTTTCTACATAGTAGTTTACTTTTTCAACCGGAGTAAATGAAGAGTCAATAGCGATAGTTCCGATAGGATCTGAGTCAGATTTGTTTTGATCTGAAATTCTATATCCCTTACCATTTGTAACTTCAAGTGATATAAATAGCTTAGCCTTGTCATTAACAGTTGCTATATAATGATCAGGATTTGCAATTTCAATTGAACTATCCTTGCTTATATCTTTTGCTGTTACAATCTTTGGTCCTTCAATATCTAAAAATAATGTTACATCTTCATCACTATTTTTCTTAATATCAAGACCCTTTAAGTTTAGGATGATTTCAGGAACGTCTTCTACTACTCCATCAATTATTGAAAATTCATGGAGGACTCCTTCTATGAGAATTTTTGAGACGCTAGAACCAGGTAAGGATGAAAGTAACACCCTTCTCATACTGTTTCCAATGGTTGTACCATAGCCTCGTTCAAGTGGATATAAGGCAAATTTGCCATAATTGCTGGCTTCGTCTATATCCAATATTTCAATATTTGTATCTAATTTTTCGATCATGGTAACTCCTTAGTTCTAACTTTTTTTAATTATTATTTAGAGTAGAACTCTACGATCATACGTTCTTCTACTGGTATATCAATGTCTTCTCTAGTTGGGAATCTATCAATTGTTACTTTTAAGTTTTCTATATCAGAATTTATCCAATCAACTACTCCAAAAGTTGCGTTTGTTTCTTTGATAGTTTTGAATAATTCTTTGTTTTTAGATTTTTCACGTACTTCGACTACATCGCCTTCTTCTACAAGATATGAAGGGATATCTACTTGTTTACCATTTACTAATAAATGTCCGTGAGTTACTATTTGTCTTGCTTCTCTTCTTGTTCTTGCAAGACCTGATCTAAATGCTATATTATCTAATCTTCTTTCGCAAAGGATTATAAGTTGTTCACCTGTTTGTCCTTCCATTGTAGTTGCTTTTTCATAGTATCCTCTAAATTGTTTTTCAGATACTCCATAGATAAATTTAGCTTTTTGCTTTTCTCTTTGTTGCATACCGTAGTCTGACATTTTACCACGTCTTTGTGGGAGTTGTCTTTTAGATTCACCTGTGTATCCAAGGTATGCTGGAGAAATTCCTAAAGCTCTTGCTCTTTTATAAACTGGATCTTTTGATACTGCCATAATTTCTCCTTATTAAACTCTTCTTCTTTTTGGTGGTCTGCATCCATTATGTGGAATTGGTGTTACATCTTTAATCATTGTAACTTCAAGTCCTGCAGCTTGTAAGCTTCTTATTGCAGATTCACGTCCAGAACCTGGTCCTTTTACATATACTTCTACTGTTTTTAGTCCTTGGTCAATTGCTTTTTTAGCAGCTGTTTCTGCAGCTTCTTGTGCAGCAAATGGTGTAGATTTTCTACTACCTCTAAAACCAAGTTGTCCAGCAGATGCCCAAGATAAAGCGTTACCTTGCATATCTGTAATAGTTACCATTGTGTTATTAAATGTTGAGTTAATGTGAGCTTGGCCACGTTCAACATTTTTCTTAACTCTACGTTTACGTGATGTTGTTTTTCCTTTTTGAGCCATTGTTCTCCTTAACCCTTTCTTCCTTTTCTAGTTCTAGCGTTATTTTTTGTATTTTGTCCTCTTACTGGAAGTCCCGCTTTGTGTCTAAGACCTCTATAGCTGTTGATTTCACGAAGTGCTCTAATATTCATAGATGTTTCACGACGTAAATCACCTTCGATTGTATAGTTGTTTAGTTGTTCACGGATTTTACCTAATTCTTCTTCAGTAAGATCTTTCATTTTTGTATCAGGATTGATTCCTGTATTTTTTAATATTTCGTTTGCAGTTGCACGACCGATACCATAGATATAAGTAAGGCCTATTTCTGCTCTTTTTTCTCTAGGTAAATCTATACCAGCTAATCTTGGCATTAAACCCTCCTAACCTTGTCTTTGTTTATGCTTTGGATTTTCGCAAATTACCATAACTTTACCATTTCTTTTGATAATTTTGCATTTATCGCACATTTTTTTTACTGATGCTCTAACTTTCATGTTATTCTCCTTGTCTTTATCTGACTTATTTTTAAGTCCTAATGGAATTATCCTCTCAAGGCTTTATAGATTAGTCTTTAGGACTCATAATCACCCGTCTGGTTAATCTAGGACTTCGTCTCGAAAATGTAAAATGCTTCGCATTTTCCACCCACGATGATTTTCCTCTCAAAGAAGATGCTCTTCTTCTCGCTTAGTTTTTCGGACTCATGATCGCCCGTCCGGTCGATCTAGGACTTCGTCTCGAAAATGTAAAATGCTTCGCATTTTCCACCCATGATGATTTTCCTCTCAAAGAAGATGCTCTTCTTCTCGCTTAGTTTTTCGGACTCATGATCGCCCGTCCGGTTAATCTAGGACTTCGTCTCGAAAATGTAAAATGCTTCGCATTTTCCACCCATGATGATGGGACTACTTCTTCCTCCAAGTGATTCTTCCTTGGCTTAAGTCATATGGAGATAGTTCTACTGTTACTTTATCTCCTTCTAGTATTCTTATGCTGTTCATTCGAAGCTTGCCTGAGATATGGGCTTGGATTTCGTGTCCATTGTCTAGTTCTACTTTAAATATTGCGTTTGGTAGAGCTTCTGTAACAACTCCTGTAACTTCTATAGCATCTTTTTTTGACATATATAGAACCTCCTTTTTTGCTTCTAACATGTCTTATAAAACTAATTTATTTGCCTTATATCCATAAGACATATTTGCTCAAAGAGATTCGATATTTTCTCTTTTTCTACTAATCATAAATTAGTTTATTTCTCCTAATTTATGTTTAAATTCTTCAAAAACTTCATCGATAGTTTTGCTGCCATCAATACTCTTTAATATACCTTTGTTTGTGTAATAATCAATGAGTACCGCTGTTTGTTCATTGTAAACATCGATTCTATTTTTTACTGTTTCAAGTGTATCATCTGCCCTTTGAATTAGTTCTGTTTTACATTTATCACATATTCCATCTACCTTTGGTGGATGATTAATTATGTGATATGTAGCTCCACAATTTGGACAAACTCTTCTGCCTGTTACTCTTTCAATTAATATATCTTCATCTACATCAAAGTAGATTACTCCATCAATTTTTTGGCCCCTATCTTCCATACCTTGATCTAAAGCTTGGGCTTGGCTTAGGTTTCTTGGAAAACCATCGAATAAAACAATCTTATCAGAACTTTTTGTGTTTTCTTGCTTATCAAAGTAGTCCCATAATAAATCAATGGTTAATTCATCTGGTACAAGATTACCTTGATCCATATACTCTTTTGCTTTTAAGCCTAGAGGAGTTTTATTGTGGATGTTATATCTAAATAAATCTCCTGTGGCTATTTGTACTGCATCTAAATTTTCTAAAATTTTATTTGATAGTGTACCTTTACCTGCTCCTGGGGGGCCTAACAATATAATATTCATCTTTTACCTATTTAAAAATCCTTTGTATTGTTTCATTGTCATCATTGCTTCAAGTTGTTTTATAGTTTCAATTATAACTCCAACTACTATGATTACTGAAGAACCACCAAATGATAGTCTCAATCCTAAAAGTTTGGAAGCAATTGCTGGAATTATTGTAAGAAGCGCTAAGGCTATTGAGCCTATAAAAGTAATCCTGGTAGCAACTTTTGCTAAGTATTCACTTGTTGGCTTTCCTGGTCTAATTCCTGGAATGAACCCACCATTTTGTTGTAATTGTTTTGCATATTCTACAGTATTAAACTGAATTTGGTTATAAAAATATGCAAATATTAAGATAAGTGCTGATTGGATTATTAGGTATAGAATAAAACCTCCAGTTGTATTTTGGAAGAAATTTGTTATACCACTTTGTCCACCATTGCCAAAGAATAAACTAATTGTAGATGGTATAGCCAACACTGCTGAAGCAAATACTATTGGCATAACTCCACCCATATTTACCTTAACAGGTATATGGGTTGATTGACCACCATACATCTTACGTCCTACGACTCTTTTAGCATACTGAATTGGAATTCTACGTTCACCTTCGGATATTAATACTACTGCAATTACAATAAGGATTACTAAAATCGCCATTATTATAATTGGTAAATATCCTACTAATCCATAGTGAACTTGTGAAGTCCATCTGGATAGTGTCTTTGGAAATGATGCTATGATACCCATAAAGATTAGAAGGCTTGTACCATTTCCAAGTCCTTTTTCTGTAATAGTTTCACCCATCCATGTAACAAACATTGTTCCACCGATAAGGATTACATTCATTGCTATTTTTTGGAATGTTGTTGCATTTGAAAGTGCTGCTCCATATAAACCGTTAGTAACTGCTATAGCTTGGAATATCGCTAATACTATTGTTACATATCTAGTGTATTTTTGGATTTGCTTACGTCCTTGTTCTCCTTCACGTGTAAGTTCCTCTAGTCTTGGTATAACTACTGTTAATAGTTGCATGACGATAGAAGACGTAATGTAAGGCTGAACGCCTAGGGCAAAGATTGATAGGGTTGATAGGCCACCACCAGTTAACATATTTAGATAGTCAACTAAGGTACCTTCAACAGATGAGTAAGCACTTTTGAGAGCCTCTTGATCTATAAATGGTAATGGAATATTATTTCCAAACCTATAAACCAAAAGCATAAGCATGGTAAACCAGAATCTTTCTCTGATTTCAGGCTCTCTAGATGCTTTTTTAATTGTTTCTAGCATTGCTCACCTTCTTAGTTTTCTGCTTTTGTATCTTTCTCAGATGGTCTTACCCATTTTTTAACTTCAATTTCTTCAACTGATCCACCAGCCGCTTCGATTTTTTCTTTAGCACTTGCTGTGAATTTGTGAGCTTTTACATTAAGTTTTGTTGTAAGTTCTCCATCACCAAGGATCTTAACTCCATCTTTAGCTTTGTTTTTATTCAATATTTTATTTTCAAATAGTAATTCTGGTGTTACTTCTGTTCCATCCTCAAACATATTTAATGTTTCTACATTGATAACTTCGTATTGTTTTTTATTGATATTTTGGAAGCCTCTTTTTGGAAGACGTCTATATAAAGGCATTTGACCACCTTCAAAACCTGGTCTTACTCCACCACCAGATCTTGAGTTTTGTCCATCTTGTCCACGACCAGCACGTGTACCATTTCCTGAACCTGGACCTCTACCTTTTCTTTTTTTCTTCTTTAGTGGTTGATTAGGTTGTAATTCATGTAATTTCATCTTACACTCCTAGTTAATTTCTTTTACTTCAAGCATAAAAGGAATTTTATTAATCATTCCTCTAACTGCTGGATTATCTTCTCTTACAACACTTTGTCCGATCTTTTTAAGACCTAGAGCTTTTGCTGTTGCAATCTGATCATCTTTTCTACCGATAAAAGATCTTTTTAATTTGATTTCTAATTGGCTCATATTTGCTCCTTAATAATCGAATTCTTCTACCGATTTACCACGAAGTTTAGCAACATCTTCAACAGTTTTCATGTTATAGAAAGCATCTAGACAAGCATTGATAATATTTCTAGGATTGTTGCTTCCTAAGTTTTTAGCTCTGATATCTTTATAACCTGCAAGTTCGCATATAGCACGTACAGGTCCACCAGCGATGACTCCAGTACCTTCTGCTGCTGGCATTAATAGTACATGTCCGCTTGCTTTATGCCCTTCTATTCTATGTGGAATTGTTGTTCCTACTACTGGAACCTTGATCATATGTTTTTTAGCATCTTCTGTTGCTTTTCTAATTGCTTCTGGTACTTCTGTAGCTTTTCCTGTTCCAATTCCAACTACACCGTTAGAATCTCCTACTACTACAAGAGCTGCAAATCTCATGTTACGTCCACCTTTTACAGTTTTAGCAACTCTGTTGATTGATACTACTCTATCTTCGAGGTTTAGCTTTTCTACTTCACTTCTTAATAAATATTTCATCTAATACCTCCTATTAAAACTTAAGACCAGCTTCTCTTGCTGCTTCAGCTAGAGCTTTAACTTTCCCATGGTAAATATTACCATTTCTATCAAAAGCAACTTCACTTATACCAGCTTCAATTGCTCTTTTCGCTATAGCTTCACCTACTTTACTTGCAGCTTCAATATTTGATTTGGATTCTAAACCATTAGCTACATCTTCTTGTAAAGTATTTGCACTTGCTAATGTTACACCATTTACATCATCAATGACTTGTGCGTAGATATTAGCATTTGATTTGTATACGGAAAGTCTTGGTCTTTCAGGAGTACCGCTGATTTTTGCTCTAACTCTTTTTTTACGAGTTTGAAGTCTTTGTTTTTTATTATCTTTAGCCATTTATCTCTCCTACTTACCTGTCTTACCAACTTTGCGTCTTACATATTCGCCTTCATATCTTATACCCTTACCTTTATATGGTTCTGGTTTTCTCCATTTTCTGATATTAGCTGCATGTAAGCCTACTAATTGTTTATCAATTCCATTAACAACAATAGTTCTATCATTTGGTACTTCAGTTTTGATTCCTTCTGGATCTGGCATTGTAACTTGGTGTGAAAAACCTAAATTCATTACTAAGTTATCACCTTGTTTTTGAGCTCTATAACCTGTACCTTCAATTTCTAATGTTTTGCTAAATCCTTCTGTAACACCTTTTACCATGTTAGCAATAAGTGATCTAAATAAACCGTGGTCTATATTTTGTTGCTTTGTATACTCTTCTGGAATTTTAACTAGTAGCTGATTATCTTCTTCTACTACTTCAATTGTTGTTGGGAAACTTTGAGTTAGATTTCCTTTTGGGCCCTCTACTCTAATATTTTGTCCGTCAATTACAACTGAAACTCCATTTGGGATTTCAATTGGTTGTTTACCTATTCTTGACATATATTTCTCCTTACCATACGTAACAAATAACTTCGCCACCTACATTTTGACTTCTTGCAGCTTGGTCAGTTAAAAGTCCTTTTGATGTTGAAATAATTGCTATCCCAAGACCATTTAATACTTTTGGTACTTCGTTCGCTTTTACATAAACACGAAGACCTGGTTTACTAATTCTTCTAAGGCCTGAGATTACTTTTTCACCGTTTTCAGTATATTTTAAATCTATTGTAAGAATTCCTTGTTTGTTATCTTCTTCTACGTTAAATCCGTTAATGAAGCCTTCATCAAGAAGAATTTGTGCAATAGCTTTTTTTTCATTAGAAGATGGTAAGCTAACTTCTTTATGATTAGCTTTAACTGCATTTCTAATTCTTGTTAGCATATCCGCAATTGGATCTGTCATCATAATATTTATCCTCCCTAATTACCAGCTAGATTTTCTTACTCCAGGAATTTGTCCCTTATTTGCTAATTCTCTAAAACAAATACGGCATATTCCATATTTTCTAAGGTAGCCGTGTGGTCTACCACAAATTTTGCATCTGTTATATTCTTGAGTTGAATACTTATGTGCTTTCTTTTGTTTAGCTATCATTGACTTTTTAGCCATTAAGCGCTCCTTTATTTTTTAAATGGCATTCCCATTAATTCTAAGAATGCTTTAGCTTCTTCATCTGTATTAGCTGTAGTAACAATTGTAATATCCATACCATGTAAGAAATCTACATCATCATATTTGATTTCTGGGAATATTAATTGTTCTTTAATTCCTAATGAATAGTTTCCACGACCATCAAATGAGTTTGGGTTTATACCTCTAAAGTCTCTTACACGTGGTAGTGAAATACTGATTAACTTATCTAAGAAGTCATACATTTTTTCACGTCTTAGTGTTACTTTAGCTCCGATTGGTTGACCTTCTCTTAATTTGAAGTTAGCTACTGATTTTTTAGCACGAGCTTCTATAGGTTGTTGACCTGTAATTAATGCAAGTTCATTCTTTGCTGAAGTTAATAATTTTTCATTATCTTTCGCTTCACCAAGACCAACGTTTATAACTATTTTCTCTAACTTCGGTACTTGCATTACATTCTCGTAGTTAAATTGTTCAATAAGAGCTTTTACTACTTCGTTTTCATATTTTTCTTTTAATCTGCTTGCCATAATATCTCCTTAGACTAGTCGAACTTCTCATTTGTCTTATGGCTTACTCTGATTTTTCTGCCATCTTCAAATACTTTGCTAGTTCTAACACCTCTGCCAAGTTCTTCTGAGTATAGAAGTACTTTTGACGCATCAATTGGACCTTCTTGTTCAAGTCTTCCAGATTCGCCACCCATTTGCATAGCTCTTTGGTGTTTAATTTGAATATTAGCACCTTCTACAATAACTTTATTTTCTTTTGGGAAAGCTTTTATAACTTCACCAACATGACCTTTATATTGGCCAGATATAATTTGAACTTTATCGCCTTTTTTAACGTGCATTGAATCCTCCTATAATACTTCTGGAGCAAGGGATATAATTCTCATGAATCCTTCCCTTCTTAATTCTCTAGTAACTGGTCCAAATATACGTGTACCAACTGGTGACTTATCATCTTTAATGATTACTGCTGCATTTTCATCAAAAGCAATTTTTGAACCATCAACTCTTTTTAGGCCTCTTTTGCTTCTAACAATAACCGCTTTTACAACATCACCTTTTTTTACCGCTCCGCCGGGTGTTGCACTTTTAACTGAACAAGTTACAACATCACCTATATTTGCATATCTTATGCCAGTTCCGCCTAGAACTTTGATTACTTGTAATTCACGTGCTCCGGAGTTATCTGCAACTCTCATACGAGTTTCTTGTTGTATCATTATAATCTCCTTAAACCATTAAACAATTTCAGCAGTTTGGGCAACTCTTACTAGTCTCCATCTTTTTGTTTTTGATAGAGGGCGGGTTTCCATAATTACTACTGTATCGCCTACTTTAGCTTCATTTTTCTCATCATGAGCTTTATATTTTTTACTTCTATTGATTCTTTTTTTATACACTGGGTGTGAAATTTTATCTTCTACTAAAACTGTAATAGTCTTATCCATCGCATCAGATACTACAACACCACGTGCTACTCTTCTACTGTTTCTTTCCATGAAATTTAAGCCTCCCTATTTATATTAAGCTTTCTTTCAGTTTGTATTGTTTTAACTCTAGCGATGTCTTTTTTGACACTTCCAATTGCTGATGGATTTTCTAATTGTCCAGTTGCAAGTCTGAAACGAAGATTAAAAAGCTCACTTTGTAAATCATATAATTGTTTATCTAAATCATGGTCTGATAAATTTCTGATTTCTTTTGCTTTCATTATTATTCCTCCGTACCTGTAACTTCAAGTCTTTGTATGAATTTAGTTTTGATAGGAAGCTTTTGTGCAGCAAGTCTCATAGCTTCTCTTGCAGTTTCTTCACTAACACCACTCATTTCAAATAGTACACGGCCTGGTTTTACTACTGCTACCCAATATTCAGGAGCACCTTTACCAGAACCCATTCTAACTTCTGCAGGTTTTTTAGATACTGGTTTATCTGGGAATACTTTAATCCAGATTTGACCACCTCTTTTGATATATCTTGTCATCGCACGACGAGCAGCCTCGATTTGGTTAGCTGTCATCCAAGTAGCTTCTAATGCTTGTAAGCCATATTCACCATAAGCTAATTGGTTACCTTTTTGAGCTTCACCTTTCATTCTGCCCCTGTGTTGTCTACGATATTTAACTCTTTTAGGCATTAACATAAGTTTATCTCCTTATATAAATACTATTTATTAGTATTTTCGTTATTATTTCTGTTAGGACGTCTATTGTTGTTTCTTCTCTTTTTATTTCTATTATTTGGTCTTTGCTTCATTTTTGGTTCACGTACAGCTTTCTCTCCTGGAAGAATTTCGCCTTTATAAATCCAAACTTTACAACCAATTTTACCATATTCTGTATCAGCTTCTGCAAAACCATAGTCAATGTCTGCTCTTAGTGTTTGAAGTGGAATTGTTCCTTCTGAATATCCTTCGCTTCTAGCCATATCAGCTCCACCAAGACGACCAGATACCATAGTCTTAATACCTTTAGCTCCAGCTCTCATTGTTCTTTGGATAGGTTGTTTCATAGCACGTCTAAATGCTACTCTGTTTTCAAGTGCTGATGCAATATTTTCTGCTACTAATTGTGCATTAAGGTCTTGATATTTGATTTCTTCAACGTTTATGATTGTTCTTTTGCCCGGAGCAACTTTTTCGATTTTTTTCTTAAGTTCTTCAATTCCTGAACCACCTTTACCGATAACCATACCTGGTTTTGCTGTAAAGATTGTGATTTTAAGGTTATTTACTGCTCTTTCAATTTCTATATCAGCAATTCCTGCATCATAAACTTCTTTTTTAACTACTTTTCTGATGTTATAGTCTTCTACTAATAGATCTGAGAATTCTTCTTTATCTGCATACCATTTTGAGTCCCAGTCTTTTATAACACCAACTCTAAATCCTTTAGGGTTTACCTTTTGGCCCATATTTTCCTCCTACGCTTCTATATTCTCAAGAACTATGCCAATGTGGCTACTTCTTTTAAGTATTGGATATGCTGCACCTTTAGCTTTTGGATGCCATCTTTTCATAGTTGGAGCATCATTTGCAAATGCGTTTTTAACATATAGGTCTTCTCTATCAAGTCCGTTGTTGTTTTCTGCATTTGCTATAGCAGATTTAAGTACACCTTCAAGTAATCTAGCACCTTTTTTGTTTGTAAATCTTAAGATATTAAGTGCTTCATCTACTTGTTTACCTCTAATCTCTTTACAAATATAGTTTACTTTAAGAGGAGATATTCTTTGATATTTAGCTGTTGCTTTAACTTCCATTGTAATCTCCTAACGCATTTTACTTTTCATTTCAGTTGCCTTTTTAGCATGGCCTCTGAAAGTTCTTGTTGGTACAAATTCACCTAGTTTATGTCCCACCATATCTTCTGTGATATAGATTGGCACGTGTTTTCTACCATCGTGTACTGCTATAGTATGTTCTACAAATTCAGGGAATATTGTAGAACGTCTTGACCAAGTTTTTATAACTTTTTTCTCATTTTTTTCATTTAATTCGTCAATCTTTTTCATTAAATGATCATCGACAAATGGTCCTTTTTTAAGTGATCTAGCCATTATATCCCCCTATTTTTCATCTCTTCTTCTTACAATGTATTGTGAAGATTGTTTTTTCTTATTACGTGTTTTAACACCGATAGCTTTTTTGCCCCATGGTGTCATTGGTGATGGACGACCAATTGGTGTACGACCTTCACCACCACCGTGTGGATGGTCTACTGGGTTCATTACAGAACCTCTAACGTGAGGACGGCGTCCTTTATATCTTGTTTTACCTGCTTTACCAAGTCTAACTAATTCGTGTTCTGAATTTCCTACAACTCCTACTGTCGCTTTGCAGTTTAAGTGTACTAGTCTAACTTCACCACTTGGTAATCTTAGTGTTGCAAACTTACCTTCTTTAGCCATAAGTTGTGCCCCAACACCAGCACTTCTTACTAATACTCCACCTTGACCTGCTCTAAGTTCAATATTATGAATCATAGTACCTACTGGAATATCTTTAAGTTCTAGAGCATTACCTGGTTTGATATCTGCATTTTCTCCTGATAGGATTTCATCTCCTACTTTAAGTCCTCTTGGAGCCAAGATATATCTTTTTTCTCCATCAGCATAAGTTACTAAAGCGATATTTGCTGATCTATTTGGATCGTATTCTATAGTTTTTACTCTTGCTGGAATATCATCTTTGTTTCTTTTGAAATCGATGATTCTATATTTTCTTTTTACTCCGCCGCCTCTAAAGCGCACTGTTGTTCTACCAGTATTGTTACGACCACCTTTAGATTTTAAATCTCTTAAAAGTGATTTTTCTGGTCTATTTGTGGTAATTTCTTCGAATGTTGAAACAGACATATTTCTATGACCATTTGAAGTTGGTTTTAATTTTCTTATAGGCATTTAAATCCTCCTTATAAACCTTCGAAGTATTCGATTTCTGCACTGTCTTCTGTAAGAGTTACGACAGCTTTTTTCCAGTCTGCTTTTTTGCCAATACCATGACGTGTACGAACTTTTTTACCTTCGGAATTCATAGTTCTTACTTTTTTTACTTTTACTCCGTCAAAGATTTCTTCAATAGCAGCTTTTATTTCTGGCTTGTTTGCATTTTTATCTACTTCAAAAGTATATTTGTTTTCATCAAGTAAGCTCATGCTTTTTTCTGTAATAATTGGTCTTTTAATTACTTCATAAGGTGATTTCATTATATAAATACCTCCTCAAGTTTAGCAATTGCATCTTTTGTAATTACTAGCTTGTTATGTCTTACTAAATCATAAACATTTATTAAATTAGCAGCTGATACATCAACACCTTCAATGTTTCTAAATGATCTATAAACGATGTTGTCATTTTCTGCTGTTACTACATACGCTTTTTTGCCAGCGTCAATAGCATTTAATATACTTGCTGCTTCTTTTGTCTTAGGCTCTTGTAAATTTAAGCTATCTAAAACTATTAATTCATTGTCGTTTACTTTTGAAGTAAGAACTGAGTAAAGTGCTTTTCTTCTTAATTTCTTTGGAATTTGGTAGCTATAATCTCTTGGCTTTGGTGCAAATACTACTCCACCGCCTGTATAATGTGGTGCTCTTATTGAACCTTGACGAGCTCTACCCGTTCCTTTTTGTCTAAATGGTTTACGTCCACCACCACGTACTTCAGAACGTGTTCTAGCAGATTGTGTACCTTGTCTTTTATTTGCAAGTTGGTTTTTAACTACTTCGTAAACTGCGTGTTCGCTTACTTTTGTGTTAAATAGAGTTTCGTTAAGCTCTAATTCACCAACATTTTCTCCTTGAATGTTTAATACGTTAACTTTAGGCATTTAAGTCCTCCTTAGTTTTGGCCCTTGACTGCTTGTTTAACTTGAACAAGTCCGCCTTTAGGTCCTGGAACCGCACCTTTAACTAGGATATATGAGTCTTCTAAGTTTACTTTTACCACTTGTAAGTTTTGAACAGTAACCCTTTCATTTCCCATTTTTCCTGAGCCTTTTCTACCTTTGAATACTCTAGCTGGATCTGAACCTGCTGCACGAGCACCTGCTACTCTATGAGATTTAGAACCGTGAGATTGAGGACCTCTACCATAATTCCATCTTTTAATAGCACCTTGGGTACCTTTACCCTTGCTTGTTGCAACAACATCTACGACTTCGCCTGCTTCAAAGATATCTACAGCTAATTTATCTCCTACCGCAAGTTCTATTGGATCATTGCCGTAGTTTACTTCTTTAAGGTATCTTTTGTAAGATGCGCCTGCTTTGTCAAAATGACCTTTAACTGGTTTTTTAACATTTTTTTCTTTTTTGTCCATATAACCGATTTGCACTGCGTTGTAACCGTCTGTTTCTTCTGTTTTAACTTGTACAACTACATTTTCATCAGCCTTTAGAACAGTAACTGGAGTAACTACTCCGTCTTCATCGATGACTTGAGTCATGCCTACTTTTGTTGTAAATATACTCTTCATGAGTACCTCCTTAATTACAGCGGATTGATTCCTTCTATTAGAATCTATCAATCATTCTAATTACAGTTATTATAACTTAATTTCGATATCAACACCTGCAGGTAAGTTAAGTTTCTTAAGTGCATCAAGTGTTTTAGCATTTGGATTGATGATATCGATTAATCTTTTATGTGTTCTTTGTTCAAACTGTTCTCTAGAGTCTTTGTATTTATGAACCGCTCTTAAGATCGTAATCTTTTCTACTTCTGTTGGAAGTGGGATTGGTCCAGATACTTCCGCTCCGCTTCTTTTTACTGCTTCTACGATTTTTTCTGCTGAGCTATCGATTACTTCGTGATCGTAAGCTCTAAGTCTAATTCTGATTTTTTGTTGATTAGCCATTTTTCCTCTCTCTTTCTATACCACCCATCCGGGCGTTTGATATTTTTGGAAACCGCTTAGAATTATTTCTAAACTTGCTAGACAAGAGTTCCCTTGGGGCTTGGCCTTAGTCTCCAAGCAACATCTTGCTTCAAAGCACCCTATTATAATACAACAAAAAGCTTATAATAGCAAGCACTTTTAATGGATTTTACAAACTTTTAGTAAAATTTATGAATATACCTAAAACTATATTAAAACCATTGCTATCTAGCCATTTGCTAAGTGCTTCTTAATATACTACCTATCCTATATTTGTCAACAACTTTTCTCTCTAATTTTAATCTATTCTATGCTAGAGTAAATTTTTAATTTTTTTAATAACATTTATATTTTCAGTTATAAATTAATTATTCTCACCTTCTATAATTAATCATAAACAAGGAGGCAATTATGAAAAATATTTTGGAAACAAAAAACTTAACAAAACAATACGGAGATTTTAAAGCTCTTGATGAAGTGTCTATCAATATTCATAAAGGTGAAGTTTATGGACTTTTAGGTCCAAATGGGGCTGGTAAATCGACTCTACTTAAACAGATAACACAAATAATAAAGCCAAGCTCTGGAGAAATTTTTTATAAAGAGCATCCTATCTGCCAAAAAGATCTCTCTGAAATAGGAGCAATTATTGAAAGTCCTGCTATTTATCCAAATCTAACAGCTTACGAAAACTTAAAAGTCCTAACTACTTTATTAAATATAGATGAAAATAGAATAAATGAAGTTTTAAAAATAGTTGGCCTTACTAATACTAGTAATAAATTAGCTCGTGAATTTTCCCTAGGTATGAAGCAAAGACTTGGCATTGCTATGGCTTTAATAAATAATCCATCATTTTTGATACTAGATGAGCCAACAAACGGCCTAGATCCAATAGGTATTGCCGAGCTGCGCGAACTAATAAAATCTTTTAATAATGACGGTATAACCGTACTTATTTCTAGCCACATTTTAAGCGAAGTAGACCAAGTTGCTGATAAAGTCGGCATAATTGTAAATGGCAAACTTGCCTATGAAAGCGCTAATGATAAGGGAAGTGATCATCTGGAAAGTCTTTTTATGGAAATTTTAAAAAAAGAAGGTTATTAATATGAATAAATTTATAAAAACTGAATTTATTAAAGAAAAGAGATCAGCTAATAGTAAACTTATAAAGATAGTTCCACTTATTTTTATTATTTTTACAAGTCTAGTTGTTTTACTCATGGTTAGAAGCATAGAGAATAAGAGTTATTTGTTAGCTGCTGCTTATAACTGGTACCCTATTTTAATTCTGCCAATAATTTTAAGTCTTTTAGTAGTAAATATTATAGTAAAGGAAAAAGATTATCATATTAATCTTTATAAAAGTCTCGGCTTAAATAAAGAAAAAGTCATTTGGGCAAAAGTAATTGTGGTGACTCGCCATTTATTTATAATACTAGTAATTTCAGGTCTACTTTTATATATAGTAGGAAAATTTATGTTACAGGAGAATGTATACTTTATTGATATAGTTAAAGCCACTTTTGTAACTTTTATAGGGTCACTTCCAATAATTTCCTTTTCATTTTTATTGATGGTGGCTTTTGGTAAAAATTTTATAGTATATATTGCTAATTTTATTCTATCCCTACTAGGACCAATAATTGCAATCAAAAATTACTGGCTAATTTACCCCCACTCCTATACTTTTAGGATGCTTGCACCTGCTATTAATCTTAACCCGAACGGCATTTTTTTAGAGAAAGGATCTTACCTAGCAAATCCGAGTGCTATTTATATAGGGATGATATTAAGTCCAATAATTTTTACATTTACGATGATATTTAGCAGTAAAATTTATGTGAGGAATAACAATGATTAATATTATAAAATCAAATTTTATAAGAAATAAAAGAACTGCACTTATTTGGGTATCAATCTTTGCCCCGATTATGTATACTTTATTTTTCTCTATTTATATAGCAACTACCCATAACCTAAAGGGACAAGAAATACATTCTTTCTTTGGTATCTTTACCATACTTGCAACCTTTGCCTTAAGTTTTTTTGTACCTATGGCCTATGAGTCTGATAAAGAAGCAGGCTACTATTTTAACGAGATAAGATTTTCTGTATCTAGAAAGAAAATTTTTTTAGGAAAATTTTTATTTATCTTAGTTTTATTTGTCTTAATAGTAGCCCTAGCTAGCATTGGAATTTTCCTTGGGACAAAAATAATAAGAATTGACATACCGAGCCACAAAATAAATTTCACTCTGCTTGGAATAAGTTTTTTGACTCTAGTTCCCCTAATTCCTATATATCAATTTTTGACCCTAAAATTTGGTAAATCTATAAGTATTTTAGCTGGAATTTTTATCACCCTTGCTGCCATTTTGTTTGGTTCAACAGGGCTTGTAGAACTTATTTGGCCTATTTTTCCTTTTGTATGGCCGATTAAACTTATTTATTTATTAGCTTCTAGCAAAATAAATCTAAATAATGTTATAATTTTCTTAATTCTTGCTATCGTCCTTACATCTGTGTTTTTACTTTGTGCTATGGATTGGTTTAGTAAATGGGATGTAATCGCAAAAACGGAGGAATAGATGAATATTTTACTAATTGATGATGATATAGACCTTACAAACTTGATAAAAAATACCCTAAAAAAAGAATATGATCTTACAATTTATAACGACTCATCCATAATAGATCCAGATATTTTTTCAAATTTTGATCTGATCATTTTGGATATTATGATGCCAAAAATGTCTGGTTTTGAATTTTTAGAAAAGTATAGGAATATGATAGACATTCCTATACTTTTGCTTACTGCAAAAGACTTTGAAGCTGATAAAATTGAGGGCTTTGCTCTAGGGGCTGACGATTATATCACCAAACCATTTTCAATAAACGAGCTTCGCGCTAGAGTTGCAGCTCATATCAGACGCGAAAGGCGAGAAAAACACAATCGTTTAGTCGATTATCCTATTTCCTGTGATCTATTAAATCGTAAATTTTATACTTACGAAAATGAAATCAATTTGACCAAAAGTGAGTACGAAATATGTGTCCTACTTTTAAAAAACAAGGGTCAGGTGTTCTCAAAAGAATATATTTATACGACAATTTACGGGTACGATGCAGATGGTGACAGCAAATCTTCTATAACAGAGCGCATAAAACAGATTAGAAGCAAATTTGTTGAACACAAGCTAGATCCGATCAAAACAGTCTGGGGAGTGGGATATAAATGGGAAATAGAAAATCTTTAGGTTTCTTAATAAGAAAATACGCTATTTTTGAAATTATTTATTCTGCATTTATATTTTTACTTGCACTTTACCTCGTAAGATTTGCCCTAAATAGGTCTATTATTTATCCAGCAAATTACGCAGAAAATCATATTAGTGAAATAGATGCAATGCTCACGCAAGATGACTTTAAAACCAGCAATATCCCCTATTTTTACGATTATGAGTATACTAAAAATGGTAATGTTATAGAGAATACTATCGATGACAAATACTCAAATTATGTAAAAGAAGCTTACAAAAATGAATTATCATATATAGGTTCGCTACTAAATCCTAAATTTTTAAAAAAGCTTTCGGCAGGTGATAAAACACTGATTTTAGCTTATCAAATATCACCAATTTTGACATCCAAAAATCTATACGAAAAAATAAATAATATAGAGATATTATATGTACTTACCATATTTATCATCTGGCTAATAGGTTTCTCACTTTTTATAAGAAAGTCTGTCAGATTATTGAAAGCTGAAATAGAAAAAATATCAGTAACAAACAGCCATATAAAAGATATGGACTTAGATTATAAAAGAGAAAAGTCAAAGTATAGAGAAATCTATGGGGTTTTGAACTCCCTAGACACCTTATCTAAAGAGCTAAAAAGATCTCTAACTGACCAATGGGAAGCTGAGACTTCTGAAAAAGAATTACTAGAAGAAATCACTCACGACATTCGCACTCCTATTACAATTATAAAAGGCAATACCGAATTGCTTAAAGAAGATATAGTTGAAAGTCAAATTGAATACTTAAATGGTATAGAAAGTGGAACAGCTAGGCTAGAAATTTACGTCGATAAGCTTAAAAATTTTTCAAAGACTCTAAAAACAAATCCACAGCCAGTAGATGAAAATGCTATCAGTTATTGGATAGACATAGCAGAGACAATTATGTCTAATAAAGATATTAATTTAGTCCTTAGCAAAAGAGAAACTTCTAAAATAAGACTAGATAAAGAGCAAATAGCAAGCGCCTTACAGAATCTAATTGTTAATGCGACTGAGCATAGTAAACCTTACGGAAATATTTATCTATCCTTTGAAAATGAAAATAATTTATTTGTAATAAGCGTAAAAGATGAAGGGGACGGTTTTGAGAATGAAATCTTAGAATCCTTCCCTCAAAAGAAACTCACCAGCAAAAAAGATAAGATAAATCATGGCTTCGGTTTAAATATTATAAATCAAATAACAAAAAATAATAATGGTATACTAGAAATCAATAATTACAGTGAGAAGGACAATCAAGGAGCTGTAGTTAAAATGAAGTTTAAAATATAAAAAAGTAGGTCAGTTTATGAGCTGAACCCATACATCCGTATTCCGAATTTTGGGGGTTCAGCTCATTTACTCTCTTGCCTACTTTTTTAGTTAAATGCTTATTCCAATACGATATTGTTGTATGTTTTTTCTGTCATTTTAAATGTAGCAAGGTAGAAAAGTATATAAGCTGCAAAGACAGCTAATAGGCATTTTATAAATAAAGATATTTTTGTAAGCCCAAGAATTTTTAAAAACTCAGTAATGATTGGTAGAGCAAATAATGAGTGTACAAAAGCAAATACTAGTGGCAAGAAAAATACCAAGCCCATTTGCTTAGATATACTTTTTTTAGCCTCTTTATTAGTCATGCCCAATTGTCTCATAGTTTTAAATCTTGCTCTATCATCAAGACCCTCAGAAAGTTGCTTGTAATAAATAGCTAGTACTGTAGATACTAAAAATCCTAAACCTAGGATAATACCTACAAAGAATATTCCAGCATACATAGCTAATAATTCTGCCCTATCAGCTCTACCATCACTTAAAGAAAACCACTGATCTGATAGCTTATCAGCAAATTTCTTCCACAAATTTTCCTTTAACTGTGGATCATAGGGTCCATCTACATCAAAAGTTATATTCCAATTTTCGTCATACCTAGGATCATCACTTATCTTTAGACTATCTGTCACTTCCTTAAAAAGCTTAGGATCTTTAAAAACAAGTTTAGAGGTATTTGTCATAGTTATATCAGTAGAAGGAAATTTCGTAGGATAATTTTCTTCTTTTTCCTTGTTAATTTTTAAATCTTTACCTTCAATTTTCGTTATATTATAACCTTGATCATCTGATAAGAGTATAGCATCAGCTCCATTGAAATTATAAGTAGAATTTTCATCAAGATAAAGTCCTAGAAAACTAGAACCTCCAAACTCTTCTTCAAGAGTAGCTTCAGAATCACGTTTGGTAATTATAGTTCCATTTTTATCTATAATAAAATAATTTGACTTAAAAGAATTTATCTTAGCAGTTTTATTTTCTTCTTTTAATGCGTTTGCTACTAATTTCTCATAATAATCTAAACTTTCTTCTTTTTTAGGAAAACTCATTTTGTAATCAGTTGGATACAGTTGATCTTGCATTTTAATAGTTCCAAAATAAAGGGAAAAGCCCGAAGTTAAAACAACTATTACCATGGTTGATAAGACAGCAATACTAGCAAGAGTATTAGCACTATTTTTCACTCTATAAATCAAACCAGAAACTGCTGTAAAGTTTGATTTTTTGTAATAAAATCTTTTATTTTTCTGTAATAATTTTAATATTCCAGATATTATTACAGAAAAAGCAAGATATGTTCCTAAAATTACTAGCAAGACAGCTACAAAAAATAATCTAAAAGCTTTCATAGGATTATCTGTGCTAAGGCTTATATAATACCCTAGACCTATACAAATAATCCCTAATATTCCTATAATAGCAGGATGTTTAGGAGCTTTTTGTCCTGCTTTCGACTCTTGCATATAATTAAGAGGAGTAAAATTCCTATTCTTAAAAACTTGTTTTAAAAGCAATAATGCAAATATGGCTAAAAATATTAAAGCTGTAAGCATCAGTGGTTGTATTACTGGAAAAATCCCACTTTCTAATACATTAATATCAGAATTCATCAATTTCAAAAATCCAGCAAAAACTAATTTATATGATATTAGTGATATAAGAGTCCCTATTATTAATGACCTTAAGTATAAAATCAATAGTTCATGAAGATATATCTTTATTAAATGCTTTTTCTCCATTCCTAGCATCAGATATAGAGCCGACTCATCTGCCTTATTCTTTTGAATAAAGTTATAGTTCTGCGAAATCGTAAGTAAGGCAAATATCAATAGTATTATAGAACCAAGATCCATAAGTGTTCCTATTGTAGTTGCCCCAAAAAAAGTTTCTATAACAGGATCGGCACTTATAGATAGACATAAGTTTATTAAAACTATAAAAAACACCGTAGTTCCTATAAATGGATAATAGAGTCTTTTATGTCTTCTTATGCCATCTTCGGCGAGATTTTTGTAAAGTGATTTCATTTTATCTCACCTCTAGCAAGCATTTGCATAGTATCAGCTATCTTTTCACCCATTTCATAGCTTGTAAAACTAGAATTATAAAGTTCATGAAAGATCTTTCCATCTTTTATAAATAAAACTCTTTTTGCTTCTGCAGCTGCTTGGACTGAGTGGGTTACCATTATAATAGTTTGTCCACTTTCGTTTAATTTACTAAAAACTTCCATAAGCTCTCTAGAACTATTAGAATCAAGGGCTCCTGTAGGCTCATCTGCTAAAAGCAATTTGGGATTTGTTATTAGGGCACGAGCTACTGCACATCTTTGCTTTTGTCCCCCTGATACCTCATAAGGGTATTTATTTAAAAGTTCATTTATTCTTAAAGATTTTGCAATATCATCTGCTCTTTTATCAAAACTTGCAGGATCTTCCTCTGCAAGTATTAATGGTAATATTATATTTTCTTTAAGAGTTAAAGTATCTAGTAAATTAAAATCTTGAAAAACAAAACCTAAATGCTCACGTCTAAATTTTGACATTTCAGAATCACTTATAGTCGAAAAATCTTTACCTTCTAAAATTATTTCTCCCTTGGTAGATTTATCTAAAAGAGCAAGTAAATTCAATAGAGTAGTTTTTCCACTACCAGACTCTCCCATAATAGCTATGTATTCTCCTTCTTCTACCGAAAAATTAACATTATCTAAAGCCACAACCTGATTGCTTGATAATCTAGTTTTATATATTTTCTCTAAGTTTGAAACTTCAAGTAGCATATTATCACTTTCCTTTCTTATCTTTTCTTGTCTATATAATACAATAGATAAAAATAAAAATCCTTGGATTTATATAACAGTTTAAGACTTAAAGTGACAATTTGTTAGTTTTAATAGTTCCATCAAAAAAAGAGCCAAGCTTAGCTCTTCCTTAATTACTATTAATTTTTAGCTTATTTGGAAAATAATATATCGTAAGAATCCTTTTCCAAATCTTCTCCTATAAAAATAAGAGAATTATTTGAAGATTTCCCCTCATACTTTTCTACATTAAATTTATTATCTACAATATCCACTCTTACTTTTTTATTAGTAACATCGACTATACCCTTAGCTCTAATAAGTTTTCCAAATCTATTACAAGTAACAGCATTTAGCTTGGTTCCTAGCTCATTAAAATCCTTAAAATTTACATTATCATAGCTAAAGCTATCTAACTTTAATTCTTTACTAGCTGAATTAGCTCCTATATCTATATCATAAGTGCTAAGTAATTCTTGCCATATATCTTTATCAAAATCTTTGTAATGATTTGCGTATATACTTGCCTTCGTTAATCTTTCTAACTTACTTATTACCTCTTCTATTTCTTCTTTACTGGTATTCTCGGTTTTAGATAATAATAAGTATCCGGAGTTTTTAATCTGGTCTAAGAAAAGATCTTCATAGTTCCTAATTAAGCTATCAACGCTGTTGTAGTCTACTATAGTTATAGGATTTAATAATTTTATTTTTTCATATTCTATAGACTTAATATTAGCGATGATATTAGATAAATATCCTACGCCAGTAGGCTCAATGATTAAGTAATCAGGATCTATAGTATTTTCTATAGTTATAACTGTTGTTGCGAAATCCTTCTTTTTTGAACAACATACACAACCTTCCTCCAAAGAAAGAATATCTTTTCCTGTATTAGCTAATATATCATAATCCACATTTGCTTTAGCATAGTCATTTTCTAATATTGCTACGTTTTCTAATCTCTTTTGAAATTCTTCTATAAAAGTAGTCTTTCCACTGCCCAGAAAGCCAGATACTATTATTATTTGCATATTATTTATCCATCAAATCTTCTGCTACTACTACAACTGGCTTAATCAAATCAGCTGGCTTATCTTTCATAAGATATAAGGCATCTTCAACTTTATCTAAACCATAGAATTTATGAGTTACAAGTTTGGAGATATCAAGCTTGCCACAAGATACGAGACTAGCCAATTTTTCCATCCTAAGTCTTCCACCTGGTGTTAGTCCTCCGCTTATGACTTTATGTCCCATACCTACGCCCCACTCAGCTCTAGGAATTTTTACATAATCACCGCCATCAAGATAGTTCACATTGCCAATCTTAGCACCTGGCTTCATAGCTTTTATAGCTTCTTCAAAAGTATCTACTCCACCACCAGCTATAATAACCCTGTCTACACCCTTACCATTGGTAAGATCTAATACTTGTTCAGAAATAGACCCTTCCTTATAAGAAATTATGTCGGTTGCTCCATAATATTTAGCAGCTTCTACACATTTTGGTCTAGTACCTACAGCATAAATTTTACCAGCGCCTCTTAAGTTTGCTCCTGCAACAGACATCAAGCCAACAGGACCTATTCCTATAACTAAAACTTCATCTCCAAATTGCACATCAGCTTGTTCAACTCCATGGAAACCTGTAGTTACCATATCCGATAACATAGGTGCAAGGACTGGATCAACCCCTTCTGGAATCAATGCTAAGTTAGCGTCAGCATCATTTACATGAAAAACTTCTGCAAAAACTCCATCCTTAAAGTTCGAAAACTTCCATCCTGCAAGCATTCCACCAGAATGCATAGGAAATCCTGCTTGACTTTCAAGAGATGACCAATCAGGAGTTATAGCAGGTACTAATACCCTATCTCCTACTTTGAAATCCTTTACAAGCTCTCCAACTTTTACAATTTCTCCTGCTGATTCATGACCTAAAATCATATCGTGTCTATCTCCGATCGCACCTTCCCACACTGTGTGAATATCAGATGTACAAGGTGCTAAAGAAATCGGCTTTACCAGGGCATCCAGAGGACCAATCTCTGGCTCTGGTTTTTCAATCCATCCTGTTTGACCAATTCCCAACATTGCAAAACCTTTCATATAAACCTCCTTATTTTTATTTCAATATCATTATATATCGTTTTCTCTAATCGTCAATAATTTAACGTTATATATTTAACTTTTCTATACATTTTTCTTGATCCTACTAGTAATTTAATTTATCTCTCGAGCTAAATTAAGTATGAGTTTGCTACCTATTCCCACCTCTGATTCAATATCTACATCTATACTTAAGTTTTCTGCGGTAGTTTTTACTAAATTCAACCCAATCCCGGTTGACTTTTTATAAATCCTACCATTATAGCCCGTATATGATTTATCAAAAACTCTTGGCAAATCTTCCTTTCTGATCCCTATACCCGTATCCTCAATTACCAAATTTTTACCTTTCATATAAATACTGATTTCTCCATTTTGAGTATATTTATTTGAATTAGATAATATTTGATCTAATATTAAGCCAAACCATTTTTCATCAGTAGTTATAAACAATTCAGTAGGACAAAATTTTACCTTGTTTTTCTTTTTTATGAACAGTTTAGAATATTTTTTTATAGATGATCTTATAAGCTTATCCAAGCTTTGCTTTTTAAAAACAAAATCAGTGGATAAGGATTCAAGTCTAATATAGGATAATAAGCTTTCTATGTACTCTTCTATTTCAAAAACCTCTGCCCTAGCAGCATGACTATCAACAGGGTGATCATTTAATATCAGGTCTAGAGAAAAAAGAGGAGTCTTTACTTGATGGGCCCACATGGTCATATAATCTTTAAATTCTTTCATCTTTAAGTCAAAAGATTTTTCCATTTCCTTATTTAACTTATTAATAGAATCAATTTCTTCAAAAAACTTTGTGTTATTAATTATATCAGGTGGATCCATGGAAGGATCATCAGCCCAATAGGTCAATGCGTTTGAAATTTTTTTATAGTTTATAAAAGAAATTACTATATCCACTAAAAATAGTAGAACTGATACCAATATTATATATAGGATATAATTTCTATCAATTCCAAATAAAGTGCTTGCAAATAAGAAAACTATATAAAGTGAAAATATTATTAATACATGAGTCTTTATTTTTAAAAATCTAACTATCTCTTTCAATATAATAACCAACTTTCTTTTTAGTCTTTATTAAATCTTTTAGGCCAACATCCTCAAGTTTTTTACGAAGTCTCATAATATTTACAGTAAGTGTATTGTCATCAATAAATTCATCAGTCTGCCATATCTTATCCATCAGTTCCTCTCGCTTAAATACTTTCTCTGGATATGTAAACATCATCTCTAAAATTAAGTATTCATTCTTTGACAAGCTAACTTCTTTATTATCAAATATCAATAACATTCTATTCCTATCTATAAATATATCTTTATATGAAATATTGTGAGTTACTTCTGTATACTCATATGATCTTCGAAGTAAGGCCTTAATTTTCGCCAATAATAACTCCAAATCAAAAGGCTTAGTTATATAGTCATCAGCTCCCATATTCATTGCCATTATCTTATTTAAGTTTTCACTAGCTGAAGATATAAAAATTATGGGAACATTCGAAACATTTCTAATTTTTTCGCACCAATAATATCCATTGAAAAATGGTAGAGATATATCTATCAAAATAATAGCTGGGTCTATTCTTTCATATTCCTCAAAAACTTTCTCATAATCTTTAACTAGATAAACTTCATAAGACCAATTTTCCAAAAATTTTTTAAGCGATTTAGCTATAATCTCATCATCTTCTATCAAAAATATTTTAAATCTATCCATAATTAACCCCTTTCATATGATTATATCCTAAAAATACACATTAAAAAAAGCTACCAAGATTTAATCTCAGTAGCTTGCATTATTTATTTTTTTCTTTAAAGTCATATCCTCTATCTTCCAAGTCTTCTATAAGATTTGGAAAAGCTTTTAGGATTCTCTTTTCACCGTATTTATCAAAGCTTTCTTTGAAGTCTTTGCTCCTTTGATCAAATTCTTTTCTTTTATTACTTGTTTTACCAGCCGCTTCTATACCCTTATTTGCAATTTTTTCTCCAATATCTGTTGTAAACTCGCTAATTTTTTCTGAAGATTTTTCTACCTGACTAAACTTTTTATTGATTCCTAGAATTGAATTTATTGTTGCTACTAAATCTATGATAAATAATACAGCCACAATTATATTTATTCCTATAGTCAATTTATAAGGAATATATTTTACTAAATTTGCAATCATCGGATGTATAGCTTCATATAGAATAAAGCACAAAGCTGCCCATGCAATGGAATACTCTGCACAAATATAGCCACCTATATTAAATTTCTTATCAGAGTAATCCCACCATTTTTTATGGAAGACTTTTTCTAGGATAAAGCCTGTTATAAGTTCTATTATTGAAGCTATAATCATTGAAGCAAAAAATAAAAAAAGTTTACTATCAGTTCTAACTGACTTTAGTAGTATCAAAATACTAATAACTGCAAAGCCATAAATAGGGCACCAAGGCCCATTTAATACTCCACAGTTAATATATTTTGCTTGTCTAATTGCATTATAGGTTACTTCCAACGCCCAACCTATGATGGCATAAATAAAAAAATAAATTATATAGATTTTAAGCATAAATACCCCTAAATAAATCTTTATTTAATTAAGAATAGCAAAATTTATAATAATAGGCAAGACTTTTATTTTTCTTCTTTTCTTTTTATAAAGTCTCTATTTCCCCACCTATCTTCTAAATCTTTAATTAAATTCGGATAAGCACGTAGTAGTCTCTTTTCTCCAAAGGAATCAAATTTAGCTCTAAATTCTGCACTTCTTTCATCAAATTCCTTTACAAATCTAGAATTTTCAAACTCTTTTTTCTTATCGAGAGCTACAAATGTCTTATCTGCAACCTTTTGTCCTATACCATCAGATACTTTTTTGATATCTTTAGACTGATTTTCCAATGATTTGAATTTTGCACTTAAGCCCATAATTGTAATTACTGTTGATATAAAATCAACTAAAAACACGATTCCTAGTATTATATTTAGTATTATAATTACTTTTATAGGAACTAGTTCTGTAGCCTTTTTTATCAAAGGATGGACAGCTTCATATAATACAAAACAGGCAGCTCCCCATATTAATGAGAATTCAGCACAAATATATCCTCCTAAGTTAAACTTATAGCCCGTATAATCCCACCATCTTTTATGAAATATCTTTTCTAATATAAAACCTGTTACAAGTTCTAAAAGAGTTGCTATAATCATTGATACAAAAAATAATAATAGCTTATTAATATTTCCCACTTTATTTAATAGTAGAATTACTGCTACAGCACCAAAACCATAAATAGGACAATATGGGCCATTAAAAAATCCTCTATTTACAAATCTTCCTTTAGTAATAACATGAAAAGATACTTCTAAAATCCAGCCTATAATAGCATATATAAAAAAATAAAATATGTAATATTGCATAAATAAAAAAAACTCCTAAGAATTACTTCTTAAGAGTATATTTTACATATTCTATTTGATACATTCAACTATCTTGCTTATTTCATCCTTATCTAGGGTTATTTCTAGCGTAACAATATTTTCTCCCTCTGTAAGAACTACATAGTTAAATTATCCATCATACCAGTACTTTCCAAAGCTAATTATATTACAATATTTAAAAATAAAAAATTATCAATTATTATTCTTATCAAATTCTTTCAAATGCTTTTTAGCACGCTTTAAATATTCTTCCATAACTTTAATCCTTGCATAATATTTCTGATTGCCTTCTACAATTATCCAAGGGGCATAATCAACATTAGTACGATCTAGCATTTCATCCATAGCTTCTATATATGAGTCCCATTTTGCTCTATTGCGCCAATCTTCATCTGTGATTTTATAATTTTTATCAGGATTATTTTCACGTGCCATAAAGCGTTTATACTCTTCATCCTTATCTATAACTACGAAAAATTTGAGTATCAAGCTTCCATGATCATGTATTTGCTTTTCCATATCTAGCATTTCATCATAGGCTCTATCCCATTCATAAGTTGTTGCAAAGCCTTCTACACGCTCTACCATGACTCTGCCATACCAGGACCTAGAAAAAATTCCTACATAACCATCCTCTGGCAATTTATTATAAAATCTCCATAAATAATGATGGTCCAATTCATTTTTAGTTGGAGCTGAAATTGCATGCACGGTGTAAAGTCTTGGATCAACTTTTTTTACAAGTCTTTCTATAGCACCATCTTTTCCAGCCGCATCAACACCTTCAAAAACTAAAACAGTAGATATGCCACGTTTGTAATATTCAAACATCATATCTCTCACTTCTTTTTCAAGTTTATCTTTCTTTTCTTTGTATTCTTCTTCAGTTATTGTTTTAGTAAGGTCAAGATTTTCTATTATTTTATTATTACTTTGGTAAGAACGTTCAGTGTTTTCATTATCTAGCCTTTGGGTTGATACCCTCTCTAAACCAATTGTTAAGGCTTCAAGCATTTGATAAAGTGCTTCTTTACTAGCCTTCTTTAAATCATTACTATCAATTACAGTCCACGGGCTAAAAGAGAAATCTGTTTTTTCTATTATATTTTCAAAATGTTTTTGATAATCTTTATAATTTTTATTTTGCTCTTCATCATTTCTCTTTAGATAAAAGCTTTTTTCGTTAGAATCTTTAAGTTTTTCTATTCTCTTTTTTTGCTCATCCTTACTTACATTTAGAAAAAACTTGATTATTATAGTCTGATCATCATATAGCATCTTTTCCATATTTTCCATAGACTTTATCTTTTTGTCAAGTTCTTTCTCTTTTAGGCTTAAATCATCAAATAATTTGTAATATAATGATCTATCAAAAATTTTTATATGACCTTTTTTGGGAACATTCTCAAAAAATCTCTTCTCAAAAGGAAACCTATTATCATATTCTTCATTTTTCTCAAAAACATCTACATCAAAGTACTTTGGTATCAAATCTTGGCTTAGATAATTTATTACATAGCCCTTACCTGCCGACTCAAATCCATCTACCATTACAAGGACTGGAATTTCTAAATTCTGACAAATCCTTGCAAGCCTTGCTACTCTTGCTTCAAGATCAGAGCGACCTAAGTCGTTATATTCTACTTTTATTTCTTTATTTAAATTCATAGCGTACTCCTTTATAGAATTCTACCCAAAATCCTAAATGATATCCTTCAGTCTTTCTATATCTTCGATTTCTATTGATTTATCAGATAACGTTATTAATCCATCATCTATCATATTTGATAACTCACGAGATAAAGAAGGTCTTGTTGTTGCAAGTATATCCGCCCATTCTTCTCTGGAATGATCTATAGATACTTTAGAATTTTCTTGATTTAGTATTAGATATTTGACTATTTTTTGTCTAAGAGTAGACTGGGAGGTAATTTGGTTAGTGCGGCTCAATTGAAGACATTTTTTAGATAAAAGGTCTATATAAGATTGCAAAAATTCTTTTGATACATCTGTTTCAAATATTTTTTTAAAATCGTTAATTATTAAAACTTTACTATCATTTTCTGCTTCAGCTGAAAAGTCAAAAGGTTCACCAAGATAGGAATAAACTTCACCGAAGATAGAGGGTTTATTAAGCTTTTTTATAATAAATCTCTTGCCATTTGGATCTATTTTATATACCAATATGCTACCTTCTATAAGATAGTACATGTGAGAAGCTACTTCTCCTACCCTAAATATCTGCTCCCCCTTTTTATAAAGTTTTTCTTCTATATTCACATTTTTTCTTATACATGATAAATCTTCATCACTTAGATTATTAAAAATTGAAATGTCTCTTAAATTCATATTTCACCTCAGATTAAGTATAAAAAAGATCGTCTAATTTTTCAACTACACAATTTATCAATAAAATTACTATAGATAAAAAAAGTCTATACTATCTTTAATACTTCTAATTGACTAGCCTTTAATCATTCTAAAAACACTATACAAGGATGAAGTATTGCTAATGCCAATACTAATATAAGATGTCAAATAGTGGATTTTTCATAGTAGCTAATTTCTTTATTTATTTGGGTATTATAATAATATAACTTAATTATTATTAATTTTTACATATTATAATTAAAAAAAGTTATGTACTTAACTATTTGCCAGATAATTAATATAATTAATAGTTATTTTTAAAATTCATTATATAGGAGGTATTTGATAATCTTATGGAAACTAAGTTAAAAGATAAGACTACTAAAGTAGCTTTTTCTAAAGCTATTGATCTTGCACTAAAGCATGTAAAAAAAGATCCTGTTGAAGGTATGAAGGATATTACTAAGATAATGGATAAGTACATAATGCCTAAATCTTCAGAAGAAAACAGTGCAAAGCATGCTCTTGAAAGAATTAGAGCAGAATTTGCTAATCCTTCATCTAAGTGGGCTTCTTTTGCTGAAGAAATAGTAGATGAAGTTGATGATCATGTATTAAAGCAATTTATCATGACAGTAGCTTATAATGCTGTTTATAAAGGAAATGCTAAAAGAAATGAGCTTCAAAGACAATATAATTGCAATATTCCATGGGCAATTCTTTTTGATCCTACTTCTGCTTGTAACTTAGAATGTAAAGGTTGCTGGGCTGCAGAATATGGACATAAAAACAACCTAAGCTATGAAGAAATGGAAGATATTGTTAGACAAGCAAATGAAATCGGTTGCTATTTCTTCTTATTGACAGGTGGAGAACCTATGGTTAGAAAAGATGACATTATTAAACTTGCTAACGAGTTTAATGAATCCGAATTCTTCTTATTTACAAATGGTACATTAATTGACGATGAATTTTGCGATGAAGTTGTAAAAGCTGGAAATATATCATTTGGTCTTAGTGTTGAAGGTACAGAAGAGTCTACAGACTTTAGAAGAGGAGAGGGTGTATATAAAAGAGTTCTAGATGCCATGGATAGACTTAGAGAGCACAAACTTTTATATGGTGTCTCTGTATGCTATACATCTAAAAACTATGAACAAATTACTTCAGATGAATTTATATCAAAAATGATAGATCACGGATGTAAGCTAGCCTGGTTCTTCCATTATATGCCTGTTGGTAACGATGCCGATCCTTCACTTTTACCAACACCACAACAAAGACAATATGTTTGTGAAAGAATAAGATATATAAGATCTGGCTCTAGTCCATACAAGATATACGCTATAGATTTCCAAAATGATGGTGAATTTATAAATGGTTGTATAGCAGGTGGAAGAAACTATTTGCATATTAATTCTCTAGGAGATGTAGAACCTTGTGCATTTATCCACTATTCAGATTCAAATATTAGAGAAAAAACACTTATGGAAAGTTTACAAAGTCCTCTATTTATGGCTTATCATGATAACCAACCATTTAATGACAATATGTTTAAACCTTGTCCAATGCTAGAAAATGCTGGAAAACTTACAAAAATCGTAGAGGAATCAAAAGCAAAATCAACTGACTTTATATCACCAGAAGATCCTAAAGATCTAGAAGCAAAATGTAGTCCATATGCTAAAAATTGGAATAAAACTGCAGATGAAATCTGGGAAAAAAGAAAAGAAGAAAAGAAAGCTAATCTAGCAAAATAGTAAAATAAAATTAAAAATTAAAGCTCGAAATTCACATAGGAACTTCGAGCTTTATCTTTATCTAATTTTCTCTATTTAAGCAGTCATTTCTTCTAAGTCTTCTTTAACACTTGTATTTGGAGCAATACCAAAATTTTCTACTAAGAAATCTACAACTGTTTCTGATAGGAAGGCTGGAAGAGTTGGTCCTAAATGAATATTCTTAACTCCTAGACTCAATAGAGCAAGTAGTACTATTACTGCTTTTTGTTCATACCAAGCAATATTATATTCTATTGGTAGATCATTTATTGAATCTAAGCCAAATGCTTCTTGTAGAGTAAGAGCAATTTGTACTAGTGAGTAAGAGTCGTTACATTGACCAGCGTCTAATACTCTTGGGATTCCATTGATATCTCCAAGACCTAATTTATTATAACGATACTTAGCACATCCTGCTGTTAAAATCACCCAATCTTTAGGTATAGCTTCAGCAAAGTCTGTATAATATGATCTATCTTTAAATCTGCCATCACAGCCTGCCATCACTACAAATTTCTTAATATTTCCTGCATTAATCTCTTCTACAACTTTATCCGCTAGTTGAACAACTTGATTGTGAGCAAAACCACCTACAACTTTAGTATCCTCAAGATTTGTTGGAGCTTTACAACTTTTAGCAAGTTCTATAATTTCTGAGAAGTCTTTGTATCCATTTTCGTCTTTTTCTATATGTTTACATCCTGGATAACCAGCATCCCCTGTTGTAAACATTCTATCTTGATAAGTATTATCTTTTTTCATTGGAACAATACAATTTGTTGTCATAAGTATTGGACCGTTGAATGCCTCAAATTCATCATTTTGAGTCCACCAGCTATTACCATAATTACCATGGAAGTGATCATACTTTTTGAATTCTGGATAATAATTTGCTGGTAGCATTTCAGAGTGAGTATAGATTTCTACGCCGCTATCTTTACTTTGATCTAAAAGCATTTTCATATCATTTAGATCATGACCTGATATAAGGATAGCTGGCTTATCCCCTGCAGAATAATCAACCTCTGTAATTTCTGGGTTACCAAAACTTTCGGTATTTGCCTTATCAAGTAAAGCCATAGCCTTAACTCCATGACTTCCTGTATCCATTACTAAATCAATTAAACTTGCTACTTCTTTGTCAGATTTAGTAGTTTCTTCTAGAGCATGAGCAATAAATCTATCTACTTCTTGATCTCTATAACCTAATACATTCGCATGGTGATTGTAAGCTGCCATTCCCTTTAAGCCATATGTAGTAAGTTCAACAAGGGATCTTTCATCCTCATTCATTGTATTAAGCACACCAACTTCAATGGCCTTTCTTTCAAGTTCCTTATCATCCATTGATGAATAAAGAGCTATTTCAGATAAGTTATCTTTATTATCTAACTTTTCAATTAGCTCATCTTTCATTTTTATAGTTTCTTTAACAACTTTCATAATAGCGTCTGTATCAAAGTTTGCATTTGTAATAGTTACAAATAAATTATTTGAAATCCTATCATATACTTCTTCATTGTCATCACCAATTCTATTGGCAACTTCTGCAAGTCCTTTTGTTACATATACTAATAAGTCTTGAGCATTTGCAGTATCTTCTTTCTTACCACAAACACCTTGTACTGTACATCCTTCATTCTTAGCTGTTTCTTGACATTGATAACAAAACATATTATTACTCCTTTATAAACCTAAATGTCTAATATCTAATATCTTTTATGATTACATTATAGAATATACCCATCATAAAATCTGTAACATATGTTACATTTCCAAAATTTTTCTAAAAATAAATATACGACTATTCACAGATTTTGATATTGGGTATAATTGTAAAAAGATTTACTAACTCATTATAAGGAGGAAATATGGGATTATTTGATAAATTTAAATCAAAAACAGATAAAGAAGCAGAAAATATAAATATTAACGAAAATATTATATTAGCTCCTATGACAGGAGAAGCTAAAAATATAAAAGACTGCCAAGATCCAGTTTTTGCTCAAGAGCTAGTGGGTAAGGGAACTATGATAATTCCCAATGAAGGAAAATTATATAGCCCAGTTGATGGAACTATCTCAATGCTTGCTGATACAGGACATGCTGTTGGAATTACATCAAGTTCAGGGCTTGAGATCCTAATCCACGTTGGACTTGATACAGTAGAATTAGCAGGTGAACCATTTAATATAAAAGCTAGCAAGGATCAAAAAATAAATGCTGGAGACTTATTATTAGAATTTGATATAGCAAAAATCGAAGCTAGTGGTAAATCAATCGAATCACCTGTTATTATTACAAATCCAGATGGTTATGAAATAAATGTATTAAAAACTGGTGCAGTTAACCATGGCGACGAATTAATAGAAATAAGATAAAAAATAAGGGCTTTTCTATAAACTTTATGGTTTACAAAAGCCCTATTTTTATAAAATTTATACATAGAGGATTATTATGAAATTAATTGCACTTGATGTAGACGGTACACTTTTAAACTCTAATCATGAAATAAGCCAGAAAACTCGTAGAGCAATTATAAAATCTTTAGAAGAAGGTCATAAAGTAGTTATAGTCTCAGGTAGACCTACAAAAGCTATAAATCATATAGCAAAAGAGCTAAGCCTTGATAAATATGGAGGACTTATATCAGCCTTCAATGGTGGGACAATTATCAACTATGAAACTGGACATGAACTTACTAATCACACCATAGACCTTGACCTTGCTAAAGAAATTATAAAAGAAAGCAGAAAACTAGATATAGATGTACTAATTCCTAAAAATAAAACTATGATATCTTATAGGGACAATAAATATTTAGACCTTGAAAAAGAGATTTTGGGATTTGAAACTGAGGTTAGAGAAAATATTATAGAAAACATAGACTTTAATCCAAACAAATTACTCCTTGCTAGTGACAAGAAAACTCTAGATGAGCTTATTCCAGTTCTAGAAAAAAAATATGGTAAAAAAACAAGCTTAGTTCGCAGCCAAGATTTTTACTATGAAGTGATGCCCAAAGGCTTATCCAAGGGCAATAGCCTTTTAGAGATAGCAGAGTACTATAACATGGAGCAAAAAGATATTATAGCCTTTGGGGATCAGATGAATGATAAAACTATGATAGAGATAGCCGGTGTAGGTATTGCAATGGCAAATGCAATAGAAGCTATAAAAGAAATAGCAGACTACATCACGCTATCAAACGATGAAGACGGAGTTGCAAATTATCTAGAAAAATTCGTACTTAAAGGAACTTATAATGAATAAATTAATAGCTGTGGATGTAGATGGAACACTCTTAAATGATGACCATCAAATATTATCCAATACCAAAGACTCAATTATAAGAGCAATGCAAGCAGGTCACAAAGTAGTTATAGTTTCAGGTAGACCAACAGAAGCTATTCTACCTATAGCTAAAGAACTATCTTTTGAAAAATACGGTGGTTTAATATCATCATATAACGGTGGAGTAATAACAAACTTTAAAACAGGAGAAAAAGTTACAAATCACACTCTAAATATAGATTTAGCAAAAGAAATTTTAGAAAAAACAAAAAACTTTGATGTATTTCCACTTATAACAAATGAGTACACCATGCTCTCAAATAAAGAAAACGCTTTTCTTACAGTTGAAACACAAATATTAGGTCTCAAGCCTTTGATTATAGAAGATTTAAGTCATGCTATTGACTTTAATCCTCACAAAATTATATTCGTCAACTATCCTCAAAAAATTGATGAATTAATTCCTTTCTTAGAAGAAAATTTTTCTGATAGAACTAGTCAAGTCAGAAGCCTAAGATCTTTTTACGAAATCATGCCCAAAAATCTATCCAAAGGCAATTCTCTTATAGAGATAGCTAATCACTACGGAATAAATCAAAAGGATATAATAGCCTTTGGAGATGCCCAAAATGATATAAGTATGTTTGAAATGGCAGCAACTCCAATTGCTATGGCGAATGCAGATGATATTATAAAAGAAATGGCCTCATATATAACTCTATCTAATAACGAAAACGGAATCGGGTATTATCTAGACAAATTTATTCTCTAAGGTTTACAACATAATATGGTATAATTGTAATCAATGCGCAAACCATTGTATTAATAGCAGGAGGTTTTATGTCTAAAATTATTGCAGTAGATATTGATGGAACACTTTTAAATAGCAAAGGTAAAATCAGCAAAAAAACTCAAAAAGCATTAGAAGATGCTTTGCAAGAGGGTAATATTGTTGTCATAGCATCAGGAAGAGATCCTAAAGGAGTCATCCAATATGCAGAAATTCTAAAGCTTGACAAATATGACGGCCTACTTTCAAACTATAATGGAGCCAGAATAACAAACTATAATACACAAGAGATATTAATCAACCATACACTAAATATTAGTGAAATGAAAAAATTATTAGAGTTTTCTGAAGATTTGGATATAAATTATACTATTTATTACGATGGTAAGTGCTATACCAACTCCATGGATACATATAAGCTTAAAGATACTAGATCAAAAAATAATATGGAAATCATATACGATCCGAAACTATCATATAATATAGACTTCGAACCAAATAATGTACTATTTGCCTGTCATCCTGACAAAATAGAGGAAGCTATAGTGCAAATTGATGATAGCTTTAATGATAAGTTTACTTTTGTAAAATCAACACCATATTACTATGAGGTTATGCCAAAAGGTATAGGGAAAGGTGAAAGTCTTCTAGAAATTGCAAAATATTATGATATTCCAATAGAAGATACAATAGCTTTTGGAGATGAAGAAAATGACCTGACAATGATCAAAACCGCTGGTATCGGTGTCGCAATGGGAAATGCGACAGACTTAGTAAAAGAAGCTGCTGATTATATAACTTTATCAAATGATGAAGATGGAATAGCAGATTATTTGGAAAAATTTATACTTAAAAAGGAGAAAATTTAATGAATATTATTGTTGCTCAATCTGGTGGACCAACAAGTGTAATTAACTCATCACTTGCAGGAGTAATATCTGCAGGAATAGAAAATAGTTTTGATAAAATCTATCTTAGTCTTCACGGTATAGAGGGAATTATCAATAATGAGATAGTAGAAGTTGATAAGAAAAAATATGAAGAAGTAAATGCAAAAGAAAGATTAATGGCAAGACCTTCTTCAATATTGGGGTCTTGTAGATTCAAACTTCCAGAATCCTTTGACGACAAAATTTTCGAAAATATTTTCAAAACATTAAAAGATTATGAGATATCAACATTTGTATATATAGGCGGAAATGACTCCATGGATACAGTCATGAAGCTAAATGAATATATGAAAGCCCATAATATAGAAGGCATAAACATCATAGGTTGTCCAAAAACCATAGACAATGACCTAATGGAAATGGATCACTCACCAGGCTTTGCTTCTGCTGCTAAATATATAACTTCAACTTTAAGGACACTTAGAACTGATGTAGACATTTATGATTTAAAATCAGTAACTTTTGTAGAAATAATGGGAAGACATGCAGGTTGGCTTGCAGCATCAGCTCTTACAGCTAACTATGGCATGGATAAGGAAGTGGTAAACTTAGTCTATCTACCAGAAGATAAAAAATCCTTAGATCAAGTTTTAGAAGAAATACAGGCAGAACTTGAGAATGAAAATAATCTCATAGTTGCAATAGCAGAAGGATTTAGAGACAAAGATAATAAATTAGATGAAGAAAGATTCGAAAATAAAGACGATGCCTTTGGTCATAAGATTGTAGCAGGTGTAGCAAGCAGACTTTCCGACTTAGTACGTGATAAACTAGACATAAAATCTCGAGCAGTAGAACTTTCTATAGCTCAAAGAACAAGTAATCTCATAAGCAAAATAGATGCAAACGAAGCCTACAATCTAGGCTATAATGCTCTAGAACTTGGAATAGATAATACAAATCTAATTCCAGTACTAAAAAGAAAAGATACACCTGAATATCAAGTATACTACGAATCAGTAAGTCCAGGTCAAATAGCCAACAAAGAGATGAAAATCCCTGAAGAATGGTTGGTAGATAAAAAAACATTAGAAGAAAAAATAACAACTTATACCCTCCCACTTATAGAAGGAAGTATAGAACAAACATACAAAAATGGAATGCCTGTTTTTGTTGATATTGGTGATTTTATAAAGTAACTACGTGCTATAAGCATTTAATGATATCAAGCAGAAAATGGGGTTGTTGCAGAATGAATAAATCATCCCAAAACCATAAGAAGAAAAGAACATCTACAAAAATTTTGTCTCCATAGCCGGCAAGCTATATAAAAATTTTTCTAAGAGAACTTTCTAATTAGGGTACGATAATTATCCACAGTTTCAAAACAACCCCATTTTAAATATTATTAGTTACTAAGTTAGCAAATATTTAAACTGCATATTTTATTGAATATCTATTAACTTTCCAGTCTCAAACGACTCTTTTGCTGCATAAGCTATTCTTGAAACAGCTGTACCATCATAAACTGTAGTTTCAGGCTTTGTATCTTCTTCTATACATCTTATAAACTCTACAATTTCTGCTTTATAAGCTTCGGCAAATCTTTCGATAAAGTCTTGGCTCATCTCTTTTCTAATGCCATTTTCATCCATGATCTCAACAAGATTCTTTTGTGGAACCGAACCTATTCTTATAGTTCCTTTAGTCCCCATAATTTCAGTTTCTACATTGTATCCATGTGGAGCTGTTCTTCCTGCAAAAAGGAATCCCATAGCATCATTTTCAAACTTCATTAATGCTGATACATTATCACCATCATTCCATTCTTTAAACTCTGGATAAGCATAAGCCCCACCTATAGCCCAAACTTGCTTTGGCTCAGATCCTATGTACCATCTCATGAGATCTATATCATGAACCGCCATATCTAAGAACTCTCCACCAGAATGTGGCCCAAAGGCAATTGCTCCTTCTATATTTTTAGTAGGATCTTGAGAGTAAGATCTTACTAAGTATACTTCTCCTATTTCACCATTATCTATAGCTTCTTTGGCGTATTTATAAGAATTATCAAATCTTCTCATAAATCCTAGCATAAATATTTGATCCGGACATTTTTCTACTGTTTTTTCTGCTTCTTTACATTGTTCTACAGTTGTTCCTAGTGGCTTTTCTGAGAATACATGCTTACCAGCTTTCAAAGCTTTAGATATTTGTTCTGTATGCAAAAATGATGGACTTGTAATTGTAATAGCATCTATATTGTCATCCTCTATCATATCATCAAAATTATTATAAGTTTTCTCAACGCCCAATCTTTGAGCTGTATCTTTTAATAATTCATCATTCAAATCACAAAGAGCGTATAAATTTGCATTATTAAGACTTGCTATAGTTTCAGCATGAAACATACCCATGCGTCCTAAACCTATATGACCAATATTAATCATTCTTACCTCCTAGAATTCATCAAGCATTATTTTTTCAATATTCATAGAAGTATAATCTTCATTTGGAAGTTTCACTACCTCAGCATCCAAATCTATTCTATCCTTATATTGATTTACATATTCTTCTAAAACATATGCATTTGGAGCTAGGAGAATATGGGTCGGTCTCTTTTCTTCCATCGCTTTGTCGAATATATTTAAACTACATAAATAAACCTCAGCACATGATCCAGAAAAATCTATAAATCTTTGGAATCTTTCATGAAACAGTTTTGAAGATATCCCTGTTTCCGCAATTATTAATATCTTTTTTTTATTTTTCATCTATCATTCTTACTTTCACAGGTTCACCTAAATCTAGGGATTCTTTTGCAGCTATAGCACATCTTTGGGCCATAATCGCATCATCAAATGTCACTGATGTTTCTCTATTATTAAAGACAGCATCTGCAAAATCATTAAGTTCATCAATATATGCTTGTGTATATCTTTCTAAGAAAAAGTGGAGTGGATTTGGGGTGTGGTAGCCATCTTTTGTTGCGTAAACAACATTTGCATCAAGGTCATTTTCCACCATAGCTGTTCCTTCAGAACCAAACGCTTCTAGCCTTTGGTCATAACCATAAACTGCTCTTCTTGAATTTAGTATTACACCTATTGATCCATCTGCAAATTTTAAATTAACTATAGCAGTATCCACATCTAGGTCTTTGATATCAGGATTTACTAGAGCATCTCCTTGAGTATAAACTTCAACTATTTCTTGACCAGAAATATACCTTGCCATGTCAAAATCATGAATCATCATATCCATAAATAGACCACCTGATGTTTTTACATAATCAACTCCTGGTGCTTCTGGATCTCTAGAATCAACTCTTAATAACTCTAATTTCCCAACTTTTCCTTCATCTACTAATTTTTTAACATATTTGAAATTTCTATCATATCTTCTGTTAACTCCGATTTGGAATTGAACACCAGCTTTTTTTACAGCTTCATAAGCTTTTACCGTTTCTTCATCTGAAAGTGAAACTGGTTTTTCGCAGAATATATGTTTTCCTGCTTCAGCAGCTTTTATTATGTAATCAACATGTGTACTTGTTGGTGTGCATATTAAAACAGCATCTATTTCTGGATCATTAAAAATAACTGCTGGATCATTCGTAATTTTTACTCCTACTGCTTCTTCAAATTCTTCCATATCTTTTGCATAAGCATCGGCTATAGCCTTAATTTTGATAATTGGATTAGTACTTAAATTTCTTGCGTGAATCTGTCCAATCCTGCCTGCTCCTAAAATGCCTACCATTAATTTATCTGCCATAATTTTACCTCCTATGACTCTATATTATTTTGCAATTCCCAACGGTGAGAATAATAAGTAAACTAAAACTACTACAATACTGATTATCATTGCTACTTGTCTAACGTGTGGCCATTGAACCGTTCCAACTTCTGAAGCTATTGAGTAATCCTCTATAATGAATTCTTCACCTTTATTTGTAATTTTTGATACTATCCACATTACCAGTAAGTCTAATAAGAACAATACGCTTAGTACATATAAGTAGTGGACATTCTTTAATAGTATTTTTGATAGTCCATAAAATACTACATGGAATATCATGGTTACCTTAGCACCTTGAGCTGTTGCAGTTTTAGAATAAAAAGCAAATAATATCATCACAAGTAAAGGCATATTGTAAAGTCCATTAAACTCTTGTACGAAAGCATAAAGTCCTGAACCAGCTTTAGATATAAAAGGTGCAACTATAATAGCAATAATGCCTAGTGTCACATTTGTGATCCTGCCCATCTTAGCCATTTGCTGTGGACTAGCTTCTTTATTTATGAGCGGTTTATAAAAATCTAGCACAAACAAAGTGGAAGTTGATGATAAACTTCCTGCAAATGATGAAAGTATAGCTCCAAATATAACTGCTCCAAAGAAACCTAAAGCCCACTGTGGTAAAACTTCAACCACTAAGTTTGGATAAGCTGCATCTGGCAAGTTTAAGAATTTATCTCCAAAAATATTTCTTGCTACTACTCCAGGGAATACTAAAAATAAAGCTCCAAATATCTTAAAAGTACCCACCATTAAAGCACCTTTTTGTGCTTCTTGTAAGTTTTTAGCTGCAAAAGCCTTTTGAACTATCATTTGGTTAGTACACCAAAAGAATAAGTTATTAAAAAACATACCAGTAAACAAGGTAGGCCAAGGAACTATCTCGGAATCAACTGCTCCAATAGAATTAAGTAACTCTGGAGTATTATCCACAACTGACTCAACACCACTTACAAAGCTGCCATTTCCTAATAACTTTAATCCTAAAAATGGTATAGCAAGACCTCCAATTATTAGGCCAAATTGATATATAGTATCTGAATAAGCTGATAACTTCATCCCACCTAAGAATAAGTATAAAACTCCTACTACTCCAATCAGTATAGCCATAATAGCTATTGCTACTTCACGACTAACACCTAGCATTTGATCTAGACCAAAAATTCTATTAAAAACCAATGATCCAGAGTAAAGTACAACCGGCATAAAACTTACCATGTAAGTAATAATAAATAGTAAGGAAACGATTCTTTTAGTTGTAGTATCATATCTTATTTCAAGAAAATCTGATATAGTTCCTATACCATGTCTAAAATACTTTGGCAAAAATACTGCAGCAAGTAAGGCAATCGCTATTGCTGATGTAACCTCCCAAGCCATTACCTGCATACCTGCAGCATAAGATTGTCCATTTTGACCAACTATCTGTTCTGTAGATAGGTTGGTCATTATTATTGTCCCTGCTACAACAGCAGCACTCAGAGAGCGACCACCTAGAAAGTAATCATCTGCACTTTCTGTAGTATTACTCCCTTTGGTCTTATTATAGGCTATAAAACCAATGAGCGTGATTACTATAGCAAAGCTTGCAAATACAAAAAACATATATTACCTCTCTGCTATTTTATTTTTCTGTCCCTTCAATTATTTTATTAGACATTAGTAAGTCAATATAATCATGTGCCTTCTTATGATATAAATATGGATTTGCTAAAGCTGGATCTTGTTCAGCTTCTACTACTATCCAACCTTGATAGTTATTTTCTAAAAGCATATCAATAATCGGCTTAAAATCAACACATCCATCAGATGGAACTGTAAATGTTCCTGATTTTACTGATTTAAGGAATGACCATGATTCTTCTTTTGATTTCTTTTGATTTTCTGGTCTGATATCTTTAAAGTGGACGTGTTTGATTCTATCAATATATTTTTTAAGAAAAGCTATATGATCTTCACCTGAGAATACTAAATGTCCTGTATCATATAATAAGAACACTTTTTCTGGATCTGTCATTTCCATTAGCTTATCTACCTCTTCTGTTGTTTGAACACCTGTTCCCATATGGTGGTGATAAACTATCTTCATGTCCTTTTCTAAAGCCAGATCACCTAGTTTATTAAGTCCTTCAGCTAGTTTATCCCATTCTTCATCTGTAAAAGAAGGCTTATTATCAAACACAGGTGTATCTTCTAATCCTTGTACAGAATGACCTTGTTCTGCAACCACTATAACTTTAGCGCCCATAGCATGTAGAAAGTCTCTATGGTCTATAAATGCTTTTTCAGTTTCTTCAAACGGTTTAGTTGTTAGGAAAGCTGAAAACCAAGCTGATGCTACTTCCAAATTTCTAGGCTCAAGATACGATCTTAGAATTTTAGGATCTCTTGGATACTTATTCCCTATTTCTGTTCCTTGGTAACCAGCAAGAGCCATCTCAGATATACATTGTTCAAAAGTTAACTCACCACCTAATTCTGGTAGATCATCATTAGTCCAACCTATTGGTGCACATGCTAATTTAATTGCCATATTATAATCTCCTTAATATTTTCTTGATTCATTTCTATGATTTATTATATTTTCATAGACTTCTTTTTGAGCTTCGTCTTTACCTACTTCTGCTACTCCTACATTCCACCAAGCTTCATATCCATCTATCATAGTTTTTGGTATAACTTTTAGATCGAACAGTACTGGCTTATCGCTTGATTTGCTATCTTCTAGAGCCTGTTTAAATTCATCTAGTGTCTTACAGCTATAAGTTGTCCAGCCATATGCCTCACCTACTTTAGTATAGTCAGCTGTAAGTAAATCTCCTGACGTAGTTTGACCATCTCTATATCTAAACTCAGTTGCTAAGCTTCCTACTTTATGGTTCATCTGAAGGTTATTGATACAGCCAAAACCACTATTATCAAATATAACTACATTTACTTTTTGTTTTTCTTGAATAATTGTTTGTAGCTCGCTATTTAACATTTGAAAAGATGCATCACCTACTACAGCAAATACTTCTTTATCAGGCTTAGCCCACTTTACGCCTAAAGTTGCAGCTACCTCATAGCCCATACATGAATATCCATATTCAGCATGATATCCATCTTTAACATCTGTTTGCCATAATCTTTGTAGGTCAGAAGGTAATGAACCTCCAGCTGTGATAACGATTCCATTATCTTTAATAAATTCATTTAACGCAATGATTGCAGATGTTTGGGTTATTGTACCTCCTGTAAGTTTTACAAATTCATCTACCGTCCTCGGATCTCTTAGCTTTATTATTGGTTCAAAATTTGGATCATCATAATTATAGTTCTTAAGCTTAGTTAACTCTTCACTCCACCATGATTTAGCCTCCAAAATTTCATTACTATAAGATGATCTGTAATTAATTTTTGAAAGCTCGTCATCTAAATATGAAGCTGATAATTTTGCATCAGCAACTATTTGAAGGCCATCCATCTTATATGCATCAAATCTACTTACATTTATATTCACAAATTCTACTTTTGGATTTTGGAACAACCACTTAGATGAAGTTGTGAAATCAGATAATCTAGATCCAAAAGTCAAAATCAAGTCTGCTTCTTTAGCTATAATATTTGCAGCGTATGTACCAGTAACCCCTATACCACCTAAGCACATGTCAGATGATGATTTAATAGCTGACTTACCAGCTTGGGTTTCTCCAAATGGTATATTGTACTTATTTAAAAATTCATCTATCCTCTCACCAGCTTCCGAATATTTTACACCTCCTCCAATGATAGCTAATGGTTTCTTAGAATTTTTAATAAGTTCTACTGCATCTTTTATATCTGAATCAACTGGAACACTTCTTCTAATTTTATGAATACGTTTTTTAAAGAAATAATCTGGATAATCATAGGATTCACCTTCTACATCTTGGGGCATAGCTATTACACATGCGCCTGTTTCCTCAGGATCAGTTAATACTCTCATAGCATTAATTAGAGCACTCATAAGTTGTTCCGGTCTATTTATCCTATCCCAATACTTGCTAACTGGTTTAAAGACATCATTAGTTGTAATTGATAGGTCATATGATTGCTGAACTTGTTGCAAAACAGGATCAGGCTGTCTGCTTGCAAATGTATCAGATGGAAATAATAGCAACGGAATTTGATTTACCGTAGCAGTTGCTGCTGCAGTTACCATATTTGCAGAACCTGGCCCAACTGATGCTGAACAGGGAATTATTTTTCTTCTATTATTTTGTTTCGCATAAGCTATGGCTGTATGGCACATACCTTGCTCATTTCTGCCTTGATAAGTTTTTAGATTATGATTTCCTTGCTCAAGAGCCTGGCCTAAACCTACAGCCATCCCATGACCAAAAATTGTAAATATTCCTTCAACATATTTTTCTTCTTTACCATCAAATTCTATATATTGATTATCTAAAAACTTCACTATTGCTTGAGACATAGTCAATTTTGCCATTACTTATCACCTCTCGCTACCATATCTCCGTATTGCTCTTTTGTTTGTTTTATAAACTTCTTAACTTCTTCTGTATTTGGCAAGTCTGAAGAAGAATTACTTCTTATCATCATAGCAGCTTGAGCAGATGCCATCTCTAGACAATCTATAATGTCATAATCATTAAATAAAGCATATAGAAAAGCTGAAGCATACCCATCTCCACCGCCAAAACCTTTTCTTGCTTTTACAGGGAAAGGTTTAATAGAATAACTCTCGCCATTTTTAGTATAAGCATTAGATCCCTCTTTACCATGTTTAATGACTAAAAGCTTTACTCCTTCGTTAAACCAATACTTAGCAGACTCTTCATCACTTAATTTATTATCTACAAGCAATCTCTCTGTTAGATCAAATTCTTTACGTGATCCCATTATTATGTCAGCTTCTTGAGCAACTATCGAATAATATATTGATATTTCATCCTCATTTTTCCAATTATAATCTCTAAAGTCCACATCAAAAATAATCTTTGTTCTCGCTCTTTTAGCAAAGGACATAGCTTTTAAAATAGCTTCTCTTGATGGTGACTCAGCTAAGGCAGTCCCAGATACTAAAATCGCTTTAGCTTTTTTAATGTAGTCATAGTCTATATCTTCTACGGATAAGGCAAGGTCAGCTGCTTGATTACGATACATTAAGATGCTACTTTCACTTTCTGATTTCATCTCAGTAAATGTAAGCCCAATTTTTTCACCATTTTTAGCTCTTATTATGTGGCTAGTATCTATATTTTCTTCATTTTCTAAAAGCTCAAGGGCAAAATCTCCCAGCTGATCGTCAGATATCTTTGCTATCATTCCTATCTTAAGACCATGCCTATTGGTACCTATTGCCGTATTTACGGTTGATCCTCCAATATATCTTTCGAATTTAACTACATTTTTTAGCGGACCAAACCCTTCCTCAGGAGAAGGGTTGAAATCTACTGCAATCCTACCAATTGTAATAATATCTAGATCTCTATCTTTTGGTAAATCTATATATTTCATTGTTCTTCAAATCTCCCAGTTCTAAGTTGAGCTGTAACAACTTTTCTTCTTGTGTAAAACTCTACTCCGTCTTTTCCATTTGTATGAAGATCACCAAAGAATGAGTTTCTCCAGCCTGAGAATGAATAGAATGCTACTGGAGCTGGTACTCCTAAATTGATTCCAAGCATACCTGCAGGAATATTTTCTCTAAAGTATCTAATAGCAGCTGCATCATTAGTAAATAGACAAGATCCATTAGCTAACTCATGTTGTTGCGCTATACCTATTGCTTCTTTTAAAGTTTTTACTTTAAACACTGATACTACCGGGGCAAACAATTCTTCTTTGTATTGAGTCATATCTGTAGTTACATTTTCAAATATTGTAGGTCCAACGAAGAATCCATTTTCAGGAATATTTTTTCTACCATCAAGTATTAGAGTGGCTCCTTCTTCAATACCTTTTGCTATTTGCTCGAAAGTTCTTTGTTGATTTTCTTTCCTTATAACTGGACCTAAGTCTACGCTATCATCTTTAGATCCATCACCCATCTTAAGTTCTTGTGCCGCTTCTATGAATTTTTCCATAAATTTATCATAGATACCTTCTTGAACCAATAAAACTGGAGAAGCCATGCATCTTTGACCTGCAGTACCAAATGCACCTCCTATAATTTTTGTAACAGCATCATCTATATCAGCATCATCTAGGACAATTGTATGGTTCTTAGCTCCTGCTAGGACTTGTACTCTCTTATTATTTTCTGTACCGTGATGATAAACATATTTTCCAACTGGTGTTGAACCAACAAAAGATATAGCTTTTACGTCTTTATTTTCAAGTAGTTCATTTACTACATCTGGGCCACCATTAACTATATTTAAAACTCCATTTGGTACACCAGCTTCTTCACATAGCTCTACCACTCTTTTCATAAGTAAAGGTGTTTTTTCAGAAGGTTTTAAAACTACAGTATTGCCTACTGCTATAGCAAGTGGAAACATCCAGAAAGGAACCATCATCGGGAAATTAAACGGACAAATACATCCTATTACACCTATCGGATATTTATAATTATGAACTTCTACATCTGTTGCTACAGAAGGCGAGCTGTCACCCATTGTTAAATTGAATACACTTGCTGCATGCTCACAGTTTTCTATACCTCTGCCTACTTCACCAAGAGCATCACTAAAAACTTTTCCATTTTCTAAAGTAATAAGTCTAGCTAGCTCTTCTTTGTTTTCTGTGAGTAAATTTTGTAATTTAAATAGAATCTTTTGTCTTTTTAAAGTTGAAACTTTTGACCAACTTTCAAATGTTTCAGAAGCAATTTTAATAGCCTCCGCTGTTTCTTCTCGGGTTGACATTGGAGTTTTTCCAATTACCTCTCCGCTAGCCGGATTGTAAACATCTTCAAATTTATCTGTTTTTGCCTCTACAAATTGACCATTAATATAATTTTTTATTTCGTGCATTATACATCCTTCCTTTCTATAATCCACTCATGTTCTTCTTGATTGTGAAATTTCCATTCTTTACGTGGTCCTGCCATTACATTTAGATAATATGAATTATATCCATAAGGAACTGCTACTGGATGATATCCTTTTGGAACTAGTACAGTATCATAATTATTTACCGTCATAGTTTCATCCAAGTCTAAATCATCTGTATAAATTCTTTGAAAAACAAATCCTTGTTCTTTGTCTTGTTCATGATAATAAATTTCTTCTAACAGAGTCTCTTCTTCACTGGCAGTATCATGCTTATGTGGTGGATAAGATGACCAATTTGCTTCTCCAGTATAAACTTCAACTACAATTAATTGATCTGATATAAGACTATCGTCAGCTAAGATGTTGTTCACATCTCGAATGTTCATACCTTTTCCTCTATGCTCAGTTTCTATTTCCTCAGCTTTTATTAATACTGATTTCATCTTTTTGTCAGTCTTAGCATATCCTATTACAACTCGGCCATTAGAATTTGTTGTAATCTCAAAACTATCTCCATTTGTTACATATACAGCATCAGTTGGATTCTTATCAAAATTATTTTTTCTTTGACCTATATCATAATAAGATTCTTCTCCATTAACTTTTACATTAACTTTTCCTTCTACTACGACTACACAGGCTTCTATTCCTTCTAAAGATTCACTATAATGTGCTCCTTCTTCAAAAACTAAAGCTTTCAAACCAATATATTTTAATATGGACTTGTTAACTTCTATATTTTGAAGATAAGTTAACCCGTTACCAATATCAAGATCCAAATTTTTAACTTTTAAATCGGCCACAATTTCTCCTTTCGATCAATTTGATCAATTTAATCATCTTTTGTGTTTATTTTAATTCAATTTTATCAATTTGTCAAGATAAAATGTACGTTTTCCTAAATTTGATAATTTTTATTTCAATCATATAGTAATAAAGTAATATAAATAGCTTGGAGGAAAGATGAATAAAGAGCGCACCACATTAGTAGCTGAGTATATAATAAACAAAGGTGATGCATCAGTTGAAGAATTAGCAAAAAAATTTAATGTTTCAGAGGTAACTATTAGAAGAGACTTAAGTAAATTAGAAAAAAAAGGCATAATTAGCAAATATTATGGTGGAGTAAAACCAGCACTTGAAAATATGAGCAACTTCACCCTTAGACTAAACGAAAATTTAAGCGGTAAAGATAGTATAGCATATAAAGCAGGAAAGTTAATAGAAGAAAACGATATTATATTTATAGATTCTGGTACCACCGCTGCTAAATTACTTGATAATATTGATCAATTTATCAACCTCACTATTTTTACTAATAATTTAAGTATAGTTAATAAAGCTGTAAACATGCCTAACGTAGATATAGTGCTTATAGGGGATTTTTACAGTAGGATTAGCAATTCTTTTATTTATAGGTCCAATTTTTCCAAGCTTAATTATGAAAATCTTAATATTGATAAAGCCTTTATATCCGCAAGTGGAATAACTGTAGATAAAGGTCTTACAAATAGAAATCCCTTAGAACAAGAGATAAAAGCAAATGCTTCTAAAATATCTGACAAAATTTATTCCATGATGGATTCCAGCAAATTCGATAATTTTTATATGCTTAAAGTTTTAGACTTAAAAGATTTAGATATTTTAATAACAGATAAAAAACCTAGTGAAGCATATATAGATTACCTTAAGAAAAATAAAATCAAATTAATTTACTAAAATATAATAACTTCATAAATCTTCCCTTACCCCTAGGGGTAAGGGAAGGAACAAAGAAATACTAGTGTAAGATTTAATGTTAATTCTGGTATTAGGTAATCACCTTAAGATAATTGTGTCGTCTTATTTTAATTTTTATATTTAACAATTATTTCGATCCGAAAACATTATTTATCTTCCCATATTCCTAATATTTTCCAAGTCCATATTCAAAGTAGCAGACCCAAGCATTACTAAAATTAGTCCGATAAGTAGGCTTATAGTAAAACTTTCTCCCATGATTATAATTGATAATATCGAACCAAAGATGGGGATAAATAATTTATACATTGCCATTTCATTGGCTCTATGATGTTTAAGAACCGAATTCCAAATTACGTAGGCTGTTGCTGAAATAAAAGCTCCATATAATAGTAAACCTACTGCTTTTGGTGTAAATACCAATTTACTTTTGTTCATAATATAACCAATAATTATAAGTGGTAGAGAGCCTAGTATGAACTGACTTGCCGTTACTAAAAATTCATTTTGATCTTTTCCATATTTTCTTACATATACTGACGATAAAGCATTAAAAAATGTGGACAATAATATCATTCCCTCTCCCATGAGATTAAATTCGCTTCCCATTTCTCTAAATCCTCCATTCACAACTACTATACCTAGTGTACCTAATCCTATTGCAAATATTGTATTGGCTTGGACTTTTTCGTTTGGTAAAAGTATTAGAGAAATTAATACTACCATAAAAGCATTGGTTGACTGAATTATTGCAGCCTTTACTCCAGCTGTATTTGATAAAGCTATATAATAAATCATATATTGTATAAAGGTTTGAATTAATGATAGGATTACAATATATCTTTTATCGACATCTTCTCTTATAATTTTTTCTTTATTAAATAATTTCAAATAAATAAAGCCCAAAACTCCAGCTAAGAAAAATCTAATCCCAGCCAAAAAAATTTGAGCTCCAGTATCACTTCTTCCTACTCCTAATTCTTGATAAGTAGTTTTTATAGTTGGTATAGCAGACCCCCACAAGAGCATAGCTATGACAGTTGCTATAATTGCCGCTTTTTTATTTTTTAACATACATCTCCATTCATTACATAAAAACAATTGAAATTAAAAGGTAAATTATACCACTTGCAAGCATTATTTTGATAGGATCTGTCTTTAGTTTAAACATCGCAAATAAGGATAGTCCAAAGATAATGAACATTAACCAATCTAGATTATTAAACGCTATAGTATTTGTATTAAAAAAGGCTGTTCTTAGAATGCTTATACCAGCCATCAAAATCATGGAAACTATAGCAGGTCTTAAAAAGTATAATACATTGGAAATAGCATCCAGGTCAGAATATTTTTTATAAAAATAAGAAATAGTTCCTACAATAAGTGCTGAAGGCAAGACACATCCAAAGGTTGCAGCCATAGCTCCAGGAAAACCTGCTATTCTTGTTCCTACAAAAGTTGCTGAGTTTATAGCAATTGGACCTGGTGTCATTTGACTTATGGTTATTAAATCATTAAATTCATTTAAAGATAACCATTGATTTATATCAACAACTTGCTCTTGTATTAAAGGCAAGGCAGCATAACCTCCTCCAAAACTAAATAGACCAATTTTTAAAAAGCTTAGAAATAATTTAATTAGCATGACGGCTCCTTTTAATTAGTGTATAGATTGTCCCTATAATTATGAGTCCAAGTATTATATAGGTTACATTCATATCAAAGAAAAATCCTAAGATAAAACTTACTATCATAATTATTGGGATTATAGGAGCTTTTGCTTTCAATAAATCTCCAGACATATCTATTACGACCTTAATAATAAGAGCTCCGACACCAGCTTGCATACCTTTTAAAAATAGGGCTATATATTTATTAGTAATAAAGGCCTCATAGGCAAGGGAAATTAAGCTAATTATAACAAGAGGTGGAATAATTGTTCCTAATATGGCAACAAGCATACCAGTAAGGCCTAATGTCTCATAGCCTACAACAACAGCAGCATTGACAGCTACAGCTCCAGGAGCTGATTGGGCAATAGCTGTCATATCAAGCATCTGTTCTTTACTAAGCCATTTTAGCTTATCAACAAAAGTTTCTTTCATAAGTGATAAAATTACATAACCTCCACCAAAGGTAAACGCTGATAAATAAAGAGTCGACTTAAAAAGGTCCCATAAGTTTTTTTCTTTTTTCATAAGTCCCCATTTCTATTTTCTTATGATAAAATAATACCCTTAATTCCTTTATAGAAGTTAAGGGTATTGCAATCATAGATTTTAGCTTAGGCTTTATAGTATTTATCATTAATTTTTTCTGAAATTTTTTCTGGTGTAAAGCCAAACTCCGCTGTTACTTCATTTCCTTTTCCAGAAAGCCCAAAACTGTCAATACCTATATTTAAACCATCGCTTCCTGTCCATTCTGCCCAGCCAAATGTTGTTGCCATTTCTATAGAAACTTTATTTTTAACCTCTTTTGGCAAAACTTCTTGTCTATAAGCTTCGTCTTGTTTTCTAAATAATTCCATAGATGGCATAGACACTACTCTTACATTTTTACCATCTTTTTGCAAAAGTTTTTTACTTTCTAGAGCAAGTTCTACTTCTGAACCTGTAGCTATTAATATAAGATCTGGTGTGCCTTTTGCATCACTTATTATATAAGCTCCTTTTTCTATATCATTTATATTTTCTGTCTCTTTAAGATTTGAAATACTTTGGCGAGTAAGAGCCATAACTACCGGACTTTCCTTGCTTTCTAAAGCAATTTCCCAAGCAAGTCTTGTCTCATTAGCATCTGCCGGTCTTAGCATGATAGTGTTTGGAATAGCCCTAATCATCGCTAGTTGATCTATTGGCTCATGAGTTGGACCATCTTCACCAACTGCTATTGAATCATGAGTCATAACATAGGTTAGTGGGAGTTTTGATAGGGCTGATAGTCTAATAGCTGGTTTTAGGTAGTCAGTAAATACAAAGAAAGTTGAAACATGATGCCAGCTTCCACCGTGAGCCATAATTCCATTTCCTATGGCAGCCATTGCAAATTCTCGAACACCATAATAAATATTACGTCCTTCTGGAGTTCTATCTGTAAAAGCTATAGTATCTTTAATATTAGTTTTATTGGATGAAAATAAATCTGCAGATCCAGCCCAGAAATTCGGTGTGATTTTTGCTAAATCTTGGATAATTTCTCCATTTGATGCACGAGTTGCAAGAGCCTTATCCTCTGATGAGTATTTCCTAACCTCATCCATAAAGTTTTCTGGTAGTTCTCTATTAATTCCTGCCATCAAATTATTATAATCTTCTCTGTAGTTTTCTTTATAGAATTCTAAAAGCTCATCCCACTTTTGATTTTCTTTACTACCTGTATGAGCTATCCCTTCCTCAAAAGTCTTATAAATGTCTTCTGGAATTGAAAAATCATCTTCATTCCATTCATAGATTTCCTTAGCTCTCTTAAAATCCTCGGCGCCTATTGGAGCCCCGTGAACTTTGTTAGTCCCTTGATTGGTAGAACCATATCCTATTACAGTTTTAATTTCTATAATGGTTGGCCCATGCCAGTTACCTTTTGCATGATTAATAGCCTCATAAATCTTATCTAAATCTCTGCCATCATCAACAAAGATATAATTCCAATTAAGAGCTTCTGCTCTCTTTTTCATATCTTCTGAAAATGTTGTGTTAGTAGCTCCGTCTAAACAGACATCATTTGAATCATATAAAACTATTAATTTTGATAAGTTTAAATGCCCAGCAAGACTCATTGCTTCATAAGATACACCTTCCATAAGGTCACCATCACCGCAAAGTGCATAGGTATAGTGGTCTATAATTTGCGCATCTTCTTTATTATATAAAGCTGCCATATGTTTTTCTGCTATTGCTAGACCAACTGCTTGGGCAATACCCTGACCAAGTGGACCAGTAGTAACCTCAACTCCATCTATATGCCCACGTTCTGGGTGTCCTGCTGTGTTTGAATGAAGTTGTCTAAATTTTTTTAAATTATCTAGACTTACATCGTATCCTGTTAGGTGTAATAGGGAATATATCAATGCAGATCCATGTCCTGCTGCTAGAACAAATCTATCACGATCAAACCAAGAAGAATTCTTAGGATTCGCTTTTAAAAACTTATTCCATAAAACATAAGCCATAGGGGCAGCACCCATAGGAAGTCCTGGGTGACCACTATTTGCCGCCTCAATTTGGGCAATTGAAAGGGATCTTATAGCACTGATCGCTCTATTATCATCATTATTAAACATTTTCTCTCCTTAATTATTAAATTTATACAAATGAATATTTACTTATATGATTACTATACTCTTCATTTTTTATATATATTTATAAAAATAGAGCGAGTCTAATTAACTCACTCTTTATACACTATTTATTCCTTGATTCGAAAGCTTCCCAGTCTTTCTTAAAAGACTCAATCCCCGCTGTCGTAAGAGGATGCGTCCAAAGTTTTTCAAAAAGATTTCCTGGAATAGTAGCTATATGCGCTCCAGCAAGTGCAGCTTTTTCTAAATGATTAATGTGCCTAATACTTGCTGCTATAATTTCTGAGTCATAATCATATATATTTATGACTTTTCGAAGTTCAGCTACAAGTCTAGCTCCATCTTCACCCATATCATCGATTCTACCCATAAAAGGAGAGATATATGTAGAACCTGCTTTCATAGCCATTATTCCTTGGGATACAGAAAAAATCAATGTGCAGTTAGTCTTAATTCCTTCTTTACTTAAAGTATGAATTGCTCTTAACCCTTCCTCTGTCATAGGAATTTTTACAACTATGTTATCAGCCCACTTAGCTAAATCACGAGCTTGCTTAACCATTCCCTTATAATCGTAACTAGTAACCTCAGCAGAAACTGGCCCATCAACCAACTCTGTTATATCCCCAATAACTTCATTAAAATTACGCCCCTCTTTATTAATTAAAGAAGGGTTGGTAGTTACTCCATCACAAAGTCCTAAATCATTTATCCTCTTTATTTCATTTATATTTGCTGTGTCTAAGAAAAATTTCATGATACCCCCATTAATTAAATACAGAATTTTTAAATCTTATTAAAACTTATATTATATTTATATATTTAGATCTAGCATAAAAGTTATATCCCTTTTAAATATTATTCCCAAAATCTCTTCTTAATTATCTTTAAAAACATTTACTTTTAATAAAACGTTAATCTCTAAGATATTTTAAATTAAAATTACCCATAAGTTTATAAAAATTATATAAATCCACGGAATATTGGTATAATTAGTAAGTGTATTAACTATATTATTTATCAAAGAGGTATGTATGACTGCCAAAAATTCAAATTATATAAAAAGAGTATTAATTTGCCTTATGGCAAATATTCTAATCGGAATAACCATAGGTGCTATGAGAGTAGTTAATCTTGGTATAGATCCATTTACATCTCTAATAATAGGAGTAAGCAACTTAGCTAAAACTCCTTTTAGGTATATATATCCCATTATCAATGCAGTAATTATAATTTTAATTTTTTTCTTAAATAAGTCGATGATTGGTATAGGAACAGTTATTAATCTTTTAGTTATAGGACCTGTAGCAGATTATTCTGCGGCTTTTATAGAAAATATATACACTAGCCCAACTTTCATATCTAGAATTATCATTTTAATAGCAGCTCTTATAATAATGGCTATGAACGTTTCTTTGTATACTAGCACCAATATAGGAGTATCTGCTTATGATTCCTTGTTCCTTACAATTAATAAAAAGAATCATAATATTTCTTTAGGTGTTGCTAGGATTATCACTGATTCTATAAGTATGATCGTAGGTATTATAGGAAAAGCTACTATCGGTATTGGAACTATAATAAATGTATTTTTTATGGGCCCAATGGTCGATTTTTTTAATAAGTCTATAGCTAGTAAATTACTTAAAAATATATGTTAGCTTATAATACTTTAAATATAAAAATATCCCATTAAAGCATAATGAACTGAGCCTTTAAAGTTGAACCAAAGCAACTTAAGGGTGGGGGCAGTTCATAAACCTTAAGGGATTGCTTTTATTCTTCTACTATTTTATCAAATACAGATGTAGCTGTTTCTTTTATAACTTCATTTAATGTTACTATATTATCTTTCCCTTCTGCATTTAACCATTCTTTTGCTTCTTCTTCAGATTTACCAAATTCTTCTACAGCGCCTCTCCAAGTAGCTCTTCCGCAAAGGACACCATTGAATGTTGAGCCGGCTTCTTTGGCAAATTTTAGGGTTTCTTTGAATAAGTCTGCGCTTACTCCGCCGCTTAGGAAGATGAATGGAATATCAGTTGCATCGGATTGTTCTTTGAAATATCCTAAAGCTTCTTTCCTTGAGTGTAAGATTTCACCATCACCAAATCCTTCTACAAAGTTCATATTTACTGGTGCTTCTACCTTTAATACGTCTACCTTATATCTTGGATCATCAAACACCTTAATTGATTCGATTACTTTTTTAGGACGTAGCTTAGAATACTCTGCTCCTTTTGCATCGTCTATATTTGCATCATAGTTTACGATTTCTAAGAAATACGGAAGTCCTAATGCTTCACATTCATAACCAACTCTTTCAACCCAAGCTTTCTTGATGTCATTGATCTTATCATCTTCATCTATATCGTAGTACAAAAGAACTTTAACAGCATTTGCTCCCATTTCTTTTATTCTAAGTCCTGATACAAAATCAATTAATCTAGGTAATCTGCCTTCTTCATACTCATCATATCCAGTTTGTTCATAAGACATGATTAAGCCAGCATTTTTATCACGAGCATTTACACCTTTCATACCATAGATTGGATCAAGAAGAATAGATGATGAGTATTTAGTAAGTTCACTAGAAATTAATTCTTTAAACCTTCCAATCCCTTCTACATTATTTAACTTAGGGTTAGCTTTCTCCATCATCTTTTCCATAGACCCTCTTTGATCAATAGCAAGAGCCGCTATAACACCTTCATCATTTACTAATTGTTTAAGATTCTCATATTTTTCTTTAGATACTTTCATTAGATTTCCTCCACTTCTATTTGCTCATAATACTTATCAAAATCATCCATGTTAATGTGGGCAATTTCTTTATTTAAAACATTTAACAAACCACAAGTCATACTTGTTTTTATGATATCTATGTCATCTTTATCTTTACTTATAGCATATATAGCTCCTGCAAGAGAAGAATCTCCGCTCCCAACAGGATTAATTGCCTCTACTTCTGGAACGTTTGCCTTATAAACTTTATTATCAATTTTTACAATAGCCCCATCTTTGCCCATAGAAGCTATTATATATCTTATATCTTTGAAAGGTTCTCTTAATAAAATATCAACCAAATTATCTTTGCTAACTTCCGTCTTTAATACATCTCCTATTTCACTTTCGTTTGGCTTAATTAAATCTGGTTTTACACCTGCATTTATTATAGACTCAAGGGTTTTTCCTGAAGTATCCACAGATATAAATTTATTTTTCTCTTTAGCATAGGCTATTATTCTTTCATAAAAACTTGCATTAAGACCATTTGGTAATGATCCTGAAACATTTATATAATCACAGCCCTTAGTGATTTCATCGAGCTTTTCTATAAAGTCATTCTCTTCAGTTGTTGTTATTTTAGGTCCTTTTTCAAGGATCTCTGTTTGATTTCCTTCGTGTAATACAGCTATACAATTTCTCGTATCTTCCCCTATATCAATAAATCTTGACTCTTGCCCTTTATTTTTAATGGTATTTTTTATATACTCTCCTAAGGCTCCTCCAACAAAGCCTGAGTGTACAACATCTTCTCCCAGTTCATTCAAGACATATCCAACATGAATTCCCTTACCACCTGCATCTTTTATAACTTGGTTAGTCCTATTAACATCATCGATTTTAAAATTTTCTAGTTCATATGATATATCTACAGATGGATTTGCTGTGATTGTTAAAATCATTCAAAAGCCCTCTTTCCATTTATATAGGTAGCTTTAAGATCTAAATCTTCGTTTAGTACTATAAAATCTGCTTCATAGCCAAGTTTTAATTTTCCACATACATCATCAATACCTACAGACTTTGCAGGTATAAGGCTTGCCATTTGTATCGCTTCAAATACATCTGCAATTTCCCAGTCAACTACATTTTTAATAGCATCCTTTAGCTTAAGTATAGATCCTGCTAGAGAACCGCCTTCCTTAAGTCTTGCTGTGCCATCTTTAACTACAACTGGAAATTCTCCTAGCATATAGTCTCCATCTTTCATTCCACCTGCTGACATACAGTCCGTAATTAAAGCTATATGATCTCTTCCCTTAACATTCATCAAAATATTGGCAGCAGCTGGATTTACATGATGACCATCACATATAAGCTCAGATATAGTTTCTGAATTCATTGCAGCTCCTACCATTCCAGGATTTCTGTGATGAAGTCCACTCATACCATTATAGGTATGAACAAATATATTTGCCCCTTCATTTACAGCATCCATAGCTTCTTCATAGCTTGCATCAGAATGTCCAAGAGCAACGTATACTCCCATAGCATTTGCCTTGTGTATAAAGTCTTTTATATTTTCTCTTTCCGGTGCAATTGCAATCTTATTTACAAGACCATTTGAAAGCTCTTTCCACTTTTTAAGTTTTTCTATATCAGGATCTGACATATATTTTTCATTTTGAGCACCTTTATATTTTTCAGTAAAAAATGGTCCTTCTAAAAATATGCCACGAATCTTAGCACCTTTTACATCCCTGTATTCCTCACCTACAATCCTACAAGCTTCATTTAATCTTTCAGTACTATCTGTAAGGGTTGTAGGCAAAAAGCTTGTAACTCCTGTTTCTAGTAAGGCTTCTGAAATTATATTTAGAGCACCTGGCTTAGCGTTCATAATATCTTCTCCACAATATCCATGAATATGAGTATCTACTAAACCTGGTGCTATAATTTCTCCTAGATCTTCATAAAAATCTGGCTTCTCTTTTGAAAATGATTTAATCTTTCCATCTCCTACTTCCATATAGTAATCTTGTAAAACTGTATCTTCTAATATTATATATTTTGCTGTATAAAACATAACTTCTCCTTTTCTTTAAGTATTTATTTTATACCCATGACTTAATTATAAGGATGTATAGTAACTCCCTTTACTACTCTATTAACAGTTCCAGATTTTGAAGGATTATCAGGGGTATTGCCTACTCTTAGACTTGTAATCAAACTTACAAGTTGACCAATAATTATAAACGGTAAAGATAAGTAAGCATCACAAGTAAGTTCATTTTCATAAATTAACTTTTCAAAGTCCCCATCTATTTTAGAATTGGCTACAGCTATTATTTGAGGAGCAATTTTATCAGCTGATATTTCATTTAATATATCCAAATCATAATCTCTTGTATACTCATTTGAAGATATAAAAGAAATAATTAATGTCTTACCATTTACAAATGACTTAGGTCCATGTCTAAAGCCCATTGAAGATTCATATAGACTAGAAACATCACCTGCTGTAAGTTCTAGAACTTTTAGTCTAGCTTCATTGGTTAGTTTATACAAAGAACCCGATCCAAGATATATGATCCTATCAAAGTCAAAGTCAACAAGTTTTTCTATTTTCTCGCTATCTTTTAAAATATCTCTGGCTATCTTAACAATTACATCCACTTGCTCTTTCTTGTCGCTTCTATTATCAAATATTAAAAGAGCTGTTAAAAGCATAGATGAAAATGAACTTGTCATAGCAAAGCCCTTATCGTTTGTACCTTCTGGCTCTATGAAAACATAAGAATTATCATCATCTAATAATTTTAAAGCAAGTTTACCATCTGGAGCACAAGTAATGGCTAAGTTATAAAAGTCATCTACTAATTTTTCGCCAAGCTCTACTGCGGCTAAAGACTCAGGTGAGTTACCACTTCTTGCAAAACTTACTAGTAGAGTTTTTTTATCCTTTTTAAAATGAAGATATGGGCAACTTACTAAATCAGTAGTTGCTATTGACTTAAAATCGTAATTTCCTAAAGAATTTAAGTATTCACAAGCAACATTACCCACATATTCACTAGTCCCAGCTCCAGTAAAAATTATCTCAATATCCTCACCTATTTTTCCAAAAAAATCCTTAAGTTCTTCTAGTCTTTGTTCATAAAGCTCATATACTTTTTCCCATATATCAGCTTGAGAAAAAATTTCTGAATAAGTATTAATTGCATCATTTTCTTTTATATAATCTAAATCTAAGTACACTTTCTAACCTCTTCTTTCCTAATAAAAATTTTACACATTAGCAACAACTATTATATTAAAAAACGATAGCGCAATTGATTAATATTCAATTGCACTATCGTCTCATTACTAAATACCATCTTGATTTGAGGAAGTTTCTATTTCTTGTTTGTAGGTCACAATTGATTGTTTTGATGTTGTAATTATATCTTCTAAGAATTCCTCATTATCTTCTATTTCAGATGATAAAGCCTGATATAGCATCGCAAAATTAACACCTGCTACAAACTGAACATTTTCTTTATCTGCTAAAGTCATTACAGATCTATTAAATGGAGTTCCACCAGCCAAATCAGACAATACAAATATATCACTATAGTTCAATTCTTTGTATGCATCTTCTATATTCTTATCTAATTGCTCAATATTATCTCCATCATGAAATTCAACAATTCTTATATTATCAAAGCTTCCTGCTATCATCTTAATTGTCGAATATAACCCACTAGCTAAGTCTCCATGAGTAGTTAAAATAATTCCTTTCATCAGATACAACTCCTCCCGCTAAAATACACCAATATAAGCACCTACTATACCTAATATAAGAAGGAAGACTATGCACTTTATAGGCGTCCAACTCTTCTTAGATAAGAGGAAGTATAATAGTAAAGTAAGACCTAATGGTACTAAACTTGGTATGATACCATCTAGTACTTCTTGGATATTTACATTAACAGGAACTTGTTCATAAACGGTGAATTTTAATTCTGATGTGCCGTTTCCAAGATCACGTACCTTAGCACCTTCTTTCAAGTCTTTGGTAAAGTTTCCCTCATCATCTTTTATATATAAATAATCTTCATATGTCTTAATAGAGTCATTAGCTACTACTGTTTGCACTTCTTGAGCTTCATTTGTCATACCATTTGGAATTTCAATAGCAAGCTTTGTACCACCGTAAACTGATATAAGTGCTCCAACTATTATTACACCAAGTATAGATGCTGCTCTAGTAAATTCTTTAGCATTAGCTGTGAAAATATCTATAGCATCGGATCCCAATTTATAAGACCAGTTCATAAGCCAAAAACGCAATGCAAACTGAGCCACATTAAATATTACTAGAAATAGTATCGGCCCTGCAATATGTCCCTGTAAAGCAAGGTTTGAAGATATGCCTGCAGTAATTGGTACAAGAGTAAACCAAAATAAAGCATCTCCTATTCCACCTAGTGGACCCATAGCAGCTACTCTTACAGCTCTTATTGTGGGAACTTCAACTTTATTTTGTTCAAGCGAAAGTATTATTCCCATTACAAATGTAACCAAGAATGGATGAGTATTAAAAAATTCAAGATTATGAGCCATAGACTTAGATAGGTCTTCATCATTAGTATGAATCTTTTCTAGACCAGGTAGTATAGCATATAGCCAACCTGCAGCTTGCATTCTTTCATAATTAAATGACGCTTGTAAAAACAGTGATCTCCACACCATCTTATTTAAAGTTTTTTTGTCTAATTGTGGAGCAGGAGTAAGATCCTTATATTGGGTTGATTGATTATATTCCATCTTCATAATCTCCTTCAATAGATACACTTGATGATACTTTTATCTTAGAATTAATTTGATAATCCCAATATGCAATCGCAAATCCTATCATAGCTATTATGAGTAATGCTGGTCCACTTAGGGTTGGATTAGCCATTATAATAACAGCTAGAGCAAAACCAGCAAAGAAAAATCCCCACAAGTCACGACTTATCATAAGTCTTAATAATACAGCAAAGCCTACATATTTCATCATTCCACCTGCAACATCTAAGCCATGCATAAATGTATCAGGTATATTTTTTACAAGTTGCTTTCCAAAGGTAGCTCCACCTATGAAAAATAATACTACAATAATACCAAATATAGCTCCAATCGCCGCCATAGCTCCATAATTTAATTTTTCAATCCCTCTTGGGTTAGCTTCAGCTGCATATTTATCTGCCCTACTCATTAAAGGTGCCATTATTGTAAATATTACTGTTACACCATATTGTCCTAAAAGAGCAAAAGGAATAGCTGCTGCTACAGCCGCATTAGAGTCAAACCCTGCTGTAATAGCAAATATTACAGACATAATTCCACCGATAACTGCATTAGGTGGTTGTGCTCCTCCTACAGGCATATTACCTATAGTCATAAGCTGATAAGTCGCTCCAACTATTAATCCAGTGTTTAGATCACCAAGGATAGCTCCAACTATAGGGCCCATTACAATCGGTTGATAAAGTGATTCAAGAAAACTAAATTGGTCAATAGCTGCTATAAATGTCACTATAAATATCAAAATTATTTGCAAAGCATTAAAATGCATAATTTTCTCCTATTCTATTATGAAAATAGCTTTTCAACGCTCTCCGTGGCTTCTGTAGGAACTTTCCTTATTTCAAGTTCTATACCGTGTTCTCTTAAAGCCTTAAAAGCATTGATATCGTTATCATCTACAGCAACAACACCTGCCACTTGTCTTTTTCCCTCAGACATATGCATATTTCCAACATTTACTTTTTTAATAGGCACTCCACCTTCAACTAATCTTAATGCATCCTCTGGGGATTCAATAATAATAAATATTTTTTGCCTATCTGCAGCTTTATGAATAGTATCTATCGTCTTTTGAATTGTCCAATATCTTGTATCCACCCCATTAGGAGCAGCCATATCCATAAGACCTTGTCTCATTTTATTACCAGCAACCTCATCATTTGCGACAAGTATTAAATTTGCTCCAATAGCTTTTGTCCATTGAGTTGCAACTTGTCCATGCAATAAACGATTGTCTATTCTCGCTAGAATAATATTTGGCATAAATAACCTCCAACATAATTTTAAGCAACTACTTCTTTTATTGCGGATCGATCCACTTTGATATCTACATCTTTTGCTATATTTACAATAGCAGTATCTTCACTCATCTTTATTACTCTACCGTAAATCCCTCCAAGCAAGATAACCTTTGATCCAGGCTTGAGTAAAGCTTGCAGTTTTTCCATATGAGATCTAGACTTTTTCAAGTTTCTCATACTCACTATTTGCATAATGATAACAAAAATGAGTATAAAAACTAATAAAACTAGTGAAACTGTAGCGATATCTTTTATCATGAATCCTCCTAACTGGTAATTACCTCTTATTTAATTATAAGAACATTTTCTCAAAGTGTCAACTATACACAATAACCATATATAATATTATTTATATATAGTTATTATAAAGGATTATAAGAAGTTTCATAATAAAATTTATCTCCTCTAGCAAGAGAAATAGTATACTCTAATACTTGATCATCAAAATCATAAGATTTTCTAATTATTTTTAAGCACGCATCTTTTGCTTTTTGATTAAGATAGTTAGCTATCTTATTAGGTAATATCCCTACTGAAAATCTCTCATTAACATTAAAAATTTTTGTGCTTGCTTTCTCATCAAATATTTCATATAAAGGCTTTCTTTCAATCATGTCTTTAGTAACCCTTTCAAATCTACTATATGGAATATATGTGACCTCATACATCATAGGAACCTCATTTGCCAACCTAAGCCTTGTAAAAGATATAGCTAAATCAGTTTCTTTTATTTTAAGATTCTGGGAAATTTCATAGGAAGGATGTATTATCCTAAAATCAATAATCTCTGATCTAGGTGTCTGCCCATTTGCTATTGTCCTTTGAGTGAAAGAATAATATTTATTTAAATTATCTTGATCAGAGGTTTTACCTGTAACAAAGGATCCTTTACCATGGATTTGATAAATAAGCCCACTATTGACCAATTCATTAATAGCATTTCTTATTGTAGTTCTACTTACATTATATATTGCACAAAGTTGTCTCTCAGAGGGAATCTGATCTCCTTTTTTCATATTTTTAATTTCTTTACTTAAATCATCTACAATATCCGAATATAAACTCATAATACTTATACCTACTTTCAATAATTAATACGCTTATAGATAAATTTATTTATTAGATATTACTATATTATTATTTATATATTTATCCTAAGATTTCATGTTTAATTCTATATTTAGCTAATTCATCAGTTAATAACTTTAGTGTATTTTTTTAAGGACTTTAAGTCTTGCTTAGATAGTTTATCATCTGTGATAATATTTACTTCATCTATATTATAAAAAGAATAAAAATCTTCAACTCCTATTTTTGATGAGTCAGCCACTAAATATTTTTCTATAGAATTATCCAATACAAGTTTTTGTAGGTATCCTTCATCTTCATTATATGTGAAAGCATTGTTATCATTAATTCCATTTACACCTATGAAAGCTTTTTTAAACCTTAGATTCTTTATGTTCTCTACTGCCATAGGACCAACAAAAGCGCCAGTTATATTTCTAAAACTTCCACCAATTAATTTCAAATCAATTGTATCTATACTTAGTAATTCATTGAATAAGTATAAAGAATTGGTAAATGCTTTCAGTCTCTTTTCGCCAATGTACTCTGGTACAAATTCAATTGTTGTGCCTGCACCGAAAAATACTATATCATCTTCTTTTAATATCTCTGATATCTGCTTGGAAATATATTTTTTTTGAGTTATATTCTTTTCCTTTTTTTCAGCATTACTGTACTCTACATTAGATATAGATTTGATTTTTCTAGCTCCACCATGAACTCTCTTTAAAAGACCCTTTCCTTCAAGTTCTTTTAAATCACGTCTTATAGTCATTTCTGTGACCTCTAATGTCGTTGTGAGATCAGAAACTTCTATCAAATCCTTATCATTTACCATTTCTACTATTAAATCTTGACGCTTTTCTTTTAACATTTATCCACCTTTAAAATAAAGCTAGCATCAATACAATACCTATGCCGCTTTATATTTATTTAAGTTCTTTAGTTTCAGATAAGTTCTTAAACCAATATGCACTTTTCTTTGGATATCTTTTTTGAGTATCAAAATCCACAAAAAAGAATCCATACCTCTTATTATAACCATTTGACCAGCTAAACATATCCATTAAGCTCCACAAATAATAGCCTCTTACATTAGCTCCATTCTCATTGGCTTTTAAAACTACTTCTAGATGATCTTTTACATAGTCTATTCTTTGGTCATCTTCAACTGTATTGTTTTCATTTAATTCTTCTTTAATGCCCATACCATTTTCTGTAATATAAATCTTTTTACAGTTTTTATATTCTGAAACTCTCATTATCATATCATATAAGCCTTGCGGATAGATAATCCAGTCCCAATCAGTACGTGGCAATCCTTCTGGCTTAATTTCTTCACTCATACCCTTTAAAGCTGATTTAAATGTACCTCTATCTCCCGTTCCATTATGATGGTGATAGTTCTCACCTTCATAATTTTTATGCCAATGAGCTGAGTATGAATTTATCCCTAAAAAATCAACTCTTTTACACGCTTTTTTCATTTCTTGAAGGTCAGAATAATCAGGCTCAAACCTTTCAAAACCATTCGTCTCCAATATATAGTTCACTCTAGTTAAAGTTTTCTCTCTATAACTTCCCTCAAATGATGCTTCTAATTCTAGCCCATTTGCTATTGCATCTACTCTTTTAGCTGCTTCTACACTTGACGGATCATCCTCATCATATGGATAATGTGATTCTAATGAATGAATCACGCCAATTTCTCCTTCAATATTGTTATCTTTAAAGTAGTTAACTACTACAGCATGAGAATATAACATACCATGTATACATTCTACTGTTTTATTATATTGATATTTTTCTCCTGGAGGAAAAGTTCCAGTTATATATTGATTTACAGACCATGGCCATATTTCATTAAATGTCGCCCAATGTGTAACTTCACTAAATTCATTTAAACAAAATTTTGCATATTCAATAAAATAATTTTGAACTTCTTTATTTGTGAAATCTCCGTTTTTATTAAGTTCATAAGGTGTATCAAAATGATGCAAAGTAACAAGAGGTTCTACACCATTTTCTATTGCATATTTAAATAACTCATGGTAATGTTTAACACCTAATTCATTTATTTCTCCATAACCTTTTGGAAATATTCTTGTCCAAGCAATTGAAACTCTTATTCCATTTATGCCAAATTTTACACAGTTGTCAATATCTTCTTTATATTTATGATAAAAATCACTAGCAGGATCTGGATTATACCCATCGGTTTCTTTATAATAAACATCCCAACACACTAGTCCTTTACCATCCTCTTTAGTAGCCCCTTCACATTGATATGCTGCTGTTGCCCCACCAAATATAAAATCATTCGAAAATTTCATTTATTGCTCCTTTTCCAATTCGCTTAATATAAATTTAACTGCACCATCTGGATCCCTTGTTAAATCAATGTATTGTTTACCCGCTGTTTTTATTAACTTATTACCAATCCTATCAGTATCTTGTTTTATATCCTCATAATTATTTGCTACCTGTGGAGCTAATACTACCACATCATATTTAGGCAAAATATCATGATGAGCACCATAACTTCCTGCAGCTGCATGTAATTTAACGCCTTTTTCTTCAGCACCCTCATTTAAAGCATTTGCTAACAAACCACTCGTACCGCCTCCAGCACATAATACTAGAACATTAACTTCTTCTTCAAGTCGCTTTCCTTCTTCAATGAGTTTAACATCTCGTTCAGCAGTTTCTTCCGCATTTTCTTCTTCCATATCTATAAGTGCTTCTTCTGCCTGCTCTTTCTCTAAGATTTGTTTATCATAAACTTTAAAGAAAGGCAAATATAATAAAGTATCTACTATTAATAATATAGCCATCATTAATAATGATAATTGCGAAAAACCTGTAGATATAAATGCTCCAATAGGACCTGGAGTTGTCCATGGCATTTGAGCAACCATTGAATTCATTCCCAAAACCTCTACAAAAAATTTAAATATCCACACATTTAAAATCGGTGCTAATATAAAGGGGATCATAAATATTGGATTTAACACTAAAGGTCCGCCGAAAAGAATAGGTTCATTTACACCAAAAGATGTAGGTACAACTGCAGCTCTTCCTACAGCCTTATTTTGTTTTGATTTTGAACAAAACATAAATATAAATGGCACAACGAATGTAGCTCCTGTACCACCTAAAGTAGCTATAAATTCGCCTGTATTTGGAGTTACTATTGCTGTAGCATGCAAGCCTTGGCGAAAGGCCTCAATATTATTTGCCTGATTTATATATGCAATTGCATTTATAGCAGGATTTACTATTGACGGTCCATGTATACCTATAAACCAAAAGAATGCCATAGCTCCATAGATTAAAGCCGTTCCACCCCAGCTATCTGCTGCAGAGAAAAGTGGTTGTATTAAAACAATAATAGCTTCCGCTAAGTTTGTTCCAATTGTTGTCCTAATTATATAATCAATAACCCAAAACATTAATAAAGATAACCCAAATGGTATTATATCTTTAAAAGCTTGAGAAATATTAGGTGGCACTTCTTTAGGCATCTTGATAGTCAAATTATTTTTAAAGCAAGATTTATAAATATTCCCAGCAACAAATGTAGATATAAATGCAGTTATTAGGCCAGTAGACCCCAAATAACCATTACTAAATCCATCTTTTATTTGATCTGCTGATAAAAACATAAACCCAACAAGTGATGCAAACATTACTGATACGGTATTAAGCTGGGTATCTATTGGTAATTCTCTGTTAAGGCCTGCTGTAAAGTGTTTTGCTGTAGTTATTGACATTATAAGTCCTAAAAGTCCCATGGAGTATGCATATGGTTTAGTAAGCCATGTCTCTACATTCTCAGACCAATAAAATCCAAATATATTCGGGATATAAGCTATTAATAAGAATAAGCTTGAGAAAACTACAACCGGCATAGTTTCCATAAATCCATCTTTAATTGCTACCATGTATTTATTTCTTGATATCTTTTCAAAAGTAGGTGTTATTTTATCTATACGTTTTACTATTGCATCCATAATAACTCCTATCTTTTATAAATCTCTATTAGATCATATATTATATCCTTGAGTAACATCGTCGTCATCAAGTGGTCCTGGGCGTGAATCATTATAATACCTATATCTAAATCTTCGCCCCTAGCATCAAGTGTAAGCATCTCAGTTTGTTTATTATGGGCTTCATTTATATTTTCTTGAGCGGATTCTATTAAATTTTCAATTCTATCCCATTCTCCTCTCTTCGCACAATCTCTAGCTTCTAATAAACTACTTCTTGCATCACCAGAATATGCTACTATTTCAAATCCTAACATGCCTATTTCTTGTCTATTCATATTACCCTCTTACTCTCTTTATATAATTTCTTAGCTAATATAATTGATCCTTCAACCGGGCTTGCATAAGATGTTACAATATCAATATCACCTTCCACTTTATTTTTTATAGATCCCATTAATCTTTCTCCTATATTAGCTACACTTCCTGAAAACGATACCTTGACAAGTGTGTCAAAATTCAATTTCTTATATATTGTATCAATTATTAAGGATACTTCTTCAGACGTTTCGTCTAAGATATTTAATGCATTTTTATTGTTTTCTTCCAGCGCTATATCTAATATTACTGATATAGACGCTATCTCATTTCTTTTCATAACTTCTATAATTTCAAAAATTTCGAAATCATCTTTTATAACTAGATTTTTTTAACTAAATCATATATGGAATCTTTTTCTAATCTTCCATCACTCATTTTGGTAAATAAATTTAATAATTTTAAACCTATCCAATACCCACTAGCTTCATCCCCAATTAGTGTCCCCAGCCTGAGCATCTCATAGAATTACAATTAATATCTACTCCATGACCAATTGCGCCTGTTCCTAAAACTATATTTATTCCTGGATTTCCATTTAATGAACCAGCCCATCCATTAACACAATCATTATCTATGCTAAACCTATCACTATTAACAACTCTTCTTATGCCTTCGTTAATGTATTCTTCTGTATTTGGATACTGCCTATATCCAGAAATTGAAATAAAAGAGTAAGTAATATTAAATGGATTAATACCCTCTTTCTTAGCAATTTCCTTTATTCCCATTTCCATAATATCAAAATACTCTTTCTTAGAAACTTGTTTTGGGTGTATAGTAGTCTGTTTCGATTCAAATTTATTACCAGCTACATCTAACAAAAATTCTGTTTTCGTTCCTCCTCCATCTACACCAAGGAAGATTTCGTTAGTCATGGTATTCTCCATGATCCCATTTTTCTAAAAATTCATCAAAGAATTCGCTATTACAAAATTGTTTTTGCTTATCTTCACCTTGTTCTTCTTCAATGGACATAAGCTTTTCTATTAACCTTTTATTTTCATTAGTTTCTTTATATTCTGCATTTATAAAGCTATCCACTATTTCACAAGCAAGATCTTTTCCTACAATCATTCCACCTACACCTATTACATTTGCATCTAGTTCTTCTCTAGCATATACAGCTGTTGCACAATCACGCACCAATGCACATCTTGTTCCAAAAGATTTATTTACCGCTGTAGTGATCCCTACACCCGTACCACATAAAACAACTCCAAAGTCACATTCTCCGCTTGCTACCAATTCCCCAACTTTTTTACCAAATATCGGATAATGAGTTCTAGTATTATCGTAAGTTCCTACGTCAATAACTTCATAACCATTAGCTTTTAAATGATCTGATATTTTCATTTTTAAACTTGTAACAATATGATCACATCCTAATGCTATCTTCATTACTTACCTCCTACATCATTTTATTTAGCATATCTATTCTGATTTGATGGCGACCACTATCATAGCCATGACTTAAAAAGCTTCTTACACAAGACTTAGCTAGTTCTTCACCAACAATTCCAGATCCAAAGCATAACACTCTTGCTCCATTATGTCTTTTTGTCATTAATGAAGATCTTTCATCACTAACTTCTGCAGCTATCATTCCTTTATGTTTAGTAGCCGCCATGTAAGAACCTGCTCCATATTTATCAATAAGTATCCCCACAGAAGAATCATCAGAGCCACTTGTAAGCATACCATCTACTTCTAAAAGTTTTTTACAAACAGCTTTTGCACTATCAACAAAGTCAAATTCATCTTCAGTTAAATCTTCAACTTCATATCCTAAAAATTTTACTTCTTCAACTAGAGCATTTTTTAGCTCTATTCCATCTTTATCAGAAGAAAAATAAACTTTCATAACCCCCTCCTTTGTTCCTTTATGTTTATTAATTTTCTTATTTGTTTATATAGTATATCAACCGAACTTTTTTGTCAACGTTTTCTGCAAAAATATTTTAAAATAATCATCTACATTATCCACACAATAAAAAATGTTTGTTTTTGTTTCAAATCAATTGCACAGTTCAATTGAATTTAAAAGTAACTAAATAGAAGTATTATTATCTAAAGGAGTAATTTATGAAAATCATTTTGGCTGTTGATGAAAATTGGGGTATTGGTAAGGGTAATGAGATGCTTTTTCATCTATCTACTGATCTTAAACATTTTAAAGAGGAGACCATCCATAACATAGTTATCATGGGCAGAAACACCTATGAATCTATGGGCGGTGGTTTAACCGATAGAAAAAACATTGTTCTCAGTCGAAATACCGATTACAGGCTAGATGACGCCAAGGTTTTTAACGACTACAAAGAAGTTTTATCTTTTGTAGAAAATAGCCCAAAAGAAGCTTATGTAATTGGTGGTTCTCAAATAGTTGATATATTCTTACCATTTTGCAATGAAGCTATTATTACAAAAATATATGCAAGCCGCGATGCCGATACTTATCTTCATAATTTCGATAAGGATAATAATTTTGAAATTATAAATAAATCAGGAATCAATAAAGAAAACGGAATTAAATTTGAATATATTACTTACAGGAGGAAATAATGGATAATATTAAAAGCACAGAAATATTTGTAAGCGATTTATGCCCACATTGCCAAGTAGTTATAAGAGATTATGAGAATCATCCCGAAAAATATGATGGAACAGAAATACTTAATATAAGTAAAAATCTAAGCCATTTGAAAAGATTTCTAAAGTACCGTGACGATTTAAAAGGATACAAGGAAATCAAAGCAACTGGTAAAATTGGTGTACCTTCAAAAGTTTTAGATGGGATAGAAGTAGAATTTTTCGAAGAAGTTTAAGAATATTAGCCAGTCAACTCATAAGTAATTATTTTACGCTAGCTGGCACTTTTTGCTTATCTTATTTAATTTGAAAGAAAGGAATGTAATGAGAGAAAGAACATTAAATGTCTATTCTGAAATAGGAAAATTAAAATCTGTTTTGTTACATAGACCAGGAAAAGAGTTAGAAAATCTAACTCCAGATTCCCTAGATAGATTGCTTTTTGATGATATACCATTTTTAGATATAGCTAGATATGAGCATGATGCTTTTGCAAAAATATTAATTGATAACAATATAGAAGTTCTATACTTAGAAGATTTAGCTGCTGAAGCTATAACTAATTCAACAATTAAAGAAGAGTTTGTAGATGAATTTATAAGCGAAGCTAAAATCTATGGAATTTGTAGCAAAAATCTAGTGAAAGATTATCTTATGAGTATAGATACTAACCAAAATATGATACTTAACATGATGGAGGGAATCAAAAAAACAGATATAGCCTCCTATAGAGAAGTAAGTCTTGCTGATATGGTTAATTCTACTAATCCATTTATATGTGATGCTATGCCCAACTTATATTTCACAAGAGATCCTGCAGCAAATATAGGCCATGGCGTATCCCTAAATAAAATGAGAAATGAAACAAGACAAAGGGAAACACTATTTGCCAAATACATTTTAAAGTACCATCCAAGGTTTAAAGATGCTAATATTCCTCTATGGTATAACAGAAATGATGTAAGTGTAATTGAAGGCGGAGATGAACTTATACTTTCCAAAGAAGTTATAGCTATAGGTATATCAGAGAGAACGGATCCAGATTCTATAGAAAAACTTGCAGAAAGAATATTTACACACAATGAAACATTCAAAAAAATTCTAGCCTTGCAAATACCTAATAAAAGAGCTTTCATGCACTTAGATACAGTTTTTACTATGGTTGATTATGATAAATTTACCATACATCCAGAAATAGAAGGTCCTCTTACAGTATATTCTTTGACAAAGTCTGAAGAAAAAGAAATCAGGATAAAAAAGGAAAACCTAGAACTAGATAAGATATTAGCTGAAGCTTTATGTCTTGACAAAGTTACACTAATCCGCTGTGGAGGAAATGATCTTGTAGCTGGCGCCAGAGAACAGTGGTCAGATGGTGCAAATACCCTAGCAATCGCTCCTGGCGAAGTAATCGTTTATTCTAGAAATAAGGTGACTAATAGCCTCCTAAAAGATAACGGAATCAAAGTCCATGTTATGCCATCAAGTGAACTTTCTCGTGGTCGTGGTGGTCCCAGATGCATGTCCATGCCTTTACGGAGAGATGATATTTAAGATTATAAAAGAATTTTTATACTACGTTTTTATATAACCTAAATTTATTTTCAATAATATTTTCTATGACTGTAATATTAAATTTTTCTTTAGAAGATAACAAGATAAATAATTAAATTTATAAAATAATAAAAGAGCCCGAAAGGGCTTTTTGAACTGTTAACAAAATATAAATTTACCCATTTCGACTGAACGTAGTGAGCGGAGAAATCTTATTAGATCTCTCCATGCATTCGTTTCACTCACACTAAAACTCGTTTACTGGGCAAACTTTTTTGTGCTTTCGCACTAGTTTTAGGGATGAACTTACCAAACCAAGGTATATTCATCTAGTCGAGATGGTCTGTAGCTTAATTTAAATTTTAAATTATTAATAAGTTATAAAATCGATTTTGTCTACGTTCTGAAAAGGGTCCGAAAGGACTCTTTTATTATACCTATTCTATAGATTGAAGTGCTTCTAGCATATCTATATATTTTAATTTACGATATACATATCTACCTAGAATTATAGTTATCGTGCCAATTATAACAAGTGAAATTGCAAATGATATATATGTTAATACATATTTATATGCGCACAATAGATATACAATAAAAAACTGAAATCTTGATGATCTCAGTTTTTGTTTTCTATTTTATTGTACTTTATATAGGCATTTGCAGCCATAGTTATTGATACTATCAAAATAATCCACCAGAATGGACGATTTTTTTGATATTGTAAATAAGTTATCACTAACAGTAGCATTGTTGTAATAACACTTGTTAAGAATTCTAAATCATCTAAATTATTCTTATTCATATTAAATAACTTGATCTAAAGTTTTCCATGAAAGCAGGGCACATTTTACTCTTTGTGGCATATTTTGAATGTTGATAAATGCTGCGGCATCACCTAATTTGTCTATCTCCTCATCGCTTATATCTTCTCTTTTTATCATTCTAATATAAATATCCGCAAGTTCTTTTGCTTCTTCTTTAGTCTTTCCGATAATTGTATCACACATAACACTTGTAGCTGCTTGGCTTATAGCGCATCCATCGCCTGTAAAGGCTGCATCTACAATCTTGTCTCCATCGTATTTTAGCTCTAAGACAATCTCATCACCACAAGAAGGATTGTGACCTGGCTCTTTGATATCTGCATCTTCTAGTTCATGTTTATTAGCTTGATTTCTAGAATGATCGAGTATTATTTGAGAATAAATTTCTTCCATATCCATGTTATAAACCCATTACCTTTCTGACATTTAATAATTCTTTTGCAAAAATTTCTGCTTCTTCTTTTGTATTATAGAATGCAAAGCTTGCTCTTGCAGTTGAACTTACACCTAAGTACTTGTGTAAAGGCATAGCACAGTGATGACCTGATCTAACTGCAACTCCCTTACTATCTAGGATGCTTGCTATATCATGTGGATGGATATCGTCATAAGTAAAAGCTAAAACAGATCCAGTTTTAGAGTCTTCTGGATAGAAGATCTTAATATGCGGATAGTCTTTTACTAAATCATAGGCATAGTGGGTAAGCTCTGACTCGTATTTATAAATCTCATCTATTCCTATATTTTCCATGTATTTTATGGCCTCAGCCAAACCTACTACGCCACCTACATTTTGTGTACCTGCTTCAAATTTATAAGGGAGTTCTGCAAAAGTTGCTTCTTGCTCATAGACATATTCTATCATGTCTCCACCAGTATTAAAAGGTTCCATCTTTTCAAGAATTTCCTTTTTACCATAAAGAACACCTATACCCATAGGAGATAAAAGCTTATGGCCTGAAAATACTAAAAAGTCACAATCTAAATCACTTACATCTGTCTTTAAGTGTGGGATAAGTTGAGCTCCATCAACTATAGCAATAGCACCTTTCTCATGAGCCAAGTTTACTATTTTTTTTACGTCAATTATTTCACCAGTTACATTGCTCGCACCAGTGAATGAAACTATTTTTGTCTTATCATTAATCTTTGATTCTAAATCATCATAGTCTAAGGAATAATCGTCATTTAAGTAAGCATAAACTAGCTTTGCTCCAGTTTTTTTACAAACTTGTTGCCATGGAACAAGATTTGCATGGTGCTCTAAGATTGTTATAAGTATCTCATCACCTTCATGCAAATTATCTAGAGCATAAGAATATGCTATTAGATTTAAAGCTTCTGTTGCATTTCTTGTAAAGATAACTTCTTCACGATGCTTAGCCCCTATATATTCCTTAATATCATCACGAGAGTTTTCGTAAGCCTTAGTTGCCTCAAAGCTTAAATAATGTGCTCCCCTATGAGGATTTGCATTCTTATATTTATAATATTTATCAACCGCTTCTATAACCTGTATAGGTTTTTGGCTAGTAGCTGCTGTATCTAGGTAGATGACATCCTTACCTACATTTTTACTATCTAGGTAAGGAAAGTCTGCTCTAATTTTATTAATATCCATCTTAATTCCTTGTATTCATTTGATGAACTTTTTCTTTTAAAGATTCTTTTAAAGCTTCATCTTCTATCTTATCAAGGGCTTTAGAAAAAGTTGCTTCCAGCATCATAGACTCCGCTTGCTTTTTATCAAAACCACGACTCATAATGTAAAATAACATTTCCTTATTAAGTCTACCAACACTTGCAGCATGGTTGCCCGCAACTTCTTTTTCTGCACAAAGTAGAATTGGTGCAGTCTTATTTTTAACCGTATCGGAAAACATCATAGAATAATCCCCTATCTTACCATCTGCACTTACGCAACCTGGTCTAAGGTCTACTACACCCTTCCAGTTTTTATGAGCATGATCTTTGAGTGCTCCATTAAACATAGCTTCAGAATCCGTATCATTTCCATTGTGTTCATTAGTAGCAAGTATATCTAAGAATTGATTTTCTTCTTTAAAGTATACTCCTGATTCACGGACCATCGCTCTATCTCCATCAAGAATATTTTTTATATTTACAATAGAATTATCCGCCCCTATTTCAATATAAGTAATATCTAGATAAGACTCTTCTCCTAAAATTGTTGTAATAGAAGAAAAATTAATTGATTTTTCTGGTAAATTTGTTACTACAACAAGTTTAACTCGTGCTTTGTCAGCTATATTGGCTCTAATTTGAGAGTTAAGGTATAAGTTATCTCCTTCTCCAAAAGCGCTAATTAAATATGAAGAAGTAGAATCCTCTCCTGCATTTACATCAATGCCTGAAACCAAAATATCATTATCACTATCAAGCTTAAGTTCTATAATCTCAGTTTCTTTTTTATCAGCACTTGCTATATCAAATGTCCTTGTAAAGTTTCTAAAGTTCTTATTTTCTGCTTTTACTTCATCTGAAATTCCATAAACTTTTGACTTAAATGCCTCATCAAGAGCTTTTATAGATTCAGTGTCACTTGATTTAAAATATTCTTTTCTTTCTGCTTGGCCTAGGCTGATATCTGAATCTACCCAATTTAGGCCAGTAGAATTCCAAGTATACATTCTCATTTCATTAAGTTTACTCATCAGCCATTCGCTCCTTCAAGTTCCATATCTATTAAGTGATTCATTTCTACAGCATATTCTAATGGTAATTCACGACTAACTGGTTCTGCAAATCCACGTACTATCATAGATTTTGCTTCATCTTCGGGAATTCCACGACTCATTAGATAAAATATTTGTGATTGATCTAATGATCCAATCTTTGCCTCGTGTCCACAATCCACATCATCATTTCTAATATCGAGTACTGGAATAGTATCAGACTGTGCACCTTCAGTAAGCATTAGATTTTCACAGTCAACTGTTGAACGACTACCCGCTGAATTTCTCTTCATTTGAACTAGAGATCTAGTCATTGATTTTCCAGTACCACCCGTAATTGACTTGGTAAGAGCAGTTGAATATGTGTTTGGAGCAAGGTGAATCATTGAGCAACCATTATCAATATATTGACCATCACCTGCAAAAGTAATTCCAGTATACTCCGCGCTTGCACCTTCTCCAGCTAATACACTTGTAGGATAAAGCATAGAAACTTTTGATCCAAAGGAACCTGATACCCAAATAACCTTGCCGCCCTCATCTACTATAGCGCGCTTTGTGTTTAGGTTATACATATTCCTTGACCAGTTTTCTATTGTAGAAAATCTAACTTCAGCATTTTTACCAACAAATATTTCTACAGAACCTGCATGTAAGTTTACAACATTATATTTTGGAGCTGAACATCCTTCTATGAAGTGAACTTTTGCATTATCTTCTGCGATAATCATAGTATGTTCAAATTGTCCAGCACCTGGAGCATTAAGTCTATAATATGATTGAAGTGGTATATCTACCTTTACTCCTTCTGGAACATATATTAACGATCCACCTGACCATACTGCACCGTGAAGTGCCGCATATTTATGAAGTGTTGGGGGTATTGCTCTTTGAAAGTATTCTTTTACCAAATCTTCATGCTCTTTAAGGGCTGTTGCAAAGTCCATAAAGATAACACCTTGATCTTCTAAATGCTTTTGAATAGAGAAGTATACTTCCTCACTATCGTATTGGGCACCTACACCAGCTAAAGATTCTTGTTCAGCTTGAGGTATACCAAGTCTATCAAAAGTAGCTTTTATCTCTTCCGGAAGAGCTTCCCAATTAGATTTCTTATCTGTCTTTGGCTTAACATAGGCTGTGATATCATCCATATTTAACTCAGATAAGTCTGGACCCCAGTTTGGATTTTCCATTTGAAGGAAAAGCTCAAGAGATTTAAGCCTTCTAAGCCTCATCCAGTCTGGCTCGCCTTTTTCACGTGAAATTTCATTTACTATATCAGCATTAATTCCTTTTTCTGTAATCTTATCATAGGTAAATTCGTCTATAAAGTCGTAAAAACCTCGATCTAATTCCTTTAATTTTTCTTCTATATTATTACTTGGCATAGTCTACACCCATTCATATCCACGTTTTTCGATCTCGTCCATAAGACTATCGTCGCCTTCATGAGCAATTTTACCGTCTTTTATAACATGAACGTAGTCCGCTTTGATATTTTCTAATAATTCTCTATGGTGAGTAATAATAATAACTGCATTATCCTCTGATAGATAATCTTTTATACCACTACTTACTATTCTAACAGCATCAACGTCTAGTCCTGAATCTGTTTCATCTAGCATAGCAAGTTTTGGATTGAGCATCTTTAATTGTAAAATTTCTGATTTTTTTCTTTCACCACCAGAAAATCCCACATTAACATATCTTGACGCATAATCTTCAGATAAGTTTAAAGATTTCATTTCCTTAGCTAAATTTTTGCTAAAGCTTAGCATTTGCGGCTTCTTTCCTGTGATTTGCTCTTCAGAAATTCTTAAAAAATCATTTAATTTTACACCCGGGATTTCATCAGGATGTTGGAAACTCATGAAAATTCCACGACGAGCACGTTTATCAACAGATTCTTCTGTGATATCTTCTCCTTCAAAATAAATTTTCCCTTCTGTAACTTCATAAACTGGGTTAGCCATAATTGTATTCATTAGAGTTGATTTACCTGATCCATTCGAACCCATAACTACATGAACTTCACCCTTATTTACTGTTAAATCTATACCTTTTAAAATCTCATTATCTTCTACAGATACATGAAGATTTTCAATTTTTAATAACTCAGACATTTTTACCTCTTCTTTTTAATTTATATTAATCGAAAATTCAATTAAAGTATACTCCTTTACTAGGAATTATCAATCAGCTTATAGTCTATATTGTACTCGAAAATATCCATAAAAAAACGAGCCTAGGCTCGCAAATATCTCTATACTTTTAATTTTGATTAATTTTATTTTCTATTACATCTACTAAAGATTTGACAGCTTCTTCTTCCTTATCGCCGCTAGCTTTGATTGTTAATTCTTCGCCATTAGAAGCACTCATGCTAAGAACTGACATGATAGACTTTGCATTATAGCTTCTTCCATTTTTTTCTACTGTTATATCACAAGGAAACTGAACAGCGGCTCTGATAAAGATTGATGCAGGTCTTGCATGTAAGCCAATCTCATTAGTTAGTGTGACTTTTTGCTCGTACATAGTACCTCCTTTTTTTAAATCTTTTTATAAATTAATATTACATTATTTAAGCAAAAAATGCAAACATTTTCACAAATTTATTCAATTATGATTATAAAATCTGGCAGTTTACTAGGATTTAACAAAAAAATTAGGACAGTTAAATCTGATAAGCTATAGAAATTAACTATCCTAAATATATAACTTTTATTTAAGCAATTATTTATTTATAAAAACTCTAAGCAAAACTTAAATTCTTTTTATAAGCTCTTTTAAGAATTTGTAATTGTTTTCTACTGACTTTATACTAACACGCTCTGCCGGTGAGTGTGCTCCTTGTATTTCTGGTCCAAAGGAAATCATCTCAACATCTGGCATAACACCCTTAAATAGACCACATTCTAGACCCCCATGAGTGGTTGCAACTTCCATATCCGTTCCATTTTGCTCTTTCCATATATCATTTGCAATATCTATTAACTTAGTTTCTTCTCTTTGCCATCCTGTGTAAGCACTTTTTATCTCTGCCTTACCACCATATAATTTTACAATTTTTGTAGCTATAGCTGCTCTATTAAATTTAGCAGAATCAATTTGTGATCTAATCATTGAGCTCATTCTAATCTCATCTTCACTTTCTTCTAGTATACCTAGATTTGATGAAGTTATAATCTCATCTTTATATTTTTTATACAAACCATTAGGTAAGGTGTATATACAGTCAATTATATTTTTAGATAAATTTTGGCTAAGAACTTTTCCATTAAAACTAGTTTCTTCTATACTGATTTGTCCCTTAGGGTCTGTATCTTTTGATTCATTTAATATATCCTCTTTTCTGCTATTAATTTCTTCTATAGCACTTTTTTTATCAGATACAGAAACTATGGCATAGGCCGTAGATGGGATAGCATTCCTCTTTACACCACCATTAAACTCTGCTATTTGTACTCCGTCTATATCTACTAATAACCTAGCCAAACTATTTATAGCATTGATCCTAGCTTTATCAATTTCCATTCCAGAATGGCCACCTTCAAATCCTCTTAGGTCAAGTTTAATAAAGTCTCCTTTAGCATCTTCATATTCTTTTTCAAATGTTATTTCTAAATCAAGACCTCCAGCACATCCTATCGTAAGAGCACCTTCTTCTTCTGAATCTATATTTAATAAATATTTTGCATTTATATCCGTTCCATCAAGAGCATTTGCACCAACCATTGATGTTTCCTCTCCTGTTGTAATGATTGCTTCAAGCGGCCCATGTTCTAGTGAATCATCATCAAATATTGCAAGAATAAAAGCCACTCCCATACCATCATCGGCACCTAGGGTAGTCTTATCAGCCGTTACCCATTCATCTTCTATCAATAATTTTATAGGGTCTTTACTAAAGTCATGATCAGAATCATCTTCTTTTACACAAACCATATCCATATGAGCTTGTAAAGCCACAGTTTCTCTATTCTCACAACCAGATGAAGCATTCTTTTTCATAATTACATTAAGAGCCTCATCTTGACGTACTTCTAGTTTATGTTCTTTAGCAAAATTTACCAAATAATCTGAAACAGCTTTTTCATCTCCAGAGCATCTAGGAATTTCGCTTAATTCTTTAAAATATCTCCAAACTTCTTTAGGATTTAATTCATTATATTCCATTTATATCCTCCATTAATCTTAACTATTATATACAAATACTAATACCCAATTTTTGACTTTAACCTTTGCTTGTTTAGACTAAGTTTTAAGCTTCTTAAACCAAATGAATGGCTTTTCTTATTTATAATATACTCATACTTATTATAAGTTTCCCTAATTTCATCCTTGTTATAACCTAAATTTATAGCTTCTAAGAGTTTATTAACTATATTACCCACCAATTTATGGTTTATTAAGGCCTCTTTTTCTCTTTTTGATAGGTGCAAGGATTTATCATTTAAGATCCTATTAGAAAATTCTATATCATCTTCTATTTTTTCTAAGCTAAAGGAAGAAAGAGAAAGCCTATTTGTTTCGATTCTATAATAAGTAAGATACTCAGGTACTATCTCAATTTTTTTAGAATTTTTTATTATCCTTACCATAAACTCAATATCTTCTCCATAGGAGCTTTGCTCATGAAAAATAATATCATTATCCAATATTATTTCTTTTTTAATTAGAAAATTACTTATATGGAGCTTATTTTTTGTTATTAAGTAATTAACTAAAAAGTCACTCTTTACAAAAGAACTTTTCTTTTCAGTAACTTCTCCATCAATCAATTCATTATAGCCACATGTACATAGGTCAGAATTTGTCTGTTCTATTTTTTTATACATCTTTGATAAGTACTTCCTGTCATAGAGATCATCAGAATCTAGAAAGCAAATATATGGGCTAGTTGACTTAGATATTCCAAAATTTCTTGCAGCAGAAACACCACCATTTTCTTTTTTATAATAATAAATATTATCATACTTTTTGCCTAATTTACCTACTATTTCACATGAATCATCAGTTGAGCCATCGTCAACTATAATAATTTTAAAATCATTAAAATCACTTGCTTCTACCGATTCAATAGTCTCACTTATCATACTACTTGCATTGTACATTGGAATTATCACATCAATTTTCGCCATAAAACTTACCTCAAAATATATAAACTTATTACAATTATTATAAACTTATATGTTTTTTAGTCAATAATTAAATAAATCAACTATTAAATTAATATTATTGATTTTTAACTCCAATATTGATTAAACATTGAATTTATTATATAATTATTTTTATAAGTTCAGTAAAGGAATAATTATGAGAAAAAGAAAAAAAAGAAAATTTAAACTTTTAAGGTTAATTGTAATAGCTTTTATAATTTACATTATGGTAAATTTTCTTAGAACTAGAATAAATGACTCACCATATGAGGATAATTACTTTAACGAAAAATTAAGTTATTTCAATTCAATCTTTAAATCAAATAAATATAAAACAGATGACATGAACAAACTTAGAAAAAATATAGAAAAAGAAGCTAATAAAGGCAATGAAAAAGCTCAATGGATTTATGATAATTTAGATTCTTTAGATAATACTTTATTATACCTAAGTGGAAACGACTCTGATACTATAGAATTTGTCTATAATTATGCAAATGGAATTACAGACTTTGCCTATTATGATGGTCAGTCTGTAGATTTAGGCAGAAAAACACCTTATTTTATTCAATGGGACAACAGATGGGCCTACAATAATTTAGGTCATTCCAATATAGGTATAGCAGGATGTGGACCAACCTCAATAGCCATGGTACTTGCAAGACTAAATAACGATATCACTATAAGCCCTGATAAAATATCTAAAGACGCCTATGGGTATATGGATGGAAATGGTATATCTTGGTCATTCTTCCAAGATGAGGCAAATAAGTATGGATACAGTGTTAGTGATATTCCAAATAATGAAGAAGCTATGATAGATGCTTTAAACTACGGACCTTTAATTGTTTCTGTAGATAAAGGATATTTTACTCTTTTCGGACACATACTTGTTATAGATTCCTATGAGAATGGTAAATTTATAATTAATGATCCAAATAGTATCAAAAAAAGCCAAATGAAATGGTCATACCATCAACTACAAGATCAAATAGCTCATATTTGGTTACTTAGTTGAAATAATTCTTTTACTTACTTAAACTATATAAATAATATAGATTATATTCTTATTGCTAATAGAAGCTATAAGTTGCTTTTATTAGCAATATAACCATCTTATAAATTTTATCTTTCAAATTGTATTCAAGTCTATACTCAAATAAGATAAATTATCCAAATAAATCTTTACTCTACCTTCCTTGTAATAAAAATTTTTTAAGCTATTAATTTAGGCTGCCCTAATTTTTATATTAATTTAGTAGAATTTTTTTGTCATTTATATTATAATATCAAATATGAAATCATTATAATAAATAAATTTATTTACAGTAAAAATTAATAAGTGAGTATGGCCATACTAATTTCAAGACTTGTTATATGATTTTATATAGCTGTCTACTGAAAAGATAGCTAAAATTAAAATATAAAAATAGAATATGTATATTTTAATAGGGAGGACTTTAATGAATAAAAAAAATAATTATAGCAATTATAGATTAAGTACCGCATTAGCTTTAATGCTAATTTTTTCAACTAATAATACTGTATTTGCAAGTGAAGAAGGAAATTTAAATAATGATGAATTTTTTTCTACTAGTGAAGAAGAATTTTTAAATAAATCAAATGATCAAGAGATAGTAGAAAACAGTGACGATGGTTCTACCGATCTTACTACCAGTCCTACAGATACAGATGAAATAAATCAAGCAAATGATAATGCTGAGGATAGTAAAGAAAAGATGAGAGAAGATAGCAATCCCAAAACTAATAATATCAATGATCCAATAGATATAGATAATGAAAATAAAATAAATAACAATATTGATTCTAAAGAAGAAGTATCAAAAGACACAAATAAAGCAAGCAAAGTAAAACTAGATGACGCAAACGAAGAAAATCTAGTTACAGTTGTCAAAGATCCTACTTATCCAAGTTACATACCCCTAGATAAGATAGATCAAAATGAATACTATATATTTGGTCAATATAAAAATAATCGAGATGATGGCGAAGATAGAGCTACTTATACATTTTATATTGATAGAAATGATCCTTACCAAAAAGTTTACATTAATTTAAAAAAAATAAATAGTGAAGGAAAAGAATTTGAAAAAGTTTATAGCATAAACTATAACGGCGAACTAAACATCAAGAAATTAGCTACGAATATATCTAGAAATGAACTAGAAATTTCAGCTTTAGATAAGAAAAACACTGGAGAAAGTACTTTTGGCACTGTAAAAGAAAATACTGATGCAGAAAATCAAGAAAATAAATCCACAACTTATGACATCCCCCTAAGAACTCATCACACTACACATTTTTTAGACGCAGATACTGATAATGATATTCATTCTCCTGTTATCGCTTCTGGTTTCTTTGGACAGGATATCACGCCTCCACAAGCTCCTAAGAATATTAACAAAGATGGAATAACATATGAGTATACTGGCAAGTCTATTGGTTTGGATAAATTTAGTGAAAATTATAAAATTCTTCAAGAAGCTAATGATACTTTTGAATACTATATAGGTAAAGATAAAAAACAAAAAGTTGAAGTAAAGAGAGCAGGTGATCAATCAATCATAGATATCACAACATATGATCAAGATGGAAATGTTTTAAAAACATATAAAGGTGTTAAAGAAAACGATAAAATTCTAAACGACTTAGATCTCTCCTATGAGATTATCAACGAAAATCCTGTTATATATTCTAATACTAGTAAAATTTACTACTATAAAAAATTTGAAAATAAAGCTATTGATAATCCAAATAATAAAGATGTAGAAGAAAATTATGTTGATAAAGATTATAAAAAAGAATTTTTAAATAATCTATTAAACTTGTCCAAATTATCAAATACAGAAAAAGCAAAATTTGAGGAAAGAATCAATTTAGCTAAATCTAATGATGAAATCTATAAAATTTATAACGAAGCTATTAATTTAAATAATGCAAGAACTAAAAATGAAAGTTCTAACACAGATGACAATTACATCATTGATGATAACAAATCAAAAGAAGTAAATAAATATCCATTTATCAAAGATGAATCAAATGTCGATATATCAAAAGAATCTATTAATAAAATTAAGGAAGATCATAAAAATTCTAATAATTCCAACAATAGTCACTCTCTAATTTATATTCCAGACGACTATAAATATATCAAAAAAGGATTCTATTTTAAAGAAGATCTTCTTAAAGATTACTATAACCTTAAACAAGCTATATTAGAAAATGAATGTTTATGTAAAACTTGCCAACACTTATTGTCTGATATTTCAAGTTTGAGCAAAAAATATTCTGACAAAATAAACAAACTGATAAAACAATCCAAGTTATTATGTAAAGAAGGAAAAATGGCTTTAAAAGAATATTGTAAGATTCTAGAAATAGATAATTAAAAATAGTTATGGAGGTATATATTGAAAAAAAATCATAATAAATCTATATCATTTATTTTAGCTTTATCAATGGTATTTAGCTTTGTAAGTCCATCCTTTGCATCAAAATCAACAAATCCTAAAAAAGATAGTGATTTGATAAATATTAATAGAAGCAAGCAGAAAAAAAGCAAAATTATCGATGATTATTTATCTAGCGAAGCTAGTATAAAGGCAGATATTGAAAAAGAAGTATATTTTATCGAATTTAATAAGAATGCAGATAAAAATAAAATAAAAAAAGCATTAAATTCAATCAAGGATACAAAGATCCTCTACGAATATAATATTATATTCAACGGATTAGCAATCTCTACTTATCCAGAAAACATCGATTATATAAAAACTATTAAAGGAGTTGCAGATGTAGAAAAATCAGAAAAACTCAATCCTTTAATGGAAAATGCCAGAAGCCTAGTAAAGGTAGACAAGGCAAGTAACTACCTTAAAAATATCAATGCAATAAATCCCAATCTCGGCAAAAATTATGATGGAAGAGGCATGGTAATAGCCAATATAGATACAGGTATGGATGCAAGCCATAAGGCAATGAGACTCGATGATGATGCAAAAAAAGTCGCCAAGGTAAAATTAGATAACTTATCAGAAGCCGATAAGAACTTCTATATTTCAGAAAAGGTTCCACATTCAGTAAATTATCTAAATGGAGGAAAAATAACAACCGAAAAGTACGATGATGGTTCAGATTATCACGATCCTCATGGAATGCATATATCAGGAATTCTAGCTGCTAATGATACTATGGAAGATATTAATAAAGGTAAGGGAATCAGAGGTATTGCCCCTAATGCTCAATTGTTTTCTTATAAGATGTACTCAGATGCTAGTGAGGGTTTTGCTGGAGATGAAACTATGTTCCATGCCTTTGAAGATTGTATAAAACATGATGTAGATGTAATTTCTATATCCTCAGGTTTTACAGGTACTGGACTTAAGGGAGAAAAATATTGGCAAGCAATCAGAACTCTAAGAAATCATGGCATTCCAGTTTGCGTTGCAACTGGTAATTATGCAAGCTCAGCTTCTAATTCTTCTTGGGATAGATATGCAAACAATGCCTTAAATATGACAGATACTGGAAATGTAACTAGAACAGCAGCCCACGAAGATGCCATAGCAGTAGGCTCATCCAGAAATACTAAAATCAATTTTGATGGAATAAATATTGGTGGAAACGACTTTAGATATTCCAGAATAGGAGCTTTTTTTGATCCCAATAGTTTTAAAAAAGACAAGTATAAGTTTATTTATTTAGGCAAATGTCAAGATGATGATATAGCTGGCAAAAACCTAAAAGATAAAATTGTAATCATGGATAGAATATACACAAAAGATTTAAAATATTCTTTTAAAAAAGCAGCTGATAAAGGAGCAGCTGGAGTTATAGTTGTAAATACTGTATCTTACTATAACCGTGATGATTGGGAAAGCCTTCCAGCTATGGGTTATGAAGAAGATGAAGCTACAAAAGTACAAGTATTTTCCATCTCTGGTATGGACGGTATAAAATTATGGTCAATGCTAACTGGAAGATCCGACAAGGTTAATGTCAAATCTAAAAAAGACTCAGACTATAGAATAGATATGAACTTATATAACTCTCAAAAACCTAAAGTAGGAGAGGAAAAAGAGCTTAATATTAAATTTTTAGATAAAAAAATTCCTTGGCAAGATGTTAATGTTCCTGCCGGATCTACTTCATGGGGACCTAGAGTAGATCTAATGTTAAAACCAGATGTATCTGCCCCAGGTAAAAATATATACTCTACCTTAAATAAAATAGACGGAAAAGATACCTATCAATATATGTCAGGTACGTCAATGGCTACTCCAGTAGTATCAGGTTCAACAGTTATTATTAGACCTAAATTAAAAGAAATGGTAAAAAAACCAGTTATTAAGAGTAGAGGAATAGATTTGGTATCCCTTACAAAAATAATGCTACAAATAACATCCACTCCTATGATAGATCCTCAAACAGAAGAAAGTGGAACTTATCTTTACGCATCACCTAGACAACAAGGTTCCGGACTTATCAATGTTGAGAAAGCTCTTAAAAATAATTTAGTAATTTCTTATGATCTAAAGGACTCTAGTGGTCAAACAAACTCTTATGGAGCTGTCTCTCTAAAGGAAATAAAAACTAAGAAAAAAGATTTCAGAATTAATATTGATAATCCAACTAATAGGGATATCACTCTTAAAGTATCATCCTCCCCTATTACTACAGATGGAGAGATTAAAGTAAAAAAATTAGATGAAGAATATGATGAAAAGTCCAAAACTGGAATTCATACAGTTAATGAAATTCATCCAAAAAAAGTTGACGGAGCTAAGCTAACCTTCGCTAAAAACGAAATAGTAATTCCTGCAAGAGGATCTTATAGTTTAGGTGCAAGCCTTGACGTTGGAAGCCTTGTTAACAAAAATAAATTTATAGAAGGATTTATAAACTTTGAGTCAAAAGAAGAAAAAGAAAATACCAGAAAGGATCCTCAACCTTCTCTATCTATGCCATTTATGGGATTTGCTGGAGACTGGAATAATGAACCTATAATCGATAAATGGGCTTGGGAAGATGGATCTCGTTCAAAGGGCATTGTAGGTTATGATGATGAAGGCAATCCAAAAATACCTGGAACCTTAAATAGAGGTCGCGGAGGAGAACACGGCATAGATTTATTTAAACCAGCAGGAGTTATCCAAAATAGAGAAGATGATAATAAGAGCTTAGATCAAGACCCAGATTTATTTGCCTTTAACAATTCACAAGATTGGGATCTAGAATCCACTGGAGAAAGTAAACTTATCAAAGATTATGAAACAGATAGAGGCCTTACTCCAAGCCCACTCATTTTAAGATCTGCAGCAGATGCTAAAGTTTCTATAGTAAACAGTGATAATCCCAAAAATCAAAATTATTTAAAAGTACTCGATGTAGATCATTTTATAAAGGGAATCTTAAACTCTAAAAGAAATGACTCAAAAGGTATAAAGGGTTCTAAGCTAAAAGTTTATGGTGATCTGAGATGGGATGGATTAATCTATAATCCTCATTCAGTAGATAAATACGATAAAAATTATGTTGAAGGTAAATTTGAGCCAATAGCAGAAGGGCAATATTTCTATAAATTTGAATATAGACTAACCCCTGATTATCCATATCAGATCTCCTATATTCCAGTAAAAATAGATAGAACTCCACCTGAGATTGTATCTGTTGATGCATCTAACCCTGATGAAATAAAACTTAAAATAAAGGATAGCTACCATAAGCAAAAAGAAGCCTACAAAAATGAAACTATCTTTACCAGAGAACAAGAAAAAAATCCTCAAAAATTTGAAGAAGTTCCTAACAAAGTATGGTTTGCAGGAGCTGCATTTGTAGATGAAAATGGCGAAATATTAGATAAACTTAAAGTAGTAAATGTTGGAGAAAAAAATAAATATAACGGCTTTAAACTAGATAAAGATGGTAACAGCTGTTATAAAATATTGGGAGCTAATAAAAATCTTTTAGGAAAGACAATAGAAATTGCTGCTTTAGATGGAGCTTCAAACTTTACTGATTTATATCAAGTTAAATTTGACAAAAAAATTATAAACGGCAAGCTAGGATACTCTACTGTAAAAAGCTCCTACGATCCTGATATAGATGACTATATTGAAGAAAAAAATTCAGCAGGAAAAATAGACGCCAAGTTATTAAAAAATATTAATACAAGTGAAAAAAAATCAGATAAAAATGAAGCTAATAGCTCTGCTAATTTAGAAGGAAAACCAAGTATTAATATAGATACTACTAAATCTACTATTGAATCACTTGATAATAAAGATCTAAATAGAATTATAAAAGTAAAAAAGATCAAAAAAGAAAATCCGTTAACTGGTATAAAAGAAGAAAGCTACGATTATGGAGATGAAAAGTCCATAGATGAATATGGACTTCCAAGTAAATATCTTGATGGAAGTAAGATGGAATTTGTAGATAATTCCCTAGATTATTTTAAAGATCATAACTATGTAGGAAAGATTATATTAAATGCAAATGGTGGATTTGATATAGAAGGTGTAGTCAAAAACGTAAGTAAAGATGCTAAAATCTACTTTAGATCTACTGCTATGAAAAAAACTAACAAGCTAGGCCAAGTGAATACTATTCCATCAACATATAACGAAAAAGATAAGTCAATGTCATTCAATCTATGGGCAAATATAAATGATGTCGATAATAATAAAGGTATTGATTATAAGGGAGATATAGAACTATACGTAACCGATAAAAATGGTAGCAGCCAAAGTATCTATATAAGAATGCCTAAAGAAAAAATCTCTAAGAAGACAGAAGATAAAATACCAAATGTCGAATCTAATTATGGAAATATCATAGAGCTTGGCGGAGCTGACCTAAATCATGGATTAAAAGAGAAAACCGATGAGGCCGGCAATATTTATTATGAAATAAGTGATAATTTAAAAATTAAAAATGGATATGCAGTTAAAATAATATCTATAAATCCTGGAAAAACCGGATTAGAAGCCTTATCATCAAATATATATACTAACGATAGTAAAGATGTAGCAACTAAAACAGCTAATATAAAGACTCTTCAAGGCTTTACCATCTTAAGATATGAAGTCTATAAACTAGAAAAAAATTCTAATGGAGAAGCTATACTAAATGATGAAAATTTAGTAGAAGAAATTGGCAAAATTGTATATATAGATAAAGATAAAGTCCAACTTGATATGGATAATGATAGCTTTAATCCTTATACAAATGAAGATAACGCTAATTATGGAGAACTTTACATTAGAAAAAGTCCACTAATTTTACGAGGAAAAGTAGGTGATAAAGGTGGATTTAACTGGAACTTTAGAATAAATGAATCCATAGTTGATCAATATTTAATTTATGGAGATCTAAACAGTGATAATTCCAAAGACTTCGAAGTAAAAATAGATGCTAACGATGGTGATATCATGGATTGGGCTGTCAAAGACTATATAGGCAACGGTGAGCCAGAAGGTATTAGATCACAATACAAGATATTTATCGACAACACTAAACCAGAAATTGAATTAACAAATGAAAAGCTCGATAACAGTATCGGACTAAAATATGAGATTGACGGTAAAGATAAGGAAGTAAATTTATCTATAACAGATAAGATAGATAGTGGAAATCCTGGAAGAATTCAACAAAAATCAATTTTAGTAAATGGAAAAGAATACCAAGCTAATAGCTTATTAAATTCTTATGCTAATTACAATAATCCTGATCAAATAGAAATTAAAGTTATTGCAACTGATTATGCAAGGAATACCAAAGTACAAATTTATAAGCTTGACTTAAATACAGGAAAAATAGAAAATGTCCAAAATCCAAAAGTAGAGGTCTTAGTAAATGCTACTACAAATGAAGTAAATTTAGGTGAAGACTTCACTCTTCCAGAATATGAAGGCGCAATACCTGAGGAAAAAGAATTCGCCGGATGGAAAGTTAGAGATGCTATCAAAAAACCAGGTTTTACTTTTAATACTCAAGCAAATATAGAAATCACACCAGTATTTAAAGATAGAGAAAAAGATTATGTGTCTTTAAATTTTGAATCCAATGGAGCGGATGGAGAGATTCCAGAAATGAAAGTTGTGAAAGGAAGCGAAATAAGCCTTCCTGAAAATACATTCATAGCTCCAGATGGCAAAGAATTTGCTGGATGGCTTGTATCTGGAAATGAAGATATAAATAATCCAAAAGATAAAATAACAGTAAACGATAATATTACAGTTACTGCTATTTGGAAAGATATTCAGTAAAAATAAGTTTTTAGTAATTTAAGATTAACAAGTTCTTTGTTACTTAATATAAAAAGCTGGCATTTATTTGTCAGCTTTTTAATTTGATTCAATCATCATATTTTTATCCCTTATAATATTTTCTATATTTTCTGTGTAATCACGTAAGTTACGAGCATTGCGATATTTTTTACCATTCATAAGTTTAGTATTAGCGTTCATACCCAGGCCAATTACATTCTCACTCTCCTCGTTAATTACAATATTATATCTTTGACTAGTATCATCTTTCTGATATCCTACATTCTCTAAATTAGATAAAATATTCTTTTGTCTATAAAGATAATAAGCTTTATATCCATTTTCTTCTGTAAATTTTTTAATGGCTTCATTTATCTTCAAAGCATCTTTTACAGAACCTTTTTTATTTTCTTCTCTGTACTTACTCCCACGTTTGCTAGCCAAAGCATGGAAAGTTATATTTTGTGGCTTTAACTTTTCTAGAATTTCAAAGTTCCTTATAAAAGAGCAACTATTCTCTCCTACAAGTCCCACAATAAAGTCCATATTTATAATAAATTTCAAATCTTTAGCATATTCATATATGGTTATAAAATTATCGTAATCAAAGCTGCGACCTACAGAATTTATAATATCTTCATTAAAAGTTTGAGGATTTAGAGATATTCTCTGCACTTTATTTTCGCTTAAAATATCAAGTTTTTGCTTATCTAGTGTGTCTTCTCTACCTGCTTCAACCGTAAATTCTCTATAGGTAAATCTCTTATTTATAGTATTAAGCAGCCTATCAAGATCATATGCTGATATATTTGTAGGAGTTCCCCCTCCTATATAGATGCTATCAAGACTATTGGGTAAGTCTATATTATTTATTTCATAAATTAATTTATCAATATATGCACTTCTATCATGATTAATTCCTACTAAGGTAGGATAGGCACAATATCTACATCTTGTAGGACAAAATGGTATATTTATATACAAATTAAAATCATTTTTATTAAAGTCTAGCTTATTTTGTTCATTTTCTACACCTTTGAGTAAAGCTAGTTTTTCATCAGAAACAAAGTATTTATCCTTAATCTGATTTGTACTTTGACTTTTTAAAAGTTTTGATGGTTTTGATCCCGTAAGCATCCCCCATGGAGACTTATAACCAGTTTCTTTTTCAAAAATTTTATATAAATTTGCTTTCAATTGGTAATTACTTTCGTAGGGATAAGATTTATCTTTAAAAATAATTTCATCATCTAAAATGTTAATACTAGCTCTATTAGTAAATTCTATGTTACTATCATCATAAAAAATATTTAAAATATCATATACAGTTTTTCTTTTATTTTTATCATTTAAACTTATTTTCATGTGAAAATTATACCATAAGTAAAATAATTGCAAAGAACTAGCTTATGCTAAACATAAGCTAGTTCTTTTATATAAAAGTTATTTTATATCTTTTAAAAAATTATAAGCCCAATCTTTATCTACCTTTTCAGCTTTATCTATTTCTAAAAGTTGGGAATATCGATTTAAAAGGTTATCATATACTTCCCTTACAAATCCTAAGGTATATTCATTACCGTCTGTTGTAATTATATGGAATTTATCATCTCTTTCTAATCTAAAAGACTCCACATCATCATGCCCTAAGGATAATTCCTCGCTTTCTAAGAGAATGTATTTCATAATCTCAACTGCCTTATCAGAAAGGTAATTTTCAAAAATCACAATTTTTTCACAAACTTCATCAAGGTCTGATGTCATACGCGTCAAATACTTATTTTGCTCATCTTTATGATTCCTATCTAGCAGAGATAAGCTTGACTTAAAAATCATCCTAGCCTTACTATCTACAAACTTAGGATCATTTACTATCATAAATTTAATTTCATCATCTGTATAGGCAAATCTATAATTTAAAATAAATCTATGTCCACAAGATGGACAAAGTAATTCTCCAAATTCCTTATTTAATATCTTCTCCCTATCTTCTGTGGCAGAAAATATAGCTGTATTTAATTCTGTTTCAAAGGAGTGTTTGCATACTGGGCAAGTTACTCCAAATATTTTTTCTCTAGTTTGCATATAAACCTCATTCAAATTCTATAGTATTTATGCCTAACTTTTTGTCAGGCTTTCTAGCAAGTCATTCATCTTTTGAATCTAAGAACAATCCTCTTATTAAATTTCTTATAATACATAAACTCATCTCTTAAAATAGTTTTTACCCAAATAAGAATCTATTATTCAAATTTGACTGCCTTTAATAAAGGTATAGAAAGTATTGATGCAAATATAACAGAAATAAGGCCATTAGTTAAAGAAACTCCACCTTTTTGAACCATCTCTACCCAAGTAGCGGGTCCAGAAAGATCTAATATAAAATAATCTTTTATAAAAGTCTTTAGTAAATAAAGAATGATATAAGTTATCTGTCCAAGTATAGATGATAGTATAATCCTAGATTTAGAAGTATCATCTTTCTTCTTATATAATATAAGTCCTGCTACAGCCGCCATAGCAAACTTATTTATAAAAGTTGTTGGCGCAGAGGTAAAATAGACTGGATCAAATAAATCAAACATACTTGTCCCAATTCCTGCTGCAAGGCCCCCATAAAGTGGTCCTAAAATAATTCCTGATAATAAACAAAATACATTACCCAAATGAAACCTAGTATTGCCAAAAGGGGTCACAACAGGTATTTGCAAATAATTCGACAAATACGCTAGTGCAGCAAATAATCCAATATAAGCTAATCTTTTTGTTGTTAAATTTTTCATAAGCTCCTCCTCATTAATTTATAGTATATCATATATATTTATAGTAAAGTAATAATAGAGGTGATATAATGAGCGAATTTTTAGGTCCTATACATTATATGATGTATGAAAAGATCAAATTTCAAGATAAAATTACTAATTACTTGCTAGATGGAAATACTAGTGAAGTTGATAGAATAAATAATCCCGTTTCTAATGAACCACTAGAAAGTTTAATTGATCAAGACAATATACATGGATGGCTTGATTCTAGAATAGATGTTGTAGAAAATAGACTACACTATGCCCTTACCCACTCAGAAAATACGAAAGAAAAAATGTATAAACTCGGTGAGGAAAGTGCTAAAGGAAAAGATTTTTCAAATTATAATACAATTTTTTCTGATTTAAATAAATATTTACTTGATGGAATGCCATGTGATAATGGTCTTGCCGCCCAAGTAGATGATAAAAATGACTTGTATTTAATTACTAATAACAATATGCATAGTAAGTATGAAAAAGAAACTATAAACCCAGATAATTCTTTAGATAATACTTGCCAAGGTGGCCATGATCATGACCATCACGAAAACTTTGAAGTAAGTAGTGAAAATCCAATCAACCTTAAAAAGGAAAATTCAACTTATCACGATTATAGGTATGAATTCTTAAAAGGATACTTTTCTAATAGTCCCTATGATGTAGAGTTGATAAATGGTATTAATTACAGAATCCATCCCAAAAATTAAGTCAAATAAATTTAGCAAAATAATTTGGCCCGAAAAGTTTGAATTTAATTCAACTTCTTAGGGTCTTTTACTGTTTACATAATTAAGATTGAACAAGGTAACTAAAAGGAAAAAACATGAGAAATGATTTTAACCACAAAGAAAAACTAATATTTAGAATGCTTACTGACTCTATCATAGTAGGGGTTTTTGCAGGACTTTTTTCTGTCTTATATAAGTTTATCATCTCCAAAATGGGAATAGTAAGACATAACTTATATGATGAATTTAGTATAAGATCAGTTGCAATTATTATATGCTTAGCCATTATAATTTCCTTTATTATATATAGCTTGTTAAAATGGGCACCTCTATCTGGAGGAAGCGGTATTCCCCAAATACGCGGAGAGATACTAGGCAAATTTCAAATGGAGGAAGTACCTACTATAATTTCAAAAATAGTTGGTGGAGGACTAGGTAATCTAATGGGATTTTCTCTAGGTAGAGAGGGTCCTTCTATACAGATGGGCGGTGCAGCTGCAAAGCTTATAGGTAAAATATTAAAAAGACCTCCTGATGAAATAAAGTATATGATTACTGCAGGAGCTGCAGCAGGTCTTGCAGCAGCTTTCAATGCTCCACTTGCTGGCTGTATTTTTGCAATAGAAGAATTACATAAATCCTATTCTAGATTTGTCTTACTTCCTGCTCTTATAGCATCAATAATCGCAAACTATATCTCCTTTGTAATAATGGGAGTAGATAACGCATTTTCCTTTACCATGGCAAAGTCACTTCCAATGAATCTCGTATGGGTAGCAATTATAGTAGGACTTTTAACAGGAGTAGTTGGTGGAATTTATAACGAACTAATTTCTAAATTTCAAGATTTATTTAAATCTATAAGCTCAAGTGTATCAAAATATGCTCTTTTAATGATTGTAACTATAATCATAGGCTTTACTTTTATTGAGGGAACTGGCGGAGGCCACGAGCTTTTAGAAGCTATGGCTGCCAATAGATTTTCTGTAAAATATATATTAGCTATTCTTTTTGTAAAATTAATCTATACTACTTTTTGCTATGGTTCAGGCGTCCAAGGCGGTATATTTTTACCAGTCCTAGTAATTGGTGGATGTTGTGGGGCTCTCATTTTTGCAATGCTCAATAAAAATATTGCAGTTAATGATTATTATATAAACTTTTTAATTTTAGGTATGAGTGGAATTCTAGCATCAGTTGTAAGAAGTCCAATACTTTCTGTAATTTTAGTCTCAGAAATGACCTCTTCATTCAGCCATCTCCTATCACTATCCCTAGTAGTAATAACTTCTTTTTATGTAGCCGAATCTCTAAAAATCGCACCAATTTATGATACACTTTTTGAAAGACAGCTAAAAGATAGGAACTTATTAGCTACTCATAGAAAAGAACTTGGGGATTATTCAATATTTGAATATACTATAACTGATGGATTAGCTATAGTTGGAATGAGTATAAAAGAGATTAATTTCCCAAAGCACATAATAATACTTTCAATTGAAAGAGATAACCATGAATTTGTACCTAGTGCCTTGGATGTAATTTTAATTGGTGATAAACTAACTGTATTAGTTAATTCAGAAGATGCTTTTGAAATTGACAGTTTCTTTAAAAGAGAATAAATTTTACTACAAAAAGTAGCTGTTGCAAAGATGAATTATCCTTTCAATATTGCAACAGCCCTAATTTTATTTATAGATTGATAAAACTCTCTCTCCTAAGTCAATTAATTCTTGTGCTTCTTTAGCTAATTGTCTTAAAAAGACTATATTTTTATTAGAAAAATTAGGAGCTTTCTTTAGTATGATATCTACTGCACTCAAAGTTAATTTAGCTTCACTTATAGCCTCTCTTAATTCATTAAGATCTTCATTTGTCACTTTCTTTTTGACATCTTTTTCTTCATCAATAGGTGTAGATATTAATTCGTGACTAGAATCATATTTAGGAGTTTCTTTTTCTATAGTTGAATGAGTACTATTATTAGTATTAGATGAACTAGATCCGCTAGCTCCCCAATAATTTTCTCCTACTTGTCCATCCTTATTTTTATCTATCATAAAGGGATAAATCCAGTCTACACCGCGTTTAATTGGTAAAGAAAATTTTCCTGATTCAAGTACTTCTTCAATAGTAAGAACTTTATTGTTATCAGTATTCATTCTATCTAGTTCTTCTCTTTGCAAATCAGTTAAGTTAATATATGCTTGTCTAGTTTTGTTTGAATAATAGAATGGTGAATTAGTGTTAATAGCTGCAAATGATTGACCTACATTTAAAATAGAAAATGAAATAACAAGACCAGCTGCAACGATTTTTTTAGAATTTTTCATAATTTCTCCTTTATAGATATATAATATTATATATATTTTATCAAATTTTAAAGACTTAGCAAAATTTAACTATGAAAGAGCCTGTTGCAGAATGAATAAAACGTCTTAAAATCATTAGAAGAATCTCTACGAAAATTTTGCCTTCACGAGCTGACAGGCTAAAATTGGCCCACCAGCCATGGGAAATGAAATTTCCTAAGAGAACCTTCTAATAACGGGACTATAATTATTCATAGTTTTGCAACGGCTCCTTTTATCTACACGTCATAAAAACCATCTTCATAAGCTTTAATGGCTAAATGCCTAAATAGAATAATTGTCGCAAAAATTATAATTAGATCTATAGAAGATGCCAAAATATAATATCTTCTACCGCTTTCATTAATTATAAATATATATAAGAGGATTATAATTGCAACATAGATAAGTCCTGCAAAGTAAAATATAACTCCTTGTATGCCACCTTTGCTAAGTTCCTCAGGTTTTGTCCAATTAGTTTTTATATTTTTGCTTCCTATATAAAGTCCTATATTTGTGGCCAAAATTATCGCTAACTCTTGACCTACAAAGAAAGCTAAAGCTCCTATAATTTCAGTCTTTAGTGCAATAGTAGCAATGATACTTAAGATTAAACTAAACATACTAGAAGCTATAAAGCTAGTTAAAAATCTAGCCTTGTAATGACTCTTTGGATTTATAGGTAGTGTTTGAAATAAGTAAAAACTGCTATGTTCACGTGATAAATCATTAGCTGCAAAACCAGAGTTAATCCAGATTAAAACACCTAGACCATACCCTGCTAAAAACATCCAAAATCTAAATGTGTTCAAATCAGGTCCATTTCCCACATCACTTACAATATCTTTTCCAATATTAAAGGACATGACACCAAATATAATTATCATCATTATAGCTTGTGAAATAAATGCTATATTAGAAAACAAATTTTTTATATCCCTTTTAAATATAGTCTTAACTTGAGAACTTCTTTTAAAGTCCATATTATCTACTTCTTTTTTAGAAGATTTACTAAACTTTTTATCCTCTAAAGCATCATAATATAAATTATTTGCCAGCTTATAAAGTATAAATACTAAAACAGCAGAAATTGCAAATAGTATAAGAGTGTATATGATTTTATTTATAATATTACCGCTAAGGCTCAGTCCATAAAGTTTGGAGTTAAAAAATACATTGGAAATACCTGACAATGTCCCAATAACAGAATTAAAAACTTGACCATTACTTTCCATTGACGATGAATTATCTTTATTAAAAGAAAAATAGTATAGCATTCCAACTATAAAAAATAAAATTATATATCCAATATTTTTAAATAGTTTCCTATGCCTACCTACATTAGTAAATCTCATAATTACTAGTATAAGACCAGTTAAAATCGCATATGGAATCATTATCAAACTTACAAAATTAATAATTCCAAAAATTAAAATCTCTAAATCAAATCCTTTAAAATAAAAGTAAACAGCTATACTTATAATAAATAATACATAAAAATCTACAAATGAAAATACCGACCCAAATAGTTTACCAATAAAAAGTTCTCCTTGACCTATAGGCAATGTTTTATAAAGATTTGTATCCTTAATAGAAAAAAATGTAGATAACATTTTTGGCAGATAAAAAATCAATACTGTTAAAGTTAATGCTATGCCAAATAATGTGAAATACATAAGGTCTCCATTTTCTTGGTTTAAATAAACCTTGCCAATGACATGAGAAAACATAATCGTAAAATATATAAATACAAGATAGGTGAAAGCTAAATATAGAATTCTTAATGGATAAGAATTTGGAAGATTTGTCGCCCTTTTATTTGGATAATAAGGAAAAAACTGCTCTAAAAATGTATATTTACTAATAGTTTTTATATTATTCATCAGTAAGCTCCAAAAATATAGCTTCTAAGTTTTCTTTATGAGAAGCTTGAGATTTTATTTCATCAAAAGTACCTATAGCAATAATCTTACCCTTATTTATAATAGCTATCCTATCACAAAGTTCTTGAGCTACGCTCATAACGTGAGTTGAGAAAAATATAGATTTACCAGCTGATGCTCTTTCTCTTAAGATTTGCTTTAGATTATAAGAACTTTTAGCATCTAGACCTACCATAGGTTCATCTAATATTAGAACTTCTGGATCGTTAATAAGTCCACCTATTAAGGCAAGTCTTTGAGCCATACCATGAGAATAAGTTTCTATTTGATCACCCATAGCCATTCTTATGTCAAAGTATTCTAAATAATAGTCCAATCTTTCCTTACGAGTTTTTTCATCAACTCCATAAATATCAGATAAAAAATTTATATACTCATAGCCTGTGTAATTTTCGAATAATTCTGGATTATCTGGTATGTAAGAAAATTGACTTTTATAAGCCGTTTGGCCTTCATCAAGACTTAATCCATTCATTTTTATAGATCCACTTGTAGGCTTATTTATACCCACTATGGCCTTTATAGTACTTGATTTACCAGCACCATTTGGACCGAGAAAACCAAAAATTTCTCCATCTCTTACATCAAATGAAATATCATCAACTGCAACTTTATTATTACTATAGGTCTTGCTAAAATTTCTAACTTCAATCATAAAAAACCCCCTTTTCAAGGGAGTATATCATAAAAGAATTTTACATAAAACTATCAAATAAGAATATTTTATATATTTTTATTATATTTTATATTTATTTATGCTAATTAGATTTATATTTTTCTATAAAGTCAAAATCTACTCCATTTACAATTATCGCAGAAATAACACCAATCATCGTATCAAGTGTCCTACTAAAGGCAAAAACAAAAGCTAAATTACCTTCATTCCCGTGATTTATAGTAATAGATAAAAATACAATAGCCATAATAGAAATAGCCTTAGGTTTACCAGCCATAGCCATAATCCAAATTATTATACTGGCTAATAAACTAATTAAAATTAATTCTAAAGTTGGTGGTAGAGTGTGGGCTGGTATCAAAAAAAGATAAACTGTACCACACACACCACCTAATATCGTTCCTATTATCCTATTCTTCCCTATATCTCTAGACCCCTCTACGTCAGATTTTAAACATATTATAGCTGCAATAGCACTATAAAAAGGCAGACCTTCTCCTGGTCTAAAATGTGATATAAGCATGGCTAATGTTACAGCTATAAATGTTTTAATTATTCTAAGACCAGGTCTTCTTACTTTCATAATAAATTACCTAGAATGAAATCATAAAATGCTTCTTCATTTACCTTATTGGCTAAATAGTTGTTCTTTCGGCTTGAAACACGCTTTAAGGCTCCTTTTTCTTCATCGCTATCTACCTTAAATCCAGACTCTTCAAATATAAATGCTTCTGGAGCTTGAGTTAGATATAAAAGTAGGGGAGCTTTTAAGAATCTTTTTTCTTCAGGAACTTTGATAAATTCATCTAATATTGTCTCCAAATCTCTATCTGTATTTCTTAATTTTTCAATCATATCATCTGTCAAAATAACTGATCTACTAAGTTCATCAGGGATGATAAATATATCTATACCCGTATTTAAGACTTTATCTATAGCCTTATAATCAGATCTAAAGTTCTCACTAACTTCTGCACCAAGGCTTCCACCCAATATAAAAATATGAGAAATATAATCTTCTAACCCATCTGCTTCATCTAAAGCCTTAGCTATATTTGTAAGAGGCCCTGTTGTTAGTATATCAAGCTTCCCACAATCATCTGCCTTATCAATTATACTTTCAAAAGCTGGCATATTTTCTATATAATCATCACTTGTTGTTAAAATATCTCTGTCTTCATAGGAAAGATCTAAGTCATCCCCTTTGGATACAGATAAATATAGGCCCTCATTTGCACTTAGAGCAACTATATTATCTGCAGCTTTTTTAGGGCTCATTGTTCCTGAGCTAGTAGAGATACCTACCAGTTCAAAATCAAAAGAATTAAATGCCATTTTTATCATTAAAGCTTCATCAAGCCCAAAATTTGTATCTATAAAAATAAATGGTTTTTCGTAATCCATAATACCTCACTTTTTTTTACTATACTAAGGCTATAAATTTTTACCATATTGTGGGCCTAACTGAATCAATTTATAACATAACTATCATTTATATAATTTGATTAAGTACATCTTCTTTTATTTTAAAACTGTGATCATCTGTTGGAAAAATACCTTCTTTTACTTCTTTATCATATTGATTGAATGCCTCTACTATATCTTCCCCTATATTAGCGAAGTGCTTTACGAATTTTGGTGTAAAGTCATCGTACATTCCAAGCATATCTTGATAAACTAAAACTTGTCCATCACATCCATCACCTGCACCTATCCCTATAGTTGGTATACTGAGCATTTTGCTTATCTTAGTTGCCAATCCTTTTGGTACACATTCTAAAACTACAGCAAAGGCCCCTGCTTCTTCTACTGCATTAGCATCTGCAATCAATTTTTTAGCAGTTTCTATATCCTTACCTTGAACCTTAAACCCACCTAGAGAGTTGATAGATTGAGGAGTCAATCCTATATGAGCACATACTGGTATCTTGGCATCTACAATAGCTTTTATTATTTCTTTTACTTCTGTTCCACCCTCTAGTTTTACACAATTTGCTCTACCTTCACTCATAAGCCTACCCGCATTTTCTACAGCTTTTGCAATATCTGTATTGGTATATGACATAAATGGCATATCACAAATAACCATAGTATCCTTTACTCCACGAGCTACAGCCTTACTATGATGAATCATATCTTCCACTGTTACACTAAGGGTATCCTCAAGTCCAAGCATGGTCATCCCTAAACTATCACCTACTAGGATTGAATTTATATTAGACTTTTCTACTAGCTTAGCTGTTGTGTAGTCATAAGCAGTTATCATAGTTAATTTTTCGCCATCTTCTTTTGCTTTTTTAAAAGTCAATGCAGTATTTTTCAATTTTAATTTTCTCCTTTTTCTTTTTCTAATTTAGAACTTAAATCATTATAATTTCTATTTGGATTTTTTTCTTTTGCTATTTCAATCAATAATAAACTTATATCAAGATAAACTTCTTTCTCTATATAGATATCATTTTCTTTAAGATATTCTATGTGAGAACTGATAGTATTTATATCAGCTCTTTCTATAGGTCCTGTAAGTGAATTAACTACTCCTTTAGCAAAAATATTATCCATATTTTTTTTAGCCAAGCTCTCTAAGGCTTCTAATGATTCTTTATCTGTAAATCCATAAGATCTTAATATTTTCTCAGCCATATAAGAAAGACCTACTACCATATTGCTTATACACACAGTAGATAAATGATATCCACTTTTATCTTTTGTAGTTATTATTTTATAAGGATTACCCAGTCTATCAAGGTTTTTAGTAAATATCTCTAGAGCCTTCTTATCACCTTCTAATGTAAAAAAGGATCCATCTAAATCCTTATAAGAATTTTCTTTACTAGAAAATGCAAGCATAGGATGCATAGAAATAGGGTGAAAATCCAACTTATTTCTTGAAAATATCTGAGAATTTAGACTCCCACTACAGTGACAAATAATCTTACCTGCTATATTATATTTTTTTAAATCTTCCCATACATTTAGAATCTGATCATCTGTAGTGGTTATAAAAATAATATTACAGTTATCAACTAATTCCTTTAAATTTTTAAAAGACTTAGTATTGGTTAGTCCTGCGCTATAGTCTGCACTTTTTTTACTTTTGCTATAATATCCCTCAAGACTTATATGATTGTTATCAAAAAAATAAAGTCCTAAAGAAGTGCCAACCTTCCCAGCGCCTATGATTGCCGCTTTATACATATAACCCCTCCTTTCCTTTTATATTAAATAAGTAAAATTATATTTAAAAACCTATTTACTTATTATAGTAACATAAATTTCAAAATATTGATATAAATTTATCATACTTACAAATAAAAAAAGATGCGATTAATCTCGCACCTTCTAGTTCTCTGCATCTGAATATTCTTTTAATTTACCTAAGGCTTGGTTTTCTATTTGTCTTATCCTTTCTCTGGATAGGTCATAGATTGAACCAATCTCTTCTAGGGTTTTTGGTTTTTCGTTATCTAAACCGTATCGATAAATTATTATCTGTCTTTCCCTTTCAGTAAGCTGATCTAAAGCTTTCATTAAAAAATTTTCCATATCACGCTCTAGTATCAACATATCTACAGGAGTTGATTCATCTCCTACCATATCCATAAGCTCATCACCTGTTGAATCTTCACTATCTAAGTTGATATTTAAAGATGTGGAATTTACTTGGTTACGATTTATTAAAAATAGATCATCAGCTTGCTTTTTATCTATACCTTCTTTTTCTAAGATTTTATAGATTTCTTCATCACTTGCTTCTGGATTAGCTTTTAATATTTGTTTTAGTTTGTTAAGTTTTAAATATTTACCAGCCGGTATTCTTATAGTGTGGCCTTCCTTATTTATAGCTTTCCTTATGGCCTTATCAATCCATTTATAGGCATAAGTTGTAAACTTATAACCTAAAGATAGGTCAAATTTTTCCGCTGCTCTTATCATACCTAACATTCCAGATTGAACTAGGTCTTCTAAGTCTAAATCATTACCATGAGATCTATAAAAGTATGATGCTCGACTTCTTACTAAGCCTTGGTTTTTTTCTACTAACGCTGCTAGGGCATTTTGGTTACCTTCTTGAAATTTTTCTACTATTTCTTCATTGGTAAGATCAGACATTTTCATCATGTCTTTGCGAGTAATAGGAGATATGGCGGTAGATTCACTTCTTTTAGGTGTATCATCTTCCTCCTCTTCATCCTCCTCTATATCTTCTATTTCATCAATGTCATCATCTACATCATCTTTTATTTCTTCTTCATAGTTTTCATCATCTTCTTCATCAATGAACTCTACCAGTTCATCTCTCTCTTCATCGGATAATTCTTCAATGACAATAGCTATTTCTTCTTCACTCATATCTGATGAATTAAAATAACTTCTTAGTCTATCAACTACCCTTTCATCTTTTAAATTTATTTTATCCATAGTTCACCCTTGTTTTTTGAATTTATTTTACTAATCTTTATCCAAGTCATCTTTGATTTGGTCTATTTTATCAATCATTTCTTTTGATAGGGGAAATGATTTAAAATTCCTATTAAAGTCCTTTTTGCGTGTTCGATTGATTTTTCTTTGGTTATTATATATATCTGCTCTAAGCTCATTTGCTGTTACTCTACTAGCTCCTTTGCTTGTAACTAGGACTTGAATCTGTCCATCATCTGTTACTACCTTTAGGTTATGCTTATGGCTTATTTTTAATATTTGCTTTTCTATATAAGTATCTGCTGTTTGAAATCTCTTGGTATAGACTATCTTAATGCCATATTTTTCTATTATGGTTTCTTTTGGTCTATCTAAATTATAAGCATCAAATACTATTATAATTTCTTCTCCACTTAGGGATTTATATTCAGCCATCTCATCTATAAGCTTATCTCTAGCTGCCTCCAGTGAGGATTTTGATATTTCTAATAGATTGGACCACGCATTTATTACATTATAACCATCAACTATGGTTATATTTTTTCTACTGGAAGTCATTTTGTCTTAGAACCTCATACATACAGGTAGCTGCTGCTACTGATGCATTTAACGAATTAACTTTACCTAGCATTGGAATTTTTATAAGTTCATCACAATTATCTCTAACTAATCTACTTATACCATCGCCCTCGTTACCTACAACTATGGCCACCTTGCCAGTAAGATTTGTAGCTGATAGACTATTTTTTGATTCTCCTGCTAAACCATAAACCCAAAATCCATCTTTTTTTATAGTTTCTATAGTTTGATTGAGATTAGTCACCATAAAAATTTTTATATTGTTGATAGCTCCAGCACTTGTTTTATATACTGTTGGATTTACCTTTGCTGACCTATGTTCTGGGATGATTACTCCATCAAAACCAAAACTTTCAGCAGATCTTATTATAGCTCCAAGATTATGAGGATCTTCGATTTTATCTAAAAGTATTAATCTCTTAGCTTCCTTTAAATCTTCTAAACTAGCATATTTAAAAGAATTAACCTCAATCATAACTCCTTGATGATTGCCATTATAGTTTTCAAAAAAATTTTTATCTACAAATTCAATTTTAACATTTTTTTTATTAAGTTTATCTATAATTTTTTTTACTATAGGAGTTTTTTGATCTATTATATAAGCTTTGTGAATTTTCTGTCCATTATCTATAGTTTCTAATACTGGTTTTCTTCCATAAATCTTATCCATTAGATAAGCTCCCATTTCACACCATCACGTGTGTCCTTTATAGCAACTCCCATTTCTTTAAGTTCATCTCGAATTTGATCAGCCTTATCATAATCTTTATTTTTCTTAGCCTGATTTCTTTGCTCAATTAGATCTTCTATCTTTGATTCATCTATAGTATCATTTGATTTTTTACGATTTTCTATTCCTAAAACATTCTCTAATTCTACTAATTCATCTAAAACAGCTTTTATTAGTTCCTTAGAATTTTTTAAGCTAATCTTTGTATTGGCAAATTTAACTAAATCAAAGACTACTGTTATGGCATCTGCTGTATTTAGGTCATCATCCATAACTTCTATAAATCTATCACGAAAACTATCTAATTGATCGACTAAAGCTTTTTCGTCCTCTTTAATTTGACTGTTATTTGCATTTTCTAGTAATTCCTCTAGTCTAAACACTGAATTATTTATCCTATCTAAAGAATTGCTAGCTCCCTTAATGATTTCTCTAGTAAAGTTGATTGGTTGTCGGTAATTAGTAGTAAGTAACCAAAATCTAATTACCATTAAGTCGTACTCTTTTTTGATATCATGAAGAGTAAAGAAGTTTCCTAAAGACTTACTCATCTTTGTACCATCTACTTGGATCATTCCATTGTGCATCCAATAATTAGCAAAAGTCTTTTCATTAAGTGTTTCAGATTGAGCTATTTCATTTTCATGGTGTGGGAACTCTAGATCTTCTCCACCAGCGTGGATATCAATAGTTTCACCTAAAATATTTTTACTCATAGTAGAGCATTCTATATGCCAACCTGGACGTCCCTTGCCCCAGGGAGAATCCCAAGAAATTTCACCTTCTTTTTTTGTCTTTTTCCAAAGAGCAAAATCTACTGGACTTTCTTTTTTGCTAGAATCTGCGCTTTCAAGTCTATTACTTGCTCCATGAACTAAATCAGCTACATTTTTACCTGACAATTTTCCATAATCATTAGCCTTAGAAACTCTAAAATAAACGTCTCCATCTACAACATATGCTGCATCTTTTTCAATAAGACCTTCTACAAATTTTATAATCTCATCCATAAGTTCTGTAGCTCTTGGATGAATAGTTGATTTTTCATCTAAGTTTAGATCTGATGCATCTTCCATAAAAGCCTTGATGTATTTATCTGTGACCTCTTTTGTAGTAATGCCTTCTGCTATAGACTTATTGATTATCTTATCATCTACATCTGTGAAGTTTACAACATAGGTCACATCATAGCCTCTAAATTTGGCATACCTTTTGAATGTGTCAAATACTACAAGAGGCCTTGCATTTCCTATGTGCATATAATCATAAACAGTAGGCCCACAGACATACATCCTTATTTTATTTTCTTCAATTGGAATAAATTCTTCTGTCTTTCTTGTGAGCGTGTTATGAATTTTCATTTAAAAATTTTCCTTTACGTAATTAAGTCTTTGTGCTATTTTCTCTTTACCCATTAATACCATAACAGATGATAAGTCTGGGCCGTGTACTGATCCTGTGATTGCCGCTCTAACTGGGAACCAAAGATTTTTGCCTTTGATACCTGTTTCTTTTTGTATAATCTTCATAATAGAGCCAGCAAATTCTTCATCTATTTCATCTATTTTATCTAACTTTTCTATATATGAATCGATAAGTTTCTTAGTATCCTCTTCTTTTAAAACTTCTTTAGCTTCATCTTGCCAATCTACTTTATTATCATCTAAATAATAATTTTTAGAGAGTTTAGGGGCATCTGAGAACTTATCAATTGCTGATTGCCATGTATTTGCTAATAGTAGTAAGTTATGGTCTGAATAATCTTCATCAATTAGGCCAGATTCTACCATGTATGGCTTTATTTCTTTTGCTAAATCTTCTGGGCTCATTTCACGTACATAGTGTCCATTTACCCAATCTAGTTTTCTCTTATCAAATACAGCACCAGTTTTATTTACTCTATCAAAGTCAAATTGTCGAGCTAATTCTTTTATAGTAAAGATTTCTTCTTCACTATCTGGTGACCATCCTAAAAGTGCTAGGAAATTGATCAAACCTTCTGGTGTATATCCTTCTTCTATGAAGTCTTCTACCATCCCATCACCATTTCTCTTTGAATATTTCTTATGATCTTCATTAAGAACGGTTGGTAGGTGGATATATTCTGGAGTATCCCATCCAAAAGCTTCATATAAATACACATGTTTTGGAGTTGATGATATCCATTCATCTCCACGTACTACATGGGTAATTTTCATCAAGTGATCATCTACCACTACTGCAAAGTGGTATGTTGGATATCCATCTCTTTTTATAAGAACTTGATCATCCATATCATTTGTATTAAATGTAATTTTACCCTTAATTCTATCTTCAAATGAGATATCACGATCTTTTGGTAGTTTTAGTCTAACTGTGTATTCTTCACCATTTGCTACTCTTTGTTTAGCTTCTTCAAGTGGAATAGAACGGCAAAGTCCATCATATCTTGGTGTTAGTCCATCAGCTTTTTGTCTATCACGAACTTTATCAATTCTTTCTTGAGAGCAGAAGCAATAATAAGCCTTATCTTCTTCTATAAGTTTTTCGATATATTTATTGTAAATACCTGCTTCAACCCTCTCAGATTGAATATATGGGCCGTATTCTCCTTTTTGGATAACTTCACCATTGCTATCAAGCATTACACCTTCATCTATTTCTACTCCAGACCATTCTAGAGCCTTTAATAAATTTTCAAGTGCTCCTTCTACAAATCTAGTCCTATCAGTATCTTCTATTCTAAGAACCATAGCTCCATCTGTATGACGTGCATATAAATAATTAAATAATGCAGTTCTAAGTCCACCAATGTGTAAATAACCAGTTGGTGATGGAGCAAATCTTACTCTAACATCGCTCATAGTAACTCCTTTTAAATTAATTCTAATATACTTAATTTCATTATAATATATATTTAAACTACTTATCAATAGATTTGCTAATAAGATAATGAAAGGGAGTGCAAAACACTCCCTCCACAATTAACTTATTTAATTATAACATTGCTTACTCTAAAAATCAACTTTGTCAAGGATTTCTATTGTAAGATTTAACTTAACTTATTTTTACCCATTTAAAGCTGTAATATTATCTATAATAAAGATCTAATTCTTTAAAGTTTTTCATGTAATTTTTGTCTCTTTTAGCTATTCAATATTATCCTTTCAGCCTAAAATTATCATCATAAAGCAAGGCTACTGTAGGGATTACTAAGCCTCCTATTATATTTCCAAATAATACCACTAAAAATACAAGTATAGTCTGTTTGTTAAACTCCCCTGCTAGGAAAAAATAAAAGCTATCAGCTATACTATGTTCAAAACTCGATAATACAAAGGTCATTATTGAAATAAATATAGCTAAATACTTGCCAACCTGATAAGGGTTATACTTAAACTGATGGGTCGCGTTGGTCACAAACATATTACAAAATATAGATAAGACAAACATAGATCCTAGGGAGTCTGAAAGCTTTACAGCTGTTCGTTCTTGAGCTTTCAAAACTAGATCTGGTCCTATTCTAGTAAACTTTATAAGATTTGCTACTAGAAAGGTCCCCAAAAGATTAGCTATTAATACTACAAACAGTCTTTTACTATAAGATATTTTCTCATTATAAAAAAAGTAACCAATCATACCGGTGAAAAGGTTATATTTAAGACTTAAAATTATAAATAAGGCACCAGCAAATAAAAATGCTCCTAGATAAGGATTTTCTGTAGAAAGAAGAACTATTCCACCAAATCCAACAATAATTCCCGCCATAAGGGCAAGGATAAAATCTTTATATTTATCACTACCTTGTAATTGTTTCATAAATATCCTCAATTTCTTCATCAGATCTATCTTCTTCTATAAAGAAGTCTCTTAATCTATTTTTATAAGGCCTATCCGCAAGCTCTATGTCAGAATTTAAGAAATCTACAACGAATCTTGCAGTAGCAGCAGTGCCATGTATAAGTGCTTTTTCATCCAAATCAAATTTTGGACTATGAAGAGCTGCTCCGCTTCCTTTTTCTTCATTATTTATTCCAAGCATAATATATAAGCTTGGCCACTGATAAGAATAAGTTGCAAAAGTATCTGATCCCATAGATGGACTAGCTTCTTTTACGAAATCTTCTCCTAGTTCATCAGTCATAGAAGTAAGAGCAAGAGCCGATAGATTTAGGTCATTTATTATTGGGAAACGAGGTTTGGTATAAGTATCAAAAATCACTTTACAATTATTAGCCTTGGACTTATTAATTATTAGAGATTTAAAATCTTCATAAAATTTATAACCGACTTTTTCCCTATCAAAAAATCTCATACTACCTCTAAATCTTAATTTGTCAGGTATTTGGTTATATTTATTTCCCATTTGTACTGCCCCTATGGAATAGGTCATAGGATCAAATGGTGAAAAGTTATTCATTCTAAGAGACTTAAGTCCACTATAAATATCTACAAAGCAATCTAATGGATTATTGGCTTCATAGGGACGAGAACCATGTCCACTATTTCCTTTAATAGTTATGTCAAAAGCCAAAGAACCTGCATTGATCCCCCCAGCTCCTATAGCCATTACTCCAGACTTATAGTCTGGAGAGACATGGATAGCATAGCAAGCATCTATATTTATATTTTTACTATCAAGGTAAGCAAGAAGGTACTTATAACCCTTACCACTCTCTTCTCCTCTTTCAAAGCATAATATTACACTTCCAGCAAAATCATCCTTTACTTCATTTAATATTCTAGCAGCCGTCAAAAGTATAGAGGTATGACCATCGTGTCCACAAGCATGCATTACTCCTTCATTTTTACTTTTAACAATGCGTGGCTTGCTTAGGTTATTATCTGGCTCATCAAAGGGAAGAGCATCAAGATCTGCCCTTAAAAGTATAGTCTTAGGATTATTATTATTTTTATTTCCATCTATAAATCCTAATATTCCTCCCTGGTTGACTATATCGTAAGATACTCCCATTTGACCTAACTTTTGACAAACAAGTTTTACAGTTTCTTCTTCTTTGCCCGCTAGCTCTGGGATTTTATGCATTTTTCTTCTAATATCTACAGTGTAATCAAAAAGCTCATTAGCTTTTCCTAAAAACATTATTTATACATTCCTAACTTTTGGCAAAGCTCGTCTATTTGATCTACCAATGATCCTATAAAGGCAACCGTTTCTGATATAGCTTTTGTATTTGTCATGTCAACACCAGCAGCTTTTGCCAAATCAATTGGACCTACTGATCCACCTAACTTAAGTACATCTATCCAAGTATCAACATCTTTTTTACTTCCATTTACAATCTTATCAGAAATAACTGTTCCTATTGTCAATCCCGCTTGATATGTGTATGGATATAGTCCCATATAATAATGAGGTTGACGCATCCATGTTAATTCTGATCCATCTACCAATTTTACAGAATCTCCCCAGAATTCTTCTAATTTTTTTGTGAAGATTTGATTTAAATCATCAGCACTTAGACTCTCGCCAGCTTCTACTTTTCTATAAACCTCTCTTTGGAAAGCAGCTTCTATAAAATGGGTTACAAAGTTATGGTAATAAGTTTTAGAAATCATTGTAGCAAGTACCCAAAGCTTCTCGCGATCATCACTCGCTTTATTTAATAAAAATCTTTCCATGGTGATTTCATTTGCTGTTGATGGAGCTTCTACAAAATACATACTCATATCATTATTTAAAGCATTTTGATTACTATTTGAATAATAATATTGTCCAGCATGCCCTAATTCATGGGCTAAGGTCATTACTTGGCTCATCTTGTTATTATAAGTTGTCATAATAAATGGATGTGATCCATAAGGACCAGACGCAAAGGCTCCTGTACGCTTACCAATATTTTGAGCATAGTCAATCCATCTTTCATCAAAGGCACGATTTAGAACTTGCCCGTACTCTTCCCCAAGATTTGAAAGACCCTCAATAATATATTCGCGAGCACCATCAATTGTTACTTCTGGTTCATATTCTGGATCTATAGCAAGTTTTAAATCAGCATAGGTCATCTCATCTAGACCATAAACTCCCTTAATTATCCCAGCGTATTTTCTCATATGAGGTGCAAGCTCTTCCATAATTGTATCTATATGATTCTCATAAATTTCTTTGTCTACATCTTGTCGTGAAAGTAGGTAATCAAATACTGTATCATAACCCCTAATATCCGATATTCTTTTTTCATTTTCTACGTGAGTTGTATAGACAGAAGCATCTGAGTTTTGATATTTTCTTAAAACATCGTGGTATCTTTTAAAAGCTTCACGACGTAAGTCATCACGAGGATCAGCTTCCAAAAACTCTTCAAAAGTATTATGATTTAATACAATTTCTTCACCATCATATTCAAAATCTTCAAAGTCCATATCTGCATAGCGAATATCACTATATGATTTATACGGCGCATCAAATGTTGGAATTAGATTTGCTAAGACCTTTTCTGTTTCGTCAGATAGTAAATATTTAGAATTATCAATTACCCTATCAATATAATACTTATATTCTGGATAACTTGTCTTTGTTTCTTCTAGTAAGCTTTTATCAGTTTTTGCAAGCATTGATTCAAAAAAGCTTAGATTCGCATCGATCTTACTCATTTCATTTGCAAAATTTGCAAATCTCTTCATTACGCTTGAATTTGAAGTATCAACTTCTGTAGTAATACTTGCAAAAGTTGAAAGTCTATCAGTTAATGCAGCAATCTCTGAATAAGCTTCTAAAGCTTCATAAATTTGATCAGATGAATTACACTCTTTGTATTTTTTTACAAAAATATCTGACATTTTTTTCAAATCTTCAATGCCATCTAAAAAAACCTCATCACTTTCAAAAAGTTCTTCTATGGCCCATGTTTCATTTATATCAACTTCATTGCGTTTTTTCATGATTACCTCCCTTTGTAATATTATTTATACATTCATTTGTATTTTATTTTACCATAAAAGCCTAGTAAAACGATAGTACTGTATGTTAGGTAAAATGACAATTATAAATAGAACAAAGCTTACTAAAAATTACATATATATGTAATTGATTTATGAAACTAGATTAATATGCAAAAAAGATGATAAATAATATAAAAAAATTTCTGAAATTTAATCTAATAGTAAAAATAGCTTCTAGCCTACTAGAGACTCTGCCTTTACTCTTATATAAAAATTAACTTATATGTATTTTTATAGCAATTGGACTATCAAAAAGATTATAATCCCTACTGTCACTATAGGTATAAACAAATGAATTTTTTTATTTGTTTCTACATATCTATCCCACTCTTCTACTGCTTGATTCATAAATACAATTCCCATTAAGATAACATAAGTAGATCTTGTCATATCAACCTTTTTTATTAATAATATAATGTATAAAACAGAAGCTATAGCAACTATTAATCTCCAAACTTTTTTCATACTAGTCCTCCTTTAATTAAATATAGTGTATTTTGAGTATTATATCTAATCAAAAGGTTAAAAAATCAATCATTTTAAATAATACTCTTACTTCCCCATCTATCTACATATTTTAAGAACTCAACGTTATTGCCTTTATAATTTTTCTTATTTATATAGTATAGTATTAAAAACAATCTATAATGCAAAATATATTAGCAAAGAAAAGAGGGAACTATGGATAAAAGAATAGAAAATTTTGCCAAACTTGCAGTAGAATTTGGTATAAATGTAAGAGAAGGAGAAGATGTATTAATCAACACACCTGTTGAAAGTCCAGAGCTTGCAAGACTTATAACAAAGGCAGCCTATGAAAAGGGTGCACGTAGTGTATCAATAGACTGGCGTGATGATACCATAACAAGGCTAACTTATGATAATCAAAGCCAAGAAACATTAAATGAAGTTGCTGATTGGAAAATAGAAAAATTAAAATATCAAATTGCTGATAAAAAATCGAATAGAATATCAATATCTGCAGAAGATCCAGACCTTTTAAAGGGCCTAGATGAAGCTAAAATATCAGAAGCAATTCGTGAGAATTCAAAAGCCACTAAAGAATTTGTAAAATATACTATGAATGATATAGTAAGCTGGCTTGTAATATCAGTTCCAACCAAAAAATGGGCTAAGAAAGTTTTTCCAGATTTAAGCGAAGATGAAGCATATGATAAATTATGGAAAACAATTCTAGATGTATCAAGAGTTGAAGAATCATGGGAAGCCACTAAGAAAAATTGGAAAGATCATATAAATACTCTAGAAGAAAAAGCAGTTTATTTAAATGATCATCAATTTGATAAAGTTCATTACAAGTCATCAAATGGGACAGACCTATGGGTAAAGCTTCCTAAAGATCATATATGGATGAGCGCAGGATCTAAGAATGCCAAAGGAGATTTATTTATTCCAAATATACCTACAGAGGAAGTATTTACAGCACCGCAATATGATGGAGTAGATGGCAGACTAGTTGCAACAAAACCTTTAGTATACAATGGCGTAATAATAAATAACTTTGAATTTACCTTTAAAGACGGAAAAGTAATTGACTTTGATGCTAAAGAGGGAAAGGATACTCTAGCAAAGATGCTAGACTCTGATCAAGGAAGCAAAAACTTAGGAGAAATAGCACTAGTTCCATATGATAGCCCTATTTCCAATTCAAACATATTATTTTATAACACACTATTTGATGAGAACGCATCTTGCCATTTTGCTCTAGGTAAGGCATACCCAACTTGCCTTGTAGGTGGTGCAGAACTTAAAGAAAGTGAACTAAATAGTAGAGGAATCAACGACTCACTAATCCACGAGGATTTCATGGTGGGAAGTAGTGACCTTGAAATTACAGGCTACAAAAACGATGAAGAATTTCCAATCTTTGAAAACGGAAACTGGGCATTTTAGTTTAACTTTATATATAGGCAGAGTAATTAATCTGCCTGTATTTTTATTTATAAAAAGAAAAACAAATAAAAATTGGACTTTTGTGAGATCCAATCTTAAAAGTAAGTTCGAAAATCATTTTTCTTTTGCATATCTGAAATAAGTAAGATGTGTCGCCATGGTTGGCGTTATCAAAACCCGGCATCGTTAGATGCTTGAGTTGCTTATTTATATAAAAATAAGGGTAGTAACGCGGAACTTTTCGGGGGCTGTTGTAAAATAGATAAATCGTTTCAAAATCATTCGAATATCCTCTCAGAAAGTGTCTCTGCTAGCCTATGGGCTAAAATCTCAAACTTTCTGATAGGCCCCGAACGATGGGCATCTATTGATTTGCAACAGCTCATTTTTTAATCAATAAATATTGTAATAAATTTTTGGAAGACATAATGAAAAAATTATCGGAAAATTAATTTTTATAAGTTAGAATAATACTATTTGGTTTGCTTTTTGGAGCTGTAATTTAATCTTCTCTCAACTCTTAGAAAACTAAGCGTGATCTCTATGTATATTTTTTTACTAGCATTCTACATTTTTACTTTCCAAAGTCCTAGAAAGTTCTAGATCAGCTAGCAAAATAGTACATGAATTCTAAATTAAAATATGAAGGAATTTCCTAATATTTTTTAATAAGACACTCCTTTAATTATCTATCTACTTGCTATTATTCTCACTATTGATGAAATACCTACGAAATAATTCCAACATCATTTTTAGAGGCTAAGATTATAAGCATGATTAATAGGTAATATTAGCAGTAAGTATTGCTATATATCCATTATATACTTTCTTATAATAGTCAATCCTAACACTCTCATCAGATTCTTCTATAAATTTATTATTATATTTTATATCAAGTATATTCGGCTCAATACTTTGAATACTAACACCAAAAATTTATAGACTACCCTTTCTATTAGAAAATAATCTACCATGATATACTACATGCTTTCAAAGCTCACTTTGCTTATATACATTTCTTTTTCTAAGCTCAGCAAGTCTGCTAGATGATTTCAATATTATTCTTCTTTTAGCAATTTTATTTGTCAATACTATATACGCATCAAATATTTATAAAAAATACCAGATATTATGCTCTGAAAATTAGCAATATATAAAATTTTAATATCTAAATACCCAAGTAAACGAACCTTATTAAATCAACTAGAGTATGCACAATTATTGCACTAGTAAGATCTACTTTTCTTTGCAATATTGACATAGGTAAACCAAAAAGTAAGATTAAGCATACAAATGAATCTAGTCTCATTATTCCGTGAGCTAATACATGGGGAGCTACCATGATCGTATAAATTAAAAATTTTTCATACTTAGTTTTTGCTTCACCTTTTAGTATGTATATGGCAAGGGCATATAATATGAATCTGATTCCAACCTCTTCCCATATACCAGCATATAATGCCATTGCTATAGCATCTGGAGTCAATACTGGATTGTTAGATATGCCAGCTAATTTAATATTTATATATCCTAAAACCAAGCCTAAAATTACTCCAAGTCCTATTGATTTTATATAATTTGTCCTTATAATCTTATTTCCCGGAACGTATTTTCTAAATACCGAAACTGCTCCCATATAACCACTCATCACCATACCAATGACTAATGGCCCGCTAAAGTAATCCGCTCTTACCATTCCATATAATTCTCCTGCATTTGCGAGAATTAATGAAATTATAAGATCTTTTGAATTTGGTTCATTTTTGAATTTGATTAGTAAATATACTGAAGGGATGAGAATTGCCAAAGAAAATATAATAGGCTTTGTTATAGTTGTTTTTGCAATAGCAAGTGATGAGAGGATACTTATTAGGATAAATGCGATTGTTATATAGGTTAAGCTTTTAGCTTCTTTACGCATGGCTTTTCCTTTCTCATTGTGTTTTAATTAATATTAACTTTTTACCCCAAAAAGGGGCTGTTGCAGAATGAATAAACCGTCCCAAAATCATTAAAAGAATTTCTACGGAAATTTTACCTCCACAAGTCGGCAAGCTATGTAAAAAATTTTCCTAAGAGAACTTTCTAATGATGGAACGATAATTATTCATAATTTTGTAACAGCCCTTACTTAATTTTATTTTTAGCCATTATAAGCTTCTTCATCTACAAATAAATATGCATTTGGATGTAAGTGTAAAAAGCTTGCTGGGAATTCTGGATAAATAGTATCTTCTTCTATGATTCTTTTAACAACTTCATGTTTATTCTTGCCATTTGCAAGAACTACTAAAGTATTGGCATTAAATACATCTTCCATGCCCATAGAAATTGCATATTTTGGAACTTCATCCTTGTTTGCAAAAAATCTTGAGTTTGCTTCTATAGTTTCATCTGTAAGTTTTATAATAGAAGTTCTACGATTTAGTTTTTCATAAGGCTCATTGAAAGCTAAATGACCATTTGGACCTAATCCTAGAATTTGAATATCTCTTTTACCAAACTTATCCAAAAGCTCATCATATTCTTTGGCATACTTCTCATCTGCTTCTGGAGCATATGGAAGATTTGTTGCTCCTTCTTTAAAACTTACTTTATTAAATAAATTTTCATTCATAAAATATTGGTAAGATTGATCATTTTCTTTAGAAATACCTATATATTCATCAAGATTAACACTCTTTGAATACTTAAAACTAATTTCGCCTTCTTTTTCTGCTTCTGCTAATTTTTCATATAGACCTATAGGTGTAGATCCTGTTGCAAAACCAAACTTAGCTTGTGGCTTTTCAATCATAAAATTTATTATAAAATCTGCAGCTTTACGACTCATTTCATCATAATCTTTTGCTACTATAACTTTCATTTTAACTCCTTTATTAGATAAAATTTTAATTATATTTTACCACTTTTTATGTTAAATGAGTAGTGTCAATTTAGTTAAAATAATAAAAATTTCAAAAACTAATACTTCACAAATCTAGAAATAAAAAAAACAGGGTCTAAACCCTGCATTAATTATTAATAATTAAATGGTGCGATCTCAAAGTATGCTTGTGGGTGAGCACATGCTGGACATTTCTTTGGAGCTTCATAAGCTTCGATTAAGAAACCGCAGTTACCACACATCCAAACAACTTTTTCATCTCTTTTGAAAACTTGATCATTTTCGATGTTGTATTTAAGTTTTTTGTATCTTTCTCTATGAGCTTCTTCAACTTTTGCTATATTTCTAAATGCTCTTGCAATTTCATCAAAACCTTCTTCTTCAGCAACGTCAGCAAATGATGGATACATATCTTCTGCTTCATCATTTTCACCATCAATTGCTCCTTGAAGATTTGTTACAGTATCATGCCATACTACTGGCCATTTTGTATAATTCTCATTAAGTTCTATTTCTTCAAGTTTATATTCTTCTCTTAAAAATTTAAAGAATCTAGCTGCATGTTCTCTTTCATTCATAGCTGTCTCTTCAAAAATTCTAGAAATTTGAACATATCCTTCTTCTTTTGCAACTTTTGATGCAAGAGTATATCTCATGTTTGCTTGGCTTTCACCTGCAAATGAAGTGATTAAATTTTGAGCTGTTTTGCTTCCCTTTAATTCCATATGTATATTCTCCTTTTATCTTCTATAATATATGTATCTTTAGTATCATTATAAGTAATAAGGAAAACTTTGTCAAATGATATTCCAAGTATTATGCTACGGTAATAACGATTATCAGTATCAACATAAAGTGCTTATTATATAGCTCTTCTAACTTATTTATAGCAATTAAGCTTATCCTATAAATAAAATTTAAAATTATATTACAGAAATTATTCTAATAAAACTGCTCTATAAAGTAAAATAGAAATTTTACTCTACAGAGCAAGTTAATTATAATCTAAACATTCCAATCAATTTACAAATCATACATCTTGTAATTGTTAACTAATTAATCGGAAAAAACAACGATATTAATTGTGGTAAAAATACCATAAATATTGTTGCAGTTGGCTGAGTTGCAGCATAAAATGATGAAACTTTATCATCTTGAGTAACTTGTAAAAGTGCACCTAATGAGGGAGCAGATGTCATTGAACCTGTAGTTGCCCCAAGAGAAGCAAATAATGGTAACTTAAATACTTTATAAGATAATAAAAATGATAAAAGTGCTGGTACTAAGGTCATTATTACACCTGCAAAAAATAGCTTAGGACCATATTTGCTTACCACTTCTACAAAGCCGCTACCAGCGCTAACACCTGATTCTAATAAGAAAAATGCTAGACCAAGATCTCTTACCAAAGATAATCTTTCTTTGCTAATTGTTAAATTAACTTTACCTACATGTCCATAATTTCCAAGAATTAGACCTGCTATCAAGGATCCCCCACCATATCCTAAGGAAAGATTTACACTATCTCCTATAGGAATCTTTATTGACCCAATTAATATACCTAATACACAAGCTAGTGATATAGCAAAAAGTCCATTCGGATCTAAATTAATAAATTCTTTGAAATCTCTACTATTTTTTTCTTGCTTATCTTCTGGCAATATTAACTTGGCATTTTCTTTATCAGTATCTGCATGTAAAAATTTAGGGATCAATTGTACTATCAAAACAACCCCAACTACACCAAATGCATAAGCAATACCATATCCAACTCCTGGTAAATTAGACTCAGTTAAACTTTTTACTGTCCCTAACATAGAAGTTGAAGTCATTGCTCCTGAAGAAAGTCCTAATGATAAAGACATTTCTATATTCAATACTCTGGAAAGTATTACAACTAGGACTCCACCAATCAATGCTGTAAATAATGATATAGCAAGAAATGACCAGCCATTTTTCTTTATATTGGCCATAAAACTAGGACCTGCCATTAAACCTATAGGCGCAAGAAATAGTACTAATCCAAGCGTTGCAAGAAATTTAGGTACACTATAGCCAAAATGACCGAAAAATAAAGCCACTATTAAAATAGCAGAAGCACCAAATCTTATACCAAAAAAATTAATTTTACCTAGAATGTATCCAAGCACCATTATTAAAAATATAACTAAAATTTCATCCATAAATATCCTTTCATAAAAACAAATAGTCATTTATAAACTCTATAAATATTACTTATGAAATACATAAGTAATATAAGAAGTTTAAATACCGAATAAGAATAATTACTTTTTTAAATAAATAGTATTAAAATCCTTTGCATTATATTTAAATAAAAAAAGCTATTATTATGTGTAAGATTCTTATATAAAATCAATTATAATTTGACTAGAAAAGTTTGATAAATATAATACAAGTTACACTATATATTATATTCTTTGTTTTAAAACTAGTCAATATACTCTTATAATATTATATTTATAATATTAAATAAAATTTACTTTTTAGTTATAGTAGGCTGAGTAATATTAGGCTTGGAAAATAATCATAATACTTTTACTTATCTTAGAGTAAGCTTACTTACTCCAAATATTAGCAGGATATATTTTATTTTCAAACATTTTTTTAAACTCTTCTTGAGCTGGTTCTAGGTCTTGCTTATATGTAATACCTATCCACTTATCACTAGTTGGAAGAATAGTTATATCTGCTTTATCTTCTTCTAACAACTCTCCAATCATTTCTGGCAATACATACTCTGCTTTTTCTAAATTATCCTTATTCTTTTCTAGGTATTTTTCAAAATATTCTTGGCATAAATCAATAAATTCTGGATATGTTGCCCACATATTCATAGATACTAGGGCATCTAGGTGAAGTAGGTCTTGATCTAATCCTTCCTTACTAGAAAGTTTCCCATCTTCTTCAAGTTTGATTTCATGAGTTTCTAAAATTTTAATTAGTTTGTTATCCTCATTACCTACTGAGACTCCTCTAGTAACAGTTCCATTATCTGAAAGAGTATTCTTTAGCTTATATCCTGCCATAGCGATTTGTAATTTTTTATTATTTTGATTAGATGGATCTACTAAGAATTCATGTAAATCATCAAAAACAGTCTTCCCATAGTAATCATCTGCATTTATAACTAAAAATGGTTCATTTACTATCCCCTTACAAGCAAGAACTGCATGGACTGTCCCCCATGGCTTAGTCCTTTGAACAGGATTTTCAAATCTTTTTGGTAGTTCTAGAGTTTGATAAGCATAGTCTATATCAATGACATCTTTGATCCTATCTCCAATTATATCCTTGAAGTCCTTTTCTATATCAGGTCTTATTATAAAAACAACCTTATTAAATCCCGCTTTCATAGCATCAAAAATAGAATAATCTATAATTGTATAACCATTCTCATCCATTTTTGCTAGTTGCTTTATTCCTGCTCCATATCTTGAGCCAATCCCTGCTGCTAAAACTACTAGAGTAGTATTCATATTATTACCTTCCTTCATATCCTTTTGGATTATTCTTTTGCCATCTCCATGCATCTTCACACATTTGATCTATACCATATTCTGCTTGCCAATCTATTATTTCTTTAGCTTTACTTGCATCCGCATAGGACTTATCTATATCTCCTGGTCGTCTTTTTTCTATTTTATAAGGAATTTCTTTGCCTGACGCCTTTTCAAAAGCACGAATAACTTCTAATACTGAATAACCATTGCCAGTGGCTAGATTTATTATCTCTACTCCATTTAAATCATCAATTTTTTCAAGAGCCTTTAGATGGCCACGAGCTAAATCAACCACATGGATATAGTCTCTAACTCCCGTCCCATCACATGTATTGTAGTCATCTCCAAATACATGAACATAACCGAGTTCTCCTGCTGCAACTTTTGAAACATAAGGTAAGAGATTATTAGGAATTCCCTTAGGATCTTCTCCTATAAGCCCTGATTTATGTGCTCCTATAGGGTTAAAATAACGCAAGAGCACTACTTTAAATTCTGGATCAGCTATATTTAGGTCTGTCATTATTTGCTCCATAAAAGACTTACTCCATCCGTAAGGATTGGTGCAAACTCCCTTTGGACACTTTTCTGTAATAGGTATTATTTCTGGAGTCCCATAAACTGTTGCTGATGATGAGAATATTATTTTTTTTACTTTAGCTTCTTGCATAGCAGTAAGTAAGCTCAAGGTCCCTGTAAGATTATTATGATAATATTTTAATGGTTTATTAACAGATTCACTAACTGATTTTAATGCTGCAAAATGTATTACAGCATATATATTTTCTTTTTCAAGAACTTCTCTTAAAAACTCAGTATCCAAAATATCTGCCTCATAAAAAGTTACATTTTTTCCAGTTATCTCTTCGACTCTGTCAATAGCAACTTTTGAAGAGTTTAATAAGTTATCATAAATTACTACTTCATAACCACTATCTAAAAGCTCGACAGCAGTATGGCTTCCTATATATCCAGCACCACCTGTAAGCAATAATTTTTTCATGATTCCCACCTCAATTCCTTATAACTTACAATTATTATAGATATTATAAAAATATCTGTCAATAAATTGTAACCTTATTTAGTATTATTAATTTTGTATTTATAGCCTAAAATTCATTTTGGGGTATAAATTTATTAACCGAAAACTTATACGGAGGTTAATAATGAAAATTGATTATAGTAATCTAAAATTAGATAGACTCAATGATTATGAGCAAAAAGCCTTAAATGCTTTTGATGCACTTATGGATGGCTCAGGTGAAGGATCTGACTTCATAGGCTGGATCGATAGACCTAATGATTATGATAGAAAAGAGTTTGAGAGAATAAAAAAGGCAGCTGCAAAAATTCAATCAGATAGTGATGTTCTAGTTTCTATAGGAATAGGAGGATCATATCTTGGAATAAAAGCTGTTGATGTTGCTTTAGATAAATATTTTGATTCCGATAGAAAAGTTAAATTAATCTATGCCGGCAATCAATTATCAGGCCAATATATGACTGAACTTTTAGAATATCTCAAAGATAAAGATTATTCTTTAAACGTAATTTCCAAGTCAGGAACAACTACAGAACCTGCCATTGCCTTTAGATTCTTAAGGGAATCTTTAGAAGAAAAATATGGCAAAGAAGAAGCCAAAAGTAGAATCTATGCCACAACCGATAAGAAAAAGGGAGCATTAAAAGATCTAGCCAACAAAGAAGGTTATGAAAGCTTTATTGTACCAGATGATATAGGCGGTAGATTTTCAGTTATATCCGCAGTAGGTCTCCTACCACTTGCAGCTTGCGGTATCGATATAGATGAATTTATGGCAGGATTTGCTGACGGACGTAATAAATACACTAAACGCGACTTTAAAAATAATGAAGCTATAAAATATGCAGCTATTAGAAATATGCTTTATGAAAACGGTAAAGATATAGAGGTCTTAGTAAATTACGAACCAAAGCTTAAGTATATAGCCGAGTGGTGGAAACAATTATTTGCAGAATCCGAAGGAAAAGATGGTAAAGGAATATTCCCAGTTTCCGTAAACAATACAACAGACCTTCACTCTCTAGGACAGATGATTCAAGCAGGTAAGAGAAATCTATTTGAAACCGTAATAGAAATTGAAAATCCACTTAAGGATATAGAAATCAAAGAAGATAGTGAAAATCTAGATGGACTAAACTACCTAGCTGGCAAGAGTGTAAATTATGTAAATAAGCAAGCCATGGAAGGAACAACTATTGCCCATGTCAAAGGTGACATTCCAAATCTTAGAATAATAGTTGATAAAATAGATGCTAGAAATCTTGCTGAATTATTCTATTTCTTTGAAATAGCTGTGGGAGTTGGTGGTTATATGTTAGAAGTAAATCCATTTAACCAACCGGGTGTAGAAGAGTACAAATCTCAAATGTTTAAACTTCTTGGTAAACCGGGATACGAAAATAAGTAAATTCATAAAAGAATCCCCTTATGGGATTCTTTTTTATAAATGCAAAATATTAATAAATATGTTAATATAATAGAGTCGATAAAAAATAAAAAGAGGTAATATATGAAAAAAATTTCCCTAATAGGTTTGGGTAATGTAGGGGCTACTGTAGCTTACACTCTTGTTGAAAGACAACTTTGTGATAGCCTAGCTCTTTTTGATAAAAAAGAAGGATTAGCTGAAGCTGAGCTTAATGACCTAAATGATGGAATGGTAAGGCGTGATGGCAATGTAAATATAATTGCCGGAGAAATATCAGATCTTGATGATAGTGACATCATAATCTTTGCCCCTGGAGATATAAGTATCCTACAAAAATATTCAGATAGACTAGAAGAATTCAAATACACAAAAACTTGCGTAGAAGAATGGGCACCAATAATAAAGAAATCAAAATTCGATGGAATTATAGTTTCTATTACAAATCCATGTGATGTAATTGCAGAATATATGCAAAAACTAACAGAACATCCACGTGAAAAAGTAATTGGTACAGGAACTATTCTAGATACAGCTAGAATGAAAAATGCTGTAGCAAAATTTGTAGACATAGATCCAAATTCTGTCAACGGTTATGTCATAGGCGAACATGGTAATAGCCAATTCGTAGCTTGGTCAAATGTATCAATTGCAACTCAACCTATAACAGAAATATTAGATAAGATGACTATAGACAGTATAGAGGCCTCCACAAGAATGAAAGCTTTTGAAACAATCAAAGTTAAAGGCTACACTTCTTACGGTATAGCAAATTCTACAGCTATAGTTGTAGAAACAATCTTTAAAGATGCCAAAACAATTCTTGCAGTATCCTCTTACTCAAGTGTTGATGGATGCTATATAGGCCATCCAGCAGTTGTAGGAAAAGATGGAGTAATAAGAGATTTTCACCTAAAACTTAACGAAGAAGAGAAGGAAAAGTGGGATCATTCAGTAAAAACAATTAAAGAAATCTCACCAAAAAAATAAGACAAATCTAATAAGACTTGTCTTAAATCAAGGACCCAAATGGGTCTTTTTTTCTATGCAATTTTGCCTTTTTTTCTAAGCCTATTAGAGTTTATTATGGCTGCAGTTGCATCTCCTGTTATGTTTAGGGTTGTTCTACCCATATCAAAGATTCTATCTATACCTGCTACTAATGCTATGCCTTCTACTGGTAAACCTACTGCTTGAAGTACCATTGCTAGCATTATCATTCCTGATCCAGGCACACCTGCTGTACCTATAGATGCTAGTGTTGCTGTTAAAACTATGGTAAGCATTTGGCCAAGGCTTAGATTAATTCCATAGCAAGAGGCTATAAATACCGCACATACACCTTGGTAGATTGCCGTTCCATCCATGTTTATAGTAGCCCCTAGTGGTAGGACAAAGCTTGTAACATCACGGTCAGCTCCTAATTCTTCACAGCATTGTAAGTTTAATGGTATAGTGCCCATTGATGATGCTGATGAAAATGCAAACATCATTGCTGGCATCATTCCTTTAAAAAATTCTTTAGGACTAAGTCCTCCTAATGTTTTTATTGTAAATGAATAAACGACTAATGCATGTACTATATAAGCAAGATATGCTACTAGTAGTACTGATGCTAGAGATCCAATAATTTTTGGACCATTTTCAGCTATAACTGGCATTAATAAACAAAATACACCAAAAGGTGATAATTTTAATATAAGTTCCATAACTTTCATGAAAATATCATTTAAAATATCTATAGTCTCTATAGCTTTTGCTTGCTTTTTTTCATCGATTAGTAAGATTGCAAAGCCTATTAATACAGATGAAACAATTACTTGAAGCATGTTTGTTTCGACTATTGGAGCCAAAAAGTTACTTGGAAATATATTTACTATTGTATCCATAAATGACACATTGCTATCTACCGAATACTCTAGACTAGCAGTTGCAATTACAGGAAAGTACTTTTTAAAAATATTAGCAAATCCTAATCCTATAATAATTGCAAAGGCAGTTGTACAGAAATAATAAACAACTGTAAATCCACCTACTTCACCAACTTTTTTAATGTCTTTCATTGATATGATTCCACCCATTATTGAAAATAATACTATAGGTGTTACTATAAATTTAAGTAAATTAAGAAAGATATCTCCGAGAGGTCTAACATAGCTATTAAGTGCTTGAGAATAATTTTGTAATAGTAATCCTAATATAATAGCTAAAATTAGTGCAATGAATATGCTTTTAGCTAAGTTCGACTTTTCCTTAGTTTGTGTTTCCATAATTTCTCCTTTCAATAGTTAATAAATTATATGTATTTTAATCCAAATATGATATCTTGTAAAGTATTTATTGTAAAAAACATTTGACAAAATGATTTAAATCTTTTAAAATATTGAAGATTTGAGAAAAAATATGGAGGTCTTATGCAAAAAAAGAAAATTTATAATGTGAATGATGATGTTCCTGGGAAATTATTGATTCCACTGGCTTTACAGCATACTTTTGCTATGTTTGGTGCCTCTGTTCTTGTTCCTATTTTGTTTGGTATCAATCCTGGTATTGTACTTTTGATGAATGGCATAGGTACTTTACTTTTTATTTTAATTACAAAAGGCAAAGCTCCAGCATACTTAGGGTCTAGCTTTGCCTTTCTAGCTCCAGGTATAGCTATAATTCAATCTCAAGGATTCGAATACGCTCAGGGCGCTTTTGTTGTCGTTGGAATCTTAGGTTGCCTGCTTTCTTTTATTATCTATAAGTTTGGAACTAGCTGGATTGATATAGTATTGCCACCAGCTGCTATGGGAGCTGTTGTAGCCCTAATAGGATTTGAACTTGCTAGCAATACAATTTCTGGTGGTAGTATAGGTGCCAACATTATGACAGATACTGTAACTAAATACGACTGGATAGTATTTTTAGTAACACTTCTTACAGCAATACTTGGATCTATAATGTTTAAAGGTTTTCTATCAACAATTCCTATCTTAATAGCTATTATAATTGGCTATATAGTTGCATATAGTTTTGGGCAAGTAGATTTAACACCTGTAAGAGAAGCTTCATTTTTCACCCTACCTCACTTTCAGTTTGCCAAATTTTCTAAAGAGGCAATATTTGCTATGCTACCAGTTCTCTTGGTAATTGCAGCTGAGCATATAAGCCACCAAGTAGTAACTAGTAATATTATTGGTAAGGATCTTCTAAATGATCCTGGACTTCATCGTTCCATATTTGCAGATAACTTTTCTACAGCTATCTCAGGTTTAATAGGTGGAGTACCGACTACAACCTATGGAGAAAATATTGGCGTAATGGCTATTACTGGAGTTTACTCTGTAAAAGTAATAGGTGCTGCAGCAGTCATATCAATCCTAATGGCATTTATAGGACCACTATCAGCTTTGATTTCTACAATACCTGGTAATGTTATAGGAGGTGTAACCTTCTTGCTTTATGGAATGATTGGTACAAGTGGTATTAGACTTTTAGTAGATCAAAAGGTAGATTACTCTAAGTCTGATAATCTAATCTTAACTTCTGTAATATTTATAGCAGGCCTGAGTGGTTTATCTATCAAGTTTGGATCTATACAATTAACAGGGATGGTATTATCCTCAGTAGTTGCAATAATACTATCATTGTTGATTTACCTAATTAAAAAAGCTGGCTGGTCAAATCTTATCGATTAGCATATGCTGTTAAATTTTGCATTTTAAAATAGCCTTTAATACAAGGCTATTTTAAAATATTTTCTTCTAATATATATAATTTTTATTTCTTTTAATTTTACTAATTAATATAAATACTACTGTAAGCTCTATAATAAACGTTATTAGTCCACCTTCTATACCAAACAAACCACCAGTTAAAATCGGATTTCCAGATATTTTAGTCCTTATTAAGGTTGTCTCAGATTTACTAATTCCAGAAACATTTATCCCATATATATTTCCTTGAGCGAAATTCCGAAAGCTATGTGCTGCTGCTGGTAAAAATACATCATCTGATATGTAAAATAAAAGTGAAAATATACTTCCTAATAAAAATATATTTATAAAAGCCAATACTCCAAAACCTGGATTATTTATATGCAAAATAGAAAATATCAAGCTATTAGTTATTATAGCAGAGGCTACTCCATTAAACGATGCAAAGTAGTTCATAAGTACCGACCTACACAAAAGCTCCTCTTGGAACCCTTGAAAAACCCATCCTATAAAGAAAGCTATAAACATCAATACTTTGATATTTTTAAAATTATAGCTACTCTTAGTTAATCCCAAAGCCTTTAGTAGTAAAAAAGCTACTGTAATCATTAATAGACCTATGAATGCTCCCTTTAGATAATTTTTAATCTTATTAGGATTCTTTAAACCTAGTGAGGAGTTGTTTCTTTTTAAATAATACTTTGCTAATAAATAGACTAAAATGCTAGTCAAAATGGTACTATATAGATTAGTAAGTAATAAAATATCTCCTGATAAATGATGTGACAAAGACTCTTGACTAATAAATCTCCCATCTTCTATTTGCACATGCAAAATAAAAGAAAGTAAAAACTTAGGTACTAATGTAAGAATTATCAAAAGCACAACAAGAACTACTGCATTCCTATCTTTTTGACTCCCCTTTGTCTCTTTTATAGAATAATTATCTTTGAGCATACATAATCCTTTAAAGTTTATTTAAATAAAAAAGTTCTAATCTTACATTAACATATATCCAAAAGATAAAAACACGAACTTACTAGTGTAAGTTATTAGAACTTTCGCTAGCATCCTTATTATTTTGAGATAAGTCTTCTCCATCTTCGGCGTATTCCAAGGCTCCTCCTAAAATAGCATTTACAAATTCTCTTGATTCATTAAACTTATATCCATTAAACTTTCTTTCAAAATAAACTGTAGCTTTTCTAGTATTTAGCTCTTGATTAGGATCAGATAGGGCTACCATATAGTCTTTATGAAGCTTTACATCATCTGCATCTTCTGGCAGCTTTTCAAAGACATCTATATAATTTACATTGCTCACTTCAATAGTAACTTCCTTACCATTTGACTTTTTAGACTCACCTATAACTTTTACTTTAAGATTCTTGAAATTATTATCATAAAATTCTTTTTGTTTATTAGGATCTTCCGAATAAGACTTTTCAAGAACGTCTAGAATTATAGGCAACCTATCGGTCTTTTTTTCTAGATATTCCATATCTTGATTTTGAATAGCTTCGGTGAGCTTATCTACATTCCTATTTACATTTGATATGTAAAGTTGATAGATAGCAAATGGGATTCCTATTATCAAAAGTGCTATGATTATATAAGGAAATATATATACTTTCCTATGTTTTGGTCTTATATGTGTATTTTTTTGTGGGTTTCTTGCTTTTTTTGCCATAATTTCCTCTTTATACTTAATTATACCATCTATTAGCTAAATTCATGAAATAATGATATGATAAACTTATGAAAAGATTTGAAATTTATTTTATGGATTTATTAGCATTAATACTTTTAGTAGGGTCATTTTTTCTTCCTTACCTAGGAAACTTTACTGGAAAACTCGCCATAAGTAATGACTCAATCCTCTTGCTCATAAACTGTTATTTAATAGCTTATTTAGCATACATTATATCATTTATGGATACAAAAAAGGTAATTCTTATGGCACTACCCCTTTTAATTTACTCAATATTTTTAATATTTTTTATGAGAAACTTCAATTTTTCTTTAGAAAAAGAAATGATAAACGACTTAAAATATATAGTGACCAATTTATTTGATTTGGTTTTTGTTGTATTTATATTTTTTCTCATAGACCTTATTTTAAATAGACTTTTAGGTAATAAGCTTGCAGGTGCTATAGCAATTATAGGACTCATACTCTACCTTGTTATGCAAAATACTAACTATTTACCCCTTGATTTTTATTATAAGGATACTCTGGCTTATTTTGCATTTTATGTAATGGGAGCTAGGATTAGACCTGCAAATTCTATGAAGAAAGGACTATTTATATTAGCAATATTATTATTGGCGGGAGAAATTTACCTTAATTACTACTTTAAATACTACCCTAACATTAACTTCTCACTTTTCGTAATTACTTATCTTATTTTAAAAGATAGTGCGAATGTTGATATAATGAATCGTGACAGATACTTAGTCTTTGCCTATATTTATCCCTATAAGATAATTTATATATTGTTAAAATCACTAATAAAAGCAAGTCCTATTGTTATTACACTCCTTACAGTTCTAAGCGTATTTTTATTAGGAGAACTTCTATATAAGCTTAGAGTTAAATTTTTAGATTATATCTTAGTTGGGATCCATTAAAATCTACCAAAATCTAACAAATTGTGATAATATAATAATGTATAAATGTTTTGTTTAATATTTTTTATTATTGGGGGTAGTTATGAAGGAAAAACTTCAAAGATTGGGTCAGTCTCTAATGCAGCCAGTTGCAGTAATGCCTCTTGCAGCGCTACTTATGGGAATCGGTTACTTAATCGATCCAGAATTTTGGGGTGCAGGTTCACCTGTAGCAGCATTTTTCATTTCTGCAGGTGGTGCAATTTTAGATAATTTAGGTATTTTATTTGCTGTAGGTATTGCATTTGGTATTGCAAAGGAAAATCATGGTGCTAGTGCTTTGGCAGGACTTGTAGCATTTTTAACCTTATCAAAGATGCTTTCTACTGATACCATAGCACAACTAAGATCTCTTGATCTTGAAGCATGGAAACTTGCAGAGCCTTATAAGGTTGCAGCTTTTGATGCTATAAATAACAAAAACGTACTTATTGGTATACTATCAGGTATCCTAGGTGGAAAGGCTTATGATAGATTCCACGGCACGACACTTCCTGATTTCTTAGCATTTTTTTCAGGTAGAAGACTTGTTCCAATCATGGCATCTTTATATGCACTTATCTCATCAGTCATTCTAGTATTCATATGGCCTTTTATTTTTGCAGGACTTGCAAAATTTGGCTCAACACTAACAAAAATGGGAGCTCTTGGAGCTGGACTATATGGTTTCTTTAATAGACTATTAATTCCAACAGGACTCCACCATGCCCTAAACCAAGTATTCTGGTTTGATCTTGCAGGAATAAATGATATACCAAACTTTATCGGTAATGTCAAAGACTCAATAACAGCTACCTATCATCCAGGTATGTATCAAGCAGGATTTTTTCCAATAATGATGTTTGGCTTGCCAGGTGCAGCTTTGGCAATAGCAAATAGCGCAGATGAAGATAAGAAAAAAACTACAAAAGCTTTAATGCTTGCAGGTGCTCTCGCATCATTCTTAACAGGAGTAACAGAACCTCTTGAGTTTGCATTCATGTTCGTAGCTCCCCAATTGTATTTTGTTCATGCCTTATTAACAGGTATTTCTGTATTCCTTGCAACTAAATTACAAACTTATGCAGGATTTGGATTTTCAGCAGGATTAATAGATTTATTCTTATCATCTAAAAATCCAATGAGAAGCAAAATATGGATACTCATAGTAATGGGTATAGTATTCTTTATCCTATACTATTTTATCTTTAAATTACTTATTGAAAAATGGGATATAGCAACACCAGGTAGAACAGCTAAAGCTAATAGTGATACGACAGTTATCCACACAGAGGATAAGGGAAGAGTATCAACAGCTGATAAATCAGAAAAAGAAGAAAGAGCTGAACAAAAAGTAAGCTTATCAAGCTCACATAAAGAGGCTGCTAAAATTATACTAGAGGGCTTAGGCGGTTCAGAAAATGTGGATACAACAAGTTATTGCACAACAAGGCTTAGACTAACAGTCAATGATCCAAACAAAGTAGATGATGAAAAAATAAAATCTGCAGGGATAGCAGGTCTTATAAAACCAGGTTCTAAGACAGTTCAAGTAATAATTGGCCCACAAGTACAAGCAGTCCATGATGAATTTGTGGAGTTATTAGATAAATAAAATCAACAATAAAGACAGTAGTTGGAGCTACTGTCTTTTTTAATGATTTTATATTCTGTTTCGATTCTCATTCTTATTGCTTAGGGCTTTGCTTCTCTTAAGTTCATTATAGCTTATTTTACGTATTATTAAATGTAAGCATACCGTATGTATACTATACTATGTGGAAAACTAATACTGTGCTATAATTAAATAGCCACTTTACTAAGTGGTGAGAGGGGGTGATATGAAATGTTACCATCAGTAATGGAAAATTTTATTTTCCCCTTGCTAGTTGGAATTATACTTTTGATAATATCAAAGTATATAAAATCAGAAAACTAGCAAAGAAAAAGACAGTAGTTCGCACCTACTGTCTTTTTTAGTGAGTAATACTACTCTGTTACCATCAGTTTTCCTTGTTGCCAAGGGCTTTGGTAGAGGTGGCTTCTCTTACCTTATTATATACCACTATTAGTGGTTTTTCAATAATAATAATCCTTTAAAGATGGGTAGGAATACTAAAAGGAGTAGAAATGAAAAGACTATTAAACTTTCAAGGAGCAGACTTTTTAAATGCAAGTCCCCTAGAATTAAAACAAGCGATCCTAGCCAACGAGGGCAGGGTTATCGTTTCAGAATCAGTTGTGACCTACCAGCCTTATGTAAATGGTGTAAGCAATGCAGAAATAGAAAAAGCCTTCGGTGCAGATATTTTACTATTAAATGCTCTCGATTTAGAAAATCCTAAGATAGAAGGTGTACCAGATCAAGAAATAAACCACATAGGCTGGCTTAAAAAAGCTACATCAAGACCCTTGGGAATAAACCTAGAACCAGTAGATGAAAGTGCAAAAATGACCCAAGGCAGAGAAGAAATATCAAAAGGACGTAATGCAAGCATAGAAAATTACAAAAAAGCCAATGATTACGGCCTAGATTTAATATGCCTAACAGGTAACCCAGCCACAGGAGTGACAAACAAAGCAATATTAAAAGCAATTAAAGAAGCAAAAGAAAACTTTAACGGCCTAGTTATAGCCGGCAAAATGCATGCAGCAGGTACTGATGAAGTTGTAATGAACCTAGAAATAGCCAAAGAATTTATAAATGCAGGCTGCGATATACTTCTAGTGCCAGCCCCATACACCATCCCCCCACTTTAACGAAAATGACCTAAGAGAAATAGCCGACTATATTAGAAATTATAATAAAAACAAAGATATAGATAAAAAAGTACTAATAATGACTGCCATAGGTACCAGCCAAGAAACATCAGACAAAGACACAATAAGAAAAATAGCTTTAGCAGCAAAAGCAAACGGCGCCCACCTCCAACACATAGGAGATGCTATGAATGGCATATCCTTGCCAGAAAATATTTATACTATGGGAGTAGCTATTAGAGGAGTAAGATGGCAAATTTATCAGATGAGTTCTTCAATAATTAGAAATAAGTAAAATTATAAAATCTTACTTATATATAGAAAAAAACCAAAAATTTTCCCGAAAGAAAAAAAGACAGTAGTTTATGCTACTGTCTTTGCTGGTTCTAGGGTGTCTATCTTATTTCTAACTTCTTTTCTTAGCATCCATGTACATAAAACTGTGTTTAATGATTCTGCTATTACGAAAGCCCACCATGCTATATTTAGGTTGCCTGTGCGGCTTAGGGCGTAAAATATTGGTATTAGGATTATTAATTGTCTTAGGAACGATTGGAAGATAGCTATTTGCCAGTTTCCTAGAGATTGGAAAACTCCTCCTACTGCTACTATAGATGGGACTGCTGTGATGTAGGATAGGGAAACTATTCTCATCATTGGCACCCCTATTTCTATCATGGATTCTGTTGCATTAAAAAATCCTAATAATTGTTTTGGGAATATCCACATTATTAGTACTGATATTGTCATTAGAACAAAAGAGCTTTTTATAGCTAAACCAATAGACCCTTTTATTCTTTCTTTTTTTCTTGCTCCATAATTATAGGAAACTATAGTTGTTAGTGCATTTGATATACCAAATACTGGCAAGAATGCAAAGGACTGAAATTTAAACATTACACCAAAAGCTGCTATAGCACTTGCTCCAAAGTCTCTTAGAATTAAGTTTATAACAAAAACTACTATAGATCCTATAGTATTCATAACTGTAGTTGGTAGACCTATCATAAAGATTTGTTTTACTATGTCTCCGTGGAATCTAAATTTTTTTGTAGTAAATTTGATGTCGGTATTTTTTGTTTTATTAAAATAAAAACCTATTAATGCTCCACCTAATTGTCCTATTACTGTTGCAATGGCAGCTCCTTTTACTTCAAGCCTTGGAAATCCAAAGAGCCCAAAAATTAATATTGGGTCAAGTATTAGATTTATGACTGCTCCTGATATTTGGGTAATCATTGAGTAAGTAGTAAGAGATGTTGCTTGGAGTAACTTTTCTGCAAGCACTTGGAAAAATATCCCCATACTAAAGATAGTTACAATATACATATATTCTTTAGTATAGGTTGTAACCGCTGCATTTTGTCCTTGGGCGTTGGCAAATGAGTTTGTAAATAATATACCAACCAAGGCAAATATTACATATGTGATGGCAGATATTACTACTCCGTGGATAGCTACTGACCCTACCCTATCTCTATTATTTTCTCCCAAAAACCTAGATAATAATGCTGAAGCTCCTACTCCTATACCTACTGCAAAGGCAATTAGGATATTTTGCACAGGAAATGCAAGAGATACTGCTGTCAGTGCATCTTCTGATATCCTTGATACAAACATTGAGTCTACTATATTATAGATTGATTGAACGAGCATTGAAATAACCATTGGTATTGCCATTTCTAGCAATAGTCTATCAATTGGTAATGTTCCTAGTTTATTTTCTGTTATCTGTATTTCTTCCATAAAATCTCCCTAAAAAATAATTATACATTATATTTAAGCTTATACAGTAAACCCGACTTGCAAATTTATGTCAATAGTGGCTAGGTAAAGTAAAAAAGCCTAGGAATGTTTTCCCAGACTTTTTTGCATAATTTTTTGCTTAGAAAGCAGGATTTACTGATTTGCTATCTCTTTCTTCACTTAATTTTTCGATTAAGTTTTCTAATGAAATTTCTGGTGTTTCTTCACCATCTCTGTTTCTAACTGTAAGTAGTTTTGATTCTTCTTCTTTTTCCCCTACTACTAGCATGTAATTTGCACGCATTAGTTGGGCTTGTCTGATTTTATAGCCTACTCCCTCGCTTCTTTTATCTACAGATACTCTAAAGCCAGCTTCTTTAATTTGTTTTTCTAAACCTTCTGCTGTATCTAGGAATTTATCTGATACTGGGATGATTACTACTTGTTCTGGGTTAATCCATAGTGGGAATCTACCTGCAAAGTGTTCTGTAAGTACACCTATAAATCTTTCTACTGATCCTAGTAGAGCTCTGTGTAGCATAACTGGTCTTTGTTTTTCGCCATGTTCATCGATGTATGTTAAATCAAAGTTTTGTGGTAATTGGAAGTCTAGTTGGATAGTACCACATTGCCATGTTCTTTTAGCTGCATCTTCTAAGTGGAAGTCGATTTTTGGACCGTAAAATGCACCATCACCTGGGTTTAACTCATAATCTATACCACGTTCTTCGAGGGCAGCTTTAAGTTGTTCTTCTGCAAAATCCCAATCTGCGAGTTCTCCCATATAGTCATCTGGCCTTGTTGATAATTCTAATGAATATTTAAATCCAAATGTTGAATAAAGAAGGTCAGCTAGGTCTATCATTCTATAAACTTCGTCTTTGATTTGGCTAGGTAAGCAATATACATGGGCATCATCTTGAGTAAATGTTCTTACTCTGAAAAGTCCATGAAGAGTTCCTGAAAGTTCGTGTCTATGAACTTGTCCAAATTCTGCAAGTCTAATTGGTAGGTCTCTATAAGAATGTTGGTTTGATGCGTATGTCAATACTGAACCTGGACAGTTCATTGGCTTAATAGCATAGTCCTCCTCATCAATTTTTGTAAAATACATATTTTCTTTATAGTGGTCCCAGTGACCTGACCTATGCCATAGTTCTTCATTCATAATAAGTGGAGTTTTGATTTCTCCATATCCACGTTCTTCTAATACATCTCTCCACCAGTCTAACAATTCATTCATCAAGATCATTCCATTTGGATGGAAGAATGGAAATCCTGGTCCTTCTTCATGGAATGAGAATAAATCCATTTCACGACCTATTTTTCTGTGATCACGACGTTCGATTTCTTTTTGTAATTCTTCCCATTCTTCAAGTTGTTTTGCCTTTTCAAAAGAAATACCATAGATTCTTTGAAGCATTTGACGATCGGAATCACCTCTCCAGTAAGCACCAGCTATAGTTTTAAGTTTAACCGCTTTAATTTTTTTAGTAGATTCTAAGTGTGGACCACGGCATAAATCTGTAAATACATCTCCCATCTTGTATAAGGTAATTAGTTCATCTTCAGCAAGATCATTTATAAGTTCTACCTTGTAGTCTTGGCTTTCTTCTTTAAACATCTTTAAAGCTTCATCTCGGCTAACTTCTAGCCTTACCATTTTCTTATCATCTTTAGCTATTTCTAGCATTTTTTCTTCTATCTTTTCTAAATCTTCTGGGACAAATCTATGGTCTGTTTCCATATCATAGTAAAAGCCATCGCCAATAGCAGGCCCTATCGCAAACTTTGTATCTGGCCATAGTTGCTTGATTGCTGCTGCCATTACATGGCTTGTTGTATGCCAAAAGATTTCCTTTCCTTCTGGATCATCAAATTTTACTACTCTAAAATCACAATCTTCTGTTAATGGTTCAATATAGCCCATTACTTTGCCATTTACTACAGCACCTACTGCTTGTCTATATAAGCCATTTGAAATATCTTTTGTTACATCTCGAACTAATATTCCTTCTATATATTCTTTTACAGAATTATCAGGTAATGTTACTTTAATCATTTTTTCTCCTTTTCTGGCAAATCCCAAACAAAAAACCGTCCTCTATCGACTAGTCGATAAAAGGACGGATTATTCCCGTGGTTCCACCTAAATTTGTGCTCATTAAGGTCTTAACGCGACCTAACGTTTTAATTTCTTAAAAAAACTCAAGGGTGGTTTTCGTTAATTACTAGACCAAGACTTCTCAGCTACTGTCTTTCTCTGTAGGTATTTGCAATTACTACTGTCCCTATCATAGTTAATATTCTAATCTTAGTTTACCTTCAAAATTAGTTTTTGCAAGTTACATAATTCTAACGAATAGAATATTTACTTTTGCTAGGATGTTTATAAAGGCCCCTCATCTTTTCATGACTTTTAATATATAAGTAAACTAGGTAAATAGGGTAAATATGTTATAGTAATTAAGTTAAATAAGTGAAATTATAAGGATAAATTTATGAAAGTAGTAATAGTTGGAGCTGTTGCTGGTGGAGCTACTTGTGGAGCAGCCCTTAGACGATTAGATGAGAACATTGAGATCGTAATGTTTGAGAAAGATAGGGATATGAGTTTTGGCAATTGTGAGTTGCCTTATTATCTATCCTACGAAATCAAAGATAGCTCACTTTTAGTGCATAGAAATAGTGATATATTTAAGAAAAATTATAATATTGATGCATATAACTATCATGAAGTTATAGATATAAATAGAAAAGAAAAATATGTAAAAGTTTTAGATAAACGATGCGGTAAAGAATTTAACGAGTCATATGATTACTTAGTGCTAGCTCCTGGTGCTAGTCCTAACTTACCAGAATCCATAAAGGGAACTAACAAGTCCCATGTATTTTCTATAAAAAATGTCGTAGACGTAGAAAACATAAGAGCTTATTGTGAGAAAAATCATCCAAAGGAAATTTTTGTTGCAGGAGGAGGATTCATAGCAATAGAAGCTGCTCATGCCCTAAATAAACTTTCTAATACACACGTAACCATGTTCATCAGGGGAAAAATTTTAGGGGTAGTAGATGATGAACTAAAAGCTTTTATAGAAGAAAATATTATAGACAATAATGTAGATATAGTTCATGAAAAAGAACTTATCGAAATAAATGATAAAGAAGTGATTTTTGCATCTGGCAAAAAAGTCCCAGCAGATCTTGTGATCCTAGCTTTAGGTATGAACGCAAATAATAAATTAGCCAAAGATGCTAACCTATCCATTACAGATAAGGGGTCAATTGTAACTAACGACTTTTATCAGACTGATGATCCAAATATCTATGCCATAGGCGATGCAATTGATATAACAAATTTCATAACTGGCGAAAAGCAAAATCTAAAACTAGCATGGCCTGCTCATAGGCAAGCAAAGTTTGTTGCAAAGCATATATTAGGGTTAGATGATAAAGCCTTAAAATACATAGGCACTTTCTCAATCAAATCATTTGATTTAAATATTTCAGTAACAGGACTTGGCGAAAATATCCTGAAAAAAGAAAACTATGCTTACGATACAACTCTCATATCACACTCAGATATAGTAAGTATAATGCCCGATTCAAAAATGATATATATGAAGCTTCTCTTTGATAAAGAAACAGGCAAGATTTATGGAGCTCAAGCTCTTGGTAAAGGAATAGTTGATAAGAGAATAGATGTAATAGCTACTCTTATAAAAATGGGAGGAACAATCTATGACCTATACGATTTAGAGTTAGGCTATCAGCCATACTATTCCACTACAGAAGATGCTAACAACGTAATAGCTAGCCAAGCAATTAATATAAAAGAAAACAGGCTAAAACATGTTAGATTGTCTGAGCTTAAAAATATTAAAGACGAATATGATATATACGATATCAGAAACGAAGTTTACTTTAATGAGTGTCATATAAAAGACGCTAAGTTACTTGATAGTAAGAATCTAAAAGAAAAAGTCAGTCAACTCCCAAAAGATAGAAAAATATTATTTTATGATGAAACGGGAACCCAAGTATCCAAACTTATAAAAATGATGGATAACTTAGGTTTTGATAATATATATATGCTAGATGGCGGCATGCTTTTCCTTAGAAAATATAATGATTACTTGAAGCTAGATTTAATTACAGATTAAGCCACCATTCATAAAAAATGAGCTGTTGCAGGAGATGAATAAATCGTCCCAAAATCATTAGAATAACTTCTACGGAAACGTTGTTTCCACGAGTCAGCAGGCTATGCAAAAAATTTACTAAAGAAATTTATTAAGAGAACCTTCTAATGATGGGATGATAATTATTCATAGTTTTGCAACAGCACCTTTTTATAAAAATCATTTTTTTACTATTACTTTAAATTATTTCCTATTTAAATTTCTATATTTACTAGGACAAAGTCCAGTATATTTTTTAAAAGATCTTGTAAAATTTGATGGATCCGTATAGCCTAATACGTTTGAAATCTGAATTATATCATTGTCTGTATTTATTAAAAACTCTTGAGCTTTAATCATCCTAAGATTATTTAGATATTTCATAGGGGTATGTTGATACTTTCTAATAAATTTGGTATTTAAATTTGTCTTTGAGATACTAAATTTATCACATATTAAATCCAGATTAATATTTGCCGATAAATTCTCTCTAAAATATTTTTCTATCAAAATGATTTTATCATCCTCGCTTTGTTGATAATACTTAAGCCTATTATCATACACTTTCCCCTTGGAAATTAAATATATTAACTCTAAAGTTTTTAATGAAATTAATAGCTTATCTTCTTCTTTTAGTGATAATATAAGTTCATCAGCTGTATTCAACGCTTTTGGGCTAGATAAAATACATCCTATATCTCTTACATTTTTATAAGAATCTAAAAAATTATTAATGATATCATAATAGAAAATACTTTCATCTAAGTTATTAGGGGTTATCACTATATTAAAAGCAGTCGTTCTATCTCTATTAGTGTATGATTGTTTAGAGTTAGGAATATACTTACCTATAAATAACTGTCTATTAATCAACACTTTAGAATTATTTATATAAGTAAAATAATTACCCTCATATGAATAAGCTATCCTATAGCCATAATTTCCATTTTCAAATGAATTTTCAGCCATATATTTTTCTTTAAAATCTATATATATTATATAAACTCCTGGAAATATTAAATATCCTCTCATTTTATTCTCCGAACAAATTATAGATTTATAATCAAAAATTTCTTTATCTTCTGTAGGATAAGCCCTAAATCCCCAGCTTTCTATACCCTTAACATTCATCTATAAACTCCACAACATTTTCATTAGCTATCTTTATAAATTCATAATCATGGGTTACAATTATTACTACTTTTCCCATCTCTTTCATTTCTTTAATTATTTCAATTATTTTTTTCATATTTGTCATACAAAGACCAGATGTAGGTTCATCTAAGATAACAATTTTCTTTGGACTTGCATATGCTAAAGCTAGGGCAAGTCTTTGTTTTTGTCCACCAGATAAGCTTTGAGGATGTATATTTTTCTTATCTATTAAGCCAAGTTTAGAAAGACTTTCATCTTTTATTTTTTCATCCTCTGTAACTATTGAAATCTCTTTATATACGCTCTCTGTAAAAAGCTGATAGTTTACATCTTGCATTACAAGGGATATATAATCTCCACTTGACTTAATTTTCTGACCTTTATAGTAAACTAAAGACTTTTGCCTCTTATTTAGCTTACACAAATTCCTAATAAAGGATGTTTTTCCTATGCCATTTTTACCAATTATAAAATATATCCCAGGATCAAAAGAAATATTAAAGTCAAATAAAACTCGCTTACTATTTTTATATTTGCAATAAAAATTAATACATTTTAATGCATGATTATGATCATATGACTTATCATCTAAAGACTTTCTAGTCCATTTTTCATTTTTTATTTCATTAATCCCTATTTCATCTAATCTTCTTAGATTATAAGTCTTTATCAAATCATTATTTACTTCTTCTTTATCATATTCTATAAGATTATTTTCTTTAATTATACAAAGCTTATCTAGTATATTTTTTAAATAATAAAGTCTATGCTCAGCGATAATTATAATCTTACCCATATATTTTAAGATTTTAATAACATTTGCTAGCTTTTCAATTGCTTTTTTATCAAGAGAGGCTGAGGGTTCATCAAATACATATATATCATTATCTAAAACTGCTACAGAAGTAATTGCCACTAATTGTTTCTGTCCACCTGATAATTTTAATAAGTCCTTATCAAGAAGTTTTTCTGTACCTAATATATTGCTATATCTATCAATAGTTTGAAATATTTCATCTCTTTCTATATTTCTATTTTCCAAAGCAAAAGCTATCTCATCAAGAGAATTTACTGCATAAAATTGATTTTTAGGATTTTGAAATACCGTAGATATAAACTTACTTCTATCTGCTATGGTCATATCTACTAGATTCTTACCATCTAATTCAATTTTCCCACTCAATTTTGCCTTATCAATCTCAGGAATTATTCCATTGATAGCTTTAATAATCGATGACTTACCAGAGCCGGATTCCCCAGTTATTACATTCACAGAGCCTTTTTCAAAATTTATATTGACATTTTCTAATATCTTATAACTTTTTTTGTCAACATCTTCATAGTCTAATCCAAAATCTTTAAATTCTAGCATACTTTCCCCTTATAAATAAAATTATTAAAAGCAAGGAAAATACTAAAAAGACATAATCAAAAAATTTAAGTCTAGTATTTGAAATGCTAGAACGTTCACATCCTACTTTCATCCCTCTTGTCATTGCAGATATTGATACATTATCAGCTGTTTGTGAGGTTATCATTAGCAAGGGAACAAATTTATATTCCAAAATCCTAGCTGGATCTTTAAAGAAATTTTTAGCCGTCAATCCATGCATATAGATAGCCTCATTTATTTTTTGATAGTCCTCTTTTATGGAATAAAAAAATCTAAACATAACTGAAATAGGTATTATTATATAATCAGGAAACTTTATTTTTTTTAGAGCATAGACTAGATCACTCATAGTAGTAGTGCTGATTGTATAATAACCCATCATAAAGCCTGGTAGAACGCTCATAGTAATTCCACAATACAAGTTTAATATCATAGTCCGTATATTTTGAGGAAGTATTAATAAGTATTTATTTCCTACAATGGCGAGAGTATTTACTACTACTCCCTTTATAAGCATTGACCATCTTTTATCTACCAAGGCAAAAATATAAGGTAAGAAGCACAAGAACATTCCTAAATAATAATAGTTATGTACTAGGCTCCCTTCAATTACAACAACTCCTACTACTATAGTTAAAAGTAGTTTTGTTCTAAAATCAAGCTTCATCTATGCCATTCCTGCTTTTATAAAGTGTTTTTTAAGTATTTTTATTCCTAGCGTACAACCTAAATAAGCACCTAATACACCAAGAGCAACAATTGGAACAAATGACCAAGTAGGCATTACTGACATTAACTTTTCTACAAAGTCTGCTTTATAACCTTGGCTTATCAAATTCTCTTTATAAGAATCTCTAGCTATATATAAAGGTAATAGATTAGCAGCAGAAAATAATGAAAAAAACATATAAGTTAACCTTGCATATTTTATGCTTTTGTAATTACCTTTTTTCATTATAAATTCTGAAACTAAAGCAATAAGAACAATGAGTGGAAAAGCAAGAGAGCCATGACCACTTAAAGAAAATACCAAGCCAAAAATAATGCCCATTATCAAAATCATACCAAATTTATCTATTTTAGTTGAATAGAGCATAAAAATAGGTCCTGATAACAAACAACAAGCAAAAGGGACAAGAGGCATGAGCACAGGTATAAAACCTATCATGCCAGCAACCCATACTGCCATAACGACTAAAAGAGAAAATACTCCTGCATTTACTAAATCTCGTACATTAAATTTATTCACTTATAAAAAACTTCCATCAGTATACAAACTCCTCAGAAAGCCTTGAGCTTTCTATCATTTTTGCGTAAGTTTTACTATTGTCCAAAAGATATTCATGAGTTCCTAAAGCTTCGATTTTCCCCTCATTCATAACTATAATTTGATCTACATTTTGAATTGACTTCATTCTATGAGATATAAGCACTACTGTCTTATTTTTTGTTAGTTCATTTAAAGACTCTTGGATATACTTTTCATTTTCTACATCTAAAGAAGCTGCTATTTCGTCTAATAAAATTATTTCTGCATTTTTTAAAAATGCCCTAGCTATTGAAATTCTCTGTCTCTCTCCTCCAGATAAGTTTGACCCATTTTCTCCAATTAGAGTTTTATATCCCATTGGAAGTTTGTTTACAAACTCGTCGCAATTGGCAAGCCTTGCAGCTTTCAAAACTTCATCGTCACTTGCGGATAAATCTCCAAGCCTTATATTATCCATGACACTTCCATTAAATAATATTACATCCTGAAATACCATGGATATATGGCTAAATAAATCCTTAGTATCTATGGCATTAATTTCTTTGCCATCTATAGTTATCTTGCCTTTATCATAATCATAAAGTCTTGATAAAAGTCGAAGTAAGGTCGTCTTTCCACAACCAGATGGGCCTACCAAGGCACTTACTTTATCCTGCTTACTTTTAAAGGAAACATTATCTATTACTTTCTTGCTATCTTTGTAAGAAAACTCGAGATTTTCACAAGTAATATCAAAAGATTTTAAATCACTTCTGTGACCCTTTTGCATATTTGCCGATTCAATAGCTTTGATTTTTTCAACTGGTGAATCTATATACATAAATTCTCCATAGAATGTTGTAAATTGATCTACTCCATCTATTAGCCTTGCCGCAGCAAATAAGTAGCCGGAAAAGTATAAAATATTTATATTTCCTTCATTAAGTTCTTTTAAGCCAAAATACATGACAAAACCTAAGGCAAATTTTGCCACTATTTGTGAAAGTATTACTGGTATAACTTGAGATATTTCAGTAGCAATATGGTTTTTCTCAAGCTTATTTACAAAGTTAATTGCTTCTTTTTCTTTGCTTTCGCTTAAATTATAAGCTTTGATTTCTGTAGATGCGTCTATAAGCTCTTGAAAAATCCTAGCAGATTCTCTTTGATCTTTATAATATTTACCTGTAGCTTTTTTTTGCTTGTTTTTAGATAAAAATGTCAATAATACACTTGCTAAAATTGGAATAATTATAGCCAAGGCTAGTCTAACATTTCCTATTAATAACAAAATTGAAACGATGCAAAAACTAATTATAAAACCATAAAAACCTGGGATAGAATGACTTAGACAGTGTTCTATAGTTTCTACATCCTTCATTATAGTTTGGGATAAATCTGTAAGATCGTGGCTAGCATAAAATGATAGGGGCAAATCTTTTAATTTTTCAGCAAGACTAATCCTTAAATTTGCACTTTCTTTATATGTCTCGTTATAGGTTGTCTTATAATCCTTATCAAGTACCAAGGCCATTATAAAAGCTATAATAATATAGGATATTATAGTAGCTTTAAGCGAAAAGTCCCCAAGACCCAACAAACCCTGGATTGTATACATTAGCAAAAATATAGGCAACATAAAAGATAGGTTTTTAAGGGTGGAATAAAAAATAGCTATCGACGTTCCCTTTGCACCCTCATCTGTTAGGGCAAATCTATTTTTTAAATAATCTTTCATTAGCTTATCCTCCATTGGTTGGCTTCATCATACAAATCTACAAATTGTTTGTACCTAGCCTCCTTTTCCATCAAATAATCGTGGCTTCCACGCTCAATTATATTTCCGTCTTCAACTACTAATATCTCATCAACTCCACGAATAGATGACAGTCTATGAGCAATCATAATAACTGTTTTGCCTTCCATTAGACTTTTGAAGGCTTGTTGAAGTTCATATTCATTTTCTGGATCTGCTGCAGCTGATGCTTCATCTAAAATAATGACCTTAGGGTCTTTTAGAAATATCCTTGCTATAGATACTCTTTGTATCTCTCCACCTGATAAATTGACCCCGCTTGATCCAATTATAGAATCATAACCATCCTCAAACCTATCTATGAATTGATCGCATTTTGCAAGTTTTAAAGCATCATAAACTTCCTTTTCAGATGCATCTTTTTTGGCAAGTTTTACATTTTCAAAAATTGAAATTCCTTGAAATAGTTTTGGATTTTGGTAAACCATGCCAATATTATCCATTAAAGTTTCTCTTCTATAAGAATAAATATTCTTATTGCCAATTAAAATTTCTCCAGAATCTATAGGATATAAAGAAGAAATAAGTTTTGCAATAGTTGATTTGCCACCTCCAGATGGTCCTACTAGGGCATAAACTTTACCCTGGTCTAATTTAAAAGATAAATTGTCTATAACCTTAGTCTTTTTGTCATAAGAAAAACTTACATTTTTAAATTCTATAGAATAATTTTCTATAAATTCATCATTACCATAAGTAATCGCATTATCTTTCATCTCGTCAAATAAACTCTCAAGATTGTCAACTGCTGTATTGGCCTCTACATTGTACAAACCTACATACATTATCTTCATCAAATCCGAGAAAAATAAACCCATAAACAATGTAAAAAACAAAATTTTGGCAGACCAAAGATAAGGATCTGCTCCATTTTTTACCATGTAAATGGCAATAAATATAGGCGTGATGATAAATATGTTTAATACCCACTGAAAGCTTACAAAAGGCAACCTACAAGACATAGAATATTCATAAACCATATCTCTATAGTCGTTAATAGTCCTATATAGCTTTTTAAAGCCTATGAGTGGAGCATTAAAAATCTTTACAACTGGCAATCCTCTGACATACTCAACAGCCTGTCCATTAAGTTCATCAGATTTTTTCATATAAGCTATAGTAAAATCTTTTTCACCAGACATTTTGTAAAGTAAAAACATAGATATTAACACAATTATCACAAAAAATATGCCTAGATAAAGATCTATATTAAAAACCAAGATTAGTAATAGTATTGGTGTAATAATTGCCGCTGTATGGTCAGGTATTAAATGAGCCACACTCATATGAGTTTGCTCGACATTGTTGTCTATAATTTTTCTAACTTCTCCTGACTGATGAGTATCAAAAAAAGTATTTGAAGCATTCACTAAATTCTTAATTCCTTTTTCTCTAAGCCTCGTTTCTAAACTAAAAGCTGCTAAATGACTCATCCAAGTTCCAATTATATATAAAACCGCTTGACCTATAAATAAAAGTAAAACAATCGATACACTAGATTTTATATTTAAAGAGTTTCTTTGTGTAAAAACATTAAAAAGTATCTGCCAAATTAAATAATAAGCATAAAACTGTATAAAACATCCAAATGCCGTGAAAATTAGAGACAATATTCCATTAATCTTTTTTTCTGGCATATAGGAAAATAATTTTTTGTATAATTTCAAATTAATTCCTCTCTTTCATTTAAATATAAGCTTACATTCAACATTGATAACCATTATCATGATATATCAAATTCTTTCTTTTGTACATGTCAAAAATAACTTTCTATTCAAAAATATTAATAAACTTAAAGCTTTCTTTGTTAGATTAAAATAGTTTCAATAGCTAGAATATCACCCTACTTAGTCAGTCAAATCTATAAATTAATTCATTACAGTATTCAATATAAAATTCTAATGTATAACTTAGAAGGCTTTGATTAGGCAAATTTATCACTAAATCTTCTTTTAAAAATATCCTCATAACTTTCCCCATATTTTAGATTCTCAATTAACTCTTTCTAGAAGAGTCTCGTTATATATCTGCTGTAAAATATACTATAAACTAATTAAGAAAAAATAAAATACTTGCCATTTTTTAACTAATATATTAAATTCTATTAGCGTTATACTATTATCAAATATTGTGATAGAAATATAGAAAGGATAATATAATATGGAAAATCAATTAAAAGATGCTGTAATTGTAGCCTATGGACGTTCCGTAGTAGGTAAGTCTGGAAAAAAAGATGTCTTTAGAGATGTACATAAAGTAGACTTTGTGTTAAAGGGAGTATTAGAAAAAGTCTACCCTATGGTATTCCTAGCCGCTATACATTACCAGGTAAGAGAAAACAACATAGTAGTCAAAAAAGCAGTATATCCAAAAGCAGAAATTCAAAAATACATAATCCATCAAATAAGGAATTCAACAAAATATGTATCCTACAAAGATATAAAAGAATTAATGAAAGACTTAAAAGCAGTATACAAAGCATCAACAGAAGAATTAGCTCTAACAAATCTAGGCATCTTTGAAGAAAAATGGGATAAAAAATATCCGATGTGTGTAAGCTCTTGGAAAAACAACTGTACAGAACTATCCACATATTTCAAATATCCAGAAGGGATAAGAAAACTAGTATATACTACAAATGCCATGGAAAACTTCAATAGACAACTAAGAAAAGTTACTAAAAACAAGACCATATTTCCAAGTGACTATTCTCTACAAAAAAGTTTGTATCTAGCAATGGTAGATGCCTCAAAGTAAATGGACGAGCAGAATACGCGACTGGGATCAAATCTTATCACAATTATCAATATTTTTTGAAGTGAGGTTTTAAATAAGTAAAAAATCAAGTGTGAAATTTGCTGTAAACTTTCATGAAATTTGACAGTTTATTAAAGTTATTTAAAATTAAGACAAGCTCTATTCCTATAGGAATGGACATATATTGATACATAAAAAATGTATCAACCCTTACCCTTACTCAGGATTTAGGTTGATACACAAAATTATTTACATATCCATAAAATACCGGAACTAGTATAACTACCAGACCTGGTATTGGGTACAACTTTATAAAGAGTATAATCTTATACCCTTTAATACCATCTCATATACTTACAATTATATTTCAAAGTCCATCATAATATTTGCAAGTATCTTTAAATTTTATTTTTCTTCGTATAAAATATTCCCATCTTTGGAATGATCTTTATCCCCAGAATATTGCAATCGTCTGATCCTACAAGCTTTTATCCTATTATCTTCTATATAAAGGATTCTTATCTCATAGCCATTGTATTCTATTGTTTCATTGGCTCCCTCTTCTGGTATATAGCCTAGTTTATCTATTATAAAACCACCTAAGGAATCAAAGTTTTCATTATTTTCATCTATATCTATAGGAATTTTTTCATTAAGATCTTTAATAGAAATAGATGCCTTGACTATATAAACTCCCTTGCGATTTTCTCTAAATTCAGGTCCTTTGCTTGTTCCTTCCTCTAGGTCTCCTACAATTTCTTCTAGTAGGTCATCAATAGTTACTACTCCTGCAAATCCACCATATTCATCTATCAAGACTGCCATATGGGTATGCTTTATCTGCATATCAGAAAAAAGCTTATCTGTTTCTATTTTATCTGGAGCAAAATAAGCTGGCTTTATAAGACTTTTTAAATGGACATTCTTAATCCCCACTCTAGTAGCTTCAAGTAGATAGTCTTTGGTATATAAAATCCCTAATATATTATCTAACTCATCCTCATACACTGGGATCCTAGAATGTCTTATTTTACTAAATTCATCAAGCCAAGTTTTATCTTTATCGTTAATATCAATCATAAAGACATCCGTACGCGCTGTCATGATTTCTTCTGCAATAAGATCATCAAATCCCATAATAGAGTTAATCATCTTAGACTCCATGGGTCGAATAATTCCTTGGTTTTCACCAACTTGGAATATAGATTTGATCTGCTCACTTGTAACTTCTTTTTCGACTGCTCCTGCCTCTATACCAAAGATATTCATAAAAAAATTTGTTACAGATGTGGTTATAGAAACTAAAGGTTTGGTCAAAAACATTACAAATCTAATAAGACCTACAGTATATCTAGTTATTTCCATAGGAAATCTTACGCCAATTCTTTGTGGAATCTTATCTACAAATATAACTTTTATAATTGCATATATAACTATCTCAATAAAGGTCATCCACCTTAAAGAGATCATTCCACCAAAGAAAAAGCCATCAGAACTTAAATCACTTAACCTATTTGAAAAATAAGCAATTGTTAAAAGGGAAAATATTATATTTACTATGTCGAAAGATTGATTTAGTCTATCTTGATCAGATATAATCTTTAGAATAGTCCTAGTTTTTGTATCATTTTCTTTCTCTTCCTCTAATTTCATTGGATTAAGTGTAATTAATCCTGAGTGAATGGCTGTAAAAGTGCCGTTGATTATTAAAAATAAAATTGTAATAAGAATTGTAATTAAGCTATGGTAGGGGCCTTGGTCCATTTATATTCTCTCCGTTCTTTTTTATCTAAGAATGACTATATACATTATTTTTGATATTGTCAAAACAATTTTATATAAAAAATTGGGTTGTTGCAAAATATGAATAATTATCTCCCATCATTAGAGGTTTCTCTTAGGAAATTTTTTACATAGCCAGCCGACTCGTTAAGGCAAAATTTCCGTAGAGCTTCTTCTAATGATTTGGGGACTATTATTCATTCTGCAACAGACCCAAGTTCTTTTTTATTTTTTAACTTTAATACATACATCAACACAAAAATTACTATCACCCCAAAAGATAAGGAAATGATTGCTGAATGAGTAAATCCTGCTATGATATATGCTACTGCAGATATAGCTGCAACACTCATGCCATATGGCAATTGAGTTTTAACATGATCAATATGAATACAACCTGCCCCTGTAGATGACATTATAGTTGTATCAGATATTGGAGATAGATGATCTCCGCATACTGCCCCCGAAAGAGTAGCTGATATGCCTATAAAGAATATTGGATCTGTTGGCTCAAACATAGATACTACAATTGGTATCAAAATTCCAAAAGTACCCCAGCTTGTTCCCGTAGCAAAGGCAAGAAATATTGCAACTATAAAAATTACAACTGGCAAAAACGAATTTAAACTTCCTGCTGCGTTTGCCATAAGTCCACCTACATATTGAGTAGATCCCAATAAATCGTTGGATATATTCTTTAGGCTCGTAGCCATTGTCAAGATCAAAATAGCTGATACCATTGAAGAAAAACCTTCAGAAATAGCATCCATTGACTTTTCAAATGTTAATGCTTTTTTTACTACAAAAAATACTATAGTTATTATAAGAGCAATAATAGATCCCATTGCAAGAGCTATTGATGAATCTGTATTAGCAAAAGCGTTCACAAAATCATGATAAAAAGGACTTTTAAAATCAAAAAATCCGCCTACATTAATTAAGCTAATAACACAAGAGATAATCAATGCTAATACAGGAAAAACTAAATCAATTACAGATCCATTTAAGTGTTCATCTGAATCATCAATAGTAATATCCTTCCTAATGCCTAGATTTCCTTCTTCTATAGCTCTTCTCTCGTATTTTTTCATTGGACCAAAATCATTATCAAAGACTATAATACTTATTACAAAAACCAATGTCAAAAGAGAGTAAAAGTTAAAGGGAATTGCTCTTATAAATAACTCTATACCTGACATATGGCTATTTTCGGCATATCCTGTAACCGCAGCCGCCCATGAAGATATGGGTGCTATCATACAAACGGGAGCCGCTGTTGCATCTATTATGTAAGCAAGCTTTGCTCTTGATACCCTGTGAGAATCAGTTATAGGTTTCATGACAGATCCACTTGTTAAACAATTAAAATAATCATCAATAAATAGCATTATGCATAAGCAAAATGCAGCAAGCTGTGAGCCTCTTCTAGTCTTTATTTTTGAATTAGCCCAATTCCCAAATGCTTTAGATCCTCCTGAATAATTTATAAGTACAACTATTATTCCAAGAACTATTAAAAATATAAAAATTCCTGAAGTTTGTGAAATAGAAGTAATAAATCCTTTCTGCACTAGATTATTTAGAAAAACTCCAAGTGAGCCTCCTGAAGCTAAGATAGCCCCTGTGACAATCCCTAAAAATAGAGACGAAAAGACTTCTTTTGTAAATAATGCCACAAAAATAGCTACTAAAGGTGGAAAAAGTGACCAAATACTCGCCTCAGTAACCTCTCCAGTTAACGCAATATATATAGCAAGCCCTAGAGACAGCAATGCTATTGCAAGGGCTGGTTTTAACTTTTTGGTATCCATAAAAACCTCTCTATGAGTTTTAAATATTTATAAGGACGATCTTATATAATTAGCAAAAGATCTAGCATCAGCCACAACGCCATTTGCTAAATCTTTTTAAATATCTAATCACTTATAATTAAACTCAAATACTTTGTCGTATGCCTTATATTATACTTAATTTTTTCATATATAAAAGTCTTTTGAGTAACTACTAGAAATATATGGTTATAAAAAATAACTCTTAAGCTTATAACCATTAAAATTAAAGCAAAAATCAACAAATTAATCGAGTTTAACTTCTACAACAAATACATTCACAAAGAATTAGTAACAACGTTTATGAGTTTGACAAAAGGTCTTGTAATAGAAAGGATAAGTCTATTTAAAAATTTATAGATAAGGTAAGTTTCATAGAATTTCTAACCCTAATTCATCTTGGAATTTTATCTAAAAAGATCATAAGCGAAATGAATATAAATGTACTTACAGAAAGCCTACTTTCTAAGATTGATAGATGGTTTATAACAATTCTTATTTTTCTAAAAAATAAATTATTATAAGCAATGATAAGAGTAAATCAATCATAGCAAAAGACTGATTTAACTTATCTTATTAGCTTATAACATTAAGTAAATATTTATTATTATCTCTCCCTTAGTCTTTCATAACTTAGGGATATAAGAGTATAGACTGCAATTATGGTAGCATTTAATACTACTAAAATTGCACATTTTGTATACTAAAATAATGCCCTGATTTCATTTGTTCTTCTTATAAATTAGCTTCTAAATTTCTCTGTTCTACAAAATCAGCTTCATTTAGCGTATCAGTTACATCTGGATCTGAAATAATATCTTTTACTTTCATTAGCCTTGCAATAGTTGCTCTTTCATTTTCTTCTAGTTTTGCTCTAATATATTTGATAGTTTCTTCCAAATCTGGAATAGTTCTATATTCTAGGGCATTTACACGACGACGTGTACTCTCTATTTCATCAGCCATAAGTTGAGTAGTTTTTTCCATCTCTGCAAGCTTAAGTAGCTTTTCCATTACATCATTTAAACCACTTATAGCTTGATCAAGTCCTGCAGATGTTTCAGCATATCCGTATGAATACATACTTGCATCTTCATTTTGTTCTACCTTAAATTCCATTTCTGGAATTCTTACGCTCATGACATTTTTAACACCTATATCAACACCAACTTTTTGTGTCGGAAAGCTTACTGCTGCTTCCATAGATTCTGGACTCATAAAAGCACTTGCAACAAGAAAGTCAGAGAAAGAATCAGAAAGTTCTTTTTCTACTTCTTCTCTTAACTCCTTGTTTTCGCGAATTAAAATCATAAACTGACGCATAAGCTCATCTTGCTTATCCTTAAGAAGTTTATAACCACGTTTACTTGTGCCAAGCCTTTCTTTTAAGGTGTTTAGATTCATTCTAGTTGGTGTTACTTTTAGTCTAGCCATAGATTATCACCTAGTCCATATATTTTTCAATAAGGTTATCATCAATTCTCTTAAGCTCAGATTTTGGAATTAATTTAAGCAATTCCCAACCTAAATTTAAAGTTTCTTCGATTGTTCTATTTGTATAATATCCTTGGTTGATATATTTTTCTTCAAACTCTTTTGCAAATTCAGCAAATGCAAGGTCTGCATCTGAAAGTGCTGAGTCACCTAAGATTTTTTGTAGCTCACGAGCATCAACCCCTGATGCGTAAGCTGCATAGATTTGATTCATTGTACCAGCATGGTCTTCACGAGTTTTACCCTTACCTATACCCTTATCCTTAAGACGGGACAAGCTTGGAAGGATTGATACTGGTGGCTCTACACCTTGGTTGTATAACTCACGATTTAGGATAATCTGTCCTTCTGTGATATAACCAGTAAGGTCTGGGATTGGGTGAGTAATATCATCTTCTGGCATTGATAGTATAGGAATCTGTGTGATAGTTCCTGGTTTGCCACGAAGTTTTCCAGCTCTTTCATAAATTGTAGAAAGGTCTGTATATAGGTAGCCTGGATATCCACGACGTCCTGGTACCTCTTTACGAGCAGCTGATACTTCACGTAAAGCTTCTGCGTAATTGGTCATGTCTGTCATGATTACTAGTACTTGCATGTCTTTTTCATATGCTAGGTATTCTGCACAGGTAAGTGCCATCTTTGGTGTTGAAAGGCGTTCTATAGCTGGGTCATCTGCAAGGTTCATAAATAACACTGAGCGGTCTAAAGCTCCAGTTTTTCTAAAATCTTCCATGAAAAACTGTGCTTCTTCAAAAGTTATACCTATAGCTGCAAAAACTACAGCAAATCCTTCGTCATCATTAAGTACTTTTGCTTGACGAGCGATTTGAGCTGCTACTTGGTTATGTGGAAGTCCATTTCCTGAGAATATAGGAAGTTTTTGTCCACGTACAAGAGTATTTAGTCCATCTATAGTTGATATACCTGTTTGGATAAATTCTGATGGATAATCACGGCTTACTGGGTTTATAGCAGTCCCATTTACATCTCTTTTTTCATCTGGAATGATATCTGGACCATCATCTATTGGTTCTCCAAGACCGTTAAATGCACGCCCTACCATGTCTTCTGATACACCAAGTTCTAGCGGTCTACCTAAAAATCTTACAGAAGTAGCCTCTAGATTAATACCTGTAGACCCTTCGAAAAGTTGGACCATAGCACGTCCTTCTTCAATTTCTATAACACGGCCACGACGACGTTCACCTGTATGCATTTCTATATCTACAAGTTCATCAAAATTGACACCCTCTACACCTTCGACAAGCATAAGAGGTCCAACAACTTCGGTAACTGTTTTATATTCTTTTAACATTATGCCTCCCTTTGTAGTCCGCCAATTTCTTGGTCAATTTCATTTTTTATATCTTTAAGCTTATCTATATCATCTTCATGTATAAACTTAGCTCTGGTTATTTTCTCATGAACCGGTAGATCTTCTAAATTGTCTAATTCCACTCCGGCTGATAAGGCTTCTAATGATCTATCGTAATTATATAAAATCAAATCAAGCATGATATTTTGTTTTTTAAGTGAACAATAAGTATCTACATCATGGAAGGCATTTTGTTGTAAATAGTCTTCTCTAAGAGATTTTGTTACATCAAGCTTAAGTTTATCATCATCAGAAAGCGCATCACGACCAACTAATCTTACGACTTCTTGAAGTGATTGTTCTTGAGCGAGTAAACTCATAGCACGTTTTCTCATAGTTGAGAACTCTTCGTTGACGTTAGTATCTATATATCTATCCATCTTATCTTGATATAGAGAATAAGAATTCAACCAGTTAATAGCTGGGAAGTGACGTTGGTAGGATAGATCATAATCTAAGCCCCAGAATACTTTTACTATACGTAAAGTAGCTTGAGTAACTGGTTCTGAAAGATCTCCTCCTGGAGGACTTACAGCTCCTATAACAGTTAGACTTCCTTCCTCATCCCTATTTCCTAAAACTTCAACCTTACCACTTCTTTCATAGAAATCTGCAATTCTACTTGCAAGATAAGCTGGGAAACCTTCATCTCCTGGCATCTCTTCCAAACGTCCAGACATTTCACGAAGTGCCTCTGCCCAACGGCTTGTTGAGTCAGCCATCATAGCTACATTGTAACCCATATCTCTAAAGTATTCTCCAAGTGTAATACCTGTATAGATACTTGCCTCACGGGCAGCTACTGGCATGTTTGATGTATTGGCAATAAGAACTGTACGTTTCATTATTGACTCACCAGTTTTTGGATCAACTAGTTCTGGGAATTCGTTAAGTACATCTGTCATCTCGTTACCACGTTCACCACAACCTACATAAACTACCATATCTGCATCAGCAAATTTTGCGATTTGGTGTTGAACTACTGTCTTACCAGATCCAAATGGTCCTGGAATTGCAGATGTACCACCTTTAGCTACTGGGAAGAAGGTATCTATAACTCTTTGTCCTGTAATAAGAGGTTCATCTGGGTCAAGTTTTCTTTTTGATGGACGAGCCTTTCTTACTGGCCATTTTTGAATCATATTGATTTCTTTATCACCATCTTCTGTTTCAATTATAGCTATAGTTTCTTCAACTGTGTATGAACCTTCTTTGATATCCTTTAATTTTCCAGAAATACCAAAAGGTACCATAATTTTGTGTGTAAGTACTGTAGTTTCTTCAACTGTACCTAAAATATCTCCTGATCCAACTTCATTTCCAGCTTCCATAGTAGGTTTGAATTCCCATTTTGTCTCACGATTAAGTGCTGGAGCTGTAACTCCTCTTTTTAGGAAATTGCCTGCTAAATCTTCTAGTTTTTGAAGTGGTCTTTGGATACCATCATACATATGTTCAAGCATACCAGGTCCAAGTTCAACAGATAGAGGGTGTCCTGTAGATATTACCTCATCCCCAGGACCTATTCCTGTTGTTTCTTCATATACCTGAATACTTGCAACATCTCCCCTCATCTCTATTATTTCGCCGATGAGCTTATCTTTTGATACCTCAACCACATCATAGATATTAGCATCAGATAATCCGCTAGCTTCTATCAATGGTCCTGATACTTTAGTAATTTTACCTTGTTTCAAATTAAGCTCCTTTAATTTAGAATATTGGCTCCAACAGCTTTTTCTACTGACTTATTAATATCAGCAAGACCTATTCCCATAGAGCCTTTGTTGCCTGGAATAAGTATTATAGCTGGAGTCATTTGATCTCTATATTTATCAATTGTAGATGGAATTTGTTGTGCAAATTTTTCTGTAATAAATATTACACCAACATCCTCTTTGGCAAGAGATTTGATAGTATCTGCTGCCTCTTTGCCATCTATAACTGTATATACTTCTACACCGAGTGCCTTAAATGCAAGGACTGAGTCCTTATCCCCGATTACTGCTACTCTATGCATATGTTTCACGCAACCTTTCTAAAGTAAATTCCCTTGGAAGAGAATTTAATTTTGATACTAAAATGATCCTTAGATTTTTAATTTCAGTTTCCTTAGAAATTATATAATTCATCAAAACCTCAGGACCATAGGTCATGGATTTTGCTTTCCTTGAATAATCCATTTGATGATCATCTATAGACTTTTCTAAATCAAGTAGATTTTCATCCATCGACTTATCACTATCTATAGTATTAACTATATATTTATTGATATTTTCATTTGAAAGTTTAACTACTACTTGATTAATATCAACTGCATAAAAGTCATCGAATTTAGAAAGTTCAATATATCCACCGTCTATTAATGCATCTTTAAGGTCATCTAGACTAGCATCTTGTGCTTTTATACGTATAAGAGTTTTGATATTTATAAGGTCAATACGTTCTTTAGTATATTTTGTCAAATCATCTAGACCTATTTGCTCAGCATCCTCTAAAAGTTTTTCATAATAATACTTATCCAAAGTCATATCAATATATTTTGGGTTATTTGTTTCTCTAAACCTATTAAGAGCATCTTTTGCATAATCTAGGTACACATCATTAGGATTAACTGATTTATTAAAAGGCTCATAACCTTTTATATCAAGACTTTCTAAAAATCCTAAATCTACGCTGTCTTCATTAGAAAGCATCTTTTTGATATAGGCTAAATCAATATTGCCTATATCACTATATAAGTGAGTGTATACTTCCTCTTGCACTATTTCTTTTACCATTACCTTAAGGTTATGAAAATTATATCTTTCTCTAAAGTATTGTAAAAGTTCCTTTTCACCAGATGTGCTTTCTATAAGCTCATAGGATTTTTTTAATTCAGTATCGAGTATTTTTTCGTATTCTTCTGGACGGTTAAGAGCTTGGATAGCTTCCCTATAAGAAGAATCGTTTAAGGCCGCTAGGACTTCTCCTAGGTCATCATAGTCGTTTAATCTTTCTAAATCATTTTTTGTAAGGAGGTTTTTTTCATATAGTCTTGTTGAGATAGATCCACCTATATAGTTATCTCTATTCATTTAAGCCTCCTTACTTAAAAATTTCATCAGAAATTTGTTTTCTTATATTATCGATGTTATATTTTATTATCGAAGAAAATCTGTTATCGTATTCGATTTTACCAGATTTTACTACAAAGCCATCTTCTACTGTATCGTCTGATACTTTTAGGCCCTTAAAGTTTTCATTTTTTAGAGCATCTTTATGTTTTTTTGATAGTAAAATCTCACCGTTTATAATATTGGATTTGTTAAGAGTATTTTCTACATATCTCTTATATGAATCAGAATCTAGATTTTTTAAATTTTCTAAAAGTTCATCAACAACTTTATCAATAACCTGATTTTTAGCATTAATCTCAATATCACGTGATTGTCTTTCAGTTGACACAGTTTCGTTTTTTCTTATAGTCTCTGCTTCTTTTTTTGCACTTTCTATAATTTCACGAGCCCTTTTATCAGCTTCATTTCTTTTTTCATTTATTATCTCATTAGCTTTAGCATTCGCTTCATCTAATATCTTTTGACTTTCAGTATTTCCTTCGTTAATAATTGATTCTAATATTACTTCAAGATTATTCATAATCTTTTCCTAATATTATGCATTTAGTACTAGAAGTAGAGAGATTACAAAGCCTAAAATTGCGTATAACTCAACCATTACTGAGTAAACTACACCTTTAACGAATTCATCTTCGTTTTTAGCAAGGATGTTTACACCAGCAATAGCTACTCTAGCTTGTCTTTGTGCTGAAGCATAACCAACAATTGCTACTGGAAGAGCTGCCATTAGTAGGTAAAGACCTTGTTCAAATGAAAGTGCATCCCCACCTGTAATTTTTTGGAAAATAAAGAATCCAATTACGAATCCATAAAGACCTTGTGTACCTGGTAAAAGTTGTAATACTAATGATTTACCAAATTTTTCTGGTTCATCTACTGTTAGTGCTGCTGTTGCTTCACCTGCCATACCTACACCTTTTGCAGATCCCATACCTGATAGTAAGGTAGCAAGAGCTGCTGCTAGCACTGCAAATACTGTTCCACCGTTTTCAATAAAAAATTCACTCATTATTTTTCTCCTTTTCTAATGATATTAATAAAGTTTGTATCTTCAACCATCTCGCGGAATTTAATTCCACCACCTTCGTAGAATTTGTTAAACATTTCTACATAAATTAATCTTAGTGAGTGTACATAAGCTGATAAATATGAAAGGAACATATTAAATAGTTGGAATACTATAAATACTATAATTCCTCCAATAAGTCCACCTATACCACTTCCTGCCATCATTTCTACAATCAAGTTTACAGAATAAGCTACGAACCCACCTGATAAAACTAAAGCCATAAGTCTTAAGAATGATACGAAATCTCCTATCCATGATGTGATTCCATAAAGTTCGTAGGTACCACTAGCAATTCTAGGTCCCCAAGATTTTTCCTTACGTCCTGCAAATAAAACTATAAGTATCATTCCTGCAATCATGACCCACTTAGCAATTGGACTTTTTGTAAGTGCTAGAGCAATAGCTCCACCTACAGCCATATACCAGCTTATTACATCAAAGAATAAGGCATCTGGATGTCCATCACGGATTGCCATAAATCCCTTTACACCAAGCGCAAAGAATAAGCTAATACCACCTATAATCAAACTCATGACTATAAGTGTGTTTATATCTTTAGTTGTGTCAATCCATCCAAAAGGAACATCGATTATACCACCAAAAACTGATCCAAAGATAAATCCAAATACACAAGCTGATATGGAAATCCTTAAGAAAAGCTTCATAGTTTGTTCTGTTTGTTTAGGGAACTCTTTAAGTTTTAACGCAAGTAAAATTGCAATAACTCCAAGAAGTCCATAGCCTAAGTCCCCTATCATAAATCCTGTAAAGATAGTATAAAAAGGTGCTACGATTGCCGTTGGATCTAACTCATTATATTTTGGTAGAGCATAGGTTGAAACAACCGACTCATAAGGTTCTATTAATTTGTTATTCTTTAGAATTATAGGAACATTTGGATCATCCTTAGAAGCTTCTATTACATCAAGGATGTATTTATCTCCTAATAGATTATTGAGTTCACTTTTAAATTCATTTGTCATATCACTAGGTACATAACCTTCAATGATATTCATTTGACGGGTTTTTAGAAAGTTCTCACTTGAGGCTTCTTTCTTCCTGCAATTGGTAATATAAGATTGATATATATGTAAGTCTTCTAAGTACTTAGAAAATTCTCTAATTTCTTTCTCAACTTCATCTATCTCCTCATTTAGTTTATCTTTATCAGTAGATAAGCTATTAAGGTAGGTACTTACATTCTCATCTGCAGCAATTTTTACTCTGCTAAATCCAAATTCTCTTAATATCTCACTAAATTCTTCTTTTAAAGCTAGCGTAGATACAGCAACTACATAATAATTGCCTTCTTTTTCACTTATCTTATAAACTAAGGTTCCATCAAGAGATCGTTCTACAAGAGCTTTTTGAAGCTCATCGTAAAATTTGCTTGAAATAGTACCTGTCTCAAAGAAAAATCTATTGGAGTTATAAAGATCATTTACATTAATATCTATATCTTTCCATGAAGATAAGTCATTAAATTTAACATTTAAATTATCACGATCTGTAGTTAACTTCTCATGTTTGGTAACTAGATCTTTTAATTTCTTATAAATTAAATCAAAACCAAAATTAGATCCACGTTTGTTAACCTCATCAATTGTTAAATCACTTACTTTGGTATTAACTTCTTCAGGTAAATCCTTGGTATAATTCTCTATTGTTTCAATAGCATAATTAACTTTATTAAGCGATTCATCAATTTCTGATAGTCTTTTAGTTTCTCTAACTTCAGTTAAGTAATCATCTTTATCATCTAAAACCAAATCATTAAAATGTACATAATTAAAATCTTGTAAGGTATTAAGTAAATTTTCCCTATCAGAGTCGAAGCTTAGCAAGTTAAACTTATCCATTTTAACTATTGCCATCTTCTACAATCCTTTCTGTAAGATTATCAATAATAGTCTTAACATTTGATTTTTTCGTATTTATTATTTTGTTTGAAGCTTCTCTGGCATTTTGAAGGATAGGCTCCTTTTCAGCTTGAGCATTTTTATTAGCTTCATCAATGAGACCTTTAGCTTTATTATTTGCATCTGCTATGATTTTTTTATATTCATCATCAGCCGATACTTTAGCATCTCTTAGAATTTGTGATGACTTTTCTTTTGCATCACTGACACCACGACTAGCAGCATCTTCAGCCTCTTTGATTTTGATTAAAATATCATCTGCCATTTTTCACCCCCTACGTAACATTACTTAAATTATACCCTAAAACCGAGTTTTTAAGTAGTTTTTCTCTATAAATTAAAGAAAAATTTAACAATCAAATAATAGTGATTATTGTAAGTTATATCATTGAACAATATATATTATGTTTTATTATTCTTTTTTTATTATATAAATTATTAATCCATTTAAATAAAAACGGAAGCTAGCAATTTTTATAGCTAAGTCCCGTTTTGTAAAATTTAATTTAGTTTTTATAAATCATCTTCAATTATAGAAGACTTAGAATATGCTGATACCTTCGCCTCAAAGAAGTCTGTCTTTACTTGATTTGGATCCGCATATTCTTCTACCCACTTCATTGAATCTGGCACTTCATTATATCCTTCATATAAAGAATCAAAGCCTAAGCCTTTTGCTCTTAGGTTTCCAAGATACTTGATATAATCTTCTACCATCTTCCCGTTTAAACCTGCTATATTATCACCTATAGCGTATTTCCCCCAGGATATTTCTTCTTCTACACCTTCTTTTAGCATAGCTTGATAATATTTGATATGCTCATCTGTAAATAGATCAGCTCTTTCTTTTCTAAGATCATTTATTAGGGACCTAAATAACCATAAGTGAGTGTTTTCATCTCGGTTTATATACCTAATCTCTTGAACTGTCCCTGGCATCTTACCATTACGTCCTAGGTTATAGAAGAAAGAAAAGCCTGAGTAAAAGTATATTCCTTCTAGAATATAGTTAGCTATAAGGGCCTTCATAAAATTAAACTCATCATCTTTTTCTAAAAAGTCATTATATTGGTCGCCAATGTATTCATTTCTATGAAGCAAATGTTCATCATCTTTCCACATATAAAGAATTTTAGTACGCTCTTCTGGTGAGCATATTGTATCTAGTATATATGAATAGGATTGAGAGTGAATGGACTCTTGATAGGTCTGTATTGATAAACAAAGGTTAATTTCATTTGCTGTTACATAGGTTTGTAGATTTGGTAAATTAGCTGTTTGTATAGAATCTAGATATGTTAAAAATGAAATTATCCTATCAAATGCAAATTTCTCATGCTCATCTAGATTTCTATAGTCTTTTATATCTTGGTTTAGATTAATCTCCTCTGGTATCCAGAAGTTATTCATAGCTTGTCTATACCAATCACTCGTCCATGTATATTTTAAGTTATTAAAGTCATTAAGGTTGGTAGTATTTCCTTGGATAATTTTTCTTTTAGAAAGATCAATATCCCCATCTTCGTTGAAAATACCACGTTTTTCAACTTCTCTTTTTTTACTATCTTCCATTTAATTTCTCCTTATTTATACTTTAATAAAGCTTTAAAATTATAAGCTTTATTTTTACTACTTTAAAGATATTATACGCTTATAAAGTTAATTATAAATCTTGGAAGAAGCAAAGGACTTACTCAACTTTTATGTCAAGCCTCTTAGTCTTTTGTGCGTAGGATTGTTTACTTGCCTCAATTTTTACAGTATATGTTCCAGCTTTTAAGAATGTAGCTTTAAAGTTTGCTTGCCCTTTATAGGTAGTTTGAAAAGTCTTTTGGGCAATCTCTTTATCATCTTCATTTATCACTGTGAATTTTACACTGGCATCTTTTAGATTTAAGCCTTTTTCATCTTTTATAAGTACTGGTAAGTTTATTTGAGTCCTTTTCTTATATGAATCCTTTAGGTCTAAAACTTCTATATCAATTGGCTTTTTGTTTGGATCTATAAAATTTACTTCATAGCTTGCTTTTAATTTATCATTGCTACCTTCTTTTGAACTTATTTCTATTTTATAGACTCCTGGTCCCATGCTTCTATTTGGTTGAATATATACTACAGCATTACCATTGTTATCTGTTACTTTTTCTAGTGAATAATCAAAATTATTTGGACCAGTTACTCTAACATTTAATGGATACGCTTTTTTTAGATTATTATCAAAATCTTTGATCTTTAGGCTAATAGCTGCCTTATCACCATAGTAAAATACTTTCTTATTAGGAGTAAAGTCAACTTTTATGGTATTAGTCTTTTCTTTTACACTAAACTTTGTGGTTTCCTTACACTCTCCATTGTTTGGAGAACTTGCCTTAACTTCAACTTGATATTCTCCAGCTTTGCTATTCTTATCAGGATAGTAATTATAGATTGTTTGCCCTTGGCTATTGGTCTTACCAGTATTACTATGGACTTCTCCATCAGGTCCTGTGATTTTTATAGCTAAATTAGCGTAAGCTAGGTTCTTATCCCCTGCTTTTGTATGGATATTAAGTTCTACCCTTTCTCCAGCTTCATATTCATTTTTACTAGGGTTTAGACTCATACTTATTTTTTCATCTGTAGGAGGAGCTGGTTCTGGGTTTATTTCTCCTATACTAATATCAAAGTTATTTTCATAATCCTCATAACCTTGACCCATAACTTTTACATTTAGCTTATAAGTCCCACTTTCCTTTATGTGATAAGTATATAGATTCATCTTTATATTACCATTAGAATCTGTATACCCCTCTACTTGTTTGCCATCTGCTAGATTTACTCTAACTAGAGCATACCTTAAATTTCTACCTGATTGATCTTTAACATTTATAGATACTGGCAAGTATTCATTTAATTGTAAATTTTCTTTGCCTAAGTTGACATCAACTTTAAAATTATTAATTTTAGGAGTATCTTTTTTGATATACACATCTATAGTTTTGCTAACTCCTGATCCATCAGCTGCTGTTAAAGTTATTTTTGCGGATCCATCTCTAATTGCTCTTACTTCTCCTTTAGTATTTACACTTGCTACATAAGGATTTGAAGATTTGAAGTTAATGTTTTTATTTGCTGCATCAGCTGGCAAAACTTCTACATCTAATTTCTGACTATCTCCAGGACTTAAATTTAAAGTCTCATGATTTACAATAATATTTTCAACCTTTTTACTGGTTGGTTTGGGATTATTATCATCATTATCATCTGGGTCCACATAAGAGCCTGATGGTTTTGTAAAGGCCTTCACACATACATTAGTATTAGCCATTTGGTTTGTTAAGTCCATCCAATTATAGCCATCATAAGATATATAAGATTGGCCACCAGCTGCTCTTGCTCTAGAAGAGTAGCCCCATATAGGTGCTTCCACTGGTATAGGATAGTTATATCCTGTTGTAGTAAACTTGATAATTGGTGCAAAATAGGCTCCTCTTGGTATTTGTTGAGGATTAATTCTTATAGTAGTGTAACCAGCATATTTTATATTGCCCTCAGCTACTTTAACCCTATTATTAAAGCCACTATTGCCACCTATATTAGTATTTACATAAACTTCATAATCCATGTTATTAGTTGGAACAAAGACACCAACTTCTGTAATTTGTAAGTTTTGATTGGTTGGACCAAATACATTAGAAAACCATCCTACTGTTCCCATCCCTATATTATCAGTCATTCCAAGGGGATCGTGATACCATATAGACTTATCTCTTTCTTTATTTCTAAGTTTAAATATACAGTTACTTGTTCCGATTATAGAGTCATAGTAGGATACATAATAATATCCTCCCATATTACCCCAACCAGTGCCCCATGAATTTTTAACAAGCCATGCGCCATTACCTGGTGCACCCCATTTAAAATTATTTGCACTATAATTATCATCCCAACCTACGATAGTAACGGCATGGTTGCCCCAACCATTTCCATAGTTGTTATGGCCCATTGTGTAAAAATTCGTGTAGTATTCGTTACCATTTACTGTAGTATAGGCAGCTCCATATTCCATGATTGCTCTTTTTAGTGTAGCAGTATCATTAGCATTTCTAACATCCGGTATATACATAGCACTTTCTAGCTCTTTTACAGGCTTTACATATGCGGGAGATGAGAAATCATAAGGATCGTAAGGCTCATCTCTTTCAGATATAGGTCCAGACCATCTAGCTAAATAAGCTGCTGAAATCCTACAATTTCCCCCATCTTTTGGACCCCAATCGTATCCATGAGTATTTCTTAAGTTCTTTTCAGAAAAATCAGTTGATTCACGAGGCAATAAAACTGATTCTGCTGATCCGTAAGTAGCAAAGGCCCAGCAAGACCCATTAGGTCCTTGATTTCTAACAGGTGTTACTCTTCCTTCATCTCTTAGATCATAACTTGCTGGCAAATAACTTGCCATTTGTCTATCTGGTGCAGGATTATCTATAGAGTCATAGTCTGTATAGATTTGCAAAGGATCTGGCCTAACTCCATTTTTTTCTCCCTCTTCACTTGATAAATGCCTATTAAACATAGGGTTTTGTTGGGGACTTTCAATCTCCAAGTCATCTATCAGCTGATCATCATCTAAGCTAAAATGATTTTCAGAATCTTCTAGTTCACTTTTTTGCATGTTGACACCATTATCACTTGCATAAGCAGGCAAAGAGCCGCAGCTTAGGCCAATGATTAGTAACAATGAAATTAAGATATTTTTTTTCTTTTTCATAACTATCCTCGCATAAATATATTTCATATATATTTATATAAAATATAAATTTTTTTGTCAAGTTATAAATTCCTTATTAATTTAATATAGGAATTGCAATAAATGGACAAAAAAAGATATAGGCAAGTTTATAATACTGCCTATATCTAAAAAGTTTATTATTTAATTTTTTCGATTATTCTAGATCTTGTTTCAAAATCATCTGTGCTTCCACTTATTGAATTATTTTCTTTTGCCATTTTTGACATTTGATCTAGGATATCTTTTACTTCTGTTAGATCTCCAGTTTTTTCTGTAAGCTTATCTATACCTTCTGCCTTATATCTTCTAAGACCTTCATCAAATTCACCATATTTTGAAACATAAGTATCAGATCCTTCTTTTAATTGAAGAGCTCCGTTTCTAAGTTCAAGCACTCCATTATTTAAGTCATTAATGCCTTTTGACATTGGATTTATAGCTGTTTCATTAATATTAGCTAAGGCAGATAAAGCTTTTGATCTTTCTTCAAATTGAGATAAACCACCAGAAAGTTTTTCTGAACCACTTCTTAACTCAGCTGATTTAGAATCTAATTGATTCATTGCTCCTGTAAGTTTTTCTACACCTTCTTGATTTTGAATTGTACCAGCTTTAAGCTTGCTTGAACCCGCTTTAATTTTACCAGTTGCTTCATCTAGCATTACTATTGATTTTTGAAGTTTTCCTATATCACTCTTTGAGAATCCTTCATCAATTTGTGCTATACCTTTTGATAAGCCTTGAGATGCTTTGCTTAATTGTCCTTTTGATTCGTTTAATTTTGTGCTAAGCTCTCCTGTACCTTGGCTTGCTTTTGCAATACCTGCTGATAATTGACCTGATCCAGCAGATAATTCGCTAAGACTACTAGCTAAAGCTCCTGTTACTTGGGCATTTGCCTTTAGATTCTCTGCTTGAGCATATAAACCTTGTTCAAGTTGTCTTATAGTGTATACTTCATCAGCGTATACTCCTTCACTATCCTTGCTTTCAATGCTTGCTGCTAATCCTTCAAGGGCAGTTGCTTTTGCTGTTATGTCTTCTACACTTGCTCCAACGCTTGGTGCATTTTGTGCTGTTTGGTTTAATTTATCAATACCTTGGTTAAGTGTCTTTGATGATTCTTCAAGTTTATTTAAACCAGCATTAAGCTCTCCGACGCTTGTTGCCATAGGATCTATACTTTGACCAAATTTATCAATGCCAGATTTTAGACTAGCTAAAGAATCTGTAAGCTTACTCATATCCTGATCGCCTGAAATTGATGAGGTTTTTGATCTAAGCGTACCTGTTGCCTTGTTTAATTGAGCTATACCATCATCTAGTTCACTAGCTCCATTTTGAAGTTCTTGTGCACCTTTATTTAATTTAGTCATATTTGAATTGATTTTGCTAACACCTTGTGTATATTGGTTAACTCCATTATTTAGCTTAGAACTACCAGTATTTAATTGGCTTACAGCTGATTGTATTGGTTTAATCTTTCCTGGAAGTGTGCTAAAGGCACTTGATAGTTGATTAAATCCATTTTGAAGCTGAGCTGATCCATCAGCTAATCTTTCAGTACCATTAGATAGTTTACCTATACCTTGATTTAAGCTTTGACTACCTTCTTTTAATTGGCTTGAAGCATCCACTAACTTATCTGCATTAGAAGTAAGTTGATCAACACCATCGCTTAAATCATCTAGAGATGAAAGACTAGTATCTTCTTGAAAAAGTTCATTTGTTATAACTGTATAAACTTCTGTTGGTTCATAGTCTTTAACATCCATTTCAATTTCCATTTTATCTTTAAACTTATCTAGCTTATCATTACCTAATATTCCATCAAAGTTTTCTCTAAGACCTGGTGTAAGAACTCCACTTACTATTTGATTTTTACCATCTTTTACAACTTTACCATCACCAGCGTCAATATTTGATACTTGATCATCATCAAAGGTAATTTCTGTAACTACTACATAAGGTGAAAATACTTTTCTATCTTTACCATCAACTTTTGCAGTTTCTTCAGTGTTATTTACTGCTTCAGTAACTACTTTAAGATGTCCAGATTTACCTTTAAGATCTTCAAATTTAACTTCTTTACCATCAAGAAAGTATTTTACACTTACATCTACTGGAAGTTCTTTATCTGTGCTTCCTTGATAGTAAACATCCTTATCATCTGAATTCCAGTTGATATATCCATCTTTTGTTTCAATTTTTTCATCTGTTTCAAGATTCTTGATATTTTCTAAGTCAGACTTATCTTTGATCTTTACATTTTTATCGCCATTAATCCAAACAGAAACAGTTTTATCCTTTACTTTTCCAGAATCCTGCGTAACATATATTGTTTCACTTTTACGAGCTAAAGGTTCTGAATCAGCATAGGCAAGATTTGTACCTAAAACAGAACTTACTGTAACTGCTGCAAGGACTTTTACAAAATTCTTTTTCATTAATTTCCTCCTAATTTAATCCTTTTGTTGTCTTCTTAATGAATGGGAATGTTATACTTATTAATGCTGGTAGGAAGAGAATAATTACAAGCATTGATATTATAGCTCCTCTTGCCAAGAATATGCATATAGTTGATACAATCTCCATCTTTGAATAAATACCTACACCAATAGTTGCTGCAAAAAATGAAAGGGCAGATGTCACTATTGATTTTGAAGTTTCTCTAACCGACAAATCAAGCGCCTTATCTACATCATTAGTTTTCTTATACTCAAACAAGAATCTATCCATCATTAGTATTGAGTAATCTATAGTAGAACCTAATTGAACTACACCGATAATAATTGATGTTATAAACGGTATTGTTTTTCCAGTATAGAATGGAATACCCATATTAATAAATATAGCAAGCTCAATAGCCGCAATTAATACAACCGGTATAGCAAATGACTTAAAGACGATAGCAATTATTAAAAATACTACAATTATTGACACTATATTAACCATCTTAAAGTCCCTATCAGATAAAATCGTAAGGTCTTTAGTAAGAACTGCTTCACCAGTCAGCTTACCATCTGGGTCATGCTTTTTAACTATCTTATCAATATCATCAATTTGTTTGTTAACTTCATCCGATGCAGTTTGATATTCAGAGTTTAACATTATCATTTGATAACCGTTCTTATTAAAGTTATCCTTTAATTTATCTGGTAAAACATTACTTGGTAATGTAAGGCCAGTTACTGAATTTAAGCTTAAAACGTTATTAACTCCATCTACATCTTTTATTTCATCAATCATGTTGTTAACACTTTGATTACTTAAGTCGTCTCTTACAACTATAAAGTGGGTTGATGCCATATTGTAATCTTTTTTCATCTTATTTAAAGCTACTATAGAATCCAAATCCTGTGGTAATGATCTATCTAGGTTGTAGTATAGATCTGAATTGTTTGATCCATAGATTGCTGGAATAAATAATAGTAAAAATACAATAAATAATGGTTTTCTATTCTTTATAGTAAAGTCTGCTGTTTTTTCAAAAGAAGGTAATAAAATCCTATGATTAAATCTATTAACCCATTTTTCAGTAAGCAAAAGCATTGGAGGTAATACTACTACTGTAGATATAAGTCCTAAAAGCACACCTTTACTCATTACAAGTCCTATATCCTTACCAAGCCCTAGTTTCATCAAAAGTAAAACTAAAAATCCAGCAAATGTAGTAAGCGATGATGCAAAAATTGATGACACAGTACTTTGAATAGCTTTAGCCATAGCTTCATTGCTTGATTCTGTCTTTTTCTTCTTTTCAACATACCTATGATATAGGAATATAGAATAGTCAGTTGTTACTGCTAATTGTAGTACAGCCGCTATAGCCTTGGTAATATAAGAAATCTCTCCTAAGAAGATATTTGTACCAAAGTTATATAGAATAGCATATCCTATATTTAACATAAATAAGAATGGTATTATTGTAGATTCATTAGCTAAACTTAATACTATAAGAGCAAGTACTACTGCAAGAGCTACATAAATTGGTGTTTCATGGTCTATTAAGTCCTTGGTATCTTTAACTAATGAAGAAATACCACTTAGGTATTTTTGCTTAGACTCTATAGCCTTTATCTGATCTATAGCTCCCATCGTCTTAAAAGAAGATGATGACTCTCCAAACTTAACCATTAAAAGAGTACTGCCATCTGCATAGAAAGCATCCCTTAACTCATCTGGCAAAAATTCATTTGGTACAGTATCTCCTACAATAGAAGATTTAGATATAACATCTTCCACACCATCTACTTCTAAAATTTGCTTTTTAAGAACCTCTGCATCATGGTCGCTACCCTCTAGAATAAGCATACCCGTTGCAGCATTCTTAAAATCTTTATCAAGAATATCTTGACCTTGTGTAGACTCCAAGTCAGCCGGTAGGTATGATAAGATATCATAATTCACACCTGTATGTTGGTATCCTATCCAGGATGGTATTAATAGCAAAGTAGTTATTAATAATACAAGTTTAGGATGGTATGAAATAAATTTTGCGATTCTTTTCATTTAGTTCTCTCCTGTTCTATTAAACATTTTTCTGATAACAGCAAATAAAACTGGCTTCATTTCATCAATTGATAGAATTGACTCTTCCATCAATGCACTTTTACAAGTAGACATCATAATCTCAAGAGTCAACGAAAGGATGTAAAGCTGCTGAGACTCTGAATATGTCTTGGAAAACAAATTCTCATACTTATTTAAAATAAACTTTAAAGTTGAGTCAGCTTCTATTAGTCTTTTATCATTTTCAATTTCTGTGTATAATGCCCAAGTAATATTATCTCTTAAAAGTTCTAATTCAAATGGATTAGCTATAAGATAGTCAATTATGTAATTAACAAAAGATATATACCTTTCGACTGGATCAGTACCAGTGCAATGCTCTTCTGCATTTATAATTATATCCATAGACTTATCCAGAACTATTTGTTCCTTAAGGTCCTTCTTATCATCATAATATAGATAAAAAGTTCCAAGACCATATCCAGCATCTTTCATAATGTCTCTAACAGATGTCTTTTCTAGGCCTTTTTGCTTAAATACCCTAAGTGCTGATTCCATTATTTCAGCTTTTTTCCCACTTGCATACTGAGTAACCATCGCTCCTCCTTTCTATAACTGAACATCGTTCATTTGTTGTCACGTGTATATCATACACCCATTATGAACGATGTTCAATATCTTTTTTATTTTTTTATTTGTAAAAATATGAAATCTACTACTTTAAATCAATTTATAAAGTTATTTTATTATAATATTTGAAAAGAAATACTGTAAGTATGATAAAATATGGATTTTTTACTGTTATTAGAATTAGCACATATTATTTAATAAAAAATATAAATATATTTTATAAGACTTAATTTTAAGGAGTATTAAATGGAACCTAGATAGATACTTTATGATAATCTTTGCTATAATTATGCTAATCTTAGCTTATATTGAATATAAAAAAAAGCAATAAAAATCAGCTATATTCAAGAGCTATAACCCATTGAAATTTAGCTAATCTTATTTAAATATTCTATAAGTTTTATATACTTATTATGATCACTATTATAAAAAACTCACCAACAAATTTTTCTTACTACTTATCGGTGAGTTTAAGTTTATTAAAACTTAGCTTGCACAAGAGTCGCAATCTTCTACTTCTAAACTCTTACCTCTTACATAGTAAATACTCTTTACTCCGGATTCCCATGCTTTTATATATACATTTAATATTTGGCGCATAGTATATTCGTTAGTGATATAAATATTTACTGACTGAGCCTGATCTATATGTCGCTGCCTTACTCCTGCCATTTCCATTGATATTTCTTGATTGATATCATGAGCATTTTCGTATAACCAAAAAGTTTTTGTTGTAAGTCCTGGTGCTACTCTTGGCACTATGGCACCTTTCTTTTCTTCTAAGAAATAGCGACTCATGATTGGATCTACCCCTGCAGATGTTCCCGAGATAATAGATGTTGAACCTGTTGGAGCTATAGCCATGAGATATCCATTTCTAAGACCACTTTCTCTAACATCATCAGCTAGTTGCTCCCATCTTGGGCTATTGTAATTTCTTAGCTTAAAGTATTGACCATTTTCCCAATCACTGCCTTCAAATTCCTTATACGATCCCTTTTCTCTAGCTATTTCCATGGATTCTTTGATAGCATAGTAGTTTATATCTTCATATACCCTATCTACAAATTCTGCGTGGGCTTGGCTGTTGGACCATTTAATATCATTTTTAACTAACATATGGTGGTAGCCACTTGTTCCAAGTCCTATGGCCCTATATTTTTTGTTGGTTACTTCTGCATATGGAGTTGGATAGTAATTTAAGTCTATTACATTATCTAAGGCTCTTACCACTGTTCTTACTGTTTCTTCTAGTTCCTCTTGATTATTCACATCAATAGTTCCAAGAGTTAAACTTGCTAGGTTACATTCTACAAAGTCACCCGGCTTTGTCTTATTAACTATAATTGTATCCCCATTCTTATCTAATATTTCTGTAGATACTGTCTCTGATGCACTCATATTTTGAGCTATCTCCGTACACAAGTTTGATGAGTAAATCATGCCTTTGTGTTTGTTTGGATTCATCTCATTTACTGCATCTCTATTAAAGACAAACGGTGTTCCTGTTTCTGTCCAAGATTTTATTAATAGTCTTACCATTTCCTTTACAGACATTGTTCGTCTTGAGATATCTTTATCTTCTACAAGTTTTAGATAAAACTCTTTCCATTCATCTCCATAGGTATCTTCTAGGGCCTTACCGTATTTCTTCTCAACTTCATGTGGATCAAACATATGCCAAGTTGCATTTATATCATCACGAGTAAGCTTCCAGAAGTAATCTGGCACACAAACTCCTGGGAAGATATCGTGAGCCTTCATCCTATCATCACCATTATTGGTCTTGAGGCCTAAAAACTCTGGCATGTCCTTATGCCAAATATCTAGATAGCATGCTACCGCTCCTTGGCGAACTCCAAGTTGGTCAACTGCAACAGCTGTATCATTTGCAAGTCTTATCCAACGAATGACTCCACCTGCTACTCCTTCGAATCCACGAATATCAGAACCATTAGCACGTACCTTTCCAAAGTATAATCCCATGCCACCGCCGTGTTTTGAAACTTCTGCAAAGTTTGTAATAGATCTATAGATCCCCTTAAGTGTATCTGGCACTGTATCTATAAAGCATGATGACAATTGGTTAAATGGCTTACGAGCATTAGTCATGGTTGGTGTAGCCATGGTAGCCTTTAGATTTGAAAGCACATCATAAAGTCTTTTGGCAAAGGCAACACTATCATCTTCTGGAATGGCCAAGTGCATAGCTATACCCATAAACATCTCTTGCACGCTTTCTATAATATCTCCTGTAAAAGTCTTTATTAGATAGCGTTTTTTAACTAAATCAAGACCAGAATAGGTAAAGAGATTATCGCGTTCTTTATTAAGATAAGCTCCTAGCTCATCAAAATCTTCTGATGAGTAGTTTTTCTTGATATATTCACCATATAAGCCAGCAGATGTTAGATAGTCAATTTTTGATTTGAAATCTACTATATCAAATCTTTCCTCATTTCTTTTTATTTCATGATCTATTTCATACATCAAAAATCTCGCTGCAATAATTTCCCAATCAGGTGTTTCCTTACTTGTAAGCTCACTTGCTGCACGAGTAAGTGCCTTTAAGAGATCTTCCTCTGTCATATTTGCCTTTGTAAATGATTCGAATTTTAAATATAAGGATTCTATCGGATATCTTTGATTATCAAACTCTTCTTGAACGCTCTCTATAATCTCTAGTATATCTTTATCTGTAATATAATTTTCAAAGTCATTCATTACTTTCCTATCCATATTATGCTTTGCGCGATAAAGGATAAAGGATTTTACTTCTCTATAATAATTTTCGTCTATTAAAGTTAACTCTACTAAATCTTGTACTTCTTCAACTGAGACCACGTGATCTTTTGGGTACTTTTCCTTAATAGTAGCTACAATTTTATCTGACATTTCTGATAATTTCTCATCTGTTACAACACTATCTACTGATGCAAAAGATTTAGCTATCGCAAGTTCAATTTTTTCTTTTTCAAAAGTAACTCTCGTCCCATCTCTTTTTATAATTTCCATAATTTTCCCCGATTCTGTGCATAAAAAATAAACACTATATCTAGTGCTTATTTCTTATTTGATGATAATATTATACCATATATAGTAATTGATAATCATCTTAATTAAATTTTAAACAAAGGCTTGTTTTCAAGCCCGAATTAAAATTAACTCTTAAAATTTTACTTTTAGCTATATTTATATATATTTATAAATTATCACTAAAATATTCGTACTCATCATTCTTAATGACAGCCGTATCACATAACATATCCATTAGAGATTGTTTCATAGGTGAAAATCCTATAATTATATAAAGAATTACAAATTTATTTTGTACATATCTGCCAAAAGTTTCACGTGAAACAATCTGAGATAGTGATGGTCTTTCTCCATCGAGGCTAACCACTCTAATATTCATAATCATCTTCCCCAAAGTCTGCCCATTATTAAAATAAGTTAATAGGGTGAAGTAGGCCAAAATTAGTACCCAGTGTAAGATATTAGGTCCATTTATTCCACTCTCTAGTTCCATATCAAAAGACATAGTATTTCGAAAAATACTTTCTACAGAACTAATTATGAGCATATCTATAGCAAAAGCTACTAATCTGGTAAAAAATCCCGCATATATGAATTTCGGACTATCTTTATATTTATTTATTGATATAGCTTCACTCATTGCTTCCTCCATATAGATACATTGGAAGGTTGTTATTTTCTTTCATAAATTTATCTAGCATTTCCAAATCTGATTTAGGATTATCTACACTTGTCTTAAATCCTGGCAAATATTTAGAAAAACTGGACATTATATCATCTTTTTCTACAACCATTGGATCGTCAAGATTATTTGTCTCTGCCATATCATTAGCTGCTGCTTCTAGATCACCTATATTATCTATTAACCCATTTTCTTTAGCTTGGCTTCCATCATAAACTCTACCATCAGCAAGCTTTTTAACTTCAGCTTCGCTCATTCCTCTTCCATCTGCTACTATTTTTACAAATCTAGAAAAAGCAGAGTCTACTAGTCCTTGGAAATACTCTTTTTCTTCCTTGTCCATGTCGCTTCCTGGTGAACCAGCGTCTTTCATTTTTCCTGTAGTTATATTTTGTTCTTTTATACCATATTTATCAAAAAGTCCCTCTAATGAGTAAGATTGCATTATAACTCCTATAGATCCAGTCCAAGTTTCATTAGAAGCATATATTTTATCGCATGGAGCAGAGATATAATAACCACCACTAGCTGCAAGTTCTTGCATTACTGAGTAAACAGGTTTATTATTTTCTTGTATTTTTTTAACTTTGTTTGCTATACGTTCGCTAGCATATACAGATCCTCCTGGTGAGTTTACATGAAGAATCACACCGGAAATTGTATCATCTGTTGCAGCCTTATTTAGCTCATCTACAACAAAATCATTTGAATCGTCAGACGCTATCATACCATCTACATTTACAACAAGTATTTTTTGCAATGGATTTGTTCCATATAAGGTATTTTCTTCTGACATTCCCAATCTTGTAAGAGCTTGGTTTCTTAAGTCTTCTTTTTCTTCCTCAACTTTATTTTGTGAAAATAATGATATGAGAAATACCAATACTGCAAGTCCAACTGCTATCCATCTTTTTTTGTTAGTTTTATTTCTTTTATTATTTTGCTCCATTAATGTAGTCCTTTACTAAATTTACACTCTTCTTATTTAACTATCCTTATATTTATTTCTTATTTAACTATCCTTATATTTATTTTATTAAAGATCTATAAGCTTAATTGAATTTAAAATATGTATATATTTTTGTATAAGCCTATAAAAGATAACTTCCATACTACCTCCTTAATAACTTGTTAAATTATTTACCCATTGCATCCAAGTAATTCACTTTTCTTTGTGAAAAATAAAATCAAAAGTATAATTATATTGCATGACAATTATCGTTAACACTACAATTTTAATAATTGGAATGTATAGGCCTTTTGGCCTATTTACATATATTATAATTTATTTTAAATCTCGAGCAACACCTTAAAGAATCTTTCTTTAGTTATTCAAAGTTTATAATAAATTAATTATGATTTTAAGCTAAAAAACTATCAGATAAATTCTGATAGTTTTTTAGCTTTTTATTTTCTTTGTTATAAAATTTATACATGAAGGTATAATCTACATTAAGCTTAATCTTAAAAATTTCATTACATTTACCTTACTCATCCCAGGCAGTAACTTCATTTATATATGGATCAAGTTCTCTTATATTTTTTGGATTAAAGACTGGATCCTTACCTTCATTCAACTGTTTCATATAATCATCATATACAGATACTGATATTTTACCTAGGAATATAAGAACTATAAGATTTATTACCGCCATAATTCCCATGAAAACATCTCCTAAATTCCATACTACAGAAAAATCTCCTACACAACCTAAAATTATAGCTATTAAAACTAAAATTCTATAAATCCTTAGTGCATTTCTACCCAAATTTAAGTTTAGTACATTGTTTTCACCATAATAGTAATTACCTATTATAGAGGAAAAAGCAAACATTAGTATACAAAATGATAAGAAATAATTTGCCCAGTTACCCACTTCATTAGCTAGTGCTGCTTGAGTTATTTCTAGTCCTTGAAGACTAGAATTATAAATTCCTTCACCACCTAATATGACTACAAAAGCTGTAGCAGAGCATACTAAGATAGTATCAAGATATACACCTAGTGCTTGAATAAGACCCTGTTTTGCTGGGTGAGATACATCTGCTACTGCAGAAGCATTTGGAACGGCACCCATACCAGCTTCATTTGAAAATAAACCACGTCTTATACCATTTAGTATAGCTGTTCCGAAAAGTCCTCCAAAACCTGCCTTTAGATTAAAAGCACTTTCAAATATTACACCAAACATATGAGGAACTAACTTAATATTTTTAATAATAATAAATAAAACAACAAGTATATAGGCAATAGCCATAACTGGTACAATTAAGCTTGTTACATCCGCTATTCTTTGTAAGCCACCAAAAATAATTATTCCAGCAAGAATTATAAGAATTAATGCAATAATTTTCTTATTTACACCGAATGAAGAATTAAATCCAGCTGCAATAGTATTTGCTTGCATAGCATTGAAATTTATACCATAGACTATAGATATTACAACTGAAAACACAATTGCAAGTTTAGGCTTATTTAATGCTTTTCTTATATAATACGCAGGACCACCCTTAAAAGTTCCATCAGGATTTTTTTCTTTAAAAACTTGACCTAAAGTATTTTCTACAAAAGATGAAGCACCTCCAATTAAAGCTGTAATCCACATCCAAAAAACTGCTCCAGGACCTCCAGTGGATATAGCAGCTGCAACACCAACAATATTTCCAGTACCAATATGACTTGCTGCCGAAATTGTAAAAGCCTTAAATGGCGATATAGAATCTTTATTCTTAGCAGGTGCAGTTATAAGTTTATTAGCATGGCCAATATTAGTAATCTGACCTGCTCTAATCTTAACTGTATAATATATACCAATTGCAAGTAGCAAGGGAATTAATATATATGTATATATGGTATCACTGAACAAACCAGTAGTCATATTAAAGGCTTCTTCACGTAAGCCTTGACTTTTTAAATTACCTATTTCGCTAATAGTTTGAGATATATTTATCATAAAAGCTCCTTATAAAAAAATATTTAAATCTAATTCATTTGAAAGAATTTTCAAAAGATTCGTACCCCTAACACTGTTTCCACTCTCATCAAGTCTTGGAGAATAAACACATATTCCATATTTTCCAGGAACAACTCCAAGTATGGCTCCACTTACTCCACTTTTTGAAGGTATGCCAACTTCTAATAAATATTGACCGCTTTTTTCATACATTCCACAGCTAGCCATTTGAGAAATAACTGTTTTTACAATTTCTTTTGAAATTATTTCCTCTGATTGATCAATACTTACTCCTCCATTAGCAAGTATTGCACCAATATGTGCTAACTGACTAGAATTTAGGCCTATTGAACAATTTCTTATGTATAAATCCAAGATCTTTTCTGCATCATCAGTGAAAATTTCTTTGCTCTTTAAATAATAAGCTATAGCTCTATTTATGTCTGTCGTCTGCATTTCTGAAAGATATACTTCTTCAATGAGTCTAATATCATTACTATTTGCCAACTTCCTAACCATATTTATAGTTCTATCAAATTTATCAAGGATATCATCGCCTTTTATAAGTGAAGAAGTTGTAATAGCCCCTGCGTTAATAAATGGATTTGATGGTTTATCATCTATAGGTATAACGGAGTTAAACTTATACTTAGATGCTTCAGTTCCAATTTTTTTAAATACGGTATCTGCATCATTATCTTTTAATGCCATAATCAAGGATATAACTTTCGAAATTGATTGCATAGAAAAAACAGTATCTGTATCACCAAATTCATATAACCCTCCATCTACACTGACTATAGAAAGCGCAAAGTTTTCTGGGTTCACATTAGCAAGTTCTGGTATATAAGTAGCCACTTTTCCCTTGCCAATGTAGATTTCGCTTTTTTTAATAGATCTGTCTATTATTTCCAATATTTCTTGATTTTCTTTATACATATTTCACCTCCTTACCATAGAATATTATATCATATATGTGATAACGTTCCCATAGTTTTTTGAATATTTTTTATAATTTATTATTAAAAATACTGTCATTAAAATCAATATTTTAATATATTTTAAGATTATATCAATATATAAAACCATACTAAAAAACTGACTACTATGATTTCATAGCAGTCAGTTTCTTCTCTTAACTTATTAATTTATATATTTTCTTTTTAAGAATTTTTAATTATTAAAATCTGTTTAATTCAACTAAATCAGATAAAGTTTCTAATTGAGTTCTAACTTGCGCAAAGTCTGACATTGTTTGATCATATCCCATTTTAATTAATGGAATACCAGCTTTATCATATGCCTTTTTAAGTGATGGATATTCCATTTCCTCAGTATCATTGAATGTCATCATGAAAAGTATACAAGCATCTGCATCTCTTTCTAATGCTTGATTTAAAACGTATTTTGGTCTTTTTGTTATATCTGGGTCATAAAGAAGTGGATCTTCATCCATTCTTGCAAATTGATCAGCTAAAGCTACATATGGGTCTTCAATATTTGTATCTACATCTACTTTAAAACCTCTTGACTCAGCTGCTACGTCATCATCTACAACGTTTACTTCATACTCATCAAGAACCTCTAGTAAACCATCATTATCAGTTATCACACCACTTGTTACTACTCTTGGACCATCCCATTCTTCTTTTTCCATATTTTTTAATTGATTAACCAAATCTTCTAATAATTCATTATATTCTTCTTTTAGCATTAAGAATGAACTCTTTAAAACATTTGATCTATCTTTAGTAGAAATAGTTTGTCTATGGTCTCCTGCAAGTTTAGTAAACTCTCTCTTTAGTTCTCTATTTTTATTATAAATTTCGAAAGTTTCTTTAAATTTGCTCTCATCAATTTCATCAATGCCAAGTGCTGCTTTTAGTTCATCAGCGGCTCTTCTAAACATCTTTGCATTGTATGTAATACCAAATTTTTCTTTTCTATGTTGGCCGTGATTAATAAATACCATTGGTATTTTATCTCCTACAGCAACTTTATAGTTTTGAGATAATGGTCTAAGTGTATCATCTAAAGTTGTTACCATTGTTGCAGATAAACCATCTAAAGAACCGTCTAATGCCATTTCCATACATCTCATGGCTAAAGAGTAGTAGAATGTTGGGAAGTATTGCTTAGCAAGATCTATTGATCCTTCTCCACCCCAAATACCTATTGGAACTGCTCCTGCTGCATGAATGATTTCTTCAGGAGCGTAGTAAGGGAAAACCCCTACTACTTGTTTACCTTCTGCTAGATAATTATCAATTTGCTCACGTTGGTTATGAGCAATATGATCAAATTTTTCTAATAGTTGATTTATTTCCATTTTATTTTATTCTCCTGTTTTGAAATTATTGAGCTTGTTTGTTCTTATCATCTGAAGTCTTGTTTAATTTTTTTTCTAATTCAGAGATTTCTGTATTGTCATGGTTAGTATATTGGTCTTCACCTTTAGAAAGTCTTTCATCACGTCTTTCATTCATGATTTCTATAAGACCTTGAACACGTGTTTTATATTGTTCTTCTGAGAAGTTTCTTGAATCCGCTTGATCTCCATCGAAGTTTACTACTGGAATATCTAGAGAATCTCTCCATTGTCTCTCCATTTCTGGCATAGCTCCTGACCATGGTTTGCATGATCTATTGTAGTTAACTAAAGCGCCATCTATACCATTATCACGAGCCATATTAGCTCTCCATTCAACTCCATCTTCTATACATACAGAACATGGAGCCTTAGAATAAGCTGCTGCCATTTCACGTATTCCATCATATTGGAATCCAAATGCTGGAGCATATACTACTGCAGCTACGTTTACGCCCGCTTCTTCTAATGGTTCAAATAATTTACGCAATCCTGGCCAACATGGAATTCCTTCAAATAGAATTCTATGTTCTTCTGGTTTAGTCCATGTAGATGTACCTTCTTTAATTGATTGTTCATATTCTTCAGCTAATAGTTCAAATCCTCTAGCAGCTCTTTCATCAACTCTTGCTGTTACAATATCAGCCATGTGATTAAATAGATCAAATCCACTTAATGGTGATGGTTTATAAGCCATGTAGTTACATGCTTTAAGCCAAGCAGCTGCAGTTCTATTTGCTGTATCACAAGCTTTATCAAACTTTTCTTGGTCAAATTTCTTGCCTGTGATTTCTTCTAATTGGTCTATAGCATATTCAAATTGTCCTACCATGTAGTCAATTTTTTCTTCTGAAACATCCCCTGTATTTTGGAATGGAAAATCTACCATTACCATTGGAATATCGTGGATTCTAGCTATATTTTCATACCATTTAGTCATCATATTACAAATGTTGTTACAGCATAGTACTAAGTCTGGCATAGGCATTTTTCTAGAATCTGAAGGTTCTCCTGCAGCATAAGCTAAAGAAATTCTAGCATAACCGCAGATATCGTTATCATATCCCATATCTTCGGCTTTTTTACAAAGTCTTAGACCATCTTTTTTGGCAGCTGTTGTTGCAGCATGGTTTTCAGGATATACACAGTGGATTCCAAAAGCTTTTGCAATCTCAATTGGGAATTTAGAAGAAGTCCATGCAATTAATTCTCCTCTTTCTTTTGCTTCCCACGCATCATTATAAATATTATCTACTAAGTCAGATAAAACTTTTTTCGCTGGTGGATTACCATCTATTGGACGAGGTTTTCCACTTGCTTTCGGTTTTGTATTTTCAGTTTTTGTAGTTTGTTTAGTTTCCATTATAACCTCCTACTTATTAGCATTCATAGCCATTTCTCTTTTTTTTGTATTCTCTAATTTTTGATAAGCTAAGAGAGCAGCACCTAAAGCTCCTACTACTTGGGAGTACTCAGATGTTTTTATTTCATGGCCTATATTTTCTTCTAGAGCTCTTTTCATTCCATCATTTAAAGCTACTCCACCAGTGAATACTACATCATCTTTAATGCCAACTCTTTTCGCAAGAGCGCCTACACGGCTTGCTATTGCATTATGAATTCCTTTTACTATATTGGGTTTATTGGTTCCTTTAGAAAGTTGACTTATTACTTCTGATTCTGCAAATACTGTACATGTAGAAGAAATCTCTACAGCCTGATCTGCCTGAGCATCTAATTTTTCCAAATCTTCAAGATCTACCTCAAGCCTATCTGCTATAACATCTAAGAACTTACCAGTTCCAGCAGCACACTTATCATTCATTACAAAGTTATCTAGGATTCCATTATCTCCTATAGAAAGAGCCTTAGAATCTTGACCACCGATATCAATAATTGTCTTTACACTTGGGAATAAAAAATATGCTCCCTTAGCATGACATGTTAATTCTGACATTTGATAGTCAGCTAATTCGAAAGTTTTTCTACCATAGCCTGTAGCCATAATAAATCCCATATCGTCACTGGTTAAATCTGTATCTTTAAAAACTTCTTCCATTACTCTCTTTGGTCCAGAAGTTCCTGCACCAACTCCTATTACAGCTGTAGATACAATATCTTTACCATTTTTCAAAATAACTGCTTTAGTAGCAGTAGATCCTACATCTACACCTAGGGTATATAAATCGTCCATAAAATCACTCTTCCTTATATATATTAGTCTCGAAAACTCGAGTATTTTAACATTTCTATCAGTATCATCATACTCATTTGAAAAGCTAATTCAATTGAATTAGCTTTTTAAAATTTATGAATGTTAAATTATTATAATTAAAAATTATCCTTTAATTATTCTAGGAAGTATCATTTGATGAACTGGACAAATTTCTTGTTTATTTTGGTAGCTGGATTCTGTAAATGCAACCATATAATTTCTCATAGCATTTAAGTTTACAACTTCATCTACCATACCAGTTATAGCTGTATACATTGGTTTTGATTTTTCTTTATAATCTTGTATCAACGCATTCATTTTTTCAATAGTATCATCTAAGCTTTTGCCTGCTTTATTATCTTTAACAAGCCTTCTTGAATACATTGCTATAGATGCAGTTTCACCATTCATTACATTTATTTCAGTAGCTGCAGTACCTAATGAGAAGGCATTTGTATCATTACCTTGAGGTCCACCTAGTACATAGTGAGCTGCTGCAGTACCTTTTCTAAGAGTAATCTCCATTTGTGGTATATTAGAATTTTGTATAGAATAAATCAATGATTGTCCAAGTCCTAATAATTCAGCTTTCTCAGCCTCATCACCTACGTCTATTCCTGTAGTATCTTGAATCCAAATTATAGGCAATTTATCTCTTGCACATAAGGTTACAAATTCATTTAATTTTATAAGACCTTGTCTATATAATTTTCCACCTACTCCGACACTACCACTAGCTTTATATTCTGGATAGTTCATAAGTAAGCCTTGAGCATTAGCTATTATTGCTGTAGGTAAGCCATTAACTTTTGCTATTCCTGTAATCATTTCAGGACCATAACCTTTTTTAAATTCTTCGAACTCTGATCCATCTATTAATCTAGCTATTACTTGATACATATCATATGGCTTTTTAGTATTCATTGGTAATATACTGTATATATCATCAGCTGAGAATAATGGATCTTTTGGATCATCTACTCTAAAGAAGTCTAAATCATAGGCAGGTAGCATATCTACAAATTTTCTTATGCCGTGTAATACACCTTGTTCATTTGAGTAAACTTCTCTCATAAATCCTGTTTCAGCAAAGTGAATACCAACTGATCCTGGAGGAGCTGTAACACCGGCAGATTCAGTAGATTTGATTATATCTTGAGCACCCTCTTCGTCTATATAACCTTTTGGATTCATACCACCAACTATACCAGCACCACCTACTGCCATATTAGCATCTTTATGAGCTACTATAACTGTTGGAGAAATTGAGTGATAGCCACCACCAGCAGGGTTTGTTCCCCAAATCCCTACTATTACTGGTATACCTAATTGGTTAAGTTCAGAGTTTCTGTAGAAAGGTGTACCACCACCACGTCTATTTGCATAAACTTTTTCTTGTTCATCAAGTTTTACACCTGAACAGTTAAGTACATATACCAAAGGAATATTAAGTCTTTTAGCTGTATCACTTGCCCTTACTAAGTTTTCCGCTTGACCAGCTACCCATGCACCAGCAAGTTTTTTATTATCAGATCCAACTATCAAACACCATTTACCAGCTACTTTTCCTAGACCCTTTACGATGCCAGTTGATCCATTCTTATTTCCTTCTGGATTGAATAATGAGTTTAATGGAACAAAAGTTTTGTCATCTACCAATTCGTGAATTCTTTGTAGAACTGTCCATTCTCCTCTTTCGTTAACTTTCTCATCTGGCTTACCAGCAGCCTGTACTTCTTTTATAGCATCTCTTATTTCGTTCTCAACGGCAGTTAGTAAATCACAATTTTCACTATCTATTGAATCAATTTCTGATCCAATAGTTTTCATATTTTGAAAATAAGGATGTAATGTATAATTTCCCATAAATTATCCCTTCTATCAGTCCTTAGGAACTTTGATGAACGCTTGAGTTGGGTCGATCTCTTCTCTTATAAGTTTAATAATTTCTGGACTTGGAGCCTCTAAAGCAACAGCTTTGTCTGTATCAATTTCAAATCCAGTATTTTCTACAATTTCTTCAATTGAAGAAGTTGGATAGTATCCAGCTAGATACATTCTTTTAGTTTCTTCATCAAACTTTAAGATCCCCTTGTCTGTAACGACCATCTTAGGTCCTCTATTTCCTGGAAGACCAGCTCTTTCACGTCCACCAGGACCATCCATATAACCTGGTGATGTTACATAGTCTACTTGTTCAATAAATCTTCTTTTTTCGTGTTGCATCATTATTACAGTATCTACATATGTAGCTATACCATTTGCTCCACCTGAACCTGTAAATCTAGTTTTTGGATTATTGTAATCACCTATAACTGTTGAGTTTACGTTTCCATAAGGATCTATTTGAGCTCCACCTATGAATGCTATCATTCTATTTTCATCATGTAACCATTCGTTTGTTTCAAAACCAATAAATCTATAGTTTGGCCATTGAACAGCACAATGAGCCATTAATCTAATATCACCTACAGAAGTTGGTACTTCAATTGGTTTACAATCCATAAGACCTGATTCCACAATTATTTTACAATTTGGTGCAAATACAGTTTTTGCAACTGACGCTCCTATTAATGGAAGACCTGTTCCTACTATAACTATTTGTCCATCTTCAATTTGTTGAGCTATAGTTATAGCTTGCATCTCTCTTATAGTGTAATTTTCATAATTACTCATTATCGCTATCCTCTCCCTTTTCTTCGTTATCTGCTTGTTTCTTTAACACATCTGTAGCATATCCATAGCCTTGAACTGCCATAATATTTAGCAATGTTTCTAGGCCTATTTTTTCTAGATATTCACTATGATCTTTGAAATTATATATATATTCTTGAACAAAAGCTTTAAATCCTTCTTCTGTTTTTGAAACTTGTTCATACATTCTTAAGAAGTTAGCATCATAATCGTAATAACCATAACATTGTGAAGGATGAGCTCCTTTTGGTACATGAACTACAGCATCTACGCACATACCTGGGATTGTATTTTTAGTAGGATCACGTCTTATATCTTCATTGCTCATAAGTTCTTCACATGTTACTATTGTTTTCTTAGCAGCTATAGCTATATCTACATCATGGAATTCATCACCAATAATTCTTGTTGTTCCATCAGGTGAGCAAACTTGAGCGTGAATTATAGCAGTATCGATTTGAGGAACTGGAACTGCTACAACTTTATCGTCACCAGAAAATGGGTCAGTTACATAGAAGAACTTATCATTTGGTAATTTATCTATTTTTTCTCTTTCTTCTTTAGAAATACCCCATTTATCAACCAAGTCTGTTCCTTGCATAAGTTTTACAGGAAGATATGGTAATCCTAAAGATGCAGCGTGAAGTCTAAGCATTTCCACATCTTGAGAATAATCTTCCATTAAAAGAGTTCCATTTTCAGCTTTAGCCCTAAATCTTCTTAATACATTAGAAAATCCTGAGTTTGCTGTATAACAGTTTATATAAGCTTTTACTCTATCTTCTCCTATAAGAAGGTCCCAATCACCGCCAGCAGGTCCACCTTCTCCTATAAAATCTTTTTGTCCTTGTCTTAAAATTTCATGTATAGCAGCATATGGTCTTCTATTTGTTGTAAAGCCGCCAAGACATAGAGTATCTCCATCCTCTACATAACGTTTAACAGCATCATGAAGGCTAGTTACCTTAGTATTTTTCATTTATAATCCTTTCATTATTAAATTATGTAATTTAAAAAATATAAACTTTATTTGTTATCATTTCCAAATTCTGGAGTTTTTGGAATATCAAAATCATCAATTGTGACTTTTTCAGGTATTGGATCTTCATACTCAACTATAACATCATAGTCTTTATTACTATTTTTTACATGGATTGAGTATTCTTCCTTTATTGTCTTACTCAATATATACCTCTTTCTTAAAAATTATTTTTATATAAAACTTAAGTTAATTTTTTATAACTTCAGTGTTTTCTTCAAATGCTCTATGATCAATTTCACATCCAGTAGGAATCTCTACTTGATTGATGTTGTTATTGTGAAAAGCAAATTCGTTTATTTCTTTAACAGTATCAGGAATTTCTACCTCTTTAAGGTTATTATCATAAAAAGCAGAAACATCTATCTTTTCAACTTTTTCATTCCAAGTAATACTTTCTATATTATTTAAAGAAAAAGCATACTTATTAATAACAGTAACATCTTTTGGAATCTTTACAGAAGAAAGTTTATTTCTATAAAATGCAAAAGCTCCAATTTCTTTTACACTCTCTGGAATATTTATCTCTTCTATTTCATTTTGACCAAATGCCTCAAATCCAATTTCTTCTACTGTATCCGGTATTTCTACTGAAGTAAAAAATCTTCTAAAGAAAGCTTTTTCCCCGATTTTTTTTATAGCTTGTCCTTCAGGATTTGTAGTTGGGATGGGCATTGATTTTATCTTCTCTTCTTTAATTTTATCTTTACCTTTTCTTGTAAGAGCTACGATAGTATCACCATCAAATACAAAATCATCATATTCAAACTGATTACTCATTAATTCCTCCTTCATTTCATACAATGACTATTAAAAGTATATCATAAGTTTAAAACTAATGAAAGTATTTTCTCAAACAAATTTTTTTTATAAAAAAGGTATAAGCCTTATTTTTACATAATAAAGTAAAATGAAATTTTTTATCTTATTTTTTCAAGAAATCATTTTCTAAAGGTAAGTAAATATAATTTTATATTAAACTTTATTATGCAAAATTATATTAATATTTAATATTTATTAACTTTTTTATTTATATTTTTGATTACAAAAACTCATATAATCCACAAATTTAAAGAGTTTAAATTTTTATAAAGCTAATGATTTCTAATACATATAACAGTATATAATTTTTATGATTTTATTAACAATTTACTATTGAAAAATGAAAACGTATACGTTATAATATTACCGTAAACATTATTACAATAATTAGTCGTTAGGAGGAAAATAATGACAGAAACATTAAACCCATTAGAGTCAGCCCAACAAAAAGTAAAAAAAGCTTGCGATAAGCTTGGTGCTGATCCTGCAGTATATGAAATTTTAAAAGAACCTGAAAGAGTAATTGAAATCTCTATTCCAGTAAAAATGGATGATGGTTCAGTTAAAGTATTTAAAGGATGGCGTTCAGCTCACTCAACAGCAGTAGGTCCATCAAAAGGTGGATGTAGATTCCATCCAAATGTAAACCTAGATGAAGTTAAAGCTTTGTCACTTTGGATGACTTTTAAAGGCGGAGCTCTTGGTTTACCATACGGTGGTGGTAAAGGTGGAGTTGCTGTAGATCCTAGCGAATTATCTGAAAGAGAACTTGAACAAGTAGCTAGAGGTTATGTAAGAGGACTTTATAAATACCTAGGTGATAGAATTGATATTCCTGCTCCAGATGTTAATACAAACGGACAAATCATGAGCTGGATGGTTGATGAATATGTTAAATTAAACGGAGATAGATTCGACATTGGTACATTTACTGGTAAACCAGTTGATTTCTCTGGATCTCAAGGACGTAACGAAGCTACAGGATTTGGTGTAGCAGTAGTAGTAAGAGAAGCTGCTAAAAGATATGGTCTTGACATCAATACGGCAAAAATAGCTGTTCAAGGTTTTGGTAACGTAGGAAGCTATACAGTTAAAAATATCGAAAGACAAGGCGGAAAAGTTAACGCTATAGCTGAATGGGACAAAAAAGAAGGAAACTACGCTTTATACAACGAAGAAGGATTCGACTTTAAAGATCTATTAGCTTATAAAGAAGAAAACCACACACTAATCGGATATCCAAATGCAGAAAAAATTTCTGAAAAAGATTTCTGGGAAGGTGAATGGGATATCTTAGTTCCAGCTGCTCTTGAAAATGTAATTACAAAAGATGTAGCTGAAAAATTAAATGTTAAATTAGTTTGTGAAGCTGCTAATGGTCCTACAACTCCAGAAGCTGATAAAGTTCTTGAAGAAAGAAATATTCCACTAACTCCAGATATCTTAACAAACTCTGGCGGAGTTTTAGTATCTTACTATGAATGGGTACAAAACCAATATGGATATTATTGGGATGAAGCTGAAGTAGAAGAAAAACAAGAAGCTGATATGATGAAAGCTATAGAAGGTGTATTCGCAGTTTGTGATGAATATGATGTAATTCCAAGAGACGGCGTTTATATGTATGCTATCCAATCAATCGAAAAAGCTATGAAATTAAGAGGTTGGTACTAATTTTAAATTAGTGCTATATACTAATTAATAATTAAGTAAATTAAATGTGCATAGAGTAATAATTACTCTATGCACTATTTTTATTATCTTATATACTAATTATTTAAGCTAACAAATATTTACTAAAATATTTATTAATCTTTTTTATTCAAATTAATTACTTTACTTATTCTACTTTTAACTAGGACTATTTATACAGCTAGTACTTATGAATAAATACATCTTATATTTGATAGCAATATTCTAATCTATAAATATTTTGTTCGTTAAATTTCAATTATTATTTTAATAAAAATTAATCCTTATATCAATTGCTAATTCAAGTACTCATTAATTAAGTCTTAAAGTAAGATTTCATAAGTTATATATTTTATAGTGAGTTAGTAAATTTTCCAACATAAAAAGTTGCTATAACTTTTTATAGCAACTTTCAATGTTAATCTTAATTATAAATCAAAGTGTTTTTTGATATTTCCAAGTACAACATCACCTATATCATCTTGAGAATCTTTTGTAGATCCACCTATATGTGGAGTGATATAGAATCTATCACAATCAAACAACTTGCTTTCTACATGAGTATCTGTAGAATCAAGTCCACCTGCACCAAGTTCATTTGAAATAGTATCAAAGTTTGCACCGCCTATAACTTTATTTTCTAATGCATCATACAGAGCATCTTCATTTACTATTCCACCTCTAGCAGCATTGATGATTATAGCATCATCTTTCATTTTTTCTAGTTCTTCTTTACCTATCATATCTTTTGTATCAGGTGTTAGAGGGATGTGTAAAGTAATAATATCAGATTTTTCTAATATTTCATCAAGGTCTGTTAGTTTTGTGTAGTCTTCTTTAATATCAGCTTCTGTGAGGAATGGATCTCTTGCAAGTACATCCATATGGAATACATTTGCTATTTCTCCAACTCTTCTACCTATAGCTCCGTAACCTATTATTCCAATAGTTTTATTTCTAAGTTCTCTACCTTCCCATCTGTACTTATTCCAGATTCCTTCATTTTTAATCTCATTTTGAGCTTGTACTGTATTTCTATAAAGATCAAGTATTTTTGCTATTACAAGTTCTGCTACAGCGTTTGCATTAAGTCCTGGTGAGTTATATATTTCTATACCTTTTTCTTTAGCATAATCTTTATCAATATGATTTGTTCCTGTTGAACCTACAAAGATTGCTTTTAGGTTCTCTCCTGCATCCATGATATCTTTATCTATAAATGGATCAACTCTCATTATTAGCATATCATATGATGGAATAAGCTCCATTAGTTTTTCTTTACTAGGAAGCATTTCCTTGTCATATTCGATTCCCAAATCTTTCAATCCATTGTCAATTTTATCTGACATATAATCAATTATTAAGGCTTTCATTTAAAATTTTCTCCTTTATTTTATGTGATGTGATAACATTTTCATATACTATTATAACACAGGCTATTTTTTTATCAACATCTATTTTTTATAGTTTTTTCGATTTTTGTTTTACTTTAATTATATAAATTCCTATATAGGTCTTCTCTTCTATCATTTAAAATTCTAAATGTTTCTTTGTAATCTTTTGTATCATTTATATCTATACTTGCTGTCTTGATAGGACCTTCACTACTTGTCTCTATTATATATCTTCCCATTGGATCAACTATCTGAGAATGGCCTCCAAAATATCCTTCAGAGGCTCTTCCAATAGAATTTACACCAACCACAAATATTTGGTTTTCAATAGCTCTTGCTCTAACTAAGCTATCATAGTTAATCATCCAATCTTCATGCCAAGCTGCTGGATTAAACAATACTTCTACACCATCTAAAGCATAAGAGGTAACCCATGAAGCAAATTCTATATCATAACAGATTACAACTCCACACTTTATACCATCTACATCAAAGATAAGTCTATCATTCCCGGCCTTTACTATTTCCTTTTCTCCAGAACTTGAATATAAATGTGTTTTATCATAATGACCTATAAGCTTACCAAACTTATCAAATACATAAGAAGTATTGTAAATGCTACCATCTCTTTTATCTAAAACGGATCCACCAATTATATAGATGTTTAATTCTTTAGAAAGCTTTGATAATAGTTGCTTAGTATTTTTCCCATTATTATCTGCATATTTTATTGCTTGACTATCTATTTCAGCCGTATTAAATATTTCTGGTAATACTATAACATCAGGATTTTCTTTTCCTGCTTTTTTTATTAAATCTTCTGTCAAATTAAAATTATAAGTTGCATTTAATCTAAGCAGTTCTGGTTCTATTAAGGATATTTTCATTAATCATTGCCTTTCAAATAAAAAGAAATTACCACACGATAAATAAACCATATTTATTAATTCTTGCTATAAGAGTACTCGCAAGTAAAAATAAAAAATAAGTTTTTAAGAGCTAACTTAATAGTATTATGACTTATAAGTTAGCTCTAATAAAACGATAATTGTTTATAATTTTGTAACAATCTCTCTAATTAAAATACTGATACATACGCATCTTTTTTATCTAATATAAGCATATGACCAGGTGCATGAGTAATCATAATTTCTGGTTTTGAGGCCATAGCTACAGCTTGTGGAGTTACTCCGCAAGCCCAAAATACCGGAACTTCACCTTCTTTAAAATCACTTCTTTCGCCAAAATCTGGATTATCAATATCTTTGATACCAATCACCTCAGGATTTCCTATATGGATTGGTGCTCCATGAGTAGCTGGGAATCTTGCAGTTACTGTGCTAGCTCTTACTACATCCTCATATGGTATAGGTCTCATAGAAACTACCATATTACCATGAAAAGATCCCGCACTTTCACATTCAATATTTGTAATATACATAGGAACATTATGTTCGTCTTCTATATGCCTTACAGGAATACCTGCTTCAATCATAGCCTTTTCAAATGAGAATGAACATCCTATTACAAATGTCACAAAGTCATCTTGCCAAACATTTTTAAGATCAGTTACTTCTTCTTTGAATTCACCATTTTCATAGATTCTGTATTTTGGTATATCTGTTTTTATATCTGCTCCATCAGCCATAATCTTAGTTAATGATGAGCCTTCATCTAATACTTCAAGTATTGGACATGGTTTTGGATTTCTTTGGGCAAAAAGTAAAAAATCATAAGCATATTTTTTAGGCAAAATAGCCAAATTTGCTTGTAAATAACCTTCACTCATTCCTGATGTAGGCATATTTACTTCGCCTATTCTAATTAATCCTCTAACTTCCTTAGGACTCATGTTTGCAAGTTCACTTAATTTCATGCATTTAGCTCCTTAGCGATATTTTCAAAAGTTTCATAATAGTCACGAGCAATTTTATTTGCCTCTTCTGGGCTTACTTCTGTGAATATTATCTTATCTTTATAATTAAGGTTTCCTAATTTATGAATATCAGCTGTGATCACAGTGCCAACTTTTGTATATCCACCAGTTGTTTGTCTATCTACAAATAAAATGATTGGTTGTCCATTTGAAGGAACTTGTATTGACCCTAGAGCTGTACCATCAGATATTATATCTGCTGATTCTTTATGCTCAATTTTATTTCCTGAAAGCCTTATACCCATACGGTCAAAATCTTTTGTTACTGTGTATCCACCTGAGTTAAAGAAATCAAATATTCCTTTATCTGTAAAAGCATCATCTTGTGGACCTCTTACTACTCTTAATTCACTAAATTTAGAATATTGATTTATATATTTTGCTGCAAGCTTTCTTTCTTTTGTACCTTCTGATACTTTTACATCAAAGCTATCATCTGTCATTAGCTTGCGTCCTTTATAGCCACCTATAGCAGTCTTTAGATTTGTAGATTTTGATCCATTAACTACTGGAACATCAATCTCTCCACCAAAAGCTATATAGCCTCTGAAGCCATTTTTAGCAGCAGTTAAGTTTAATTCATCACCTTCTTTTACTAAATAAGATCTATAATTTTCTATAGGTTCTCCATTTATATTTGGAGAAAAATCTGCTCCTGTAAGGGCAATTAGCATTGGTTCATTAAATTTAAAACTTGAACCTAAAAATGCCATTTCGATTACAGCATCATCTTTATCATTTCCTACAAGTAGATTAGCTATTCTAGCATTATAATCGTCTGCAAATCCTGAAACATTGATACCTATTTCTTGATAACCGTATCTTCCACTATCTTGTATAGTGGACAACATACCACCATTTATAACTTCAACATTAGCCACGGAGTTCCCCCCTCTTAACTTCTTTTATATTTACCTTATAAGTTCCAGCATTAACCTCTTCTAAAATCTTATTATATGTTTGCTCATCAACTGAAACATATCTAATATAATCACCTGCATTTATAAATACTGGCGATTCTGGATTAGATGGATCATAAAGTTTTACTGGTGTTCTGCCTATTAGTTGCCATCCTCCTGGTGATTCTAGTGGATACATACCTGTTTGTGTGCCTGCTATACCAACTGACCCTGGTACTATTTTAAGTCTTGGAGATGAAAGTCTTGGAGTTGCTATTCTCTCATCTAGACCACCTAAATAGGTAAATCCTGGCAAGAACCCCATCATATATACCAAATAATCTACACCTGCATGTATTTTTATAACTTCATCTTCAGAAAGTCCTGCATTTTCTGCTACATTAGATATATCAGGCCCGTATTCTCCTCCATAAAGAGTTGGGATCTCTATTAATCTAACATTCCCATCTGAAAGATTGGTATCTGCTATTTCTATAGAATCTAATTTTTCTACAAGTTCATCAAAAGTAAAAACTCTAGGATCATAGTTGATTAATATTGATCTATAAGTTGGTAAAATATCAACAATACCATTTAGTTTTTCATCCTTAAGATAATTTACTACCTGAGATATACTTGCATTAATTTCTTTACTAATTTCATTACCAAATTCCATTACAAGAGCACTATCTCCTGATGGTAAATATTTTATATTTTCCATTATATATTTTCCTTTATATTCCTACGCTTACCATTTCAATCAAAGTTTTTATACTCATAATACCAGTAAATATAACAACTAAAATGCCAAGAACATACAATAGTTTTGAGTGTTTGTATTCTCCTATAATATCTTTCTTTCTAGTTGCTGCTAACATTACAGCAAGTGTAATAGGTAAAATAAATCCATTTAATGTACCTACTACTACAAGTAATTTTTGTGGCTTACCTATAATAATAAATACTATTGTTGAAATTACTAAAAATAGGTTAGTAATCAAGGATTCTTTTTTAGCAACAGTTGTAGATAAAGTTTTAAGGAATGATACAGATGTATATGCTGCACCTACTATAGGAGTAAGTGATGCTAGGAAGAATAAAAGTCCAAACACCTTATATCCGACATTTCCTGCTCCAACTCTAAAAGCTGTTGCTGCAATATCTTGAGGGTCGATTTGATCACGAGCTATTCTTATAGCACCTAATATAGCTAAGAATAATAATACCCTCATAATAAATGCTACAACTATACCTAAAATAGCTGATTTATTAACTTCATCAAGATTCTCTTCTCCTGTTATACCAGCATCAACTAATCTATGTCCACCTGAAAAGATGATATATCCACCTACTGTACCACCAATTAAAGTAATAATTGCAGGGAATAATTCAGTCATTGATTTTTCTGGGACTATCATAGATCCAAACGCTTCTCCAACTGGAGGCTTTGTCTTTATAGCAACATATGTTATAAGTATTATCATTACGATACCAAAGTATTTTGATGTTTGATCCAAAATACTTTTAGCTTTTGGATTAGAGAATATTAGAATTCCTATAATACCACCTATAGCAGCACCTATCCTTGGATCTAGTCCAAATAAAATATTTAAACCAATACCTGCACCACCTACATTACCAATATTAAAGGCAAGTCCACCTATAGCAACTAAAGCAGCAATGAAATATCCTAAGCCAGGTAAAACTTTATTAGCTATATCTTGACCTCTCATACCTGATACAGATATAACTCTCCAGACATTTAGTTGAGCAATTAGGGATATAAGTACGGCAGATAATATTACAAAAGCAAAAGACTTATCTAAGTCAAATGTAAATTTACCTGTCTGTGCTATAAATCCTGGTCCACATGATGATGCAGCCATTAAAAAAGCTGCACCAATGAGGACTGAAGGATTACTCTTACTTTTTACAGATTTAACTGTAGACTCGTCTTTAGGCTCGTATACAGCTTTATCATTAGTAGTATTTGTATTTTTATTGTTTTTTGTCATCTTATTTTCCTAAAAATTCGTCCAAAGAAGTAACTTTAATCCCTTCTTCTATTAGACCTTCCTTTAAAATTCTAACAAACTCTAAAGCTTCTGGATTATCTCCATGCACACAGATAGAATCAGCTGCTATGTCTATCTCCTTACCATCAGCTGTAGTAACTTTTCCTTCCTTTATCATTTTTATTACACGTGGTAGAGCTTCTTTAGGATCTTTTACAAAAGCCCCTGGAAGCTTTCTATTTACCAAAGTTCCATCTTCATTATATCCTCTATCAGCAAATACTTCTTGGGCTACTCTTAGTCCACGTTTTTTACCTTCTTTAGCTATGTATGATCCTGATAATACCATTAATATTAGATCTTTGTTATACTCTTCAACCGCATCCAAAATAGCATTAGCTAATTTTTCATCATTGCAAGCAGTATTATAAAATGCTCCATGTAATTTTACGTGTTGTAATGTTGTTCCATGAGCTTTTGCAAATGCTTCTAAAGCACCTACTTGATATAAGAAATATCCACGAGCTTCTTCTGGACTAACATCCATCTTTCTTCTACCAAATCCCATTAAATCAGGATATCCTGGGTGAGCACCAATTCTTACACCTTTTTGTTGAGCTAACTCACAAGTTTTATCCATAATAAGTGGATCACCTGCATGATAACCACAAGCTAAATTAATACTTGTAACATACTTTATAATTTCTTCATCTAATCCTATTTTATATGAACCAAATGATTCCCCTATGTCACTGTTTAAATCAACATAATATTCCATTATATCTCTCCTTTACTATTCTAATGTCATTCTTAATCATTGTAGCACAAAATCGATTTCATGTAAATTATAAACCTCACTATTTTTATATTACAAAATATATACAGTGAACGCAATTAATTAACAATAAATAATAAGAATTTTTAACTATAAAAACAATATCTAAATAAAAAATCACTGAGGATGAATTTTATCAAAATTCATCCTCAGTGAGATAAGTATATGTCACTAAAAATACAGGGAATACAGTTTCAAGTTGTAAAATATTTATATTCAATAAGGTATTTACTAATATATATTATATTCTAAATCAACTTATACATTACTGCTATATATTAAAAACTAAAACAACCTTTTTCTTTTGCTTACTTCACTACTATATTTCTATAGTATAACGAAAACTAATCTAATCGAAAAAGGTTATTAACATAATTTTATACTTAGTGAATGTATTCTATTATGATAAATATTATTTATCTTAATAAAGAGCCTAAGACTGACAACAATATAGGATTAAATATATCATCTATAATTACAGCAAACGAAGGATAAAACACCCAAGCTAAATTATGATATCCATACTCTTGCATAACAGCCTTTACATTAGCTACAGCATTTGGACCTGATCCACAGCCCCAGCCACAGTTACCTGCTGCCATAACAGCTGCTCCATAATCTGATCCGAAAGCTTTAAATGAAATAGTTAAAGTAAATACTGCAATTAAAATCGCTTGCAATAATAGTATAACTACTAAGGATGAAGCTTGAGAAGCTATAGCTGTTATGTCAATTGTCATTAATACCAAAGCTAAATATAATTCTAAAAACATATCCTGAATTGCATTAACTTCTGGAATATAAAGCTCACTTCCACTTTTATCTTTTATATACCTAGCTATAACGCCTGCAAATAAACATCCAATAAATTTAGGCATTTGTATAAGGGGTATCAAATCAAGTAAATATTTTACTGGTATTCCTAGGGCAGCAATTAATAACATCATTGCAAAAGATCTAATCATCTTTGTGTTGTCAATTACAGCAACAATATTTTTCTTAGCTGTTTCTGGCTTATCATTAGGATCAGATTTTAAATTATGTTTTCTGATTAAATATGCAGCTACAGGGCCGCCCACTAATGATCCCATGATATTTCCCATAGTACCTGCTGCTACACCAAATTCTGTTACATTATTTGGTGCTCCCATAGATTTAAAAATAGGACCAAAAGCTGCTGCTGTTCCTACGCCACCACTCATACTTGCAGATGAAGCCTGTAAACCCAAATAAGGATTGAGACCTAATACTTTAGCAGCTCCCAAACCTAATAAGTCTTGTAATAATATCAGTAAACAGGAAACCCAGGTCACTCTTAATACAAGCTTACTTCCAGCACTTTTCATAAGTTCTGTGGAAAAACTATAACCTACAGCCAAGAAAAATAAGTTCTGAGCCAAATCTTTAGTTACTTCTGCATCAAAAGTAAGGTCTATAATTCCCACAGTTTTGATTAATGATATTATAAGCGAAAATATAATGCCAGAGACCACAGGAGCAGGTATAGCGTATTTTTGTAAAGCTTTTGATTTACTTACCAAAAACCTACCAAGAAATATAACTATAGCAGCAAGTCCAAGTGTAGTAAGATACTCAAACTTAAATGAAGTGATTTCCCCTGGATTTTTACTTAATTCACCAAAATAAGATAAAAATTTATCCATAATCCTCCTTTGTTATAAAATACAAACGCCTAAATTGTTGTCTATTATTATCCAAATAATGTGAGTAACACACCTGCTGCTACTGCAGATCCTATAACACCTGATACGTTTGGACCCATAGCATTCATTAATAGGAAATTGTTTGGATCAGCTTCTTGCCCTACCACATTGGAGACTCTGGCAGCCATAGGTACAGCTGATACTCCAGCAGAACCTATCAATGGATTAATCTTATTTTCATCTTTTAAAAATAAGTTCATAAGCTTAGCCATAAGTACACCTGTTGCCGTACCTACAGCAAAGGCAAATAAACCTAATAGCAATATTTTAAGAGTTGCAACATTTAAGAACTGGTCAGCTGAAGCTGAAGCTCCTACTGATAAACCTAATAATATAGTGATTATATTCATTAGTTCATTTTGAGCTGTCTTTGATAAACGTTCAACTACTAGGGATTCTTTCATTAAATTACCAAACATAAGCATACCAATTAAAGGAGCTGCATCTGGTAAAGTAAGAGATACTAATAAAGTTACTAGTATTGGGAATATTATCTTTTCTTTCTTAGATACCTTTCTCATTTGAGGCATCTTAATTACACGCTCATTTTTAGTTGTCAAAGCCTTCATTATAGGAGGTTGTATAATCGGAACAAGCGCCATATATGAATAAGCTGCTACAGCAACTTGTCCTAACATATGAGGAGCAAGTTGTCCTGTTAGATAAATCGATGTTGGACCATCTGCTCCACCTATAATAGCAATAGAAGAGGCCTCTTGACCATTAAAGCCTAGTAATATAGCCCCCATAAAGGTAAAGAATATACCAAATTGAGCTGCTGCACCTAAAATTAATGATTTAGGGTCTGCTATTAATGGACCAAAGTCTGTCATAGCTCCAACACCCATAAATATTAAAGGTGGAAATATACCTAATTCATCACCCTTAAAGAAATAGCCCAGTAATCCGCCAGGTTGCTGTAACTCATTGACTACAGATATCACTCCACTAGCTTTATCCGAATCAATTATTGTAAGCTTGTCTACGCCTGCTTCCATTAAACCAGCCAGTGGTAAATTTGTTAAAAGCATACCAAATCCAATTGGCAATAACAATAACGGTTCAAATCCCTTATCTATAGCTAAATAAATTAAAACAACTGATATAACTAACATCAATACTGCTTGCCAAGTAAGTGCAGCAAAGCCAGTAGAAGATAAGAAATTCCCTAATACGTGTGACATTATTTTCTCCTAAGCGATATCTACAAGTGGATCCCCTGTATTTACATTATCCCCACTAGCTACATGTATTTTGTTAACTACTCCGTCATTAGGAGCTTTTATATCATTTTCCATTTTCATAGCTTCAAGTACTAATAGTACATCACCTTTAGATACTGATTCACCTTCACTAACATTTATTTTATTTATTGTTCCTGGTAGCGGTGAAGTAACAGATGAAGCTGATGCTGCCGCAGGTGCTGCTTGCTTTTCTGTTTCATTTGATGTTGATGCTGCTGGTTGAGTATTGCTAGCAGGTTGATAAACTACAGTTGGTCTTTTTTGAGATTCAAGAAAATCATCTTCTTCTACTTCAACCTCGTAAGTCTTTCCATTAACTGTAACATTTAATTTTTTCATAAATTCCTCCATAATTATATTATGATTTATACTATATATTAATTTTCTTTAATATGTATCTTTACTGAATCGCTTCCCAAGGCTTGACAAACTGCTGCAGTAATTACTGCTACAACTTCATCTTCATCCTCTACTTCTACTTTTTTTACAGTTTTTTTTGCTGGACTTGTTTTAGAAGTTTCTTTTACATTATTAGTTTCCTTCTTATCTCCAACAGCTTTACCCATAAGTTTTATTACTAATATTAATATTACTAATACCGCAAAAACTGTTCCCATAGAAAGTAGAGTTGTTTGGCCTGCTCCCTGCATTTTTTGCGCAGTAGTCAATGTATTGATATCGTTTGCTAATGCATCTAAAATTTGATTTGAATTCACTTATTCCTCCTTTCTAAATTCTAATAGTTTCTGATACAATAATTCTACAATTCTCAAAATATAAGATTATCATATCCTAGATTATATAATACCAAATTTTAATATTCTTTTAAAGAGATAACTAGGATATCGTATTTATATATAAACAAAAATCATATTTTTAACTAAAACTCTTGATTTTTAAATATAAAATTTATAGAACAATAATTTGTATAATATCACACAATATTTCTAACTTAATAATTTAAATAGATACTAATTAACTTAACAAAAAAGCAAAAAAGTGATACCACTACTAATCTATAGTATCACCTTTTTTACTTAAACATTAGTCTCAAATAACCAAGCGGGAAAGGTAAGTTATAGCATAATCTTAAACCCGTAACCTATTTATAATTTTATAAGATATCTTGGTATATTACTAACATCAAAAATTATTAAAATGTAATCTGTGCAAATACAGTTATCATTAATACATTAATAATATCTATTGCAAATGCTCCTACCATCGGCAAGATAAAGTATGCTTTTGGAGCAGGACCATATTTTTCTGTAATGGCATCCATATTAGCCAAAGCATTGTATGTAGCCCCCATGCCAAATCCACACATACCTCCAGCTAGAACAGCTGCATCATAGTCGCTACCCATAACTTTATATGTTATAAAGTAAGCAAATATAGCCATAAATATAGTTTGTGCAAATAGAATTATTAACATTGGACCAGCTACTGCTTTTAGTTGTGTTAAGTCAAGTGTTATAAGGGCTATTGATAAGAAAATATTAAGTCCCATAGCTCCACATATATCATTAGCTCTTTGATTTATTTCCCAACCATCTTTTTTACCAATTGTGTTTACATATATAGCCGCAAAAATCATAGCTGCTACATACTCTGGTAAGTTAAGAGGTGTTCCTACTATTGATACATTGTCATATAAAAATTGTTTTAATATAGCACCTAATCCAACTGAAATAAATATTAAAGCAAAAACTTTTAAAAAGTCATCTACTACTAGTGGATGGTCTTTTTCAATTATTGCTTCTTCTTCACTATCTGGTTCAACAAGTAATTCTGGATTTGGTTTTAAGTTATGTCTTTTGATTCTAGCAGAACCAATTGGTCCACCTATTAATGAACCCATAATTACACCAAATGTAGCTGCAGCTAATGCAACGACTTCTCCAGCTGGTAATCCCATAGCTTCTAATTCTGGACCCCAAGCCCCTGCTGTACCATGTCCACCAACCATAGTAATAGATCCACAAACAAGACCTAGCAATGAGTTTTGACCGATAAGTTTAGCAAGCCCCATTCCAATAATATTTTGGAAAGCTACAAGCACTACAGATAAAATAAGGAATATTACAAATCCTTTTCCACCTTTTTTTAGTGTTTCCAGGTTTGCTCCTATACCTATTGATGCAAAGAAAACCATCATAAATGGATCTTTTAATGTCGTATCCATTTCAAAAGTTGCTATACCAGATGATTTTAGGATAAGATGAATTATAGCAAATAAAAATCCTCCAATTACTGGTGCTGGTATACAAAATCTATCGAAGAAGTTAACATTCTTCCTTAAGAATTTCCCCACATAAAGCATCACGATAGCTATTGCAGTCGTTTGCATCATATTAGTAGAAATAGTGTGAATACCGTCCATATTGCCTCCTTAAATATGTATTCCGAGTGATATACTCCACATTACAGCCGATATATGTTAAATGATTAACGGCAATTATAATATATCAAAATGTTTTCCTGCTGTCAATAGTTTTATTCTTTATTTTATTAAATACCTAGAAAATTTTATTAAATATCTGATTAAATATATAAAAAAATCACCACTTATCCCAAATTAAGAGTGTACTGCCCCCCCAAAAGTTGGACTAAAAAACCAACTTAAGGAGGTCAGTTTTTAGTACCATAAATAGTGTAAGAAAGAAATTATTTCTATCTTGCACTATTTTTGTATAATTAAGAAGTAGTATGACGAGTCAGTTTTAG
>NZ_JAGGLS010000002.1 GCF_017874535.1 Anaerococcus nagyae
TTTAAGTTTTGTGACTTAAAAATTTTTCAAAAAAATTTTTAAAAATAACTATTGACTTTCTTAGTTGGTCTATTAAAGTTATAAGCGTTAAGCGTATATTTAATTTTATATCTAAAAACCTAATTTTGAAATTATAATAGCTCCAATAACTGCACTAATAACCGTAGCAATTATACCGAATATCCACTTCATTATATAATTATGATTTTTTATCCTAGAAATAAAATGATTGTAAGAGATTCCTTTATTTGACATAGATCCTTTCATGGTAAATATATTTTATAATTTAATATTTCTTTTATTAGAAAGCTGCTTTGTTATATTCCTTAAAGAAAAAGAAAACACCTATGAAAAAACTTATAAATTGTATTATTTATCCTTAAAAGATCCTGATATAGTTTATGCCAAAAATATTTTAAGAGATCTTGAAAAAAAATCGAGAAATATAATGAAATTCTATCAATCTAATCTATTTGAAAAATCTAATATTAATACTTCGATATCAGCAATATTTGAAAATTTATCATCTTTATATCCTAATAAGGATATTAAAACTGAACAGATTATAGATAAACAACTGTTAAATGAAAAAAATAATAGAAGTATGAAATTGATTTCAGTGATAACAAAAGAATTAGTAAACAATGTTTATAAACATTCAGATGCAACTTATTTAATATATATGTTGTTTAAAGAAGGAGACTCTGTAATAATAGAGATAAATAGTGATGGAGCTAACATAGAGGATTTTAAAAACATTAAAGAGTCTAGGAGAGGTGTTTTGTTACTAAATCTTTTAATTGATTCTAATTCAGGAAATATAGAGTACAAATTAAACGATAATGTACTTTCTACTAGGGTAGTTTTGGAGGTAGATTATAATGAAAATTCTTTTATTGGATGATCATAAAATATTTGGCCAATCTTTAAAACAATTGTTAAAAGAACAAGATGATATAGAATTATGCGATTACATATCTAGTATAGATAAGCTTTTCAGAAGATTAAAAGTGGAAAAATACGATATTCTTTTAATTGATATAAATTTAAAGCATAAGATAACTGGCCTTGAATTAATTGAAAAAATTTTAAATAAGTATCAAAATCAAAAAATAATTATTTTGACCTCCTGTGACCTAGACAACTACAGAAACACTGCTTTAAAATTAGGAGCAAAAGACTTTATAAATAAATCTATAGAAATAGAAGACTTGTTTAAAAGAATTAAAGATGTTTATGAAGGTAGGTATAAAAACATATATAAGGTAAATACTGATCTACTAACAAAGCGTGAGCTTGAAGTACTTAATGAACTAATAAGGGGGGGATAATAAAAAAATATAGCTAAAAAACTTTTATAAGTGAAAGAACATTATACAATCACATAGCTAATATATATGATAAATTAGGAGCTAAAAATATTGTAGAAGCCTATAATAAGGCTATGGATATTGGATATATTAATCCAGTTATGTAATTAAAATATATTGATTCACTATTTTGGAGATTTATAACTATGTCTCCATTATTTTTAATGAATTTCTAGATTATATTTTTAAAAGAGAGTCTAATTGGTGTGATAAAAATATATAAAATGAATAAGCTATTTTTACAACTGTTCGATTATAAGTTATCTTAATAGATATTATGTTTTTTGCAATGAATGGCTTTACAAGTAGTTAGAATAATGGTTGCTCACTGTATATACATTTGTTATAATAAAGAAAAGGAGAAATTATGGAAGTTTTGGTAATAATAGATTTGCAAAATGATTTTATAGATGGAACATTGGGAAATACTGGTAATGATCAGATAATAGAGCCTATAGAAAACTTAATTGAAGATTTTGATGGTGAAGTAATATTTACAAGGGATACCCATAATGAAGATTATCTAAATACATTAGAAGGTAAAAATTTACCAGTAACCCATTGTATAAAGGACACTTACGGTTGGCAAATAAGAATTGATACAAAAGGCTATAAAATTTTTGATAAGAACACTTTTGGATCTTATGATTTAGTTAGTTATCTAAAAAATTTAGATGAAAGAGAAAAAATTGAAAAGATAAGTTTTGTAGGTATATGTACTGATATTTGTGTAATTTCAAATGCAATTTTAGTGAGGAATGCTTTGCCAAATACACCTATTAATGTTATAAGTTCAATGTGCAAGGGGACAAGCGATGCTAATCATAGATTAGCCTTAGAAGCTATGAAATCTGTGCAAATTAATATAGTATAATGGGTATAATCTCTTTAAGGAGATTGACATGAATGAAATAAATAAATCTGAATTTAAAGATACAGAATCTGTAAAGAAGTTAGTAAGCAGATATAATATTAATGCTCTTTTATTTGCTCTTGGAATTTTTATAATCATAGTTGCTATAATTCCTTATTTTTTTATAAAAAATGAGAATATAACTAATAAAATATTACCTTCTCTTATAATTCTTGCAGTTGGAGTAATTTTAATTGTTACTGGTAAAATAAGGATGGGAAAGATTCAAGAAAATGTCGATGGAAAGTATACTGTGGCAGCTTTTGAATACATAGATTTACAAAGAAAGTCTTATAATAAAATTTTTAGAAAAGATTTGGTTATTGGGATATTGCTTATGATACTAATTCCGTTTATATATTTTCTAGTTACTAATAATGCAAATTATATGGCTAATAAAACAGCTAAATATTTGTATAGTATTTTACTTTTATTTTTGGGTGTAGCATTATTTATGATAACATATAGTAAAGGTAAAAAAGATGCTTATAAAATTTTGGGATAAGAAAGGGCTGCTTAATCAGCCCAATTTTTAATATTTCTTATAATTTTCATTTATTAAATTTTCCATCATTTTTGACTTTTGTATATCTAATTCATTACTAATTACTGTACATTCAGTTCTATTGATAGCTGCAAGATCTGTATCGTCGGACCATATTTTACAATCAACTGTTACTGTTCTTTTACCTCTTTTTACAAGTTCTGCTCTTGCGTAAATATACTCCGTTTTAATTATAGGTTTTAGGAAATTTGTATAGGAGCTTTGAGTTGGAGCCAAATATTTTTTGTCAATTGCTACTAACCCAGTGGCTAAGTCCCCTATAGCCATGATTATAGCTCCATGAACACTACCTAATTCATTTATATATACATCTTTGTAGGGTATTCTTAATTCTACAACTTCACTGTTCATTATATGATATTCTGGATCTAAAAATTCGTTAAATGTCATTTATTTCTCCTTCTATTTATTAATTATACCAATCATTCTAATAAATTATGTATATTTTATTTACAATATGGGTTAAAATATATATGTGCGTGCAAAAGATAGGAGAGTTTTGATGAAAGATTTTAGGAAGATATTACTGATATTAACATTTATTTTTATTTTTAGTGCGTGTGGAAATGAAAAACAAGAAGGAGTTAAGGAGCCTATAAGAACTGCAGATTCATTAGATAATATGCTAAGAAAAGGGAATTTAAATAAAACAGAACAGAAAACTTCTAATAAGCAAGTAAGTGAAGATAAGGATCCTAGAAAAGATGAAACAAGTGAAGAAACTATAAGTAGAGAAGATAGAATAGAAACCATAACTCTAAAGGCAGTTGGAGATATAATGGCAAATATGGGTCAAATTGAGTATGCCTATAACAAAGGGAATGGATCGTATGATTTTAAAGATTCCTTTAAGTATATATCAGATTTTATAAGTGATGCAGATATAGCAATTGCTAATTATGAGACAACTACAGATCCAAATAAAGCTTATGCAGGTCACCCAAGGTTTAATGCACCTCCAGAATATTTAAAGGCTATTGCTGATGCTGGTTTTGATATAGTAACTACTGCCAATAATCACTCCTTAGACTCTGAAATGGAAGGGATAGGAACAACTATAGATGCTATAGAAGAAGCAGGACTTGACCATGTTGGGACAAGAAAAAGTGGAAATGAAAGATATATTATAAAAAAAGTCGGTGATATAAATATAGCTTTCTTATCATATACCTACGGATGTAATGGCATTGAAGATTTATTTGTAGTAAGAGATGAAGTTGATCAAGTAAACTATATACATGAAGATTTAATTAAAAAGGATATAAGAGATGCGAAAGAGCATGGAGCGGATTTTGTAGTAGTTTATCCACATTGGGGCATAGAACTAAGGTCAGATGCTGATCAAAGTCAAATAGATCTAGGTCATAAGATGATTGACTGGGGAGCAGATTTAGTTATTGGTAATCACCCACACGTAGTAGAACCCTATGAATTATATGAATCAGAAAATGGAAATAAAGGATTTATTGCCTATGCTTGTGGTAACTTTATAAGCATACAAAATCTTGAAACTGTAAATGATATTAGAACAGAACAATCAGTAGCTTATGAGTTTAAATTATCTAAAAATTTATCTGATGGTTTTACAAGTATTGACCAAATAGATGAATATCCTCTTTGGGTTGGTATGACTTATAATGAATATGGAAAAAGTGTTAGTACGTATAGGTGTGAAGATTTCTTAGAAGGCGGTAAGTACTATGATAAGGTAGATGAAAATCAAAGAAATAGGATTCAACAAGCTTATGATGATACTAATAAAACACTTCATTCAATGGAAGGTGAGTAATGACAACGTGGATAAGTTTTGAACTTAATATATTAAAGGCAATCCAATATATATCAAATCCTACTCTAGACTCATTTTTTGTGAGTATAAGTGCCTTGGGTAATGGATCAATATTTTGGATAGCTTTTATTTTATTTTGTTTATCTACTAAAGAATATAAAAAAATGGGCAAGGTAATGATTATTGCTTTTATTTTAAATCTACTTTTAGTGAATATTTTATTAAAAAATATAGTAGGGAGAGTTAGACCCTATAATTATGTTAACAATATAAAACTCCTAGTTCCAGCCTTATCAGATGGTTCTTTCCCATCTGGACATGCTTCGTATGCATTCACCTTTGCAACTATAGTAGCTTTTATGGCTAGAGGCAAGATGCTTAAAATATTTATAGCTATATTAGCAATATTGATAGCATTTAGTCGCTTATACTTATTTGTTCATTTTCCATCAGATGTAATCGTTGGAGCAGTAGTTGGTATATTGATAGGTACCTTTTCAATGAGAGCATATTTTAAAGGATATATTAATCAAATTTTTAATAAATTTAATTTACAAAGAGAATAAATTATGCTATAATCATCTAGTAACTATTAAGCTGGTGTGTTGGAATTGGCAGACGAGACAGACTCAAACTCTGTTGTCCATTAGGGCGTGTGGGTTCAAGTCCCACCACCAGCACCAAAAAGTATTTACAAGATCCTTGAATAGTTATATTCAAAAGGTATGAAATTAAAGTTAGATGACTTGTCTGGCTAAGTTAGAATGAATTTTGTTATTAAATCACAGACATGTCTTAAAAAACTTAGAAAATTTAATACATATTTACTAAGGGGCTGTTGCAAAACTATGAATAATTATCGTCTCATCATTATAAGGTTCTTTTAGGAAATTTTTTACATAGCTTGTCGGCTTGTCGAGGCAAAATTTCCGTAGAGATTCTTCTAATGATTTTAGGCTGATTTATTCATTCTGCAACAGTCCCTTTCTAGTAAAAACTTTTAAATATGATTTAGATACGTTATACTATAAGTAAGGAGTTACAAATGAGTAAAACACTTATGTTAATAGATGGATCAAGCTTAATATTTAGAGCGTTTTTTGCTTTACCTAACCTTACTAATAATGATGGGGTTATGACTAATGGAGTCTATGGATTTTTGACCATGTATCAAAACGCCTTTGATAAATATAATCCTGATTCAGTTTTGGTTGCCTTTGATAGATCTTCCAAAACTTTTCGTCATGAAGAATTTAAAGATTATAAGGCTACTCGTGATAAGATGCCCTCAGAACTAGGCTATCAGTTTGGAATTTTAAAAGATATACTTGATTCTATGAAAGTTTCATATACAGATTTAGATGGTTTTGAAGCTGATGACATAGTTGGTACCTATGCACAAATGGGTCAAGAAGAAGGTTATGAAGTTGTAATAATTACAGGGGATCGTGATTATTTACAATTAGTTGATGAACATATAACTGTATATCTTACTAAAAAAGGTATATCTGATATGACAGAATATACCATTGATAAAATAAAGTATGAATATGGCTTAACACCAAAGCAACTTATAGATGTGAAAGGCCTTGAAGGAGACAAGTCAGATAACATTCCAGGTGTAGATGGTATAGGTCCTAAAAAGGCTAGAGATTTTATTCAAAAATATGGCTCTATAGAAAGGCTATATGAACATATTGATGAAGTAACTGGTAAGAAGACTAAGCAAACTCTCATTGATAGTGAAGCTATCGCTTACATGAGCAAAAAAATTGGAACTATAGTAAAAAATGCTCCTGTAGATATAGATCTTGACGATTTAATTCTTAGCGAGCCTGATTATCCAGCTCTTAAAGAGAAATTTTCTAAATATAATTTTAATAAATTTTTAGAAAAAATCGAAGGAAAAACAGATCAAGCTAATAAAGATAGAGAATTTCCTTATAAAGAAACTGATGATTATGACAAACTTTTAGAAATTATAAAGAGAAATAAGGAATTTAGCTTTAAGTCTATTTTTGATGGTGAGAATTATATTCATTCAAGTATTTATAAAATAGCAATAAAAACTCATAAAACAGATACTTACATAATATCTCCAGATGAAAAATTTATTAATTCATTTAAGGAAGTTTTTGAAGACCCAACTATAGTAAAAAATTCATTTGATATAAAAGAAGATGCAGTATTATTAGCTAAGCTCTCTATAGACTTAAACTTAGATTATGATGATTTAATGCTCATGCACTATTTGATTGATCCGTCAAGATCTTCTTATGATATTAAGACTTTAAGTCAAGTTTATTCTGATTATGAAGTTATAAACAAAGTGGATTTAATAGGAAAAGGGGCAAAGACTAAAAAATATTCTGAAGTAAATAAAGAAGAAATGAATTCATATTTTGCTTCTTATCTTTATACTATAGAAAAATCTAAAGATAAACTAATTGAAGAGTTAAATACTTATAGTATGTATGATCTGTATAAAGATATAGAGATCAAACTATCAAAAGTTCTTGCAAAGATGGAAATCACCGGTTTTGTCACAGATAAAGAAGTTTTAGAAGATTTAAAAGCTGAAATCGATAAAGTTTTGGATGGACTTACTAGAGATATTTATGATCTTGCTGGTAGCGAATTTAATATAAATTCTCCAAAACAATTAGGAGAAGTATTATTTAAAGATCTCTCTTTACCAGTTATAAAAAAGACTAAAACAGGGTTTTCAACGAATGCGAAAGTTTTAGAAAAACTAAGAGATGAACATCAAATAATACCAAAAATTGAAAAATATCGCGAGATGTATAAATTGCGCTCAACATATATAGAGGGTTTGGAAAATTCCATAGATAATGATGGAAGAATTAGATCAACCTTTAGACAAAATATAGCTACTACAGGAAGATTATCATCTACTGAACCAAACCTACAAAATATACCAATTAGAACAGAAGAAGGAAGAAAGATCAGAAAAGCCTTCAAGGCTAGTCCAGGTAAGATTTTAATAGATGCGGATTATTCACAAATAGAGCTTAGAATTTTAGCTTCACTTTCTGAAGATAAAAACATGATAGATGCTTTTGTCAATGGAGTGGATATTCATACAAAAACTGCCTCAAAAGTTTTTAATACACCAATTGAAAAAGTAAGTAAAGTTCAAAGGTATAATGCTAAAGCTGTAAATTTTGGGATTATTTATGGAATAAGTGATTATGGACTTTCTCAAAATCTTGATATACCAAGGCCTCTTGCAAAAGAGTATATAGAAAGCTTTTTTGCAGGCTATCCAAAAATTAAAGAATATATGGATGGTGTTAAAGAGACTGCAAAAGAACAAGGCTATGTTGATACTTTATTTAATAGACGTAGATATGTTCCAGAAATTAGCTCTAAAAATTTCAATGTTAGAAGTTTTGGAGAAAGGGTTGCTCTTAATACCCCTATTCAAGGAACAGCAGCAGATATTATTAAAATTGCCATGATAAATGTAGATACAAATTTAAAAAAAGCAGGAATTGATGCAAAAATCATTCTTCAAATTCACGATGAGATCATCTTGGAAGCTTCACATGAAGATAAGGATACGGCTATGGAAATTTTAAAAGAATCTATGGAATCTGCTGCAAAATTGAAAGTTCCATTATTGGTGGAAATTGATACAGGAGATAGCATGTATGAATCCAAGTAAAATAGTAATTACTGGAACTATCGCTTCAGGCAAGTCAACTTTATCAAAACTTTTAAAAGAATTAGGTTATAAAGTTTTATCATCAGATGATATAAATAGAGAACTTTTAGAAAAAGGTGAGGCAAATTATCAAGCTATTAAAGACTCTAATTTGTTTGATGAAGCTTTCATAGAAGATAAGTTGGATAAGAAGAAGTTAGCTAAAATTATATTTTCGGACAAAGAAAAACTAGAGATTCTAAATAAACTAACTCATAAAAATATATTGAATAGAATAGATTATTTGGTAAAATATTCCAAAGAAAAAGTTGTATTTATCGAAATTCCTTTATATTTTCAATTAAAGGAAAGATTTGATAATGATCAGGTATGGCTAGTTGTAGCTGATTATCAAACCCAACTTGAAAGATTGATGCAGAGAGATAATATAGATTTAGTTTATGCAAAGGCTAAAATACAAACTCAACAAGATTTAATAAGAATGAAAGCTAACAGCGATGTAGTATTTGATAATAGTTCATCAATTGAAGAACTCAAGGAACAGTTAAAACAAGTTTTGGAAGATAAGGACTTATTATGAAAGTTTTAAAGATTATAGGAAAAGTATTTGGCTTTATTATACTTGCTATCATAACCTTGATACTAGCAACTTATGGTATAATTGCCTATCAAACTTCAAGAACTCAAATAGATTATCAAGATGAAATAACAGAGTATTCTGAAAAGTATAATGTAGATCCGATCTTAACTGCATCCATTGTAAAAGTAGAATCTGATTTTGACAATGATGCAAAAAGTCATCAAGGAGCCCAAGGTCTGATGCAACTATTAGATGAAACAGCTAGACATTCTGCAGAGGTTGTTGGAATAGATTATTATCCAGAAAAACTTAATGATATTGATTATAATTTAAATTTAGGAGTAGGTTACTATAATTACTTATATAATTACTACAATAATAGAAAATTAGCTCTTGCCGCTTATAATGGTGGTGTTGGAAATGTTGATAAATGGATAAAACAAGGAATTATAGATAAGAACAATCCAGATATTTCAAAGATTCCTTTTGATGAAACTAGACAATATGTTACTAAGGTAGAAGCAACTTATGATGTTTATAAAACTTTTTATAAAGATAGCTTACCAGATAATAATACTTTAACAAATTTAGAACAATTAAGTTATAATAATTTTATGAAATTTGTCAACCAAATACTATTTAATGTAGTTTGAGTTGATGAATGTGTAAAATTCATTTATAATAGAACAGAGAATAATTATTAAGGAGATGTATATGGCAGCAGATGTTATGACATTTAAAAAGGGTGTCCACATCGATGAGTTCAAAGAGCTATCTGAGAATAGTGATTTACTAGTATTAGATACGCCAAGTGAAGTTATCATTCCACTTACTCAACATATAGGTGCACCAAGCAAATGTCTTGTAAAAAAGAAAGATGAAGTTAACATTGGAGATTTGATCGGCCAAGCTGTTGGTAATTTTTCAGCGAATATCCACTCTTCTGTAGCTGGAGTTGTAAAGGATATCATCGATATTCAAACAGCATCAGGGAAAAATTCCCAAGCAGTAGTAATAGATACTGAAGGATATGATCAAACTAGAGAGTACATATTAAATGAAAATGTTGATTTACATAAAGAAGAGATAGTAGAAAAAATCAAAGAGGCTGGAATAGTAGGAATGGGTGGAGCAGCATTCCCTACACACATTAAGTATTCACCAAATAAACCTGTAGATACAGTGCTTGTTAATGGTGCAGAATGTGAACCATATGTAACATGTGATGACTTTTTGATGAAACATAAGCCTGAAAACATTGTTAGAGGTTTAGAATTATTAGTGGTAGCTAGTGGAGCAAGCCAAGGGATTATCGCCATTGAAGATAATAAGCCTGAAGCGTTTGAAAAAATAAACTCATACATAGCTAATAATCCATCAAAAGCTAGCAATAAACCTAACATAAAGGCAGTAAAACTTGCAACAAAATATCCTCAAGGTGATGAGAAAAGATTGATTGATGCTACACTTTCTAGAACTATACCATCAGGTGGTCTTCCTATGGATGCTGGTGTTATCGTTTCTAATATTTCTACTGTAAATGCAGTTTTCGAAGCAATTTATTACGATAAACCACTTATAGAAAGAATAATGACTGTTACAGGACACAATATCAATACTCCAAAAAATGTTGTAGTTAAGATTGGTACACCATTTGAATACGCTATTGATGCAGTTGGTGGAACAAAAGGAGAAATTGGTAAACTTATTAACGGTGGACCAATGATGGGTATTGCTCAACCAAATGCAAATAACCCAGTAGAAAAAGCTACAAACTGTATTTTAGTTCAAACTAAAGAAGAAGCTAAACCAGAAGATATAAATCCATGCATTAGATGTGCGCGTTGTGTAGACGTATGCCCAGTTAACTTAATGCCACTTTATATCCATAAGTTTTCTTTAAATGAGCAACTGGATAAAGCGGAAAATTATAGAATTATGGATTGTATTGAATGTGGATCATGTTCATATATTTGTCCATCAAAAAGACCTTTAGTTGAAGCTATTAGATTTGGTAAGAGACAAATTAGACAGGCAGGTAAGTAAATATGGAAAATACACAAAAATTATTAGTAACATCCTCTCCTCATGTTAGAAGTAAACGTACAGTACATAAGGAGATGCTTGATGTAATAATAGCCTTAGTTCCTGCAGGAATTGCAGCTGTTTACTTTTTTGGCTATAGAGCGTTAATTTTAATACTTGCTTCAGTTTTGACATGTGTTTTGACTGAAACAATTTTTAATAAAGCAACAAAAAGAGATAATACAATAAGAGATTTATCAGCGGTTGTAACTGGTTTGTTATTAGCCTATAACGTACCTTGCACTTTACCAGTTTGGCAAATAGTTATTGGAGCGATTTTTGCTATAGCTGTTGTAAAAATGCCTTTCGGAGGTTTGGGACAAAATATTGTAAACCCTGCTCTTGCAGCACGTGCATTTTTATTAGCAAGTTGGTCAAGCAATATGTCAGAATTTGTATCACCTCAAAGAGTAGATTTATTAAGTACAGTTGGTGATGTATCAGCTGTATCTAGTGCTACACCGTTATCTGATCCAGCAAGTTATAAAATAATGGATTTATTCTTAGGTAATATTCCTGGATCTTTAGGTGAAGTTTCAGCTTTGGCATTATTAATTGGATTTATCTATCTATTAATTAGAAAAGTTATTAATATTAAAATGCCTTTAATATACATATTAACAGCTACTGTACTGGGTGGTTTATTCCAAGGATTTGATAATATATTAGGATATATACTTTCTGGTGGTTTATTACTTGGAGCTTTCTTTATGCTAACAGATTATACAACAAGCCCAGTTACACCAAAAGGACAAATAATATATGCAGTACTTGCAGGTTTACTAACAGCGATTATTAGATCTTTTGGTGGATATCCAGAAGGTGTAAGTTATTCTATCTTACTTGCAAATCTAGTTGTACCAATTATAGAAAAATATACTAGACCAAAAGTATTTGGTGTAGATTATAGCAAACAAAAAGGAGTGGAAAATGAATAATTTTAAATTAGGTTTAAGATTATTTGCCATTACAGCAGTAGTAGCTTTAGCACTTGCTTTTACAAATAGTCTAACAGCTCCAGTAGTTGCAGAAAATCAAGCAAAAGAATTAAAAGAATCTTTATCTGTAGTTTATCCTGCAGATTCTTATGAAGAAATAGATGTCAAAAAACCAGATACAATAGAAAATGTTTATAAAGCAATTACAAGTGATGGAGAAGGGTATGTATTCCAAATCAATTCTCCAGGTGGATATGGTGGAGATATTGAATACCTAATAGGTGTTGACAAAGACCATAACATAACAGGATTTGCTCCATTAAATCACTTAGAGTCACCAGGATTTGGTGCTGAAATGGAACAAGATTTCTTTAAAGAGGGAATGGTTGGAGTAAATATGGATAATGAAGTTGGCTATTCAGAAGCTGGTGGCGAAAATGAAATAGTAGGTATTTCTGGAGCAACATATTCAACTCAAACTATTGTAAATGGTATAAATGATGCTAGAGAAGTACTAGCTAGTCTAGAGTAGGAGTTATTATGGAACAACAAATAGACAGACCTCTTGTAGACGAAAATACAAAGGTAGATAGTAAAAGAAAACAAAAAGTAAGTCTTGGTAAGGTATTTTCTGATGGTATATTTAAAAACAACCCAGTATTTGTCCAATTAGTTGGGATGTGTTCGGTACTAGGGGTTTCATCAACTATGCAAAATGCTATTGGTATGGGATTATCAGTTATATTTGTAATAGTTATGAGTAACCTAGTAGTATCCTTACTTAGAAATTTTATAAAAGATGAAATTAGAATCCCAGCTTTTATCGTAATTATTGCAGGATTTGTAACTATAGTTCAGTTAGTACTTAGGGCGTATGTACCTTCTTTATATAAATCTTTAGGTATATTTATCCCACTAATTGTAGTAAACTGTGTAATCCTTGCTCGTGCAGAAGGATTTGCTTCAAAAAATGGTCCTTTAGCTTCAATTATTGATGGACTTGGACAAGGACTTGGTTATACTCTTGCTATCTCAGTTTTAGCTTTTGTAAGAGAATTATTAGGAGCAGGAACAGTATTTGGTAAAACAATAATCCCAGCAGATTATACAATTGGATTTTTACAACAACCAGCTTCATCATTTATAGTCTTAGGAATATTATTTGCAGCTTATGCAGCTCATAATAATAAAAAAGCAAGAACAACTAAATAGGGAGGGAATATGTCAGATTTAATATCAATAATTATTGGTGCAATTTTTGTATCTAACTATGTTTTAGGACAATTCTTGGGAATTTGCCCTACTTTAGGTGTAACTAGCAAGGTTGATACAGCTCGTGGTATGAGTTTTGCAGTTATATTTGTAATAACATTATCTTCAATAGTAACCTGGTTTATTCAATACTACTTACTTGAGCCATTACATATAGAATATTTACAAACAGTTGTATTTATCTTAGTAATTGCATCATTAGTACAAGCAGTTGAAACTGTAATGAAAAAAAATATGCCTAGCTTATATGGCGCTTTGGGTGTATTCTTACCGCTTATTACAACTAACTGTGTAGTACTAGGTGTAGCTATAAAAACAATTACAAACCAATATGATTTGCTTCAAACAATAGTTTATGCCCTAGCAGCATCATTAGGATTTATGCTAGTTATGATGATCTTATCATACATAAGAGAAAGAATTGCAGAAAATGATACTCCAGAAGCCTTTAAGGGTGCGTCAATGAGTCTTATTACCCTAGGACTTATGTCAATAGCATTTATGGGCTTTGCAGGATTATAGGAGTCATTTATGAATGAAATATTATTACCAGTTTTAGTTCTTGGTGTTCTAGGATTTTTATTTGCTACGCTCCTTGGACTAATTAGTTCAAAATTCAAAGTCGAAACATCAGTAACTGAAGAAGCAGTAAGAAATGCTCTTCCAGGTGCCAACTGTGGTGCATGTGGATATCCAGGTTGTGATGGATGTGCAGCAGCCATAGCTAAAGGTGAAGCACCTGTGGATGCCTGTGTAATAGGTGGTCCATCAACAACTGCAAACGTAGCTAAAGCTATGGGAGTTGAAGCTGTGGCAAATGATAATAGACAAGTTGCAGTTGTAAAATGTAATGGTGACTGTGATTCCGCCAAAGATATGTTTGAATATTCAGGATTAACGGATTGTAGAGCTCAAATTGCTTTATTTGGAGGGAAAAAAGAATGTAATTATGGATGCTTAGGTTGTGGAACATGTGAAAATACATGCCCATTTGATGCTATACATGTACATAATGGAGTTGCTAAAGTTGATCGTAATAAATGTGTTGCATGTGGAAAATGTGTTGCAGCTTGTCCAAAAGATATTATAAGCCTAGTACCATACTCACAAAAAGCAGTAGTATTATGTTCAAATCAAGAAAAAGGTAAGGATGCACGTAAAAAATGTGATAAAGCTTGCATAGCATGTACACTTTGTGCAAAAACTTATCCGGAAGGATTTGAGATGAAGAAAAATTTATCAGAAGAAGTTATTAATAACGACTTAGATCCTGAATTATTACAACAAGCTGCAGATAAGTGTCCAAATTCTTGTATAGAAGTATTTAATTAATAAAAATAAGATAAACCGGTTATCCGGTTTATTTTTTTACAAAAAAATACTTATTTTATGCTTAATTGACATTAAAAACTAATAAATGTAAACTCATATAATGAGGCATTTTATTAATCATATTAAAGAGGTATTTTATGAAAATCAAAAAGGGTGATATTATAATATCCATTTCCTTGCTTGTAATAAGTATTTTAATGGCATTTACTATATCAAATAATAATATAGAAAAAATTAGCAACAACACAAGTAAGCTATTAAGGGTTGAGAAAAATTCTAAGCTTCTATATGAATTACCCTTAGATGAAGATCGTGAAATAGTTTTACAGGATAACAACAAATATAATAAGATTATAATAAAGGATGGTAAAGTATATATGAAAGAAGCAAATTGTAGAGATCAGATTTGTGTTCATATGCATCCTATAAAAGAAATGGGTGAAACAATAATTTGCTTACCAAATCAAGTTTTTCTTGAAATAATAGATCCTAATAGTGACACAAATAATGATATAGATAAGGTTGTTAGATAATAATGAAAGATACAAAAACAGTAACAAATATAGCTTTGCTTACAGCAATGGCTTTAGCTATTTCAATTATAGAATACTCTATACCAGTTCCTGTTCCGATACCAGGAGCTAAGCTTGGATTCTCTAATATGATTTTATTATTAGCCTTATATATATATGGATTTAGGGTAGCTTTTTTAGTAGCAATATTAAAATCTTTTTTACTTATGCTTATTACAGGTTCTGTAACAGCATTTTTCTATTCATTTGCTGGTGCAATACTTGCAAGTATTTCTATGGGATTTGCTTTAAAATATTGTAAGAAAGTTTTTAGCTTTATAGGTATAAGTGAAATTGGCGCTTTTTTTCATAACTTTGGACAAATTTTTGTTGCATCAATTGTGATGGGAAATATAAAAATGTATATCTACTTTCCGGCTTTAGTAATTATGGGTGTATTTACTAGTTTTTTTGTAGGTCTAAGTGTTAACTATATAACAAAACATATGGATAAAATAAAATTTGGAGTTAATTCAAATGAAAAAAACAATTAAAGATTTGGATCAAGATGATAGACCTAGAGAAAAATTAATAAAATATGGGGCAGATCTTCTTACAGATGAGGAATTACTTGCAATAATTATTGCTACGGGTAATAAAGAAAAAAACGTCATAGAATTATCAAAAGAAATATTAGATACTTTCTCTTACGAAGATCTTGCAGATATTGAAGTGGCTGAGCTAACACATATTAATGGAATAAAGAATGCAAAAGCCTGTTCTATTGTGGCATCTTTAAGGCTAGGAAAAAGAATCGCTCAAAAAGTTATGGAAAGGGAAATTATAAAAATAGAAAAAAGTGAAGATATTTATAATTATTTGAAAAATGAACTGGCTAATAAAAAGAACGAATACTTTTATGCTATCCTTTTAAATACTAAAAATGTTATAATATCTAAAGAAGTAATAAGTAAAGGAACACTTGATGCATCTTTAGTACACCCTAGAGAAGCATTTAAGGCAGCTATTAAAAAATCGGCTAAAAGTATAATCTTTGTTCATAACCATCCTAGTGGAGATGTGAATCCTTCTAAACATGACTTTTTGACAACAAGAAATTTAGTAGATGCAGGGAATATTTTAGATATAAAAGTTTTAGATCATATAATAATTGGTGATAATGATTATTATAGCTTTAAAAAAGAAAATTTAATTTAGGAGCAAAATAGATGAGTTTAAGAATGGTTGCTACAGATTTTGCCATAGATCTAGGTACTAGCAATATTTTAGTTTATAAAAAAAATGAAGGTATTATTTTAAATGAACCTTCACTCATAGTTTTAGATGAGAATAATACAAAAGTTTTGGCAATAGGTAATGAAGCTAAAGAAATGATAGGGAAGACTCCGAGTAATATTCACGTAGTAAAACCAATTGTAAATGGGGTTATAACTGATTTTAATCTAACTGAAGCTTTACTAAGCCACTTTTATAATGAAGTAAATCCAGGTATGGCATTTCTTCAACCCAAAGTAGTAATCTGTGTACCTAGTGGAATAACCGATATAGAATCAAGAGCAATAATAGATGCTGCACTTCATGCTGGAAGTAGGGATATCATACTTGTAGATGAGTCTTTAGCTGCCGCTTTTGGAATGGGGCTTACTCCAGAAGATCCTAAGGGATTGTTATTAATAAATTTAGGGGCAGGTACTACAGAGGTAGCTGTAATTTCACTTAATGGAATTGTTACAAGTAAAACATTAAACAAAGGTGGAGACTACATAGATGAAGCAATAATAGACCTAATAAGGGAAAACAAAAAACTTGATATAGGTAAAAATACGGCTGAAAATATAAAGGTTGATCTACTAAGTTTAAAAGTTAAAGATGCAGAAAAAGCAATTGATGTTGATGGAAGAGATTTATTAACTGCTGCTCCAAAAACAGTAAATGTATCTAGTAAAGATTTGGTAGACTGTATATTGCCTTTTGCAGATGATGTAGTTTCTATGATTTATGAAGTTTTAGAAAAAGTGCCACCAGAGCTAACTGCTGATATAAAAAGAGATGGATTTGCTTTAACAGGAGCATTTTCTAAAGCTAGTGGGCTTCGCGAATACATAGAAAATAAGTTAGGATTATCTTCATTTATGTCAGAAGATCCAGCTACTGATGCAATACTGGGAGCAGGTAAGATTTTAGAAGATCCAGATAGGTTTTATAAGTATCGTAAGTAGGTAAAAATGGCATATATAAGAAGAAAAAAATCAAACAAATCATTTATAATAACAATTCTAATCCTGATTATTACAATAATTATATCTTCACAGACAAATGTTGTATCAGATACAGGATCTAATCTTGCAAATTCAATACTAAGACCAGTTGAAAAGTTCACATATTCAGTATCTTCTGAAGTAATGGAACAAATAGAAAGAACTGTTGGGTCTAAAGAAACACGTAGTGAAGTTGAAAGATTAGAAGCGGAAAATAGATCATTAGTTATGGAAAATGCAAGACTAGCATCTGTAATTAATAAAGAAGAGTTTTTAAAAAATGAAGCAGAGGCAATTAACGATACACAAAATAAATATATGAAAGCAAGTGTTGTAAATACAGATATTAACTCATTAACTAGTTCATTTACTATCGATAAGGGTAAGAAAGATGGAGTTGCGGTAAATGATATAATCTTACAAGCTGTAGGTGATAGTAAGTACTATACAGGATTAGTAGGAAAGGTAACAGAAGTATTTGATACAACATCAAGAGTGGAAACTATAAATAATCAAGCCAATGATGTCTCATTTATAAATACAAGAAGTGGAGATTATGGAGTGATTGATAAATTTACATCAAGAACGATACAAGGTTATATGTTAGATGTAGAAAGTGAAGCCAAAAACTCAGATGTATTGATGACAAGTGGACTTGGTGGAGTTTATCCTTATGGAATCTACATTGGAACTATAAGTAATGTTTCAATGAGCCAAGACTCGCTTAGGAAAAATATAACAGTAGATTCACCAGTGGATTTTTCACATATATATAGGGTTTTAATTTTAAAAGGAAATACTGATTATTCTATAGATGAGAAAGAAAATTTAGAAAATAAGGAGGAGATTGTTAATGAATAAATTCAAAACTTTTTTAGTATTATTTATTAGTTTTATTCTCCAAACTACGATTTTTTCAAAAATTGATATTTTTGGTGCTAATATCAATTTATTAATTCCTGCCACAGTTGTACTAAGTCAAGTACTAGGTAAAAAGATAGGATCTTATGGTGGATTAATTGTAGGACTTATTGAAGATTTTTTGTTTACTAATTTAATAGGAGTCAGAGCCCTATCTTATTTTTTAATTGGCTCAATAGTAGCAAATGAAAGATTTAAATTCTCAAAGGATAAAACTAGTGGAATTGTACTTACATTTTTAATGACAATTTTAAACTTTCTAATCCTTTCTGCTTTATATTATTTAATTAGACAACAAACAAGTTTTGCTAACTATTTACCTATACCTCTGCTTATAGAGGCAATTTTAAATGCACTAATATATTTACTTTACAAGGCGATTGTAAAAAAAATTATGTATATACCAACCTATAGTATATAAGGGGTGATTGCTAGGTGAGAAAACAAAAAGAAAGAAGATTAATATTCATTGAGATACTTGTAATAGTACTAATGCTAATAATTGTTGGCAGATTATTTTCTGTAATGATAAGTCAGGGCGATTATTATAGGGATTTATCAGATAATAGAAAAGTTAAAGAAGTAGATGAGATTGCAAGTAGAGGAAATATCTATGATAGAAATGGTAAAATACTCGCAACAAGTGTTCCATCTTTTGCTGTACAAATTTATAAAGATCAGCTATTAGATCAAAAAGATGAAAAGAAAATTAAAAATCTAGATAAGTTAGTAACAATATTAGAAGCGGATGGTGTTAATTATACTGATGATTTTGCTATTAAACTAAATTCGTTCACTTACAAAAGAGATGAAGATTATTTTATTTTAGGACAAATGCCAAGTGAAGTTGTAGTTTCGACTCTGATTGACAATGGACTTGTAAAGGAGTTTTTAACATCTGTTTATAAAGATGACAATGTTAAGTACGAGACTATGAGCACTGCACTTCTTGCATTAAAAAAACGTGGTATTGATATACCTGCTCACGTAAGTCAAAAAGATGGAGTTTTAAATGTAAAATTTAAAGATCACTCAGAAAATAAATTACGTGCTATTGGTTACACAAAAGAAGACAATCCAGTAGATGTAGTAATTAATTCTGTTGGAAATGATAGGTCTGTATTATTATCTATATTACAAAATTCAAATGCTAGACTACTTGCCTATAATATCCTTGAAAATAATGATTTGCTGGGAAATATTACTCTAAAACCATATGTAGTTAAAGCAGATGAAGATTTAATAGAAAAAAAAGCTAAATTATCGAAAGCTTATCCAGGAGTAACACTAAAAAGTACACCAGCTAATGATTTTTATGAGATAGTTAAAAGTTCTACAGTTGCTGATGTATTAACTCAGGCTACTGTAAATGAAGATGGCAAATACGTTATTCCAGCAGATACTCTAATACAACAATTAGAAAATAAAGGTATATATGCTAATTTTGAAACAGAAGTTATAACAGAAAATGAAGATGATAAAAATCTTTATACTGTCAAGATAAACTTTAAAAATGCTCAAGCAGGTTCTCCAGTTGATGAGCTTGCAAGGATAGCAGATGAAAATGATCTATTAAAACCACTTATCTTATCAGAAGATGTTAAGTATCTTGCTCAAAATGCAAATACTAAAAATAATATATATCCATCTATAGATATATCTGAAGAAGATCCTGAAAAATGGGATTATACTTTCAATATAGAAAAAAATAATTTTTATACTTATTATGCTAATAAGGATAAAGTTAACCCTAGAGATAAGGTTGTGGAGGTATTAGAAAATGAAGATGATGCAAAAGCTATTTTAGAATATCTAAAAAAAATTAATGGTTTAGAGGATTATAGTGACCCAGAAGTAGTTGGAATTTTAACTATAGATAATCAAGTAATGAGACAAGGTAACTTTGGATATAGGCCAATTAATCTAGTCTATAATATTGATGAATCTACTGTTTTAAAGATAGAAGAAAATATTGACTCTACTTCTGGTATACAAGTTGATACTATACCTATAAGATCCTATCCTAATAGATATCTTGCAAGTCATATTTTAGGATATATGGGACCTATAGCTACTACTGAAGAAGTAGATAAGTATGTGAATCAAAGGGATTATCTAAGAGATGAAATCATTGGTAAAACAGGTATAGAAGAATCTTATCAAGATAACTTAAAAGGTAAAAATGGAAAGAGTCTAGTAACAGTAGATTCCTCTGGAAATAGGCGTCAAACCATATCTCAAACTCCATCTGAACCAGGAGATGATTTATATCTTTCAATTGATATAGATTTACAAAGACAAGCTGAAAAATCTTTAGAAGGGGTCTTAGAAGCTCTTAGAAAAGGAGAGATGTATAAATCAGAGTATGGTTCATTTATGCCATTACGTCAAGCTTCCCATGCAAATAGTGGAGCAGTAGTAGTTTCAAATGTAAAAACAGGTGAAGTTCTAGCAATGGCTTCTTATCCGGAATATGATCCAAATCTTTTCTCAACAGGTATATCACAATCAGATTGGGAAAGTTTACAAGTAGAAGAAGATAGTGGTCCTTTGGTGCCAAGACCTATGCTAAATATTGCAACACAAACTGCGGTTATGCCAGGGTCAACATTTAAGCTTGTAACATCTCTAGCTGCTCTAGAAAATGGTCTTGATCCTCAAGCAGTTATTACAGATTATGGATATGTAGAAGTAGGAGATCAAACCTTTAATAACTTAGCTTGGACAGAGTATGGTATTACCCAAGGTGAGGAAAACTTATACGGAGCAATTAGAGATTCAAATAACTATTATTTCTATGTATTAGCTCTAGGAGAAAATCCACATGATGGTAAGTCCATTGGGACAAAATTAGAATTAAATGACATAAGAGTAGCAGCAGAAAAATTAGGACTTGATCAGCCAACTGGTATTGAAGTAAATATACCGAAAGAAACAACTGGCAATATCCCATCAATAGGCAAGAAAGTAGAAATAACTAAAGCTATGCTACAAAACTATCTTAAAGATAGGTTACCAGTTTACTTAAAAGATGGCGTAAAAAAATCAAAAAGTGAATTTGAAAATGATGTTCTAGAAATTGTAAATATGACATCTAGTCCTAGCAAGTGGACTCGTAGTAAAATTATAGATTTCTTAGATGAAAAAGGATATAATGCAGAACAATCTTTAGGAGAAGATAGAGCAGGACTTGCAGATACTATAAAATTCACATATTTAAACCAAGCTGAATGGGATATTACAGATATGCTTAATATTGTAATAGGTCAAGGTCAAAACTCTTATACACCGATACAAATGAATAGAGCTATAGCAGGTCTTACAAATGGAGGATACTTAAATAAATTAACACTAGTAGATAAGATAACCAATCATGATTCAGGGGATGTTTTATTTAATAATGTTCCACAAAGAACTAGAATAGATTTAAAAGATAAAAAATATCTAGAAGATATTAAATACGGTACACTTTTAGTATCTCAAAATAATAAAATTTTAAATCAAATGCCAGTAGATATAGGAATTAAGACAGGTACTGCAGAAGTAGAAGGTAAAAATCCGGATGGGACAGATTATGATTCTTATGCTTGGATGGTAGGATTTGCTCCTTATGATGATCCAGAGATTGCGATTAGTATAGTATTAACTCAAGGAGATACATCCTATAATGCTTCTCCTATTATGCGAGACTTAGTATCTAAATACTTTGACTTAGATGTATTTATATCAAATTCAGGTGATACAAAACTTGATGCAGATATAACTGAATTAGGAGATTCTGTTACAAATGGCGATGAACCAAACATTAATCCAGACGAGTTAAATCTAGATGATGATGACCCTATAAGAAATGATAATCAATCACAAAATAAGACAAAAGATACAACTAGTAATTAGAGGTGAATATGCAAATATATGTTATAAATGGACCAGATGGAATAGGGAAGATTGACTTTTCAGTTAATCTTGCTGAAAACTTAAAAAATTCCAATAAAGTCTTACTAATTCAAGGAAAAAGGAAGGCTGCATCTAATATAGAAGATTATTTTAAAAAAGATGGAATGATTACCTATGATATAGCTGATTATTTTACAGAACTTGCTCCTCTTTCAATGGTTGTTATCAATCAATATGATAATTTGGATTTTATAATTAGTCCTTTACTTGAAGATAAATATGAAATAAAAAGTGAAGATATAAAAAAACTTTTATCAGATGTTTCCTATGACTATGTAATTATAAATGGGATAGATAAAAATCTATTATCGGATAAATATGTAATTGACATAGTAGGTGAAAATGACCTATCTTATGTGAGCGATAGTGATGCATTTTTTATAAATAGAGTTTCTGATGATTATGATGTTAGAAAATATAAGGATCAAATTGATAGTAAAAGCTCAAAATTTCTTGGAACAGTAAAAGAAGGCGGATATTTTCAAGAAATTATTGAAAATCTAAAAAATGAAAATGAAGTAGAAGTTGCTAAAATAGGATTCTTTGAAAGATTAAGATCTGGATTCAGAAAATAAAAATTAGGACTTAGCAAAGCTTAAAGCTTTTGACTAAGTCCTCTTTTTTTTGCTTTGATAAATTTTTTATAGCAATTTCTCTTTTTAATGCTTCTGATTTATCCGATATTTCTTCGAAATACACGAGTTTACATGGACGATGAGATCTAGTATATTTTGCACCTTTTCCACTATTATGTAAGTCTATTCGATTATCAAGGTCTTTGCACCAGCCAGTATAAAGAGAGTTATCTTTACATCTTAAAATATATACGTAACCATAAGTCATTAAAACATATCTCCTAAAACTTTATTGATTATATCAAATTCAAATCCCTTGGAGGCAAGGTATCTATAAACTTTTTGCTTATTTTCTAAAGAAAAATCTCCTTGGGCTTTTTTATTAGCAAAATTATAAGCTTTTTCATATTCTTCTTCATAAGTAATATCATCTAAATAAGCTTCAATTAGATAATCTGCTATCTTTTTTGATTTTAGAGAGTATCTAATTTTATTTTTTGACCACCTAGATATACTATGCTTATCAGATATATATGATTTTACATAGGATTCATCATCAATTAATCCGTAATCTTTTAGAAATGCTATAGTTTTTTCTATAGTACTGTTATTAAAGTCATTAGATTTTAGTAACTTCTCAATCTCAAAACTAGTTTTTTGTGCATATGATATTTTTGATAAGGCAAAAATTTTTGCCCTATTAAATTGATCATCTGCTAAAATTATTTTGTAAGTATCAAAGCTGATTTCATCATCTATTTGTATGTTTAATTCATTATAAAGGTCATAAGATATAAAAAAATCTTCCCCATCAATAGTTAATATTACTAAATTAAAACTATCTGAATAATTAATTTTTTTAACAATCATAGACCAGCAATAGATATATATGCATTATATATAATAGGAGCTACCATTGCTATTGCTATTACTATAGCAAAAATTTTTAAAATTGTTTTTTTATTTTTCATAGTTCACCTCATAAATATTTTACTAGTAAAATAAAAAAAAACATTTTAATAAAAATAAAAAAAATCTTGACAAAGGTAGGCGAATAGTATTATAATAGATCTTGCAGTTGAGAATGCATGAGGCCATTGGGCATCTTATATTAAATGTATATTAAGTTAATGTAAAAATTATTTTAAAAAAACTTGACATATATTTTATATAGTGTATACTAGATAGGGTAGTGACCTGGTGGGTATGGTCCAGTTGGTTAAGACACCTGGTTGTGGCCCAGGAGGCCGTGAGTTCGAATCTCACTACTCACCCCATGCGGGATTGGCGGAATTGGCAGACGCGCTAGACTTAGGATCTAGTGAGAATTTCTCGTGAAGGTTCAACTCCTTTATCCCGCACCAATGCTTAAAGAAGATGCTGAATAATCAGTGTCTTCTTTTTTTGTGCTTATAATTATAAATAGACCTTTATTTTTGATTTTGTTTCTAAGATCTGTTAAAAAAAATGAAAATAGGTTATAATTTATAGTAATAGGAGGATGTTTTGCAAAAATTTAAAAGAGTAGTTTTAAAATTAAGTGGTGAAGCTCTAGCAGGTAACAAAGGTTTTGGTTTTGATGATGATGTCATAGAGGAAATATGTATATCAATAAAACAACTTCATTTGCTAGGAGTAGAAATTGCAATTGTTGTAGGTGGTGGTAACTTCTGGAGAGGTAGATCAGGAACTACTATTGATAGAGCAAGTTCTGATAACATAGGGATGCTAGGTACTGTTATGAATGGTCTTAGAGTTCAAGGGTCTCTTGAAGAGATGGGTTTGGATACAAGGCTTATGACAGCTATTGATATGAAAGAAGTTGCTGAACCTTATATTAGGCGCCGTGCGGTAAGGCATCTTGAAAAGGGTAGAATTGTTATATTTTCTGCAGGAACTGGTTTACCATATTTTTCAACTGACACTACTGCAAGCTTACGTGCTCTAGAAATTGGGGCTGATGTAATCCTTCTAGGAAAAACAGGTACCGATGGAATTTATGATAAGGATCCTAATATCTTTGATGATGCTGTTAAATATGATAAATTAACTTATAAAGAGATCTTACAACAAGAAATTAAGATTATGGATACTACAGCAACAAGTCTTGCTATGGATAATAAGATGCCTCTTATAGCTTTTGGTATAGATGATCCAAAAAATATGGTTAGAATATTTAACGAAGAAGATCCTATGGGTACAATCGTAAAGGAGAAGTTTTAAATGAATTATGACGAGATAAAACTTACAGCTGAAAAAGAAATGAAAGAAGCTGTTGAGTCTTTTGAAAGTAGAATTGCAACTATTAAAGCTGGTAGGGCTACTGAAGCAGTCTTAGATGGTATAACTTTTGACTATTTTGGAACCCCAACTCCAATTAATCAAGCTGCTACCGTTTCTATTCCAGAGGCAAGACTTTTAGTTATAAAACCTTGGGATAAGAATAATATTGCACCTATTGAAAAAGCAATTATTAAAGCGGATATAGGAATAAATCCTCAAAACGATGGTGAAGTTATTAGATTACCATTCCCAACTCTTACAGAAGAAAGACGTAAAGAGTATACAAAAGAAGTAAATAAATATGGTGAAGATGCTAAAATTTCTATAAGAAATAAAAGACGTGATGCTATGGATGAAGTAAAGAAAAGCGAAAAATCTGGGGATATCACTGAAGATGATAGATTTTCACTAGAAGAAGAACTTCAAAATATTACTGATAAGTATATCAAAGAAGTTGAAGTTCTAGCAGAAAAGAAAAATAAAGAATTATTGTCAGTGTAAATTGAATAGATTAGATAAAAACAAGATTAAAAATATTTTAAATAAGGATATATCTTCTACCAAAATAAATAGTAGGATTTTATCCTTATTTTTAAAACAACTGTCTTTATTACTTAGCTCAGGAATAGGATTGGATAAGAGCCTATCTATTATTGAAAAACAAAACTTAGATAAGAAGTTAACTAAGGTTTTAGTTAACATAAATCAAGACCTAGATAACGGTTGTTCTATTTATGATGCTTTTTGTAATAATAGAAAATTTTTTGATCCATTAATTATAGCTTTTATAAAAAGTGGAGATGAAAGTGGGAAGATGGCTGAGATATTAGATGAGCTTTCATTTTATATAGAAGAAGATTCTAAGAACAAAGCTGTCTTTAAACAAGCTTTAATTTATCCAATTATATTACTTGTCGTATGTATTGCTATTGTAGGATTACTAGTAAATTTCGTATTGCCTACATTTCAAGATGTTTTTGATTCTTCAGGGCAGAGTTTACCAAAAGCTACAATAATCTTAATGGAAATTGCAAACTTTTTTAAAGATTACGGACTAGTATTTATGATTTTTATTGTATCTATAGTTATATCTGTTCTTATATTGAGAAAGGATAAATATATGAGATTTAAACTTGACAAATTTAATTTTTTAAAATTACCTTTTTTCAAGTTTAGGAGACTTAAGTTAGAATATCAGTTTACTTCTCTTTTATATATCTTGAGGAGTGGAGATATAAATATAGTTTCTAGTTTAGCTATAATAAGAGATTCGTTTACCAATACATACATAAAAAAGATAGTTGATGATTTGATGATAGATCTTAAAAATGGGTATGATTTAAGCTCTAGTTTGGCTAATAAAAATCTATTTTCTCCTCTTTTCTTATCTATGATTAAGATTGGAGAAGATAGCGGAAATCTAATAGAATCTCTAAAAAAGTCTAGTGAGTATTATGCTAATGATTATATCTATAAATTAAGAAGAATGTCACAAGTTGCAGAGCCTGTTATAATAATACTTATGAGTCTTATTGTGGCTTTTGTAGTATTTTCTGTAGCTATACCTATATTTGATTCAGTCAACAATATTGCTTATTAGGAGATATGATGAAAACAAAAAAGAAAAAAGGATTTACTTTAATAGAACTTGTAATAGTTATTGCTATTATTGGAATTTTGGCGGCTGTTGCTCTTCCAAGATATAATAAATCAAGGCTTGCTGCTAGTGAAGCTGCTCATAAGAGCAATGTTCAGATGCTAAAGACAGCTGCTTTAGTTAAACAACATGAGATGAATGTTGGTGATAAAGCTACTTGGACTAGTCAAGAAAGTGCAAAAGATTATGTAGAAAAATGGCCAGTACTTCCAAATGGACTAAAGTATACAAAAACTAGTGCAGAAAATCCGAAAGGTTATACAGTTATAATTGACTCAAATAGCATAACTGTTTTACCTGATGAGAATGATTATACTAAATAAAGTGATATACATCTTTTTATTTATTTTAGGGACCATATTAGGTTCCTTTTCTAATCTAGTTATTAATCGAACTATTAATGAAGAAAGTATAATATATCCACCTAGCCATTGTGATTATTGTAGTCATAGACTTCATCCTTTAGATCTATTTCCTATTTTTAGCTTTATATTTCTAAAAGGTAAATGCAGATATTGTAATACTAAGATTCCTATAGAAATATTTTTTACAGAAACAGTTGTAGGAATATTGATGATATTAATTTACAATCCAAACTCTATAGGACAAACGATTTTATTATCTTTTTCTATTATTTTAGCCTTAATAATTGCTGTAATAGACTTTAAAAGTTGTGATATTTATATGTATCAAGTATTAGTACTAGCAATAATTGGAGCTATTTATAGATATTTGTACTTATCCTATGATTTTGAATTTTTTAAGAAAATATTAATATTTTCCATAATATATTGGCTAATTTATAAGTTAAGTCATGGGGGAATAGGTAATGGTGATGTTTATTTTTATATTTCATTGTTTCTTTTTTTACCAAATGAACTTATAATATGGTTAATACTTTATTCTCTTTGGATTGGAGCAATATTTGCTATTTTAATAGCTATTAAATATAGATCAACTAAAATTGAGATACCTTTTTGTATTTATATATTTATCGCATTTATACTTGTAATATCTAAAAATGGGGTGCTTTTATGAAAAAAAGAGCCTTTACTCTTATAGAACTTTTAGTAGTTCTTGCGATTATTTCTACTATAGTTGGTATAGGAATTACGAAATTTAAGACATTAGATATGATTAAAGCAAATTTAGAATTACAAACAATGGCAAATGATATAAATCATGCTAAAATCAAAGCTCAAACTACAGGTACGTCTTATAAATTAATATTAAATAGAGATTCTTATAAAATTAAAGCAAATGATTTAAATGATAGCTCTAAAGTAATTTATAGAGATTTAAATTATATAGAAATTCTTACTTCAAATGCTGAAATTATTACTTATACAAGTACAGGTAGCGTTAGCAATGCAAATACTATCAACTTAAAATATAAGGATGAGATAGATCCTAAGCAAAGGTACAAACTAAAAATTACAGTGGCAGGAGGACATTCAAGGATTGAAAAAGAAAAATAAAGGATTTACTTTAATAGAAACAGTAGTTGCCTTAGGAATACTATCGATAATAGCAATTCTACTTATGCCGTCACTCTTAGATCTAGTAAAAAGTTCAAAGAGTCTAAAGGACAAACCACAAGTAATATTTGCATTAGAAGAAGCTATAGAAAGTGAAAAGGCAAGTTCTAATGTGGAATATGGAAGTAGAAATATATATGTAAATGGGTTAGAAGTTATAATTACAAGAAATCCTTATGATGATAATCTAGATAAAATAAAAGCTAATTCAAGTAACTATGAACTAGAAGTGTTAGAGGTAAATAATGAGAAAAAAAGGATTTACTTTAATTGAACTTTTAACAGCTCTAGCTATAGGATCTATATTGATTGCTACTTGTTATGCTATATTTGGATCTAATATTAAAGTAGCAAAATATGCATATCAAAATGAGCTAGATTACAAGGAATCATCTGTAGGATTTATATATATAGACAATATTATTAGGTCAGCCTATAAAATTGAGCTTATAGAAGATAATGGCGAAACTAATTTTAAAGTCTATGTTTTAAATAGAGAAAGCAATCAAATTTCTAGTTATAACTTTCTTACAGGAGTATCCGATGGAATTAAGTATCTATACGCCTATATAGATAATATAAGCAATAAAAGTAAAGGAAAATCAAAAGTTAGAATAACAAGATGTGAGAACTTATATCTTTACTTTGATCCATCTAATAAAACAGTAAAAATCTTATTAAATAAAGATAAAACCGAAATTAGGTATGAAAGCTTAATATATGTGGGAGAGAAACTATGAAAAAAGGATTCATATCTATTCTCACTTTATTTGTGTTATTAGTATTATCTCTAACAATAACTTTTATATATCAACAGAATATTAATAATAGTGAATACATATCTGACTTATATAATAAAAAGCAAGCCCAATACCTGGCAGAATCGGTTATTAATAAGTATCTTGTAGAAAACTATGATGAATTAGAAGATATAATTTTAACAGATCATAAAAAATATAATAAAATAAATGAAGAAGTAAATAAAAATACAGAAAAATATTTGTTAGAGGATGATCTTAAAATAAGCTATAAAGGTAGAAATTATACACTTAAGCTAAGACATATATATAGAAAAGAAGATCCTAAAATAAATGATAGCTATAAGCTTTCAATATTTAATATTAGGGTGGGAAATTCAAAATCATCTTCAGAAATATGGTTTAAAGTTATAGATGATGCCGACAATTTGAAAAATAATGGCAAAAAAATTGAAATTATTACAAAACTTACATATTAACTTTTTTATTGCTGGGGTATTGGTATAATAAATAATGAAAAAATGAAATTAAAGGAGATCAAATGAAAATTTTAGTTATTAATTGCGGAAGTTCATCCCTAAAATATCAATTATTTAATATGGATACAGAAGAAGTGATGGTAAAAGGACTTGTTGAAAGAATTGGTATTGAAGGTAGCCGTTTAGTTCAAAAAAATAACGGAGATGAATTTGTTATAGAAGAAGCTATGCAAGATCATACTCAAGCTGTAGGACATGTATTTGATGCCCTAATTGATAGTGAGAATGGTGTTATAGGTAGCCTTGATGAAATAGATGCTGTAGGACATAGATTCGTTCATGGTGGAGAAAAAATGACTAAGTCAGCTTTAATTAATGATGAAGTTAAAGAAGCTATTAACGATGCAGCTAAATTCGCACCACTTCATAATCCAGCAAATATGATGGGACTTAAGGCATGTGAAGAATTACTACCAAATGTTCCAAATGTAGCAGTATTTGATACAGCTTTCCATCAAACTATGCCAGAAAAAACTTATTTATATGGTATTGATTATAAATACTATGAACAAGAAGGTATTAGAAAATATGGCTTCCACGGAACAAGTCACAATTATATAACTAATAGAGCAGCTGAACTTCTTAATAAAGATATAAATGAGACCAATATTATATCAGCTCACTTAGGAAATGGCTCATCAATTACAGCTGTTAAAGAAGGAAAATCATTTGATACAACTATGGGACTTACACCACTTGAAGGACTAGTAATGGGAACAAGATCAGGTGATTTAGATCCAGCCGTAGTAACATATATAGAAGAAAAAGATGGTGTTTCTCCAGGAGAAATGAATAATATTTTAAATAAAAAATCAGGTGTTCTTGGAATTTCTGGTGTAAGTAGCGATTTTAGAGATTTAGAAGAAGCTGCAAAAGAAGGAAATGATAGAGCTCAATATGCTTTAGATATCTTTACAACAAGAGTAAAAAGATATATAGCTGGATATATGGCAGAAATTGAAAACACAGATGCTATTGTATTCACAGGTGGTATTGGAGAAAACTCTATAGAATTACGTAAAGAAATCATGACTGGGTTTGAACAATTTGGCATCAAAATTGATGATGAAGCTAATAACGTACGTGGAGATGAACACGTTATTTCTGCAGAAGATTCTAAAGTTAAAGTTATGGTAATAGCAACAGATGAAGAACTAATGATTGCAAGGGATACACAAAACTTAGTAAAATAATTATCCCTTGACAGATAAGATCACTCAATATATAATATTAAAGATTGCTAAATCTGATAAGAGGAGGTGTAACGATGGCAGTACCAAAAAGAAGAACATCAAAAACTAGAAAAAATAAAAGAAGAGCCTCAGCTTATACTTTGAACAGATCAAACTATGTTGAGTGTCCAAATTGCCATGAGCCAAAACTTCCACACAGAGTTTGCCCAAACTGTGGGGAATATAAGGGCCAAGCAATAATTGATGCAGAATAGAAGAAGATAGTGTTTGACACTATCTTTTTTAGTACCCAAAAAGAGGAATTATGAAAATATTAATTGATACTTATGGAGCTGATGAGGGTAGCCAAGTTACTATAGAGGGTGCTTTGTTAGCTAAACAAGAAATAGACTTTACGCCTGTTTTTATTGGAAATGAGAGAGAAATAAAGCTAACTATACATGATAGAATTCATGATTATGAAATAATATCTACAAATGAATATATATCAAATGATGAGGATCCAGTAAGGGCTATAAGAAGAAAAAAAGATGCATCGATAGTATTAGCCTATGAAAAGTCAAAAGAAGAAGGATATGATGGTCTTATTTCAGCTGGATCAACAGGAGCAGTTTTATCAGGCGGTTTGTTCTTAGCAGGTAGGATAGAAGGAATAAAAAGAGCGTGCCTTGCAGCAGGAATTCCATCAATTGATGGTGCTTTGACACTTTTAATGGACTCTGGAGCTAATATGGATTGTAAGGCAGAATACTTATACGAATTTGCTTTAATGGGATCTGTTTTTCTAGAAAATGTTATGTCCCTTGCTAATCCAAAAGTAGGTCTATTAAATGTAGGAGTGGAAGAACATAAAGGAAATAAACTTAGCAAAGAAACTTACAAATTACTAAAAGAAAGTAATTTAAACTTTGTGGGTAATGTTGAAGCACGTGATCTATTTGCTGGCAATGTAGATATTATTGTAGCTGATGGCTTTGATGGCAATATAGCTTTAAAGACTGCTGAGGGAGTATTAAAGATTATGGGAGATACATTAAAATCTACTATCTATAAATCAACAAAAAATAAAATAGCAGGAGGACTTTTAAAGAAAGATATAAAATCTCTAGCTAGTACTTTTAGTACTGATAAAGTTGGTGGAGCTCCTTTACTTGGGGTAAAATCTTATGTGTATAAGGCCCATGGAAATACTAATGAAATAGCTTTTTCAAATGCTATATTGGGCCTTATGGATTATATACAGACCAATACTATTGAAAAAATTGAAGGAGAACTAAAAAATGGTTAGAGAAGAATTAATTAAACTTGCTAGTGATAATTTAAATATAGATTTTGCTGATATGGATATGAGCACAAAATTATCAGAATTAGATATAGACTCAATTGATATGCTTGATTTTATCATGGTAGTTGAAGATAAATATAACATTGAATTTGAAGAAGATGAACTTGATGAAATAGAAACTCTTAGTGATATAGCTGAGTTAATAGAAAGCAAGAACTAATGACCTTATCATCACAAAGACTATTACAATTAAAGGAATTTGAGGATAAGATTGGCTACATTTTCAATGACAAAAAGTTGATAGATGTAGCCTTTACTCATTCTTCTTATACAAATGAAGTGAAAAATGAAGTAATGAGTAATGAACGTTTAGAGTTTTTAGGAGATAGTGTTCTAGATATGGTAGTAAGTGAAATTTTATTTAAAAATTATCACAAAAAACCAGAAGGATGGTTAACAAAAACTAGATCTAGACTCGTATGTACTGATTCTTTTGCTAAAGCTAGTGAAAAGTATGATTTAACAAGCTATCTAAACTTTGGTCATGGTGAGAAAAAACAAGGTGGAGAATTTAAAAAACACGTTAAAGCAGATACCTTTGAGGCAGTTTGTGCCGCAATATATTTAGATGCTGGTTATGAGTTTTTATTTAATTTTATAACTAATAATTATAGAGAAGATGCTTTAAAAATTATAGAAAATGATGCGATTTTCAATGATTATAAGACAAGGCTTCAAGAATATTATAATGCCCATGATAAAAAAATATTAAAGTATACTTTAGTAGATCAAACTGGCCCTGAACATGATAAGGTATTCACCATGTCTGTTAAAGTAGGTAACAAAACTTTGGCTACAGGCACTGGTAAAAATAAAAAAAAGGCAGAGCAAGATGCTGCTAAGAATGCCTATGAAAGATTAAAAAATGATTAAAAGAGAGTATATAATACCTATATTTATACCTTTTCTAGGTTGCCCTCATGATTGTGCTTTTTGTAATCAAGTAAAAATCACAAATTATAAAGATACAATGAAACCTAATAAGGTTATAGGTGAGATTGAAAAGAACCTAACCTACTTTCCTAAAACTGATAATATCAAAGAAATAGCTTTTTTTGGGGGATCTTTTACAGGTCTTGATAAAGATGTTATGATAGGATATTTAGAGCTTGCAAGAGAATACAAAGAGAAGGGAATTATTGATAGAATCAGATTATCTACTAGACCTGATTATATAAATAATTCTATTCTTGATATTTTAGAAGAATATAAAGTAGATGTTATAGAGCTAGGAATTCAGTCCTTATGTCAAGATGTTTTAGATTACAATGATCGCGGACATAGTGTCATAGAAAGCTATGAAGCTTCTAAACTCATAAAAGAATATGGTTTTACTCTAGGCCATCAAATAATGCCAGGCTTATATAAAGATAATTTTGAAAAAACTATAGATACAGTTATTAAGTCAATTAAAAGTGGTCCAGATATAGTTAGAATATATCCAACTCTTGTAATTAAAGATACAAAACTTGCTATGCTTTATGAAAAGGGAATATATAAACCATTAAGCCTTAAAGATGCTATTGAAGTTTCTGCTGAAGCTGCAATTCTCTATAAGTATGCAGAAATTAATATAATTAGAATTGGATTACAAACTACAGAAAATATAAATGAGGGTGAGGATGTAATAGCTGGACCATTTCATCCAGCTATGAGACAACTCGTAGAATCAGAAATTTATAAAAAATATATAGAAGAGCTTATAAAAACATATGATTTAAAAAATGAAATAACAATTTATACAAATGATAGAAATATTTCTCTAATATCAGGAAATAATAAGTCAAATAAAAATTATTTCTATGAAAAATACAAACTTAATATAAAGTTTAAAACAAATAATGAGGAATTTATAGCATTTAATAATAAAAAAATAGACTTTGATTTAGATAAATTTATAAAAGCTTATGTAAAGAAAAATTATGGTGGTGATTTAATATTAGACTCGAAAGTATAGAGCTTAAGGGATTTAAGTCCTTTGCAAATAAAACAATAATACCTTTTGATGAACAAATCACAGCTATAGTAGGGCCAAATGGATCTGGTAAGAGCAATATATCAGATGCTATAAGATGGGTTTTAGGTGAGCAATCAGTAAAATCACTTCGTGGATCCAAGATGAATGATGTAATTTTTCAAGGGGCAGAAAATAAAAACTCTTTGAATCTAGCTGAAGTTAATCTTAATTTTTCCAATGAGGATAAATCTTTAGATATAGCCTATGATAAGGTTGTGATATCAAGACGTATATATAGAGATGGAGAAAATGAGTATAGGATTAATGGCAAGAAAGTTAGGCTTAAGGATGTTAGAGAGCTTTTTCTAGACACTGGTATAGGGAAAGAAGGCTATTCTATAATAGGCCAAGGTAGGATTGATGAAATTATTAATTCATCAAATATCGAACGAAGAACAATTTTTGAAGAAGCAAGTGGAATTTCTAAGCATAAATACAGAAGAGATGAAGCTAGTAAGAAATTAAATAAAGTTACAGAAGACTTAGAAATTATAGAAAGAGAGTGGGAATACAAATCTCATGATTTAGAAAAACTTTCTGTAGAAGCAAAAAATTTTCAAAAATGGAGAAAGCTTTCCGAACAATTAAATAAAGATTCTTATAACTATTTAACAAATAAATCTAAGGTTTTGATAAAAGAAAGGGAAAATCTGGAAGATAAGATTAAAGGTATAGATGAGTCCATTAAACTTAATGAGAATAATCTTATTGATATAAAAGATAGATTAGAACCTTTTAATAAAGACTATAAAGCTCTTAAATCTTTGATAGAAAATAGTGAGCAAAGTCTTATTAAGTATGAAAAAACAATAGAAGCTAACAAAAATAAAATAGATTTAAACAAGCAGAAGTTAGCTTATAACCAAAAAGATTACAAGCGTATAGAAGATAATCTAAAAGCAAGTAAAGAAAAACTTGAAAAATTTACTGAAAAACTAAAAGAAGAAGAAAATAATTTATCCAGAAAAAATGAAGAAATTGATTCAACTAAAACTTTAATAAATGATTTAACTTTAAGTATAGATGAGTTTAAAGAAAAGAATAGTAAATTTAATAAAAACTTATCGATATTAACTGATAAATATAATAATATTTCTAATGCGATCAACGACTACAATATTAATCTCAAAACTAATGAGTTATTAAAACAAAAAAGAGATGAAGAAAAAAAAGTAAATCAAAAAAAAATAGAGCTTATTAGCTTTCAAATGGATGAATTATCAACAGAAATAGATGATTTGACTAGTAAAATATCAAAGTTAAAGAAAATTTTAGAACAATCTGAATTAGAACTAGAAAAGATTAATAAAGAAATTACTAATATAGAAAATGAACTTTCTATAAATGAGAAGAATCGAAGTAAGACAAATATAAATCTTAAATCTGCAATAAATGAGTATAAGTTTAATAAAAATCTTATCGAGAAAAACGAAGGATATAATTATTCGGTTCAAGACTTTCTAAATAAAAGCAAAGATAGTAAGCTAAGGGATTTTTATCTAGATACCCTAGCTAATCTTATAAATGTAAAAGATGGCTATGAGGATATAATAGATAACCTTATAGGCGGAGCAGTACAAAACATAGTAACTAAAAGTAAAGATGAAACTCGTAATTTGATAAACTTTGTAAATCAAAATAATATTGGTAGAATTACTTTTTTACCAATTGATTCAATTAAAGCTTATAAAAAAGATAAACCTAAGGAAAGCGAAGTAATTGCTATGGCCTATGAACTTTTATCTTACAGTGAAGAGTTAGAAAATATTATTTACCACTTTTTAGGATCAACTGTGGTTGTAAAAGATATAGATGATGCTATTAGTTTATCAAAAAAGATAAAAGGATACAGAATAATTAGCTTAGATTTAGATGTTATTAACGCTTGGGGATCCATGGTAGCTGGTTCTAATAAAAATAAAAGATCCAACATTAATATTTTAAACAGAAATAAGAAACTAAATGATAATAAAAGGAAGATAGGTACTCTTAAATCTGAACACGATAGGCTTTTAGATGAACATTCTAAACTGGAAAAACAAAAAAAAGATGTTTTAAAAGAAAGTCAAAAACTAGAAAACTCATATAAGAAAAATAAGGAAAGTTTCTCAAAAATTTCAAATGATATAGGAAATTTAACCTATAAGTTAGAGAATCTAAGCACTCAAAGAGAAGAACTAGAAGACAATAACAATATTAGCCCAGTTATTAATTCTAATATAGATATAGATGAATTAAACAATAACTATAAAAAATATAAAGATTTAATTGATGCTATAAATGAGGATATTAAAGCTAATGAAAAACTTAAGATAGAAACCACTTCAAAACTATCGGAGTCAAAAAATAAACTAGAAATTTCTAATCGCGACTTAAATATGATCAATAATACAATATCAAGTATTAAAGCAGAGCTAGCTAATCTATCTCAAAGTCAGAAAATAGAAGATAAATTATTGCTGGAAACTGATGAGAATCTTAGTCAAGTTAGTACAGAAAATGAAAAACTTTTAAATAAAAATCTTGATTTATCTAAAAGAATAGTTGATTTATCAAATGAATTGAAATCTAATAAAAGTTTATTAGAAGAAAAGGAAAGTGAGAATAGTAAGCTTATAGAATCTTTAAAAGATCTTGAAGAGAATATAAATACTTTTAATATAGAAAAAGTAAAATTATCTTATAAATTGGAGTCTATAGATAAGGAATACAACAATCTTTTAGACGAAGTAAAACCTTATATAAGTATAGAAATAAATGATCTTAAGAAAAAGTATAAGGATGAAAATCCAGTAGAAGTTAAAAAAGATAAGCTTATAAGCTTACAAAAATCCATCAACAATATAGGTTATTTTACGACAGATTCAGAAAAATTATATAAAGAAAGTCTAGAAGAATTTAACTTCATAGATACTCAAGTAAAAGATTTAAAAGAATCTAAGGATAATATAAAGAAGATGATAATATCTCTTGAGTCCGAGATGAAAGATGAGTTTAAAAAGAACTTTGATCTTATAAATGAGAGATTTGCTAGAATTTTTAAGACATTGTTTATAGGTGGGGAAGCTAAGCTTAAGCTAGATGATGAAAATGTATTATTAGCGGGAGTAGATATTATAGCACGTCCTCCATCAAAATCATTAAAGTCAATAACACTTTTATCTGGAGGAGAAAAAGCTCTTACAGCAGTTGCACTTTTATTTGCTATATTTGAAACAAATCCAGCGCCTTTTGCAATCTTAGATGAGATAGATGCAGCCTTAGATGAAACAAACATAAAAAGATATATAGAATATTTAAAATCATTATCCGAAAAATCTCAATTTATAATGATCACTCATAGACAAACCACTATGCAACTTGCTGAAAAAATACATGGAGTAACTATAGGTGATGATGGAATAAGTAAAGTATACTCTATTGACTTTAGCGAAGATTGATAATTAGACACTTAAAAGTAAAATAAACTTATCAAGGAGGAAGTATGGCAATTAGAAATATAAGAATAGAAGGAGATCCAATACTTAGAAAAGTATGTAGGGAAGTTCCTGAGATTACAGATAGAATAAAAGTATTATTAGATGACATGGGAGAGACAATGTATTCTGCCGATGGTGTAGGCCTTGCTGCTCCTCAAGTTGGAATATTAAAAAGAATTATAGTAGTAGATCCACATGATGAAGAAACTGGTCTAGTAAAGTTGGTTAATCCGGAGATTGTCGAATCTGATGGAGAACAAATTGGCGTTGAGGGCTGTCTATCTATACCAAATTATAATGCTACTGTTAAAAGACCAGAACATGTTAAAGTTAAATATATTGATGAAGATGGTAATGAAAAAGTTTGGGATGCTCATGGTTTCCCAGCAGTAATTTTATCCCATGAAATAGACCATTTGAATGGTGTTTTATTTAGAGATAAATCTATAGAAGAGATAAATTATGAAATCGAAAATGCTTAATATATGTTTTATGGGCAATCCAAAGTTTGCTGTGCAGACTTTGGATGTTCTTTGTAAGGATAGTAATTTTGATGTTAAACTAGTGGTTTCTTCTAAAGATAAGAAGAGATCAAGAAATAAGGTTACCCCTACTGAAGTCAAAAAATACGCTATGGAAAATAATGTACCAGTATCTACTCCAGATAGTGTTAATACTGAAGAATTTGTAAAAGAACTTAAAGATTTAGAAATTGACTTTATAATAGTAGTTGCCTTTGGACAATTAATTGGTAATTTGCTTTTAGAAGAGTTCCATGATAGGATAATCAATCTTCATCCATCAATTTTACCAAAATATAGAGGAGCTGCACCTATGCAGTTTACTCTATTAAATGGTGATAAAGAAACTGCACCAACTACAATGCTTATAGAAAAAGGAATGGATAGTGGTGATATATTATTGCAAAATGTTGTAAATGTTGATATCAATGATGATTATTATTCATTGGAAAATAAGATGTCTAACTTAGGCTCCAAAGCTATTAAATATACTCTTTTAAATTTTGATAAACTTTATGTAAATAGGATTAAACAAGATGATAGTAAAGCTACCTTTACAAAAAAAATAAGTAAAGAAATGGGTAATATTAATTGGGAAAATGATAGCTTTGCAATTTACAACCAAATTCGTGCTTTAATTGATTATCCTAAAGCATACTTTCATTATGAAGGAAAAAATGTAAAAGTTTTAGAATCGGAAATTCTCGATTCTTATCAAGGAAATCCAGGATATGTTTATGAAGCAGATAGTAAAAATAATATTATAATTGGTACAAAAAATGGAGCTATTAGAATAAATAAACTTCAATTTCCAGGAAAAAAAGCCATGGATACCAAGTCATTTCTTATGGGCAATGATTTTAAAAAGGGAATTTATCTAGATGACTGATTTAAACTTAGCTTTCAATATACTTAAATCCGTCATTTACGAAGATAGAAAATCAAATGAAGAGATAAATAAACTTGCCGATAAGGCAGGTAATTTGTCTTTAGTTACTAAAATAGTATATGGAGTTTTGGAAAATAAAATTTATCTGGATTATATGATAAGAAAGCTATCTAGTGTAAGATTAAAAAAAATTCATCCATATGTATTAACTATTCTAGAAATTGGATTTTATAATATTCATTTTTTAAATACTAAGGATTATGCTATAGTAAATGAGTTAGTAGAGCTTACAAAAGCTAAAAATAAAAGATCAACTGGCTTTGTAAATGCAATACTTCGAAATTTTATAAGAGAAGAAGATGAAGTGGCAAAAATATATGAAAGTGATGATATAAAATCTCTTTCTATTAGATATTCATTGCAAGAAGATATAACTAACTATATTTATGATAATTATGGAATGGACTATACCAAGAATTTCCTAAGATATATAAATGATGAGCAAATTATTTCTATTAGGGTTAATACCTTAAAAACTAATAAGGATGAATTAACAAAATCTTTACAAGTTTTAGGTTATAATATTTCTGAAGGAAGTTTGGGCAAAAATTCATTAAAAGTAATAAATCCTGCAGGACTTATTAGTACAAGGGAATTCGGAAATGGTTTATTTACTATTCAACAAGAAGCTTCTCAAAAAGTTATAGAGGTTTTAGATCCAAAAGAAAATTCAAACATTTTAGATTTATGTGCAGCTCCAGGTACTAAAACTTCATATATCGGTGAGTACACGAGTAACCAGTCATATATTGTAGCTAATGATATATCTACTAACAAACTCCCGCTTATAAAAGAAAATATGGATAGACTTGGCCTTAAAAATATTGAACTTGTAAGTTTTGATGCATGTAAATTAGAGAAAAAGTATAAAGATCAATTTGATTATGTTCTAGTAGATGCTCCGTGTTCAGGTCTTGGTGTTATGGGAAGAAAGCCCGAAATACGCTATAATAGAAGTATAGAAGATATAAAAAATCTGGGCAAGCTTCAAAGAGAAATTTTAGATCAAGCTATGAAGTATTTAAAAAAAGATGGTATTTTAGTATATTCTACTTGTACTATAGGAAATATTGAGAATAAAAATAATTTTGAATATTTAAAAAATCAAAATAATCTTCAGCTATTATCAATAGAAGGTAAAGATTATATAGAATATATAAATTTCAAGGATAAAACAGATGGATTTTTTATAAGTAAGTTTAAGAAGATATAATATGAAACAAACAATAAATGATAAGACAATTAAAGAACTAGAAGAAATATTTAAGAATTTGGGTTTTAAAAAGTTTAGGGCAAAGCAAGTTTTTAGGCAAATTCATGTTAATAAAATTAATGATTTTGATCAAATGACAGATTTACCACGTGATATGAGAGCTAAACTGGATGAAGTTTTTGAAATTGATAAGATAAGTTTATTTAAAAGTTTTGAATCTAATATAGATGATACAAAGAAGTACTTATTTGAACTTAAAGATGGTAATATTATTGAAGCTGTTTTTATGGATTACCATGATAGGAAGACTATTTGTATATCTTCACAAGTAGGGTGTAGAATGGGCTGCACTTTTTGTGCCTCTACTAAAAAGGGACTAGAGAGAAATTTAACTGCTTCCGAAATTATTGAAGAAGTATATGAACTTGAAAGACTAAATGATGATATTAATAATATTGTAATCATGGGCATAGGGGAGCCTTTGGATAACTTTAAAAATATTATTAAATTTATAGAAATTATAACAAATGAAAAGGGTCGCAACCTATCACATAGGTCTATAACTATATCTACTTCAGGCTTAACTCCAAAAATTTATGAGCTTGCTGATACAGGTCTTGATGTAAACTTAGCAGTTAGCTTGCACTATCCTACTGATGAGCAAAGAAGAGAGTATATGCCTATAGCTAGAAAGTATAATATAAACGGTTTAATGAGAGCCACAGACTATTACTTAGATAAAACTAAAAGAAGAGTTTCTTTTGAGTATGTAGTTATTGACGGAGTAAATAACAGAAATAGCGATGTATACAATTTAACTAAGTTGATGAAAGGTAAAAATGTACATATAAACCTTATTCCTCTTAATCCAATAGAAGAATTTAAACATGGTAAGACTTCAAGAAAGATCATAAATGATTTCTCAGATAGGCTGATAAAAAAAGGTTTAAATGCTACTATTAGATATTCTATGGGTGAAGATATAGACGCTAGCTGCGGCCAGCTGAGAAATAATTATGTGAGGTAATCATGAAATTTAGTTCAATATCAAATATTGGCAAGTTTAGGGAGACAAATGAAGATTCATATAGTAATGTTTCCATTGACAATTATGATTTTTTCATAGTTGCGGATGGGATGGGTGGTCATAGTGATGGAGAACTTGCAAGCTCTCTTGCAAGTAAGTCTTATACTGATTTTATAAAGAATGCAAAGATAGATAAATATGAAGATATTGCTGATTTACAAGCGGATGCAATCAAATATTCCAATGAAAAAGTTTTTGAAATTGCAAAAGAAAAAGACGAGAAAATGGGAACTACTGTAGTTTGCCTTTGTATAGACTATATAAAGAATATATATCATATAAGTCATATTGGTGATTCCAGACTTTATTTATATAGAAATGATGAGCTTAAACAAGTTACAAAAGATCACTCCTTAGTAAATGAACTTATAGATAGTGGTGCTTTAAAAGAAGATGAAGCAGAGAACTTTATTAACAAAAATGCAATCACTAGAGCTGTAGGAATTAGTCAAGAGGTTAAGTCAGATTATAAAACTATAGAGATAAAGGATGATGATATCATTTTAATAGCTACCGATGGATTATTTAATGAATTGAAAGTTAATTCGATAATAAGTGTTATAAAAGAAAATGAAGATGTTTACGATATTTCGTCAAGTCTTATTGATGCGGCAAACGCATCAGGCGGTCACGATAATATAACGGTAACAACGATAAAAATGTAAGAGGGTATTATGGAAAATATAATTTTGGACGATAGGTACGAGATTATCGAACAAATCGGTGTAGGGGGTATGGCTAAAGTTTATAAGGCCAAAGATAAACTCCTCGATAGATTTGTAGCTATCAAAATACTCAAAGAACAATATGCGGAAGATGATGAATTTCTCAAAAAATTTAATAATGAGGCTCAGTCTGCTGCTAAACTTTCACATATAAATATAGTAAATGTTTTTGATATTGGACAAGATCTATATAATGGACAGATGATTTATTATATAGTAATGGAATATGTAGAAGGTAAGACATTAAAAGACTATATAATTGACGAGGGAAAGCTTTCTAATCACGATATAATAGACTATTCTACGCAGATTGCCCAAGCTTTAAAAACAGCTCACCAAGCAGGTATAATCCATAGGGACATCAAGCCACAAAATATACTAATTGACAACTATGGTTTATTAAAGGTAACTGATTTTGGTATAGCACGTGTTTCATCGAATGCTACTATAACTTATACAAGCTCAATACTTGGGACGGTTCATTATATATCACCAGAGCAAGCAAAGGGAAAAATTGTAGATGAAAAATCTGACCTTTACTCTCTAGGCGCTGTGATGTATGAAATGGCAACTGGAAAAGTTCCTTTTGATGCAGATAATTCTGTAGGAATTGCTGTTATGCATATTCAAGATCAAGCAATTGAGCCAAAAGAAATAAATCCAAATCTTTCAGATCATCTAAATTATATAATAATGAAACTTTTATCAAAGGATCCAAGTGAAAGATTTTTAAATGCAATAGAACTTATTGATGCTTTAGATGATGAGAATTACTATGTAGAAGAAGAAGCGGATGATATTGCTCAAACAGCGAGGATACCTATAGTTGTTCCTAAAGAAAAATCATATGAAAAAGTTTACTATGATAATCAACCAGAAGAAGATGGAGAAGAAGAGCCAGAAGAAAAAGAAGCTGTTTATGTATCTAACTCAGAGTCAGAAGAAAATAGTGATAAAAGAAAAAATGATAAAAAAATATGGCCTTTATTTATAGCTGCCCTTATTTTATTAGGAGCTATTTACTTTTTTAGAAATAGAACAAATAATCAAGTAGTTGTTGAAGTACCAACGGTTATTAACCTAGATCAGGAACAAGCCTTTAATGAACTGGAAAGACGTGGGTTGAAGCCAAATATCTTAAGCAGTGAACAAAGTGATGAGTATGAAAAAGGGAAGGTCATGAGCCAAGATCCAACACCAAATTCAAAAGCAAACAGAGGAAGTACTGTAAATCTTGTAATAAGTGAAGGACGAGAGGTAGAAGTTCCTGACTTGAAAAATATGACAATATCACAAGCAGAGGAAACACTTAAGGAAAAAGGTCTTAAACTTGGTAGAACTAATTCATCTTCAAGTGATGAAGTAGAAAAGGACTTGATTATAAATCAAAATCCAAGCCCAAATACTAAGCTACAAACTGGTACAGAAATAGACGTAACTGTAAGTACTGGCTCAGATCAGAGAGTTAAAACTGTAGAAGTTCCAAATTTAATAGGAAAGTCAGAACAAGACGCAAGAGCTATTGTTTCACAATATGGTCTTAGTTTAAGAGATGTTAACTATGCCAATAGTAATGATGTAGCAAGAGGTATAGTAATGAATCAATCAATTTCTAGCGGAACTGAAGTGGCTAAAAATTCTAAAATTGACTTTACTGTAAGCCTAGGATCAGAAGAAAATAAAAATAATCAAGATCAGGATAATGACCAAGACCAAAATAATAATAATGATGATAACTCAAATGATTTTAGAAATGTTGTGCTAAATGTTTCTATTACAGATCCAGCCGATCAGTTTAATGTAATGGTATTTGATATAGTCAATGGACAAAGGAACCAAGCTATAATAAATCAAACTATGTATAGTAGTGATTTGCATGATGGAGTCTTGACATTAAATGTAAAAGCAAGACTTGGCACGAATTTAGAAGTATTAATAGATAATCAATCCTACGGAGTGTATGAAGTAAATCAATGAATGGAAAAATAATAAAATCTCAAAAAGAATTGTATTATGTAGAAACTTCTGAAAATATTTTTATGTGTAAAGCTCGTGGCAATTTTAGAAAAAGAGGTATAAAACCTTTGGTTGGAGATAATGCTCTTATAGAAATACAAGAAGAAGACAAAGCTTATATTATAGAAATATTAGAAAGAAAAAATGAGATAAAGAGACCTAATATAGCTAATATAGATCAAATGCTTATTTTTGTAACTATAAATGATCCACCTCTTAATTTATATAATCTTGATAAATACCTTGCAATGTGTGAGCATGAAAATATAGACGTAGTAATTGTTCTTAGTAAAAAAGATCTAGCTAAAGATAATAAAATTAAAGAATTAACTAAAATTTATGAAAATTTAGATTATAAAGTATTAAGTCTAGATAACTATAATGATTTTCCCAAAAAAGACATTACGGAAATACTAGAAGGAAAAACTTCTGCAGTTTCTGGAGCCTCAGGAGTAGGAAAGAGTACTTTTTTAAATAATCTAGTGGATAAAGATTTAGAAATAGGTGAGATATCTGATAAATTAAAAAGGGGCAAAAATACTACCCGTCATACAGAAATTTTTAGTATAAATCCACAAACTTATATATTTGATACTCCAGGATTTGATAGTTTTGACTTTGATTTTATAGAAGATGAAAATAATCTAAAATATTGTTTTAGAGAAATGTCTATTAGCAATTGTAGATTTAATAATTGTAACCATATCAATGAACCAAATTGTTCTGTAAAAGAAAAAGTTGAAAATGGTGACATTGCTAAAAGTAGATATGATAATTATGTTTTATTGTTTAAAGAACTTAAAGAAAGGCGAGAAAATAAATGGTAGAACTAGCTCCTTCAATTTTAAGTTGTAATTTTGCAAATTTGGAAGCTGATATTGAAAAGACAAAAGGAACTGATTTAAAGAATCTTCATATAGATGTTATGGATGGATTATTTGTACCAAACATTTCCTTTGGATTTAAAGTTATAGAGGATATTAGAAAAAAGAATGATTATTACTTTGATACGCATGCTATGATTGAAGAACCTATAAGGTATGTAGAAGAATTTAAAAAATCTGGTGTTGATAGATTAACTATACACTATGAAGCGTGCAAAGATCTAGATAAAACTATTAGTGTCGTTAAAGATTCTGGAATGGAAGTTGGTCTAACCTTTAAACCTGCCACTGATATTAATCTTGTAATACCATATTTAGACAAAATTGATTTAGTCTTAGTTATGAGTGTAGAGCCTGGCTTTGGCGGACAAAGCTTCATGGAAGATTCTCTAGATAAGATAAAAATTTTAAGAGAGTATATTGATAAAAATAATCTAGATTGCCTTATAGAAGTAGATGGTGGAATTAAGACTACAAATGTGGAAAAAGCCATAGATGCAGGGGCTGATCTAATTGTATCTGGATCTGATATTTTTGGAAAAGATATAAAAAATCAAATAGATAAATATTATAAAATATTTGAGAAAAAGTCACTTTCATAGTGGCTTTTTTTAATACATGGGTATGTATATACAAACGTAAAGTTTAGAAAATTAAGGAGAAAATAATGGCGAATAAAGAAGATAAGAATCAAAAATATGATTTTAAAAAGGCTCCCCTAACTCCACCAGACATAGATAAAGTAGAGCAAGTAAAAGATAATGCAAAGCAAAAAGATCTAGAAACCAATAAAGTAGATAACAAGGGTAAAGCTTTTACAACAAACAAAGGCCTAAAAATGGCTGAAGATGAATTTTCATTAAAGGCTGGTAGACGTGGACCAACTCTTTTAGAGGATTTTCATTTAAGAGAAAAAATAATGCACTTTGACCATGAGAGGATTCCAGAAAGAATAGTTCATGCTCGTGGTGTAGGAGCTCATGGTGTATTTAAATGTACAAAAGATATGAGTGAATATACAAAAGCTTCATTATTTACACAAGAAGGTAAAGAAACTCCACTATTTACAAGAATTTCTACAGTAGCAGGATTTAGAGGTTCAACAGATACTCCCCGTGATGTACGTGGATTTGCTTTAAAATTTTATACTGATGAAGGAAACTACGATATAGTAGGAAATAATATTCCAGTTTTCTTTATTCAAGATGCTATAAAATTCCCTGATTTTGTGCATGCTGTAAAACCAGAACCAGATACAGAAGTACCACAGGCTCAATCAGCTCATGATACATTTTGGGACTTTGTTTCAAAAAATCAAGAGTCAGCACATACTGTAATGTGGGCTATGAGTGATAGAGCTATACCACTTAGTCTACGTATGATGGATGGATTTGCTGTTCACACATTTAGATTTGTAAATGCTGAAGGAAAAGGAACATTTGTTCGTTTCCAATGGAATCCTCAACTAGGAGTGCACTCTAGGGTTTGGGACGAAACGTTAAAAGTTTCAGGCAATGATCCAGATAGCCAAAGGAAAGATTTATACGATGCAATTGACGAAGGAAACTATCCAGTATGGGACTTTTGTGTTCAACTTTTGCCAGAAGAAAAAGAATTTGACTATCCATTTGATATCCTAGATCCAACAAAAGTATGGCCTGAAGAAGATATACCAAAAGTAAAAATCGGTGAAATCACACTAAATAGAAATGTTGATAACTACTTTGCAGAAACAGAACAAGTTGCTTTTAATCCGGGAAATGTTGTACCAGGAATTGATTTTTCAAATGACCCATTACTACAAGGTAGATTATTCTCATATACAGATACACAATTATTAAGACTTGGTGGTCCAAACTTTGCACAAATTCCAATAAATAGACCAATTTCTGAAGTTCATAATAACCAAAGAGATGGATGGCATCAACATATGATAAATAAAGGACCAGTATCCTATCATAAATCGGCAATTGATGATCAATCTCCATACTATGAAAGTCCAGAAAATGGTGGCTACGAACACTACCAAGAAAAAATAGATGGAAGAGCTATAAAAGATCGTGATGATAGCTTTAGAGATCATTTTAGTCAAGCAACATCTTTCTATAAATCATTAAGTAAAGTAGAGCAAGAACATATCAAAAATGCATTTTCATTCGAGCTTTCAAAAGTAAAAAGACCAGAAATTAGACAAAATGTGGTAGATATGTTTGCAAATGTAGATAAAGATATGGCAACAGAAATTGCTAAAAATGTTGGGGCGGATACTCCAAACGCTGAGAGAGGATTTGATCCAGTAGGTATTAAGGCAAGTAAAGAAGCATTAGAAGTAAAAATGCCAGAATTTTCACAAGAAAATACTATTTTTAAACCAGATACTTTAAAAGTAGGAATTTATTCTGATAGTGACGATGATTTTGACTTTAAGTCTTTAGTAAAATCAATAAAGAATAGTAAAGCAAAAGCAGAAATAATACAAGCGGATTTACAAGATACTAAGGATGGCGTAATGGTAACTCATAGATACGAGACAATCCATCCAGTATTAGAAGATGCTTTAATCATAGTAGTACCAGAAAAACCAAGTCATGAATTTAGCAAAAATGTTGGTGAATTTGCAAAGGAAACATTTAAGCACTACAAACCTCTTTGGATAATAGGTGATGCAAGTGATATTCTATCAGATGACCAACAAAAGGCTGATGGAGTAATGGTTACTAAAGATAGCAAAGATATTGATAAATTTATAGAAAACTTAACAAAACAAAGATTCTGGGATAGAGATGGCTCTAACTAGATAAAAAAAGACCACTGGGCGGTAAATCCTACCTAGTGGTTTTTATTTTGAATTCAAAATAAAAAAAGCATCTAATTATGCTTTTTGTACTCTTCCAGATTTTAAACATTTAGTACATACGTTGATTGATTTTGGAGATCCATCTACTATAGCCCTAACTTTATGCACGTTTGGTTTAAAAGTTCTGTTGACACCTTTGTGTGAGAAAGTAACTGATTTACCTGATTTTACCCCTTTACCACAAATATCACATGAATTTGCCATATAAAACACCTCCTAGCTTTTTACGATTAATCTTTATTATTTTACCAAAAGATTGGTTAAATTACAAATTTTTTTAAACAAAACAAAGATATTAAATTAAGGTATAATAGATTAATAGAAAACTTTGATTTAAATTGTTTAAATCTAGGAGGAAATATGGACTTAAAATCTATATATGAGGGCAAAAAATTCGGAGAAATCCTATTTTGTGAGCCTTTAAAAGACTATACAACATGGGGCATAGGTGGCCCAGCTGATGTACTGGTAAAGCCTCATAATGAAAAAGAATTACAGGACTTACTTATATTTAATAATGAAAATAAAATTCATACAACTGTTATAGGCAGAGGATCCAACCTACTTATTACAGATAAGGGAATAAGAGGATGTGTTCTCGTACTAGCTGATAATTACGACTGTATAAGCTTAGAGGATACAGAGCTTACAGTTCTTGCTGGAACTAAGCTAAATAAGGCAGCTTTATATGCTATAGAAAATAAACTAACAGGAATGGAAGAAGTTTCAGGCATACCAGGATCTGTTGGTGGAGCAGTTGCTATGAATGCGGGTGCTTACAATAGAGAAATCAAGGATATATGTATAAACGTAAAGGCTTTTGATTTATCAGGAAATGAATATAACTTTACAAATGATGAAATGAATTTTTCTTATAGGCATTCTAAGATTTTTGAACAAGATCTCATAGTTTCATCTGCAACTTTTAAACTTTTTTATGATACTGAAAATAAAGCAGAAGAAAAATATGATGACTATACAAATAGACGCGAAACAAAGCAACCTTTAGATAAAAAATCCGCAGGATCAACCTTCAAAAGGCCAGAAGGATCCTATGCTTCTAAGTTAATAGATGAATGTGGTTTACGTGGCTACAGAGTAGGAGATTGCCAAGTTAGCGAGAAACACTGTGGATTTATTATAAATACTGGTGATGCAACAAGTCGTGAAATGCTTGATTTCATAGAAGAAGTTGCAGGAATTGTAAAAGAAAAAACTGGCTTTACTTTAGAACGCGAGGTTAAATTAATCGGAGATTTATAATGAAGCTTAAAATAATTACTGGTTTAAGTGGTTCTGGAAAAACTACAGCTCTTAGAACATATGAAGATATGGGATACTATGCGATGGATAATGTTCCGGCATATTTGATAGAAAAATTTATTGAGCTTAATAAGATGCAGGAAAGCCCTATAGAAAAAATGGCAGTAGTAATAGACTTTAGATCTCACACCTTAGATAATGATATTAATAAATCATTATTAAATTTAAAAGAGAAGAATCCAGATACTGAAATAATTTATTTATATTGTAATGATAGAGAAATTTTAAAAAGATATAACGAACTAAGGCGACCTCATCCTTTAGGTGAATTTGGTAATGTTTCAGATGGGATTATTAAGGAAAGAGAGTATTTAAAGTCTATTATGAAAGTTTCAGATAGATTTATAGATACTAGTAATTATACAGCAAAAGAACTAAGGAAAGTTATAGAAGACTCATCGTATAAAAAAGACAAGATGATAGTAAATATCTTATCTTTTGGTTACAAGAATGGAATGAGTGAAGACTTTGATTTCGTTTTTGATATGAGATTTTTACCTAATCCATTTTACATAGATGAGCTAAAAGATTTAAATGGAACTAATATTAAGCTTAAGAATTATCTGGATCAGTTTGAAATTATAAATAAGGTAGAAAATGATATTTATGATTTTATAAATAACTTGATTCCAGAATTTATAAATCAAGGTAAAAATACTATAACTATAGCCTTTGGTTGTACTGGTGGTAAGCACCGTTCGGTTTACATGGCTGAGCGCATGTATGAAAGAATGAAGAATGATGATTATATAATAATCAAAAAACACAGAGATAAGGATAAATGGTGAAATGCAGTATTACAAAAGACTACCTTTAGAAAATGTTAAAAACGCCAGAGAACTTGGTGGAGTACCAACAATGGATGGCAAGGTCATCAAATGGAACAAGTTCTTAAGGACAGCTACTCTTGATGATATTAGTTTAGAGGAAATTAAAATTTTAAAGGATTATGGAGTTGAGTCTGTAATTGACTTAAGACGTGAAGGAGAAATCCCTTTTGATAGTGAAAGTCATAAAAATATAAAAGAAAATTTTAACTTCAATCATATTTCCCTAGCTCCGAATGAAGAATTTACTAAAGAACAAATCAGACAGATTATGGATAGAGAGGTCTCAGTAGGAGCTACATATAGAAACTTGATTGACAACTTCCCTAAAATTAGACAAATAATGGATGTATTTGCTAATACTAACGGTATTACACTCTTTCACTGTCAAGAAGGTAAGGATAGAACAGGAATTGTATCGATGATATTGATGGGTATAGCTAATGTTGGTAGAGCAGATATAATAGCTGATTATGAAATTTCCTCAGCCTATCTTGGGTACATAGAAAGATATGATGAGAATGAGCCTTATTCAGTATTTAGGATAACAAATCCTTATTACATGAAAGAAGCTTATGAATATATAGAACGTAAGTATAAGAGTTTTGATGAATACTTGCTATATGCAAAAGTTGAGCAAGAAATTATAGATAAGGTAAGAGATAAATTATTAAGTTAAGGTGATCTTATGTCTTTTTCGAAAAGATGTAAAAAAGAAGTATTAAAGAAACAATCAATCAATGCTATGGCCGAATTATTGTCCGTAGTATTTTTTATCGGTTCAATTAGAATATCAAATAGTAGTTATAAGATAATATTTAAAACTTATTCTAATACTGAAGCTAGGTATATATATAACTTAATAAAAGAGTGCTACAACTATTCTTCAACTTTTGAAATAAAAGATATAGAAAATGAAGAAAAAGATAGACTTTTTACAGTTATTATAGAACAAAGCAATATATCAGAAGATATTATCGAAAAAAGTTATGGATTTTTTATAAGTAATGATGTGGATTTAGATGATGTTGCTTTTGACGACATAAAATCATATTTAAAAACTGCATTTGTCTTTAAAGGGTCAATTAATGACCCTCAAAGAGGGTATAATCTAGAAATATCAGTACAAGATATTAATCAATGCCATTTGTTGAGTGAATGTATGGATATATTTGAACTGAATCCAAAAGTAAATAATAAGAAAGATTCTTATGTTGTTTATCTTAAAGATAGTGATAAGATATCAGACTTTTTAGCGATAATTGAAGCAAATAAATCTTTGTTTGAGCTAGAAAATGTTAGGGCTATGAAGTCTATAAGAAATAATATAAATAGACAGACAAATTTTGATAAGGCAAATATAGATAGGACTGTCCATGCGTCTGTTAAACAAGTTGATGCAATAAATTTACTAATATCAGAAGGATACTTTGATAGTTTATCAGATGATATGAAAGAGATTGCCAATTTAAGGATTGATAATCCTTATGCATCAATTGAGGAATTAGGTGCTATGGTCAATCCACCTATGAGCAAGTCTAAAGTTAATTATCGCTTACAAAAGTTTATAAAAATAGCAGAAGACTTATGATAGATAGCTTTTATGAGGAGCAATTATGGAAAATAAATTTACCCATTTACATGTTCATACTGAATATTCACTTTTGGATGGATTTTCTAGAATCGATGATATTTTAGATAAAGCCCAAAGTTATGGTATGGATAGCCTTGCTATAACAGATCATGGTCAGATGTATGGTGTTATAGAATTTTATAAAAAAGCAAAAGAACGTGGTATTAAACCAATTATTGGTTGTGAAGTTTACATATCTGATAAAGATCATCTTATAAAAGATCCTACTAATAAGCGTTACTACCACTTAATCCTCCTTGCAAAAAATAATAATGGATATAAGAATCTTCTAAAAATAGTTTCAGAAGCTTATGTAAATGGATATTACTATAAGCCAAGAGTAGATTTAGATTTTATAAAAAAATATAGTGAGGATTTGATAGCTTTAAGTGCTTGCTTAAGCGGAGAAGTAAGCCAGAGGATACTTGAGGGTGATATAGGAAAGGCATATGAAACTGCAAATAAGTATAAAGAAATATTTGGGAAAGGAAATTATTATTTAGAATTACAAAACCACGGACTTAATAAACAAGAAAAAGTCAATGAAGTTTTGGCAAAAATGCATGAAGATTTAGATATTGATCTAGTAGCAACTAATGATGTCCATTATATAAATAAGGAAGATAGTTACTATCAAGATGTTTTATTATGTATACAAACAGGTGCTTTGGTAAAAGATGAAGATAGAATGAAGATGCCATGTGATGAGTTTTATCTAAAGTCATCAGATGAGATGTATGCAATATTTAAAGACTACAAAGAAGCATTAGAAAATACTAATAAAATTGCTCAAATGTGCAATGTAGAAATGGAATTTCATCACCCACATTTACCATATTTTTCAAAATTACCGGATGGATTATCTAATCTTGAATATTTAACTCAATTAGTTGACGAAGGGCTTTCTCAAAAATATGAAAAAGTAAGTGAAGATATTAGGAAAAGAGCAACTAGAGAGATTAATGTTATTAATAGCATGGGCTATGTAGATTATTTTTTAATAGTATGGGACTTTGTGAGATTTGCAAAAGATAATGACATAGCAGTAGGGCCTGGGCGTGGTTCTGCTGCAGGGTCTCTAGTTTCTTATGCACTTGATATAACTCAGATTGATCCTTTAAAGTATAACCTTATCTTTGAAAGATTCCTCAACCCCGAAAGAGTGTCAATGCCTGATATAGATATAGACTTTGATTATGTAAGGCGTGATGAAGTTGTAGAATATGTAAATGAACTTTACGGTAGAGACCATGTATCCCAAATAGTTACCTTTGGTAGGATGCAAGCTAGAAATGCTATTAGAGATGTGGGGCGCGTTTTAGATATTTCATATGCTAAAGTAGACAAAATTGCAAAGCTTATTCCGGCTGTTATAAATATGACATTGGATCGAGCTTTGGAAGAATCTCCTAAATTTAAGGAAGCTTATGATAAAGATGCAGAAAGTAAAAGATTAATTGATACAGCAAAAAAACTTGAAGCTCTACCTCGCCATACGTCAATTCATGCTGCAGGTGTCGTAATTAGTAAGCAAGTCCTTACAGATATAGTTCCTTTGTCGATATCCAATGATCAGATTGTAACTCAATTTAATATGACTGAGATAGAGGAGTTAGGTCTATTAAAGATGGATTTTTTAGGCCTTCGAAATCTTACAGTTATCAAAGATACAATAAAAGATGTTAAAACAAATCATGGAGTAGATATTGACATTGATAATATAGACGAAAATGATCCAAATATAATAAATCAGTTCAATAAAGCTAAAACTATAGGTCTTTTTCAATTTGAGTCAGCAGGAATGAGAAATTTCCTTAAGAATCTAAAACCTACAGTTTTTGATGATTTAGTTGCTGCCAATTCCTTATTTAGACCAGGTCCTATGGATGAAATTCCAACCTATATTCATAATAAAAATCATCCAGAAGATGTTTGGTATTTAGATAAAAAACTCAAACCAATTCTAGGAGTTACTTATGGAATAATAGTATACCAAGAGCAAGTTATGCAAATAGTTCAGCAATTAGGAGGGTTTTCATTAGGTGAAGCTGATAACCTAAGGAGAGCTATGAGTAAGAAAAAAATGGATGTTATGGAGGCTAATAGAGAAGTTTTTGTCAATGGAAAAATTGATGAAAATAAAGATGTAATTATTCCAGGATGTGTTAGAAATGGTGTAAGCGAAGGTGTTGCCAATAAAATTTATGATGAGATGATTTCTTTTGCTAAATACGCATTTAATAAGTCCCATTCAGCTGCTTACTCTCTTGTAGCAGTGCAAACAGCTTATCTTAAGTATTATTATCCAGAAGAATATATGGCAAACCTCATATCTTCTGTTATGGATAGTGCATCCAAGCTTTATTTATACGTGAATGAAGCAAAGAGTATGGACATAGATGTAATCGCACCAGATGTTAACCTATCATATAAAAAGTTTTTTGCTAAAGATGGAAAAATTATATTTGGACTTTCTGGTATTAAAAATCTTGGTACAAACTTTATATCTGCTATTGAAGCAAGCCGTAAAGCAAACGGTAAATTTAAAAATTTTAAAGACTTTCTAGAAAGAGTTGAGGAATATGATAGTAGAGCTTTAAATAAAAAGGGACTGGAGTCTTTGATTAAAGCTGGGGCCTTTGATAGTATGGGATATAAAAGATCAAGACTAATGGCTGTTTATGAGAAGGCTATGACTAATGTTCACGAAGGACAAAAAGTAAATGTAAAAGGTCAGATGAATTTACTTGATATGACTAGTAATAATGAAGCAAACGAAGATATAAACTTACCAGATATAAATGAGTATCCTAAAAAAGTAAAGTTATCTTTAGAAAAAGATGTGTTAGGATTTTATATATCAGATCATCCTTTAAGCGAATCAAGTGATAAGTTAAAGGATTTAGTAAATTTTAAGACAAATTATAAAGATGAACTTATGGATGATCAAATACAAAGTCTAGATAATAAATTTGTTACTATGGCAGGTATTATTACAGGTAAATCTGAAATAATGACCAAAAAAAGAAGCCTTATGGCATTTGCAAATATAGAAGACCTTCATGGTTCAATTGAACTTGTTATTTTCCCAGAAATCTATAAAAAATATAGAAATTTAATAGAAGATGATAATGTAGTCCTAGTTAAGGGTAAATTACAAGTGGACGATGAAGATATAAAGTTATTAGCTCAGGAATTTATAGATATAGAAAATTTAAATCTTAAAACTTTATATATCAAAACTTCTTATAATAGGTATAATGAATTAAGAAGGGTTTTAGCAAAAAATACAGGGGATACTCCTGTTGTAATATATTTTGAAGATAAAAATAAGTCAGTAAAATTAGATGAAAAATTACGGTTTAATATAAATGACGAATCGATAAATATATTAGAAAACTTTTTAGGAAAAGGAAATGTTAAGTTCAGTTAGGAGTTTATATGAATACTATAGGCATTTTAACAAGCGGTGGTGATGCCCCAGGTATGAACTCAGCCATAAGAGCTGCTGTTAGAACAGCTCTTAATAATGGTATGAGAATAAAGGGTATCAGAAATGGATATGATGGCCTTATGAAAGGTGATATATATGAAATGAATGTATCATCGGTTGCAGATATAATACATAAGGGAGGTACTATCTTAGGAACTGCAAGAAGTACTGATTTTAAAAATAAGGAGGGCCAAGAAAGAGGAGCACAAATTCTTTCAGATTATGGTATAGAAGGACTTATAGTAATTGGTGGAGATGGATCTTTTAAAGGAGCTAAGGCCTTATCAGATTTAGGAATAAAGACTATAGGTATACCAGGTACTATTGATAATGATATGGGGTATACGGACTATACTATTGGATTTTTCACAGCAATTGAAACGGTTATAGATGCCATAGGCAAACTTCGCGATACATCTAGTTCTCATGGACGTGCTGTTGTAATAGAAGTTATGGGTAGAAATTGTGGAGACCTTGGTTTATACTCGGGTCTTGCAGGAGGAGCGGAATCTATTATTGTTCCAGAACATGAATTTTCTATAGATGATATAGTAGAAAAAATGGAGCATGGAAGAAAGAGAGGAAAGCTTCATCACTTAATTACACTTGCTGAAGGTGTAGGAGACCCATATTCCATAGCCCGTGAACTTGAAGAAAGAACTGGGATAGAAACTAAGGTTACAATATTAGGTCATGTTCAAAGAGGAGGTGCACCTTCATCCGTTGATAGACTTTTAGGTTCTACCATGGGATCTCGTGCAGTTGAGTTGCTTCTTGAGGAAAAAACAGGTCTTGCTATAGGGTATGTAGACGGTAAACTGATAGAAGTAGACATAGATCAAGCAGTCGGCAAAAAATCACAATTCGATGAAAATTTATATGAATTAGCTAATAACTTATCTAAATAAAAGGAGTTAATAATGAATAAAACACCAGAAATTTTAAAAAAGACTAAAATAGTTTGTACCATTGGACCATCTTCTGAATCATCAGAGATTCTAGAGCAGCTAATAGAAAATGGTATGAATGTAGCAAGGCTTAACTTTTCTCATGGTAGTCATGAAGAACACTTAGCAAAAATTAAAAATATTAGAAAAGTTAGAAGAAAATTAAATAAACCAATAGCTATAATGCTTGATACTAAAGGTCCAGAAATAAGAACAGGCAACTTTAATGTAGATGAAGTATATCTAAAACCAGATGACGTATTTACTCTTACAACTCGTGATGTAGAAGGTACTCAAGACATAGTATCTGTATCATATGAAGGTTTACCAGATGATGTAGAAGTAGGATCAAATATTTATATAGACGATGGTCTTGTGCAATTAGAAGTAACTGAAATTAAAGATGGTACAGACGTCATTTGTAGAGTACTAAATAACGGAGTACTTTCAAATCATAAGGGTGTAAATTTACCAGGATCTAAGACAAATCTACCAGCTATAACACCAAAAGACATTGAAGATATCAAATTTGGTATTGAAAATGACATTGATTTAATAGCTGCATCATTTGTTCGTAAAAAAGAAGATGTTTATGAAATTAGACGTATCTTAGAAGATAATGGTGGAGAGCATATAAAAATTATTTCTAAAATAGAATCACAAGAAGGTGTAGATAATCTTGAAGAAATTATAGAAGCATCTGATGGTATCATGGTAGCTCGTGGAGACCTTGGTGTAGAAATCAGAACAGAACTTATACCAATAGTCCAAAAAGAAATGATTAGAAAGGCAAATCTTGCTGCTAAACCAGTAATAACAGCAACACAAATGCTTGATTCTATGATAAGAAATCCAAGACCAACAAGAGCTGAGACCACAGACGTTGCCAATGCTATCATAGATGGTACAGACTGTGTAATGCTTTCTGGTGAAACAGCAGGTGGTAAATATCCAGTGGAAGCTGTAAAAACAATGAGAAATATTTGTATTACAACTGAACTATCAGATGACTTTATAGAAAACATCTATGAAACAGATATTTCTGCATCAAATACTACAACAAATGCTATTGCTAGAAATACTTGTGATATTGCAAAAGAATTAGATGCAAAAGCAATCATCTCTTGTACTTCAAGTGGTAATACATCAAGAATCATTTCTAAATTTAAACCACAAACAAATACAGTTGCAGCAACTACAACAGATAGAGTAGCTCGTCAACTTTCTGTAGTTTGGGGTGTGTATCCAATAGTTATCCAAGAAGCTCAAGAAACAGATGAACTTATTGAACGTGCTATATTTGGTGCTATCAATGAAGGATTTGTAGCGGAAGGTGATATAACAGTTGTAACAGCAGGTATTCCACTTGGTATATCAGGTACTTCAAATCTTATCAAAGTTCATACAATAGGTGATATCATAACATCAGGTACAGGAATAGGAACTAAGTCTGTTTCTGGTAAAGTTTGTCTTGCATCAACTAAAAAAGAATTAGAAGAGAAATTTAATGATGGAGATATCATAGTTGCTAAATTTACCGATGCGGATATTACAGAATATATCCAAAAGGCAAGTGCTATAGTAACAGAAGAAGGTGGCCTAACAAGCCATACAGCAATAGCAGCAGTTCATTTTAGCTTGCCAGCAGTAGTTGGAGCATTCAATATCAGAAATCTTGTAAAAGATGGAGATACTATTACTGTAGATCCAATAGGTGGAGTAATCTATAAAGGAGAAGCAAAAGTTATCTAATGATTTTAAAAAACATTAAGATAATTGATGTCCTACAAGATGGCAGAGGAGTAGCTCGTACAGAAGGAAAAATTGTCTTTGTCGAGAATGCAGTTTATGGAGAAACTCTAGATGCCGAAATTATAGCAGAAAAGAAAAACTTCTTAGAGGCTAAAAAACTAAATACTAAGATAAAAAGTGATTATCAAAGAAAACCTCCATGTCCATATTTTTATGAATGTGGAGGTTGTTCTATAATGGACATCAATTACCAAACACAAATAAAGTTAAAAAAGAATTTAATAAAAAATGCCCTAAAAAAATCTGTTGGATTAGACATAGAAGATTTAGAAATAATAGAAAGTCCAGAACTAAGATATAGAAATAAAGTACGCTTACAAGTAGATGAAGATGGTGGACTAAATTATCTAGAAGCATATTCTAAAAAAAAGGTAAAAATAGATGATTGCTTGATAGCAAATGAGCTTTTATCTAAAAATCTAAAAGAAATCCAAGATATAACAAGGTCTATAAATAATGAATTTGATGGACCTATAGATGAAGTTACTATTAGATCAAGCGAAGATGATATTTTATTAAATATTCATGGAAATTTTAATGCTGAGTCAATTAACTTTATTAAAGAAAAATATAACGAACATAAATATTCCATAAATCTCTTAAACGCTAGACAACTAATTGTTATTAGTGGAAATGGCTACCTAGACTATAAGATAAATAATAAATCATTTAAAATAAGTGCCAACGACTTTTACCAAGTAAATGATTACCAAATAGAAAACTTATATACACTAGCAAGAGAATTTTTAGGAAATGAGCAAAAACTCTTGGACCTGTACTGTGGATCAGCAACAAGCTCCATGTCAATCAACGATGATCATATAGTAGGTATAGAAATTAATAAAAACGCTATCAAAGATGCCAAAGAAAATGCCAAAAGAAATAATCTCAAAGATTATAAATTCATAGCAAAAAATGCAAAATTCATCGATAGCAAATTTATAAAAGAAAATAAAATCGACGCAGTAACAGTAGACCCACCAAGAGCAGGACTAGATAAAGAGGTAGTAAAAACAATAGCAAATTCAGGCATAGACAAAATAGTCTACATCTCCTGTAACCCGCAAACTCTGGCACGTGATATAAAAAGGTTTATGGATAGGGGATATGAGCTTAAAAAAATAAAAGCAGTAGATATGTTTCCTCAGACTATGCATGTGGAGGTAATTTCATGTCTTAGAAAATAATTTGATTTATATATATTATATATTTTTAAGATTTATTATAGGCCAAAAAAGTTTAGTCTTATATAAAAAAATATGGAGAGAATAGATGGATATATTTAGTAAAACAGATAAAAACAGCGGTTCAGTTATGTTATTGGATCTTGGAATAAGCGAAGAAGGATTTGACTTTGCTTATGATATACAAAAAGCTATGGAGATTTCCGAATATGAGTTGGATGCAATTACTGTAAAGCTTAGCGAGAATGAAAATACACTGAAAAAACTTACTCCAAATTGCGATAAAACAGATTATATCCTTGCTTCTTCTAGTGGTGCCTTATGTGGAATGATGGATATTTTTCTAGTAGAAAAGCCTGGTGATTCGCAGCTTGTGGATATTTCAGATAAGTGGTTTGAAAATCGTATTATGGATTTTGCGAAGCTTTGTGGATGGGATTACAAGAGCAATGATTCTCTTACGTCAGCAATTAAACATCTAGAGAAAAAATTTAAGATTCCATACGATCAAACAGGTGCTGGTGATGCAGCCGGATTTGTCTTTGATCTAAATCCAAGAAACCATCATTTTAAATCTATGGCTCACAATCTGAGCTTATTAGGATTATTTTTTTCAATTTTTGATCAGTTTGCAAATACTTCTCACTTCATATCTTCTGGGGAATTGATTTCTCTGCAGGAAGCTGATAATAATTTTGAGCTTAGAGGGAATAATTTTTCTAGTAAACTATTCTGTGGATTTGTAAATTGGTTTGGTCATTTGATTTCAGATATGTCAGGTTCATCAGCAAGTAGGGGACGAGGCATGGGAATACCATCGCCATTTTGGACTTGGACTAACGATATTATTGCTATGAAAAGAAAATTAAATATTAATACTTTAGATTTTGATAAATCACTAAATGAATTGGCGCTTCAAATATATAGTAATGGATATGATCTAAGGTTTGAAGCAACTAAGGCAATTCCTGTATTTGTTAATGAGTTATTAGTGAGGTTGATATATTCTGTTAGACGTTTGTTTATATTTTTTATGCAAACTCCAAAAGATGACAGGTCATTTAAACATATGTGGGAATTTTCCCAGCCTTTTTCAAACGCAAGTGTAAAGAGGATGCTCACTGTAGCTCATGGGACTTTTTGTTTGATAGATGTAGGAGATGCCGTAGCACATGGATTTATTTCTGGAGGCGGAAGTTTTAATGTAGCTGATTTCTTTTTACGATTAAATATTGTAGGTATAGGAAGATTTAGTATTTCATTGTATGGTGAGATAAGTCGAGAAGTAAAACGAAAATCATTCAAAAAAGAAGAAGTAATTTTAAGGCAGGAAAGAATAACTATGATTGACTATGTCGAAGGCTTAAAAATACTTGCAGAAGTTTATGATGATAGATACCTCCTTATATTCACAGAGGAATTAATAGAAAGTGAAATGTATATTAATGCTTTTGAAAAATCAGTGCTTTTAGCTGAGAAAAGAAATGTTCCAAAGGATCAGATATTACGAAGTAAAGCTGACATTGATTCTTATTTTAAAGGAGGCAGATAATGGTAAATCTTTTTAAAAAAAGCAAACTTAAGCAAGCGCAATATAAAGTAGAAGCTGCAATAAATATTACCAACATAAAGATTGATGATCTCGGGAAACATACTGGAGACTTATATGAATCACTGACAGCAATCGGGGATTTATTTGATAAAATCAAAAATGTTCCAAGTGAAAAGATGGCACAATACGAAAACTGGAAAAAAGTCAGATCTGACTGGAAAGACAAAGCAGAAAAAATAGAAACAGACTATAACAAAGTAGCCAAAAGGAATTTAGGTGGTGGTGCAGCTGGTGCAGGTCTTGGAATCGCAGTCGTAACAATGGGGCCAACAGCTGCTATGGGAATTGCAACCACATTTGGACTTGCATCAACAGGAACTGCTATTTCCACCCTAAGTGGGGCCGCAGCTACAAACGCAGCCCTTGCTTGGCTTGGAGGAGGAGTCTTAGTTTCTGGAGGTGGAGGAATGGCAGCTGGTAATGCTTTTCTTAGCATGGCTGGTCCTGTGGGATGGGCTATCGCTGCAATTTCTCTTGTAGCCAGTGGCTTAATTTTATGGAAGAATAGCGGTGATAAAAAGCGTTTGGAAAATCTTTTTATTGCCATAAGTAATAGAGATGTAAAGTCATATGAGCTTGCAATTATAGAAATTATTGAGCGTATAAATCGCATTATCGATGAGACTAATAAATTAAATGAGGCAATTACTCTTATCAAGAGTTTTGGCTTAGACTATAATATTATGACTGAAAAACAGAAATACACACTTGGTTCTTATGTAAATTTGATGAATTCATCAACCCAGCTTTTGACAAATCCCATAATAAATTTAGAGCCAAAATTTACTGAAGTAGATTTTGATACCTTCATAAATTCTAAGACTATAAATATGAAAGCTAGCTTATGTAATGATAATAAGGCCCTAATTATCTCACTAGCGAATTTGCTTTATAAGATTGAAATAGATGAGGAAACTAAAATACTCTTGTGGAAGTCTTTAAAGAAAAATAAGGAGATGCTCAAATCAATGGGTATATCAAAGAAAGAACTTGATATTGATCTTATGAATATAGTTTCTGAGGCTTTAGAATTTATATATCAGAATTAAGGAAAGATTATATATAATTCGATATATTTTTATTGATAGGGCCACATATGCTATACCCCTAAATTCTTTATTTTATCTATAGCAAGAAAATAGACTTATTCAATAGCCTTCTAAATAAAGTGGTTCCTGACATTGTTTTTTTAAGCAAAATTTATTAGGGGCAAATTTGTGGGGTCACCTTAAAAGAGTTAGCATCCAAAATAGATACAAATAACATGTCCAATCCATCATTTATGATGTCTTGTGTGCAAAAGCCCCTTTTGCCTATAAAAGAGAGGATGGTGTGTATTTAATACCGATTGCTGCTTTAAGGCCTTAATATTTTCTAGTATTTATGGATATATTCCCACATACGAGGCTTTTGAAAAATATGAAATGTTATCTATACTGACCACTCAAGCCACGTTGAGAGTGTAGTATTGATTACGAAAATATAGAGGTATAAAAAAAGCAACCTGTGAAGAATTCAAAGAGTATGATCCTGGAAAACATGGATTAAAGGTTACAAATCTTCTTACTAACAGATCTGCTGGAAAAATAAAAGAGGACAAAGAAAAATCTACAGAAAAGATAGATGGTGTTATCGCTACAATCATGGATCTTGATAGGGCGATAAGATGTGGGAATGATCAAGTGAATCTGTTTAGGGTTGATAGTATTTTAATGAGGGTATTATATCAATAATTAATGCTTGTTGTTGAGGTGAGTTAAATTGAATAAATATATATCTAGTTTAGAAGAAGAATTTTCTTTGATAGAGCATGGATTCAAAGAGGAAGAAAAGAGAGCTATAGAAGATTATAAGTCTAGTGATAATCAATACATTAAAAAATTAGCATTGTTAGCTTATAAATCTAATGTATATCAAGTGAGAATGTACGGCGTATTTCTATTAGGTAACCTATCAGATGACGATGAAATTTTAACATTTATGAGAGATGAAGTTTCCAAAGATGACAATTGGAGAGTTCAGGAAGTATTGGCAAAGGCATTTGATGAATTTTGCAAGAAAATAGGATATGAAAAAGCACTTCCAGTAATTGATGAATGGTTAAAAAATAATAATCCTAATACAAGGAGAGCAGTTACGGAGGGATTAAGAATATGGACGAGCAGGCCATATTTTAAAGAAAATCCGAATGAAGCTATTGAAAGATTAGTCAATTTAAAAGAAGATTCGAGTGAATATGTAAGAAAATCGGTTGGAAATGCTTTAAGAGATATCAGTAAAAAATTCCCTGAGTTAATTAAGAATGAATTGATTAGCTGGAACTTACAAAGCAAAGAAATTAATCAAGTGTACAAGTTAGCAAGTAAGTTTATTGACTTATAAATTGTAAGTAAAGAAACTTTTTTTGGACTCTATGTCAAATAGTGTTGGTAAATAATAATTAACCAAATACTTTTCTATGGATAGGAATTCCTGTTCATGGAATTTTTTGTTCACTTAAGTGAGTTGAACGAACTAATGTGAGTGAAACAAACCGAAATCGGTCTGAATGGAATGATATTCTTAACGCGTAATATGCAGGACGGAACAGGAAACTATGATTTAAGATTTGGGGAGACTTTTTACGATTTTTCCTGGTTTTATGGAGTTGACCAGAAAAAGATGTTGAGCGAAATAGAATGCCCGACGATCATTCTTCATGTTGCGCCTTCAAAGGAAACTGCGCCGAGCTATTATGATGAAAAAGGAATATTGCTATCTGCCATGGACGAAAAAGATGCAGAAGAAGTTCATACTTTAATCAAAAACAGTACGCTTAAATCCGGTTATGAATCAAGTCACGATATTCATGCCGACTTACCGGAACAGTTCGTTGATGCAATGATGGAGATGAAGCAGCAGAAGTAGCGGCTATGCCCATTGAACGGGCATTGACATTTACCCGAAAACATCATTTTTTTTTGCTAACTTCTATCGTGCAACGAGCGTGGAGGCTCTCTTCCAAATGTATCGTTATCGTCAGGGTGGTCTTGGTACATGTGGAGAGTGTGGTATTGATGTCACTAGTGAATTAGAGTATATCTCTATTTATTAAAAACTTGGAAGGAATTTTTGTGATGTTAGATTCTTATAGGCTAGATAATAAAAATATATTAAAAGGTAAGTGGGCTATTTCTTTAAATGAGTTAATTCCAGATGATGGGATTATATCCAATAAAGCTATATCGGGTAATTTAGAATTAAACAATGGAAAAATAACTTTAGATTTAAATGGTAGATTAACTGGAGTATCATTGAGCCTTTTTGATGATATTGAAAAAATATATGGGTACTTAAGTAATAATCTGTACGTAGTCTTAGAAAAGTGCTACCTAATTAATCCAACCATTATTTCTAACGGATATAATGTGGAGAAATATATTTCAAATTATGCATATATAATTTCATTACCTAATAATGATGTTTCAGTACTTAAAAATCAAGAAGTTTATGCAACTAGAGCTAAGTTTAGCTTTTCTTATCTTAATGATTGGTATAATATTGACCATCCTATATTAAATGATGATATGAGTAAAGACTCTTTTTCTATAAAATATATTAATAAATTTTCCAATGAGAATAGTTTTAATATTTTAGATAATAAATTTACTATAAAAATAAAGAGAGATATTAGAGCGATTAATGAATTTAATAAAGGTGCTAGTGCTAAAATGGATTATTATATAGAAGTTATATCTAATAATTACGAAGTAAAAAGTGTTAGAGAGTTCTATGAAATTTCACAATGGTTTATGAAACTGATTGATTTTTTAACCCAATCTAAAAAAAGATTTTCATACATCAAATTCTATCTAGAAGATGAAAATAATAAATTTCAATCTAAATCTTTAGACAATGGAGACTATGATTATAAGCATCCAATATACTATGGTCAGTTTATATTTCGTCAATTAGATGAGCAAGCGCAAGAATTCAAATATAATTCATTGAGGTTGAGTTATATAAAAGAAGATTTAGAAACTATAATTTGTAATTGGTTTAAATATAAAGAAAAACTAAAACCAGTAATTGATTTATATACTCAAAATTATATTTCTACCTTAGATATAGAAAGTATTCTCGTAAACCAAACAGAGATGATGGAAAGGCTTTACGATAACTTTTTTAACAGTGCAAGAGAAACACAAAATTGTGATGATTCAAATTTAGACAATACTATTTTAGAAATTAAAGATTATCTAGATAAAAATAACATAGAAATTTCTATTAAAGAAGAAATAACTAGGAGACTAGGTAATGATAAAAAAAATTATCCTACTTTCAGAGAAAAACTAACTGTTATTTTGGAGAATATACCTGAACAGTTAAAAAATATTTTTTATTTAATAGATCAAAATTGGAAAAATGATACGAATTTCGAAAAAAACTTTGCTAATAGGTTGAAAGATACAAGAAATTACAACACGCATGGACCGGGAAATAATAAGAATAAATCACGTCTAAAAGCTTTTAAAGAACTAAATAATGCTAATACTGTTTTAGAATATATAATTTATTATCATGTTATCCATCAATTAGGAATAACAGATGATATATTATTAAATTATCCATTCCTTAGAAGAAAAATACATTAATAGTAGGAGGAAAACTATTCATTTAATAAAGATTAGTATAAGGCAAATCATAAGGATAAATGTATAAACAAAATTTAAATTTTAATTATAAGTGTTTCTTTTTATAATTATATATATATAGTTTATGGGACCTTATCAATATTAATCATATTAAGATAATTATGATTACTTTAATAATTTAACAAAAATATGATGAGCTGAAGAGTTAATTAGGAGCAGTTATGGATACCCGGTTTACAATAGAAAAGATAGATTCTCAAACATTTGCATTAAGTGAATACAAACACTGGGAAGAGACTCATTGCTACTTATTATGTGGAGAGAATAAGGCACTCTTAATAGACACAGGACTCGGTGTTTCAAATATTAAAGAAGTTGTAGATGAATTAACAGATTTACCACTTACAGTTTTTACTACACATATTCACTGGGATCACATCGGCGGCCATAGATATTTTGATTGTATTGGAGTTCACAAAGAAGAAAAAAAATGGCTTTCAAAAAAATTTCCTCTTCCATTAGAAGTTGTAAAAAAGCAATTAACAGAAAAAGCACACAATTTTCCTTGCGATTTTAATATAGATGACTATAAGATTTTCCAAGTAAAGCCACAAATAGTTTTCCAAGATGGCTATACATTTGATTTAGGCGGTAGAACTATTGAGGTTATACATACACCGGGACATTCTCCTGGTCATTGTTGTTTTTATGAACATGAAAGGAAATATTTATATTGTGGAGATTTAATTTATAAAGGATGTCTATACGCTTTTTATCCTACAACTGATCCTAAATTATTTTATAAATCAATAAGAAAGATACAAAAATATGATATTAAAAGAGTTTTGCCTGGTCATCATGATTTAAATATTACTGTCTCGCTAATTAATGAGATAGAGAATGGCTTTAGATTATTAGAATCAAGAGGAGATTTGAAACAAGGGAAAGGAATCTTCGATTTTGGTAACTATCAAATTTGGATTTGATCTTTAAATTATATTAGATATATTCCCACATACGAGTTTTTTAAAAATATAAAATGTTATCCATACTTATCACTAAAGCCTGTAGTATTAACGTAAATGAATTTAATAGAAGCTAACGAAATAGGGAGGTTTAAGTATGTATTTTGAAAAAATTGTAATTAGTCTATTACCTATAGCAGGGCTGTTTTTGTCTTTTCTTTATAGGTATAAAGCAAATGGGAATATCAGTAAGTATAGTGGATTTAGAACAGGATTAAGTATGAAATCAAAAGAAAACTGGGAGTATGCTCATAAGTATGCAGCTAAACTTTTACGAATATATGCTATATTTTTTATATTATTAAATATTATAATAATATTTAGTAATAGTCTAAATAATACAACTATGACAATCATAGTTGTATTGCAAATGCTATTTTACTTCATCATTGGATATAGAGTTAATAAGGACTTGGCGAAGAAAGAAAATGGTTAAAATCTATTAAAGATTTTTAAAGGGTAATTTTATGTATATTGAAAATGAAATAAACATACCAGTGATGATATTAAGATTAGGGGTGTGTAGTATTAATTTTTATAATGTTATCTATTAACGTAAATGTAATTGCAATTATTAATGCTAATATAATAGCGAACGCAAGAGGTGGTTTCAATTACAAATTAACTTCTAATAGAAAAAAATTATAGTTTATGATGAAAAGCTTAAAGTAATATCTAAATCTTCAGTTGAAGTTGAAATAGAAAATTGACAAGGATAAAAAGTAAATATACACTAAAATAATAGTACCCGACACGCCTCTTAACAATGCGGACCAAGTCGGGTCTTTTGATTGCAAAAAAGCCCCACCACGTATGGCAAGATCTTGTTCCATAAGCATTATATCATAAATATAAGAAAATAGAATACTAACCGAGTCCTTGAATAAAAATAGGACAAATACTTGAATAAGTGATAAAATCCACTTAAGTATTGAGTATGGAAGGAAATAATGAAAAAGTATTTACATAGAATTGCAGATAAATTATTGGAAGAACGATTAGACGCAAAAAGGGCAGTTTTAATTGAAGGTCCGGTAAGACAACAACAGCAAAATAAAAGGCAAAAAGCTTTATATCTATGGATCGATCTGATATGACGAGACAGTATCAGCAAATGGCAGAGCTTTCTCCTAGTACTTTACTTGAAGGAGAAACCCCAAGTCTAATTGATGAGAGGCAAATAGCACCTAATTTATGGAATGCTGTGCGTTATGAGGTTGATAATAGCGATGAATTTGGTCAATTTATATTAACTGGTTCAGCAGTACCTAATGAATTTGATGACTCAATGCATACGGGTACGGGTAGAATTTCTAGACTTCTAATGCGATCTATGAGTCTATATGAATCAAAGGATTCAAGTGGAGAGATTTCTCTCAGGGATTTATTTAAAGGAGAAAACATCTCGGCGATTGATGAAACCAGTCTTGAAGAAATAGCCTTTTTTATATGTAAAGGTGGATGGCCAAAAGCAATTGGCTTAGATGAAAAACCAGCCTTATTCTAAGCCATAGATTATTTTGATGCTGTTGTTTCAAATGATATTAGTAGAGTGGACTTGGCAAAAAGAGATAAAGAAAAGGCTAAAAGATTACTTAAATCCTATGCAAGACATGTAGGAACACAGAGTTCGCTAGAAACGATTAGGCAAGATATTTTAGCTAATCAATGATTCTAATATCCATATTAACAGAAGATCCCCATATTTTATCTGTACCTTGTATCTTCTTGATTCTTAAAGATGGATGAGTAGGATTTTCTACGAATGATTTAAGTTTCTTTTTCGTTTGATTCTTTTCATTATCAGATAATTTTTTGTAATGTTTTTTAAAAGCCTTCGAATAAGTAATTTTATAGGATATTACTTGTCTAACTCCTAAAATAGAGAGTCAATGGAATCAAAGATTGGCCTTTCTCCATTTTTTATAGATTCTTTAATCTCTTTTACTTCAGCTTTTAAATTTTTTATGATATGTTTTGGATAGATTCAACTGGAACAAGTACAATTTTTCCATTATCTCCTATTATTTCAAATTGATCACCTTGATCTAATTCCATAGAGTTTACTATGTCCTTTGGATAGTAACTTGTGATTTAGCTTTTAATTCAACTAACATAATAAATCCTCCTTAGTTAGAAATTCATACTTTCTAACTTAATTAGATTTTCTTCTAAGAAAAAAAGTCAAGTGAAGAGTAAGTAGTTTTAGTATAGTTAAAATAGTAAAAGAATAATTAAAAGAGCCTTAAAGATTTTGACTTGAACCCGTAAACACAGAATAACTTAGTAATATATTAATCGGAATGTAATATGAATTTTATAGCTAGAATTCCTTTTAATTTTTTCTCAGTTCTATCCTATTGTAACATTTAATATCTGATTCTATTTCTCTTATCAACTGTCATAATTATTAAAGTCCACATCATAATATATTTCATGTTTAAGTATTTCAAAGAAGTTCTTCATTGATAAATTATTTCGTCTATAAAATATGTTTCAGGATCTTAGGGGTCATCTTACATTATAGGGCTGTTTTTATCTGCTCCAGAATGATATATATAATAAATTATAAGTTATGTACTGATTGATATATTCTTAATTATGTGCTATCAAGCCCCTAATAATTTAAGATTGTTGAAATTCAGTGAGTTAAGCTTAAATTGTTTAAAATTTAGAAAATATTAAGGGTAATCTTTTAATAATTGTAATAACAACTGAAAGTGATATATTTTAGAGTAGAAAGAAATCCATGTTATTTAAAGCATGAAAGAAAAGTGATTGAGAAGATAGTATATAAATATTAATTTCTAATCGTTATTATTGTAAGGAGGACAAAGTGAATATAAGTAAAAGTGAAATGAAGACATTATTAAAATCTCAACAAGGAGAGTTAAATGTAGTTTTGATGTATCAAGGACTTTCTAATGTAGTAAAAGATACAAAGGATGCGGAAATCTTTCGAAAGCTTGCTGCAGAAGAAGGTCATCATGCGGCTGTATTTCATGGACTTACAAAACAAAATTTAAAGCCAAAGAAAACATTGAGTGTTTTTATGCCGATATTATACAGAATAATTGGTAAAAAGAAACTATATCCACTCATTATAAAAGGAGAATATGACGCTGCCAAAAATTACGCTCCAATTGCGAAAAAATTTCCAGAGATTGAAAGCGTAAAAAATGATGAGAAGCGACACGGTGATATTGTTGCTGGGTTGTTATAAGAATTGTGGCTTAATAAATTTACATAGATTCACTAAAATAGATAATTGAATTAATTAAGAAAATTTTTTAAAATAACTATATAGATTTTAAAGTTTAAAAAGAATAGCAAACATTATACTTACTGGCTTATTAAGCAATGTGAAGATTATAGAACTGTTGGTTAAAAATTAGAAACTTTGGTATACTTAAAATCATTTAGATCTAAGACTTGATTTATATTTATTTTATAAATTGTAAATAATACTGTGATACATAAAGCAAGCTAATTTGTGCATAAATAAATCAAATGTATTTTGATAATCTAGGCATTTTCTGGGTTTAGTATTAAGTGCTATTAAATATTTAATTAATGCTTTATTACCTATCTTTACTAAGTATATTTTTTGATAGTGTTATTTTATAATCTATTTGTATTTTCATTACTTCCTCTTAACTACGCTGAATATACATCTGAAAAGTAAAATCTATTTCTTGTTTTTAAACTTTCCATAGTAAGCAATTTTTTTATCTATATAATATGGAAAAGTCTTAAAGTTTCTAATGATAAAAGATATAAGACATAATAATAAATAAACTTTAAGTTAACTACAAAGATTGATAGAATATCAAAAGTAGAATATTTAAATACTTTGCAGTACCCGACAAGACTATTAATAATATCAAACAAGTTGGGTATTTTTATAATGATATATTGTTATATTTAAATATATCTATTTTTAAAAAATCTGAGTTTTATATAGTGGGTTATTATTTGATTTGTTATAATTACTTACCTAAAAGATAAAGCTTTGATTTTATGATTAAAAGGAGGTATGCTATGAAGTCTTATGCAAATGCTACTAATTTAAAGTATTTTGCAGTTATACTTATGGTTCTAGATCATATACACCAGATGTTTTATGAATTTGGAGCACCTATTTGGCTAACTGCTTTTGGAAGATTTGTATTTCCAATTTTTTTATTTTTATTTGCTGATAGCTTTTATTATACAAGAAGTCGAAAGAAATTAATTACTCGTTTGTTACTTATGAGTTGGCTAATGAGCATAGGAAATTTTGTTATTGGAAACTTATTTGATAATGGTCATATAGGTCTTATGAATAATGCTTTTAGTACTTTTCTTGTTGTTGCTATTTTAGATAGTGGATGGGATCGTATGGTAGATTCAATTAAAGAAAAGTCAACCAAAAACTTTTTTATTGGCTTTTTTATTTTTATTTTACCCGTGCTATTATCCATAATAGTATTAGCCTTAGGAACACTTGTTAGCGGTGAAGGAGCAATATCACCAATTTTAACTCAGTTGATTTCATTGCTTATGTTAATGATTCCTAACTTAGTAACCATAGAAGGTGGCTATATTATGGTACTACTAGGTTTGATACTATATATATTTAGAAATAACAGAAAGATTCAATTTTTAGCAATACTAATTGCTGGATTGTTGAGCTTTTATTTTGATAAATCAGGTATCCAATGGATGATGGTATTTTCAATCATTCCTTTATATTTTTATAATGGAGAAAGAGGAAAAGGTAATAAGAACTTCTTTTATATCTTCTATCCTACACATATCTATCTATTATATATAATAGCAAGTTTACTACATTGATGAATTTAGGTTATTAAATAAATTAGAAAATCAAATTAGTAATATTAAAGATATTTAGTTGTACGATTTATAAAAGATTCAGAAGGATTAGTTAAATATATTTTAACAGATTGGAGTAATTAATGCAGTTTTTAGAGAGGCTTGAATGATAGAAAACGATAAAAAAAATCTAAGTTATGAAGAATTGAGTTCATTAATAAATATAAATAATATATATGAAATTACGCATGATAAATTATTAGATATTAGTTTAAAAATTGATGAAGTAACCAGTATTAATTTATATTTTCATATGTTGGGTTTACTAATTAATTTAGAAGAATATAATGATTCATTGAAAATCGCTTATTTATCCAATCTAATATCATTTTATATATTTGATGTTATAACTCCACCTTATTCTGAAAAAATTGCTAGGTTTTATGCTGAAAAATCTTTAGAAAATAATCCGATATCAGAATATAAAGAGTGGCTTGGATATATAAATAGAGGAAACTAAATTTTAAACTTAAGCGTAAGAAATGAAGTAAGATAAAATAAATGTGTGATAATAAGCATCTAGAAAAAATCTAGATGCTTTAATTGTACACAAAAGAATTATAGTTGGAAGATAGAATATTTATATTATAAATAATGATAAAAGACAATCGAAAACAAAGGAAAAGATAGAAATTATAAGTTCTATTTAGATTATGGTATAAATATGAATATATTTATCTAATATTTGTGGAATTTTAAGTTGTTGAATCTGAAATTTTGGGGGATAGATAATGATAAATAAGAAGGAATGGGAGAGGATGATTTCTGGTGAACTTTATCATCCATACAGTGTTGGAGTTAATACATTTGAGAAAGTTCACCTTGCGCAAAAGAAATTTAATGAGTCGGAATTTTGGCATGATAAGACTGCTTTTGAAGAATTGAAAAAATGTTTTAAAGTAGCTCCTGATGATATGGTGCTGACACCACCTGTTTATTTTGATCATGGAGATAAAATATCATTTGGCAAGAACTTTTATGCAAATACAGATTTGACTATATTAGATGAGAACTATGTTACTTTTGGAAATAATATATTTATTGCTCCTCATGTTAGTATATATACTGCTGGCCATCCAATTGATAAGGACGTTCGTAATAAAGATTTAGAATACGCATGGCCTGTTACTATAGGTGATAATGTTTGGATTTGTGGTAATGTAGTTATTAATCCTGGAGTTACTATAGGAGATAATACAGTTATTGGATCGGGTTCTGTTGTTGTAAAAGATATACCAAGTAATGTAATTGCAGTCGGAAATCCATGTAGAGTAATAAGGGAGATAATCGATGAAGATAGAAAAATTTGGAATGAACAGTTAAATGATTATTTAGAAGATGTAGGAAGATCTAATATATGAAAATAAGATGTATTATAAATTTCTTATGACACTTACAGAGTGTAGGTGTTATTTTTATGTAGTTAGTGAATATTAAAATTTTTAAAAGCATAGCATTGATAAAAGATCAGTAGGAATCTTATTTTTAATTTAATGTTTAACATATACTACAAGTACACTAATAGGCTTATTAGATTATATAATATTATAAATTTTGGTATAATTTGAAGAAAATATTGATGAGATTTTGTGATGAAAATCATACTAATTATTGAAGATAATAAAGAAATCACGATAGAGTTCGTATAATTGTGTAAAAAGAAAAGGTAATTTGAAACCTTAACTAGTACATTGTTTTTAATCGATAAGTTGTAAAATTAAATGCGACACTAGAATAAAATAGAAAACTCATACTAACTTCGTGTAAAATGTTAATAACGACAAAAACACACACGGAGGTCAATATGAGTTATAAACATCTTACCCTAAATGAGAGAAATAAGATAGAGGTGTTAAGGAAAGAGGGCTATTCTTCTAGGAGAATAGCGAAAATTTTAGGATTTCATCACTCCACAATTTCTAGAGAATTAAAAAGGTGTGATAATGAGTACGAAGCTGTCTATGCCCAAAAAGATAAAATTAAAAAATCATTATCTAAAGGAAGAAAATCAAAAGCTAATGATAATATCACCAAATCCATATCTGAAAAACTTCATAAGAAGTGGTCTCTTGAGCAAACATCAAACACTGTATGCAAAGATATTGTATGCTTTAAAACAATATATAATTGGATTTACTCAGGAATTATAGACTTTGATATTTCTGATATAAGAAGAAAAGGAAAATCAAGAAAACCAAAAGAAACAAGAGGTAAGTTTAATATTGGTAAATCAATAAACAAAAGACCTAAAGAAGTCAAAAAAAGGAATACTTTCGGTCATTGGGAACTAGATACAGTTGTATCCTCTAGAGGAAAGAGCAAAGGTTGTCTTGCAACATTTGTGGAAAGAAAAACTAGATTTTATATTGCCTTACCCATGGTAGATCGAAGTAAAAATTCGATGTTAAGGGCAATTGATAAGTTAATTGAATCTTTACCAATAGAAGCTTTAAAGACATTTACATCTGACAGAGGCAAAGAATTTGCTTGTTATGAAGATGTTGAAAAACGAGGGATAAATTTTTATTTTGCTGATGCATATTCAGCATGGCAAAGGGGCAGTAATGAAAATTCAAATGGATTGCTAAGGGAATACTACCCTAAGAAGACAGACTCATCTAAAATATCTATTAATGAGCTGATTAAAAACTTAATGGAGCCTAATACTAGACCTAGAAAATGTCTAGAATATCAAACTCCATTTGATTTATTTATGCACGAACTTAGTTTGCTTTAGGTGTCGCGATATTATTTGCAATTCATCAATCAAAAAACAAAACTAAATGACCAAACTACATTTTACAATTAATAGTGAAGATATTGAAAAATTTAATCTGTACTGAAGTAAAAAATTATAGTATATTTTCCAAAGCATTTAACAAGCCTATGGAAAGTGAAACGAAGTTACAAATTATCTTAAATATTCTAGATAAATTTACACAATATTATGGACTTGACTTAAAATTATGTATTTTAAGTTTAGTTTAGTTAAAATAATTTTATAAATAAAGCAACTTTACAATTATTAAGTTTAAGAAAGAAGCTAAAAAATGAGAAAATTACAAGATTTAAAAGGACAGGATGAAAATGCAAAAAAACGTGAGAAGCAGATTGTTAAGACTAGCATAATAGGCATAGTTGCTAATGCCTTGCTTGCAGCTTTTAAAGCTGTTATAGGTCTTGCTTCTAATTCTATTGCTATTGTTCTAGATGCGGTGAATAATATAGCTGATGCTGGTAGTTCTCTAATTACAATTGTAGGTACTAAGCTTGCAGCTAAAGAACCTGATAAGGAACATCCCTTTGGCTATGGCAGGATAGAATACCTTAGCGCTATGATAATTTCAGTTATAGTCTTATATGCTGGTATTACTTCTTTGGTTGAAGCTATAAAAAAGATTATCAATCCAGTAACACCGTCATATACTAGACAATCTTTAATCATTGTAGGGGTAGCTGTTATTGTCAAAATAATACTTGGGCAATATGTAAAGAATGTAGGTGTAAAAGTAAAGTCTGATTCTTTAATAAACTCAGGAGAAGAAGCCAAACTAGACTCTGTAGTATCTGCGTCCACCCTAGTAGCAGCAGCAATTTTTCTAATATTTAATATCTCTTTTGAGGCATATCTTGGTGCTATAATATCTATCATTATTATAAAATCTGCTATAGATATGCTAAAACGTACTATATCACAGCTATTGGGAGAGAGAAATGACCCAAAACTTGCTAGAGAAGTTAAAAAGACTGTAGAAAATTTCCCTGGTGTAGAAGGGGCCTATGACCTAGTCCTTAATAATTATGGACCAGACTCTTGGAATGGATCTGTACATATTGAAGTGCCAGATACTTACACTGCAGATAAGCTTGATCAGATGATAAGAGATATACAATTAGAGGTTTACTACAAGCATCAAATTGTCCTAACTGCTATAGGAGTATATTCTATAAATACAACAAATCCTAAAGTTATTAATATGCACAAAAAATTAAAAGAGATAGTATTATCTCATAGGTATGTGACTCAACTCCATGGATTTTATGTAGATGAAGATAATAAGTCAATCAGGTTTGATGTGGTTATAAGCCTTGATGCTGATGATAGACTAGATGTATTTGAAGAAGTAATGAAAGACGTACAAGAAAACTTCCCAGAATATGAAATACAAGCTATCCCTGATGTGGATTTTGCAGATGTATAGAGCTATAAATATATAATTGAAATATCAAAATCAAGGTCCCTAGAAGATATAATAATTCTTTAGGGACCTTAGTTTTGTAATAAAAGATTAGGAGAATTTTAATGAAACTTGCAGTAAGTGCTTGCTTATTAGGCGAAAATTGTAAATATAATGGTGGAAATAACTATAGCAAAGAATTAGCCGACTTTGTAAAAGGTTATGAAGTCATACCAATATGTCCAGAAGTCTTGGGAGGCCTAGCTACACCAAGAGAACCTGCAGAGATTGTAGATGGTCTAGTTAGAATAAAAAGCGGTCTGTCAGTAGATAAGGAGTTTAGAAAAGGAGCCCAAAAAGCTTTGGATATAGTTATGGAAAAAGATGTAGACCTAGTCATACTACAATCAAGGAGTCCATCATGTGGTGTAAATACTATATATGACGGTACTTTTACGGGTAAAATTATTGAAGGCCAAGGTGTATTTGCAAAACTACTTCAAGAAAATGAAGTGCCAGTCATAGATGTAGAGGATTTATAAAAACTTATTTTAAAATAAGAACATTAATAAATTTAAAGATTTAAAAAGTTAATAGCTAAGATATTTAAGTAAAAAGTAGGAGCTTATTTATGATAAATCAGCAAAAAATAATAACTTATCTAAAAGAAAAATAGAACCCTCTTACTATAGCACTTTACGGGTCATATGCTGATGGTACTTACAATCAAAACAGTGACTTTGATTGTTTGATTATAGTAAAATATAAGGATTACAGTCATGATGATTATCTGATAGATAATGTTTATATAGATTGTTTTATTTATACTGAAGATGAGATAAAAACTAAAAGTATTGAAGAGTTTATAACAATTTATAAAGCTAATATTATTTATGATACTGGAATTGGTAAGCAATTAAAATCAGAAGTAGAAAAGTATGTTGATTCTTTCACATATAAGGATAAGGAGTTCCTTGTTTCGTGGATTAAAAAGACACTATGGAGAATAGGAAGCGTGGATGATGACAGTAATTTCAGAGCTATTACTTTTCTTTCTGAAAGTTTAGAAGACTATTGTTTGTTAAGGGATATATTTTACTTTGGTAGTAAAAAATCAATTAAATATCTTAAGAAAGAAGATAAGATAGGATACAATCTTTTTTATAAGGCAATAAGTACTAGAACCAATGATTCAATCATAGATTGGGGAGAGCATATTATCCAATATAAATAATAGTTTGACTGTTATTTAAATTAAATATTGAGGAGATTATTATAATTTATTAATAATTTAAATTAAACCATCTCGACTAAGTGAGTGAAACGAACGCATGGAGGGATCTCATTAGATTTCTCCGCTCACTAGGTTCGGTCGAAATGGTCGAATTTTATATTTTGTCAACAGTTTGGATTTATTTATAAGAATGAATTTTTTATCTGAAGAAGTTGGAGAGCTTTCTCAAGCAATTATGACATATCATTTGAAGAAATATTAGAAAACCATATCAATAAAATAGAAGGAAGATTTGAATAATGAACATAACAGTATTTTGTGGTGCAAGCATTGGTAATAATGAAATCTATAAGCAAAAAGCTATTGAATTAGGCGAATGGATAGCTAATAATAATCATACTTTAGTGTATGGCGGTGGTAAAGTTGGCTTGATGGGCTTACTTGCAGATACTGTCTTAGAAAATGGTGGAAATGTTATTGGCGTTATGCCAACTTTTTTGGTTGAAAGAGAAATTAGTCATTCAGGACTAAATGAATTAATAACAGTAGATAATATGTCTGATAGAAAAGCTTATATGATCGAAAAAGGAGATGCATTTATTGCCTTGCCAGGAGGGCCAGGAACACTAGAAGAGATTATCCAAGTTATATCATGGGCTAGAGTTGGGCAGAATGATTGTCCTTGCATATTAGTTAATGTAAATGGTTATTATGATCACTTAGAAAAGATGCTTGAACATATGGTTAAAGAAGGATTTTTAACTAGTACGGATAAAGAAAAAACATTATTCTCAGAAAACTTAGAAGAGATAGAGAACTTTATTAATGACTATAAAAAACCAGAAATTAGAAAGTATGTGTAATTAATTTGCTAGCATTATTGTGAAAAATGCTTTACATGTAACAATGGAAGTTGAATATCTGACGATACGGTAATAAAATACTCTGGAATTTACTAGAATTAATTAGATAATATAAAGGAATATTATATGATAATAGAAGAAATGAAAGTAAAAGATATACATAATATTTTAGATTTATATATAGATTATTACAATAATATTGAAGGTTCTAATTGGATAAAACAAACTGCCTATAAGCGTATACACCAAGTTTTGACAATGGAGGATTCATATTGCTTGATTTTAAAGAACGATAATAATTATATAGGTTTTATTATAGGCTACTTTAAACAATATGATGATATAATAGGTTATACACTAGAAGAAATAGTAATTGATTATACTTTCCAAAATAGGGGTTTGGGTAGTCAATTTCTTGATCAACTTGAAAATAAAGTTAAAGGATTAGGAGCTTCATGTATAGAGCTTAAGTCTGTGAATGATCCTATGCATAATCATTTCTATAAGATAAATGGTTATTTAGATTCTGATAGCTTTGTTGAAAAAGTAAAGTGGTTTTCTTTATAGTGTATAGGAATATTTTTAAGGAAAGTTATTTTAAATATGATAACTAAATAAAATGAATTAATAAATCAACTATTTATGTATAAAGACTAGGAGGAATTATGAAATTAAATGAATTTTCAGAAAATGACCAAGAACAGATCAATGAGGGATTATCTACAGCTAATATAAGTGATAAAGAAGCAGCTGATAAGATTCTTAAGCTCGTTCCCCAAGAATGGATTAAGAAAATCCCATTTTTTTTAAGAGGACATGCTATAAGTAAAGCTATTGAAAAAATTGCAAATGAACACCCAGACCTATATAATGTAGCTAAAATACCAGGTGAGTTGCCAGAAAAAGAGAGTGCAGAACTCAAGGCGATTATTACGGATCTTTTCCTTGAGAGAATGGAAAAGCATAATATTAAATAAATATTTGTCAGTTACTTATTATAGCTCTTTGATTGGAGAAATAAATAATATGGAAACGATATATGTAGCTGGTGGGTGCCTATGGGGTGTTCAATATTTTTTTAAAGAAATACCAGGAATTATTTCTACTGAAGCTGGAAGAGCAAATGGTTCTAGCAATATTCTAGATGGAGAATATGATGGATACGCTGAATGTGTAAAATTAGTTTTTGATAGTAGCATATGTTCTACAAAAGATATATTAGCCTATCTTTTTGAAATAATAGATCCCTATAGTTTAGATAAGCAAGGCTTTGATGTAGGTAAGAAATATAGAACTGGTATTTATAGTACTTCAGAAAAACATTTGATAGAGGCTAGGGACTTTTTAAGTCAGCGCAAAGATAAAGATAAAATTGTAGTGGAAGTAATGCCACTTTCTAACTATATAAAAAGTGCTGATGAGCATCAAGATCATCTTGATAGGTTCCCTGAAGATTTTTCTTACTGTCATTTGGACAGTGATCTTATGAATAAATATAGAAATTAATTGTAAGAAAATTTTTGATTATATTATATATATAAAATACTAGTGGGACTGTTGCAGAATGAATAAATCATCTCAAAATCATTAGAATAACCTCTACAGAATTTTACCAGATTTTTTTATAGCTTTTTTCTATACTGGTTTAGGATGTGCACTGGAACTTGCGGGTATTGTATTTATTAGAAATCACACCACTTATAGTTATTTTAATAGAAATAATTAGATATGGAATTAATTTAAATAGTTTTAGAAATAGATTATATGATTCTAAAACTATTTTTTTATTTAAAAACAAGTTTTGTGCTGGATAATAACTTTTACTTTAACAATGCAAATCAAGTACTTGCATACATTTATTTTTTCCTATATCTTATTTAATAAAGATATATTTAATATTTATGAGGTGGATTATGAATAATAAATTTTGGACATATGAAGATGAATCTGTAGAATTAACTTTAAACTGGGCTAAAGAAAGAACTGTTTCTGGATCTGATCCTAAAACTACAGCGCTTTCTGCTAAGGAGTTAAGAGATAAGGTTGGTCAAACTATAACAGAAGATGGCCTTGGACCTAAAAAAGCTCTAGATATTTTTGATACTTTAAATAAGGCTACTCGTTCTGCAGACGATCCAATGAACTTTGCCTATATACCATGTGCACCTACTAAGGCAGCAGTTGCCTTTGATGAAGTAGTTTCGTCAGCTAACGTATTTGGTGGAATTTGGGAATGTGGTGCAGGAGCTATATATGCTGAAAACCAAGTAGTAGACTGGATTAAAAAAAATCTTTGCTGGCCAGATGAAGCTATAGGTACGTTTGTTTCTGGTGGAACACACGGTAATCTTTCAGCACTGGCCTGTGCAAGAGATAATGCTAAAAATAAGTGGAAAGAAGAAGATAGATATCCTAATGGTAGACCAAATGATGGATATAAATTAATTATATCCAAGGATACTCATTCTTCTGTAAAAACTATAGCAAAAGTTTTAGATGTTGATGTATTAGTAGCAGAAACAGATAAAAATGGAGTAATGAGTGGCAAAACTGTTGAAAAACTTATTAAAGAGAATGAAGGGGTATTTGCTGTTGTGGCTACGACTGGTACAACAAATACAGGTTCTATTGACCATATAGAATCTATTTCTAAAGTTTGTCAAAAATATGATATATGGTTACATATAGATGGAGCTTATGGTGGAGCTGGCATTTTAGCACCAAGCGTTAGAGATTTATATAAAGGAATTGAAAATGCAGATTCCTTTATCGTAGATCCACATAAGTGGCTATTTGCTCCATATGATTGTTGTTGTTTGGTATATAGGAGTCCTAAAAATGTTTATCAAACTTTTTCGCAACATGCAGAATATCTAGAAGGTGTAGACCATAGTCAATCAAATCCATCAGATATGGCCATTCACTTATCAAGAAGAACTAGAGGGCTTCCATTATGGTATTCTCTAGTAACCTATGGTAGCAAAAAATATAGCGAAGCTGTTGAAAAATGTATAGCAAATGCAAAAAAATGTGCAGAAGCTATAAATCAAACAGATCATTTAGAATTAGTGATGGAGCCAACTTTATCAATAGTAGTATTCAAAAGAAAAGATTGGGAGATTGAAGACTATGCAAGTTGGTCAAATGATTTAGCACTAGATGGAAAGTTATTATGTATACCTTCAAGTATAAATGGAGAAATCATATTAAGGTTGGCATTTTTAAATCCTAACACTGATATAGATAAAGCAATAAATATAATCGTTGATACAACAAAATAGCAGTGGAATAATAAGCTTCACTTATTATAAAAGTGGAGTTTTTTTATATTTAAAATTATAGCCTATCGCTTATTAAAAATAGTTGAGTAAAAGGGTAGATATTAGGTATGGGAAATAGACAATAAGATTGGTAATAGATTGTATTAATAAATAAAACTATAAATGAGGTGAAATATGATAAAAGAAAAAATAATTGAAAATGTAGGAATTATCTACTTAGACAGACCAAAGCAAATAAACGCATTAAATTTTGAAACCATAAAAGGGATTCGCAAAATTTTAGATAAATGGAAGGATGATGATAGTATAAAAGCGGTACTTTTTGATAGCTTTTCAGACAAAGGGTTTTGTGCTGGTGGAGATCTTAAAGAAATTTATAATGAATTTTTAATAAATGACGATTGTGCAGATAAGGATGGATTTTTCAAAATAGAATTTGATTTAGATAAATATGTTAAAAATTATAAAAAACCTATAATAAGTCATTGGTATGGTGTAACTATGGGTGGAGGAATAGGATTAACTATAAATTCTAATTTTATAATAACAGACGAAACTGTTAACTGGGCAATGCCAGAAACTAGCCTTGGATTTGTACCAGATGTTGGAGTTTGTAAGTATATTTCTAGTTTACCACAAGCGTTAGGACAATATGTTGGACTTTGTGGCGTAAGTTTAGAATCTAGTGACTTGATAGAGTATAATTTAGCTGATGTATATATAAATTCGAAGGATTATGAAAAATTAATAACAAAACTATATGATCTATCTAAAAACTATGAAGGTGATCAACTAATAGAGAATCTTAACAAAGAGGCTAAAAAATGGGAAGTCAAAGATAATGAATCAGAAATTGATAAGAAAATAGATAAAATTAATAAATATTTTTCTCATTCTAGTTTAAATGAAATATTTGAAGATTTAAAGGATAATACTGATGATGAATTTGCAAAAAAATGCTATTATACTCTTAAAGAACGTGACCCATTTATGCTAACTATCCAATTCGAAAAATATTTTGTATGTAAAGAATTAAGCTATGAAGAAACAATAGATTTAGATCTTAGGATTATTCAATACGCAATAAATAAAAATTCTATAAAGGAAGGAATTAGGGCTAAGATAATAGATAAGGATAATAACCCTAGTTGGCCATGTAGATCTTTGGATGATATTTCTATTCAGGAAGTTAAAGACTTATTGTCTATTGACAAAGCTTATGAAGAAAGATAATGATAAAAATATTTTATTATTAATTCTATAAGGAATGATAGAGAGTTATTAGCATATATAATTATTTATTGGCTAGCAAAGGTTAAACCAAATTCTGTATTAGATTATATTAAAGTATTAGGAATATTTATGATTGTTAACTTAATATTATGGACTTTAATTTATACTTAAAAAGTTGATAGTTAAATAACTATTGATTAAGACAATATTTATTTTTTTATATTGAGGAGATGCTATGTTTAGAGAAATTAGAAGAAGTAAAAATAAAATTACTGATGGAAATATAAAAAATTTGCTTAAAAATGCAAGAATTGGAATCTTTGCTGTAAATGGAGATTGCGGATATCCTTATGCTATTCCCATGAACTTTTTATACGATGAAGGAAATAATAGTATATATATGCACAGTGCAAAAGTAGGTCATAAGGTAGATAGTTTAAGAAACTCGGATAAAGTTTGTTTTACTGTTATTGGAGAGGAGAAAATAAAAGAAGAAGATTGGGCGCCCTTTGTAGAAAGTGTTATCGCTTTTGGTAAATGTAAAAAAGTAGACGATGAAAAACGAGCTTTAGAAATTCTAAAAGAATTTGCAATGAAATACTACCCAAGTGAACATTTAGTTGATGAGCATATATTAAAAAGTGGAAAAGCTTGTAATATATATGTGATTGATATAGAAGATATAAAGGGAAAGGAAGTAAAAGAAAAGTAGTGAAAAATAGTAATATAAAGGCTTATTAGCTATATAAATTTTAGGGTGAAAATGTAATGACAATATTTAAAAATCAATATCCTATATTAGAATATGACGATAGTAAAGAATCAATCATCATGCCAGATCATGAAAGCCTTGACTTTAACCTACCTCAGAAATGCTTATTTACATTTTTAGGAGATGCTTTAGATAAGTTGGCAAATGATTGTAATGCTCATATAATTGGAACTTTTAATTCTATAACTAAAATCTATCCTATTTATATAATAAATTATAAAGAAGAAGAAATATGCCTGGTTCAAGCTCCTGTAGGTTCCGCAGTCTCTGCACAAATCTTAGATTGGCTGATCTCCTACGGATGTGAGCAAATAATAAGCACAGGTTCTTGTGGGGTCCTGGTTGATATTGCCGAAAATACATTTTTAGTGCCAACTAAAGCCTTAAGAGATGAAGGGGCAAGCTACCATTATCTTCCTCCATCACGTTTTGTAAATATAAATAAAAAAGCTTTAAAAGTCATAGAAAAAACCTTGATAAGTCACAAATTAAAGTATGAGGAAGTAATAACTTGGTCAACAGATGGATTTTATAGAGAAACTAAGGATATGGTGGAATATCGCATAAATGAAGGCTGCAAAGTAGTAGAAATGGAGTGTTCAGCCCTTGGAGCTGTTGCAGAATTTAGAGGAGCAGTTTGGGGAGAAATACTTTTTACTGCAGATTCTTTAGCTAATGTATACAAATATGATCCTAGAGGATTTGGTGGAGATTCCATTGAATACGCTCTAAGACTTAGTCTAGATGCTTTGTTAAACTTTGACTGAGTGTAAAATATTATGAATTTAAAAAATAAAAGAATCAGATCGAGACGATTTAGAAATTACTGTAAGCTTATGTACAAGTAGATATGATAGATGTTGGATAGACCCCATTCCTAATAAAAAAGCAATAAGTGTATATACACGAAATATGTTAGATAAAAGGAATTTAAAATGGAAAACATTATATATAAAGAATTTGGTAAAGAATATATAGACCAAATTATAGAAATTTATAAAGAGAATTCTTGGTATGCATATCTTGATGATTTAACAATATTAGAAAAATCAATTGATAATTCTCTCTATATATTGGGAGCATTTGAAAATGATAAACTTATAGGATTTATTAGATGTGTTGGTGATGGATACCATGTTGTGTATATTCAAGATCTTATAATAAGACCTGGTTATTATAGAAGATCTATAGGTAAAAATCTCTATCAAAAAACAAGTTGTAAATTTAAGTATGTCAGGCAATTTTTATTAATTACTGATGCGAATGATAAAGTATCTAATAATTTTTATAGAAAGATGGGAATGATAGAAGGTAATACTGAATATCCAGTACGCACATATATTAGGCAATAAAAGTTTTATTTTGTTGTAGTTTAATTAATAGGGTATTAAAAGAAGAGTGGAATAAAATTAATTAAAAAAGGAGATAACAGATATGGAAAGTCAAAAAAGAGTAGCGATTCAAGATACATATGGAGAACGCTTCCAACATTGTTGGGGATGTGGTTCTAAAAATGACCAAGGTTTACATTTAAAGTCTTATCCTAGTGAAAATGGTGAAGCTTGTATTTGTAAAATAGTACCTGATGAAAAATATACAGGTGGAGTTCCTAAAAATTTATTTGGGGGTATGATTGCTATGATATTTGACTGTCATGGAACTGCTTCTGCAGCTTACTTTAATCACAAAGATAAAGGTCTAGAACTTACAGAAGATACAGTTATTAAAAGATATATAACAGCAAGAATTGAGGTCGACTTTAAGAAGCCAGTTCCTATGAATGAAGAAGTTATGGTTATATCTGAGTTAGAAGAGCTTACTGAAAGAAAAGCAATTATTAACATGACAATGGAAGTGGCAGGAGAAGTAAGAGCCAAAGCAAGGATGGTTGCAGTAGGTGTTAAAGATAATATGTGATTAACAATTTTATCTAACTAGATTTAAAATAATTATTATGAGGACTATTATAAAAGAAATAAAGAATATAAAGGAAAAAGAGAAAATTTCAAGAGAAATTCTTTATGATTTGACAGAATGGTTTGGAGTAACAGAATCCATTGAGAATTATATAAATGATTCAAAAGATATGCCATATTTAGCTGCATATATGGAAAATAAGCCTATAGGATTCATTGTTTTGAATAAAACTAGCGACGATAGCTCAGAAATTTTTGTAATGGGTGTTAAAAAAGAATTTCATAGATTAGGTGTAGGTAGAGAGTTAATTAAAAATTATGAAAACTTATCTAAAGAATTTAGCTTTTCCTATTCCCAAGTGAAGACAGTCAAATCGGGGTGCTATAAGGAATATGATATAACAAATAAATTTTATATTTCTATGGGATATGTAGAGTTAGAATGTTTTCCAGATATGTGGAATGAATGGAACCCTTGTCAGATTTATATTAAATATTTAAAATAAAATCCTTAAAGGAGCGGATCTTATGAAAGATTTAATAATTATGTAAAGGAATCTTATAGAAGAAATTATTATGCAAAAGAATTAGTAAAAGCTTATGAAAAGTGGATAAGAGATAAAGGGTGTAAGGAGTTTGCTAGTGATTTTCTATTAGAAAATAAAGGTAGTTTAGATTTTCATTTAGCTATATGTTTTATCGAAATAAATAAAATTATTTGTTTTAAAAAAGAATTATAAAACAAAGCAAGGGAAAAGATAGAGTAATGAATAAAGACTTAGGATATTTTATGAGTTTGGGTCTTGCTTTTGGATTATTAATAGGATCAATTATAGACGAAACAGGGATTGGACTATGCTCAGGATTATTAGTAGGTTTAATTATTGGAAGTAAGAAAATGAATAAATCCAAGCAATAAACTTATTTGAAAATATAACTTTTAAAAATGACTCTTAGAATTATTGTGGAGTCATTTTATTTTTTCTTGACAAATGACATTGTGTCATTTATAATATAAATGCAATGACACAATGTCACTAGAAAGGAATATATATTGCCTAAGGATACATTTTATAATTTAGATAAGGAAAAAAAGAAAAAAATAACAGATGAATTAATTTATGAATTTTCTGATAAGCCTTTTTCTCAAGTAAACATAAAAACTATAGTTGAAAATTTAGGTATAGCTCGAGGTAGCTTCTATCAGTATTTCAATGATTTAGAAGATAGCTATTTTTATATACTTGATAAAAAAACTTATGATATACATATACTTTTTATGGATACATTAAAAAATAATAATGGAAATATTTATGATTCACTTCAAGAATTTGGTGAAGATATTGCTGAAATTATTTTTAGGGAAGATGTATATAAATTATATAAAAATAGATATTTGTATTGGGATGAGGGATTAAACAAAAGTTGGGAAAATTCTCATGAAAATTTCAGATTAGTTTTTAATATAGAGCAGTCAATTGGAATTGATCAAGAAAAGATTTATTTTTTCAGAGCCGTGGTTCATAGCCTCATCGAAAGAAATTTTAGAGAAGATTGGGATAAGGATACTTTTGTAGAAAAATATAAACTACATATTAGGTGGATCATGCAAGGAGTTATTAATGGAAATAGGTGAAAGTTTATTTGATATAAGCTATTTAATACTTGTAATAGCTTTGGGTGTAAGATTAGTTTTAGAAGATAGGAAAGAGGCAAAGCTTTTTGGCATAATGGCTATTATTTTAGGATTGGGTGATAGTTTTCATTTGATTCCTAGAGTAATATCTTATTTAAGTCCAGGTGGATTTGAAGCTAATGTAAATGCTTTATCTTGGGGAAAATTTGTCACAAGTATTACAATGACTATTTTTTATGTTCTATATTATTATTTTTATAGAAAACAGACAGGAGATTATGATAACAAAAAGAAAATACTAGTATACGTTCTCTCTATCATTAGAGTACTGTTAGTTTTTATGCCACAAAATAACTGGGGTACAGCTAATGAAGCTTATGAGTGGGGGATTTATAGAAATATACCATTTTTAATCTTAGGTATACTTTTAATTATTTGGTCTTATAAAGAGAAAGAAAAACCTGGTCTTAAAAATATGTGGTGGCTAATATTACTAAGTTTTGCATTTTATATACCTGTAGTATTATTTAGTAAAAAGTATCCTGCTGTCGGTGCTTTAATGATGCCAAAAACTATAGCTTATTTATTAATAGTAGTATTTGGATTTAAATATTTTGTAGATGGATTTAATAAAAGCTCAATACTTAAAACATCCGTAACTTTTGTCATTTTTGGAATATTTGCTGGAGCATTTTCAAGAAAGTTTACTAAATATTATAGCTTTTTAGGTCCAACATATTTAAAATTAGTCCATACTCATACACTTGTACTTGGATTTTTAACTCTAATGGGTGTCTATTTATTAGTCAAAAATTACGATAGAGAGAGAATATTGACTTTAAAAAAATCTTACCACACTTATATAATAGGATTTACAATATTTATTGTTAGTATGCTATTAAAAGGCATCTATACAGTTGTTAGTCAAGGCCAAGAAACCATTAGCTTAGCTGCCATATCTGGTGTTGCTGGAATTGGTCACACAGTTTTAACAATAGGAATGTTTTGGATGTTTTATAAGATCTATAAATATGAAAAGCTAGATTTAGCTAACAAGAAATAGATATAAATTAATAATTAAACAAATAGAGGATTAGCTAATAACTGAAAACTAGTCCTCTCTATTTTTTATTATATGCCCTTATATCCTATAATATTTACAGTCGGATAATTATTGATTGTTACTTCTTTTTTTTCTTTGATGTAGTCAAATATTAATTCTGGCATTTCTTCAGATGATTCCCATATAATTTGATTTCCATTAAGTACGGGAAAATCACCTCCTCCAATAGCTCTATAATTATTAGTAGCAAGAATAATCTTTTGATCGTCTTTTACATCATGACCGTGATATTTTAAACTAGTTAATCTATGACCAATATCTTTACTGTAATCATAAGTGTATTCAATTCCGGAATATATATCATAATTAAATATAAAATACTCTGGATTTTGAACAATCATACCTTCCTCATCTAGCATAAAATAATTAGAATTGAATTCTAAAATTTGTTTTAAATCCTTCCCAGTAATCTCAAGCTTCATCAAAGTGTTATTAAATATATAATTGTTAATAATATCACGCATAGTTATATCTTCATCAAATCCTTTAGTTTCTATTGTAAAAATAGGTGTTGCTGCAATATCTGTCCTTGCATATTCCATTTGAATTTGATTAATGAGATTGATATACGGATGACCATTTATCTGAGCTTGCATTATAGAGTCTACTTTTGCATTAGTTTTGATAAATCCACACGAAATATCTAAGAATTTTTGAACCTTATTCATATCTTTTTTTATATGATTTTCTAACTTGAGGTCAGGAGTAAACTCTGATAAGTCAATTATTTTTGATTCTTTATTTATGATTTTTTTGTTTTCGTTAATTTCTAAAGTGATTTCAGCAATTGCTCTGCCCGCAAAACTAGCTTGTACTACTGGTATATTGTTATACACACCTGCTATTTCTTGGTGAGTATGACCAGTTAAGAGGATATCAAAGTCTAAACCTGAATATAATAAGTCATAAGCTTCATTTTCTCCAGTTTGGACTTGTATTTCATTGCCCGACTCTAAATCTTTTGCAAATCCTCCGTGATAAGAAATAATTATGATATCGCAATTTTTTTTATTGCGTAAAAAAGGAACATAATAATTAGCGGTATTTAATGCAGATTTAAATGCTAAACCTTTTATATTTTTAGGATTTTCCCAATGAGGTATGTATTGAGTTACTAGACCTAATATACCAATTCTAATTCCTTTAATTTCTTTTATAGTATATGGACTTATATCTAAGTAATTATTTGATTCTTGAATTGTATTAGCAGAAAGTACAGGGCATTTGACATGATTTATATAAGATCTTAAATAATCTTGACCGTAATTAAAATCATGATTGCCCAAAATAATACAATCAGTTCCTAACAAATTGTAAGAATCTGCTAGATTTTTTGGATCATTATTGTTGTGATAAAAAGTCGCAAGTGGAGAGCCTTGCAAATTATCTCCATTATCTATATAAATTACATTTTGATTTTCTTCTTTTACCTTATCAATATAAGTTTTTGCCCTAGACATAGAGAAAGTTTCTTTTCTAGATGGCACTTTAAATGAGTCAGTTGATATGTGTGAATGTATGTCAGTAGTTTCTAAAATTATTAGTTTCATAATACTCCTAAGTTTTATTATATAGCAGTCATTAAAGTATTAGTATATATTTACTTGGTGTAATTGTAAAGTACATAAATTATTTAAAATTAAATTTACTTATATTTCCATTAAGATAAATATAGATTAAAGAAAATAACTAATTATCTCATATAATTACAGTTAATATTATAATTTATTCTTATACGTATTTTTCTATTTGTCCTAGATTTTTTAATAGACATCAAAAAATGCTAACCACTATTAATTATTATAGTAGCTAGCATTATTATATAGTTATTATCGGGCTTCTCTTTGGTTTGTCATATCTAAAATTTCGGGATCAATTGTTTCTAAAGCATATTTAAGTTTCTCAATCATTTTTTGTTTTTTATCCATATGACCGCTGACACTTACCATATTTACCATATGTGCTGAGGAATATAAAGTTTCATTTGGCATTTCTAAATTTTCAAGTAGGTATATTTGCTCTTCTAAATTTTCCCTATTAGTTGTTTCTATAAATTCCCCACGTTCTCTCATGTAATAAAGAGGGGACCCCTCATTTACAGCAGTACTCATTATATACACACCTTTAGGTGGATAATAGTTGAGTACTTTGGCAGTTTCTTTAGCGTTTATTAAAGAATTGCCAGATCCTGCAATTCCCTGCATCACAATTGCATGATATTCTATACCTGCTACTTTCATCTTATCTAGACCTCGATAATATCCATCTAGATTTGTACCTTTATTTATATAATCAAGAGCTTTTTGATATCCTGTTTCTACTCCAAACCAAAGCTCATTATAACCTGCTTCTTTAAGTTTTTTCATATCATCTAAAGTTTTATTTTCTAGATTATAAAATGAGCAATATGCTGTTATTGTTTTACACTCTGGTATATATTCCTTTATTAATTCTGCAATTTTTAGTAATTTTTCTGTAGGTAAAGTAAAAGGATCTCCATTTAAAAGGTATATTCTCTCAAAAGGTTTTAGTTTTCTTTGAAATGAATTACTAAGCTCAATTATATCACTTTTTACATCTTCTAGAGGTGATATGCCATATTTTGTTTGCTTATACATTGTGCAAAAAGCACATTTATTATGTGAACACCCATAAGTAACTTCTAAAAGAGGGGTATAAGCTTCTAGAGGCGGTCTATAAACTTGACCAGTATAATGCATAAAAACTCCTTTCTTTTTCATTATACTTTAAATGATTAGGTATATAAATGATAGATATTTATGGACTATAATTTTATATATGATAAAATATAAAATATTGAAATTAACCTAAGGGGGATCTAATGACAGACTATATATTAAGTTGTGAGTCCACAATGGACTTATCAGTAGATTATATAAAAAATAACTTAGACGTTAGTGTTATCAATGCTAATTATGAATTAAATGGAGAAAATTATTTAGATGATTTTGGTCAAAGTTTAGATATGAAGAGCTTTTATAATAATATGAGAGAAGGTGCTAAACCAACTACTTCAAGAATCAATACTGGAGAGTATGTAAACTATTTAAAACCTCTATTAGAAAGTGGACAAGATGTAATCCATGTTTGTTTATCAACAGGGATGTCTGGTCAGTTTGATTCTCTGTTAGAAGCTATTGAAATCTTAAAGGAAGAATATCCAGAAAGAAAAGTTTATCCAGTAGACTCTAAGATGGCTTCATCAGGAGTAGGATTATTAGTATCAAAGCTTTCTAAATTAAAAAAAGAAGGTATGGCTATAGATGATCTTTATAATTGGGCTGAAGAAAATAAACTTCATGTTATAAGTTATACTAGTAATGAAAACTTAGAATATGTTGCTAGAGGCGGTAGGATTTCTAAGACAGCAGCAAGTATTGGTGGAGTTTTGCACATTTGTCCATTAATCGAGGTTGATGATGAAGGTCGTATGATAGTTACTGGTAAGATTAGAACAAGAAAAAAACTTTTAAAAGCTATAATTTCTAAAATAGAAGATAATGCTATAGGTGGTAGTGATTATAATGATCAAATTTTTATATCTAATGCTGATAATATGGAATTAGTAAATGAGATAAAATCCATGATTGAAGAGAAGTTTCCTAATATAGATGGCGGGGTACAAGCATTTGATATAGGACCTACCATAGGTAGTCATATAGGCCCTGGTGCAATATCAATATTTTACTGGGGGAAAGAGAGAATGGACTAAGCTAATTCATATTAAATACTAATGTATTTAAACGAAAGCCTACTCTTAGAAAGCTTAAAGGGTTAACTGAATTAAGCTTTCTTTAAGTAAGGCTTTTTTTATTTGTAATAATAAAGTTTTTTCAAAAGAGATAATTATAATTAATCGTCATTATTGTATAATACTTATTGTCAATATATTTCTAATTTGTTAAAATTTATATATAGGAAGTATATTTCTTTTTAATGTATAGATATTGAAATCGATTACCTACTTAAATAGAATACTATGAATATTATATTTAGATTTACAAGTATGTGAGTATTAAATATGTTATAGAGTTTATGTTAAATACTTCTTAATAAATTTAAAGATTAGAGGGGATTTATAAAATATGAAAAAATTAAATGATTTTTGGTACAAAAATTTTTATATAGCAAGCTTTATTCTTATTATTTATGGACTTTTAATAAGTCCAATAAGAGATACTTTATTTGGTTTATTCAATATAATTAAGTCATCAAGTGTTCTTGTATCTGACTATATGGAAATTGGTGGACTTGGTGCAAGCTATGTTAATGCTGGTTTGATGTTACTATTTACTATCATGCTAGCTAAGAAATGTGATGCAAGGTTAACAGGGGCATTAATAGCAGCTATGTTTACTGTAACAGGCTTTAGTTTTTTTGGAAAAAATATAGTAAACTCTATTCCTCTAATGCTCGGTGTTTATTTATATATTAAGTTAAAAAATCTTAAATTGGCAAATTATATGCATATTGTTTGTTTTGTAACTGGTTTAAGTCCTATAGTTAGCTTATTTATGTTTTCACTTGGATTTAAGTTAAGTATAGGTATAATTTTAGGAATTATTGTAGGTATACTAGTTGGTCTTATAATAATTCCACTATCAAGTTCGATGCTAAAGTTTCATGATGGCTACTCTTTATACAATGTTGGATTTTCTTTAGGAATAATTGCTATAGTTTTAGTTGGAATCTTAAGAATGTTTGATAAAGAAATTCCTAGAGTTAGCTTAATTTATTATGGTAATGACACATACACTATTATATTTTTGTTAGTGCTTAGCTTAGGATTGATGTCATATGGCATAATAGAAAATAAGGGACTAAATGGTTATAAGGAGATTTTAGAAAGTAGTGGTAGGCTTGTGACTGATTTTACTATTTTCTCTAATAGATATTTGGTGATTTTTAATATAGGTTTAATGGGACTTATATGTGTTGGGTTCGTATTTTTAAGTGGAGGCAAATTTAATGGTCCAATAGTTGGTGGTATATTAACTGTGATGGGATTTAGTGCATTTGGTAAGCATCCCAAAAATGTATTGCCAATAATGATGGGGGTTTATATTGCTAGTATGGTAAATAAATATGAACCTTCTAGTACACTTGCTGTTTTAACTGCTTTATTTTCTACAACTATAGCACCTATAGCGGGAGAATTTGGTATAATTGCTGGTATATTTGCAGGATTTATTCATAAAGCAGTAGCTACAAATGTTACATTAATCCATGGTGGAATTAATCTATATAATAATGGACTTGCAGGCGGGATGGTTGCAGCGGTTTTAGTTCCTCTTTATAAGAGTTTTGTTGAAAGGCGTAATCATGATTAGAGAAAGAGAAAAAGCAATAAAAATATTAAATGTAATTTTAGAATATTATGTCCAACATGAATTTTCTAGTATAAAAACTCAAATATCGGTAGATAGTCATAGAACAATAATAATGATTGAAGGAGAAGTCGATCCTAAAAATTTGAAAGTTAAAGACTTAGAAAGTATTCTTAATCATCCTAGGTTACCAGAATACGACGATTATTATGATAGCTTACTTACATCAAGCGATGAAAATCAAATCAATGCAGTTGGATATCTAGTAGATGCTGCATATGTTAAACTAAAGGGAAATAATCTACAAATAAATCTTCTAAGAGATAATATTTTAGACTGACTTTGTAGTTAAAATTTATGAAATAATAATGATAGAGTTATTTTATATTAGATCTTTTGATCAAATTAAAATATGATAAGTAGTATCAAAAGAGAAATAATTATAGGCTAATGTGACTAAAATATATTGATACTACTAATAAAAACAATCTTATAAGTTTTTTAAATTAAGAATATCCTATATTTAATATTTTATAGACGATAATTTATTGGGTATTATGTAATTGTCAGTATTGATTATATTTTTAAAATTTTGTTTGCACTTATAATTAAATCATATTTGCATTCAAGGATTAATTAAGGAGAAAAAATATGTTAGTTTATATTGCAGGAAGTGGTGCCATGGGCTGCACTATTGGATATAAGATTAGTAAAAATTCTGACAATGAAGTTATCTTATTAGATTATTGGCAGGATCATATAGATAATATAAATAATAATGGTCTTACTGTAAAGGGAGAATTTGATGATAATATAAAAATTCAAGCCATGAAACCTAGCGAAGCTAGTAAAAAAGCTGATTTAATAGTAGTTATGACAAAGTCTATGTATTTAAAAGATATGATGGAAGCTATATCTCATCTTATAGATGAAAATACTCAAATTCTTTGCTTACTAAATGGCATGGGACATGAAGAAATCTTGAAAAATTATGTAAATTTAAATCAAATTAATATGGGAGTTACCATATGGGCAGCAGCTCTAGAAGAGCCTGGTTCTATTACTATTAGAGATATAGGCACTATAGATGTTCAAAATATAGGTGGTAATGAAGAAGCTGGCAAAAAGGTAGCTGATATATTAAATGAAGGTAAGCTAAATGCACGCTATGATAAAAATGTAATGTATGCTATTTGGAGAAAAGTTATGGTAAATGGAACTATGAATTCTATGACAGCTTTACTAGAGTGTACAGTTGGAGAATTTTTTGCAATAGATGCTCATGAGAGAATAATTGATGAGCTTGTAAAAGAATTTGTAGAAGTAGGCAATGCAGATGGAGTAAACCTTGATAAAAAAGAAATGCTAGATTATATACGCGAAACATCAAAAGCAGCTAAAGATCATTACCCATCTATGTATCAAGATTTAGTAGAAAGAAATAGAAAAACAGAAATAGACTTTATTAATGGAGCGGTAGTTAATAAGGGTAAAACTCATAATATAGCTACTCCATATAATGAAATAATAACTCAGTTAGTTCATGCAAAAGAAGAACTAAATGATGCAAAATAATATCTAAAAAAAGGACTAAGATAAATTCTTAGTCCCTTTTTACCTTTTTAGATATTAATAGTTATGGAGGTCTACTAATCTATTTATTATCTTTCTTTTCTATAGAAGCTTGTGCTGCAGCAAGTTTTGCTATAGGAATTCTAAATGGAGAACAAGATGTATAATCAAGTCCTACATTATACAGATATTTTACTGTATTTGGCTCTCCACCATGTTCGCCACATATACCTAGGTGAAGATCAGATTTAGCAGCACGTCCTTTTTCTACTGCTGTTTCTATTAAGAAACCTACACCTTTTTGATCAAGAACTTGGAAAGGATCTTTTTCAAATAAGTCTTTATCTAGATATAATGGTAAGAACTTACCTGCATCATCTCTTGAAAGACCAAAAGTCATTTGTGTTAAGTCATTAGTACCAAAACTAAAGAAATCTGTGATTTCTGCAATCTCATCTGCTGTAATAGCAGCTCTTGGGATTTCTATCATTGTCCCAACAAGATATTTTATTTCTGTATTCTTTTCTTCAAATACTTTCTTTATCTCATCATTTACTTCATCTATTACATACTTTAGTTCTTTTACATCACTGGAAAGTGGGATCATAATTTCTGGAATAACTTTATTTCCATCTTCATGACAATGTATGGCAGCTTGAATTATAGCACGAGCTTGCATTCTTGATATTTCTGGATAAGCAATACCAAGTCTTAATCCTCTAAAACCGAGCATAGGGTTCACTTCTTCAAGTTCCTCAATTCTTTCGTGAATACGAGCAGGTTCTATGGATAAATCAAGTGCTAAGTCCCTAATTGCTTCTTCTTCTCTTGGTAAGAATTCATGAAGTGGTGGGTCAAGAAGTCTAACTGTTACTGGTCTTTCTCCCATTAGAGAATAAATTTGATAGAAGTCATCTTCTTGCATAGGAAGAATTTTATCTAGAGCTTGTTTTCTAGTTTTAACGTCACTTGCTAGAATCATTTTTCTAACTTGGAAGATTCTATCTTCCTTAAAGAACATATGCTCTGTTCTACATAAACCGATACCTTCAGCACCAAACTCTAAAGCTTGTTTTACATCTCTTGGTGTATCTGCATTTGTTCTAATCTTCATATCCCTAAATTCATCTACCCAGCTCATAAATTCTCCGAAGTTTCCTTCAAGTTGAGGAGATTGAGTTTCTAGATTTCCTATATAGATGGCTCCAGTAGATCCATCAATGGATATTGTATCATCTTTTCCATAAACTTCTTTGCCTATTCTTAGAGTTTCTTCATCTTCATCTACATGAATTTCAGAAGCACCTGATACACAGCATTTACCCATACCACGAGCTACTACTGCCGCATGGCTTGTCATGCCGCCACGAGCTGTAAGTATACCTTTTGCTTTAACCATACCTTCAAGATCTTCTGGAGAAGTTTCTTCACGAACTAATATTACACTTTCTCCACTATCTGCTCTTAATGCAGCATCTTTTGCAGAAAATGCAATCTTACCTACAGCAGCTCCTGGAGAAGCAGCTAGACCTTTTGTAGCAGCTTCATTATTATCTAATTCTTCTTTAGTAAATGTAGGGTGGAGAAGACCATCTAAGTCTTTTGGATTTATACGAAGTACAGCCTCTTTTTTATCAATAAGACCTTCATCTACCATATTAACAGCTATTTCAACTGCAGCTTGAGCAGTTCTTTTACCATTTCTTGTTTGTAATAAGAATAACTTTCCTTCTTGGATGGTAAATTCCATATCTTGAACATCATGATAGTGATCTTCAAGTTTTTTGGCAGTTTTTGCAAATTCATCAAAAACTTCTGGCATAGAATTTTTTAGAGTATGTATTTCTTGTGGAGTTCTAACACCAGCAACAACATCTTCCCCTTGAGCATTTAATAAAAATTCACCAAATAGCTTGTTTTCACCTGTTGCAGGGTTTCTAGAGAATGCCACTCCTGTACCAGAAGTATCTCCCATATTACCAAATACCATGGTTTGAACGTTTACTGCTGTTCCCATAGTATCATCAATATCATTTAATTTTCTATAGAGTACAGCTCTTTCATTCCCCCAAGATCTAAAAACGGCAGCTACGGCTAAATCTAGTTGCTTGCGAGGATCTTGTGGAAAATCTTCTCCCTTTAACTCTTTATATTTATCTTTATATTCTTCAACTAATTCTTTCAAATCTTCAGCTGTAAGATCTGTATCAAGTTCTACACCTCTATCATTTTTCTTTGAAGTTAAAAGATTCTCAAAATTATTTTTATTTAGTTCCATAGCTACATCTGCAAACATTTGTATAAAACGTCTGTAAGAATCGTAGGCAAATCTTTCATTGTCTGTTTTTTTAGCAAGACCTATAACTGCATCATCATTTAAACCTAGGTTTAAGATAGTATCCATCATACCTGGCATAGAAATAGGCGCGCCAGATCTAACAGATACAAGAAGAGGATCGTCTGTAGATCCAAAAGTTTTTCCATTTTCTTCTTCTAAGATTTTAATATGATTACTAATTTCCTTGTTAAGCTCATCCCATAGCTTTCTATCTTCGTCAAAAAATCTTGTGCAAGCCTCTGTTGTAACTGTAAAGCCATAAGGTACACGAATACCCAATGTTGTCATTTCAGCTAAGTTTGCGCCCTTACCACCTAGGAGAGCACGCATATCTTTGTTACCTTCGTTAAAGCCATAAACGTATTTATAAGCCATTTTTTCCTCCTCTCAATTTGGAATGTTTTCGATTTTACTAATGATATATTCAGAAGTTTCTTCAATTGATTTATTTGTTACATCTATTATCATGCAATCTAAATCTTCCATAATTTCTTTGGCATATTTAAGCTCATCTTCAATATGATTGATATCACAGTACTTGGAATTTTTTGGTAAATTAATAGACTCTAGTCTTTGTTCTCTGATTTTTTGTAGTCTCGTTTTATCCATAGTAAGACCAAAAATTTTTCTAGAATCAATTTCAAAAAGTTCTCTGGGTACAACAGATTCTCTAAGCAAAGGAACATTGGAAACTTTATAGCCAATACTTGCTAGATAGACAGATAAAGGTGTTTTTGATGATCGAGAAACTCCTATTATACATATGTCACAATATTCTAGACCCTTAAAATCTCTACCATCATCATAGCGGATAGCAAAATCTAGAGCATCCAATCTTTTATAGTGATGGATTACCTTATAGTCATCCTCAAGTTCAATATCCAATGGATCCATTCCTAAAAACTTGCTAATTCTATTAAGAGAATAGCTAGCATAATCGATGGTAAGGATATTATAATCTTCACTAAATGTCTTTAAGTTTTTATTGTGACTTATATCGTTAAGAGAATTGAAAATTATTTTTGATCCTTCATCATTTTTGATTTCATTAAAAACTTCATTTAAATTTTCAGGGGAGCTAATATTTGTAAAAGACTTTTCGTCATAACCTACTTCAAACTTTTCCATTGTACTTTTTGCTAAGTGGCTAATGCCTAGTCCATCAGCATCTGAAATAATATATACAAATAAGTTCATAATCCCTCCTCTTAACTTTAAACTTATTATATCACTATTTTGATTTTATGAAAATATTTTCATATATATTTTGTATAGATAGATCTTTCTATATTGTTTGTTTATAAACAAACAAATAATATTGTTGAATTCCAAAGGATATTATATAAAAATGTTTTCATGATTTTATTTGTTTTTGACAATTTTATTGATTATAATATAATATATTCGATATAAGAAATATTAAAAGAGGAGTAAAAGGTAAGTATTTTAAGAGAGAAGATGGTTGGTGTAAATCTTTATTATAAGCTTTTGAAGGTTGCTTTTATTTATATTTCGTGTGGTACGCATTAGTACGAAAGAGAGTCTTTTTATAAAAGAAATTTAGGTGGTAACGCGATAACTCGTCCTAGAGCTATTGCTTTGCCACCTTTTTTAGTAAAGGAGAAAATATGGATACAAAATATAATCCTAGTGAATTTGAAAATGAAATATACAAAAAATGGGAAGATGGTGGTTACTTTCATGCAGATGTAATTAAGGATAAGAAGCCTTTTACAATAGTTATGCCTCCGCCCAATGTTACTGGACAATTGCACTTAGGGCATGCATTAAATAATACTATTCAAGATATTATTATTCGCTATAAGAGGATGGCAGGTTTTGAAGCTTTATGGATACCAGGTACTGATCATGCATCAATTTCTACAGAAGCTAAAGTAGTAAATAAGATTAGAAGTCAAGGCCATACTAAAAAAGAATTGGGGCGTGAAAAGTTTTTAGAAGAAGCATGGGCTTGGACTGATGAATATGGTGGAACTATAAAAAAACAATTAAGAACTATAGGCGTATCTTGTGATTGGGATGCTGATAGTTTCACTATGGATGAAAATTTGACAAGGGCAGTAAAGCATGTATTTAAGAAGATGTATGATGATGGTTTGATCTATCAAGGTGATAGGATTATAAACTGGGATCCTGAAGCAGAGACTGCTATATCAGATGCAGAAGTTTACCATGTAGAAAAAGAAGGCAACTTGTGGTATATCAAATACTTCTTTGAAGATAGCGACGAATACATTACTATAGCTACTACTCGTCCAGAAACTATGTTTGGTGACTTAGCAGTAGCAGTTAATCCAGAAGATCCAAGATTTAAAGATAAAATCGGTGAAAATCTAGTATTACCTATAATAGGGAGAAAAATCCCTTTAATAGAAGACTCCTATGTGGATATGGAATATGGTACAGGTTGTGTAAAAATAACTCCAAGCCATGATCCTAATGACTTTGAAGTAGGTGCTCGCCATAATCTAGGCCAATGTATTGTTATTGACAGTAAGGCTCATGTAGTAGAAGGCTATGGAAAATATTCTGGTTTAGATAGATATGAAGCTCGTAAACTTCTTGTTGAACAATTAGAAGATGAAGGATATCTAGAAAAAATAGAGACTTTAACCCATGCTGTTGGTTATAGTGAAAGAACAAATGTAGTTATAGAGCCACTTATATCTAAACAATGGTTTGTGAAGATGGATCGTTTAGCGCAGCTTGCTATAGATGCTTATAGGTCAGAAGAATTAGAATTGATTCCAGATTCTTTAGGAAAAACTTATATGAACTGGCTAAATAATATTAGAGATTGGACTATATCACGTCAATTATGGTGGGGACACAGACTACCAGTTTATTATACAGATGATGGGGAGATAATTGTTTCTGAGGAAGACCCAGATGAAGAAGGAAAACTCAATGGAGTACATGTGACTCAAGAAGAAGATACACTTGATACATGGTTTTCATCAGCACTATGGCCATTTGCAACATTAGGTTGGCCAATAGAAAATGAAAAATTAGACTATTTCTTCCCAACCGATATTCTAGTAACTGGATATGACATAATATTTTTCTGGGTTATAAGAATGGTGTTTGCATCTATTTATACTACAGGTAAGCTTCCTTTTAATCACGTACTATTTACAGGACTTATCCGTGATCCACAAGGTAGAAAGATGAGTAAGTCTTTAGGAAATGGTGTAGATCCTATAGATGTAGTTAATCAATATGGGGCAGATGCACTTAGATTTACTTTAATAACAGGAAATAGCCCAGGAAATGATATGCGATATGATGAAAATAGAATAATAGCAAGTCGTAATTTTGCCAATAAACTATGGAATGCTACTAGATTTGTTCTTATGAATATAGACGAAGATGATGACTTAGTATTTGACGATAATACAGAGTTGGCTTTAGAAGATAAATGGATATTAAAAAGATTAAATAATGTAATAGAAGAAGTTAGCAGAAATCTAGAAAAATATGAGATAGGTCTTGCTGCAAGTAGAATAGAAAATTTTATATGGGAGGAATACTGCGATTGGTATATAGAATTTGCTAAACTTCGTTTAAATGGTGATGACGAAAAAGAAAAATCTGATGTTAAAAAAGTGTTGCTTTATGTATTAAACAAGATGATAGCTTTGCTACATCCGTTTATGCCGTTTATAACAGAGGAAATATACAGCTCTTTACCTGATAAAAAGGATATGCTTATAGTGGAAAAGTGGCCAAGATTTAGAGAAGAATTTGAATTTGCTAGCGAAGAATCCACAGTAAATTCAGCTATAGAAGCTATAACAGCTATAAGGAATCAAAGAGCTACTTTAAATGTAGGTGCTAAGAAAAAACAAGATTTAATTATTTTAGCAGAAAATCAAGAATATAAAGATTTATTAGATGGCTTAAAAGGTCAATTTGTAAATCTTGCTAATTCCAATGAAGTAAATGTTTACCTTAAAGATGAATATACTGGAAATAAAGAAAATTTAGTAAATCTTGTATTTAACGAATTTAGTGTTCTAATGAGTCTAGATGATCTTATGGATTATGAGCAAGAACGCAAAAGACTTAAGGACGAAATAAAAAGACTTGAAGGAGAGATTAAAAGAGCTAGTGGTAAGTTAAATAATGAAAACTTTGTAAGCAAGGCTCCAGAATCTGTTGTGAATAAAGAACGTGAAAAACTAGATAACTATAAAGATCTATTAGAAAAAACTCAATATTCTTTAGATGAAATTAAGGATAAGTAATGTACGAAGATTTTTCTTATATATATGATAAATTAAGCTTTGACTTAGCATATGATAGATATGCAAAGAATATCCTAGATCTTTGTGATAAAAATAATATTGATAGAAAAAATATGCTAGAGCTTGCCGCGGGCTCTGGCATGCTTACTAGATTTTTCTTTGATGAATTTGAGAGTATAGATGCCTTAGACCTATCTACCGATATGTTAAATGTATTTGCCAATAATTATAATCCAAATAATGTAAATTTGATTTATTATGATATGGTAGAATTTGAAAATCCGGGAGCTTACGATTTGATAGTCATACTTTTAGACTCTATAAATTATGTTACAAACCCAAAGGATTTAGAGAAGTTATTTGCTAATTGCTATAAAAATCTTAAGCTAGGTGGACTTTTAGTATTTGATATTAATTCAGAATATAAGATGAGAGAAATCTTTGGATCCAATTGTTATGTATATGAATATGAAGATATATTCTATACATGGGATAACTTCATGGAAGATGATCTTGTTGATATGCATCTTAATTTTTTCATAGAAGATGAAGATGGAAAGTACAATAGAATATATGAATATCAACAAGAAAGAGTTTATGAAAGATATTTTATAAAAGATTTGGTAGAAAAAGTTGGTTTTTCTGATATAGAAGTATTTGACGAGGATAGTATGGGAAATGTTAAAGATGATACTCTGAGGATATTATACCAAGCAGTGAGGAAAGAAAGATGAAAGGATTCGTAAAATTTTTTGATAATAAGAAAGGTTATGGATTTATAGAGTCGGATAGTGGAGAAGACTATTTTGTTCACTATACAAATATTATTTCTGATGATGAATATAAGAAACTTAATAATGGAGATAGGGTGGTCTTTGAAAGAGAAGATGCACCGAGAGGTCTATCAGCTGTAGAAGTTAAGAAAGATGAGGGAATATGATGACTCCTTGGGTTGTAACAATCTTACTTATAGTTTTATTTATCCCACAATTATATTATTTAAAAAAGACTAATGATTATAAATCCATAAGAAATGGGAGTAAATTCTTTGTAAGAAATTCACGTGATCTAGAGGATCACACAGAAGTTTACCTAACTAATACTGATGGGCATGATATATTTGTAAGGATCTATGAAGCTGATAATCCTAAAGCTATTGTCCAAATCGTACATGGTATGGCTGAGCATTCATACAATTATTTAAACTTTATTAAATATCTGGTAGCTAGTGGATATACAGTAGTTGCTCACGATCATAGAGGGCATGGTAAGAGTATTTCAGAAAAGTATCCTAATGGTTATATGAGTTTATCAGAAGAGCTGGTTGATGATACTTATGCAGTAAATACCTTTATGAGACAAACTCATCCAGGACTTAAGGTATGTATGATAGGTCACTCTATGGGATCAATGATTGCTCGTATGTATGTACAAAGCTATGATGATACTATAGAAAAGTTAGTTCTATCTGGAACGGTGGAACGCAGTAATATAGCTGGAGTTGGATTATTCTTTGCAAATATAATTTCATTTTTTTCAAGAGGTTATCAACCTAGCATAATGACTCCATTACTACCTGGTGGAGAAGATGATGATACTTGGATTTCATATAATATGGATAATGTTATAGAAAAAAGAAATGATCCAATGAGAATAAAAACATTTTTAGAAAGATATGTAGCCGTAATAATCGATCTTAATAAAAAGATGGCAAAAGTATCTAGATATAATACGTATAACCCGAATCTATCTATACTTTCAGTAACGGGTGAAGATGATATTGTAACAGGCTCAACTAAGGGTTTAGAATCTACCTTTGAAATATTAGAAAAAGCTGGATACAGTCATATAGAAAATATAGTATATCCTCATATGAAACATGAAATACTAAATGAAAAAGAAAATGAGATTGTTTATAACGACATTTTAGATTTTCTTGACGAGTAAATAAAGCTCCCAAATGGAGCTTTATTTTTCTAACTTATAATCATATAATTCAACTCCAGGAGCTATAATAATATCTGAAAATCCTTCGTACATAAGCATGGTAGCAGCAAATTCGCTCCTATTATTGGTTCTACAATGGATTACCAAAGGCTTATCTAAAGGTATCTCATCTTTTCTTTTAATTACTTCATCATATGGGATATGGATAGCGTTTTTTATATGACCATTATCAAACTCTTCTTTAGTTCTTACATCTAATACATTAAAGTATTCTAAATTTTCTTCTAAATCTTTACCTTCAATTTGCTTAAAATACATAATAATCTCCTTAGGACTATTATACTTCTTAAAAACTAATTATAGGTTTTTAGACTGTATTTAAAATTTAAAGATATAAACTGTATTTTATTTTCTAATTATATTATAAAAAATATCTGCAAACTATTAGCTGAGTTAAGGACAATTTTTGTAAATGTTATATCAAGATATGTACCTATGATACATTGACTTTAATTATTTTTTAGTTTACACTGATAAATATTCTAAGGAGGAATTAAATGGAATATTTAAAATTGATTGGTATTCTGATAATAGTATTAGGTTTTATTTTTAAACTAAATATAGTATTTACTGTTATATTATCAGGATTCATAACAGCTCTAGTAGCGGGAATTCCTTTTACTGAATTTCTAGAGATACTAGGCGAAAATTTTGTAAAACAGAGGATAGTTACTATATTTATAATAACTTTGCCAGTAATAGGACTATCGGAGCAGTTTGGCTTAAAGCAATCTGCGGAAAAGATTGTTAAAAAGCGTAAGAATTTATCATCAGGGGCACTTTTAAGTGTTTATCTTTTATTTAGAGAGTTGGCTGGTTTTTTGGCAATGAGAATATATGGTTTGGTACAATTTGTAAGACCAATTATTTATCCGATGACAGAAGCAGCGGTTGAAAAACAAAATGGTCAAGTAACAGATGAACAAAAAGAAAAATTAAAAGCACGCGCAACAGCTATGGAAAATTTTGGTAATTTCTTTGCTCAAAATACTTTTATAGGTGCTGGAGGTGTGTTGATTATAGTAGGACAAATGGAAACTTTAGGGTATCCTGTTACAAATGCTGATATAGCTTCAAAATCATTACCTATAGCTTTAATATGTCTAATCTTAGGTATTATTAAAAATATCATTGATGATAAAAAGATGAAAGGAGCTAAGTAATGACATTTTTTGGTATGCCAGCTAAAGAATTTTTTGATGGATTCTTAGAATTTATATATATACTGATTGGATTACAATTTTTCTATACGGCATATAGGGTAGCAAAAGCTAATGACAATGAAAAGAAAGTTACTACTGTTATTTTTTGGATAATATTAGGAATTTTATTTGCCTTTGGTAAATGGATACCTTATGTAGTATCTGGAGTACTAGTGGTTATTATTGGAATATTATCTTTAGTAAATGGAATAGTTGTAAAAGGATCTATAGAAAATGACAAATCTACTGAAGTAGAAGGTTCGAATAAACTGGGGAATAAAATATTTATCCCAGTTATTGTGATGGCAGTTCTTGCTATTATAATTGCAAAATTAATACCAGAATCTAGTGCATCAGTATTAGGTTTTACTGCTATAGTGGCCATAATAATCGCTATGATAATGACTAAATCAAGCTTTTCTAGCATGATGAAACAATCTGATAGAATGGTTCAACAGGTTGGATCTGTAGCTATATTACCACAACTATTAGCTGCTTTAGGTGCGATTTTTACAGCAGCAGGTGTAGGTGATGTTATTGCTTCAATAATAGGAGGTATGATACCAACTGTAAATCCATGGACAGGTTCCATTGCTTATATACTTGGTATGGTAATATTTACTGCTATAATGGGAAATGCCTATGCAGCATTTACGGTTATAACTGCAGGAATTGGGGTACCATTTGTAATAGCCCAAGGAGCAGATCCTGCAATATCAGCTGCACTTGCTATGACAGCTGGTTATTGTGGAACACTTTTGACACCTATGGCTGGAAATTTCAATATATTACCAGTTGGTATATTAGAAATGAAGGATAAAAACGGAGTTTTAAAAGAACAAGCTCTATTTTCTATTGTTATGGTAATAGCGCATATATTATTAATGAGATTTTGGGCTTTTTAGAATTAACTATATAAAGGAGAAAATAAATGAAAATACTTGTAACAGGGTTTGACCCATTTGAAGGAGAACCTACTAATCCAGCAATTGAATCAGTAAAAAGAATTGATAATGAGATTGAAGGGGCAGAGATTATAAAACTAGAAATACCAACAGTATTTCAAAAATCAGCAGATGTTGTAGAAGCAAAGATTAGAGAAATAAATCCAGACGTTGTTCTTTCAGTAGGACAAGCTGGTGGAAGATACGGCATAACAGTAGAAAGAGTTGCGATAAATCAAGATGATGCGAGAATAGAAGATAATGAAGGTAACCAACCAATAGATACGGCAATAAGAGAAGATGGAGCTCCTGCATACTTTGCAACACTACCGATAAAAGCTATGGTAGAAGAAATAAAAAAAGAAAATATCCCAGCAAGCATATCAAATACAGCTGGTACTTTTGTATGCAATCACATAATGTATCAAGATTTATATTTGGCTGAAAAATATGGAAATATAAGAGCAGGTTTTATTCATGTACCTTATTTGACAGAACAGGTTGTAGATAAAAAAGATACAGCATCTATGAGTCTTGAAGATATTGTAAGAGGATTAAACGCAGCAATAAGAGCTATTGTAAAATACAGTGATAAAGAAGATTTAAACGTGACAGGTGGTGCAACCCATTAAATTAATGAGACCCTTAGGGGTCTTTTTTATTACAATAAATAAAATTGGGTATAATGGATAAAACAAATATTAGGAGGAAATTATGGATAATAAAGAAAAGGTAACATATCAAACAGATACAACGTCAAGAGATGATTTGGATCAAGAAGACTTTGTAAATAATAAAGTAGTTGAAGAAGAAAGATTAAGACTTAGAGAAGAAGAAAAAAGAGCAAATGAAGTACCTATGAGCAATGGGGAAAATTGTGGCATAGTAGAATTTGAAGGCAAAAGAATCAACACATGTAAAGGGGAAAAGATTGTTGAAGATGGATATAAGAATCCAGATAAAAATGATAATTAACTTATGTATAGATTTATAAATAAAATTATTTAAATAGGACCTTTATAGATTATTTTAAATTCTATAAAGGTTTTTTCTTTAAAGTATGTATTATTTTTAAAAATATAGTTACTGAGTGTTATAATTATTTTAATATATATGTAATTTAAGGAGTATTCATGAAATATATTAAAAAAATAATTTTTATTTTCTTTTCGTTTTTATTTTTTATATCAAATGCTTATGCTAAGGAAGATATAAGTAATAAAAAATACTTAAGTGAGGATTACAACCAAGTTCAAATGGCAAAGCTTATATTTGGAGGAGATGTATTGCCTCACTTGAACTTTGATAAATATGCCTATAGCTATGGTAATGGTAATTATAACTATGACAGAAATTTTGAAATGTTAGAAGAATTTACATCTGATTCTGATCTATTTATAGTAAATTGTGAATTTACATCAAATCCTAATTACAAGCCATCAGGTTATCCAACCTTTAATTCTGATAAAAATATATATAGATCTCTCAAAAACATTGGAGTAGATGTTATAACTACAGCTAATAATCATGCTTTAGATACAGGCATTGATGGTTTGGATACAACAATAGAGGCTATGAATAGTTATGGAATTGACAATTGTGGCACCAGAATCGATCCATATAGGAAATATTTAATAAAAGATATCAATGGTATTAGGGTAGGAATTCTTGCTTATACAGAGCAAATTAACGGCTTAGAATATCTATTAAACACTAAGGATAAAAAAATAAGATAGATATGATTGATCCTATACTTATAATGGATGACATACAAAAAATAAGAAAAGCTGGTGCGGATTTTGTGGTGGTTTATCCTCATTGGGGTGTAGAGTACTCCTCATATCCAGAAAGTTGGCAAATAAATTTAGCTCATGCCATGATTGATTGGGGAGCAGATATGGTTATAGGAAATCACCCTCATGTTATTCAACCTCGCGAAGAATACATTAGTCAGGATGGTAGGAAAGGAATGATTTATTATTCTTTAGGAAATTTAGTTTCAAATCAAAATCATAAGTATTTTAATAATGATTATAGACCAGAACAAGGTCTACTAGTAGAAACTATTATTTATAAGAGTCCTAAGGATAAAGCTTGTAAAATATTAAATACTTCTTACCATAATATATGGACAGAGTCATTATATGATGAGTACGGATTATTAAATAGAACTTATCTTACTGAAGAATTTACAGGTAAAACTAAAAAATATAAAAATACAGAGGATAATATTAATTATATGGATTTAACAAATAATATGAATTATGATATAATGCATACTTTTATAAAATAGGGCACAAAAAATGGATGAGAAATTCTCATCCATTTTTTTGAATAATATAAAAATTACTTATTTTCGTTTTCTACTGTATCAGCAGCGTCATCTGCTTCGTCAGCAGCATCGTCAGCTTTGTCAGCAGCGTCATCTGCTTTGTCAGCAGCATCATCAGCTTTATCTTCTGTTGTATCAGTAGTTTCTTCTGGTTCAGTTACTGTTGTGTCTTTTGTATCTTCAGTTTCAGCTGGTTCAGTTACTTTTGTATCTTCTTTAGTATCTTCTGTTTTTTTGTCAGCATTGTTTCCACATCCTGCAAATGCGAATGTTCCTGCTAATGCTAATGCGATTAATTTTTTATTCATTATAATACTCTCCTTTTATTCCTTAATCGGGATCTATTATAGTCTTAGTTAAGTAATATGTCAAATATGCTTATGATTAATATTAATGATTTAGTATATATTAATTATTTTTTTGTTGGAAAGTACACAATAATTTAGTTTGTAAGTAATAAGTAAGGGTAGTAGATATTAATGAAAAGAGGTGGAGTTATGGAAAAATTTTTAGAAAATTTACCTATCAATAACATTAAAGATATAAGATTAGCAAATGGCGGAGATGTTAATGTTGCTTATAAAATATATACAGATGATCAAATATATTTTATGCTAGTTCAAGAAAACTCTAATGAAAATTTTTACTATGGAGAGATAGAAGGATTAAAATTATTTGAAAAAATTGGGATTCCAGCACCGAGAGTAATAGCGAATGGTTATGTAGATAATGATAGTTACCTAGTGTTATCTTTCCTAGAGGAAGCTAAAAATGGATCTCAAAGCAAACTTGCACAAGTAGTAGCAAGGCTACATAGATATTATAGCAAAAATGATAAGTTTGGTTTTGATTATCCTCATAATGGTTCTGACACTCAATTTTCTAATGAATGGACAGATACATGGAGTGATCTTTTTATAAATCAAAGGATGAATAAGTTAACTCAACAATTAATAGATTTAGGCTATTGGGATAGTAGCTCTTTGGATAGATATAAGAAGGTTAGAGCTATTATAATTGCTGAGCTGTCCAATCATAAATCAGAAGCTTCTCTACTTCACGGAGATTTATGGGCAGGTAATTATATGTTCCTAGAAGATGGTACTCCTGCTTTATTTGACCCAAGTCCATTTTATGGCGATAGAGAGTTTGATATAGGTGTTAGCAGTGTTTTTGGTGGTTTTTCTGATGAATTTTATAATGAATATGATGAAATTTATCCACTAGATGAAGGTTATGAGCTAAGACTAGAATTTTATAGATTATATCTTTTGATGGTGCACCAAGTAAAATTTGGTAATACTTACGAAAGATCAGTAAATCAGAGTATAGATTTTATATTAAATCATTAGAAGAATACTGATTCTAATGTAGAATACTTTGATTATTATGGAATTTACGAGATTTATGAAACTATAATTGTTAATAAGAATAACAATATCATTTATGGAAGAATTTATTATGATAAATAAAGATAGCTTCAGTAAGTCTTAATACAATGAATCAGTATATATATCACAGAAATTTCATATACAAAAACTGCTGGATAAGCTAATTAAGTCTTTATACAGCAGTTTTTTTCTAAGCATTTTTATTAATGCCGAAGTATAATGTAGTATAAATATAATTTGGAGGTTAATATGGAATTTGATGACATTATAAAGTTAATAAATGATTTAACGAGTGATTTATCAGATATAAAGAAAAGACCTCCTATAAAGAGAAAAGTTGATAAAGATTCTACCAAAGGCGTAATAGATATTAGCTTTGATGATAAAGTAGATATTCCTAAAGAAAAATTTGATGGAAAACCTGTTATTAAAGATTATAAGTATTGGATTTTAAAATTAGATAGACACTATAAATCACAGGCTATGAAAGTTAACCAATTAAATGTAGCTAGTCTAAAAATGTATGCTCATCTTTGTGATAGCTTAGAAGAATGTTTCAATAAAAAGTATACTACAGTAGCAAGGGAATCTTCCAAGCTAAGGAGAGAGGGCGTTAATTATGATATATATTATAGTATTTATTTAATTGCAGAAGCCCAAGTATTGAATTTTTATAACCCATTATCTAATAAAGATCCAATTAAGTCTTATAATTTTTTAAAAAGTCATTTTGGCAATGAGCTGGTTAAATTAATACAAAAAAGAGTTCTCGAGTTAAGTAAAGGATTAAAAGATCCTGATATTAAAACAAGGGAGTATTTTGACTTAACGGATAATAATAAAGTATCCATGTGGTGGGATCCAAAAGGAATATTGAGAGAAAAATATGATTTTTCTAAAAAAGAAGAGTTAGCTATTAACCAAATATCCAAAAGAAACAATGTTCTTTGGAAAAATCAATATATAATAGATATTTTGTTGGATATGTACTTAGCAACTGTTAAGCAAATATTTAATAATAAAGATCTTGATGGAGAAAAGCTTTTAAATATTGTAAGTCCTTATCAAAGTTCAAAGATTATCTTAGATAGTATATTTTTAATTAGTGAATCTAATGTAAGGGATAAATTTGCGTTTTTGACTAATATAAATACTCAAAAATCTATTGATGTTATAAAAGATTTTGATAATGGAAAAATGTACGACTTTATTGAAAACTATCAGGAGGATTATTTAGATAACATTGATAAAGAAAAAATTTCTAGAGCCTATGATTTATATTTTAAGAAAAACCATAATAAAACTAAAGACTTTATAAGATATGTTGAAACACTTTCTGATAGTGAAAAAATTAAAGTCTTGTATGAACACGAAAATGATGAAAATTTTAAGAAAATTCTTATAGAATTACTTAAAAAAGATGATGAAATATTAGCCTTATATTTTTTATATAAGAAAAAAATAAATAGAGGAAATCATGATAAGATTTTATTTGGGGTAATTAAGGAAGAAAATTATGATGAATTCTTACGACTTATTAACAAAAATGAATTAACTTTAGACTTAATAGCGAAGATAAAAAATCTAAATAAAGCTAAGACAAAAAAAATAAAAGTTGATAATAAAAAGATTGATATATCAAGAGCTAACTTAAATAAGACAGTTATTATGGTAAATGAATTCTTTGAAATAGATGAAGATAATGATTTATTTGAAAAAGAAGAAAATGTAGAAAAATGTAGTCGTAATACTTATAATCATATATTAAAAGATATTTTAAGTAAGGGATATATTAAAAAAGATCAACTTAGTTGTCTAGCTAAAAATGATAGCATGACTCTTAATACTTACTTAGGAAAAATAAATGAAAGCTTATACGATTATATTGGTGATCAAACATTAGTAATAGAAAATGATAAGGTCATTATAGACGACTTTTATGTAGATATGATAAAGGAGTATGTAAGTGGCGATCAGGATTAATCCAAAAGAAGCATCGGTAATAATAAATTCTTTAGAAGCTGGTGTAGTACCCAATATGGGTGTGCAACATTTGCTTGTTGGTAGGAATAGAGAAGTAGAAGAAGTTATAAAAATACTAGATAGTGTAGCTGATGGTAGATCAGATATAAGATTCTGGGTAGGTGATTTTGGTTCTGGCAAAAGTTTTATGTTAGCGACAATAGAACAAATTTCCATTCAAAAAAATTTTGTAGTATCAACTCTAGATCTCAATCCTTCTAGAAGATTTTATGCAAATGATAGAAAAGTAGTAGCTTTATATACAGAAATTATAGATAATATAAAAACAAAAACTGTAAAAACAGGGAATGCTTTAGATACTATTGTAGAAGAATGGTTAAATGATGTATTTAGTATAGTAGCAGATAAGAATAATGTTGAAATATCTGAAATAATAGGAGGTAACTATAAAAAAGAAGTTTCTAATGAAATATTAAATACAATAGGAAATTTTTCTGCTGTAGGCCTATCTTTTGAATTTGGAGAAGCTATAGTTAAATTTTATGAAGGATTAATAGAAGATAATAGAATACTCCGTGCCAATGCTATAAGATGGCTTAGGGGAGATATAACTACTAAAACAGAGTCTAAAAAACTTCTTGGGATAAATAAAATAATCAATGATGATAACTGGTTTGATGCTTTAAAAAATATGAGCGAATTATTTTTAGGTATAAGTTATAGTGGATTTGTAGTTAATTTTGACGAGGCAGTAAATTTATATAAGTTACCTAAATCTGTTACTCGTGAAAGAAATTATGAGAGAATTTTAAATATCTATAATGAATGCAAATCTAATATAGCTAAGGGTTTATTTATAAATTTTGGTGCAACAAGGAAGACTATATTTGATGAGAATCGTGGTTTATCATCTTACGGAGCTCTAAAAGGCAGACTTGGTAGTGAAGAAAGTATGGATAATAAGCTAATTAACACGAACAGGACAGTACTGGGGCTAAAAGCCTTAACTAATGAGGAAATATACACACTTTTAGAAAACTTAGTAAATATCTATAATGTAAATTATAAAGAATCTATATCTATAAGCGAGAATGAGATAATAACTTACATGGAGGGTCAGCTTAATAGACCAGGAGCTGATGAATTTTTAACACCACGTGCCGTTATTAAGGATTTTATAGAAATACTTGATCTAAAAAGACAAAATCCTAATAATGAAATTATGGATATTTTAACTATGAGATTTAAAGATATTCTTACTATTAGCAAAGATCCAGATGATTTAGATGATGAGATAGAGATAATATGACAGATGCCTATAGCTTATTAAATAGAGAGTTAAGATTTTATATACATGAAAAAGGCTGGCCTTCACTTACAAGAATACAAAATGCTTCTATAAAAGCATTTTTTACAAATGAAAATAACTTGATTTTATCAGCAGCTACAGCTCAAGGAAAAACTGAAGCTGCCTTTTTGCCTGCAATAAGCAAGATTAAAAGCTGGGAGAAAGGAATCAAAATAATATACATATCTCCACTTATTGCTCTTATTAATGATCAGTTTAAGAGAATAAGTGATATGTGCTTTGATATGGATATACCAATAACTTCTTGGCATGGAGAAGCAAGTAAGTCAAAAAAAGATAAGCTTATTGCTAATCCAAGAGGGATAGTTTTAATAACACCTGAATCAATTGAAGCCCTTTTATCAGATAAATCAGAAATTGCTAGTAAACTTTTCAGCGAAGTCAACTATATAATAGTAGATGAAATTCACAGCTTTTTAATAGGGAATAGAGGCTTACAACTTAGGTCTTTATTAGAAAGAATATTAAGATATACATACAATCCACCAAGGATGATTGGACTTTCTGCAACTATTGGAGAAGAAAATTACAATCTTTCAAAAAAGTTTTTTAATAATGGAAGAGATACCAATATTTTGGTTGATAAGTCAGCAAATGATTTAGAAATTACATTAGATTTTTTTGAATCCGATAATATTTCAAATGACGTTATATATAAGATTTACGAATATGCAGAAGAAGGACCAATGATAGTATTTCCAAATGCTCGTGAAAGAGTAGAGGCTATTGCTGTAGGTCTAGGGAAAATAGCAAAAGAAAAAAATAGCAATTTAAAAATATTTGCTCATCATTCATCTGTAAGCAAAAATCGTAGACAAGAAATAGAAGAATTTGCCAAAGAAGCAAGAAATGAAAATTTTGTAATAACTGCAACCTCTACATTAGAACTTGGAATAGATATAGGTGCTGTACATTCAGTAATCCAATATGGAGCAGCTAATTCTGTACTATCTCTTGCGCAAAGACTTGGTAGAAGCGGAAGAAAAACGGGTAAAAGTATATTTCATCAAATATGCTCCTCTTCTTGGGATCTTCTTCAATCTATTGCAACAATTAGTCTTTATGAGGAAAAATTACTAGATAAGCTAGATGAAACAGTAAAAGCTTATGATGTATTTGCTCATCAAGTCTTATCTACACTTTTAGAAAACTATGGGTTAGCAAAAGAGGAATATTATTATCTTAATAAAACTTTGTCAAGCTTTTCCGATATAAGTGATGATGAGTTTAAAGATATTACCAATTATATGCTTGAGAAAGGGTACATAGAAATCCTAGAAACCGAAGTTATCACAGGTATTAATATAGAAAAATTAATGAGAATAGGCTCTTTTTATAATCAGTTTGTTAGTAATCAAGTTTATACAGTATACAATGGAAAAGGCAAAATTGGAGAGCTCGATATTAGACCTGATATACAAGTAGATGCTCATATATACTTAGCAGGATTAGTTTGGAAGATAGATAAATTGTATACAGATCAAAAGAAAATCATTGTAAGTAAAGCTAACGACGGGAAAGCTCCTAAATTCTTCTCGGCAGGAGATGTAGATGTTAGCACTATAATTAGAGATCGCATGAAATATATCTTGGAAAATCCCAATGATTTTAAATTTAATAGTAATGTAGATTCAACAATAGAAGAATTATCAAGTGAATATACAGAGGAGGATTACACCTTTGTGATAAAAGAAAATTTAGTCGGTCTTATAACTTTTAAAAATAGCAAGATAAATAGAAGTCTTGCTTTGATGTTGAATGTAGCAAGTGAAACAACTAACTATATTGCAAATGAGAGGGAGGGCATAATTTATGGTCCAGATACTACAAAGTATTTTGATGAAATTAGAATAAATCCTATAAGTGAAAAAAAAATATTTGAATTCCTAAAAAAACGAGAAGCCTACTTAGAAAACTTTTTGATATCTTACAAATATATGATATTAGTACCATTAGAATTAAGAATAAAATACCTTATTAATAATTTACTAGATATACATGGAGCTTATGAATATTTAGGAATAAGCGAGGAAGAAATTAGTTTTTAATAATATAAATACGTAAGCACTAGGATTTTTATATTATTAATACAATAATATGGTAAAATAAAACTAATAAGGAAATATATTATTATGAAAAAATTTCTATATATTATTAGTTTATTAATACTTACATCGTGTGCAAAACCCATAAAAGAAGGTGGAGTGCCACCTATAACCACCGAATCTCGTGATAAATTGGTTGATGAAAATAGTGTTTCTATAAATGAAGAAAAAAGTAAAAATCCGGTTTTAAAACAACCATCATTTAAACCTATAGAACTTAATTATGAAATTATAAAACCTGGATTTTTAATAAAAGAAAGATTTGATGATTTAGAAACTCAAGATAAGTATGCTGTTATGATGGTTGAATACTTTGATAAAGAGAATAAAACTTTTTATGTTAGCGAAATAATAAATGATGCTCTTAATGATCCTAGAGTGAAACTTGAAGATGATTTTGATGATAAAATGGATTTCATAACAGATTTATTTTTGCTAAGTCCTTTTTATTCTAGGGGTGATACGGAGGCTTATATTTATTATAATTATTTTTTTAATGAAGATACATTTAAACTAATTCCGAGACTTAAGATAGAAGAGAATACTAAGACATATTTAACTGCTGCTGAGCAGAACTTAGTCAAAAAGCAGATAGATGTCTTAGTTAATTATGCAAATGAGAATTACTATACACAATATGACAAAGCATATTATTTTGCCCAGTGGCTGGCTGAAAATAATGAATATCAGTTTGAATCCAGTGAGGATGATCTTATTGAAAATAATATGTATGGAGCTTTGGTCAAAGGTAAATCTCAATGTTCTGGCTTTGCTCAAAGTTTTGCTATTCTATGTCAAAGAGTTGGTATACCTGCTTATTCCGTAACAGGTAACACAAAGGTTGAGTCTAGACCAGAAGGATATTCAGGAGAGCATCAGCGGAATGTGATAAAACTGAATAATAGATGGACTTATGTTGATGTAACCGGAATGGTAGCCAATGGGCGACAATATTATTTTCATTATTTTGATAGATCAAAAAGAGAATTCGTAGATTACTATATTAGTAGATTTTTTAACGATATAGAAAAATACATTAGGTAACCCTTTATCTTTTTATCAAATATTATAAAATTTAACTGGAGGTATAAATGGGTTTTGATATTATAAACAAAGATATTACTGATTTATCTGTAGATGCTATCGTAAATGCAGCTAATACAACTCTTCAAATGGGTGGAGGAGTCTGTGGTGCGATTTTTCGTAAAGCTGGTGCCAATAGCCTACAAGAAGAATGTAATAAATTAGCTCCAATAAAAACTAGCCAAGCTGTCATAACAAAATCTTATAATTTAAAAGCAAAGTATATAATTCATACAGCAGGTCCTATATATGATCCATCTAAACCTAAGCAATCAGAGAAATTACTGAGAAATTCATATATAAATTCATTAAATTTAGCTAAAGAATACAATTTAAAATCTATAGCATTTCCCTTGATATCAGCAGGTATATATGGGTATCCATATAAAGAGGCTATAAGAATTTCAAAGGAGTGTATTAATGAATTTTTAGCTACTAATGATATAGATATCTATTTAACAATTATAGATGAAGAAATGTTCGATTTAGTAGTTAATAATTAAAAGATTTTTTATGGAACTTACAGATAAATTTGAATTTGATTCATGTAAAAATAAGGTTGAATATTCGATTGAGCATAAAAAAGTACCTATTAAGTTAAGTGATGAGCTTAGAGAGGCTATATATTATCTTTTATGGTATGTACCTAATATAAAGTCTGAGCAATCTAAGCAGAATGAATTGTTACTTAATCCAAGATATGATGATTTTATTTTTATTGAAATTATGAAAGCTATGGATCTTAAAGACGAAGATGTACTTTTTACAGAAAAAATTTCATATGATGTAATTAAGCCATTTCTAAAAGAAATTTGTACAAAATGCCCTAAGATAATAATGGCTATATCAAATGGTGAAACTAAAACTATGTCACTTTTAAGACATATAAGAAATGCTATTGCTCATGGGAATTTCAATGTCATAGATAATATAGTTGTTGGATTTGATTTGCAAAAAAATGAACAGATTACTGAATATAGGGGGTTTTTCAAACTTAATCCTAATAATCTTTTAGATGCTCTTAGAAAAATTCAATTTGACTATAATTCTCAACAATTAATTAGTAAAGCCTTTCATAAGAACGGATATTTTATAGAAGCTTATCAAGAAAAGTATCAAAGAAGCCACGATTTTGAGCTTTTTGCTAAAAAAGGTGATAAAAAATATGCTATTGATATCAAAAATTATGATTATAAAGAGGTGGTAGATAAGAATTTTATTAATAAATTACTAGTTCAGTATGAAAATTTAATGGATGGAGTAACTCCATTATTAATAATTAATACTTCTTATTTAGATGAAGATAGTAAAGAAGAATTATTAAACCATGAAGTTATTATTTTAGATGTAAAAAATATAAAGAAAATGATGGGGGGACGAGATATGGTTAGTGAAATTGAAAGGGCTAGACAAGTAAAAAATAGCTTAAAAGGTCGATAAGGAGTAGTATTATGGCAGAACATAAAAATAGTAGCATAAATTGGGAAAGCCTTATATTGGGTGTTTTGTACCTTATAGTTGCAATCATTGCCTTTAAAGATCCGACTGCAAGTTTAATGAGTATGGCGGTTTTGTTAGGCATATTTGTAATACTTTCAGGAATTGGTGATATATACTTAAGGAATAAGCTTAGTAGGCATTATGAAAAAGATACTACGAATTTAAGTCTCATATCTGGAATTGTTCAAATAATATTAGGTATCATTATACTAGTTGATATTCAGACAACATTTGTGGCTTTACCATATATGTTTGCAATTTGGTTCATATTTACATCAATAATGGGCATAATTATAATAAGCCCACTAAAAATCTTTGCTTATGGAATTTGGACCAGCTTATTAATTTTAAATATTTTAGGCGTAATCATAGGGTTTATGATGATAAAAAATCCAATGAGTGCTTCACTTACTATAGTGACTCTAGTTGGTTTTTACTTTTTATTTTTGGCTATTAAATCAATAATGCACGCCTTTCAATATTATAATTATAAGTAATATAAAGTAAATAGTTTCAAATACTTTAGTTAGGGTATTATAATATCAGTAACAAGATATGTTTTATTTGTTATTATTATTTTTAAGGAGGAAAATATGACAGATAGAAAAAATAATGATCGTAAAGTAGAGACTTTCGAAACAGAGAAGACAACTGTTGAAAGATCTTCTGACAGATCAAATAATCGTCAAACAGGAAAAAATCCTCGTAGAAGCGAAAGAGCTCATGAAGGCGTTCCTGTTTATGAAAGAGCAACTACTGCATTACCAGCAGGTACAAACCTTTCTTGGGGATCAATTCTTGCAGGTGCAATTACAGCAGCAGCTTGTTTTGCAACATTAAGTTTGATAACAGCAGCTTTAGGATTTGGTTTATTCTCACCAACTAATGCTCATCCACTAGATGGAGTAGGTGTAGGAACAGGAATATGGACTGCGATTACCTTAATACTTTCATTCTTAGCAGGGGGATATATTGCAGGTTATGCAGCTAGAAAATCTGGTAAACTTCACGGAGCTATCACATGGGCTGTTACACTTTTACTTTTAATAACACTTGTATTAAATGCTATTACTCAAGTTTTAGGAACAGCAGCAAATGTTGCTGGAGATGTTGCAAGTGGTGTAGGTAATGTAGCTGGATCTGCTATATCATCAACAAACAATAATATAGGTAAAGGATTTGATAAAGCAGGAGAAGCTATTAGTAATACTGATATTGATACTACTGAACTTCAAGAAAATGTTGACAAGTATCTTTCAGATACTGATATACCAGAATTACAACCTGATTATCTAAATAATCAATTAGAAGAATCTAAAGATCTTATTAAAGAAGCAGCTAAAAATATAGCTCTTGATCCAGATTCAGCAGATTCTGAAATTGATAGAGTATCTAAAGATTTATCTAACAGAGCTCAAACTATCGCAGATTCAGCAGATAGAGATGCAATAGCAAATGCAGTAGCTAATAATTCTGATCTTACACAAGAAGAAGCTGAACAAGTTACAGATAATATCTACGATGGTTTAGTAGATGCTAACAAACAAGCTCAAGAAACACTTGATGATGCATCAGTAAAAGTTAAAGAACTTTCTGACCAAGCGCAAGATACTATTGATGATACAGTTGATAGTGTAAAAACAGGAGCAGAAGATACTTCCAATAAACTTTCAGCTGGTTCTATTATAACATTCCTAGGTTTAATTGTAGCTCTAGCATTATCAGCATGGGGTGGTAAACTTGGTGAAGAAAAAGCTTTAGAAATGGTAAAAAAAGAAACAATTAGATAATAGATGTAATAAAAATTATACCAGAGAATTTAAAATCTCTGGTATTTTTTATTCACTTAAGTGAGTTGAGCGAACGAATATGAGTGAAAGAAAACTACTGTTGCAAATTAATAGATATATCGTTCACTCATTAAACACACTGCTAAAAGTTTTAGATATGATCCGTCGACTGACGGAGACAATTTTAGGAAAGTGGTCGAATGATTTTGGAACGATTTATCTATTTTGCAACAGCCTTTTTTAATTTATTAATTTATAATATCATACATAGATTCAATTGGATCTTTTGAGTTTATTTTCTGGTCATATTTTAAATATTTATTTTCTTCTGATTCATTTTTGCTATAGGCACTATTTAAAGATAAAATGAGTCCAGAATGCTCTAGTACGTATAAATCGCTTCTCATGTTATAAATTACATCTTTATAAGTATTATTTGCTTCTAATCCATTTTTAACTACATATGCATCGCTATCTTTAAGAATATCTGCTAATTTTATAGCTTCGTTAGATGTATATTCATTTGTCAATACATAGATTTTTCTATCAGAAAAATCATTATTTTTTTCTATCTTATGACTTACTTCATCATAGTACAGATAATCATCTAAATTTATATTTTCAATTTCATTAGGATATTTGCTTACATCATTTTTTACAAATGGGGTAGAGTAGCTAGTGCTTTGATTTGATTTTATTGACTCTAAACTACTTTTCATTAATTTTCCTCTATAAAATATTAAATTAGATTCTTCATAATCTTGATGAATAAGCATTTGGGCTAGTTTGCTTGGATATATATTATCTATTGAGTTATTATTAGACAAGTCCAATAAAACTGTGTCTATAGGTGGATTGTCTAATAGTAAATCTACGATTGTTTTCAAGTCCTTATCAAATTCATCTGCTTTAAAATCGGGTAATGCAATCCTTAAGATTTTTTCTTTTTCAATTGATACACTCATAGATGGCTTTATTTTTTTAGGATCTGCAATTAGTCTTTTATACCTATCTACAGCTTGTGGATTGCCTAGTATCTTATTTCTGTAAGATTTGGAGTCTTTTCTATAGTAATTAAATAGGTGATCATATGTTTCTTTATCTAAAATAAAGGTTCTACTATCATCTAGTATAGATATATATTGGTCTAAGATTTTAAAGTATTCTTGATCTGTTTTTGAGCTATAAACTTTTTTGCGATATGAATTGTAATCTTTTATAAATTTTTGGAAATTTTCTTTATTTTCATTATCTACAGCATAATTTCTCTCAATGGTTTTATATAAGTCATCAAAGTCAGTAACTTTTTCTGCTGAGCTTAATGATCTGCCATCGGATGAAGAGACGAATACTTCATTTGACATTTTATTTAAAACTTCATCTCTAAATTTTGGATAACCCATTATCTTATAAGCATTTATAGCATTTGAGATTAAACTAATAATTAGTAGTAAAATAGCTATAGCTATTATACCAACTAAAATTCTTCTTCTTCTATACTTTTTCTTTTTTTGAGCTCTTTTTCTCTTTGCTCTCTCACTTACTGAAGAAGAATTAATATTAGATCTATTTTTAGCATTAACTTTTTTTTTATGAGATCTATTATTGCTTTTAGATTTATTATTATTTTTCTTTGTCATAATTTTCCTTATTTCATAAATGTAAGAGTAAAGTCAGTACCTTCATTTAATTTTGAATCTACATTTATCGTACCACCGAGGGCATCTGTAAAGTTTTTTGTAATAGATAATCCTAAACCATGTCCATTATCTTCGGTATTTCTTGAATCTTCTATTCTATAAAACCTTTCAAATATTCTAGGAATATTCTCTTCTTCTATACCAATTCCATCATCTATGACTCTTAAAGTTATTTCTTTATTATTATTTTTTAAATAAACATCAATATTTCCATTTTTACCTATTGCTTTAATTGCGTTAGATATTAGATTTTGAAGTATTTGGTTAAATTTATCTTTGTCTGAGTTTACAATAATGTTTTCATCTATATATGAATTTAATGTTATATTATTATTTTCAACATTTATTAAAAAGCTATTTACTACATTTTTTACTTCATCGGATAAGTTGAAGGTTTCTTTATTTAATGCAAAATATTCCACATTATCATCAAAAGTTTTCTTTAGACCTTCTACTAAGCCTTCTAATCTTTTTACATCTGTTAGAAGTATATCCATAGTATCTTTATCAGCTTCGATCACTCCATCTTTGATAGCTTCTATATAAAGCTGTAGATTAGTAATAGGAGTACGTAAGTCATGTGATATATCTTGAGCGTATTGCTTTCTAATTTCTTCTTGATACTTTAAGTTATTTGATAAATAATTTATATTATTTTGAAGAGTCTCTAGTTCTTTTATATCTGTATACTGATCGCCTATATCATATTGTCCATCTTTGATTTTTATAGTGGCATCACTCATAGTCATAATTGGTTCAGAAATGTTATCTGAAAGTATTAAGCTTATTATAATACCAATTAGTAAGGAGATACCTATAGAATAAACAAGCGCTGTCGAAAAATTCTTTTGAAGCTGCTGAATAGGTTCGGGATTTGTATAGTAAATGACGTGAAGTTTTCCAGAACGACGTGTTTTATCGACGTTGAAAAAAGAAAAAACATCTTCTTTTGGTGGATATGGATTATGTTTTTCGCGTCCATCAAAAGAATAGGATATACTACCGTCTGGCTCTTCAAATACGATTTTTACTTTTAAATCTTGTGCTAAGCTGTCAATACCTTCCCACATTTCTTTTTTGCTTATATTATTATCATTATTATATACTCTAAACCAATAACTTACTTCTATAGATCTTTCATCTTTCATATCTAGAAGTAATTCTTTGTAGTTAAAGTTTACAAACAAAGTTACAAGTATTGAAAAAACTAAAATGCAGGCTAAGATGCCCGCAGTAAAGTTTCTTATTATCTTACTCTTTAATGTGATCATCTACTCCGCCTGATTTGTAACCCATACCATATATAGTTTTTATATATATAGGTTTTTTAGGGTTATCTTCAATCTTTGATCTAATATTTTTTATATGAGTATCAATAGCCCTGTCATAAGCGTCATAATCAAAACCAAAAGTCTGCTCTATAATTTCATCTCTAGAATAAATTTTATTAGGATTTGAAAATAGGGTCTTTAAAATTTGGAATTCATTTCTTGTAAGCAATATTTCTTTGCTATCTTTAAAAATCCTATTATATTCTAAATCCATTTCTAATCTGCCGTCGCTAGTTTTAATTATATCAGCTCTTGGAATGTTGTATTTTTCAATACGACGTAATATTGCCTTTACTCTTTCCACTAGTTCTTTTGGAGAAAATGGTTTTGTCACATAATCATCTGCACCAAGTCTAAGACCATCAACTCTGTTATTTTCTTCAACCTTAGCAGAAACCATTATCACTGGAACTTCTGATTTGTTTCTTATTTCTTTTATAACTTCCTCACCTGGTATTAAGGGGAGCATTAGATCTAGTATAATCAGATCTATTTCATTTTCATTAAAGATTTTTAAACCTTCTTTGCCGTCAAAAGCTTGAAGTACATTGTATCCTTCTTTTTCAAAGTAGGATTTCATGATAGTTGATATTTTTTGTTCATCTTCTATAATTAAAATTGTAATATCATTCACGACTTTCACCTCATTGATATTATACCATAAGCTATATCTTTTTTTTTCTAGATTTCATCAATCTGATTTTAAAGAGTATAAGCAAAGTTTGAGAATTTTATATGAATTAATCAAAAAAAGTATATTTTTTATACAATGGGTATAAGTATTAATGATAAGATAGTTATGTTGTTATTTGATATTTTTAAGAAATTAAGAAAGGGGAAATGTATGAATTTAGCAGGTATGCAATGGTTATATGCAATTCTTATAGGCTTAATTATAGGATGGGTTTTACCAGCAGCTATGAGCGAGAAAACTATAATGCCATATGGTAAAGCAATCACTTGGGGAATTGTTGGTGCATTAATTGGTGCTGTAATTTATGGACTTGCAAATGACGCTCCTACAAATGGAATGGTTGTTCTATGGTCTATAATAGGTTCACTAGTATGCTACTTTATTGTTCGCGCAGTAAATAATAAGAACAATACAAGAGCACAAGTTTAATTTATCTTATCAGGCGCACCTTCAAGGTGCGTTTTTTGTTTAAAAATTTTAAACTTGGCTATATATATAATGTAATAATTTTAATTTTCTTATTACGAAATTTTTTATTCTTGAAAGGAGAAATTATGTTTGACGGAAAGTCATTTATCATGACATTAATTTTAGGAGCACTAGCAGGATGGATTGCTAGTATGATTATGGGAAAAGATGCGGAAATGGGCGGAGTTGCTAACATTATTGTTGGTATACTAGGTTCTGTAATAGGTGGCTGGATATATAATGCAGCTTTCTTAAAACCAGGTACTACTCCAAATACATTTGTAGAAATATTATGGGCTGTAATTGGTGCTGCTTTATTACTTTGGATTATAGGATTAATTAAAAACAAAAGCAATAAGAACACTACTACAACTAATAGAAAAAATAATAGATTCTAATTATTTTTGTAACAGAGCCTAGGCTCTGTTTTTTTTGTGTATTTTTAAATCTAATTGAAGTAATTACTATAATAGAAAGATTTGAAAAGTTGATGCTTGAAAAAAATAAACTTAAAAGAGCCATTGCAAAACTATGAATAATTATCGTACCTTCATTAGAAGGTTCTCTTAGGAAAATTTTTACATAGTCTGCCTAACTCGTGAAGGCAAAATTTCCGCAGAGGTTCTTCTAATTATTTTGGGACGATTTATTCATTCTGCAACAGCTCATTTCTATCTTCTTATGTCTTTTTGATCTTTATTTTGATTCTCGGTATTATTATGAGAAGGATTTTGATTTCCATCTACAGAAGATGGATTTTTATTATCCTCATTCGAATTTTTGTTATCTCCATTTTCTTCTGTTTCATCTTTGTTTTCTTCATTGCTTTTATCTTCATCTTCGCTAGATTCATCATATGATTTATGATATCTAGGTTTTGGAGCAACATATATCAAATCAGAATATTCTGTAGGAGCTCTATAATCCCAATCTCTTGGGTAAATATCCCCAAAGTCTTTTGGATTGTAATTACTTTTTGGTCTTATAAATGATCTTTGAACTCTTGCCCAGCTAGGAGTTACGTCTGAAGCTAGCAAATTATTTCTACTATCAACTGTTAGCAATACGTGTGCATCATCTTCTTTTGTAGGCTTATTATCTGGACCAAAGATTTCTGTTATAACTGTACCACGAGGATCAGCTCTAGATAAATCTGTTGGTATTTTACCACTCATAGTATCTACTAACATTTCTACAATTGAATCAGGTCTTTCAAATGAACTAGAATCATAATCTTCTAGAATACTATTATTTACAGTATTCCACATTTTGGCAGCTCTTTTAATAGAAGTACCATTCATTCTTATTGATTGATCATCTGAACCCATCCAAATACCTACTGTATAATACGGAGTGTATCCCATACACCAAAAGTCAACATAATCGTCAGTTGTTCCAGTTTTTACAGCATAGTCTATACCATTTAGATTTATGTTGTTATAATAAGCACCTGCACTTTGTAAAGCAGAGGTTATTTGGTATGCTGTTTGTTCACTTGTTACATTATGAGTAATTACATTATCGCTATCAAACAATACTTTACCCTGAGAATCCTCAATTTTAGAGAATGTAAGGGGTTCATTGTAGGTACCTTTATTAGCAAGTGCTGCATAGGCTGCTGTCATATCTAAGTTTGTAAGGCCATGTGTCATTGCTCCTAGACCTAAAGCAGCAAGATTTTCATCATTAGTAACACTATTTTCATCTTTTGTTATAAAGTTATCATCACTTCCATTTTCTTTTATAATTCCAAATCTTTTTAAGTAATCCATACTGGTGTCTATACCGATTTCATCTAAGGTTCTTACAGCTATAGTATTTATTGATAATTCTATAGCTTTTCTAATTGGTACTACACCCATGTAATAATCATAAACATTTTTGGGCCAAGGTTGATTATTATCATTCATCAGTAAAGGAACATCATCCACACCAGTTGCAAGATTAAAGCCATTATCTAAAGCAGCTGTATAGGTGGCAATAGGTTTGATTGAAGATCCAGGTTGTCTTGGTATAGAGGAAGCTCTATCTAAAACTCTCATACCTTGTTGGTCACGTCCACCCATTATAGCTTTTATATGTCCATTGCTGTGGTCTATGACTACAGTAGAAGATTGAGGCTGAATTATACCATCAAGATCTATGTCGTAAAAGTCTTTATTTATTGAGAATGTACCATCATCATAATAAGAAAATAGTCTTGGATTTTTTTCTAAATATTTATTACTTATTACAATATTTTGGTTATCATCTAACTTAATATTTTCATTGGTATTAAAGTCGACATATCCTGACTTATGAGTTCTTAAATTTTTATTATTTTCATCTAATGAATAGTAGTTTCTAAACATTAGTTTTGTTTGATCTAAATAAGCCTTATTTGTTTTCATAACGATATTATTATCTTTATCGTACCAAGCTTCATCAGCTCTTAATCTAATATCGTTATTTTCATTTAATAAATTTGCTTTTGAATAGTACAAGAGATTTCCATTATCATTTATGATATTTCCATATTGATCATATTTTAAATCTAATAGAGGGGCTTGCTGCCAAGTGGAAGTATCTCCAACTAAATATGATGAAAAATCATTATAAATTGATTCAAGTTGTTTTTGCATATCTTCATCAATTGTTGTTGTAATGCGTAATCCACCATAGTTAAGTCTATCCCAAGCTTGATTTTCACTCATGTTGTAAGTTTCCATCAGTTTTTTAACAACTTGTTTTTCCAAAAGTGAGTTAAAATAGCTTGCAATTTCTGTATTAGTTCTTATAGCAGGTTTTATTGATTCTGCAACATCAAATGACCTTGCATCGTCATATTCTTTTTTGCTTATATAACCGTGCTCGAGCATCTTATCAAGAACATAAACTTCTCTTTTAAGTGGCGCAGGATTATAAATTGCAGCATATTTTTCTCCTTCAATATTGAATTCTCCAAGAATTTTTTGATCAGTAACTTCTCCTACTTTAATTGCTTTATAAAGAGAGTTATCTGAAGGAGATTGTACAATACCAGCAAGAGCCGCACACTGAGCTAAATTTAGCTCTGAAACGTCTTTATTAAAGTAAGTTTTTGCGGCGGCTTCGACACCATAAGAATTTTGACCCATAAATACACGATTTAAATAGGCACCTAGAATTTCATCTTTGTTTAAATTCTTTTCTATTTCTAAGGCTAGATAAATTTCTCTAATCTTTCTTTGATAGGTTTGATCATTTGTAAGGTAAGTATTACGAGCAAGCTGCTGAGTAATTGTAGATCCACCACGTACAATTCCACCAGCTCTAAAATTCTCAACAGCTGATCCTAGTATAGATTGGGGATCTACACCTGGGTGTTTATAGAATCTTTCATCTTCAACTGCTACAAAGGCGTGTTTGAGATCATCTGGAATATCGTTGTAGTCTACAATTTCCCTATATTCATTTGTAGCTATTGAATCTAGTTCATTTCCATCTTCATCAACTATAGTGGAATTTTGGCTCATTTCATATTTAATAATATCTGAATCTATTTTTGGAGCAGTTTTCATAACTTCAAGTATTGCTCCTCCAGTAAGACCTGCAAATATGGTCACTGCTGATAGTAAGATTAAAAATACTATTAATATAAGCTTTAGTACTATAGAGGTAATTTTTTTTGTCATTATGCCTCCTAAATATCTTAGTCTATTTTTTGTATAATTTATTACCATTTTATCATTTTTTTATTATTTATTCCATATATACTATCTTTATTAATTATTGGCTAATCGTATAATCTATTTAGAAAGGGAGTTTATGCAAGAAGTTATACAAGTAAATGTTTTAAATAGAGATGACGATGAAGATAATAAAATTTATGAACTAGAATCTTTAATCAATACAGCTGGGGGCAAGTCTCTAGCATACGTTAGCCAAGTAGTGGATAAAGTTAATCCAAGATTTTACATAGGTAAGGGTAAGGTTAGTGAGATAAAAGACTTGGCAAAAAAATTAGAGGTAGATACGGTTATTTTTGACGTTGAACTATCAGCTAGTCAACTTTATAATCTTGAAGAAGAACTAAAGCTACACGTTGTAGATTGGACAACTCTGATATTAGACATATTTGCTCTAAGAGCAAATACTAAAGAATCTAGACTAAAAATTAAACTTGCACAGCTTAAATATCAGTTACCTAGACTTAATAAGTGGTTTTCATATTTATCAAGGCAAGCAGGTGGTATAGGTACAAGAGGACCTGGAGAAACAATGCTTGAAACTGATAGACGTGCAGTAGTTCGTGACATTAAATCTTTAGAAAAACAATTAAAAGATGTAGAAAAGACTAAAAGAGTAAATAGGCAGTCAAGAAGAAATATCCATAATATTTCACTATTAGGCTATACTAATGCGGGCAAGTCAACTATTTTAAATGGCATGATGAAAATTTTTGGTGCGGAAAAATTTGTATACTCAGATGATTTACTTTTTGCGACTCTTGATACATCTACTAGAAGATTAGACTTTTCAAATACCAAAGTTACATTAACAGATACTGTAGGTTTTATTGATAACTTATCAGCTGAATTAAATGATTCTTTTTTAACTACTTTAGATGAAATTAGATTTGCAGATATGCTTTTAATAGTAATAGATGCAAGCCATAACATTGAACATCAATTACATGCTATAGAAACAGCTATTGAAGATATAGACATTGGTGATAAAGAGATTTTATATGTTTTTAATAAGATGGATAAAGTGAAAGATGAACTTGCTGTAAAGCTCTTTAAAAGAGAGAGTGAAAGAATATATATTTCTGCACAAGATGATGATGATTTAGTAAGGCTTAAAGATAAGATAGTTTCATTGATAAAGAGTGAATACGAACTTGTAAATATGCACATACCTTTTGCTGATGGTGATATCTTAGATCATATGATGACTAATTATGACATATTAAATACTAAATATGATGAAGATGGAACAAATATAAAATTTGAGATATCTAAAGAAGATAGGGATAAGTATGGACGATTTATCACAAGCTTATAAGACTGTTGAAGGCAGTCATATAAGTGAATTTGAAGAAGAAAAATCTAGATTTATAACAACAATTTTACATGTTGAAAGTGAAGAAGAAGCAATAGAATTTATAGATGAAATATCAGAAAGATATAAAGATGCTACTCATAATTGTAGTGCTTATATTATAAATAAAATTCCAGAAATAAAAAGATATAGCGATAATGGTGAACCACAGGGGTCTGCTGGATTACCTATGTTATCAGTTTTGGAGAAAGAAGGAGTAAGTAATATAGCAGTTGTTGTTACTAGGTATTTTGGAGGAAAGTTATTAGGTAAAGGTGGTCTTATTCGTGCCTATAGTAGGGGAGTAAGTGACGCACTCATAAATAATATTGTTTACAAAAGACCATTTTATGTAGTAGAATTAATTCATTCTTATTCACTATTAGGGCAGATTGAAAATTATTTAAATGAAAATGATTTTGCTATAATAGATAAGGAATTTACTGATCAAGTTAAAATTTCTTTATATATAAAAGAAGAAGAATATGAAAAAGTTTGTAAAAACTTAATAAACTTGACAAGTGATAATATTAAAATAGAAAATAAAAAGGCAGAAATGCTTTTTACTAAATTATAGGAGGATTTATGTCAGGACATAATAAATGGAGCAAAATTAAAAATAAAAAGGGAAATGAAGATGCAAGAAGAGGAAAAATCTTTACTAAACACGCTAGAAATATAACTGTAGCAGCTAGACAAGGTGGGGACAATCCAGATTATAACCCAGCTTTAAAACAAGCTATTGACAAGGCAAAAGCTGATAATATGCCGAATGATAATATTGATAGAGCTATAAAAAAGGCAACAGGAGAAGGTGCAGGAGATAATTTTCAAAGAGTAATATATGAAGGTTATGGTCCAGCTGGAGTAGCAGTAATAGTAGATTGTCTAACAGATAATGTTCAAAGAACAGCACCAGATGTTCGCCATGCTTTTGATAAAAATGGTGGAAATCTAGGTACTGATGGATCAGTTATGTTCATGTTTGATCATAAAGGTGAAATTTTAGTAAATAATAAAGATAAAGATTTTGATGAATTTATGATGGACGCTTTAGAAGCCGGAGCAGATGATGTAATTGAAGAAGACGAATTTTTTGAAGCTATAACAAGTGTAGAAGCATTCAATGAAGCAGTAGCTAAGCTTGAAGAATCTGGATATAAAATTGAAAGATCAGAAATTTCTTATATCCCACAAAACGAAGTAGAAGTATCTAGTGAACATCATCCTAGTCTTACAAAATTAATAGATACACTTGAGGATAATGATGATGTTCAAGAAGTTTATACTAATTGGGACGAACCTAGTGAGGAAGAATGATGACTTTTGACTTTAATCGAGTCGCCTTTTCGCTTTTTGGTATTGATGTATATTGGTATGCCTTACTTATTATAGCAGGGATGCTGTTAGGTACTTATTTTGCAAAAAAAGAGCTTGTTAGACGCGACTTTGACGAAGACTTTATATATGATATTTTATTTGTAGCAATACCTATAGGTATACTTGGAGCTAGATTTTGGTATGTACTTTTTGAGTGGGATTATTATTCTCAAAATCCAGGTCAAATATTAAACATAAGAGGTGGAGGTCTTGCTATCCATGGAGGTATAGTTTTTGGAACACTTGCAACTTATTTTTTTGCAAAAAAGAAACATTTACCATTTTTAGATTTAACAGATGTTTTAGTACCATCGCTTGCTTTGGGGCAAGGTATTGGAAGATGGGGAAACTTTATGAATCAAGAAGCTCATGGTGGTCCAACAGATCTTCCTTGGGGAATCGTAATTGATGGAGTTAAGGTTCATCCTACTTTTTTATATGAATCAATTGGAGATATTATTATCTTTTTGATTTTAATAAATTGGAGAAAGAGAAATCCTGATAAAGGCAAACAGAGTGCGGTGTATTTAATGGGGTATGGATTAATTAGATTTTTTGTGGAAGGACTAAGGACGGATTCCTTATATTTAGGACCTATAAGAATAGCTCAGCTAATGTCTCTATTGTTTATAGTTCTTGGTCTAATAATATATGTTATAGCAAATAAAAAACATGTCCCACCATATTTTAGTCCCAAAAGAGCTAAGGAAGAAAAAAAACAAAATATAGTTAGATTTAAGTGAAATCAAATAAGTTAATAAATTTAATCGGCTCTTTAAGCCGATTTTTTTTGTTTGATTTTTTATCCTCTATGGTATAAAATGATTATAAAGTGGATTAAAGTGGTTTAAGGTGGTAATAAGTGTTCTTAGGTGAATTCACACATAAATTAGATTCTAAAAATAGAATAATGATGCCAAGTGAGTTTAGAGAAAACCTTATTGATGAAATATTCATAACCAAGGGACCAGAGTCTTCATTAATAATTTATATTAAAGAAGAATTTGAAAAACAAAGTGCAAGGCTTAACGATCTTAGTAACGAAAATAAAAAAAATAGAGCTATAAAAAGATTGTTTTTTTCATCCACTATAAAAACAAGCTTAGATAAACAAGGTAGAATTTTGTTAAATAAGAACTTAAGAGATTATGCACATATCGAAGATGAGGCTATGATAATTGGAAATAATTTAACTATAGAAATATGGGATGTTAAACAATGGCAAAAATACATAAATGAAGTTGAGGTGAATTTATCCGATATAATGGATGAATAATATGGAATTTAAGCATGTATCAGTTTTAGCTGATGAAGTAATAGAAAATTTAAATATAAAGTCTGACGGTATTTATGTAGATTTAACCTTAGGTAAGGGTGGTCATAGCAAAAGAATTTTAGAAAAGCTATCTGAAAAGGGTAGGCTAATTGGTTTAGATCAAGATCAAGATGCTTTAAATGCAGCAAAAGAAAACTTGAAAGATTTCACAAATGCTACTTTTATAAAAAGTAACTTTGAAAATATTGATCAAGTATTAAAAGATTTAGGTGTAGACAAAATTGATGGTGCTTTGATGGATATAGGTGTCAGCTCATATCAAATTGACAATGGAGATCGTGGATTTTCTTATATGAACGATGGTCCACTAGATATGAGAATGGATACTGCAAATGAGTTAACAGCAGAAAAAATTATAAATGAATATCCAAAAGAAGAACTAGTAAGAATTTTTTCAGATTTTGGTGAAGAAAGATTCTCTAAAACAATAGCTAGAAAAATTATCGAAACTAGAGATCTATATCATATAGATACAACTTTTAAGTTAAGAGAATTAATACAAGGATCAGTAAGATCTAAAGAAGCTCACCCTGAAAAAAGAGTCTTTCAAGCTTTAAGAATAGAGGTTAATAGAGAGCTAGAAGTATTAGAAAATACTTTGGAAAAAGTTGTTGATTCTCTTAATATCGATGCTAGACTGTGCGTAATTAGTTTCCATTCCTTGGAAGATAGAATAGTAAAAAATAAATTTAAAGATTTAGAAAAAGATTGTATATGTCCACCGTCTTTACCTGTTTGCGTATGTAATCACAAAGCAAAAATAAAAATAGTAAATAAAAAACCTATTACAGCATCAAAAAAAGAGCTAGAAGAAAATTCTAGATCTAAGAGTGCTAAGCTTAGGGTATGTCAAAGGATTTAATATGGCTGAAAGAATACCAAAAAAACAAGTATCAAAAAATAATAATAAAAATAGAAGAAAGTTAAAGGTCAGAGAAAATCCTAAATATAGTAGAAAATATGCTATAAAGATGCAGGAAAAAAGAGATAGGAAAATGAGAATAATTTTATCATTTTTTGCTCTTGCAATAATAGTAACTTTAGGAATATTTACTTTTAACAAGAGAAATGAGTTGATGACAAAAAGAAATGAGTATAATGAACTTGTTACTGAAAGTATATCAACCGAGTTAAAAAGAGATAGACTTAAAGCTAAATTAGAAAATGCTGTAGATATAAACAGAATACAAAGGTATGCTATTGAAGAATTAGGTATGGTTTACGATAAAGCTAAGGAAGAGAGAATAGAGTTCGATGGAAATTAATATGAACCTTATAGGTAAAATATCAATTATTACAATAATAGCAACTGTGGTATTAGGATATGCTGTATTACCTATATTAAAAAATATGAAGATAGGGCAAAATATTAGAAAAGAGGGTCCAAAAAGTCATTATCAAAAAGCAGGTACTCCAACAATGGGAGGGATTATATTTTTGATCTCAGCTTTATTGATGACCTTGATATTTGTTCCTTTTAACATGAATACAGCTATATTATTAATATGTACTCTTGGTTTCGGAGCAATTGGTTTTATCGATGACTTTAGAAAATTAGTTTTAAAACAATCTGAAGGTCTTACTCCTAAAGAAAAAATGATATTACAATTTGTCTTAGCAATATTAGTAACAATTATGGCTTACATAAATGATAAAGAAAGTGTGACTACTTTACAGTTATTATTTACAAATCATATTGTAGATATTAGTTTTTTTGGATTTGTAATTTTGATATTTATTATAATTGGTACTACAAATGCTGTAAATCTTACGGATGGTCTTGATGGACTTGCGACAAGTGTTTCTTTACCTGTATTTATATGCTTGTTTCTATTAGCAACAACAGAAACAACAAGATTATTCTCAATTATAATGTTTGCAGCTTTGTTAGGATTTCTGTATTTTAACTCTAATCCAGCTTCGGTTTTTATGGGAGATACTGGTTCCATGGCAATTGGAGGAGCAGTAGTAGCTATTGCTATTATAGAAAAATTACCAATATACTTAATAATTTTTGGTGGGGTATATGTAATGGAAACTCTATCTGTAATTATTCAAGTGATTTCTTATAAAACACGTAACAAGAAAAGAGTTTTCTTAATGACTCCAATTCATCATCATTTTGAGTTAAAGGGATATAAGGAACCTCAAATAGTAGCGGCTTTTAGTATTGTTTCTACAATACTATGTTTAATAACATTGGTGGCAATTTTATGAAAAAAATTTTAGTATATGGACTAGGTGTAAGTGGAGTATCCACTGTAAAAACATTAAGCAAAATGGGATATGAAGTTTATACATTTGATAAAAATAAGGTATACGTTGATGAATTGAAGGGCTATAACTATAGCCCTATTTCTGATTCGGATTTGTTAAAATTTAATTTTGAGTATATTGTAAAATCTCCTGGTATAGCTCCAAGTGATGATGTAGTTAAAAAACTCTCTAGTAAGTATGAAGTTATAAGCGATATAGAATTATCATATAGACTATTTCCTGATAAGAAATTTTTATCTGTTACAGGAACAAATGGAAAAACTTCTACAACTTCTATGATTTCTCATATTCTAAATAAAAATGGAATAAAAGCTATATCTGTAGGTAATATTGGTGAGGGTATTTTGTGGAAGATGCATAATGAGGATGCCATTTTTGTGGAGGAATTATCATCATTTCAACTCAAAGACACTAATAAGTATCATCCACATATAGCAAGTATCCTAAACATTAGTCCAGATCATATAGATTGGCATGGGAATTATGAGGACTATATTAACTCAAAATTTAATATAACAAAAAATCAAAATCAAAGTGATTACCTAATCATTAATAAAAATGATAGAATTTTACAAGAAAAGAAAGATCAAATCAAGGCAAATATTTATGAATTTTCTACTAAGTCTATAGTTGACAAAGGCTTATATTTAGATAACACGATTATTAAATTTACAAATGGTGAGGAAACTAGAGATATTTTAGATGTTAAAGAACTTAAAATAATTGGTAATCATAATTATGAAAATTTAATGGCAGCAATCTTAGAATGTTATTTATTTGGTTTAGATTTTAATGATATAGCAAATGCTTCTAAAAGCTTTGTATCTATAGAACATAGATTAGAGTTTGTAGATGAAGTAAACAATGTTAAAATTTATAATGACTCCAAGGGCACAAATGTCGATAGTTCTGTAAAAGCTATAGAAAGTTTTGATAATCCTCTTATAGTTATAGCTGGTGGATATGATAAGAAAATAGATTATAGTGACTATGTAAAAGCCTTTAAAAAAAATGGAAAAGTAATGGTAATTATGGGTCAAACTAAAGATCAGCTAAAAGGTTTGTGTGAAGATTACAATGTTGAATACCAATTAGCAGAAGATATGGAAGATGCAGTAAAAAAATCTGTGAATTTAGCTAATCAAGGAGATATTATTTTATTATCACCTGCAAGTGCCAGCTGGGATATGTATGATTCTTATGAAATACGTGGCAAGGATTTTAAAGAAAAAATAAAAAAATATAAAGGGAATATTGAGTGAGAGTAATAATTTCAGGTGGCGGTACTGGAGGACATATATACCCAGCTATAGCCATAGCTCAAAAAATAGAAGAAAATATTAGCAATACTAAAGTATTATATGTAGGAATAAAAGGGGGACCAGAGGAATCTATAGCTGAAAAATATGGATATGAATTTAGGCCTATAGATGGTATGGGTATGCCTCGTAAAATAAATAAGAAATTTTTCAAATCCTTATCAAGAAATATGAAAGGATTTAAAGCAGCTAGAAAAATTGTAAAAGATTTTAAGCCAGACATAGCTATTGGTACTGGTGGATATGTATGTGGTCCTATAATTTTTCAGGCTGCAAAAGCAGGGGTGCCAACATTGATTCATGAATCTAATTCATATCCAGGTGTTACATCAAAGTTTTTATCTAATAAGGTAGATGCTCTTTGTATATCATATAAAGAGGCAAAGAAATACTTTAAGCATAAAGAGAATATAATAGTAACAGGCAATCCGGTACGTACTAATTTTTCTAGTTATTATACGAATGAAGATTTAGAAAGTTTAGGTATAAAAAAAGACATACCTGTAGTTTTTTCCTTTGGTGGATCCAACGGATCATATGCCATGAATAAGGCTGTTAAAGAAATGGCTAATAGCTTAAAAGGAGATTTTTATTTATTGCATCAAACTGGTAAAAAAAATTATGATGATTTCATAAGTAATTTAGATCAAAATTCTTATTTAAAGGTTTTTCCTTATATAGATAATATTGATTTATTTTACGCTGTTAGTGACTTGGTAATAGCTTCAAGTGGTGCTATGAGTCTTGCTGAAATTTCAAGTGTGAAAAAACCATCTATACTTATTCCAAAAGCTTATACTACCGAAAATCATCAACAACATAATGCACAAACTTATGTAGATAATGGAGCTGCTATGATGATTTTAGAAAAAGATCTTAATGGAAAAATTCTGTATGATAATATAATAAGTGTAATAACAAATAATGACAAATTAACTGAAATGGGGGAAGCTAGTTCCAAACTTTCAAATGATGGTGCAAGTGATACTATTTTTGAATTGATAGTAGATTTAACAGCTAGATAATATGACTAATACTAATGATGATAGATACTTAAAAAGAGATGGTAGAACTGTAAGCAAGACCTATGTAGCTAAAAGACGTAGTAAGTATAGTAAAAATAAAAAATTATTTACTAAAGCTTATGTTCTTTTATTAATTTTACTTGCCTTATTAAGTATATTTTATAGCATATACATTCATTCCTATATGAAGATATCTCAGATATATATAACTGGCAATGAGATGACAAATGATACAGATATAATAAGTGAATTAGGAAACCCAATAGGAAAAAATATTTTATTCTATAATCCTAGTGATTATGAAGACAATATAAATAAACTTAGAGGAATTGAAAATGTAAAAATAAAAAAAGTTTTTCCTGATTTATTAAATGTGAATGTAGATGAAACTTATCCTTTGTTTTTTCAAGATAATGGGGAACACAGGGTTTATATTTCAAATAAGGCTACCTTACTCGGTGAAGATATTGACGAATATAAACAGTTGCCTTTGAAAGAAATTAAAGGCGCTAATCTTAGAGAAAATATTGGTGGAAATTTTACTGGATCAGAGGCTAGTCTTAAGTTTTTAAGAGCTATTCAATCTTATTCATATTTTAACGAGTTAAATCAATTAAATTTGGAAAATAAAGCTCAAATTGGTATAATGATAAATGATATAGATGTGAAATTTGGTGATTTAAATAACATTGATTATAAGTTAAAATTACTTGATAAAATTCTAAATGATGTAAATAGTAAGTCATTAGATATTACAGAAATTGACTTAAATAATGGAAATGACCCAGTAGTAAAAGTAAATCCTGAATCATTTAGTGAAAATCTAAATTATTAAAATAAAACAGAACACGGGGGAAAGTATGGCGAATATAAACATGGAAAATGATAACAACTCTTTAGCTAAAATAAAAGTTATAGGAGTTGGTGGTGGTGGTAATAATGCTATCAGCCGAATGAGAGATAATGGACTATCAGGAGTTGAGTTTGTAGCAGTAAATACGGACTTGCAAACTTTACAAGAATCAAATGCAGATATAAGACTACAAATTGGTGAAAAATTAACACGTGGTCTCGGAGCAGGTGCTAATCCGTCAGTTGGAGAAAAAGCTGCAGAAGAATCAAAAAATGATATAACTGAAGCGCTAAAAGGATCTGACATGGTATTCATTACTGCTGGTATGGGTGGCGGTACTGGTACAGGAGCTGCTCCAGTAGTTGCAAGTGTTGCCAAAGAAATGGATATTTTAACAGTTGGTGTTGTAACAAAGCCATTTACCTTTGAAGGTAGAAAAAGACAATCACAAGCTGAAGGTGGAATCGAAAAACTTAAAGAAAATGTTGATACACTTATTACAATACCAAATGATAGACTTTTACAAATAGTTGAAAAAAGAACTTCAATGGTAGATGCATTTAAACTAGCTGACCAAGTGCTAATGGATGCTGTAAGTGGCATTTCTGAGCTTATAGCTATTCCAAATGTAATCAACTTAGACTTTGCGGACGTTGAATCAATTATGAGTGATCAAGGTATAGCTCACATGGGTATTGGACGTGCTGCTGGTGAAAATAGAGCTGTTGATGCTGCTAAAGCTGCTATTAATTCACCACTTCTTGAAACTTCAATTGAAGGAGCTAAGGCTGTTCTTCTAAATGTAACAGCTGCAGAAGTAGGTCTTATGGAAGCTAATGAAGCTGCTGAACTCATACGTGATAATATTGATTCTGATGCTAATATCATCTTTGGTGTTGGCTCTGATGAATCATTGGGTGAAGAAATCAAAATTACTGTTATTGCAACAGGATTTGATAATCAAGGCAGACCATCTTCTTCAAGAGCAACAGCAGGTGAGATGAATGCTCCAACTAGAACTAATAGGCAAGAGTTTGAATCTAATAATAGAAACTCTCGTCAATCCGAAGATAAAAGAACAAATAAAAATCCATTTGATGATATAGATTTGCCAGATTTCTTAAAATAATATGAAATGCCCTTATTGTCATTCACATAATACTAAAGTATTAGATTCTAGAACAACTGAAGATGATACTGCGATAAGACGCAGGAGGTTATGTGAAGATTGTGGGAAGAGATTCTCAACATACGAAAGATATGAGAATATTACCCTGATGGTTGTAAAAAAAGATGACACCAGGGAAGCCTATGATCCATCAAAAATTATAAATGGCATTGTAAAAAGCTGTCAAAAAAGACCCGTGTCCATGGATCAGATAGAGAAAGTGGCTAAAGATATTGAGATAAAGATTAACCATACTGGTAAGAAAGAAGTTACTACAAATTTTATTGGCCAGCTAGTTATGGATGAACTTAAAGATCTCGACCCTGTGGCATATGTTAGATTTGCATCAGTATATAGAGAATTTAAGGATGTAGATTCATTTTATGAAGAAATATTAAACTTAAAAGATAAGGAAGATGCTGATAATTAGTGTGATGCTATTTAAGCATCTTTTTTTATTAGCTTTGGAGAAGTTATGGATTTATTTGAATTAAATAGGCAAAGAGAATTAGAAAAATCTGCGCCTCTAGCAGATAGGTTACGTCCTAAAAATCTAAAAGATTATATAGGTCAAGATCATCTGGTAGGAGAAGGTAAGATTATTAATCGAATGATTAAGGCTGATAGAATATATTCTATGATTTTTTATGGACCACCTGGAGTAGGTAAAACTACTTTAGCTAAGATAATTTCAGAAACAACCCATATGGCTTTTATAGAATTATCAGCAGTGACTAGTGGAATAAGTGATTTGAAAAAACAAATTGAAATAGCTAAAGATAATCTAAAATACGAAAATAAGAAAACAATACTTTTTATTGATGAAATTCATAGATTTAACAAATCTCAGCAAGATTATCTTTTACCTTTTGTGGAAGACTCTACTATTATTCTAATTGGGGCTACAACTGAGAATCCTTATTTTGAAATCAATAAGGCACTTATTTCTAGGATGTATGTTTTTGAGTTAGAGTCATTAAATGAGGATGACTTATCAAATCTTATAGAACAAGCTTTAAGCAAAGATGATATTTTATCAAGTAAGAATATTGATTTAAAGAAGGATGCTAGTAAAACATTAATAAAATATTCAAATGGAGATAGTAGAGCTTTACTTAACGCACTTGAAATAGCTATATTTTCAGAAGATGAGAAAGATGGTAAAATATCTATAGGCAAAGAAACTATTGAAAACTCTATTCAGAAAAAAATTGCTATTTATGATAGATCAGGTGATAGGCATTACGATACTACATCTGCTTTTATAAAATCAATGAGAGGGTCTGATATTGATGCTGCCCTTTATTATTTAGCAAAAATGCTTGATTCTGGAGAGGATATTAAGTTTATAGCAAGGCGAATGATAATATTTGCATCAGAAGATATATCAAATGCAGATCCAAATGCACTGATACTTGCAAATAGTACTTTTAATGCAGTAAATACTGTAGGTATGCCTGAAGCAAGAATAATACTTGCTCAAACAGTTACTTATTTAGCTGCTGCTCCAAAAAGTAATTCTACTTATTTAGCTATTGACAGGGCGCTTGACTTTGTAAAATCAAATGCAGATAAAGAGGTTCCCAATAATCTAAAAGACTCACACTATAGTGGTAGTAAAAATTTAATTCATGAAAAGTACCTATACCCACATTCATTTGGTGGATATGTAAAGCAAGATTATTTACCAGAAGCTTATAAAAATGAAAAGTTTTATAAAGCTAAAAATATTGCCTATGAAAAAGAAATGATAGAAAAGATGGAAAAGAGAAAGGAAGGAAATAATGAAGATTAGAGAAATATTAGAAGATATTGATCAGTACTTGGATACTGAAGTTAAGGTAGAAGGTTGGATTAGAAATTCTAGATTTGGTAAAAATGTAGGATTTATTGAGCTAAATGATGGTAGCACTTTTAAAAATCTACAAATAGTAGTAAGCACTGATGCTCTTAACTATGATGAACTTTCTCATCAATTTTTATCAACAAGTTTAAAAGTTATTGGAAAGTTAGTGGCTACTGGTAATAATAAAACTCCATATGAAATCCAAGCGTCTGATATAAAAGTTTTGGGAGAATCTTCTGATAAGTTTCCTATCCAAAAACAGAGGCAAACTCTTGAGTTTATGAGGACTATTCCTCATCTTCGTCCTCGTACCAATACTTATAGAGCTGTTTTTAAGGTTAGAAGTTCACTAGCTTATGCACTTCATAAGTTCTTCCAGGAAAGAGGATTTTTATATGTTAATCCTCCTATAGTAACAGGATCAGATGCTGAAGGAGCTGGGGAGATGTTTAATATTACAACAATGAATCCAGATGAACTGCCTATGAATGAAGAAGGTAAAGTTGATTATAGCAAAGATTTCTTTGGCAAAAAGTCATATTTAACTGTATCAGGTCAACTTGAAGCGGAGGACTATGCTTTAGCTTTTGGAGATGTATATACTTTTGGCCCAACATTTAGAGCAGAAGAATCAAACACTCCTCGCCATGCTGCAGAATTTTGGATGTTAGAACCTGAAATAGCTTTTGCTGATTACAATGTAGCTATGGATGTAGCTGAAGATATGATTAAGTATGTTATTGACTACTTATTAGAAAATAATGCTGATGAAATGAAATTTTTCAATAGATTTATAGATGAAGGCTTATTTGACAGACTTAACCAAGTAAGAAATAAAGAATTTGCAAGAATAACTTATACAGAGGCTATAGAAAGACTACAAGCTAGCGGAGAAAAATTTGAGTTTCCAGTCGAATGGGGTATGGATTTACAAACAGAACATGAAAGATATCTTTCAGAAACTATAGTAAATGGGCCAGTATTTGTTACCGACTATCCAAAAGATATCAAAGCTTTCTATATGAAACGTAATGATGATGGTAAGACAGTAGCTGCATTTGATATGCTTGTACCAGGAGTTGGAGAATTAATTGGTGGCTCTCAAAGGGAAGAAAGACTTGATGAACTTTTAAAATCATTTGAGGAAAATGGATTAGCAGAAGAAGACTATCAAAATTATCTTGATTTAAGAAGATTTGGAACAGTTGTTCACTCTGGATTTGGTCTAGGTTTTGAAAGAGCTGTTATGTATGTTACAGGAATGAAAAATATTCGTGATGTAATACCTTACCCAAGATATGTAAATGCATTCTCACAAAAAAATTAGGAGTTAAAATGAGTGAATATAATTCCAAATATCCAGAATATAACCCAAATGCTATTGAAAAAAAATGGCAAAAAGTTTGGGATGATAATAAAACCTTTCATAGTGAAGTAGATAAAACAAAGAAAAAGTACTATCCACTTGTGGAATTTCCTTATCCATCAGGACAAGGTCTACATGTTGGACATCCACGACCATATACAGCTCTAGATATAGTTGCCCGCAAACGTAGATTAGAAGGATACAGTGTAATGTATCCAATGGGTTTTGATGCTTTTGGTCTACCTACAGAAAACTATGCTATTAAAAATAAAATACATCCAGCAAAAGTTACAGAAGAAAATATTAAAAATTTTAAAGAACAATTAAAATCCATAGGATTTTCTTTTGATTGGGATAGAGAAGTTAATACTACAGATCCAGAATATTATAAATGGACTCAATGGATTTTTATCCAATTATACAAACATGGTTTAGCTTACAAGAATGAAATGAGCGTAAATTGGTGTCCATCTTGTCAAGTTGGTCTTGCAAATGAAGAAGTTGTAGATGGCAAATGTGAAAGATGTGGTACAGAAGTCGTTCATAAAATGAAAAATCAATGGATGCTTAAGATTACAGAATATGCTGATAGACTTATAGACGATTTGGATGAAGTTGATTATGAAGATAGAATAAAAGCTCAACAAATAAATTGGATCGGTAGATCAAAAGGAGCTAATGTAAACTTTAATATTAAAGATACAGAGGATAAACTTACAGTATATACAACTCGTCCAGATACTATATTTGGAGTATCTTATATGGTAATTTCTCCAGAACATCCAATTCTAGAGGTTTATAAGAAAAAAATCTCTAACTATAATGAAGTAACAGCTTATCAAGAAGAGGCTCGTAAAAAATCTGATTTTGAAAGAGCTGAACTAAATAAAGATAAAACAGGTGTAAGGCTTGATGGCTTAAGTGCAATTAATCCATTAAGTGGTGAGGAAATTCCTATTTGGGTTTCTGATTATGTACTTATGTCTTATGGTACAGGAGCTATAATGGCAGTTCCAGCCCATGATACTCGTGACTATGAATTTGCCAAAGAGTTTGATATGCCTATAGTTCAAGTTTATGAAACAGAAGATAGTGAAGAACTTCCACTTACAGATATAAATAAGGGAAAATCTATAAATTCTGAATTTTTAAATGGTTTATCTGCAACTGAGGCTAAGCAAAAAGCTATAGAATATATAGAAGAAAAGAAACTAGGGGAGGCTACAACAAACTTTAAGCTCCGTGATTGGGTGTTTTCACGTCAAAGATATTGGGGTGAACCAATTCCTATGGTTTACTGCGAGGAACATGGTTGGGTACCAGTAGATGAAAGTGAACTGCCAATAATGCTTCCAGAAGTAGAAACTTATGAACCCACTGCAACAGGAGAATCTCCGCTTTCAGAAATAGATGAATTTGTAAATACTATTTGCCCAATCTGTGGTAAGCCTGCTAAAAGAGAAACAGATACTATGCCACAATGGGCAGGAAGCTCTTGGTACTATCTAAGATACATGGACCCACATAATAGTAAAGCTATAGCTAGTAAAGAAGCTTTAAATTATTACAGTCCAGTAGATTGGTATAATGGTGGAATGGAGCATACAACACTTCACTTATTATATTCTAGATTTTGGCATAAATTTTTATATGACTTAGGAATTGTTCCTACTAAAGAACCATATAAGAAGAGGACAAGCCATGGTATGATTTTAGGAGAAGATCATCAAAAGATGAGTAAATCTCGAGGAAATGTTGTAAATCCTGATGATATAATAAGAGATTATGGTGCAGATACTTTAAGATGTTATGAGATGTTCATAGGAGATTTCACTTCAACAGCTATTTGGTCTGATGAAGGAGTTCGCGGTTGCCGTAAGTATTTAGAACGTGTTTATAATATGATAGATCTTATAGGCCAAGGAGAAGGATACTCTAAAAACCTTGAAGTTACAATACACCAAACTATAAAAAAAGTTAGTGAAGATTTTGAAAATCTTAAATTTAATACAGCCATTGCATCACTTATGACTCTGTCAAATGAAATGAGAAGTCAAGCTAGTATTACAAAAGATGACTTTAAAACTTATATAATTCTTCTAAATCCCGTTGCTCCACATATGACAGAAGAACTTTGGAAAATGGCAGGATTTGAGGGAATGCTAAATGAAGCAGCTTGGCCAAAGTATGATGATTCAAAACTAAGTTTAGATGAATTTGAAATGCCAGTACAAGTAAATGGAAAAATGCGTGGTAAGGTAATGATGTCAATGGATGCGAGTAAAGATGATGCTATAGAAGCTGCAAAATCTGATAATAATATAGCAAGTCATATAGAGAATAAAGAGATAAGAAAAATAATCTATGTTCCAGGTAAAATTCTAAATATAGTAGTAGGATAAAAAAGTAGGACGTTTTGTCCTGCTTTTTTTATAAATAAAAAGATGGGTATATATTTTATATAGATAAACAATTAAAGGAGTTAGTTATGAGAAAAGTAAGATTATCAATAGTTTTTTATTCTCAAACAGGAGTTAATTATAAAATGGCTTCATATGCAAAAAAAGAAGCAGAAAAAAATGGAGCAGAAGTTAAGCTTTTAAAAGTTAGTGAATTAAGAGATACAAGTAATGTTATAAAAGGATCTGCCTGGGATAAAACAATTAAAGCAACAGAAGGCATTAAAATAGCAAGTCCTGAGGACTTAGTTTGGGCAGACGCTATAATTATTTCTAGTCCTACTAGATTTGGTAATATTTCAAGTCAAATGAAAGATTTTATAGATTCATTAGGTGGTGTTTGGGCTGAGGGTAAATTAGTAAATAAATTTGTTACAGCTTTTTCTTCTTCCAAAAATCTAAACGGAGGACAAGAACAAACTATAAGATCTATATATACGTCAGCTATGCATTGGGGTTCAATAATAGTTCCAACAGGATACACTGATCAATCAATATATGCTCAAGGTGGAAATCCATATGGAGTATCGGCAACTCAAGCTGATGAAGATGATGAAATAAAAAATGATGTTAAAGAAGCAATTGAACATCAAACACAAAGACTTTTAGAAATAGCTGGAAAGTATATAAATAATTAGTAAATACTTAGCCTGGATTACTAATCCAGGTTTTATTTTTTATATACCTATATAAATTATACAGGTATTTTTATTTTGGGTATATTTAATATATAATATATAATTTATATTAAGGAGGGTATATGAATATTTTTGATATCTTAAATAGTAAATTACTTTACGTATTAGTAGCTATTGGGCTTTTAGTCATCTTTTTAATATGTATTTTGTTCTTTGTTCGTGCAAAAAAACGTGCAAAGGAATTAGATATACCAGATGAGAAAGTAAAAGCTACAATAAAAAGTTCTTTGGTATTTTCTATAGTACCATCTATTGCGGTTATAATTGGACTTATAACCCTTACACCGCTTTTAGGTATACCATGGCCTTGGTTTAGGTTATCAGTTGTGGGATCATTACCTTATGAACTTACAGCAGCGGAGCTTGCTGTAAAGGGACTTGGTTATCCTGATCTCGCTTCATATCAAGGATCAACTGATATAAGTGCTATAGGTACAATAATGTTTACCATGTCCATCTCAATTTTAGGAGGAATGCTATTTAATATATTTTTTCTAGAAAAATATCACAAAAAAGTTTCGGGTGTAGGTACCAAACCATCTCCATTTAGAGAGTTAGCACTTTCTGTATTAACTTTTGGAATGGTTACAGTATTTTTTCCTATAGAATTTTTAAAATCAAAAACTCATGCTGCAGTAGCAATAACTTCTATTTTAGTAACAATAATACTTGGAAAAGTATCAAAAAAATATAATATTTCTTGGTTATCTGATTTCATAATGAGTTTTGCTCTAATAATTGGGATGGCAGCAGGAGTGTTTTTTGAGGGGGTACTATAATGGCTAATAATAAATCTTATATGGATAATACCTACAGACTTGGAAGAATAGCTACAATTATTTGTATTGCAATAATGTTTGTTATACCATCAGTAATATGTACGGTTTATAGTATTTGGCCATCATTTGATTCTGTTATGGGTGCAGCAGGACCACTTCTTGCAATATTTTTACCTACTGCTTTAGCTGAACAACTATCAATGATACCACTTACAGGGAATTCAGCTTATTTAAATTCCATTATGGGAAATGTAACCAATATTAAATTTCCAGCATATTTATCAGCTTTATCTTCTGTTGATCAAGATCCTGGTACAGAAGAGGCAGATGTTATAGGAATGATTGCAGTATGCATATCTGGTATGACCACTATGGTTATAATATTTCTTGGTGTAATACTTTTAGTTCCACTTAGTCCTATACTAACTAGTCCTACTGTTAAAACAGCAACTAATTATATTATGCCAGCACTGTTTGGATCAATGTTGGTTGGGACCTTAATGAATAAAACAGCTGGTAGCTATAAGGCTGAGAAAAAACCATTAATTGGAGTCATAGATTTAGCTATAGTATTTATAATAAACATATTTATAGTAAATCTAGATAGAAAACAAGGATATGCAATGGTTGGGGTAATGTTGTTATCAGTGCTATTAGCCTATATCTTTTATAAGAAAGGAATAATAGAACTAGAATCCAAAGAAAAAAATAAGCAATAAACTTGTTTTAAATTCGCTAATGGTGTATCATTATACATGATACACCTTATTTATTTAGTATCTTAAATAAATCATTAATATATAGTCAGATAATAGTTTATATATGAGAAGGTAATATGAGGAATTTTTTAAAAAATAACATTTACAATATAATCTCACTTTTAATATTTATAGGTTTTTGCTTACTAGGTTATTTAGGATATAAGAAGGGGCTGTTTGATTCTATAGAAAGTTTTAGAAACTATGTATTATCCTTTGGACCTTGGGCATTTTTAGTTTTTTTTATAGCAAATATTATGCAGGTAGTAGTTCCTGGGGTACCTGGTGGTATTATACTTGCCTTTGGTGTTATTACCTTTGGTGCACTTAAAGGTTTTATATATAATTATTTATCAATCTGCATAGGATGTCTAATTAACTTTACAATATCTAGGACTTTTGGACAAAGTTTGGTATTAAAAATTTTTGGAGAAAATACTTTTAATAAATATAAAGATAAAATAAAAGATGAAACTTATGAAAAGTTTTTTGCTTTAGCAATTCTATTGCCAGCTGCTCCGGACGATTTTTTGTGTTATTTGTCAGGACTTAGTAATATGAGCTTTAAGAAGTTTGCACTAATAATTTTCTTTTGTAAACCACCATCAATATTTTTATACTCAATGGCGTGGTACTTTGGATTTGATTGGTTTATGAATAAATTTAGTTAAATATTATATAATTTACTTTATTAAAGAATAATAAAGAAAATTTGATGTTGACAAGGTATATGAAAGGATGTATTATTGTATTATAATAATAATACAGGATTAGAAGGTTATATGATAAAATTTCTTAAAAAAAATATATGCAATATTATAGCAATAATAGTTCTTTTAATACTAACTGTACTTGGGTACATGGGTTACAAACATGGATTATTTAATTCTATTGACACTTTTAGAGATTTTATATTATCTTATGGTGCTTGGGCAAATATTATTTTTATGATTGTGCAAGTAACCCAAATAGTTGTTCCTATAATACCAGGTGGATTAACTACTATTTTTGGAGTTGTTATCTTTGGACCACTATGGGGATTTATTTACAATTATATATCCATTTGTTTTGGATCTATGTTGGTGTTTTTTATATCCAGAACATTTGGAAAATCAATTGTACTAAATTTATTTGGTGAAGATACTTTTGATAAATATAAGCATAAGATAAGAGATAAGACTTATGAGAAGTTTTTTGCTTGGGCTATTTTATTACCTGTAGCTCCAGATGATTTTCTATGCTACTTAACTGGCTTATCTGATATGAGTTTTAAAAAATTTTCAACTATAATTCTTTTATGTAAGCCCCCTTCAATATTCTTATATTCAATGGGATGGGCAATGGGATTAGAGTGGATAGTTAATAAAATATAATTTAAAAAGGAGTACTTACAAAATAATGATAATCCATTATCTTGTAAGTACTCCTTATTTTATGTATATAGTTCCTTTTGTGTGTTAAACATTTCTGCGTATAGCTTATTGGCTTTTAGAAGTTCAGTGTGACTTCCATTTTCTTCAATGTGACCATCATTACAAACAATAATTCTATCAGCATATTTAGTAGAAGACAATCTATGGGATATGAAGAGTGATGTTTGATCTTCTGTAATTTTTAGCATATTTTCGAATATTTCTTGTTCGCTACGAGGGTCAAGAGCACTTGTTGGTTCATCCATAATTATAAATTTACCTTTGTGTTGCATGGAACGTGCTAAGGCTAATTTTTGACCTAAACCACCTGATGGAGATACTCCGTTATTGTCAAAGACAGTCGTTAAATAATTCTCTTTTCCATTTGGTAGATTGTCAACCCATTTTTTGATATTAAGCAGTTTAAATGAAGCATCCATTTGTTCATAATCACATTTATTAATATCATCTTTTATGTTTGTAGCAACATTCTCATCGATTCTAAATGGAAATAATCTAAAGTCCTGAAAGGTAGGGGATAGGATTTTATAATAATATTTTGTATCTATATCTTTTATATTGGTGCCGTTTAGTAAAATTTCACCACTGCTAGGTTCATAAAATTTACATAAAAGCTTTACTATAGTAGATTTACCAGCACCATTTCGCCCAACGAGAGCTACAGTTTCACCGGGGTTAATTATAAATGAACAATTTTTAAGTATATAATCATTACTTGATGGGTACTTAAATGATACATCCTTAAATTCTAATCTTACTGTTGATAGATCTATATCATTTATATCTCCTTCTTCGTGGGAATCCTCAATATCTAAAAATTCATATAATGTATTTAATGATACATTTAATCCAGCTAAGTCGGCATAATATTGCTGAAAAGATTGTAAGGCCTCAATGAGCTTATTTAAGCAATTAAAATACAAAGTGAAATTTGATATTGTTATTGTATTTTGAATAAGTCTATAAGTAATATATATGAATGATCCTACTATGCCCATATTATTTATTATATTTATTAGACCAAGCATAGCTCCATTTTTTGTAAAATACTTATGGTTAGCTTTAAACATTTCATTCATATGATATGCAGCTTTTTCAAGAATCATCTTCTCTGCATTAAAAATTTTAATATCTTTAGAGTATTTATAATCTTTTGCAAATTTAAAATAGTAATTATAAACTCTTATATCTCCAGCAGATCTTTTTTGATAGTCTTTCTCATTATCTTTAATTATTTTAGATAAGGGTTTATTTAATATTACTAAGATAATTAAAATAAGTGGTATTATAAAATTTAGTTTAATTAATATAACTATAGAAAAAATACCAGTTATAACTGCTCCTGAAGCGAAGGACATAAATTCTAGTAGGGAATAGGTACTTCCTACTGCATACAAGGCTTGTTGAGTCTTATCTTGGATAGACTTAGAATCTGTCATTTCGATAGGCAGACTTAAAACTTTCTCATTTACTTTATAAGATAGTTCATCATTAAATACTTGCATAGTTCTTTCATAATAATTATTTGAGTATAGATTTATAATTTTATTTAGAAAAGCTAATACTAAAGCAATTAATGCGATCATAAACATAATATTTAAGCGTCTTAAGTTTTGATATTCATCTATTATTAATTTTGGAGCAATTACATTGAATATGGGTAGTAAACCAGTAAGCAAAGAAAGTATTATGGTTTTCTTAATAAAACCTTTGTGATTTTTATCTATAAGTTTAAAAAGTCTTATAAAATTACGCATTAGCTTCCTCCTTATAATTTTTGGCTTGAATATCAAATAGTTCTTTATATTCGCCATTTTTTGACATTAACTCGTCATGAGTTCCTTCTTCAGTGATCTCACCATTTTTTAAATATATAACTTTATCACAAAATTTAGTGGAAGCTAGTCTATGAGAAATGAATATACTAGATTTATCTTCAGTTATTGAATTATAAAGCTCATATAATTCCTTTTCAGCAATAGCATCTAATTGAGCAGTTGGTTCATCTAATATTAAAATATGATAAGAAGATTTATTTATAGCACGAGCCAAAAACAATCTTTGTTTTTGGCCACCAGATAAGTCTATGCCATTATCATCAAGAGTTCTTAGAAGTATTTGCTCATCCTCATTATCATATTTATCAACTAAGAAATCTAAACCAGTTTTTTTATAAATTTTTGATAAGTCTTTTTTATCGGTATTCATAGCTACATTTTCCCTAATGCTATAAGGCATTACTAAAGTATCTTGAAATACTGCAGAAACTAAGTCTTTCCTGTCGATATTATAAGAATTTATATCCTCTCCATTTAGTAAAATTTTTCCACTAGTAGGCTCATAAAGTCCTGCCAATATCAGAGCTAGAGTACTTTTTCCAGCTCCATTTTCTCCTACAATAGCGATGCTTTCATTGTTATTAAGCTTTAAGTTTATATTTTTCAAAGTATACGTGTTAGATTTAGGGTATTTAAAGTAAACATTTTTAAATTCTATATCTATTTTAGAAAAATTAACCTTTTTATAATTATTGACAGGTTTATCTAGAGTTTTAAAATAGTATTTGAATAGGTTTAAATCTCTAACTAAATAAGCAGACTGATCAGCTAGATTGTCAACGATAATTACAAAAGAAAATAAGCTAGTAAACAAAATATAAAATTTTGATAGTCTTATGTTTCCATTTTGAAGATTGGATATTAGCCAATAGAAAACAGGTACATCACGGATTAAAGATATGGCCTTAGCCTTTAAATTGAGTGTAAAAACTTTACTGTTTGATTTCACAAATTCATTATCCCAGTGTTTTGTAATACTGGAATAATACTTTTTAAACAACGTATTATAATCATACATAAGTATATCAAGCTTGCTAATTGGACTTTGAAGTTCATAGTTTAATTGTTGTAATTGTTCCCATGTATAATCAATGTCATTCCAAAAAGCATCATATATAAATGTCGTTTTATATATGAATTTACAAGAGAAAAACGTTAATACTATCATATAAATTATTAGCCACCATTCTAGAGCTGTAAATATCCAAAGATAACCAATTAAAGATATGATTAAACCAAAAATTAAAGGCATATGAAGAATTATTCCTCCAAAACCATCAAAGGGATATTGTATTGATCTTATAGCGTCAGTAATGATCTCTTTATATTTCTTATCTTGTTGTTTTGAGTATGACAAACTAAGGCTATAATTTATAATGTTTGTATTTAGCCCATAGCGTAGATTATTCATTCTCATCCTGTAATTGCCAGTTAAGAACGAGTTTAAGAATTTCATTAAAGATGTTAGGATAAATAATCCTATAAAAAATGGAATAAAAAATTCTAATCCTTTGTCCTTATTATCTATAACATAGGCAGGAGCAAATATCCATATGAATGGCAAAACACCATTGATTATGGAATTAAGGATTACTATTACATACATAAAAGGGTCTTTGGACCACATTTGATTTAAAATAAATTTTAGTTCTTTCATAAGTGTAGGAATATTCCTACGACCTCCTTGTCTTTTATTTATAGTCAAAGCAAGGAGTATATGTACTTACTTTGACTATTGGATATTTACCTTTACTATTCTTTGATTTAAATTAATATTCATTTTTATCCTCCTTCTTATATATTTGATAAGATTATAGCATGATAAAATTTATTTGTAAATATGTAAAAAAGTTGTAGAAAAATTTATATAAAAAAAGATGGCTTAATTGCCATCTAAAAATACAGGTTAATATAAAATATCATTACCAGCTATAAATTCAATTTCGATATCGGTACCAAAAGTTTCGCTATGTATAATCTTAAAAGCCCTGACTTTACTAGTATTATCAAAGCATAGATTGTTATTAATTACTTCACCCAATGGAGCAATAGATGTTATCCCTTGCTTGTTATATATAGGAAGTGCCTTAGCTATAATAAAATTTACTTGATCTTCGATTAATGATATATCAAGTTTATCATAAAATTCACTAATCTTAAGTACTGCTCTTTCTTCGCTTAGCTGTAATTTTATATCTTTGAAATTATAGAAAACCCCCATAACTATTTTAAAAATTATGTAAGCAGTATTATAGGATAAATTTTTCATTCTATTTTTCATATTTAGTTTAAGTATAACTTCAGATTTGTTTGGTTTACCTTTTACTAGATGTATTATATTGTCTCTCTTTTCATCTATTGAAAGTATTTCTAAATCTAGGATACTTCCCTTATCTTCCAAAAGATAAGAATTTTTAGGCATAAAGATAGTCCTATCTAATATAATTTGTGTATTATTGTCTTGAATACGTCTTGATATTATATTTGCCTTAATTTCTTCTATTTCTGGATATTCTAAGTATAGTTTTTGCATAAGCTACCTCATTTTCACCTCTAATCATTTAAATACATATGATATAATATACCCGAGGTTAGGCTATGAGAAAGAAATATTTTTTACTTTTATTAGGTTTATTAATAGGGATAGGTTTATTTATAAATTTTGAAAGCCTCAATCCACTCTATATTCTATTTGGTTCATTAACTTTTACTATGATTTTATTTTTAATAAATAAAAATCTAATAATAGTTCCATTAGCTTTACTATTAGGATTTAATCTAGCTTTATTTAAATTTAATAAATATAGTTTGAAAGATAAGAATCCACAAAAAGCAGAGATTACTATTTTAGAAAAACGAAGTAGTAAAGAAGGGTTTAGATACTTTGTAGATGTTAGAACAGTTGATAGTAAAGAGAAATCAGTTCTATTTGCTGATGATGATTTTGATATAGGAGATATTTTATTAGTTAAGATTACTCATAAAATCCCTAATAGAAATACTAATCCTAATCTTTTTAATTATAGAAATTATTTGATATCTAAGAATATAGCAAGTAGCTTAGAGATTGATAAAGTATATGCAAGATCTAAAAGTTCGTCATTAGGGCTTAAACTTAGAAATAAGTTTTACAATTATGCACATAATCTTTTTGATCATAACTTAAGTAAGAATTCTGCAAATTTTGCATTTTCTGTAATTTTAGGTGAAAATTTGATTCAAAATGAGGATATAAAAGACTTAGGTTTAGCACATATACTCGCAGTTTCAGGTTTACATATAGATATGTTAGTTGCTTTTATATTATTCATAGTCAATAAGTTTAATATAAATTATAAGTATGGTTATGGATTTGCTTTGTTAATATGTTTAGTGTATGGATATTTAATATCTTTTCCTTTTTCTGTAATAAGAGTTTTAATAATAAATCTAATAGGCTTTTTATCCTTTTTGTTTCAAATGCCTGAAGATAAGTTAAAGTCTTTATTGATTGCTGCAAATTTAATATTGTTAATCAATCCGTTTGCTTTTTTGAATGCAGGATATGTTTTATCATTTATAGCGACTAGTGCAGTTTATTTGGTATATCCTAAGCTAAAGATTTATTTAAAAGATAATATGCTTTTAAATAGATTAGGATTTACAACTAGTATTCAGCTTGCAGTGTTGCCATTTATTATATATTATTATGGAAAAGTTAATTTACTTGCTGTTATAGCAAACTTTTTAATCCTTCCTTTATTTACTATTAGCATGTATGCAATATTTATAGCAATTATAAGTTATCCACTATTAAAAATAGTACTTTTACCTGTATTTAAGCTAATAGATTATTTATTAGCATCTATATTAAATTTAACGAGTATTTTAAACAGTATTTCTATTTTTGCGTTTGAATTTGCTCATCCAAATATATTGGTTTCTTTGTATTTGTATGTGCTAATAGTAGTAATGCTTTATATGAAAAAATCTAATAAAATCCTACTAAAGCATTTTTATATAGTTAATATTTTCGTGGTTATAATAAGTTTATTATATGAAAGTGTTAATAATGAAATAAGTTATTCTATGATTGATATAGGCCAAGGAGATGCATTTTTAATAAATGATGGTGGAGATTATTATTTAATTGATGTTGGGGGACCTAAATATGATTCTTATGATTCTGGTGAAAAGATATTAGTGCCTTATTTGAAGTCATTAGGCATAAAAGAGATTAATGCTGTTTTCATAAGTCATGAAGACAATGATCACTGTGGGAACTTGCCAATTTTATATAATAATTTTAAAATTAATAATCTTATCACTGGTCCATATAATACTGATGGATTAAGAGAATACCATCCTATAGCTATGCATAAAAATAATAGAATGAAACTAAAAAATGGTTATATAGAATGTATTTTTGAGGGTAGCATGGGAGAAGAGAATGCTGAATCTTTAGGTCTTTTAGTAAATATTAAAGGTGTGAAAATTCTTAGTATGGGAGATTTGCCTAAGGAATATGAGGACACTCTTGATATAAAAGCAGATGTATTAAAGATTTCTCACCATGGTTCAAAAACTTCAACTTCTAAAAGTTTCGTAGAAAAAGTTAATCCAAAGGTTGCCTTAATTTCAGCTGGCCGCAACAATAGATATGGACATCCTACTAAGGAAGTATTAGATAATCTTGAAGGTGTTAAAATTTATAATAGTCAAGAAAGTGGTATGGTTAAAATAGTTTTTGGCAATAGTACAAAGATAGAAAGTTACTTAAAAGGCGGATACTTTAAATGAATTATAAAGAATTTATGACCAATTTAATAAATGATAATGTATCAGGAGTTTATTTATTCGATTCTAAAGAAGAGTTTTTAAATGATACTATAATTGAAGAAGTAAGATCTAAAATTTCTATAATAGATTTTAACTTGATTGAAATAAAAGGAAGCAAAGATATTGAAACTATAAAAAATTCTTATGAAACTTATCCAGTAATGGAGGATAAGAAATATATAATCTGGAGAAATATAGACTTATCTAAAAATTCTATTAAAGAGTACGATGGTATTCTTGATGGACTTATCAAAGATGTAAAAGACTTTCCACCTTATGCAACTTTACTAATATTTTCCGATAACTCACCTTTCAAAGGTAAATTTTATAAATCTATTGATAAGAATGGAACAATTGTAAGAATTGATAGGCTAAATCAAAGAGAGCTTGAATCTTTTATTGGTAAGAGATTTGTAAGAAGTGGTAAAAAAATTCAAAGATCTTTAGTGACAGAAATAGTAGAAAGATTTTCTTATATTAATAAACAAAGTGAGTTAGATCTTTATGAAGTAGTTAATACAGTTGATAAAATCATATCTAATTCAAGTGAAGAAATAGTTAAAAGAGAAGATGTTTTAAATCAATTAGATGAAATTTTAAATTTAAATATTTTTAATCTTACCGATGCTATAAGTTCAAAAAATAGTAGAGAGGCTAGTAAAGTTTACTTACAAATGGTTAGATCTAACGAAGATCTTTTTATGATTTATCATATGATTATAAGACAAATTAGAAATCTTATTGGTGTAAAGAGCTTATATTTAAATGGTTTTAATGATAGTTTTATAATGAAGAACATAGGAATAGGAAGTTTTGAACTCAAAAAGCTTAAGAATTTCTCTAGAAATTTTTCTTTAAATGAGCTATTTGATATTCATTCAAGATTATTTGATATGGAATATAGACAAAAGTCGGTTGATTTTAATATGAGAATGGAAATATTATTATTGATTAACATAATTACTAATAATATTTAAAAAAATAATGAGCGATAATCAGTAGTCATATGTGAGGATCCAATACTGATTATTGCTCATTTTATTATGCATTTTGTGCGTTATTGATTGCTCTTTGTAATCTAGAAGTTGTTCTAGCTACTTTATTTTTGTGAATTATATTTTTAGCTTCTGCTTGTTTCATTTTTTTATCAACATGTCTAAAAATTTCACGAGCTTCGTCAACATTCCCAGCTTCTATAGCTTCATCAAATTTTTTGATGTAAGTTTTAATTTCAGATTTTTTAGATTTATTTCTTAAAGTATCTCTTTTTGTAGTTTCGATTCTTTTTTGAGCTGATTTAATATTTGCCATTATTTCACCCTCTTTCTTTTATATCTCTTTTGCTTGACTGATATATCTTACCATAAACTAGAAATACTTACAAGTCTTGTCTATGATAATAATATATTTTTTTGTAGTTTTACTATTTTAGTTTATAATATAATAATGAAATGAAAGGAAATATGTATGTCTAATAATAAAGAAAATGAAAAAGTTGTTATAAAATCAGATTCAGTAGCGAAAGAAAAAGTTAAAAAAAAGAATAAGAAAGATGAAGAAAAAGATGGCCCTTTAGAATTGCTTAAATCTATTCTTATAGCCTTAGCTATAGCTATATTTATAAAAGCTTTTATAATGGATGCAACTAATATATCTGGTAATTCTATGCTAAATACTCTTCATGATGGGGATATGCTTTTAGTAAATAAAATCTCAAAGAACTTTACTGATTACCATAGAGGACAGATAGTAATTTTAAAAGCACCTGATTATCCAAATAGACTATATGTAAAAAGAGTTATAGGACAGCCAGGTGATACCATAACTCTTAAAGACGAAAAAGTTTATGTAAATGGTGAACAATTAAATGAATCTTATACTTCAGTAGACTATACCCTACAAACAAGTGAAGATTATGAATGGAAACTTTTAGATAATCAATATTTTGTTATGGGTGATAATAGACTAGAAGGGGCAAGTAACGATTCAAGAAATTTTGGGCCTATTAATAAAAGTGAAATAGTAGGTCATGCCTTTGTTAGAATTTATCCATTTAGTGATATAGGAAAAATAGATAATAATCCATACGGAAATGAGTAATAAATGACAAAAAGAAAAGATAATATAAGAAATTTCTCTATAATAGCCCATATTGATCATGGTAAGTCTACTTTAGCAGATAGGCTTATAGAAAAATCAGAACATTTATCTGAAAGAGAAATGACCAATCAAATGCTTGATGATATGGAACTTGAGCGTGAACGTGGGATAACTATTAAACTTAAATCTATAAAAATTCATTACAAAGCAAAAGACGGAGATATATATGATTTAAACTTAATAGATACTCCTGGTCACGTTGACTTTAACTATGAAGTATCTAGATCTCTTAAAGCTTGCGAAGGTGCGATATTAGTTGTGGACTCCAGTCAAGGAGTAGAGGCACAAACTTTAGCTAATACATACTTAGCTTTAGAGCAAGATTTAGAAATACTACCAGTATTAAATAAAATAGACTTACCTTCATCTAGAATTGATGAAGTAAAAGCAGAAATTGAAAGTCAAATAGGCCTTGATACTGAAGGAATACCATTAGTTTCTGCTAAAACAGGTTTAAATATTGAAGATGTTCTAGAAGATATAGTAAATAATGTACCTGCTCCAGAAGATCATGATGATAAGCCTCTTAAGGCTTTAATATTTGATTCATATTATGATTCCTACAGGGGAGTTATATGCTATGTCAGAATTTTTGAGGGCCTTGTAAAGCCAGGTGACACTATAAAGATGATGAATACTGGTAAAACCTATGAGGTAAATACTATAGGCTATACCATGAAATCTCGTATTGAAACAAAAGAATTAAGATCTGGAGATGTTGGATTTATTGAAGCAAGTATCAAGGAAGTTAAGGATGCTAGAGTAGGTGATACTATAACATCTGCAAATAATCCTACTGATAATCCACTTTCTGGTTACAAAGAAGTATTACCTATGGTATATTCAGGTATATATCCAGCAGAAGGGGAAAGCTTTGATAAGCTCCGCGATGCTTTAGAAAAACTCCAAGTAAATGATGCAGCACTAGTATTCGAACAAGAAAATTCACAAGCCCTAGGAGTTGGACTTCGTTCAGGATTTTTAGGACTACTGCATATGGATATAATTACTCAAAGATTAGAACGTGAGTATGACCTAAATATTATAGCTACAGCTCCATCAGTTATTTATAAGTTAAAGTTAAAAGGTAATGAGGAAGAAAAAGAAATTCAAAATCCTAATGATTTTCCAGATCCAACTACTATAGAATATATTGAAGAACCTATTACCAGAGCTGAGATAATAACACCATCAGATTATATAGGACAAGTAATGAATCTTTCTCAAAATCGTCGTGGAGAGATGATTGATATGAACTATATTGATGAAAAAAGAGTTTCTATTAAATATAAGCTCCCACTTAATGAAGTTATATATAACTTTTTTGATAGCCTAAAATCAAGGACGCGTGGATATGCTTCACTAGATTATGAAGTAATAGGTTATAAAGCTTCAGATCTTGTCAAACTTGAAATTCTAATAAATGATGAAGTAGTAGATGCTCTTTCAATAATAGTTCATAGAGATAGTGCCTATGCCAGAGGACGAGGAATAGTAGAAAAATTAAAAGATGAAATACCACGTCAACAATTTGCAATACCTATACAAGCAGCAATTGGTGGTAAGGTAATTGCAAGAGAAACTGTAAAAGCACTTAGAAAAGATGTGATTGCTAAGTGTTATGGCGGGGATATTTCAAGAAAGAAAAAACTTCTTGAAAAACAAAAAGAAGGTAAAAAACGTATGCGTCAGTTAGGAAGCGTAGAGGTACCACAAGATGCTTTCCTTGCTGTATTAAAATATGATGATGAGAATAATGATAAATAAACGACTAAAGCGGCTAAAAGCCGCTTTTATATTTCTAACTTATGACTTGATTTTTGTTTAAGATATAGAGTTATTGAATATATAAATAGGTATATAGCAAGTGCAGTTAATATAATAAATATGAAATCTCTAACAGGATAGTTACTAGATAAATTTTTGCCCTTTACAAAAAATGTAGAAGCTAGGTATGAAAAAGGAATAGAAATTATTCTAATTTTATTATATACACTTAATTTTTTAAAGAATGTTAATATAAGTATAATAGAAATTCCTAGAATTATTAAAGCTAACCTAACATATATCCCTAGTATTAATCTAGGAAGAGCTACTGTACCACCATTTTCAAAAACTCTACTTGGATCATATAAGATTTTATTAGTATTTTTTCCATTATTTGTATAAGCGATAATATCAACATCATCTTTAGGTATTTTTAGTCCAACATATCTATTGTTTGATTTTTTGTCCGTTTTTGTGGTGTAGCCATCTACATAATAGATATTATATCCATCATATGTAGTAATATCAGTATCTATACGAGTGACTTCATCACTAAATTCTATATTTACATTTTTATCATCTGATTTTATATTTATCAAATTATCCTTATAATCAATCGGTATTGGCTTGCTGACATATGATATTATTATTAAAAAAATACTCACTAACAAGGATATGATCATAATGACTAGATTTTTCTTATCTTTTTTTATTGTATTATTTAAAAAAGATAAAGATTCATTTTCATTTTTTATTTCCATATCAGTATCATTAGCTAACAAGTTATAATAATTTCTACAAGAACTGCAAGTTTTTAAATGTTCTTTTACAAGTTTCTTTGTTTCGTCACTTAACATGTTTTCCTTATATAATGGGATTAAATCGCGTATTACCTTACATTCCATAATCTTCCTCCATAATAATTTTAAGTTTTTCTTTTGCCCTATAAAAGTTTACGCATGCCCGATTAGGAGATTTGTTGTATATTATTGCTATTTCTTTAAAACTTAAGCCAGCTAGCCTAAGCTTAGTAATTTCCTTATATGGTTCATTTAATTTTTCAATTGAAGTTTTTAGATTCTGCTTTTCTTCATTAGCTAACAATTCGTTTTCAAATGATTCGATACCTTTATCAAAATCTTCAATATCAGCAGTTGAAATATAAATTTTATTTCGTTTGTAATAGTTTATATAAGTATTTTTAGCAATAGTAAAAAGATATGATTTAAGATTTGAAATATTTTCAAACTTACCTGAGTTATTAATAACTTTTAAAAAAGTTTCACTGGTTATATCTTGGGAAATCTCCTTATTTTTTGTAAAGGAAAGCATGAATTTATATATGTCATCAAAATATATATGATAAATCTTTTCTATATCCATTTTGCCCTCCTTACTTATATAACAATTTACTTAGTAAAATATTACACTATTTAATATATTTCATAAAATAATTGCGTTATTTTCTTAGCTCTGGGTATCTTTTAGATAGGAATATAAAGGAGAAACTTATGAAAATTAAAAATGTAACAATAGCAGGTGGAGGAGTGCTTGGTGCTCAGATAGCTTATATAACTGCTTTTCATGGATACAATGTCACTATTTGGGGAAGAAGTGAAGGATCTATTGAAAGAGTTAGACCTCGTATAGATAAATTGCATGAGATTTTTAGCAAAGAATTAGAAATAGCTCCTTCATATATTGGAGCTAAAAATCCAGATTATCCTAGATCATTTTTTAATGATAAATCAGAGATAACTGAGAAAAGAATTACTGAACTTAAAGAGATTAACCAAGATACTTATAATGGTATGAATTACACTACTGATTTAGATGAAGCTTTTGCAAATGCAGATTTAGTAATAGAAGCTATAGCAGAAGTAGTAGATGAGAAAAAAGCTTTTTATCAAAAAATTACACCATATTTAAAAGATGATGCGATTTTGGTTACAAATTCATCAACACTTTTACCTTCTACATTTAGAGATTATACAGGTAGACAAGAGAGATTTTTAAGCTTGCACTTTGCAAATTCAATTTGGAGACAAAACTTAGCTGAAGTAATGGGTCATGATAAAACTAGTGAAGAAGTTTTTGATATAGTGGTAGAATTTGCAAAATCTATAGGAATGTATCCAGCTATAATAAAAAAAGAACAGCCTGGATATATATTAAATTCTATTTTAGTTCCATTTATAGATGCTGGTTTAAGGTTATATGGTGATGATATAGCCAGTCCACATGATATAGACATGGACTGGAAACTTGGAACAGGATCACCTCGTGGACCTTTTGAAATAATAGATATAGTTGGAATTACAACAGTAATTAATATTACAAGTGCTAATCCAGAATCTAAAGATCCAAACTCAGCATTGGCTAAAGCAGTAGAAAAACTAAAAGAAAGAGCTGATAAAGGACTTAAGGGTGTAGAAAGTGGAGAAGGATTCTATAAGTATAATTAGTCAATAGAATAGCTTTCCAGAAATTGGAAAGCTATTTTTTAATATTATTATTGGTAATAACGACCTCTATATTATTTTCATCAAAATTATGGGAAAAATCATAGTAATTAGGAATATATTTTTAAGTATAATTGGTATGTCGGTATCGAGAGTTTATAATTTAAGAGTTTTTTATAAAAATGCTAATGACTTTTCCGTTATCTATTTTAAAAGCTAAGCGAAAATTATTAAGATTTCTTTTTATTATTTATACTTTTCCAAAACTTACAGCATCATTAGGTACGAGTTTTTTTCTAAATCTATATCTTATCTTATTAATTCTTTATTCTTATAAAAATTTTATTTATATATTTTATTAACAATGCTAGCATGATATAATATTTTTAAATAAAAAATTTAAGGAAAGATTATGGATGAAAAAAAATTATACGAAAGAATTATTTTAAGAAGCTTAATAATATTAATTAGCGTTTTACTTGTTATATATTTAGCTCCCAAAATTGTAAGTGGCTTATTACCTATTATTTTGGCTCTAGTTTTAGTTGCCTTATTAAACCCTTTTATAAGAAAAATTGGCGAAATTATTCCTATTAAAAATAGTATAATATCATATATCGTTGGGACTATATTACTAATTTTAATATTGCTTTTATTGATATGGTTCTTTCAAATTATAATATCTCAATTAGTTGGTCTTGTGGGCAATATTATAAAAAATTGGCCCTTAATTGTAAAATCTGTAGATTCTTGGGTGGATTCGGTAAATTCAAAGATTAAAGTTTTACCACCTTTTGTATCTAAGGCTATTCAATCAGGACTTGACTCTGCCTATAGTTCTTTGGCGAGTTTACAAAAAAATGCAGTCAATATTACACTAGGTTTTACAACAGCTTTTATAAATACATCTAATGATTTAATATTCTTTATAATTACTTTTATAGTCGCTTTTTACATAATATTAGGAGATATGCAAGAGGCCTCAAATAAGTATAATTCTGCTATTCCAGAATATTCAAAAGCAAATATCAGTCTAATTAGAACAGTTTTTAAAAACTCTACATGGAATTATATAAAGTCTCAATTAAAGTTGGCTTTATGGTGTTTTATACTAATGGCCATAGTATTAAAACTTTTAGGACAGCAATACTATATACCTATTGCTATCTTATTAGGATTTGTAGATCTTTTACCTATGATAGGACCTATCATTATTATGCTGCCGTGGACAGCAGTAGAACTTTTTATATTTAATAATATGCAAAAAGGTATTGGCTTATTTATATTGTTGATATTTTGGACTAGCTTCAGGCAAGTAATCACTCCAAAGGTAATTGGAGATTATGCGGATATTCATCCTATCTTATCAGTAATATCTCTTTATGCAGGTCTTAAGCTATTTGGAGTAAAGGGGGCTATCCTTGCTCCTATTTTAGTAATATTTATAGTGGGAATTTATAGATCTGGAATTCTAGATAATTGGCTTTATGACTATAAATTATTTTTTAATTATATCCATAAAACTTTGAATATTAACAAGAGAGAAAATAATACTGCTGAAGATAAATAAATTAGTAGTATAATAAAAGTGATGATAATTATTATCAATAAGGAGATGGAATGGACAAATATCAAGTTAAGATTTTAGATATAAAAGAAGAATATAAAAATGTTTTTACTTATACTTTAGAAAAACCAGATGCATTAAATTGGGAGGAAGGTAGCAGCTTTCATCTAGCTTTACCTGGCTATGATAAAGATAAGGAAATTAATAAAAAATTGGTTCATCATTTAAGCATTAATACTTTAGATGATGAAGATAATATTAGGTTTACTACGAAAATTCCTATAAGAAAATCACTTTTTAAAAAGACTTTATCTAAATTAAAGGTTGGAGATAGCGTGACTATTTATAAAATAAGATCTCATATGGGACTTAAACGAGAAGATAGGCCAATTGTTTTACTATCTCAGGGCATAGCTATGTCTACTATTAGACCTTTAATTAAAAAATTTGAAAAAGATAGTGATGGTATTCCCGAGCTTATATGTGTAAATGTAAATAATAAGGATACACATTTATACGAAAGTGATTTTAAAGATGTAGATGGTTCATTATTTGTAAAATATTGGCTAGAAACAAGGAATGAATATTTAGCAAAGATAAAAGAATTAGCAAGTACAAAAGAAAAGTCATATTTTTATGTAGTGGGTAGTGAAAATTTTGTACTTGATAGTCTATACACATTAAGAGAATCTGGAATTAAAGATGATAGTATTATAATTGATAAAAATGAAGAAAAACGAGGTATTGTATTTACTACATTAGAAAATTATAAGTTTATTGCTTAATATACTTAAAATATAAACTCTTCCTTAGCTTAAGAATTTATTTAAGGAAGAGTTTATTTTTATTCTTATAATTTTAGAATAATAAGAGAAGGTAGAGATATGGAAAAAGTAGGATGCTATATTCACATTCCTTTTTGTCACAAAAAATGTTATTACTGTGATTTTTGTGCATACATGAATGTGGAAAATAGGATAGATAATTACATTAATAATTTGACAAGAGAAATAGAGCTATATCAAGATAAATTATGTGTAGACATAGATTCTATTTATCTAGGAGGTGGTACTCCTTCTTACATAGATAGTAAATACATAGAGAGTATTGTAAAGACTTTACATAATTTTAATTTAGATAATCTAAAAGAGTTTACTATAGAATGTAATCCAAATTCTATTAATAAGGATAAGCTATTGTTATATAAGGATTTAGGTATAAATAGAATATCTCTAGGAGTCCAATCTTTTGACGATGAAGTTTTAAGATCTATAGGTAGAGATCATAGTTCAGAAATTGCCATATCTGATATAGAACTTATTAGAAATACAGGTTTTGATAATTTAAGTTTTGACTTAATGCTAAACTTACCAAATCAAGATTATAAATCAATTAAGAATGATTTGAATATAGTAAAAAGTATTAGTCCGGAACATATATCTTGGTATTCTCTAATTGTAGAAGAAGGTTCTAGATTTTATACCTTAAATAAAAAAGGTAAATTGAATTTAATGGATGATGATATAGAAGTTGATATTTTTGATGAGCTTATAGAAAATCTTGATCAAATTGGCCTTAAGCGTTATGAGATATCAAATTTTGCCAAAAAAGGATTTGAATCTTACCACAACAAAAAATATTGGGAAGGTAATGGATATATTGCCTTTGGTATGAGTGCTGCAGGATATCTTGGAAATTATAGATACAATAACACCAAAAATTTTATTCATTATAATAATATGATTAATAAAAATAAACTTCCTATAGAGAATATTGAAATAATTGAAAGCCAAGAAAAAGAAATAGAATATATAATTTTTAAATTAAGAGAGATTTCGGGTATTAATCTTAAGGCATTTAAAGATAAGTTTGGAGTAGACTTTATAGATAAGTATGAAGACGAGATTAATCAATTCATAGATTTAGATTATTTCATAATAGATGATAACTTTAGATTTAGTAAAAAAGGAATGGATTTATCTAACCAATTTTTATCTCTTATCATTTAAATTTTTCTTCTTGACAGGCATATATTAGCTAGTATATTATTATTAGCAGTCGATACTAAAGAGTGCTAAAGGAGAAAACTTTGAATGATAGAAAACTTAAAATATTATTCTCTATCATAAACTCTTACATTATAGATGGCGAGCCAATAGGTTCTAAAAGCCTTGCTGATGAATACAATTTAAACATTTCTCCAGCTACTATTAGAAATGAGATGAGTGCACTTGAAAAAATGGGTCTTATAGAAAAAGCTCATTCGTCAAGTGGTAGACTTCCTTCTGATAAGGGTTATAGAATGTTTGTTGATTATATCTTAGAAAATGAACTTGAAGATATAAAAAATGTAAAGCAAAATAATGCTTTTGTAAACTTACTTGATAAAAGATATCACAATGCAACAGATATTGTCGAGACTGCAACTAAGGTACTTGCTGACATGACTAATCTAACAGCAGTATCCCTAACTTTAAAAAACGAAATTAAAACGATAGTAAATATGGAGCTTATAAGATTATCTGATAGTCAAATTTTACTTTTGGCAGTCTTTGATAATGGGCTTATAGTAAATGAAAGTATTTATTTAGATTATAGTATAAGCCCCGAGGAGCTTTTGTTTATAAATAACGTTCTTAAAGAAACTATGGTAGGAACTGATATCAACGAGGTTTATGATAAGCTGATATTACTTAAAAAGGACTTGCTAAGTGAATATAGTTTTTTACTAGATATCATTAAGACGAGGCTTAAGGGTCAATCTTTTGGAAAGTTAAGTAGAGAATTACAAATTGAGGGCTTAGGTAATATTTTTAATTTTAAAGAGTATGATGATTTAGCCAAAGCTCGTGATTTTATAAAAATGTTTGACAGTAAAGAAAAAGTCGATAGCTTTTTAAAAAATAATTTAGATAATAACCTTGATATTAGTATAGGATATGAAAACAAGCTAGATGAACTTAAAGAAAGTACAGTTATAACCTCATATTTTAAAATAAATGAGGAGGTTGTAGGCCAAATTGGTATAGTAGGACTTACACGTATTAATTATATAGATGTCATATCAGATATTATGATGATATCAGGATTATTAAATAAATAAGAGAGGGCGCAATCGTGGATAAAGAAAATAAAAATGATGAAAACCTGATTGATGATGAAGACATTATAGATGAGAATTTAGAAGATGATGAAGAATTTATTGATGGTGAAATTGTTGATGATGAAGATCAAATTATTGATGAAAGCTATGATTCTTCTGATCTAAATGATGATGTTATTGAAGAAGATTTCAATGAATTTAAAGATAAATATCAAAGACTACTAGCAGATTTTACTAATTATAAACAAAGGGAAGAGGCTTCAAAGGCTGATTTCAAAAAGTATGCTGTAGGTAATCTAGTTGAAAAACTCTTACCAGTTTTAGATAACTTTGATAGAGCACTAAAAGATCAAGATCCTGAAGATGGACTTGTTAAGGGAATAGTAATGACTCGTGATGAGATGATAAGAGTTTTAGAAAAAGAAGGACTTGAGCTTATTGAATCTGATGGATGTTTATTTGATCCAAATATTCATCAAGCTGTTTTAGCAGAAGATTCTGATAAGGTTGAAAGTGATCATATTATTGAAACATTCCAAAAAGGATATAAATTAAACAATAAAGTTATAAGACCAGCTATGGTTAAAGTGGCAAAATAGGAGGCTTATTAGTATGGCAAAAATTATAGGAATTGACTTAGGTACAACAAACTCAGCAGTAGCTGTTATGGAAGGTGGAAGTCCAGTTATAATTCCAAACAGCGAAGGTAATAGAACTACACCATCAGTTGTGGCATTTTCTAAAGATGGGGAAAGACTTGTAGGTGAAACTGCAAAAAGACAAGCAATTACAAATCCAGATAGAACAATTTCTTCTATTAAAAGAGAAATGGGTTCTGATTATAAAACAGCAGAAATTGATGGTAAAAAATATTCTCCAGAAGAAATTTCTGCAATGATTTTACAAAAACTAAAATCAGATGCTGAAAAATATCTTAACGATACAGTAACAAACGCAGTAATTACAGTACCAGCTTACTTTACAGATGCTCAAAGACAAGCTACAAAAGATGCTGGAAAGATTGCAGGACTTAATGTAGATAGAATTATCAACGAGCCAACAGCAGCTTCACTTGCTTATGGGCTAGATAAAGAAAGTGACCAATCTAAGATTATGGTTTATGACCTTGGTGGAGGTACATTTGATGTTTCCATCCTAGAAGTTGGTGATGGAGTATTTGAAGTACTTTCAACACGTGGTAACAATAGACTTGGTGGGGATGACTTTGATAATAAACTTGTAGATTATTTAGCAAATGAATTTAAAAAAGAAAACGGTGTAGATCTTACAAAAGATTTAACAGCTATGCAAAGATTAAAGGATGCTGCTGAAAAAGCTAAAAAAGAACTATCATCAACTACTACAAGTAATGTAAACTTACCATTTATTACAGCTGTAGACGGTCAACCAGTTCACTTAGATATAACAGTCTCAAAAGCTAAATTTGATGAATTGACAAAAGATTTAGTAGATGAAACTAAAAAACCAGTACAAGATGCATTATCAGATGCAGGTCTTTCTGCAAGTGATATTGATAAAGTATTATTAGTAGGTGGATCTACAAGAATTCCTGCAGTTCAAGACTTAGTTAAAAACTTAATAGGTAAAGAACCACAAAGAGATATAAACCCTGATGAATCAGTAGCGCTAGGTGCAGCAATTCAAGGCGGTGTACTAACAGGTGAAGTAAAAGACCTATTACTTCTAGATGTTACACCTTTATCATTAGGTATCGAAACACTAGGTGGAGTTGCAACAAAACTTATAGAAAGAAATACTACAATTCCAACAAAGAAATCACAAGTATTTACAACTGCAGCAGATGGACAAACAGAAGTAGATATCCATGTTGTACAAGGTGAACGTGAAATGGCCGCAGATAATACAACACTTGGACGTTTCCAACTTACAGGAATCCCAGCAGCAAGACGTGGAGTTCCACAAATTGAAGTTACATTTGATATAGATGCCAATGGTATTGTAAATGTAACAGCAAAAGATCAAGGCTCTGGAAAAGAACAAAAAATCACAATAACTTCATCATCCAATCTAAGCGAAGATGAAATTAATAAGAAAGTAAAAGAAGCAGAACAATTTGCTGAAGAAGATAAAAAGAAAAAAGAAGATATTGATGCAAAAAATAATGCAGAAAGTCTAGTATATCAAGCTCGCAAAACTCTTGATGAAGCAAATATAGAGGGTGCTGAAAGAGATGAAATCGAAGCAGAAATTAAAAAACTAGAAGATGCAATTGCAACAAATGATGCAGAACAAATCAAATCCCAAACAGAGGCGCTACAAGAGAAAATTTACTCAATGAGTGAAAAGATGTATCAAGCTAGTGCAGGTGCCGAAGGTAGTCAAGCAGAAGGCTCAGAGGATGATGTAGTTGATGCAGACTATGAAGTTATAGATGACGATGAAGAATAATATTTGATTTATAATAGCAAAGAAATTTAATCGGAGTATAATAAATTAAATAAAATTAAAAAGCTATTTCAATGTGAAATAGCTTTTTTTAAGTGTAAATGGAGGAAAAATGCAAGATCCATATGAAGTACTAGGCGTATCTAAAGACGCCACAGATGCAGAAATTAAAAGAGAGTATAGAAAACTTGCTAAAAAATATCATCCTGACCTAAATCCAGGTGATCAAGAAGCAGAGCAAAAATTTAAAGAAGCTACTTTAAGTTATGAAATTTTATCGGATAAAGAAAAAAGAGCTCAATATGATAGATATGGCGAGGCTGCTTTTGAAAACGGTGGAGCAGGCTATAGTGATTTTTCTAGCGGATTTGGAGATATATTTGGAGATATATTCTCTGACTTATTTAGCGGTGGAGCTAGTCAGTCTAATCGTCCCAGAAAAGGAAGTGATATTCAGCAAGTTATTAAACTTAGTTTTGCAGAAGCTGCTTTTGGTGTAAGTAAAGAGATACAAGTAAGAAGAGAAGTAGAATGTGAAACTTGTAGTGGAACAGGTGCAAAAGATAAAAGTTCTATCCATACATGTGAAACTTGTGGAGGAAGAGGTGTTGTTAATGAAGTAAGCCAAACACCTTTAGGAAGAATTAGTAGGACTGTTACCTGTAGAGAATGTAATGGTAGCGGTGAGATTATAGATGATCCATGTAAAGTTTGCCATGGTGAGGGAACTATATATAAGTCCGAGCGTATTAAAATTGATATTCCTTCAGGTGTAGAATCTAATAATGTAATTAGGATTTCAAATAAGGGTAATGTAGGTGAAAATGGAGGTCCAAATGGTGACCTTTATGTAATAATGGAAGTTGAAGATCATGAAATATTTAGACGTAATGGATTAGATATTTATTATGATATGCCTATATCATTTACAACTGCTGCTCTTGGAGGAGAAATAGAAATTCCAACTTTAAAGGAAACCAGAAAATTTGATATACCAGAAGGAACTCAAACAGGTACTAAGTTTAAACTAAAAAAAGAAGGAATTACTGACGGAAGAACAAAAAGAACAGGTGATCTTTATTTCTATGTAAAAGTTGTAACTCCTACTAAATTAAATAAAGAACAAAAGGATGCTTTAGAAACTTATGCAAATACTCTAGGGGAAGAAGTTTCTAATCATCAAAAAGGGTTCTTATCTAAACTCAAGGACTTCTTTGAATAATGGCTAGTACGTTTAATATAATAACTCTAGGATGTAAAGTAAATCAGTATGAATCAGAAGCAGTTGAAGAGCTATTTTTAGAAAAGGGATATCAAAGACAGGCAAGAAATGCTGATATTTATGTTATAAACACATGTACTGTTACAAATATGAGTGATAGAAAAAGTAGGCAAATGATATCCAGAGCTCGTCGTGACAACCCAGATGCAGTGATTGCTGTTATGGGTTGCTATTCTCAAGTGAAACCAGAAGAAGTGGCTGAAATTAATGGTGTTGATATAGTACTTGGATCTAGAAATAAGGAAAGTGTAGTGGAGCTTTGTGAGGATATTTTACAAAACAAAAATGTAAGAGATAAGATCATAGCTCCAAGTGAGACAAAAAGCTTTGAAGAGTTACAGATTTCAAATCAAACAGAAATGACAAGGGCGTACCTTAAAATTCAAGATGGTTGTAATATGTATTGCTCATACTGCCTTATTCCCTATGCTAGGGGCAACATAGTAAGTCGTGGTATTGGAGATATAGTAGAGGAAACTAAAAGACTAGCAGCAAATGGATTTAAGGAGATAGTACTTACTGGCATACATGTATCAAGCTTTGGAAAAGATTTTGATGAAGATATAAGCTTAATAGATGCTATTGAAGCAGTTGCAAAAGTTGATGGCATAGAAAGAATAAGGCTATCATCTATGGAGCCTCGTCATATTAGCCGCAATTTCTTAGAAAGAATGAAAGCTACAGGTAAGGCTTGCGACCACTTCCATTTATCATTACAATCAGGATCAGATGATATACTTAAGGCTATGAATAGAAAGTATGATACAGTTATCTTTAAACAAAAAGTAAATTTGATAAGAGAAGTTTTCCCAAATGCTGGTATTACAACTGATATCATAGTAGGTTTTCCTGGCGAAACAGAAGAAAATCATAAGCAAACTATGTCTTTTGTCGAAGAAATCAAATTTTCTAAAACACATTTATTTAAATTCTCACCTCGTGAAGGTACTAGGGCTGCTAAGATGGGTGATCAAATAAATGGTAATATCAAAAGAGAAAGACTACACGATTTAGAAAAGGTAGAAGAGAAAAATAGAATAGAGTTTTTAGAAAAGCAACTAGATCAAATTCTATCAGTACTTATAGAATCAAAATCTGATTTTAAAGGATATAGTGGAGGATATTCTACTAATTATTTAAAGGTAAATGTTAAAGAGAATATTCCAGCTAATACTATAGTAGATATAAAAGTTACTGGTACTTTGGATGAAGAATTAGTTGGGAATATAATAAAAATATATAATTAAATTATATTTAATATGATATTTTAGTTAAGCTAGTAATTACCTTGTGTAGGGAGGCTTAGTATAGTCGTAAGAGAAATATAGTATTTTTTATATTAACTCAAAAGAACGAATTTGAATATGAATCTAAACTTCAATAGATTCTTGGCCTGGTTTATAGTTTAATGTAGATTTGTGGATGATTGTATAGGTCAATCCAGATTTATTTTTTAGGTATAAATTTGCATAGTTCTTAGCGATAGTGTAGGTTTTAATAGAATAATCTGGATTATCTACTGCTACTTTTGAATAATTCCAAGTAGTACCATATAGTAATGTTTAACTCCTATCTTTTTAGCAGCAATCATAGATTTAATAGCTCCGTTTAGATCTACATTATTGTAGTTTCAGAATAATATTTTCCAGCTGTTCCTATTGAAAATAAGACTTTATCATAGTCCTTATAGTCTTTAGCCGTATCATCTGTAGAGTCATTAGCAACATCTATCGGCTTAGCATCTATATTACTATCTTTAAGGTTGCTTAGTTTTTTTTCATCTATTACGCTTGCTGTAAAGTCTGCCTTATTTTTTATCAAGTATCTTAGTAATTTTACTAGCTACGCCACTATTTGCTCCTAATAATAAAAATTTCATGATCCTTTCTTTTTTCTTATCTTATATGCTTACCAATTATAAAAAAGTTTATTAAAAAACGTTCATTTCTCAATATTTTTATTGACTGAGTTTTTTTTATGTGGTATTATATATAGCAATGGGGGTGAAGTATGGATTGTGTATTTTGTAAGATTGTAGATGGAGATATACCATCTGACACAATTTACGAAGATGATCAAATAATTGCATTCAAAGATTTAGATCCACAAGCACCTATCCATTTTCTTGTTATACCAAAAAAGCACATAACAAGTTTAGCTACGCTCGAAGATAGTGACAGTGCTCTTATAGCTCATATTATGAAGTCTATAAAAAGACTTGCAGAAGAAAAAGGACTAGAATCTTACAGAGTTGTTACTAATATCGGCGAAGACGGGGGACAAAGTGTTCCTCACTTGCATTTTCATGTATTAGGCGGCAGATCATTTAACTGGCCACCAGGCTGATTTGCTTACTAGAATCTGAAAAAATTTTGTGTTATACGAGAGGGGGGATAGAGATGACAGAAATCAGAGTTGGAGAAAATGAATCAATCGATAGTGCAATTAAAAGATTTAAAAGACAATGCGCAAGATCCGGTGTACTTTCTGAATACAGAAAAAGAGAACACTACGAAAAACCAAGCGTTGTAAGAAAAAAGAAAAATGACGCTGCTAAAAGAAAAAACAGAAAAAACAAATAATTTATGTTTAAAGAACCTTAGGGTTCTTTTTTATTTTGTTAAAAGGGGTAACTATATTATTATAATAAGGAGGTTTACATGAAATTTATTTATTATAAACCCTTTCCTCAAGCCATTGAATATATTAAAGAATGGGAGAAAGATAATAATATAGAAGTAGAAGTATCTAGTAATAAGTTTGACTATAAAGAAATTGAAAAATTATCAGCTTATGATGGCTTAGTTCTTACTACTATAAAAGAGTTAGAAGAAGATATGTATCAGAAGATAGCTGATCAAGATATAAAGCAAATTGCTTTAACATCTGTTGGATTTGATAAAATTAATTTAGATAAAGCAAATGAATCGGGTCTTGTAATTACTAATACTCCAGATTATTCTCCAGAATCTATAGCAGAATTCACTATAATGTCTATATTAAAACTATTAAAAAATGATAATAAAATTAGTAGAAATATAGAAAATAAAAATTTTAGATTTACAGATGAAATTTTAGGAGAAAGTATAAGAGATAAGACTGTAGGTATTTATGGCTTAGGTACTATTGGATTTTTGGTTGCTCAAAGTTTAAAAGCTATGGGAGCTAAGGTAATATCATATACTCCACATCCTAAAGGATATGCAAGAAATACAGTGGAATTTGTAGATGATTTTAATGCATTTTTAGGAAAATCAGATATTATCACTATCCATTCTGCTCTAGTAGACGAAAATTATCATCAATTTGATAAGAAAGCATTTTCAAAAATGAAAAATGGATCTTATTTAGTAAATATTGCTAGAGGCGGTCTAGTAAATACTAAAGATTTATTAGACGCAGTTGATAGTAGGAAGATAAAGTCAGTAGCTCTGGATGTTTATGAAAATGAAACAGGTATATTTACTCATAAAAATCCATCATATGATGATGATATTTTTGATAGATTATTATCAAATCCGAATATAATTATTACTAATCATATAGCATTTTTTACAAAAACTGCTATAAAAAATCAAGTTTATTTATCTTTAGATTCTGTAAAAGAAGTCTTAGAAACTGGAGATAGTAAGAATAGAATAAATAAAAATTAGGAGATAGATATTTATATTCTATTTCCTAATTTTTTTGTAAGCTTATAATATAATTATAAATTTCATTTTTTGAAAAACTACTTTTATCTTTGATAATCTTACTAATATCTTTGGTTTTTTTGCCTTCTTCTAACAACAATTTTATTTCATCTTTATAATCCTCTAAGGATTCATTATTTGTAATAACCTTACCTGAAAGTATCAATACAAATTCACCTTTAAGAGTGATATCAGCAATATTTATTTTATTAATATCATATAGCAGATATTCTTCAAATTTTTTAGTGAGTTCTCTTGCTATACATAGCTTTCTTTCAGGGAAAATTTCTTTAAAATCGCTTATAGTATTTTCTAAATTATGGGGTGTGTCAAAAATTATAGATGTATTTTCTTCTATTTCTAGCTTATTATAAAGATCTTTTTTATCAGAATTTTTTTTAGGTATAAAACCATAATAAGAAAATTTATTATTATCAAGACCTGAACCTACAAGGGCAGTAATAAGTGAGCTTGCCCCTGGCAAAATTGTATAAGATATTTCCTCTTCTATACATTTTTTTATTAATATGTGACCTGGATCGGAAATGCCTGGCATACCTTGATCTGTTATAATTCCATAAGTTTTTCCAGTCTTGACATTTTCTATAATATCTTTTCCCTTGGACATTTCATTAAATTTGTGATAGCTAGTAAGAGGCTTATCTATATCGTAATAATCTAGTAATTTTTTACTTTCTCTAGTATCTTCACAGGCTATAATATCTACTTTTTTTAAGATATTTATGGCACGAATTGTTATATCTTCAAGGTTTCCAATTGGTGTTGGTATAAAATAAATTGAATAATCCATCATAACTCCTCTAATTAATTATCCCATTTATTTTTTTAACTTCATGGCTATAGGAGCCATTTTCATAAATTATAAGAGGATCTTCTATTTTTAAACCATCTTTAGCATTTTTAACAAATTCTATAAGAATAAATTGAGGTTTTTTATCAAATGTAGATGAGGCAAATCTTATTCTCTTAGGTTTTAAATTATTTGATTTAGAAAGAATATCTATCATTCTTTCAGGCTTATGAATCATAAATAATTTTCCTTTGTCTTTTAAAGTTTTATTTGCAAAATTAAAAATATTTTCTAATGTTAAATATTTTTCTTGCCTGGATATTAAAAATTCTTCACTTTTGTTTCCTATATTATCATTTATTTTATAATATGGAGGATTAGTTATGATGTAATCTATATTATTAACCCCTAAGTTTACTGTATTTAGGTCCTCGTTTATTACTTCTATATTTTTAATCTTATTTAAATCTAAATTTTTAATTAGTAAATCTGCTTTCTCTTTTTGAATCTCTATGGCATATATTTTTTGAGGATTGTAGTAGGCACTAGCTCCAAGGCTTAAAATACCTGATCCACTCCCAATATCTACTAGCTTTTTATCTCTTTTCATTTTGGCAAAATCTAGTAGAAGAATTGAGTCTATGCCAAAGCTATAAGATTTATTTTTATGTATCATTTTTATATTTGTTTTTGGTATGTAATCTAACTTATCCATAAAAATATTATAACATAGGCTTGAAATATTTATAAAAATCTTTATAATAATATATTATAAATTATTTTTAGGGATTGAAGGAGGGGTAATATGGAACTTATTTTTAATATTAAAGATGTATTCATCTGTCCATTACACGCAATCCTTGCCTTTATCAAAAAATTAAAATTTCCAAATAAATACGTTTGCCATGACATAAAAGAGAGCCCTGTCTAGGGTTCTCTTTTTTTAGTGTCACTAGTTTAATTTGATAAAGCAAGGAGGGGTAATAAAAGTTATGAGCGGAGTTGTAGGTATTAAATCTGATGAAGATGTCTCACAAAAACTCTATTATTCTTTAAGTACTATCCAGCATAGGGGTCAAGATTCCGCTGGAGTAATTTTTTCAGACGGGAATAGCTTAAATAGAATAAAGGGAATGGGATTAGTAAATGATGTATTGAGTGATTATCAAACTGTGGATAATAATTCCAAAATCGGGATAGGACATGTTAGATCTTCTAGTGAAGGATGTAACATGGATTATAATATAGAACCATTAGTTAGCTTCTCAAAAAATAATGAGTTTTCTATAGCACATGACGGTAATTTGGTTAATTATAATCTTTTAAAAGACAAGAATGAGAGAAAAGGAGTTGCTTTTCATACTCATACAGATAGCGAATTGATTTTACTTTTGATAACTAGATATTATGAGAATGATATAGTTAGTGCTATTAGAAAAACTATGGATATTATAAAAGGAGCATATTCCTGCATTCTTTGTATGCCAGATAAGATAGTTGCCTTTAGAGATTATTATGGTTTTAGGCCTTTAATGATAGGAAGCAATGACGATACTGCAATTGTGGCTAGCGAAAATCCTGCTATAGAGATATTAGATATTGATAATTATAGGGATATCGAAGCAGGAGAAATAGTAGTTATAGATAATAATGGTATTAAGTCTTATCCATCAAAAAAGAATATAGAACAAAAACATTGTATATTTGAATCAATTTATACTGCTAGACCAGATGCTAACATAGGAAATGTCAATTCTTATATGTTTAGAAGAGCTTGTGGTGAAGTTTTATATAGGCAATCACCTATAGATGCAGATCTAATTTGCCCTGTCCCTGATTCGGGTACACCTTCTGCTATAGGTTTTGCACAAGAAGCTGGTATACCTTTTGCAGCAGGTTTAGTTAAAAATAGATATATGGGTCGAACTTTTATAAAGCCTAGTCAAAAAGAAAGAGATCTAGCTGTAAAGCTAAAATTAAATCCACAAAAATCCGTTATAGATGGCAAGAGGATAGTTTTAGTAGATGATTCAATAGTTAGAGGTACTACTAGTGCTAAGCTAATTAAAAGAATGAGAAAGGCTGGAGCCAAGGAAGTACATTTTAGAGTTAGCTCACCTGCTTTCAAGTATCCTTGTCATTATGGTATAGATACACCAGATAAAGATAAGCTTATAGCTTCAAAATTAAGTATAGAAGAAATAAGAAAGCAAATTGGAGCAGATAGCTTAGAATTTATCAGTCTTAAAAATATGATGCAATTAGTTGATAAGCCAAGTAGTTATTGTCAAGCTTGTTTTACTGGTAATTATCCTATAGATGAGGAAGATTTATGAATTTAGCGGTATTTATATCTGGCACAGGAACCAATCTAAAAGCTCTAATAGATGCTCAAAATACTAAATATTTTACAAGTCAAATTAATATAGTCGTATCAAATAAAAATGCTAAAGGATTAGAATACGCAAGATCTAATAATATAAGGTGTCTGATAAGTAAAGATGATGATGAAATAATTGATACATTAAAAAAATATGATATTGATCTAATAGTGCTTGCAGGATATTTAGTAAAAGTTAGTAAAAAGATATTAGATGAATTTACAGTTATAAATATCCATCCGTCACTATTGCCTAAATATGGAGGCAAGGGATTTTATGGGATGAATGTTCATAATGCAGTATTTGATAATAAGGAAAAGATAAGTGGAGTCACAGTTCATTATGTAAATGAAAATCTCGATGATGGAGATATAATACTACAAAAAAAAGTAGATATAAGTAAATGCACGAGTGCTGAAGAAATCAGTAAAGAAGTTTTAAAAGCAGAACATAAAACGCTAAGGGAAGTAATAAGAAAGTTGGAGGAAGAAGAGTGCGCGCATTAATATCAGTTACAGATAAGACAGGTATAGAGGAATTAGCTAAAGGACTTAAAGATTTAGGAGTAGAAATTGTATCTACTGGTGGTACATATAAAAAGATTAATGACGCAGGAATAGAAGCTATTGAAATAGATCAAATAACAAATTTTCCTGAAATTTTAGAAGGTAGAGTAAAGACACTTTCTCCATACGTTCACGGTGGTATTCTTTATAAGAGAGATGATGAAAATCATGTAAATACAGTAAAAGAACATAATATAAAACCAATTGATATAGTCGTTGTAAATCTTTATGAATTCCAAAAAGCTTTAGAAAAAGGTAATCCAGATAATATTATAGAAAATATAGATATTGGCGGTCCTTCTATGGTAAGATCTGCAGCTAAGAATCATAAAGATGTCCTAATAGTAACAGATCCAGCTGATTATGATGAGCTTTTGGAAAGACTTAAAAATGATGAAATAGATCTTTTATATAGACAAAAATTAGCTATGAAAGCTTATAATCTTACAGCTTTTTATGATTCTATTATCGCTAGATATTTTTCAAAATTAATAGGCGAAGAGGGCAAGTATAAAACTTATGGTTTTGAAAAAGAAAGTGATTTAAGATACGGAGAAAATCCAGGACAAGAAGCAGCACTTTACAATGATCCATTTGTAAAAGGCCTTATGGAAAATATAGAAGTAATCCATGGTAAGGAAATGAGTTATAACAACTATAACGATCTAAATCCAGCTTTAGAATTAGCTCAAGAATTAGGAGAAAAAGCAGTTGTAGCTCTAAAACACCAATCTCCATGTGGTGTAGCTGTTGGATCTGATATATACGATTCATACACTAAGGCTTTTGAATGTGATAGCCAATCAATATTTGGTGGTATTGTTGCAGTAAACGGTATTGTTGATGGAAAAACAGCTAGCAAAATGCATGAAATTTTCTTAGAGATAATTGCGGCTAGTGACTTTACTGATGAAGCTTTAGAGATATTAACACAAAAGAAAAATGTAAGACTCGTAAGAGTTAACTTTGACAATGAGACAGTTAAAGAAGAAATTAGATACCTAAATGGGAAAGTGCTAATCCAAGGTAAAGATTTTGGTAAAGATGAAGTTGAAATTGTAACAAATAAAAAGCCAAATGAGGCAGAAATTAAAGACTTATTATTTGCTCAGAAAGTTGTAAAATATGTAAAATCCAATGCTATTGTAGTTGCAAAAGATATGAAAACACTAGGGTGTGGTGCAGGACAACAATCAAGAGTATGGGCGCTTGAGTCTATAAGAGACCACTTTAAGGATAGAGATTTTACTGGAGCTGTATTAGGATCAGATGCCTTTTTCCCATTTTCAGATACTGTAGAACTTGCTCATGAGATGGGAATAAGTTCAATAATAGAGCCAGGCGGATCTATAAGGGATAAAGATTCTATTGATAAATGTAATGAATATAATATGAGCATGGTATTTAGCAAGTCTCGTCATTTTAAACATTAAGGAGAGTATTAGTGAATATATTAATTATTGGTTCAGGAGGTCGTGAGCACGCTCTGGGTAAGAAAATTGCAAGTAAAAATAGAAAAATTTATTTTGCTCCAGGAAATGGAGGTACTTCTTCAACAGGGGAAAATGTTGATATTCAAGTAGATGAAATAGAAGAATTAGTAGATTTTGCAAAAAATAATAGTATAGACTTTACAATAGTAGGACCAGAGTTGCCTTTGTGTGAAGGCATAGTAGATGAATTTGAAAAAAATAATCTTAAGATATTTGGTGTAAATAAAAGCGCATCAAGATTTGAATCAAGTAAGGGTTTCACAAAAGAATTTTTAAATAAATATGATATAAATACAGCTTCTTATCTAAAGACAGATGATAAAAGTGAGGCAATTAATTTTGCAAAAGATCTTTTAGAAAAAAATAATAAAGTTGTTTTAAAAAGGGATGGTCTAGCAGCAGGTAAGGGCGTATATATTATTGAAAATAATGAGGAACTTGTTAAATTTATAGATGATATTTTTGCCAAAGATAAAGATATAGTTATAGAAGAATATATTGACGGCTTTGAAATGAGCCTTCTTTGTCTAACAGACTCAAAAACTATAATTCCACTACCAACTAGTAAAGACCATAAAAAAATATATGATAAAGAGTTAGGTCCAAACACAGGGGGTATGGGAACCTATGCTCCAAATATAGAAGCGGAAGCCTATAAAGAAAAAATTAGTGAAGATATATTGCCAAAAATACTAAAAGGATTTAACCAAGAAAATATAGATTATAGAGGTGTTTTGTTTATAGGATTTATGATAAATGAAACAGGTATCTATGTTTTAGAATTTAATGTAAGATTTGGAGACCCAGAGACACAAGTTGTTTTAGAACTTATAGACAATGACCTATTAGAATTATTAATGTCAACTTCAGAAAAAAATCTTAAAGATATTGATCTTAAAATAAACGATAAAAAGGCAGTTTGCTTGGTATTAGCATCTGAGGGATATCCAAAAAGTTATGAAACTAATAAAGAAATAAGCATTGATAGTGGGATTAATTCAATTATTTATCATGCAGGTACTAAAGAAGAGAATGGAAAATTATTAACTTCTGCCGGTAGAGTGTTAAATATAGTTTCTACGTCTTATAATTTTGATGAAGCTATTAGCCAAGTTTATCAAGATGTTGATAGAATAAATTTTGATAATAAATACTATAGAACGGATATAGGTCCATCAGTAAAAAGGGTTTATGTAAAACGCAAAGATCAATTTGATTTTGCGTCACATAATCTTAAAACTAAGATAAAAAATACATTAGATATAGACATAGAAGATATCAAAATATATAACAGATATGATATTGAAACTAGTGATGATAATCTTAAAAAGATTTTATATACAGTTTTATCAGAAGCTCCAGTAGATGAAGTATATGCTTTTGATGATGCTATTAATTTACAAGAATCTTTTAAGAAAACTATTGTAAGTCAATACTTGCCAGGGCAATTTAATCCTAGAGAAAAAGGAGTTATTGATACATCTCTTCTAATAATAGAAGATAATGAATTAGCGGTTAAAGCCTCTACCGTTTATGAATTATCGGGTGTTAAAGATTGTGATATAGAAAAGATAGAAGATTTTTTAATAAATCCAGTAGATTCCCAACAAGTTAGCCTTATAGGAATTCCGACTACCTTAAAAGTCAAAAATAATAAAAATTTAGAAAATATTACTTTTTATAACTTTAGAGAATATAAAGATGAACAATTAAGAGAATTTTTAGAAGAAAATTCTATGGCAATGAGCCTAGATGATATCAAATTGGTAAGGGATTACTTCAAGAAAGAAAATCGTGATCCTGATGAAACTGAGATAAAAATTTTGGATACTTATTGGTCAGACCACTGTAGACATACAACATTTAATACATTCTTAGATATAGAATTTGATACAGCAACTCTTTTAGATGAGGCTATAAGGGATTCATTTGAAAAATACTTACAGATGAGAAGAGTTTTAGATATTAAAAAGCCAATAAATTTGATGAGTTTTGGTACAATTCTTTCTAAGTATATGAGAAAAAATGATAACTTTGATGATCTGGAAGTATCTAGTGAGATTAATGCCTGCTCCATTTATACAAAAGTTAGGGTTCTTAAAGATGGAAAAGAATCTCTAGAAGACTATTTACTTATGTTTAAAAATGAAACTCATAATCACCCTACAGAAATAGAACCTTTCGGAGGTGCATCAACTTGTTTAGGTGGAGCAATCAGAGATCCACTTTCTGGAAGAGCCTATGTATATCAAGCTATGAGATTATCAGGGGCAGCTAATATAAAAGAAGATTATAAAGATACTTTAAAAGGAAAACTTGCTCAATCCAAAATTACCAATGAGGCTGCTCATGGATATTCTTCTTATGGTAATCAAATAGGGCTTGCTACAGGTCTTATAGATGAGTTTTATCATGAAGGATATAAGGCTAAGAGAATGGAGTGTGGAGCGGTTATAGCTGCTGCACCTGCAGAAAATGTAAAAAGACTCGATCCTAAAGAAGGTGATATCGTAATACTTCTTGGAGGAAAGACGGGTAGAGATGGTATAGGAGGAGCAACAGGATCATCAAAATCCCACAAAGTAACTTCTATACAAACAGAATCAGCTCAAGTTCAAAAAGGTAATGCACCAGAAGAACGTAAGATCCAAAGATTATTTAGAAATCCAGAAGCTGCTAAGCTTATAAAAAAATGTAACGACTTCGGTGCTGGAGGAGTTGCAGTTGCAATAGGAGAGCTTGCTGATGGTATTGATATTCATTTAGATAAAGTCCCATTAAAATATCAAGGGCTTAAACCATTTGAAATTGCAATTTCAGAGTCTCAAGAAAGAATGGCAGTTGTAATAGATAAAGATGATAAAGATTTATTTATGAAGTATGCCAAAGAAGAAAACTTAGAAGCTACAGAAGTGGCTGAGGTAACTAGTGACAATACAATGAGCATGTACTATGAGAATGAAGTCATTGCTAAGCTTTCCTATGACTTTATAAATACTAATGGTGCAGGTAGATATGAAGACGTGGATGTGGTAAGTGAAACTGTGCCAGAACTTCTTACAGTAAAAGATGATGATCCAAATAAATTCTATGAAAAAGTATCTAGCCTTGATATAGCATCAAAAAGAAATCTAATAGAAATGTTTGATTCATCTGTTGGTAGAAATACTGTTTTAAATCCATTAGGAGGGCATAAACTACTAAACCCAGCACAAGTAATGTCAGCAAGAATACCAGTAGAAGAAGGGGTTTCAAAAACAGCTTCACTAATGAGCTATGGTTTTGATCCAACTTTATCTAGTGGCAGTCAATACTTAGGTGGATATTACGCAGTAATAGAATCTATATCTAAACTAGTTGCTATAGGTTCAGACTTAGATCAAATAAGATTATCTTTCCAAGAATTCTATGAAAAGATGGATAATAGTAAAGCTTGGTCAAAGCCATTAAAATCTTTAATAGGAGCCTTTGAAGTGACAAATCATTTTAGTATGCCACCTATAGGCGGTAAGGATAGTATGAGCGGTACTTTTGAAGATATTAAAGTTCCACCTACATTAATATCTTTTGCAGTAACTACTGAAGATGTTGAAAACATAATTACTAATGACTTAAAAGGTGAAGGTAAGCTTGGTATTATAAAAGCTGATTATAAGAAAGATGGAACTATAGATCTAGATAAGTTAGAAGAAAATTATAAAAATCTTATAGGAGATATTAGAGAAGGTAATATAATTTCAGCTATTGCTCTTGATAGAAAAGGACTATTAGCAAATATATACGAACAAGCTATTGGAAATACTGGATTTACTTTAGAATATGATAACTTATATAATCCGATGTATGGTTCATTTGTCGTTGAATATAAAAATGATCGTGATTACATTGAAAGTATAGGTAATTTTAGCGAAGACATTATAGTTAATGGGGAAAAATTAGAAGAAGATAGACTATATGAGTCATATATCCATAGCTTAGATGAAATTTTCCCAGGATATGAAGAAATTAAATATCAAGAATTAAAAAACAATAAAGTTACTAGAAAATTGAAATCAAAGAAAATAGTAGATAAACCAAGAGCATTAATATTAGCAGCACCTGGAACTAATTGTGAATGGGACACTCAAGAAGCTTTTAAAAAAGCTGGAGCTGAAACAAATATATTGGTATTTAAAAATCAAAATGAAGAAGATATTAATGAGTCTATAGATCTTTTAGAAGACGAACTTAGAAAATCTCAAATATTTGTTATACCTGGAGGATTTTCTTTAGGAGATGAACCAGATGGATCAGCTAAATTCTTAGCAAATATCCTTCGTAATGAGAAAATTTCTAAAGCAATTGATTATTTATTAGATGAAAATGACGGATTAATATTAGGTATATGTAATGGATTCCAAGCTCTAGTAAAAACAGGACTATTACCATATGGGAAAGTTCTTATACCAGAAGATGAAGATCCTACACTTACGAACAATACTAGCTCACGTCATATAGCTACTTTTGTAAATACAAAAACTTTAACAAATAATAGTCCTTGGACTCTTGGAGTTGACTTAGATCAAACTTATAGAATACCTATTTCTCATGGTGAAGGAAGATTTATTGTTAGTGAAGAAAAATTAAAAGAACTTTTAGAAAATGACCAAGTATTTTCAGTATATGAGTCATCACCAAATGGATCAAACTATAATATAGAAGGTATTCTTTCAAAAGATGGCAAAATTTTAGGAAGAATGGGACATGCTGAAAGAATAGATGATGACTTATTTAAAAATGTTTATGATGTAAAAAGAGAAAATATATTTGAAAACGCAGTTAATTATTTTAGAAAGGAAAATATATGAAATTTTTAGGAGAAGGATTAACATTTGATGATGTTTTACTAGTACCAGGACCATCTGAAGTATTACCAAATGAAGTAGAAACAACAACCTACTTAACAAAAAAAATTAAATTAAATATACCAATGATGTCAGCAGGTATGGATACAGTTACAGAATCACAAATGGCTATAGCCATGGCGAGACAAGGTGGTATAGGTATTATCCATAAAAATATGTCTATAGAAGAGCAAGCTAGACAAGTTGATGTAGTTAAAAGATCTGAACATGGAGTTATTACAGATCCTTTTTATCTTCATCCAGATAATCTATTGCAAGATGCTCTAGATATAATGAAAAACTATAGAATATCTGGTGTGCCTATAGTCGATAAGGATATGTATCTAAAAGGTATTCTAACTAATAGAGATGTAAGATTCCAAGACGATCTAAATGTTGAAATTGATGGTATCATGACCAGTGAAAATCTTGTAGTAGGTTATGAAGGAATCAAGATGGATGAAGCTATAAAACTTATGGAATCTGCTAAAATAGAAAAGCTTCCTATAGTAGATGATGACTATAAATTAAAAGGACTTATAACAATAAAAGATATAGAGAAGTCCAAGCAATATCCAAATTCAGCTAGAGATGAAAATAATAGACTTTTAGTTGGAGCAGCCGTAGGTATTACTAATGATATGTTTGAAAGAGTAGATGCTTTAGTAAAAGCTAATGTAGATGTAATCACTGTAGACACTGCTCATGGTCATTCTAAAAATGTATTAAAATCTATTAAAGAAATTAAAGAAAAATATCCTGATTTACAAGTTATAGCTGGAAATATTGCTACAGCCGAAGCAACAAGAGATTTAATAAAAGCTGGAGCTGATGCAGTAAAAGTTGGTATAGGTCCAGGTTCAATTTGTACAACTCGTGTAGTAACTGGTATAGGAGTACCACAAATAACAGCTATAATAGATTGTGTCAATGAAGCTAGAAAATATGATATACCTGTAATAGCTGATGGTGGTATTAAGTATTCTGGAGATATTACAAAAGCTCTCGCTTGTGGGGCATCTGTTATAATGGCTGGATCTTTATTTGCTGGGACTGAAGAATCTCCTGGAGAAACAATTCTATTTGAAGGTAGACAATATAAGGAATATCGTGGAATGGGTTCACTATCTGCAATGAAAGATGGATCAGGAGATAGATATTTCCAAACAAATACTAAAAAATATGTCCCAGAAGGTGTAGAAGGCAGAGTAGATTACAAAGGGCCAGTTGGAGAAGTAGTTTACCAACTACTTGGTGGACTAAAATCTGGTATGGGTTATGTAGGAAGTAAAGATTTAAATGAACTTTATGAAAAAGCTAAATTTATTAGAATCTCACCAGCTTCATTAATAGAAAATCACCCACATGATATTACAATTACTAGAGAATCACCAAACTACACAAAAAGATAGGAGGATAAAATGACAGATGTTAGAGTTATAATGGGTTCAGCTTCAGATATAGAAGTTGCAAAGAAAGTTACTAAAATATTAAAAAAATTTGATATTGACTATGAGGTGTCAGTAATATCTGCCCACCGTGCCTTAAATGTTTTGGAAGAGACAATGGGAAAAGATGATACAAAAGTTTATATAGGAATAGCAGGTATGGCAGCTCACTTAGCTGGAGTTATGGCAGGTATGACAATAAAACCTGTTATAGGTTTACCAGTTGGTGGAAGTAATACATCAGGTCTAGATGCTTTGTTATCAATGGTTCAAATGCCAAAGGGTGTACCAGTAGCGACTGTTGCTTTAAATGGTGGCGACAATGCTGCTTTATTAGCAATTCAAATTTTAGCTTTATCAGATGAAAACTTATCACAAAAATTAAATGATTACAAAAAAGAAATGTTAGATAAAGTTATTGAAGATGATAAAAATCTTGAGGAAATATAATGGCAAAACTCACATATAAGGATGCTGGCGTAGATAAAGATAAGGGATACAAGGAAGTAGAGCTTATAAAGCAAATAGTGAAAAAAACACATGGTAAAGAAGTGCTTGCAAATATAGGTGGATTTGCAGGTGCTTTTGCACCAGATTTATCTGGGATAGAAAAGCCAGTATTAATTAGTGGTACTGATGGGGTTGGCACAAAAATAAAACTTGCTATGCAAATGAATAAGCACGATACAGTAGGAATAGATTGTGTTGCTATGTGTGTAAATGATATTATTTGCCAAGGTGCAAGACCTTTATTTTTCTTAGACTATATAGCAACAGGTAAACTTAATCCGGAAAAAATGGCAGATTTAGTTAGGGGCGTTTCTGAAGGTTGTTTACAATCAGAGGCTGCCTTAATAGGTGGAGAGACTGCTGAAATGCCTGGTATATATAGTGAAGATGACTATGATCTTGCAGGATTTGCGGTAGGTTTAGCTGATAAAGATAAAATAATTACAGGAGAAAAATTGAAAGAAGGTGATATAGCAATTGGTTTATATTCTTCTGGTCTCCATAGTAATGGTTTTTCTTTAGTAAGAGCTAGTATAGATCAAGCTAATATATCATTAAGTGATAGTTTTGATGATAAAAAAACTATAGGAGAAAAGCTATTAACACCTACAAAAATATATGCCAAAGAAATTAAGAATCTTACAGAAAAATTTGATATAAAAGCTATTGCCAATATAACAGGCGGTGGACTTTATGAAAATGTGCCTAGAGTTTTAAAAGATGATTTGTCAGTAGAATTTGACCTAAGTAATTTTAAAATTGATCCGATATTTACTAAAATTCAACAATGGGGAAATATAGATATTGATGAAATGTATCATACTTTTAACATGGGAATAGGTATGGTAGTGTTTGTAGATCCTACAGATGAAAAAGAAGTTTTAGAAGTCTTAGGAAAAGAAGCAAAAACGATAGGAAAAGTTATTAAAGGTAACAAGGAAATTAGCATTAAATATTAAGGAGATAATAATGGAAAAAGTATATACAGGAAAAACTAAAGACGTTTATAAATTAAATGATGAAGAATATTTATTGAAGTTTAAAGATGATGTAACTGGAAATGATGGTGTATTTGATCCAGGCGCAAATAGTGTTGGCCTTACTATGGAAGGGGCTGGCCATCAAGCAGTAGCTATGACTAAATTCTTTTATGAAAAGCTAAATGATAAGGGACTTACAACTCACTTTGTATCAGCTGATTTAGATAAAAACGAAGCAGTTGTAAAAAAAGCAGAAGTATTCGGCGAAGGCGTAGAAGTTATAGTTAGATACTATGCAGTAGGATCTTTTATTAGAAGATATGGAAAGTATATAGAAAATGGTACAAAAATTGATCCATATGTAGAAATTACATTAAAAGATGATGATAGAGAAGATCCACTTATAACTAAAGATGCCCTAGTTCTTCTAAATATTATGACAGAAGAAGAATATGAAGAACTAAAAGATTTAGCATTAAATATTGGAGAAATAGTTAGAGAAGAGTTAGCTAAAAAAGATCTTGACTTATACGATATCAAATTTGAATTTGGTAGATTAGCAGATGGCAAGGTAGCTCTAATAGATGAAATTTCAGGTGGAAATATGAGAGCATACAAAGGTGATCAATACATTGAACCACTTGAACTTGAAAAAATAATGCTAGGTTAGTATAAAAAAATGGCTCCCAATTGGGAGCCATTCTTATTTGAATTAATCTTTATATATAGCTTTTGTTTGGTAATATTCTAGCAAACCAAATATACCGCCTTCACGTCCTAGTCCGGATTGTTTATAACCACCAAATGGTAAATTAGAGCCATGACCACTAGTGTTTACATAGCATTCACCAGCATCTATTTCCTTTGCAATTTCTAAAGCCTCTTTTTCTTCACCAAATACTGCTGATGATAGACCATAATCTACTGCATTTGCTACATTTATAGCTTCTGATTTATCTTTTACTTTTATAATTGATAGAACTGGTCCAAATATCTCTTCATCGTGTATAGTCATACCAGCTTTAACATTTGTAAAAATCACAGGTTTTACATAATAACCCTTCTTTTCTTTTTTAGGAACTTCACCACAAATTAGCTTTGCTCCTTCATCAATACCTTTTTTAATATATGAGCATACTTTTTCAAATTGTTTTTTACTTGAAAGAGGTCCTACTACAGTTGACTCATCTTTTGGATCACCCACTGGATAATTTTTATATTGTTCTATAAACTCTTCAACAACTTCATCGTAAATATCTTCAGTTACTATAGCTCTGGATAAACATGAACAAGTTTGTCCAACATTTCTATAAACTGTATCTAATACTTGTTTTACACCGGTCTCTATATTAGCGCCCTTCATAAATATAGCAGGGGATTTACCGCCTAATTCTAATACTACACTTTTTGCAGTTTCCATTGCGGCAGCGCCAGCTTGGGCTCCACCTGTTAGAGATCCAGTGTAGGAAACCATAGCCACCTTTGGATGTCTATTTAGTATATCTCCAACATCTGATCCCTTACCTGTTATTATATTAAATACTCCTTTTGGAAATCCAGCTTCATCTATAGCCTTGGTAAATAGGTAAGCTGTAAGTGGGGTAATAGTTGCTGGTTTTTGGACAACTGTGCATCCAGATAGTAGGGCAGGTATAACTTTTTGAACGATTTGTCCTAATGGATAGTTCCACGGAGTAATAGAAGCTACAACTCCAAGAGGTTCTCTTAGTACGAATCCACCTTCCATAGGAATTTCTAGGTCTATATTTTTAACTTGTTCAATATAGGTGTCTATTCTATTTATTTGACTACCAACTTGGGAGCCATGGCCTATATGACTAGGTATACCAAGCTCTTCTAATATTACTTCATCAAAATCATCAGAATGTTCTTTTATCCATTCGTTTAATTTTTTTACATATTCTATTCTTTCATCAAGATTTGTATTTGACCAAGCAGGGAATGCATCATAAGCTGCGTCTATAGCTTTATTAATATCTTCTTCATTAGCACTAGGAATCTTACCTATCACTTCTTCTGTAGCAGGATTTTCTACATCTATATATTCACCACTATCGCTATTAATGTATTTACCGTTTATATAAAACTTATCACTTTTTAGTTCATTTAAATTCATAATATCACCTCTATTTTATTTTTTACCCGAATAAGGTTTTTTAAATAACTACATTTTTTGTAAAGATTTATAAGTGTATAATATTACCATAAGTCAAATTAGTCATACATATTTAAAATATTAGGAGGTAATATGAAATATTTTGGAACTGACGGTTTTAGGGGAGAAGCAAATAAGGGACTTAATGTATATCATGCTCTTAAAATCGGAAGATTTTTAGGTAATTACTTTTCAAAAGATAATGGTTATAATGGAAAAATTGTTATTGGTAAGGATACTAGAAGATCATCATATATGTTTGAAGATGCTCTAGCAGCTGGCATCACATCATCTGGATCTAATGCTCACTTACTTCATGTTACAACAACTCCATCTGTATCATATATTACTAGAAGCGAAGATTTTGATTGTGGTGTTATGATAACAGCAAGTCATAATCCATACTATGATAATGGAATTAAAATTATCAACTCTGAAGGTGAAAAAATGGAAGATGACTTCTTGGAAAAACTTGAATCATATATTGATAGTGATATTAATGATATAGATCTTGCTGTAGGGGATAAGATAGGTAGGACTGTCGACTTTATAGGAGGACGTAATAGATATATAGCTTTTTTAATTCAAACAGTAGATAAATCATTTGAAGGAATCAAAGTAGGACTTGATTGCGCAAATGGAGCAAGCTTTACAATTGCAAAACCAGTTTATGATGCCTTAGGGGCAGATACTTATGTTATTAATGATAGACCAGATGGTTACAATATAAATGTTGAGGCAGGCTCAACACATATAGAGGTATTACAAAAATTTGTAGTAGAAAATGGTCTTGATGTAGGTTTTGCTTTTGATGGGGATGCTGATAGATGTATAGCTGTTGATTCTGATGGAAATATCATAGATGGTGATGCTATACTTTATATTTGTGCAAAACATATGAAAGACGAGAATAAGTTCCCATCTAATACTGTTGTAACAACGGTTATGAGTAATATAGGTTTGTATAAAGCTTTAGATAATCTAAATATTGCTTATGTTAAAACTGCAGTGGGAGATAAATATGTTCATCAATCAATGGATGAGAATGGTTATGAATTAGGTGGTGAACAATCTGGGCATATTATATTTGGAAAATATGCAAATACAGGAGATGGTATTCTTACATCTTTAAGAATTATGGAAGCCATGATAGACCAAAAAACAGATCTAAAATCTTTATCTCGTGATCTAATAATCTATCCACAAGAATTAATAAATGTTAAAGTTAAAGATAAGGAACTTACATTAAGTAATGAAAAGGTAAATGCTACTATCAAAGATATAGAAAATCAATTAGGAGATTCTGGTAGAGTTTTGGTAAGAGCAAGTGGAACAGAACCACTTATAAGAGTAATGGTTGAAGCTAAGACAGATGATATTGCAAAAGCATCTTGTGAGCAAATAGTAGCTTCTATAGATGAAGAAGGTCTTTGTCTTAAATGAGAGATTATAAAACTGGAAGAGAAATCAATCCGAAAGAAAGAGTACTCGTAGTTAATGATAAGGTATATTCTAATGATAGCTTTATAGTTTTTGATACTAGTAAACTTGATGATTATCCTCCAGAAGTTTATTATGATAGGGAGGATATTTATCTTGGTAAGATGTTTGATGAAGGTGTATATATTTTACCTGACATTGAAGATATCTTGCTAAACTATCAAGATCAATGTTTTTCTAACCATGACTTAGATGATATAAGAGAATTTCTTGTAAAAAAACGTATATTATTTTATAAAAAATTAGAGGGAAAATAAGTTGACAAGTGACTTTTAAGGTGGTATTATTATCACTTGTAGGAATTATCCGTATATTAATAGGAGGTGTTTTAATGGCAGATAAAGTAAAATTAGAATGTACTGAATGCAAAAACAGAAACTATGATACTACAAAAAATAAAAGAACTCATCAAGAAAGAATTGAGCTAAAAAAGTATTGTCCATTCTGTAAAAAACATACAGTTCATAGAGAAACAAAATAGGAGCAAATAATGGCTAAAAAAGAAGAAGGATTTATCACTTCTGTCAAAAAGGAGCGTAAAAAAATTCAATGGCCAGATAAAAGTACTACTTTAGAATATGCATTATTAGTAATAGTAATAAGTGCTATAACTGCAGTTTTAATCTGGATATTGGATAGATTTATATTTGCAAACCTAGTAAATTTCTTAATAAAATTGTAGGTGTCAAATGACAGATTCTTTTGATAAAAACGAACCTTTAGAAGAAAAAGCAGATGTTGTAGAAGACACTCTAGAAGAAACTACAGATTCTAGTGATAAAGTAAAATGGTATGTGGTACATACCTACACAGGTTATGAAAACAGAGTATGCGATAAAATCAGATCAATGATCGATAATGAGCAAAACCCTGATATCATAGATGTTACAGTACCAACAGAAGAATATGTAGAAGTTAAAAATGATCAGAAAAAAGTAAAAACTAGAAAGTTATTCCCAGGCTATGTAATGGTCAAGATGAATGTTACAAACAAATCTTGGTACATTATTAGAAATACCCAAGGAGTTACAGGATTTGTAGGACCAGATAGAAAACCTGTTCCACTTACACCAGATGAAGTTAGAAAATTTGGTGTTAAGGAAAAGAAGCCAATTCTTGATATAGATGTAGCTGTAGGAGATGACGTAAATATTATTGCAGGTCCTTTCAAGGATTTTGTGGGAAAGGTTACAGAAGTAGACAAAGAAAAACAAAGCATCAAAGCATTTGTAGATATTTTTGGTAGAGATACTTCTATAGACCTTGAATTTACAGATATAGAGACAATTTAGTTTTTAAACTGCTAGAAAAAGTGGGAGGGTAATCCCCCGATATGACCACAAGGAGGTAAATTATGGCAGATAAAGAAGTACAAGCAGTAGTTAAATTACAAGTACCAGCAGGAGCAGCATCTCCAGCACCACCAGTAGGTACAGCATTAGGTCCACACGGAATTAATATTATGGACTTTGTACAAGCATTTAATTCACAAACAGCAGACCAAGCTGGAATGATTATACCGGTAGAGCTTACAGTATTTACGGATAGAAGCTTTACATTTATTACTAAAACACCACCAGCACCAGTATTAATCAAAAAAGCTATCAAACTTAATAAGGGTTCAGGAGAACCAAATAAGAATAAAGTTGGAACTATTAAAAGAAGCCAACTTGAAGAAATTGCAAAAACAAAAATGCAAGATCTTAATGCAGCAAGCCTAGATGCAGCTGTAAGTATGATAGCTGGAACATGTAGAAGCATGGGAGTTACTGTAGAAGATTAGTGGGAGAGGAGACTCGTTTAACCACAAGGAGGAATTAAATGGCAAAAAGAGGAAAAAAATATTTAGAATCAAAGAAAGCTTATGATTCTACTAAAGAATACGCACTAGAAGAAGCATTAGAAATTGTAGAAAAATCAGCAAAGGCTAATTTTGATGAAACTGTTGAACTTAGCTTAAAGCTTGGTGTTGATAGCCGTCATGCTGATCAACAAGTAAGAGGAACAATCATTCTTCCACATGGAACAGGTAAAACACAAAAAATTCTTGCTTTCGTAAAAGAAGATAGAATTGATGAGGCTATATCTGCAGGAGCAGATTACGCAGGTGGACAAGAGCTAGCAGAAAAGATCCAAAAGGAAAATTGGTTAGACTTCGATGTTGTTATTGCAACACCTGATATGATGGCAACAGTAGGTAGAGTAGCTAGAATACTTGGACCTCAAGGATTAATGCCAAATCCAAAAACTGGTACAGTTACAATGGATGTAACACAAGCTATTAAAGAAATCAAAGCTGGTAAAGTAGAGTATAGAACAAATAAAGAAAATCTTATCCAAGTTCCAACAGGAAAAATTTCATTTGGTGAAGAAAAACTTGCAGAAAATATTCGTGCTCTTCTTACAGCTATTGTTAAAGCAAAACCAGCAGCAGCAAAAGGTAGATATCTTAGATCTGTTACAATTTCATCAACAATGGGTCCTGGTGTAAAACTATCTCCACAAAGAGCAATGGATTTAGTTGAAAAATAATTTGCAAAAATTAATTTTTGTGATATAATATCATAGTCAAATAAACAGGCTACCAAAGACTACGCAGACAGTAATGTTTAATAATTGCGTATAGGTGGGATAACCAAACTTACATCCCCACCGATGTAAGCATAATTAATTATGCTTACACACTTGTGGGGATTTTTTATACCTACCATTAAGCCTTTAGGAGGTGAAAAAGTGAGCGAAAAAGCTATAGCAGCTAAACAAGTAGTTGTTGACGAAATTAAAGAAAAAATTGAAAATTCAAAATCTGTAACTCTTGTTGGTTTTGATAGAATGGATGTGCAAGAAATCACAGAATTACGTACAAAATTTAGAGAAGGTAACTCAGAATATAAAGTTTATAAAAATACAATGATGAGATTTGCTTTTGAAGAATTAGGTTATAGTGATTTAATAGATGAACTTAAAGGTTCAAATGCTTTAATCTTTTCTAACGAAGACTCAGTTACAGGACCAAAAGTAGCAGTAGACTATACAAAAGAAGGCGATGAAGAAAAAGAGAAACTTTTAATCAAAGCTGGTCTTGTAGAAGGTATGGTTCAATCTGGTGATCAAATGGTGGCAATAGCATCATTACCAAACAAAGAAACTCTTTACTCAATGCTTGCAAATGTATTACAATCACCAATCCAATCACTTGCTGGTGATCTTAATAATACAGTTGCTAAGATTGCTCTTGCTCTTGATGCAGTACGTGCTAAAAGAGAAGAAAATGGTGAAGTAGCAGAAGAAACACCAGTTGCAGAATAATTAGAATTGTAATAAGATAAAACGAAACTAGTTTATTAGTAAAATTATAAAATAAAATTTTAAGGAGAATTAAAATGGCAAGCGAAAAAGTAACACAATTATTAGAAGATATTAAAGGTCTTACAGTATTAGAATTATCTGACTTAGTACATGCAATAGAAGAAGAATTTGACGTAACAGCTCAAGCTGCAGTTGTAGCAGCAGCTCCAGGAGCAGCAGCAGCTGGTGGAGAAGCAGGAGAAGCTGAAAAATCTGAATTTGATGTAGTTCTTAAATCAGCTGGACAAGCTAAAATCAATGTAATCAAAGTTGTTAAAGATGCAGCTGGTCTAGGACTTAAAGAAGCTAAAGCTTTAGTTGACGGAGCTCCAGCAAATGTTGCTGAAGGTGTATCAAAAGAAGAAGCTGAAGATTTAAAGGCTAAATTAGAAGAAGCTGGTGCAGAAGTAGAACTTGCATAGTTAAATATATTCTAAAAGCTCATGTTTACATGAGCTTTTTTTATGTTTATTTTTACTATTGATAAAAATATTTTTAGATGTATATTTAATAAAAAGAGGGGTGCTATGGAAAATAAAATTAAAGAAATAAATCATCTTGATAATGAAAATAGAACAAAAGAATTAAAAAAGATATTAGAAGATAATAATATTAGGTTATCACACCAGAGATTATTGATATTAGACTATTTAGTTCTTAACCATAATCATCCTTCAGCAGAAAAAATTTATACCGATTTAAAAAAGGTAGATCCTGTTATATCACAGGCAACCGTTTATAATACATTAAATCTTTTGACTGATAAAAGAATAATTAGAGAATTAGATTTTAATATGGTAAGTAAAAGATATGAATTTAGTAAACAAAGCCATGGTCATTTTATTTGTGAAGAGTGTGAATCCATTATTGATTTTAATGTGAAAGAACAAGATATACCAGAGGAATTGAAAGATTACGACATACATACAGTTGAAATAGTATATAGGGGTATATGCCATAATTGTAAAAAAAAGACTTCTTAAAATATATGAATCCTAAAAATTCAGAATACGGATGGAGGTTTTTCATGCCAAATATAACAAAGATAAGGTTAAAGTAAAGTTAAACGGAATATTACTTGTAAGATGCAGATTATATTCCGCTTAAAGTTTATTAACTTATTTCGTGTTTACGAGTTCACATAAATAGCGAGGTCTTTTTCATAAAATTACTTAATTTTATCAAAGAATACCATTGAATGATCAATATCGTGATATTTATATCCTAAGTCAAAGGCTTCTTTTCTTTGAGCAGATGATCCGTGGGTAAATGTATCTGCATTGACTTCTCTACCAGACATTTCTTGAATCCTATCATCACCGATAGCTGCAGCAGCATCCATTGCTTCTTTAATATCACCTGGATCTAAATAACCTTTTTCTTCAACATAATATGCAAATAATCCTCCGAAATAATCAGCTTGAAGTTCTTGAGCTACTGAGTACTTGTTGTATTCTTTGCTTGGCAAAGTTTTTCTTAATTTGTTAGTTTGATCTAATATTCCTAATTGATTTTGGACGTGATGTCCTACTTCATGAGCTAGAACATAAGCGAAAGCAAAATCACCGCTTGCTCCAAATTGGTTCTGTAGTTGATTATAAAAATCTACATCAATATAAATACTTTCATCTAGTGGACAATAAAAAGGCCCCATATCTTTACTTGCTACACCACATGCTGATCTAGTATTCCCTGAGAAAGGTACCATGACAGGTTCTTCATATTCTGATCCTATTTCCTTAAATTTTTCATGCCAGACATCCTCTGTATCAGCTAATATTACTGATAGAAAATCTTCTAACCTTTCTCTATCTGGGCTTTCATTAGTGGATTGAGTATATTCTTGATTATTATATTGATTAGGATTATTATCTTCATAACTTGAGTCTTCACCAGATATTCCTCCTAATAATCTACCAAAAAATAATAAGATGATTATAAGAATTATGCTGCCTAGTCCACCTCCAACTCTTATTGGAATTCCACCTCTAGATCCGTAATTTGTTCCTTTGTTGTAGCTAGATCCTCTTCTTACATTGCTACTTCTTCTTCTATTTTCCCATTTCATAAACTCCTCCATAAAGCATTTACTAAATTAATGTTTACCCAAAAGCTAATATATTAATAATATCTTATAAATTTAGGTATAATATTGTATAAGTCAATCTAACAAAATATTTACTATATGATTATATAAGATCTAAACAGTAATACGAAATGATAATTTTTACAATTATGATGTAATTTTTCCAATAAGCGAGTTTTTATTCCATAAAAAAGCTACAAGACTCATTAGCTTTATGATATTAGTGTAAACAATATTTCTTTCATGGGTATATAAAAGCATATGGTTCAGTCCTGCTTTTTATCATATGCTTTTCTTTCCATAAATTATAAATAATGGTAACAAGTAAAGTTATGATTGGTGATTATATTATTGCCAACAAGCTCTATCTCATGGGTATAACTCCAATTATTTGAGGAATAATTTAATTATAGCGCAAATATTTATTATGCATAATCAGGGGGATAATTCTAAAAAGAAGTTAGAGAATTTTCAGACTGGTAAAGATTTATCAAAGAGGACTGAACATATGATCTTGAAACACGGAGAGGTTAAAATAGCCACTCCTTACTAAAATAAATTTTAGGAGTCAGATATGTTTGTTAATTATCCAGCTGTATTTTTAAAAGAAAAAGATAGTGATTCTTATACAGTGCTCTTCCCAGATCTAAAGGGATGCATTTCTTATGGGGATAATTTAAATGAATCTTTAAAAATGGCGCAGGATGCGTTAGGAACTTATTTATTTGAATATTATACTAAAGCTTATCTAATGCCTAAAGCATCTAGTTTAGATGAAATTGAAATAAAATTAGATGAAGATGATAAAGAGTATATATCATATGAAGATAGTTTTAAGAACTATGTTTTCTTAGATTTGACGGATTATGTTAAGAAATTTAGCGATAAGAGCGTAAAAAACCTTAATTATAGAAAATTATATTAATTAGCTAGGTATCTCACATCACTTTTATTAAAAGAAGCTTACAAAATTAAATATGGTTTAATCTATAGTAAAGATAACTTCTTAGTGCTGATCAGTGTAGTTGGCTCTTTTCTTATATTTTATATGGATTTTATGCACAAATTGTATGGATAGATATAGTTGACCCAGAAGCTATGATAGAAGATTTTCATTGGATGATGGAAGTTTGTGGAAAAATGCTCAGGATGAAGCTTTTATGAATCCATTTTTAAAAGAAGTTCAAGATTACGATTTAAAAATAGCAAAACTTGCAGCTCAAGCTGGTTTTGATGAGATTCAATTTGACTATGTTAGATTTGCAGAAGGCTTTGAAACTTTTGGCGATACTTTAGATTATTCTAAAGGTGAATTTGAAAATAATACAGAAATGGATGAGGGAGAAAAAAGAGTAGCAGCTATTACAGGTTTTGTGCAAAGAGCTCGTGAAGAACTACAAAAATACGATGTACCAATATCAATAGATGTATTTGGTTACGCATTACAAGTTAGACATGCAGAAGGTATAGGGCAAGATTTTGATAAAATGGCTAATCAAACAGATGTAATATCAGCCATGATCTATCCATCCCACTGGGAGAGCGGTTCATTTGATCTTGACAAACCAGATTTACAGCCTTACGAACTTGTAAAAAGATATTTAGATGAAGAACAAGAAGTATTAGGAGCATTAGATCATCCTCCGCTATCTCGACCATGGATTCAGGACTTTACTGCATCATGGATTGGTGAAGGAAACTGGATGGAATATGATGCCGATGCAGTTCAAGCTCAAATAGACGCTATCTACGATCAAGGACAAAATGAATATTTAATATGGAATGCAAATAGTGAGTACTCCACAGGAGTAGATTATTAATATGAACTGTAGTAAAAAATTTACTACAGTTTTATTTTTTTGAATATTTTGTAACAAATGTTACTGATAATGATATTCTTTATATGTTAAACTAATGATGGAGGATAAGCTATGAAAATTGATATAAATGAAAATATTGCAAAATTAATACATTCTAATGAAACGTTAAAAAATGATTTAATAAGTATTGGATTTATCGGTTTAGATAATCCGTTGATGATAGAAAATATGGCAAGTAAGATGTCAATAAAGCGTGGGGCTAAGCTACTAGGAATTTCAGAAATAGAATCAAAACTTGAGAGTCTTGGATATGAAGTTATTGATTCATCCTTGGATAATGATGTAATTGAAAGACAAAAGTTAATTAAATCTTATATAAGAAGGTTATCGGATGGTGAAAACATAGAAAATGTAAGAAAAGATTTTAAAGAAAATTTCGATGGGGTATCATCATCTGAGATTATGGATGCTGAGCAAGCTCTATTAAGTGAAGGTATGGATAAAGATGAAGTAAGAAAACTTTGTGATGTTCACTCATCACTTTTTCACGGAATGACTAAAAATGAAAATATCAAAAAAACTTATGAAAATGATGTTTTAAAATATTTTAGCAACGAAAATAATAATATAAATAAAGCTTTGGAAACATATAATGCATTACCTGTGGAAGAAAAATTTGCAGGAAGTAAAATATTAAAAAAATTATTAAATAGTCACTATAGAAAAAAAGGTGATTTAATTTATCCTCTACTTAAATCAAAATACAATAAGCCAGGCCCTTCAGAAGTAATGTGGGGTGTGGATTATGAAATCTTAAAAAGTTTTAGCAAAGCTATAAAAAATAAAGATTTAGATTTATTAGAAAATACTCTTGCTAGGGCAGAGGAAATGACCTATAAAGAAGAAAATATATTGTTCCCATTATTAGAGGAAAATCTATCTGATGAAGATTATTCAAATATATATAACGATTTAAGTGAATATGATCATGATATAAATAATAATCAGATTAAAACTTATAATAAAGCATCAAAACAAAAAGACGAGAATACAGAGGGGTATATATATTTTTCAAAAGGTAGATTAAGAGTAGATCAACTTGAAGCATTGCTCGATACCATGAACATTGAAATAACTTTTGTAGATGAAGAAGATATAAACTCTTATTATAATAATCATAATGGAGATAAAGTTTTTAAAAGACCTAAGTCGTCTTTAGGTAGAGATGTATATTCTTGTCATCCACCTCAAGCTGAACGTAAGGTGAGAAAAATTATTTCTGATTTAAAATCGGGCACTAGAGATAAAGTTGTAGTGATTAGAGATATAGGTGGCAGTGATTATACTGTAACTTACTATGGTGTTTGGGATAAGAATGGCAATTACAAAGGGATCTTAGAAACTGTTCAGAATATGGATTTTTACAAAAGTTATCTTAAAAAATGGAATAAATTATAGTTAAATTAAAAATCGTGTCATTAAATAATATACTCATTTAATATGACACGATTTTTTAAAATTAAATTATAATCTATGTTTTTTCCTAAATTGAGAAGGAGTTTGTCCAACTTTCTTTTTAAAAACTTGATTAAAATATGATTGAGAATTAAAACCTACTATTGAAGAAATCTCCTCCATAGAATGGTTAGTAGAAATAAGCAAATTTTTAGAAATCTCTATTCTTTTTAAAATTAGATATTCAATAGGGGTAACTCTATATGATTGCTTAAATTCAGAAATTAAATGAAACTTATTCATATATGCCATTGCTGATAATTGCTCTAATTTGATATCTTCTGCATAATTGCTATCAATATAATTTTTTATATAGTCTATTTGTCTATTAACTTTTCTATCGTGTTTTACAGTAATGGAACTCTTAAATTTTCTTAAAAATTCTACTATAAATATTGCAGCCTTTGAATTAGCCATTGCTTTTGAGAAAATTTCATCGCTATTAAATTCATCATAAATTTCATCAAAATAATGAGCGTCTATATCGTCTTCCTCTACATTTGCATTAAAAAAATTAATTGTATCAATCTTTCCACTTTTTTTATTAATCTTTGAAATAGATAAAGATTCCACAACAAAACCAATTATTTCACATACACCGCAAGATCCATCAACATATATAGTATGTCCAATATTTGAATTTATTACAATAATGTCATTTTGATGTACATTAATTGTTTCATTTTTAACAGAAAGTTTGCCAAAACCTTTTTTTACATAATAAAAATAAGTAAAAGGGTGAAATTGTATTCTTGAAGAATAATTTCTATTATAATTGTTTTTTTGAGCATCAAGTATTTTAAAGATACCCTGTAACACATATTAAATCATCTTTAAATAAATTAGTAAAACTAGGGTATTTAAATATAAGTAAAAATAGATCGCTTTACTATGTTGTTAGTAATGAATTTATATATGGGGGTACGCCAAACTAATTTTCCCATGTATTTAAATTTTAGTGATATGGCTAGTTGGGAAGTGGAAAAGTCTTTCCACAAGTAGGGATCGACAGATCTATATGCTATGGCAAGGATTGGAGCATGCTTTTATAGGTTGGCTATTTTTTGCATTTTTATATAGATATTAGGCCCCTAAATATGGATTTATATATTAAATTGCTTATAACTCGAAATATGAATGATTGTTGTGATTTCAATAGTTATGTGTAATAGAAGAAGATATGACAAAAAAAGATATTTATACACTTAAAAGTATGAGTTTATTAGACAATATGCTACTAGATATGGTATAGATAAACTAATGAATATCTATTATAAAGAAAATTCAATTGGTATCTATGATATCAAATGGGCTGATGATTTATTCATTCTGCAACAGCCCAGTATGTTTATTGTACTTATAATTTGCATTACCAACCTGTTACCAGTGTGTTACCAATAGATCTGTAATGCGTTACCAATGTGTGGTGACCAATAGGCTTGAAAAACCGTGAAAAATCATATAATACTATTATAGAAAGATATTGAAATATAGCAATTTAGGCAAAAAAATGGAGCCACTTCCCGGGATCGAACCGAGGACCTCATCCTTACCATGGATGCGCTCTACCTACTGAGCTAAAGTGGCATTACTCAAGTATTATACACTATTAAGATGTTTTTAGCAAATAAAGTTTTTATAGTAATTTTAAAACTATTATGGTAGAATAGTGGTATATGATAACATTTGGAGGATATAATGAGTAAACAACAATTTGAAAGAACAAAACCACACTTAAACATAGGAACCATAGGCCACGTAGACCATGGTAAAACAACAACAACAGCAGCAATCACACAAGCATTAAACAAAAAATACGGTACAGGCGAATTCGTAGATTACGAACACATTGATAAAGCCCCAGAAGAAAGAGAACGTGGAATCACAATCAATACATCAGTAGTAGAATACGAAACAGCAAACAGACACTATGCACACATCGACGCTCCAGGCCACGCTGACTACGTTAAAAACATGATTACAGGAGCAGCCCAAATGGACGGAGCAATCATAGTAGTAAGTGCAGCAGATGGTCCAATGCCACAAACAAGAGAACACATCCTATTAGCACGTCAAGTAGGAGTACCAAAAATAGCAGTATTCCTAAACAAAGAAGACCAAGTAGACGATCCAGAACTAATCGAATTAGTAGAAATGGAAGTAAGAGACCTACTAAGCGAATACGACTATGACGGAGACGAAGCCCCAGTAGTAGTAGGAAGTGCATTAAAATCCCTACAAGAAGGTGGAGAAGGCGAATGGTC
>NZ_JAGGLS010000003.1 GCF_017874535.1 Anaerococcus nagyae
GTACGTAAAGAAAATACGTTTGATAGGTCCAAGGTGTAAGTGCAGTAATGTATTAAGCTAATGGATACTAAACTTTAAATCTTGACTGGAAATATGGTTTGCTATTCAATGGTTCATAAATACCAACCTAAACTTTAAAATTGGCAGGTCGGCTTCAGAACGAAATCAGTCCTATAGCGTGCGGACATCATGTTTTCTATTTCGCGACATTTGACCTACCAACGAAAACAAGTTTTCAGGTTAGGTCAAGAAATACAGTGGCGATGGCAGTAAGGATACACCTGTTCCCATACCGAACACAGAAGTTAAGCTTACTAACGCCGATGGTACTCGGAGGGTGACCTCCCGGTAGAGTAGGAAGCTGCTGAACATTTAATATCAGCTAGCCATTTTGGCTAGTGAGATATAAAATGGAAAATATAGTATAGATTTAATTAAGTATGATATGCTTAGGTAGCTCAATGGTGGAGCACCCGGCTGTTAACCGGTAGGTTGTGGGTTCGAGTCCCACCCTGAGCGCCAAGTGTCGCGGGATAGAGCAGTTTGGTAGCTCGTCGGGCTCATAACCCGGAGGTCGTTGGTTCAAATCCAGCTCCCGCAACCAAATATTAATAAATTTCAACTTATATTGTTTATGAAGTATTCGTAATTTTGAAAAAATCAATAATAATTTTTATTTTATATGGCGAAGTAGCTCAGCTGGCTAGAGCATTCGGTTCATACCCGGAGTGTCAACGGTTCAAGTCCGTTCTTCGCTACCATTTTTTAATATCTTTTGCTTCGTTGAGATTATCAACGGAGTGATCCTTATTGATCTTTGGCCCCATGGTCAAGCGGTTAAGACATCGCCCTCTCACGGCGGGTTCTCGGGTTCGAATCCCGATGGGGTCACCATATAGTTCACTAATTAGTGCGTAAAGAGTTTTTTTGATCCTAACTAAACACAAGTAAGTTGGATTGAAGATAGGTCGAAGAATATCGCAAAGCTCAAGCATAAGCTATCCACTACATTTAGGACTGATTTGGCTAACGAAGTCGACTAAGACATCTTAAAGCAAATCTTTAAGGATAATAAGTATATGATACATTATTTAATAAGGCCCTATGGTCAAGCGGTTAAGACACCACCCTTTCACGGTGGTATCCCGAGTTCGAATCTCGGTAGGGTCACCATAATGACCTATCGCCATTGCAAAAGCAAATGGATTGAAGGTCAGATGTCGCAGCGTTTCAAAGTTGCTTGTCAACTTTGTCAGCAAGCCGACTAGCTGATTAAAATGTATACTAAGTGCTGAATTTTAATTACGGAAGTATAGCTCAGTTGGGAGAGCATCTGCCTTACAAGCAGGAGGTCACAGGTTCGAGCCCTGTTACTTCCACCAAAACTATGATCTACTTAGCTCTAGAGATATCATTTAGAGTAATGTAGTAAGACATAAGTATTAGAATAAAAACTGATAATTTATGGCCTGGTAGTTCAGCTGGTTAGAATGCCGCCCTGTCACGGCGGAGGTCGTGGGTTCGAATCCCATCCAGGTCGCCATTTGGATTGCAACAGTGATCCAATGCGCTGATGTAGCTCAATTGGCAGAGCAATTGATTTGTAATCAATAGGTTGTAGGTTCAAGTCCTATCATCAGCTCCAAATCGAATAACTCTTATTTATGCGGATGTGGCTCAGTGGTAGAGCATCGCCTTGCCAAGGCGAGGGTCGCGAGTTCGAATCTCGTCATCCGCTCCACAAATTCACCAGATGTCCCGAACAATAGATGTTTGGTCATGGTGTTTTTTTATATGCGGGTGTAGCTCAGTGGTAGAGCCCCAGCCTTCCAAGCTGGTTGCGAGGGTTCGATTCCCTTCACCCGCTCCAAGTTACTTATAGTGTTTCAAATATTATACATTTGAAATCTTTAAGAAGAACTAAGAGATTTTCGAAGAACTAGCTAAAGAAATATAGGCTTTAGTATTTTTTGTGAATTATATTATTGTTAAATCTTTTATAATATAAAAATTATATATTTGTATATTTGCGTCATTAGCTCAGCTGGATAGAGCGTCTGGCTACGGACCAGAAGGCCTGGGGTTCGAATCCTCAATGACGCGCCAAATTAGAGTACTTTTAAAGTACTCTTTTTTACTATTAATATTTTATTTTAGGAGTGTAATATGTATTATATAAAAAAGAATATAGAAATTAGTGCAAGCCATCAGTTACATTTGCCTTATGAAAGCAAGTGTAATGGACTTCATGGTCATAATTATGATATAAACATTTATTGTAAAAGTAAAGAACTTGATGAAAATGGAATGGTCTTAGATTTTACTCATATTAAGAAAAAGGTAATGGATAAACTAGATCATAAAAACCTCAATGAAGTATTAGATGTAGCTACAACTGCCGAAAATATTGCTCGTTGGATTTGTGAACAGCTTGGTCCTAAATGCTACAAAGTTAAAGTAGCTGAGTCAAAAGGTAATTTGGCAATTTATGAAAGATAAAAAACTAGATATAAATGAAATTTTTTATAGTATAGATGGTGAAGGCATTACTGCTGGTCAGCTTGCTATATTTATTAGATTAAATGCTTGTAATCTAAGATGTAGTTACTGTGATACTTCTTATGCCCTGGAAGTTAAAAATAATTATATGGATTTTGATCATATATTTGGTATTATAAATCAATATCCATCTAAACATATAACAATAACTGGTGGAGAACCCTTATATCAACAAGGAATTATTGATTTTATTGAGCAATTATCTAAAAGAGGTTATAGGGTTAATATAGAAACTAATGGTAGTATAAGTGTAAAAGAGCTTATTAATATTGATAAAACAATTATAACCTTAGATATTAAAACACCCTATTCAAATATGGACCAAGAAAATTTATATGAAAATTTAAATTATCTAAGAGGTAATGATGTATGTAAATTTGTTGTTGGAAGTATCGAAGATTTAGAATTTACTTATAAAATTATTGATAAATATAAACCAAAGAGTCAAATATTCTTATCACCAGTCTATAATTCAATTGATACAGCTGATATTGTAGAGTTTATGAAAATAAAGGGTTACGATAATGTAAAATTACAGCTTCAGATTCATAAATATATTTGGGATCCGGATAAAAGAGGAGTGTGATTTTTAACTACATCCAATATTCTAGTAATTCAAATATACTAGAATATGCGTTATGATAATAAATATAGTTATAATAATGGATATATATAAGTAGGTAATGCTTGAGTTAGCATGCCTACTTTTTTATTGATTTTTAAAAAAATGCTAATGTACTTATATTTAAAAATATATTAAAGTAATAATTAAATATCTTTTATATTACTAGGAGGATTTATGATTATAGCTCACAAAGATGAAAACGGTAGAGAACAATCACTATTTAATCATTTAATAAATGTAGGTAATGGAAGTTTTAATTTAGGTAAGCAACTAGATATTGAGTATATATCCTTGTTAGTTGGTCTTTTACATGATCTTGGTAAGGCAGACCCCTTGTTTCAAGATAAAATAATGAATAATAAAAATATCAGTGTAAACCACTCTTCAGCTGGTGCAAAATATTTATATCAAATTTATTGTAAAGTAGGCGAGAAAAATGAGGACTTTAAAAGCCCTATATGTCAGTCTTATGCAGAAATTCTAATGTATGCTATAGAGGCCCACCATGGAGTTTTTGATATTGGTACTTATAATAAACAAGTTATCAATAGTATATACCAAAGAATTGAAAATTATACTCTAAATAGAAAATATAGTTATAACTTAGTAAGGAATTATGCAAATAGTATTATAGACGAATATTGTAATAAAAAGTATAAGCTTTCTATTGAGGAAACCTTTACAAAAGGATTTGAAGAATATAAGAATATTATAGAAAAGCTAGAATTAGAAAAATCAGATAATCCAGATATAGACTTTAATTATTATAACCACTGTATAATTAGACTTATCCTATCTATACTAAAAAATGAAGATATCTATGATACTATAAATTCTTATGAAAAAATTATAGATAAAAAAACTAATGATGAAAGTCAAGAAATTATAGAATATTTTTACCATCAAATAGAAGCTGAGTATGGATCTTACCCTCCACCAACTAACGATATTAATAAGGTAAGGGCAAGCATAGTAGATGATATTCGCACCAGATGTGATACAGATAGTAATGGAATTTATAAACTAGATTTACCTACAGGGGCGGGCAAAACCAAAATATCATTGCTATACTCACTCCATCAAATGAAAAACAATCATAAAAATAAGATGATTTATATAGCTCCCTTCTTATCAATTCTTGAACAAAATGCGTCTGAATATAGAAAAACTTTAGCAAATGATAAGTATATATTAGAGCATCACTCAAATGTAGGTGATAATACTCCTTTTGATAATGAAGATAATGATGATGATAATAAAGCTGCTATGAAAGAGTATATAAAAGAATCCTGGGATCAAATAGTAATCCTATCTACTATGGTACAATTCTCCAATACCTTATTTAAATCAAGATCATCAAATCTTAGAAGATTTTATAATTTAAGTAATAGTGTGATCATCTTAGATGAAGTCCAATCCTTACCAGATGAGATGACCCATATCTTTAACCTAATGATCAATTTTATAAGTAAGGTGATGAAGTCTGTAATTATCCTATGTTCAGCTACCCAACCTAGCTTAGACCATGATTCCATTAGCCATAAGATTATATATGGTGGCTCTAATAACGAAGATTATAACCTGGTACAACTAGATGATAGGCAAAAACAAATCTTTGACCGAGTAGAGGTAAGTTTATTAAATGATGGCAAAGAATCCAAGCTAGCTGACATATATAACTCTGTATTAAATGATAACCAAAAATCAACCCTTATAATTTTAAATACTAAAAAATCTGTAATGAACTTGTATGAAATGTTTGAAGAAGCTATGGATGATAAAAGCAAATTATATTATTTAACTACCAATATGTGCCCAAAACATAGGCTTGATATCATAAATGAGATAAAAGATAAGTTAGATAATGACATAGATGTTGTAGTTATTAGCACTTCCTTAATAGAAGCAGGGGTGAATTTAGATTTTAGAAGATTATATAGGTCATATGCAGGCTTTGACTCTATTATCCAGGCCATGGGCAGGTGTAATAGAGAAGGAAAATATGATAAGTGCGAGGCCTACTTAGTAAATCTAGATAAGGATGATGAAAAGTTAGGTAATCTAAAATCTATTGAAAATAAAAAGAATATAACAAAAAAAGTTTTATACAACTATGATGGAAACTTTGATATAGAAGATTTAAATAAAAAATATTATGCTAAGCTATTTTCTAACCTAGATGACCTAGATAAAAAGGTGGTAGATAATAAAACACTACTGGATTTACTTTCTTTAAATAAAGAAATTAGACAAAGTGGGGATATTGAAGGAATAAATGCCCAAGCTTTAAAAGAAGCCTCTGATAAGTTTAGCCTTATAGAGGATAATAGTGATTCTGTAATTGTTTACTATGATGAAAGTTACGCTTTGATAGAAGAACTGTTAGCAGCAATAGAAGAATTTAGAGGTTATGATGGTAACAAAGAAAAAATTAATGAAATCAAAATCTTATTAAACAAACTCCAACCATACACTATAAGTATATATAATTCCAAAGATTTTGAAAAAAAGGAAACAGGAGCAGTATTATTAAATGATAAGGGCAGGGCAAAGGTGCTAGAAAATTGGCAAAAAAGAAAACAAGATGAGATAATGCATCCATTTATTAATGAAAAGATAAAGATAGGACTATTACCACATGTGCAAGCTATGCTTCTAAATAGGTACATCCGAGGAGATTTAGAAGCATATCCACCATTTCTGATGAAAGGCTAATTATTATGATGGTATTGATCACTTATGATGTAAATACAAAGTCAGAATCAGGTACTAAAAGACTAAGGAAAATAGCAAAACAGTGCGTCAATTATGGCCAAAGAGTTCAAAATTCTGTATTTGAATGTTCACTTACACCTGCTCAATTAATTAATTAATTTAAAAAAGAAACTATTAGATATAATAGATGAAGAAAATGATAGTATTAGATTTTATAATTTAGGAAAAAACTGGCAAAATAGGGTAGAAACTATTGGAAAAGATAATAGCTATGATCCAGATAAAGATTTATTATTAGTATAGACAATCGTAATTACCCATAAAATACTAGTAGACTCGCGCTGTATATGAGTATAATATTAACAATATTTAGTAATTTCCGCATTTTTTTTTACTAAAATAATAATTAAAAATCCCTAAAAAATGCGGTCACCTCCTATACGGAGGTGTGGATTGAAATTAAAAACATTGGAATTAATCCTAAAACACTTTATCAGGTTACCTCCTATACGGAGGTGTAAATTGAGATCAGATGTATTAAAAATAGCATCACCTAATTAAGTTATGATTTATAAGTTTAATAATAAACTTATTTTTAAAACAATTGATTGTTCATTCTGAAACTTTATACTAAATTAATCCAAATAAGAGTATCATATATTTATAAATAAATATTAATTTATATTGATGGAAAGGAATTGATATGTCTGATAATAAAGTTAAGAAAAATAATGGTATGCCTTCTTTCTTATCTGCTTTGATTGGAGCGATAGTTGGTGGTTTACTGGTTTACTTTTTGGCTGGCGGATTTTCTGCTAAGAATAACGATAAAAATGAAGCTGTAAGCCCTAGTCCACAAACTCAGAATGAAGATAAAGCTAGAGAAAAAAAGAAAAAAGAAGAAGTGGATAAGAGTTTGGGTAAATTAAATTCTAATGATAATGATACTTCTATGGAATCTTTGGTTGTAAAAAAATCAATTGATAGTGTAGTAGGAGTTACTACAATGTCTGAGGTTGTTCAACAAACTATATGGGGTCCACAATCTGGCTATGTTGAAGGTATAGGTTCTGGTTCTATTGTAAGTAGTGATGGTTATATTTTAACTAATTCTCACGTTGTAAGTGATGGAGATGCTAGTGAAATAAGTGTTTTATTTAACGATGGAACTACTACTCCTGCAAAGCTTGTATGGAATGACTCAACTTTAGATCTTGCTATTATAAAGGTAGAAAAAGATAATCTTCCTGTAATGGAACTTGCTGATAGTGATGAGGTTGGAGTTGGAGATAGGGTGGTAGCTATAGGTAACCCTCTAGGATTTGAGCTTCAATCTACTGTAACAAGTGGTATTATCTCAGGTCTTAATAGAACTGTAAGTTTTCAAACAGGAGCACAAATGGATGGGTTAATGCAAACTGATGCTGCAATTAACTCTGGTAACTCTGGTGGAGCATTACTAAATACACTAGGAGAGCAAATAGGTATTAACTCTGCTAAGGCTGGTAATAGTGATGGTATAGGATTTGCAATTCCTATAAATATTGTAAAGCCGGTAATTGAACAAATTAAAAAAACTGGTGAGTATAAGTCAGTGTACTTAGGAATTAATGGCCAATCGGTAAGTTATTTAGCTCAATTTCCTCAAGCTAAACTAGGTAATTTAGCTGATAAAGAAGGTGTTTATGTATTCTCTGATTTTGATAATAATGGAGTATTTAAACAAGGAGATATAATAACAGCTGTTGATGGAAATAAGGTAACGGATATGGCTAGTCTTAGAAAAATGTTATTAGGATACCAAGTTGGGGAAACTGCCCAAATAACCATAATAAGAGATGGAAAAGAAAAGAATATTGACTTTGAATTTAAAATAGATTCATCTAATGTAGATGAATATAAAAAGGCAAGTCCTGATAATAAAGTTGAGAATAATAAGGATAGTGATAAAGGTAAGTTAAGTCCATTCTTTAACCTACCATAATATAAACTAGAGCTTACAAAATTGTAGGCTCTTTTTATGTGAAAAAGTGTTATTAAATAATTCTAATGATTGATAAATAAGGGAAAATAAATGTCAAGGAAAAATCTTGACATGATTATAAAACCATTGTATAATGTATCGGTCAAGTAATTTTCTTGACGATAGACCTGTCTATTAATGGAACTTTTGTAAGAAACATTACTATAAAATCGGGCAGGTAAGTAACCCTTATGAAAATATATTTAAGGGACAATTAAATCAATCCAGAAAAAAAGTGATCCCAATTGGTGATAATATGGAAAAAATTGTTAAAGTGGCCGAATTATTCGACATATATGGACCGCTTCTAAATGAAAAACAACGTGATGTTATAAATTGCTATTACAATGAAGATTTATCCTTGCAAGAGATAGCTGATAATAATGATAAGTCAAAACAAGCTATTTCAGATATGATGACTCGTTCAGTTGATAAATTATTTGAGTTTGAAGATGAGCTTTCTTTACTAAAGAAACAAGAGGAGCTCAAAGATGCTCTTATGAGTATAAGAGAGCTGATGGAAAGTTCAAATTATGAACAAGCAATTGAAAGAATAACACAAGAAATAGAAAAGATTTAGGGAGTGATGATATGGTGTTTGAAGGCCTATCTGATAGACTCCAAGAAACACTTGGAAAACTAACAGGAAAAGGAAAATTAACAGAAAAAGACATCGATGCTGCAATGCGAGAGATAAGACTTTCACTTCTTGAAGCTGATGTTAATTACAAAGTTGTAAAAGAATTTGTAAAAACAGTTAAAGAGAGATCGCTAGGCGCAGATGTAATGCAATCTCTATCTCCAGGTCAAATGGTAGTTAAGATAGTAAATGAAGAGCTAACCAATTTGATGGGAAAAGAGAATTCCAGATTAGACCTAAAGGGTAGCACACCTCATATGGTTATGATGGTTGGTCTCCAAGGCTCAGGTAAAACTACCCACTCTGGTAAACTTGTCCATATGTTAAAAAAAGAAAACAGAAATCCAATGCTCGCTGCCCTAGATATCTATAGACCAGCAGCTATCGAACAACTAAAAGTTGTTGGAAAAAGAGCGGACACATTTGTTTTTGAAGAGGGTAAACAGGATCCAGTAGTCACAGCTCAAAATGCTAAAAATTATGCAAGAGCAAATAATTATGACACAGTAATCCTCGATACAGCAGGACGTTTACAAATTGATGAAGATTTGATGGAAGAACTTCGAAGTATAAAAGAAGCTACTAAGCCTGATGAAATCCTACTTGTAGTAGATGCTATGACAGGTCAAGAGGCAGTTAACGTTGCTAAGACTTTCGATGAATATCTTGACATCACGGGTGTAATACTCACAAAGCTTGACGGTGATGCAAGAGGTGGAGCAGCACTATCAATTAGGCAAGTAGTAGGCAAGCCTATCAAATTTGTCGGTGTAGGTGAAAAATTAGAAGATCTAGAACCATTTTATCCAGACAGGATGGCAAATAGGATCCTAGGTATGGGTGATGTACTTTCTCTAATCGAAAAAGCCGAAGCTCAAATAGACATGCAAAATGCTAAAGAGCTAGAAGAAAAAATGAGAAATCAAACTTATACCCTAGATGATTTTATGGATCAGATAAAACAAATCCAAAATATGGGGCCGTTAGAAGACTTACTAGCAATGATTCCTGGAGTAAATAACAAAATGCTTAAACAAATCAATGTAGATGATTTAGGATTTCAAAAAATAGAAGCTCTTATCAATTCAATGACTAAACAAGAGCGTGAGAAACCAGAGATCATAGGTAAGAAGAGGAAAGAAAGAATTTCTAAGGGATCTGGAGTAGATGTAAGAGAATTAAATAAGCTCTTAAAGCAATTTAAAGAACTTAAAAAAATGATGAAACAAGTATCTAATATGAATCCAAAGGGTAAAAAAGGTAGAGGATTTAGGATGCCTAAATTACCATTTTAATCATATATAATATTTAGCAATTCATCAAAAGAAACGAATGAAAGGAAGAAGAAATGGCAGTAAAAATTAGATTAAAAAGAATGGGACAAAAGAAAAGACCATTCTATAGAGTTGTTGTAGCAGATTCAAGAAGCCCAAGAGATGGTAAATTCATTGAAGAAATTGGTTACTATAATCCAGTAAGCGAGCCAAAAGAGTTCAAAATAGACAATGAAAGAGCCAAATACTGGGTTGGTACAGGTGCAAAACCAACATCAATCGTTGAAAAACTTTTCAATGATAATGATGTCTTAGCTTAATATCATGAAAGAATTAGTAGAAGTAATAGTAAAAGAACTTGTAGAAGATAAAAAATCCGTTGAGATTGAAGAAACTCGCAATGATGGCGAAGTAAATATAATTATCCATGTAGCAGAAGCTGACAAAGGACGTGTAATAGGAGTAAGGGGCAATATAATAAATTCCATCCGTTCCATAGCAAGAGCAGCTGCTATAAAGGAAGATTGCAAGGTTAATATAAAAATATGAGAATAACAGTAGCAGAGATAGTAACTACACATGGCATCAATGGCAATCTTAAAGTGAAAAACTTAAGTGATAATGAAAAAAGATTTGAAAATGGGGAAAAGCTACTCATAGACAATGAAGAACTTACAGTAGAGTCCTCATTTGACCAAAAGGGTCTAAAAGTTATTAAATTTGAAGAATATAATAATATAAATGACGTTCTAAAATTTATAGGCAAAGATATAACTATTGAAGATAAAGATTTAGGAAAACTTCACGAAGATGAGTATTATGTTTTTCAATTAGAAGGACTTGATGTATACGATAATGGGCAAAAAGTCGGTACAATCAAGGAGGTAATAACAGGTGTATATCCAAATGATGTTTATGTTATAAAAACAGATAAAGATGAAGTTTACTTTCCAGCTTTAAATGCTACTGTAAAAAAAGTTGATTTAGAAAATGGATTTATAGAAATAGAAAACTTTAGTGACTATGAATAAAATAACCATTCTTACCCTATTTCCAGAAAGTTTTGAGTTTCTTAAAACTTATGGAGTCATAGGTAAGGCTATATCAAAAGGATTACTAGAATTAGAATTTGTAAATATTAGAGATTTTTCAAATGATAAGCACAATCATGTAGATGATACAGTTTATGGGGGAGCAGCAGGCATGCTTATGAAGCCAAAGCCTCTCTACGATGCCTTAATGTCTGTAAAAAAAACGAACTCTAAAGTAGCTTATATGTCAGCTACTGGTAGAGTATTAGATCAGAAATTAGCAATCAACTTAGCAGATATAGAGCATCTAATATTAATATGTGGTCACTATGAAGGCATAGATGCAAGAATAATAAACCACTATGTAGACTATGAAATATCTATAGGAGATTATGTGCTAACAGGAGGAGAAATTCCTGCTATGGTACTAATAGACTCCATGTCAAGATTTATAGATGGAGTAGTAGGTAAGGAAGAATCCCTAAAAACAGATTCCCATTACAATACATTATTGCAGCAAGATGAATATACCAAGCCAAGAAATTTTAACGGCTACTTCGTGCCACATGAGTTGGTAAGCGGAGATCATAAGAAAATTGCAGCTTGGAATAAAAAGTCAGCAATAGAAAAAACAAAAAAAGTCAGACCAGATTTATATGAAAAATTCCTAAGAGAGGAGAATGAAAATGGACTTAATTAAAAAAATAGATCAAGAAAATTCACGTGAAGATCAATTCGATTTTAACGTAGGGGATACAGTTAGAATATCTTATAGAATCAAAGAAGGTGACAAAACTAGACTTCAAGACTTTGAAGGAACAGTTATCAAAATTAAAGAAGGTGGAATCAACAAATCATTTACACTTAGAAGAATTTCTTACGGTGTAGGTGTTGAAAGAACATTCCTTTATAATTCACCAAGAATTGAAAAACTTGTAGTAACAAGACACGGTAAAGTACGTCGTGCAAAACTTAACTACCTAAGAGATCGTCAAGGTAAGGCTACAAAAGTAAAAGAAAAAACAAATTATTAATATAAATGGGCTGTTGCAGAACTATGAATAATTATCGTCCTATCATTAAAAGATTCTTTTAGGAAATTTTTTATATAGCCTGCCGACTTATGGAGGTAAAATTTTCGTAGAGGTTCTTCTAATGATTTTGGGACTATTTATTCATGATGCAATAGTCCTTTTTTATTTGATAATTTAAATTAGTTGAAAGAACGAATGCGGATAAAACAAAGATCATGTGCTATGCATGTGGAACAATTTAGATTTAGTTTAAAGCCAAAAAATTCTCACTTGTAATATAATTATGATAACTACAGGCATAATTAAATAAGGATAATAAATTGGATAACGTAATTTATCGCATACAAAATGAAGATATAAATATCGCATAATACTTGCAGCAAAATTTAGAAGGCAAGAAATAAAATAGTATATACAAAATCAATTAAAAGAAATTTAATACACTGATTAAATAAGTATAAAAAATACGAAGATCCACTTATGAACAAGTTAGAATTAAAATAAATAAAAAAACTGCTTAATCAGTAGTTGGAACAGAGTTACGTATTGCCAAATACTTGGAATCCATACATAATAGAGACATTTATATTTGTATCTTATAGGCGATGTGCAAACTATCAGCTAAGATAGTAGTTTGGGTTACAACATATTTAATCTAGAAATTTCATTTTTAATATTATCTTCTAGGTAGGAGTCTAGAAATAAAAACTAGCTATAACCTGAATCAAACTTTGTCTAAAGATGGAAATAAAACATCTCCATTGAATATATATTCTCTCTTTATAAAAATTATCCTCCATACTAGAGGAAAGGTTTTTTCGCTTAAGAATTTTTGGTGAATTTGAAATAAAGCTTAGATAGCTTTTTAAATATTCCTTCTTTTTATTTTTTATTCATAATGTTCTCCTCACAAATATTTTGCTAACTAAATACTACTAAGTAGACAACAATTTTCTTTTCTTTAAAAAAATATTAATAAATGATACAATATTTTAAATAATGAAAAAGGGGAGATATTATGGGAAAAGATATTATAGCAGATCATGCAAGATGGCCAAGACTTGAAGATGAAATTTTCAAAGTAAGTGAAGAATGTAAAAGAGCAATAAAAGAAAAGGGAAGGGATAAGATTATAAATTCAACTCTTGGAACTTTGGTAGATGATGATGGAAATCTAATTGCTTTTAATAGTGTATATGATACATTAAAAAACATGGATAAAAAATCAATAGCAAGCTATGGGGCAATTGAAGGTGATGAAGCTTATCTTGACTTATTAGTTGATAAGTGTTTTGGCCCTTATAAACCAAAAGCTTATATAAAAGCTGTTGCAACTGCTGGAGGAACTGGAGCTGTAAGGCACAGTTTGTGGACATTCTTAAATCAGGGTGATTATGCAATTTGTCCGAATTGGTATTGGCCAGCTTATCTTACAATGTGTGAAGAATTTGACAGGGAATTTAAAACTTATGAATTTTTAGATGAGAACTTTAATTTCAATCTAGAAGAATTTACCAAAAGTTTAGACTTCGCTTTAGAGAAACGTGATAGAGTGGTTTGTATATTTAATTCTCCTGCCAATAATCCTACAGGTTTTAGCATAGAAGATTCTATGTGGGATAAGATACTTGATGTAATAAAGAATAGGGCAGTTGATGGGAAATACATCAATATTCTTCTTGATGTTGCCTATATAGAATTTGCAGGTGATGGATCTCAAAAGAAATTTTTCCAAAAATTTTCTTCCTTACCAGAAAATATTATAACAACAGTTGCCTATTCTATGAGTAAATCTTACACAGCTTACGGTTTAAGGGCTGGTGCTTGTATAATAATTTCATCAAATGAAGATATGGCAAATAGGGCCTTTGATTCAATGAAACATTCAAATAGAGCAAACTTGTCAAATATAACCCATGCTGGTATGAATATTTTAGTTGATATAGAAAATGATGAAGAAATGAAGAAGTCCTATGAAAATGAGCTTGAATTAAATAGGCTATTGCTTGAAAAAAGAGCTAAAGTTTTTGTAAAAAAGGCAAAGGAAATAGATCTTATCCATCTTCCATATTTTGGAGGATTTTTCATATCAATACCATGTGATAATCCAAAAGAGGTTTCCAAAAAATTAAAAGAGAAAAATATGTATATAGTTGCAAATAAAAATGGACTAAGATTTGCTGTTTGTGCAGTAAGTGAAGAAAAATGTGAGATTTCACCAAAACTTATAAAAGAAGCTATTGATGAAGTAAATAGATAAAAATAAAAACTCAAGCAAGATATTTTATATTTGCTTGAGTTTTTATAATTTTTACATATTTTTAATTAGTTCAAATAATTCAATGGCAGCAGCTTTTGGGCCTTCAAATTGCATATTTTCAAGTCCTAATTGAGTCCTTATTGTTCCTACCTTTACATTATTTTCAAATAAAGTTTCAAAGTATTGGTCTAATAATTTGTCACATTCTTTCATTTTTTGAACAGGTCCAAATGGATTTGCAAAATAAGTTTGAACAAGACCAGTTTCTGTTGTAGTTCCCTTGGCAAGCCTTGCTCCTCTTTTAAAGATTCTTAGAGCTTCTTTTTTCTCATCAAATATTTCTATTGAAGATTCATTGTCTAAAACCGCTGAGTAGTTATCAGCGTATAGGAAAAAGTCAACCTCATATCCCTTATTTATTTCTTCAAAACTTGCCACAGGCATTATAAGTCTTGAATTTACTTTGTCAGGATTCATAAAAATTGATCTGTCAATTTGCTTAAAGGCATAGCCAGCATCGAGATCGTCAAGTCTTACAAAAGCACCTATTTCTGTACCATAAGCATAAACTTTTTCATTCTTTATTCTAAATGATCCCATATCATCAAAGACTATGGTCATCTCTTTTATATAGTCTTTGGCAAGAGATCTAAAGGCTTCTATTGATTCGCTCTTTCCAGCTCCGCTATCACCAAGAATTACTATATTTACTGTTTTATTGTTTTGTAAAACTATTGAAAGACCAGCCCCATGTATTGGTAAATATCCCTTTTTTATATTTATTACATTGTTTAAGGTTAAAACCATTTTTTTCAAATAACCAAAATAGTCAATTTTATCGCTATAGGCAATATATCCAACATATAATTTATTTTCTTTATCATAATAGAAAGAATTTTTCCTATCACCTTTATCTTTTGGTCCATAAATATAAATGGCATCAGGAGTTCTTTCCTCTATTTCTTTAACATCTGCGAGTTCAAATAGGTTTGATGCTGAGACTCCATGAGTGAGAAGATCTCTATGAAAGAAAATATATATTAAATTATCTCCCACTTTTGCTGGATAGCAGAAGAAGTGTTTGTAATTTATATCTGTATCAAAAATTGGATTTTCATAAACTTCTTCAAATATTCCATCTCTTTTATTTGATTTAGTATAAGTGATATATGGAGTTTCAATCATAACTTTAGTTATAAAAGGAATTTTATTTAAATCTCCATAAATTTTTGGAAAGTCTTTATCAAAATATCTTATCATAATAGAAGCATCAGCTGCAGCAGGAACTTGTCTATAAACTTTTGGCCATTCTCCTATTATAGACATTTCAACTCTTCTGTAGGCTTGAAGGATCATATTCTTTAAATTTTCATTAATTTCAACAAAATTTACAACTCCAACTCCACGAGAATCTTTTTTTTGTTCTATTATTGAATATCTTTCAAGATTTCTCCAATAATTATAGAATTCCTCAACTATCTTTAATAGTCCGTCTTTTTCCTTATTTAGATTGTGATATTTGTTTATTTTCGATGAAACTTCGTCAATATTCATGACGGTAAGTAGCTTGAAAATATCAACTAATTCTTTTGAAAGAGAGTCTACAGAGGAATTAATAAAAAATTGTTCTATATATGTGTATACTCTTGATGATTCTTTTTTATGATAATTTATAAATGATTTTGTTAATTCAAGGAAAGAATCGCTATTTAAAAGCTCATTGACATCATTAAAAAATTGTTCTGATAAATTTAAGATAGCTTTATTTCCTGTAATTGAAAATTCTTTACTCATTTTGTTCTCCATTCTTTCTTCTTTTCTAATTTTATTGATAATTTTTATTAATTGTATATCAAAACTTGGTTAAAAACAAGGATAATAAAATGCTATTTAAATAAAAATTTATCATATTAGTATTTTAAACCGTTTATATTATAGTTTTTATCTACTCCTTATCTTAACTACTTTAAATTTATTCATTACTTTTCATAAATCTAATTTTCCGAAATATCATTATAATATATAAAATATCGATGACTATTATAGCTAGTAGTGGTATATCCTTAATTATATCTGTAAAGGTATTTAAAAATAATATTATAGTGCTAATTAAAAATAATAACAATTCATATTTTTTTAAAGAATTATTTTTAATATCTAAAAAGTAATTTGATATTAAAAACATTATAGTCAGGCTGCTCCATAAGATGGCGTTTTTATCATAAGTATATATAGATCCAATTAATATTAGTACAAAAATTATTAATAAAAATTTAGCGTATGTTTTTGTCATTTCTGTCTCCTATTTTAACTTTTAGTAGGTAATTACATAACAATAATATATAATCAGTATAATGATTATTCAACTTTATTCAAATTCTTATATTAAATATACAAACTAGCTCTTTCTAGATAAAAAACAACATATTATGTATAATATATCTAGAAAATAAGGAGATAGTTATGGCAATGAATATAAATTGGTATCCTGGTCATATGAAAAAGACCAAGGAAGAAATCGCAAATAATCTTAAGCTAGTGGATATAGTTTTAGAGATTATAGATGCTAGAATACCAGAATCTAGCAGAAATCCAATGATAGATGAAATTATAGGCAATAAGCCACGTATGATTATAATGAATAAGTCAGATTTGGCTGACAAAGATATAAATAGAAAATGGATAAAAAAATTTAAAGAAGAAGGCATCCCAGCTACTACTATGAATTCTAAGGAAAAGATTAATGTTTCTAGAATTTATGATCTAGCTAAGACAGAGCTAGCTGATAAGTTTGCGAGAAATGAGTCAAAAAATATAGAAAACTCTGTCATCCGTATGATGATTGTAGGAGTACCTAATGCTGGTAAGTCAACCTTTATAAACAATGTAGCAAAAAGAAAGTCTGCAAATGTAGGAAACAGGCCTGGAGTTACAAAGACTAAACAATGGATAAAAACTGGAGCTAATATAGAGCTCTTAGATACTCCAGGAGTTTTGTGGCCAAAATTTGATGAAAAGACAGGCCTAAACCTATCCTATACTCATGCTATAAAAGATGAAATTTTAAATGTAGAAGATTTGACATTGAAATTTTTGGAAGATCTTCAAAAAACTTATCCTGAAAGTTTGACCGAAAGATATGGCGTAGATCCAGCAAATCCAGCCTTAGAAATCTATGAGGATATAGCTAGAAAGCGCGGAGCTGTGACTAAGGGTGGAGACTTTGACTATACAAGAACAGCAAATATAATTTTGACAGATTTTAGATCTGGTAAACTAGGAAGAATTAGTTTAGAGCGACCATGAAATATTCTTTATACAATGATGAAATAAGAAAAGAAATATACGAAAATTACGAGCATATATCAGGTATTGATGAAGTAGGAAGAGGGCCTTTGGCTGGACCTGTTGTAACTTGTGCAGTTATCATGAAAAAGGATTCTAACATAGATGGAATTACCGATTCAAAAAAACTTACCCGTCCTAAGATGCTTAAACTAAAAGAGCAGATACTAGAAGATGCTCTTGATATTTCATATGGTTATGCTAATAATAGGGTAATTGATGAGATTAATATCAGACAAGCAACCTTAAAAGCTATGAAAAATGCTGTGGATAGCCTATCTATAATACCAGATATTTTATTGATTGATGCCGAAAGGATAGATTCTAATATTCCACAGTTAAATATTGTAAAAGGAGATCTTAATGAATATGCGATCTCATGTGCATCTATACTTGCTAAGGTTAGAAGAGATGATATTATGATTAACTTTGCGAAAATATATCCTCACTATTCTTTTGATACAAATATGGGCTATGGTACAAAAAAGCATTATGATGGAATTGATAACTATGGCATTACTTCTATCCATAGAAAAACTTTTCTTAAAAAATACTATGCAAGGCAGGAAAGTTTTCTATGACGGAAAAAAGAAGAATTGGAGATACAGGGGAGGAGATAATTTATAATTACCTTTTAGAAAGAAATTATCAAATTCTAGGGCGCAATTATTCTAAGCCTTATGGAGAGATAGATATAATCGCCCTAAAAGATGGTGTAGTATGTTTTGTAGAAGTTAAGACTCGTAAGTCTGTTAAGTATGGGTATCCAAGAGAAGCTGTTAATTACTATAAGCAACAGAGAATAATAAAAGCAAGCCAAACATATTTAATAGAGAATAGGCTTGCTGATTGTATAATAAGATTTGATGTGGCAGAAGTTTTTACTGAAAGTAGAAAGATAAATTATATTGAAAATGCATTTTAAATTAAGTCCAAGAGAAACTATTTTATACTTAAACTATATATATTTAGATAATAGAATTATCCTATTGATATGGGAGACAATAGGTTTTGATGGATTTTTTGAAAAATCTAGAGATCAATTAGACTTTTTAGATGATAAGATTTATAGGAAAATATTTAATGATGAAAATCTAGAAGGCTTTAAACATTATAATGAAAAAGTAAATAAATTTGGCTATGATTATGTGACAATGCTTGATGAGTACTATCCACATAATCTAAGGTACATAGAAGATAGACCAGCCTTATTATTTTATAAAGGAAATCTAGATTATGAAAAAGATAGAAATTCTATAGCCTTTGTAGGAGCTAGAAAGTGTACTGATTATGGTAAGTGGGCTTGCAAGAATTTAACTGAAGGTATAGCTAATAGCGGGATAACTACGGTGTCAGGCCTTGCTTATGGGATAGATGCTATGTGTCACAAGTCGACTCTAGAAGTTTCGGGAAGGACTGTTGGAGTAATAGGATGTGGTATAGATAAGATTTATCCTAAACAAAATAGAAATTTATATGAACAACTTGAAGAAAGAGGTCTAATTTTATCAGAATTTCCTTTAGGAACTGATCCTAGGAGTTTTAACTTTCCTAGACGTAATAGGATAATATCAGGTATCTCACTTGCTACAGTGGTTATAGAAGCCAAGGAAAAATCAGGTACTATGATAACTACTAGATGTGCTTTAGATCAAGGTAAGGAAGTTTTTGCAATTCCTGGTAATATCAATTCTATTTATTCTAAGGGTACTAATAAACTTATTCAAGAAGGCAGTAAGCTTATAACTTGTGCTGATGATATTTTAGAAGAATTAGATTACCTTTTAGAGTTTAGTGAAATAAAAAATGAAATAGATTATTCTAGCCTTGAAAAAGATGAGCTAAATATAGTAAAGTATATCGAGGAAAACCCAAATTCCACAGCGGATATTTTATCAGCTAATTTGAATATAAATATAGACGAAATTAACTATCTCTTAACATCACTTGAGTTAAGAGATTTTATAGAAAATATTGGAAATAATGAATTTACAGTAAAGAGGTGATTAGTTGGCTAAAAATTTAGTAATAGTAGAGTCTCCAACTAAAGCAAAGTCAATAGGAAAGATGTTAGGTAGCAATTATAAAGTAAGAGCTACTGTAGGACATTTAAGAGATTTACCAAAGTCAAAATTTGGTGTAGATATTAAAAATAATTTTGAACCTGAGTATATAAAAGTAAGGGGAAAGGCCAAAACTATAAATGAACTTAAAAAAGAAGCAGAAAAGGCTGACAAGGTATATCTTGCAACTGACCCTGATAGGGAAGGAGAGGCCATCAGCTGGCATTTAGAATACCTACTGGGTCTAGATCCAAATGAAAAGAATCGTGTTGAATTTCACGAAATTACTAAGGATAATGTAAAAAATGCTATCAAGAATCCTAGGACAATTGATCAAAATCTCGTTGACGCCCAACAAGCAAGACGTGTTATGGATAGGATAGTAGGTTATGAGATAAGTCCTATATTATGGAAAAGAGTAAAATCTGGTCTATCAGCAGGTCGTGTCCAATCAGTTGCACTTATGCTTATAGTGGATAAACAAAAGGAAATAGATGCATTTGTTCCAGAAGAATATTGGACTATTACAGCTGACCATGAGATAGATAAGCTTAAATTTGTGTCAGAATTTTATGGAAGTACTAGTAAGAAAATGAAAATATCCAATGAAGCTGGTGCTAAAAAGGTCTTAGACAAAGTTGATAAAAATAACTTTAAGGTAGTTGAAATTAAAAAGAGCAAAAAATCCCGTAAGCCACCAAAACCTTATACTACTTCAACACTTCAACAAGATGCATCCAATAAATTAGGGTATTCAACAAAATTTACTATGCAGCTTGCTCAACAATTATTTGAAGGTATAGAACTTGGCTATGATGGGTCTGTAGGCCTTATTTCCTACATGAGAACTGATGCTACTAGAATCAGCCAAGAGATAGTAAAAGAGTCCTTATCATATATAAATGAAAAATATGGCAAAGAATATGCATCTAAGGGTAATACTCATGGGGCAAAGAAGAAGGGAAGTCAAGATGCCCACGAAGCAATCAGACCAACATCCATATATAGAGATCCTATATCAGTTAAGCAATACTTAACAGATCAACAATATAAGCTTTATAAGCTAATATGGACAAGGGTTGTTCAATCTCAAATGACAAACTACGAGTACCTATCAACCACAATCAATTTTGATAACAATGGTTTAATCTTTAGGTCCAATGGTAAGATAACAACCTTTGAAGGTTTTAATAAGATAAGTGGAGGACTAGAGAATGAAAACATCCTCCCAGAACTTAAAGATGGAGATGTAATATCAGCTAGTGAAATTAAGAAAGCTCAACATTTTACTAATCCTCCAGCAAGGTACACAGAAGCAAGTCTAGTAAAAGTCTTGGAAGAATTTGGTATAGGACGTCCATCAACATATTCTGCAACAATAAATCAAATAGTAAATAGAAATTATATAGAGTTTGAAGGTAGGTCAATATACCCAACAGAACTTGGTATTACTGTAAATAACTTTTTGCAAGAAAACTTTGATGATATAATAAATGTTGAATTTACAGCAGAAATGGAAGATCAATTAGATAAAATAGCGGAGCATAAGGTTTATTGGAAAGATGTATTATCAAGCTTTTATAAAGGCTTTGAGAAAGACATGACTAGTGTTAAAAAAGATAATACAGACTATAAGGTAAAAGATAAAGTGCTAGATGAGAAGTGCCCAAAATGTGGGCATGCCTTAGCTATCAAACATGGAAGAAATGGTAAATTTATAGGTTGCACTAATTTTCCAGATTGTGACTTTACTAAATCTATAGTGAAAACAACAGGAGTTGATTGTCCAAAGTGTAAGGATGGGGAAATAATAGAGAAAGTAAGCAAAAAAGGTAAGAGATTCTATGCTTGTAATAATTATCCGGATTGTGACTACGCAGTATGGGACCCACCAACAGGAGAAAAATGTCCAGAATGTGGTGACCTTCTAGTCCATAAGAAGAATAGAAAAGTCGATGAGATTAGGTGTGCTAACTGTGGATATATAAAAGAGAAAAAGAGATGAGTTTTTGCTCATCTCCTATTTTTTTGGATCAAATTTAACTACTACTATATGTCTAAATACTATTGTTAGGATAAAAACTATAAAGCCTATAAGCAAGTGTATGGGATTGCTGCTAGAAATGTGGTTTCTCATAAGAGATGAGAATATTACATAAAGTATAATTCCAGCAGGACCTGGAGGAAATCCAATTATAAAGGACAGGGTAGAAGCAATTATAGCAAAATTGATACCCATAAGGACTTCTGTAAATATAGCAGTAAAGCTTGGCCTACCATTTACAAAAAAATCTAATATATGGCTACCATAATTTGGCATGGAATCTGCTTGCCCTGCAAATACATGGGATAAACCATATATTATAAGACTAGTAACTACTAAAAAAATAACATCCTTTGTTACTAAGCTATAGGATATTTCTTCTCTGGTAAAACCTAGTTTATTAGCTAGAGGGTAGGTCTTATCTAGTGATGCAAGCACCGATACAAATGCAAATATGGCTGTTACTAGTATTATTAAGATTACTGCAGAAAATAAATAACCTGATTCAAAACTGCCCAAATCTTTTCTTTTAGCAAAGGCTAGTACAACTCCACCTAATAATGCTATTAAAATAGCTGTTAAATAAGATTTTATATCATTTTTACTATTAATTTTTAAAAATTTTCCTATTTGATTCATAATATCTCCTATATTATTACTCAATTTACAAACCACCAATTAAATTAAAATCTTAATACCTATCAACTTTTTTTATTATAATTGCTCTAATAATTTGCACTAAGACAAATATAATGAGAGTTATGATAGGGTAGTTAGGTATATTTTGAATAAAATTACCTGAGGATACAACCAAGTATCCTGCTGCTCCCTGCAGACCATAGATTAGCTTATCTTTAAATTTTAATACATAAAATATCATTGGGATAATATTTATCAGTGATAGTATCAATGTAAAATATAAGAGCAATTCACCTAGGCTAGTAAATCTAAATTTTTCATATATTACTCGAGTTACGAAAAATACTCCACTTTGATCTATAGGTCTTGGCATTAAGTGATATAAGATTAAATAGGAAACAACTCCAAAAATTATAATCCCTATTATATCCTTTAAAAGTATGGCAATGATTATATCATTTCTGGTGTTTACAAATTGTAGACCTAATTTATTTGTTTTTATAAGTGATTCAGTTGCTGATGTCAGTAGGAAAGATAAGCAGCTAATAAATAATAATCCTCCTATAGAAGCTCTAATATTTTCTAAGGAAGTATTTGAACCATTAGCTAGTAGGCCCAAAATAGTACCTACAACAATCGAGATTCCAACAAATATTAAAAAATAGTGAGAATAGTTTTTTATTTCTACTTTCAGCAATTTTTTTATGCTATTCATATCAAACCTCCTTATTATTTATTGCTATAAATAAGTCTCTTAAATCTAGTCTATTAACTCTAGCTTTTTCTTTAAGCTTGTTTATTTCCTCTTCGCTAAATTTATCATATACACTTACAATAACTTGGTTTGCAAAAATATTTTTACTTACAACATTTTTATTAGCTAGCATATCTAGATTTTTTGGGTTAAGGGTTATAGAATATGATTTTTCTTCTATATCATAGATAGGTTCATTTACTATAACATCTTTGTCTTTTAAGATTATGACATCAGTAATCATTTTTTCTATATCAGCTACATTGTGAGAGGATATGATTACTGTTGACTGGTCTTTCTCTTGGTACTCCATAAGCTTTTTATAGAAAATATCTTTATTTATCTCATCTAGACCAGTAGTTGGCTCATCAAAGAAAAGAAAATCTGCACCACTGGCAAGACCAATAGCATTTCTAAAAAGACTTTGCTTACCAAAAGAAAGTTTTCTGTACCTAGTTTTCATGTCAATATCAAATATATTTATTAGCTCCTCAAACCTTTTTTTATTGAAATTTTCTAAAAGGATATAGATTAAATCCATAATTTTGTTAAGGTGTTGGGCTTTTAAAGCTTCTGAGATAAAATCTTCTCCCACTAGCAGAACTCTTTTCTTATAATCCTTATTTTCTCTGATAGATTTATGATTATAGCTTATTTGGCCTTGATAATTTACTAACTGGTCAGCTAAAATCTTAAGAAGAGTAGTCTTACCAACTCCATTTCTAGCAAATAATCCATAGATTCTGTTTTCTTCTATCTTTAGATTTGCATTTTGAAATACAATTTTCTTATCAAAGGATTTATTTAAATTTTTTACCTCAATCATTTATATCTTCCTTTCTATAAATATCTTCGATTTCATTTATCAAATCATCTTTACTTATTCCAAGTAACTTAATATTTTTAATTAGATCTGGAAGTATATTATCTAGATACTCTTGCCTTCTTTTTTCTTTAATAATATCTATTGCTTTATCAGTAACAAACATGCCCATACCTCTTTTTTTATAAAGTATTCCTTCATCTACCAATATATTTAATCCCTTCCTAGCTGTAGCTGGGTTTATACTATATACATTTGCAAACTCGGTAGTAGAAGGGGACTGATCTCCTGCTAGAAGTAAACCATCTAGGATTTGGTTTTCTACCATTTCTGCTACTTGCTCAAAAATAAGTTTATTGGAATCCATTCATATAGCCTCCTTATTAGTTAGTTACTCAAGTAACTAACTATCTTAATTTAATTATAGCAGGTAAATTTATAATGTCAAGAAAATTTTGCAAAAAAAAAAAGAACCACATAGTGTGGTTCTAAGAAATGTATTATTCTATGATTGTTACTCTATCATCGTTAGAGTGTGCATTTTCATTATGATATCCATCAAGTTCACTTGTACAGTGAGGACATCTTGTTGCTTCTACTGGAATTTCTGATTTACAGTATGGGCATTCTTTACTTGTATCATCTTCACTAGCATCATTATTGTGTCTATTAAATGCTTTAACGATTGAGAACATTACTAAGGATATGATTAAGAATGTGATAATAGCATTAATTAGATTACCAAACATTAGTTTTGCTCCACCAATTGTTACATAGAGGTCTGAAAAATCTACTCCTGCTGTAAGACCTGTAATGATTGGCATTAATAAGTCTTCTACAACTGAATTAACTATAGCTGTAAAAGCAGTACCCATAATAATACCTACTGCCATATCTAGAACATTTCCTTTGGCAATAAATTCCTTAAATTCTTTTATCATAATTTTTCCTTTCTATTGTAATTGGAATTATAGAAAATATAATTCATAATTATATTACTCTCACATAAAGAGTTTGACAAATTTTATCATAGGAAATTGAAAATATCTAAATTTTAGCCAAATAAATTTATGAATTTATTGATATTAATAATATGTTAAGATAAATACTATAATAACAAAGTTGACTTGTGTAGATTATTTTACTATTATAAATTAATAGAGGTATTTATGAAAAATTTACTTGTTGATGATGAATTTTATGCAAAAATAAAAAATTACGCTGTATTTATACCAACGATTGAAGTTGATGGTAAAGATCATATTTTACTTGAGGTTAGAAGTCAACATATTGCTCAACCTGGAGAGGTAAGCTTTCCAGGAGGCAGAGTTGAGCCAGGAGAAGAGTTTAAAGATGCTGCTATAAGAGAAACTATGGAAGAGCTTCTTTTAGATCGTAAAGATATTGAATATCAAGGTTATTCTTCTATGATATTAAGTTCTACCTATAGTCATATTAAAGCATTTTATGGAAGGATTAATAAAAATATAGAAGAAATAAAGTATAATGAAGAAGTAGCATCAATATTTGCAGTAGATGTTGATTATTTCAAGAAAAATGAACCAATAATGTATAGAGCCCCTTATGAGATGGTCTTTCCTGAGGATTTTCCTTTTGATAAAATTCCTAATGGTAAAGATTATGAATTTGTAACAGGATTTCATGATATGTATTTTTACGATACAAATCCAGTTATTTGGGGACTTACAGCAAAATTACTTAAAAATTATATAGGAAGCTTAGATTAAGATGAGAAATGATATAAGTAATAAACTCATAGATTATGCGCAAAAAAATAATACTATTGAATCCATGTTTTATATAAAAAATGAAAACTATAATTCATTTTATAAGGTTTATTCTGTAGTAAACGATATTATTATAGGTAAACTTGAAGATGAATTTGTAGGGCTATTCGATGATGTTATTCTTGTTAATAGGACTAAAGATGAGTTTAATTTCGAAAAGGCAAAGATACCATATACAAATATTAATATTTATAAAAAAGATAATTCAAAGATAAGTGAAAGTATTATTTCAAGTGAGTATGCAGATGGATTTATAAAAACCTTACCAAATAATATAGAATTTATTTACAATAAACCTGGCTTTGAAAGACTAGAGGTAAATAAAAATTTCAAATATGATAGACCAAAGGAATATGAATTAATATCTACCATTAGAAATTTTTTTGCTAGTGCAATAGAAGTTTCTATGTATGTCAACGAAAAAGATGAGATAGCAGCTTCTTTAAAGATGGAAGAGTTAAGGTCATATCTTGTAAGTGTGATTAATTTTTATATAAGAGAAAAATACTCTTACACTAAAGATATGGGTTATGATGGTCAAAATTTAAAGAGTACTTTAGAATTAGATGTTAAGGAAGATTACTTATTAAGTTACCATCATGAAGATTTTATGGATATATATAATTCTTTATTTAGATCTTGTGTATTATTTAGAAATCTTGCAATGGGATTGTGCGATACTAATGGATTTGCATATCCTAGACAAATTGATGTAGAAGCTATGAAGCTTCTAAGGAGCAATTATAAAAAGCTCGAATCTTTCTTAAGTTAGGGGCTAAAATGAAACAGAATAAATTATTATCTTTTGTTATTTTTACGATATTGGTTATTTTTTCAAGTACTTCTTTTGCAGCTAATCAAAATAAAATAGTAGGACTAGACGATAATGTAGAAAGTTATCTAATAGGGGATGAAAAAACAGGCGATATTTACTATGAAAAAAATGTTGATAAACCTCATCCTATGGCATCTTTAAGTAAGCTAATGACATATTTACTTACTAAAGAGGCTATAGATGAAGGAAAAATTAGCCTAGATGATAAGGTTACAGTTAGTAAAGAGGCTGCCGAATTTAATAGTTGGGAGTACTCAGCATTAGGCCTTAAAGAAGGGCAAGTTTTTACTGTGGAAGAATTACTACAAGGGCTAATGGTCGTAAGTGGCAATGATTGTGCTTATCAACTTGCGGTGACTGTGGATGACTCTGAAGCAGAATTTGCCAGAAGCATGAATATGAAAGCATCAAAGCTTGGATTAGATAGTCAAGTTTACTATAACGCTAGCGGAGTACAGACGGAAGAAGGCCAAGAGAATTCTTCTTCTGCAAAAGATTTATTTAAGCTAAGTCAATATATTATAAAAAAATATCCAGAAATATTAGAATATGCAAAAGTGCGTGAGATTGTTGATCCTAAGCATGATATAAAAGTAGCAAGTACAATTCCTCTTGTAGGGGAGATTCCAGGTGTAGATGGCCTTAAAACAGGAACTACGGATGATGCAGGAGCTTGTTTGATATCTACAGTGAATATGAAAGAAATTGACAGTAAAGATGATTTTAGAACTATAGGGGTCATAATGGGTGCTGATCAAAAGGATACTAGAAATAGTGTTATGAGTGATCTAATATATTATGTCAGTAGGTATTATGATTCAAAAAGTGTTCTTGATAAAAATGTAGCTGTTGATTCTATAAAGATAAATACAGCAAGTCAGGGGTACATAGATATATATCCAGCTGAAGACGTAAATATTATTTTAAAAGATGGTCAAAATCCATCAATAAAGTATAATATAAAAGATGACATCAAAGCGCCAATAAATAAAGGTCAAGAATTAGGACAAGCTATCGTTACTTATGGAGATGATGAATATAAGGTTGCCCTAGTTTCAAATACAGATTTAAAAGAGGCTTCTTTATTTTCAAGAATTATAAGAACAGGTCAAGATGCAGCAAACTTTTTACTCAAACTCGTTATTGCAAGGTAAGGATTGTAGGTCAATATTGTAGTATTAAGACTGCATAAATTCTTTCAGCTTCTTTAAGTACGCTGGAAGAGGTAAAATTTGGGGCTGTGTTCTGAGTGTGATTTTTAAGTTCACAGCTAAAAATTGTGTCTACGGATTTCTAATTAGTTCTTCATTTTTTGTGGTATTCCTTACTTATAGTACAGAGGTTCGCTAGTAAATCGGATTAGGCTTTATAGGTTTCAGTAGCTCAGCTGGATAGAGCACCGCCCTCCTAAGGCGGGTGTCGGAGGTTCGAATCCTCTCTGGAACACCAGTAAAACTGATTGAATGCTTAGATTTCAATGGTTTGTAATTTGTTTATGGGTAATATGTGGGTGATTCTTGCATATTACCTCTTTTTATTGCAATAAAAAAGGATATTTATGACTGATATTATTAATAATTTTACTGAAGATGATTATTTTTTTATGAATGAAGCTTTATATGAAGCTCGTCTTGCTAGATTTATTGAAGAGGTGCCAGTGGGATGCGTTATTGTTTATAAAGGGAAAATTATTGGACGTGGCCATAATTTTACTTATAAAGGCAAGTCTGCCCTAAAGCATGCAGAAATAATTACTATAGATCAAGCTAGTAAGTTTATGGATGATTTTAGGCTAGAAGAATGTACTATGTATATCACTATGGAACCATGTTCTATGTGTGCAGGGGCTATTATTAATTCTAGAATAGATAGGCTTGTTATTGGTCTTTCTGATTATAAGAGAGGAGCTTGTGGATCTTATACAAATGTTACAGGTGATAGGGGTCAACTTCATTATATTGATGCAGAATTTGGCTTAATGAAAGAAGAAGCAAAGTATGAGCTTCAAACATTTTTTAAAATGCTTAGAAAAAGAAGCAAAGAAAAAAAGAAGCTTAAATCTAAGATTTAAACTTCTTTTTATTTTGGTAAGTCTGCTATAAATTGCCATCCTATATCATACTTATCTACCAAGAAGGTAGTAAGTAATTTACTATTTACCTTTTGCGGTTCCATTATTACACGGGAATCTTTTCTAAAATTCATATAGGACTTATATAAATCATCTGCACTTGTTTCTATTACTATCTTTACATTATTTCCATTGCTTAGGTTTTCATCTATAGTTGTATCCTGCATGTAAATTTTGTTGCCGTATATTTCTAAATAAGTAAGATAAATTCTATTTTTTATTTTTTCCGGATGTTTAAATTCCTTGAAGTCACTATATTTAAAAATTGTTTTAGGTTTTTCTAAATCAAATACTTCACAATAGTAATCTACTGCATCCAAACATTCACCATTTTTAAAAGTAATTCCAACTGCCATTCCTACTCCTTTTTCTTTTCATACATAAGAATATCATTTATAGATATCTAATTCAATATGTTAAAACGTTATCATTTAAAAGTATATAATTTTGTTTGCTACAATCTCTAAATTTATGTAGATTATAGTATAATAATTTTATATAAGTAACAAAATAGTTAGGAGTTTAGCATGAAAATAACTTTATTAAATCCTTTAGAAGTAAAAGAAGAGATAATATTAGATAATAAAAATAAATTAGAAGAAATGGGTCATGAATTTGATTATTATGATTCTTTAGCAAAAGATGATGATGAAATAATTGAAAGATTAAAAGATAGTGATATAGCTATAATTACAAATAAGCCATTAAGTGCAAATGTAATAGATAATTGTCAGAATCTAGAAATGATTGATGTTGCCTTTACTGGAGTAGATCACGTGGATTTGGATGCAGTAAAGAAGAATGGCATAACTTTATTAAATGCAAGTGGTTATTCTGATGATTCTGTAGCAGAACTTGTAATTGGCTTAATTATAGCAGTTATGAGAAAGTTTAATGAAAATAAAGAAAATATTTTTGAAGATACAAATAATTCATTAATGGGAGAAACATTAAAAGGCAAAAAAATTGGAATAATTGGTACAGGTAATATAGGTATCAAGCTTATAGAATTACTAAAAGTATTTGGTTGTGATATTTTAGCATATTCTAGAACGGAAAAAGAAGATGTAAAAGCTATGGGCGTAAGCTACGTAGACTTAGATACTTTACTTAAAGAATCAGATGTTGTTTCTTTACACATACCAAATAATAATGAAACTAAGGGATTTTTAGGAAAAGATGAGCTTGATAAGATGAAAGATAATGCTATTCTTATAAATTGTGCAAGAGGACCAGTTGTGGATAATGATTATCTTGCAAAGCTATTAAATGAAGATAAGCTACGTGCTGGTATTGATGTATTCGATATGGAACCACCTCTTCCAAAAGACTATTCATTAAGAAATGCTAAGAATGTAATATTAACAAATCATGTTGCTTTTTATACAAAAGAAGCTATGGAAAATAGAGCTAAAATAGTTTTTGATAATATATATAAATATCTTGATGGCAATGTCATCAATGAGATCAAACTATGAATGAGGTAAAGATTATTGCTATAGCAGGTGGGTCTGCTTCTGGAAAATCATCTATTGTAAAATATATAGATGATTATTTCAAAGACGACTTGACAGTTATAGGTCATGATAACTATTATAAGGCTCATGATGATATTAATTTTGAACAAAGATCAAAGCTTAATTATGACTATCCTGGAGCCTTCGATAATGATCTATTTTATAAGGATTTAGTGAAATTACAAGCTGGTAAATCTATAAAAATGCCTACTTATGATTATAGAATTCATACTAGAAGTAGCGAAACAGTAACTATTAATCCTACTAAAATTATTTTAATAGAAGGTATTTTAGTTCTAGAAGATAAAAGAATTAGAAATATAACTGATACCAAAGTGTTTATAGATGCAGATAGTGATGTAAGGCTTCAAAGACGAATCCTAAGAGATACTAAAGAACGTGATAGATCTTTAGAATCTGTCCTTGAACAATTTATAAAGCAAGTTAAGCCTATGCATGAAAAATATGTAGAGCCTACTAAAAAATATGCCGATATTATAATACCGCGTGGAGCAAAAAATACTAAGGGTATAGAAATACTTACAAGGCATATTACTGATATGATAGAGGATTAATAATGGAAATAAATATTTTTGAAACAGACCATGAGGCTATAGAAAACTATATAGCGGGTTTTTCTAGTAATGGTCATGAACTTTTTGGTCCTATTGCTTATAAAGATGGTTATATATTTAGAGTGTATGCTCCTAATGCAGATAGAATGTATATTAAGGGCGATTTTACAGGATGGGATATCCATGAAATGATTAAAAACCCAGAGTACGGATATTTTTATATATTTGAAAATGCTAAAGTTGGAGATTACTATAAATTAGTAGTAGTAAAAGATAATCAGTGGGTTGAACACACTGATCCTTTTGCAAGAGCTATGGACTTAGAGGGAGACTTTGCTTCACTAATTGTAGATGAATCATATGAATTTTCAGACTCAGACTTTATAAAAAATAGAAACAAGAATTTTGATAAGCCTATGAATATTTATGAGATTCATATGGGAAGTTGGTTGAGATTGTCTGATAGGGTCAATTTTTTAGATATAGTAGATAAGCTTATAGATCATATAAAAAAAATGAACTATACTCATGTAGAAATAATGCCAGTTACAGAGTATCCATTTTATCCGTCTTGGGGTTATCAATCAACAGGATTTTTTGCAACTTCCTCCAGATATGGTAAACCAGAGGATTTAAAAAAATTTGTAGACCTTATGCATCAAAATGGTATAGGAGTTATTCTTGATGTAGTAGCTGTTCATTTTGCGAATGACTATTATGGGCTAAAGATGTTTGACGGAACTCATATGTATGAGTCTTCATATGAAGATTTAACATACTCAGAATGGGGGTCAATTAATTTTGATTATTCCAAAGGTCATGTAAAAAGCTTTATGAAATCTTCATTTGCTTATTGGATTGATAACTTTCACTTAGATGGAATTAGAGTAGATGCTGTAAGTTATATGATTTATTATAATGGTAACGAAAATCGTGGTATCCATGATGATAATATAAATTTTATAAGTGATTTAAATAAAACGCTAGAAATTGCATATCCAAGTGTTATGCGTATAGCAGAAGATTCATCAGCTTATCCAGGAGTGACCCATCCTGTAGAAGATGGCGGATTAGGATTTGATTATAAGTGGGATTTAGGCTGGATGAATGATACAATAAAATACTTTGAAGTTGATTCTTATAATCGCTCAATGTATCATAGTAAGGTGACTTTTTCTATGTTCTATTTTTATAATGAGAAATTCTTACTACCACTGAGTCATGATGAAGTAGTGCATCTTAAAAAGCCTATGATAAATAAAATGTTTGGATCTTATGAAGATAGATTTAAGGAGCTTAAAGTTTTAAATACTTATCAAATGACTCATCCTGGTAAAAAATTAAACTTTATGGGAAACGAAATAGCTACATTTGATGAATGGAATGAGAATGAGAGTATTAATTGGAACATACTTAATTATCCAACTCATGATGACTTTAATAGGTATCTAAAAGACTTGAATTATCTTTATAAAGAAAATAAAGCTTTTTATGCTAATGATTATAAAGAGGATGGTTTCAAATGGACTGTAGTAGATGATGCTAATACTTCTGTTTTTGCCTATGAAAGATATGCAGAAAATTCTAGATTTTTAGTAGTACTAAATATGGCAAATATGTATCATGGTGCGTATGAATTCCCTTTTGATGAAGATTTAGAATTTATTGAAAAAATAAATAGCTTTGCGCCAAAATATGGTGGAGATAAGGTAGATTATAGGCAAATAGAAATTGAGAAAGGAGAAGTTCTTAAACTGGAGCTTTGGGAATATGAAGCTTGCATTTTTGAGATAAAAGAAAAAAATGAAAAAACCAATTAATTTATCTTGGTTAGTTGAAAAATGGACCCTTCTAGATGAGGATTCATATTTAAAGTCTATATGGATTAACACAGAAAGTTTAGATTTTATAAGAATTAATCAAGGTCAAACTGAAGAAGATATAATGGAAAATTATATAGATATAGATAATGATATAGAACATTATGTGCTTATGCCTGATAGAAAATCTTTAGATCAATCAAAATTACGTGAAGCATTCATAGAAACCTTAGATAGATATGAAAAAGATCAATTTATAGACGATATAGAAGGATATTCTCCCCATGAGGAGTTTAAGGATGCAGTGTATTCTTTAGGCTTAGAAGAAAAATATAATGACTTTAGAAATAAAGTCGTTGCTAATATACTCCTTTACTGGGCAGATGATGAGGGCATACAAATTAAAAAGGATATGGAAACCATAAATATAAATAAAATATGAATTTTAAAAAGATTATTACTTGCTTAGCACTAATGCTAAGTCTAGCTGCGTGTCAAACAAATGATAGTTCAAAAGTAGATGAAAATAATAAAGTATCTATTAGTGAAAATAAAACTAGTAAGAAAGTATTAAAAAGTGAAGATAAATCTGATGGAACTTCTGATGAATTAATAAAGTATGATACTGTTTATTATGATTATTTTGATACTGTTACTACATTTGCTGCATACACTAAAGATGAAAAAGAATTTGAAAAGTATAAGGAAGTTTTAGAAAAAAACCTTAAGAAATATAATGAACTTTACAATACCTATGATAGTTTTGATGGAGTAAATAATATTAGTACTATTAACAAAAATGCAGGCAAAAAGCCGGTTAAAGTTGATAAAGATATTATTGAGCTATTGGAATTTTGTAAAGATTTTTATGACAAATCAGACGGGAAAATTAATATAGCTCTTGGTAGCCTTATAAAAGTATGGCATAATGAAAGAGAATTAGCTATAGCAAATCCTAAAAAGGCAGAATTACCTAAAAAGGAGTTGTTGGAAGAAGCTGCTAGTCATAATGATATAGATAAGATTATTATAGATAAGGAAAATAGCACAGTATTTATAGAGGATCCAGATATACAAATAGATGTTGGTGCAATAGGTAAAGGATATGGATTAAAGAAAATAGAAGAAAATCTTAGAAAAGAAGGTTTAAATCATGCTATACTTTCTATAGGTGGAGATGATGTTCTAATTGGAGATAATCCTACTAAGGAAAATGGAGAGTTTAAAATAGCCATTCAGAATCCAGATCTTTCCGCAGAAGATCCGTATTCAAGTATAATTAACCTAAAAGATACGACAGTAGTAACGAGTGGGGATTACCAAAGATTTTTTAAGGTTGATGGAAAAGTATATCATCATATCATAGATCCAGATACTCTTTATCCGTCACAATATTTTAAATCAGTATCAGTTATTCACGATGATATAGCTCTAGCTGACGCACTTAGTACCTATTTATTTATTGTTGATGTACAAACAGGTAAAAAGATAGCGGAAAAATATGGAGCAGAAGTGTTCTGGATTGATAATGATTTTAATGAATATCGTACAGATGGATACAAAAATATAGAAGATTAATCGGGAGGGTTCCCGATTTTTTATTTATGCTTATAATTTGATATAATAATAAAGGTAATGGAGGGGAAATGAAAAATTTAGCTTTTGATAATGATAAATATATAAAATTACAATCAGAAAAGATCCTTGAAAGAATTAGCCATTTTGATAAACTCTATCTAGAATTTGGTGGCAAACTTTTTGATGATGAACACGCCGCAAGAGTTCTACCTGGTTTTAAGCCAGATAGTAAACTAGAAATGCTTGATAATATAAAAGATAGAACAGAAATTCTAATCACTATAAATGCTAATGATATAGAATCTAACAAAATTAGAGGAGACAGTGGCATCTCTTATGAAACCGAGAGTATAAGACTTAAACAATCATTTGAACAAAAAGGATTTTTTGTAAGTTCTATTATAATAACTCAGTTTAATTACCAAGAAAAGGCTATGAGGTTTGAAAAGTATCTTGATAATCTATCAATTAATCATTATAGAACTTATGATATTAAAGGATATCCAAATGATATAAGTCACATATTATCAGATGAAGGTTTTGGAAAGAATGACTATGTAAAGACACAAAGAGAATTGGTAGTAGTAACAGGTCCAGGTCCTGGTTCTGGTAAAATGGCTACTTGTCTTTCCCAAATGTATCTAGACAACGAAAATGGTAAGAGATCCTCTTATGCAAAGTTTGAAACTTTTCCTATATGGAATCTAGGGCTTATGCATCCAGTAAATATAGCTTATGAAGCTGCTACTGCAAACTTAAATGATGTGAATATGATAGATCCATATCACTTAGAAGCTTATGGAAAGCTTGCAGTAAATTATAATAGAGATGTAGAAGCATTTCCTGTATTAAAAAGAATGTTAGAAAAAATTATGGGAGAAGCACCTTATTCATCACCAACTGATATGGGTGTTAATATGGCTGGTTTTTGCATAGTTGATGAAGATGTTGCAATAGAAGCTAGTAAAGAAGAAATTATAAGAAGATACTATAATTCTTTAGTTGATTATAGATTTGCCAAAGAGTCTCATACAAGTGTAGAAAAAATTCAGACTCTTATGAGTAATCTTGACCTAAAAGCAGAAGATAGAAAAGTTGCAGTAAAGGCTCGTGAAAAAGAAAAATTAACAGGCAGAGAATCTTTTGCAATTGAATTAGAAGATGGCAGAATAATGAGAGGAAAAAAATCCGAATTATTCTCAGCACCAGCCGCTTGTATTTTAAATGCCCTTAAAAAACTTGGGAAAATTGATGATGATATCTTACTACTAAGCCCTCATATAATAGAACCAGTTTCAAATCTTAAAACAAAAGCATTAGGAGAAAACGAACCCTCCCTTTCAATAAATGAAATGTTAATAGCCCTTGCTATATCAGCAACAACAAATCCACTTACTCATATGGCTATAGAAGAGATTAAAAATCTTAAAAACCTAGACGCTCATAGCACAGTCATATTAAATGATAGTGAAAAAAGTGAACTAAGAAAACTAGGCTTGAATTTTACTCAAGATCCAGTTTTTACTGATGATAGTGGCTATTAAAAATTAAATTAAAAGAGACTAGAGTAAAGTTAACTCTAGTCTCTCACTTATTAGTATCATCGTATTCAATATAATTAAAGTATTTCTCAAGTTCGTTTAAATCTTCATTTTGATAAATCTCAACCATTTCTTCGCTCATGGAGTTTACCATATCTATAACAAATTTTCTAAGGCTTGTTTGTCCAAACATCTTATCTGAGAAATTTGCTTTAGCCTTTCTAACTGAGCTAGACTTAACTATTCTCTTAGCTAAATCAACCCCACTTAAGTCTTTTTTCTTTGTAAGATATCTTGAAAAGAAATCAAGCAAATCTCTCAAGTTATTGACCTTATATTTCATATATTTATAAGTTAAATTTGAAGTCAGTCCTTTTGTTTGTATAAGATCATCAAAAAATTTATCCTTGCTTCCATCTTTTTCAAGTTTTATAGAACTAGTAAATTTATCAAAGGCCTCATTAACTTCATCAGCCACATAATTTAGCACGATATCTATAATATCATAATCTGGATTATTTAGGTTATCAATCATTTTAGAAACATATTTTGGTCTTTCTTCTTCTCCTAATGGCTTATATTGATAAATATAATTTGCAAAGTCATAAAAATTATTACCGTTTTCATCTATGGGCATTTGCCAAGCCTTATTTATTATTTTATCCCAATATTTGATGATATTATAAGGAATAAGTATTTTATCTTCAATTTGATCTAGGATTATATCAATAGCTTCTTCAATATTGCTTGCTTTTATGTGTAGGGTATTTTTTATAGCTCTAATTTTAAACTCATATTCACCATTGAGTTTTATTACATCTATCTTTCCTATATATCTTTTTAACACTGGAAACTTATCCTCTATTAGAGGAAAGACTATTTGATTCATATATCCATGGCTTGGGATATCTTTTTCTAAATAAGCACTTGCATATTTATTCGCTTCACTTTGGATATCAAAGTGAGTAAATTTTGGATTATTTGCTTGTATTCTGATGTAATTATGGAGGACGTCCATTAATGATAATTGCCTATTGATAGTGTAATTAATAGCATCATCTACAACTTCTATTTCATTTGCTAAATTTTTGTAGGTAAACTTTTTAATTAACTCAGTTTTTATATATACTTCATAAGCATTGTTTTCCTCCACCATATTAATTAGCTTAATATGTCTTATAGGTAGGGGGTAAGTTACAGTTGATCCTGTTTGAACATCATATATAACATTGCCCATTTCAGAAGTGTACTTTGCAGTACCATTTTCGTGTAGATGACCTGTAAATACAAACTTAACTCCATTATCTGCTAAAACTTCTATGGGTGTCTTATTATTTATCCTCGGATCGGCATCAATAAACTTTGTTCGCCATTCTTTAATTATAAATGGAGAAAAAACTAACTCTTGATTTCTAAAATTAGGAACTAAGGCATGGTGGGCCATTATAAATATTAAATCCTTGCGAGATTTGGCTTCTTCTATTTTTTCTACAGTCCATCGCATTTGTTCTAATGTGACAGACCCTGGTATGTTTTCTCTACCATCTCTATTGTTTTGCTCTGTATCAGCTGAATAGATTGATGTATCTAGGGATATTATTGTAAGACCGCTAGTATTTTCCTCGCTTGGTATCCTTGAAACATATGAGAAATACCCATGAGCATAGTAGCTATACTTTTTTTCTCTTTCATATTTTATATTGCTTCTGTATAAGTAATCTTTAAAAATATCTGAATCCTTATACATTTCTAATACATAAGGATTTTCATAAACAAATGAATATAGTTCATAAAATTCTTTTGGACTTATATTCTTTGTTTTATTATCTTTTTTAAAATCATAGGACTTATGGTTGTTAATGTCATGATTTCCAGGGATCATAAATATTTCACGATCATTTTTTTTATTTTTCCACTCGAGTAAATATTTTTTTACAATTTCATGAGATTTATATTCACCATCTTTTACTAAATCACCTGGTAAAAATATAAACTTACTTTCTACATTTTCTACCATGGATATAGCTTCTTTTAAGAGTGCCTCACTTTCAACTAGAAGTTTCCTGTCTATTTTTATTTCTTTTTTAAAATCTTCTGTATCAGCTATCAAATCATAGCTTAGCACGTGAGGATCGCTAATGATTGATATATCAAATTTATCTATACTTTGTAAATTCATCTTTACCTCTATATATTTTTACCTACAACTAGTATACCTGCATTTAAGTTTAGTTAAATAGTTGTATTATTTATACATGATTTTATAGAGTTATTTTTGTTGCAAAATATTATAAAAATAATTCTTGACAGTAAATTCTCCTGTGGTATACTTATCTTACATGAATAACAGTGATAAGAAGAGTACACAGATATTTTCTTATACAGAGAGGTTAGTATGCTGAGAATAATCATTGAAAGATCTGTGGAAGTGCATCTTTGAGTTTTATACCGAAAATAAGTAGGCTATAACGCTTGTACCCGTTAAGTACATTAAGGTTTTAAGATATTCTTAAAATAAATTAAGGTGGAACCACGATAACCTCGTCCTTTTTAAGGACGAGGTTTTTTATATATTCATGAATATATAGAAAGGAATAAGTAAAAGCATGAAAAATGTAAAAGTGCTTTCTTTAGCCCTAATTACTGGGATAAGTTTATCTGCCTGTAGCAATTCAAGTGCAGATACTAATAATACATCTATTAAACAAAGTACCAGCCATCATCAAATGCATGAAAAACATCATAATAATGAAGAAAATTCAGTAGATGATTTGCAAAAAGTAAACTTTATGGATGAGAACTTTGATATGAGTAAGATAGAACAACACAGTTGCTGTGATGAATAATACATTTAGGAGAGATTAATGAAAAATAACAAACTTATAGCTTTATTACTAGTAGGTGGCATAGCTCTTACAGGCTGTGTAAAGACAAATGAAAATGCTGATGATAAATCAAATAAAACTGAACAAACAGATACAAGTAAGACAAATGAAAATACTACTGATACAAATAAAAAGGATAACAAAGAATCAAAGGTAGCAAGCCTTGAAGAAGAACCAAGATATGGTACACCTGTAAAAATTGGATTTGACGGAGACTTATGTATAGCAGGTCAAAATCTTGCAGAGATTAATGGATATTTTAAAGAAAAAGGTGTAGAAGTAGAATTCGTTAATACAAAAACTGGTAAAGACGCTCTATCAAGTGGACAATTAGATGCTATGACAGGTGAGTTTGGATCATTAATAGTTCCCGCAACTAAAGGACTTAACTATGTATTCTCAACAGCATCTCACTCAGGATGCAAATCACTTTATGTACTTGATAAGAATAAAGATTTACAAAAAACAGCTGATCTAAAAGGAAAATCAGTTGCAGTAACTAACGGCATAGGAAATAGCGGACACAATACACTTTTAAGATTCTTAATACATGATAATATGAGTCCAGATGATGTAAATATAAAACCAGTTGATGCAGCAGCAGTTATACAATCCTTAAAAAGTGGGGAGATAGAAGGTGCAATTTTAGATGATCAATTTGCACAAGAATTCCTCAAAGATGGAACTATTAGGCCTATTAGATCTCTTACAACAGATGAAGATTTTGGTAAAGAAGTTTGCTGTGTAACAGCTTTTAACAAAGATTTTGTAGATAATAATCCAATGCTTGCTGAACTTGTAGCAGAAGCTATAGAAGAAGGTAATCAATATGCAGCTTCTAATCCAGAAGATGCTGTAAAAGTACTTCAAGAGAAAAACTTAGCTGAGGGAGACCCAGAAGTTGCTACAGATTTACTAAAAGCATATGATTATACTCTAACAAATGATGATGGAGAAACAACAATTAGAAGCTACTTTGACGATTACAAAGAACTTGATTTAATCGATCCTTCAAAATCTACAGATCAATTAGTCGAAGAACTTTGGAGACCATTAGGAAATGGAGAAGTTGAAGTAGTTAAGAATAAATAAGGAGAAGTAGATGGAAGAAAATAAAAGCTCTAAAAAATCTAGAAGCTTTAAAAAGAGCAAATCTACAAATAATTTGACTAAAGAAGAGTTAATAAAGCTTGAGTCTAAACCGAGAAATAAGACTCATGATATTTTAAAATTAATTCTTCCTATTATAGCGGGGTTAATAGCTATATTTGAATATGTATATTTACCAGATCATAATTCAAGTGCTGTAAAGACCAATTTATATAATGGATTTTTGTGGATACTTCTTGCTATTTATGGTATAGTTTTACTCATTTCTTTTAAGAATGAAAATTTAAGAGATAGGCTTATTTATAAGTCACCTTTCTATACCTTTGTTTTTATCTTGCTTTTAATTTACGATGTGCTTACCTTAAAGACTGCTAAGCTTGACTTGCCATATTTCCCATGGATGGATATGATATTTAATTCTATGAAAGAAGATGCAAGCTTTTTGACAGATTCAGTTTTAAGTTCACTTAAATTATTATTTACTGGATACTTTATTGGTGCAATTTTAGGTATCATAACAGGTATACTTGCAGGATATTTTGATAAGGTTAATTACTGGGTAGATCCATTCTTAAAACTTTTAGGACCAATACCTACAACTACATGGCTACCAGTAGTAATGGTAATTGCTATTAACTTATTCCAAGGTGCAGTATTTATTATTCAGCTTGGAGTATGGTTTTCAACAACACTTGCAACAATTACAGGTATTCATAACGTAGATCCTTCATATTATGAAGCAGCTCAAACTTTAGGTGCTACAAATTCTGAGCTTGTAAGAAAAATTGCTATCAAATCAGCAACACCAAATATCTTCCAAGGTCTTATTGCAGGTATGTCAGCTGCTTGTAATGCTTTGATAGTTGCTGAAATGCTTGGTGTAGAAAGCGGACTTGGATGGTATATAACTTGGAAGAGCTCGTGGGCAGATTATTCTGCAATGTATGGAGCAATAATATTACTAGCTATAACATTCATATTGGTAAATATAATAATAAAGAAAATAAGTAAAAATGCACTAAAATGGAGAAGTGGAGGAGCTGTTAGATGAGTAAATTAGAATTTAATAATGTATCAAAATCATTTATTAGAAGTGATAGCGACACAATTACTGATGCTCTTTCAGATATTAATTTTGAAATCCATGATGGTGAATTTGTAAGTATAGTTGGTCCTTCTGGTTGTGGTAAGTCTACAATACTAAGACTTATAGCAGGACTTATATTCCCGACAACAGGACAGATTAAACTTGATAATAAAGAGATAACAGGCCCATCTAGTGTAAGAGGTATGGTATTTCAAAAATCAACACTATTTCCTTGGCTTACAGTTGGGCAAAATGTTGGATTTTCTGGAAGTTTAAAAAATGAAGATAATATACCAGATGAAACTATAGATATGATGCTTAAGAAAATAGGACTTTATGATTTTAAAGATTCCTACCCATCAAATCTATCAGGAGGTATGGCACAAAGAGTTTCACTTATTAGGACACTTGTAAATAAACCAGAAGTTTTACTTCTAGATGAACCTTTAGGGGCATTAGATGCCTTTACAAGAATGAATATGCAAGATGAAATCTTAAACTTGTGGAATGAAGAAAAAAATATGGGAATTATGGTCACCCATGATGTTGATGAAGCTGTTTATATGTCAACGAAGGTAATAGTTATGGAGCCAAGGCCAGGAAGGGTAAAAAAAATAGTGCCTATTAATCTAGATTTTCCTAGAAATAGAACTAGCAAGGAGTTTACAGATTATAGAAATGAACTATTAAATATATTGGATATATAAATTTAAATTGTACTAAGGATGAAATTAAAACTTCATTACTTAGTGCATTTTTTTGTCTGATTTTAATTTATTATAAGTATATTCAATAAGTGGTACAAAAATCTAAGTATTTTATAATTTGCATTTACAAATAAATTATAAATTGATAGTTATTTAGTATAGAGTAAGATATAGAAGTTAACTATTCTTACATTGTCCAAATGAAAGCTTTATGCTAAAATTAAGTGAAAGGATTTTTATGAATATTACTAAGAATATTAATAAGATTATCAACATATTATTTGCTGTTTGCTTAATAAGTGTATTGGTAATCGTTTCATCCGATAGTTTGATATTGCTTTTAAGTATACCTATAATGCTTACTGCAGTAAATATAGACTACGAAAGGATTGAATTTTTATCCATTATAATAGCTGTAGCTTTAATTAGCTATTTATTTATAGATACTAAAAATCTAGCTTTGGAATTTGTTCCGATTATTTTGTTGACTCTTACTCTAATCATATTAAGCAAAATAAGTATTAGTGATAAGGGGCAGATTGCAATCAATTTCTTGATAGCTAGCCTTATTTTTATAGGTATCTATAGGTACCAGATGGTAAATCAAGGTCTTGACTTAAAGTCTATGGCAGAAGACTTAAAAGAGATTTTTGAACAAAATGCAGATTATGCTATTGCAGATGAGACTTATGAATTATCTCTCGCAATGTATCCAGCTGTATTATCTAGCTTATCTTTAATTTATGCTGTAATTTCACTAAAGCTTGTTAGAAATTTTATGGCCCATAGGAATAAGGGTAAGGATATGTTAGCATTAAATAATCTAAGGCTTAGTAAAAAAGATGCTCTTATAATCATAGGATTTGCAGCTTTGATGGAGCTACTATTACCAACTATTTTTGCTATTAAGAAAGATTTTGTTATAGCAAATGTTATATGGATTATTGCAAGTATATTGCTTCTAAATGGTATGCTAGTATATGATTACATAATGAGAAGACGTAGATCTAGTTTATCTCGTGGTATGCAATGGTTTTTTGTTATAATATTTTTTTATTTTTTTGCAATAATGTTTATTGTATTTGGATTAGCTGATATATTTGTAGATTTTAGAGCAAGAAAGGAAGAAGTATGAAAGATAATAAAAAATCAAGATATGAGTATATAGTATATGTAATGATATTACCAGTTCTTACATCAATACTATTATTTTATTATAACCAAATGCTTGGTGCTATAGCCATACTTTCGTGTGGTTTACTTTATTTTTACTTACAAAAGCAACTTGACTATAACGAGAAGGCTATACAAAGATATGTGGATGAGGTTGATTTAAGTTTTGATAGTATAACCAAAAATTTGGTATTTGAAATGCCATTTCCAATTGCTGTATTAAATAATGGAAGAGATATTAAATGGCACAATGGTTATTTTAGAAATCTATTCCCCCAAGAAGATTTAGTTGGAGTAGATATTAGAAACCTTGCTGCTGATTTTAAGGATATTGATTTTACTGACAAGCAAGTTGTTCAGCCAATAAACATCCCTATAGATGGAAAAATCATGCAGTTTTATTTTACAAGTGTATTTAATGAAGGATTAAAAACAACTGAAACCTTTTTATATGGTTTGGATAACACTTATGATGAGTCTATTAAGCAGTTATTTAAGGATAAAAGATTAGTATTTTTTACGGTATTTTTAGATAATTACGAAGATTTGAGAAACTCAACAGATTCATTAAATAGACCACAAGTTTTAGGATCTATTGATAGAACTATTACAGAGTATTTCAAAAGATACAATGGTGTAGTTAGAAAATACGAAAATGATAGATTTATGGTTGTCATGGAATATCAACAATACAAGAAAATCCACGATAATAAGTTTTCTATACTAGATGATGTTCGTGATATAGATTTTGGTAATACAATAAATCCTACTTTATCTATAGGTGTTGGAATTTCTGGTGCTAATCCTAACGAAATATACGATGATTCTAGGGTTGCAATAGATATAGCTTTATCACGTGGTGGAGATCAAGCAGTAGTAAAGCTTGAGGATAACTACGAATATTTTGGTGGTAAATCAAAAGCTACAGAGAAAACTAGCAAGGTAAAATCTAGGGTGATTTCTGGTGCTCTTAAGAGAATGATAAATTCATCTAGTGATGTATATATTATGGGTCACAATAATCCAGATATGGATTCTTTTGGATCATCACTTGGAGTTTATGAAGGTGTGAATTTTTTAGGAAAAGATGCCTACATTGTGTTAAATGAGGTTCCTCGTCAGATAGAAAATATGTATTCTAGTGCTACAAGTTCTTTAGAAGAATTATCAGAACATATATTGACAGAAGATCAAGCATTGGCACGAATTAAACCTTCATCATTAGTTGTAGTATGTGATAATCATAGAAAACATTCTACTGAAGCTCCAAGTCTTATAGAAAAGACAGATCAGATATTTATTATAGATCATCATAGGCGTGGTAATGATTATATTAAAAAAGCAACTATTTCTTATATAGAGCCTTACGCCTCAAGTGCATCTGAGCTTGTTACAGAAATATTAAATTATTTAGATGAGGACTTTAAGGCAAGGACATCTATAGCAGAATCATTGCTTGCAGGAATTACTGTTGATACTAAAAACTTTGTATATCAAACAGGTGTTAGAACCTTTGAAGCAGCTAGTATTTTAAAGCGCTGGGGTGCTGATACAGTATATATAAAAAGAATGTTTAAAGATGACTTTGAAATAATAAAATATAAGTCGGAAGTTATAGCAGATTCGAGTATAGTAAATGATATGATTGCCATAGCGCACTTTAACAGAGATATTGATGGATCAACCCTAATTGCAAGTCAGGCTGCTGATGATTTGCTCAATATAAAGGGAGTTAAGGCTTCATTTGTACTCACAAAAGCTAATAATAAAATCCACATTTCAGGTAGAAGCTTAGGCGATTTGTCGGTACAATTAATCCTAGAGCGTATCGGAGGTGGAGGCCATTTAACAGCTGCCGCTACCCAATTAGATATGAGCATGGAAAATGCCGAAAATATGCTTAAAAAAGCAATAATTGAATATTTAAGAGAGGAAGAAGAAGATGAAAGTAATACTAACAGATAATATTGTAAGAGTAGGTGTAAAAGGAGATTTAGTTGATGTAAAACCAGGATATTACAGAAACTACCTAAATCCACAAGGATTAGCTGTAGAAGCTAATAAAAAAAATATGGCTGAACTAGAAGAAATGCAAGCTAAGTTAAAAGAAGAAGAAGCACAAAATAGAAAAGAAGCTGAAGAATTAAAAGAAAAAATCGAAGCACTTACAATTACTCAAAAAGTAAATGTTGGAGAAGATGGAAAGCTATTTGGATCTGTAACAAATAAAGACCTTGCTGAAGCTTTAGCCGAACAAGGAATCGAAATAGATAGAAAAAGAATCGAAGGTGTTGAAACCATCGAAGGAACTGGTGAATTTAACCTAAACGTTAGACTTTATCCAGAAGTTAATGCAGATCTTAAAGTAGAAGTTGTAGCTGAGGTAGAATAGTGACAGAGGCTAGTAGGCCTCTACCATATGACTTCTTAGCAGAAAAAGCCATTATCGGAAGTATTCTAAAGAAAAACGAAACTTTCGATAGAGCAAATCAAATAATAAAACCTGTAGACTTTTATGATTCTAGGACACAGAGGATATATAAATCTATCATTACCATGATTGATAAAGACATCAAGGTAGATGAGGTGAGCTTGATATCCCAGCTTAGAAACGAAAACATATTACAAGAAGTTGGAGGGGAGGAGTTTATCACTGAGATTACCCTCTCCTCATTTTATACTCCAAATATCGATACATATGCAAAAACTGTAAAAGAAAAATCATTGCTTAGAAGTCTAATAGGGGCAAGTGAAGATATTATGGATGTAAGCTACAGGCAAAGTGAAGATGTTAGCTCCATTTTATCCATGGCTGAAAGTAAAATATTTGATATATCTCAAGATAAACTAAACGAAGGTCTTATAAAAGTAGGAGATACTCTAGAAGAAACTATTCAAGTTATCAACGAATTATCAATGAATGATGGTAACATTACAGGAGTTACTACAGGACTTGATACTATAGATAATAAGCTATCTGGTCTACAACCAGCGCAATTAATATTACTTGCTGCACGCCCTGCTATGGGTAAAACTGCACTTGGTCTTACTATGGCTTGGAATGCTGCAAAAGAAGATAAATCGGTTGCTTTTTTTTCACTTGAGATGAGTACCCTACAATTAAGCTATAGACTAATATCTATGGTTAGCATGATTGATCTGGAGCAAGTTATGAATGGTAGAATCAAGGATGATGAGTGGGAACTATTATTTCATTCTACACGTGAGATAGCAAGCAAAGATTTATATGTTGATGAAACACCGGGAATTACTTTATCAGAAATGAGATCAAAGCTTAAGAGACTAAAAGCTGAAAAAGGCCTAGATCTTGTAGTTATAGATTATCTACAATTAATGCAAGCAGATAGTCGTCAAGAAAATAGACAAAACGAAATCGCATCAATATCTCGTGGTTTAAAGAGCCTATCAAAAGAGCTTAATTGCCCAATATTATCGCTTGCTCAACTTTCCCGTGAGGCTGATAAAAGGGCAGATCATAAGCCAATCCTTTCAGATCTTAGGGAATCAGGTGCTATAGAACAAGATGCCGATGTAGTTATGCTATTATATAGGGAGGATTATTATGATGAAGAAGATAATCCAAACATTGCCAAGCTAATAGTAGCTAAACATAGAAATGGAGCTACTGGTACTCTAGATTTATTTTTTAATAAACCATGTACAACATTTAGAGATCTAAGCTTTAGGGAAGAAAATGTCTAGACAAACAAGAAGAGTATATATCGAAAAAATCACTCGTCAAACAGCAATGGAATTTAAAAACTGGGGGGATTTTGATGATCCAAGACTTTCTGGCTATAACTATGGAAACTTAACAGATTTTGAGATCAACTTTTGGTTTAGTACTGTAACTACACCAAGAAAAAAGTATTTTGCTGTAAAAAAGGTAGATGACGATAGATTTATAGGATTTTTAGGGCTTAAAAACTATAATCCTATAACAAAAAGAGCGAAACTTGGTATAGTATTTGATCCTAATTATGTCTCAGATGGATATGGTTACGATGCAATGAGAGAACTTTTAGATTATTATTTTAATGAGATAAATTTTAAAGAGTTGATATTAGAAGTTAATCTTTTTAATAGTAGAGCAATTAAATTATATGAAAAATTGGGCTTTAAGGAAGATGGATATACAGAAGAAGTTTTCGAAAACCAAGATATAGACTACGACGATAGATTTTTTGAAATGGATCACGGCCTGATTTATTCAAAAATACTAAAGATGACTTTAACAAAGGATGATTATTATGAACTTTAAGATGCAAGATGTAAAATTAGATTTAGGAACTACAGCATTTGAAAATATGTTTTTAAATACCTATGTACAAATGGCTGATGGCGATGCGCTTAAAGTATATCTTTTAGTTTATAAAGACTTATACAATGAGGGGAAAGTCGATATAGGTAAGATAAAAAAACAACTATCTTTTACAGATGAAAAATTTAATGAGTGTATAGAGTTTTGGATCAATATGGGAATGTTTCGTCAAAAAATAGATAAATCTGGGAAAAAATATATAGAAATAGTATCCTTACGCCAATCATATTTTGGAGATAATACAAAATCATCTAATGAAATGAGTTTTGATAAGGCAAGTCGTAAAGCTATTATGTTTGATAATGTCGAAAGAATTATAGATAGAAGCTTAACTCCAGCAGATATAACCCGTATACAAGAAACACTATCTGAATATAATCAAGACCCAGAATTGGTAACAGAAGCTTTTAGACAAGCTAAAGAAGGTGGAAATATGGATGTTAAATATGTAATGGGATATTTAAAATCATGGAGAGATCAAGGTACTTTTACTCTTAATGATTTAAAAATTCATGAACAAAGACAAAAACTAAAAAGACAAAATTCCCCACGTCAATATAGGAAATCATCAAGCACAAATCAAACATCTAATAGCAAAAATTATGCTCAAAAAGCTAGAGAAGAACGCTTTAGAAGAATGCTAGAAGCGGAGGATAATAGTGAATCCTAATAAAAAAGCTAGCCAAATCTTGGCACGTCGTCGAGAAAAAGATAAAATTGATCAAGAAGATAGAATAAAGGAAGTTTATCAAAAAATTCCTACTATGGAATCTCTTGATAAGAATATTAAGGAATTAGGATACACTATTATAAAAGAAAACCTTAAAGGTAAAGATAGTAGAAATTTGGAAGATGAGCTAAAAAAACTTAGAGAGTACAAAAAAAGCTTACTCATAGAAAATGGATTTGATAATGATTACATGGAAATAAGATATTTTCATGAAATTTGTAAAGATACAGGTTTTGTTGGAACTAAAATGTGCTCTTGTCGAAAACAGATTATAATTGATGAAAACTATAGTCAGTCAAATATCAGATCATTGCTTAGTAAAGAAAACTTTGATAACTTTGATGATAGCTTATTCTCAGATAATAATTTTGAAGGGTATCCTATAAGTCCTTATGAAAATATAAAATTTATCAAACGTCAATTAAAAAAATATATAGAAAATTTTGAAAATCAAAATCAAAATATTTATATTTTTGGTGACGTGGGTCGTGGCAAGACTTATCTACTTAATTCTATAGCAAAGGAAATATTAGACAGAAATTACTCAGTCCTTTATATGACATCCTCAAGTATCTTTAAATTTCTAAATGATTATAATTGGGCTTTTGAGGAAGCTAGAGCAAAACATCAAGATCAATTTGACTTTATTTTAAATTGTGATTTACTTATTATAGATGACCTAGGTAGTGAAGCTTCTACTAAGAATGACGCTTCAAACTTATTTGAAGTAGTGAATTCTAGAATGATAGCAGAAAAACCAATAATATTTTCTACAAATTATGATGAATCCATGTTAGAAGATATGTATGGTCCTAGGATATTTTCTAGAATTGTAGGAAATAGCAAAGTATATGAAATTTTTGGAGAAGATTTAAGACTTAAAAATAGAAACTTTTGAGGTGAATATGCTTGTTGTTGATAAAGATCAAATGATAGCAATAGATAGATATGCTATAGATGAACTGAAAATTCCAGCTTTATGTTTAGTAGAGAGGGCAAGTCTAGCTATTATAAAAAATATTAATCTTGAAATAAGAAAGAGTTTTGCTATAGTAGCTGGTACTGGAAATAATGGTGCAGATGCTCTGGCTGTAGCAAGAAATCTATTAGCCCGAGATTTTTATGTTGATATTTACATAATAGGAGATATTACTAAGGCAAGTGTTGAGTTTAAGCTAAATCATAAGGCAGTCAAAACTTTGACAGAAAATATTTATCTAGTAGACACTATAGAAGATTTAGAGAATATGGAAAATAATATATCTAAAATTTCTACTATTATAGAAGGTATTTTTGGGACTGGACTTGATAGGACTATATCAGGAACTTATGCTTACGTGATATCTATAATAAATAGGAGTATGAAATATATAATCTCAATAGATCTACCAAGTGGCTTAGACTCTAGTACTGGAGATTCCTGGGGTGAAATTGTTGATTGTGATCTAATAGTTTCTATGCAACTTATGAAAAAAGGAGTATTTGATAGATCGGCCTATAAAAGTAGATGTGTAGTAGAAGATATAGGTATACCAGAAAAGGCAATAAACCACGTATTAAATCAAGATGGTAAATAGCCATCTTTTTTGTTTAAGACTTTTTCTATGGATAACTTTATATTAACTTAATATAAATAATAGTATGATTAAAGAAAGAGGTTTTATGGACGATTTAGATAAAAAAGAAAAGGAATTATTGGATTATATATTAAATAATGATTTAGATTTGGATGATGAAGAAGCAATTACTTTGATCAAAGAAAAAATAAATAGTAATCCTAGAAATAAGCAAAAAAACGAATATTCGTTTGGTGATAGGGCAGCAGATAAAATAGCAAAGTTTGCTGGCTCGTGGACTTTTATAATTATATTTATTATTGTTTTAATTAGTTGGATGATAATTAATAATAAAATGGATGATAAAGCCTTTGATCCATATCCATTTATACTTTTAAATCTTGTTTTATCTTGTGTAGCTGCTATACAGGCTCCACTAATTATGATGAGTCAAAATAGACAAGAAGAAAAGGATAGACAAAGGGCAGAAGATGATTATATAGTTAATCTTAAAACAGAAATAATTATTAGAGATATTCACAAAAAGCTAGATCAACTACTAGAAGAAAATGGAAGTGATAAAGTTTATGAAGATAAATAAAAATCATTTATTTAATCTATTACTTATATTTACTTTATCATCTTGTTCATCTAATTTTAACACAATGAATAATGAGAATATTCATCAATATGATACAACTAATAACAAGACCTATGAAACAAATGATGAAAGCGCGCCTGTTAATGAAAGCCTAGATTCTTCAACAGATGAAGTAGAAGATAAACAAATATCTAAGGATATAGACTATAGTGATATTAGTAGTGATAGAAAGATAGAAAATATTTTTGATTATACATTTGAAAGTATAAATTATGATCAAGATTATGATAAACTAACCAAGCTCGTTGATGATCATAAAGGCTATATAGAATCATCAAATCTTAATATAGATACTGGTAGAAATGGTGATGAAAATATAAGAAACTTTGGTGCAAGTATAAAAATACCACAAGAAGAAAGTAATAAGTTTAAGAATGAAATAGTTAAGATAGGAAAAATTATATATCAAAGTTCATATACAAATGATCTAACTTCATCTTATAAAGATATAAATATTAGACTTAGTTCAAAACAAAAAGAGCTTGATAAACTCAATGATCTTATGAAAAATGCAAAAAATATTGATGAAACAATGGCTATACAAGCTCGTATATTAGAAGTCGAGGAGGAGATTGATCAGATAAAATCAATGATAAAAGATGTAGATAGTAAAGTTACTTATGATACTTTTGATATAAATATAAATGAAGTATATGATTATAATAACTATGCTAATAACAATCCTGATTTTTCTAGCCGTATAAAGGAAGCTTTTAAAGATTCTATTCATATATTTTCTAAATTTTGGCAAGACTTACTTGTAGCTATTGTTTCTATTTGGCCATTAATATTAGTAGCTATAATTATAATTTATATCATAAAGAAAAGTAAAGAGAAAAAACTTTCAAATGGGGAAGAGTAATCTTCCTTTTTTCTATAAATTTTATTTTTATAGATTTTAATGTATAATCTTAACATATAAAGAGGTTATATAATGAAAAAACATAAATTAGATATAAAACAAGTAATAATATCTGGATTTGCACTTTTTGCAATATTTTTTGGAGCAGGGAATTTAATAATTCCCCCTTATCTAGGTCTTAATTCTGGTCAAGGATGGTTTTTAGCTTCATTAGGATTTAATCTATCTGATAGCTTTTTGATCCTTTTAGGTATACTTGCTATGAGCAAAAGAGGAGCAGACCCAAGGAAATTTGGGGAGAAGATAGGTACTAACTTTGGTATTATTCTAAATTTAATTTGTATTACTCTTGTAGGCCCGCTATTATCAATTCCTAGGACAGGAGCAACCACCTTTGAAGTTGCAATAGTGCCATTTATACCAGATTTTAATAATGTATTATTTTCACTAATATTTTTTATATTGGTTTACATAATTACTATCAATGGATCTAAGGTTATAGACAGGGTGGGAAAGTACCTAACACCAATCTTACTTATAATACTAGTTGTTTTAATAATAGCAGGTATAAGTGCTCCAAGCGTAAACTTAGCAACAAGCCAAAACAATAGACTTTCAGATGGATTTATTGAGGGCTATCAAACTATGGATTCCTTAGGACCTGTATTTCTTACAGTAGTTATCCTAGAAGATTTTAGAAATAAGGGTTTTAGAAGCGATGATGAGCTAAAGAAAGCTAGTATTTATGCTGGAATTATTGCTGTATTAGGTCTTGCTATTGTTTACACAGGACTTAGTTATTTGGGTGCAAAGTCATCATCATTTGTTGATCCTTCTATATCAAGAACAAGTCTTTTGCTATCTCTTACTAAAAATTATCTTGGGAAAATGGGACAAATAGCTTTAAGTTTAGTAGTTGGTTTTGCTTGTATAACAACTGCAGTTGGCTTATTATCAGCATTTGCTTCTAGCTTTTCAAAAAATCTAGGGTATAAATTTACCTATGAATTTTATGTGAGATTAGGCGTAACTATAGGATTTGTCCTTTCTATATTAGGAGTAGAAAAGATTATGGAAATATCTATTCCAATTCTTTTATTTATATACCCTATAGTTATAAGTTTATATTTACTAAATCTTATCGATAAGGAGAATATGGATCCTTTAATCTATAAAATTGTAATTTGTGCAGTTGCTTTGGTTAGTATGGCTGATAGTCTTAAAGTTTTACATATAGATAACTTCTATACTAACATGGTAGGTAAACTTCCTCTAGCAAGCTATGGTTTTGCTTTTGTATTTATATTCATAATAAGCTTTATCTTAGCTAATATAATAAGTAAATTAAAAAGCTATTGAATTAATTAAGATTTGAATGTATACTATTATTAATTGAATAAAGCAATGATAAGACATAGTAACTAGGAGTAAATCTTTAGAGAGAAGATGGTTGGTGAAAATCTTTGATAGAGCCTAGTGAATCTACCTTTAGCTTGTATAAATTGAGTATGTGATTACATAAAAATTGGGTGGCACCACGAGACCTTCGTCCCATGTAGGATGAAGGTCTTTTTCTATGCTAAAAAGGAGAAAAAAATGATAGATATTAAATTATTAAGAGAGAACCCTGAACTTGTTAAAGAAAATATGAGAAAGAAATACCAAGAGGAAAAATTACATTTGGTAGATGAAGTAGTAGAATTAGATGAGAAAGTTCGTGCTGTAAAAACTGAAGGAGATAACTTAAGGGCTGAGCGTAATAAAGTATCAAAAGAAATAGGTGCCTTGATGGGACAAGGTAAAAAAGACCTTGCAGAAGAAGCTAAAGCTCATGTAAATGAAATTAATGATCGTCTAACACACATTGAAGAAGAAACTAGACAATTAGGTGAAGAAGTAAAATCTCGCATGCAAAAAATCCCACAAATTATAGATCAAACAGTTCCGCTAGGAAAAGATGATAGTGAAAATGTGGAGAATGATAAATATGGAGAACCAATAGTGCCAGATTATGAAGTGCCATATCATGTTGATATTATGGAAAGCTTTGATGGTATTGAGCTAGATGCAGCAAGAGAAACTTCAGGATCTGGTTTCTATTATCTAAAAGGGGATATAGCAAGACTTCAATCAGCTATTCTTTCTTATGCAAGAGACTTTATGATTGATAGAGGATATACTTATTACATCCCACCTTTTATGATAAGATCTGAAGTAGTTACAGGTGTAATGAGCTTTGAGGAAATGGAAAATATGATGTACAAAATTGAGGGTGAAGATCTATATCTAATCGGAACATCTGAACACTCAATGATTGGTAAATTCATCAATACAATTAACGAAGAAGACGATATGCCACTTAAGATGACAAGCTATTCTCCATGCTTTAGAAAAGAAGTAGGAGCACATGGTATAGAAGAACGTGGAGTATATCGTATCCATCAATTCGAAAAACAAGAAATGGTTATAATCTGTAAGCCAGAAGATTCTATGAAATTCTATGATGAATTATGGAATAATACAGTAGATTTCTTTAGAAGCCTAGAAATTCCAGTAAGAACACTAGAATGCTGTTCTGGAGACCTAGCTGACCTTAAAGTAAAATCTTGCGATGTAGAGGCATGGAGCCCACGCCAACAAAAATATTTTGAGGTAGGATCTTGTTCAAATCTAGGAGATGCACAAGCTAGACGTCTTGGAATTAGATTAAGGGGAGAAAACGGAACATACTTTGCTCATACACTAAACAATACAGTAGTAGCACCACCAAGAATGCTAATAGCATTTTTAGAAAATCTATTACAAGAAGATGGTACAGTAAGAATACCAGAACCACTAAGAATGTATATGGGTGGTAAGGAAAAATTAGAACCTAAGAATAAATAAAAGATGGGGCTGTTGCAAAAGTCCCAAAATAGAAAAAAGACGAGGAAACTAAAAATTCTCGTCTTTTTCTGATATAATGTTTTTTAACACTGAAATATATATAAAAGATGATGTTAAGTTAAGTCTTGTAAAAATTATAATTGATGGATAGATTTATCAGAATAAAAAAAGACATAAATGTATGTCTATATATAGACAAGTTAGCATTCTAGATAATAAAGGATACTTCTTATAAAAGAAAAGGCAGAAGCTGCTCTCTTAGGTTGGGATTTAGTTGATAGTGGAAATCATCTTGATTGGGATAGCAATTCCAAATATATTTCTATAATAAATAGAAGTGTTGGAATCTGGTAAGGATATCGCCAAGGAGTAGTTTAGAAGAGATTCGTGGAATAAATGGCAAGATGTTTTTACAAGCGATTATAATGAAGTAAGCAATACATTAGGAGTAACAAGTTCCAGGGGAACAATGAAGTTAAATGATTATAACTTTAAAAATATGTCAAAAGATCAACGAACTAAAACTGTCACACATAAATTTGGACATGCACTTGGTTTGGATCATACCTATGGAAAGTATGATGTTATTCAACAAGGTCAGTTGAGTATTGCAAGCTTATCATCTACAAACAAAAAATCCTATGATGAAGCTTACAGAACATATTGATATGAAAAGAAGATATATATGAACAAACAGTTTAATATGAAAAAAATAATTTCAATAATATTTAGTTTATTTATCGTTTTAGCTACTGTTTCATGCAGTAAAGAAAATATAAATAAGGAATCTAAAGTAGAATATATGAGAGGTGATTTTGCTGTAGATGTAGAGAACCCATATGAGTTGGTAGGATTTTCTGATTATTATTTCATTGGCGAAGTTATAAGTCAGAAAAATACAGAATATAGACATCCTATTAATGTGGAAACTGAAAATGGTACTAAAGAGGTTACATCTCCATATACTAATTATGAAATAAAAATAATAAAAAATATAAAAGGAAATCTTCCGATGAATAAGAATATAACAATTACAAAGGCAGGAGGATTATCTAAAACAGGAGATTTAGTATTATATGAAAATGACAGCTTGCTTGATGTTGGTAAAGCGTATGTTATGACTGCATCTGCTCAACCAGATGGAAGTTTGCTAGTATCAGGTCCAAATTCTTCAAATTTATTTGATCAAATCACTACAAGATCATCAAACTCAAATAGATACGATAAATACAACGAGATATATAATAATGAAGTAGAATTTAACAGAGAAAGATTTCAATTTAAAGATAATAAATAATATATATTTAAATGAATATCAAGATTATAACACTTAATCCCCTAAGTTAAGGATAATCCTAAGGTGATCTCAAAAAGTTTGACTTGTTGAGCTGTTGTATAAGTTCTAGCATAAAAAAAGACGAGGAATCTAAAAACCCTCGTCTTTTTCTAATAGTATGCATTTATGATCAATGTTAAAACAATGCATCATCACTAACTAATTTTACATTAGTTGATGTGCAATTCAATTTAAAATGAATTTTAACACTGAAATATACGTTTACGATGATGTTAAGTTAAGTCTTATAAATATGATTTGAGAATTGAATATTTAGAAATCATAAAATACAAAGCTACTTAAAAAATATCCAAATAACTAGCTTTATTAATTGAACCTATTTTTAAGGGAAATGTGGATATAAGATAAAAATCCATCTTTAGATACAAGCTATTTGATTAGCTTAATATGAATATTCAAGAAAAAAGTGATGTTGCAGAATAGAATTGCCTATTCTGCAACATCACCATTTTTTATGCTCTAACCTTATTAACATTCAAAATCTTTCTCATAATAAGCTTCCCAAAGTAATCAGAGCCTTCTACATTAGGATGTGTTCTATCTGGGGCTAGGAGGTCTGGTCTATCTTTTACAAATTCTCTCCAGTCTACTAGATGGGCTTTAGGAGTTTTATCTGTAAATTCTTTTAAACACTTATTTACATAGTCCATATATGATTGAGTATGTGAGGTATTTACAAAGTATACATCGCGCCCATCAGATATTTCCATTATTTGCTTAAGATCTTTTTCATTAGCAGATCCATTAGATCCTAAAGATACAATAACTATATCTCCAAGTCCAACATTTTGTTTTACGCTGGATAAAACAGCTGGACCATCCACCATGTCACGTCCAACCTTACCATCTAGATAAAAGTTTGGAATGTATTTTCTGATATATGAATCAGCATTTATTATAACAGAATCGCCTATAGCTGTAACATGCAAATCAGCCAAATATTCCTTTTCCTTATCTGTAAAATCGAAATTGTCATAGTCCTTAGCTTTAAAGTTTGGATCTATAGTTTTTACACTTGGATACTTTTTTCTAGATTTTCTATTTGTTTTGTTTTTTTGCTCTGAGCTTGTTTTTGTAGATGATTTTTTATTGTTTATACTAGCTTTATTTCTTTTTTCTATTTCACTTTGGTTACTTTCGATCTCTTTTTTAAGTTCCTTTATTTCCTTATCTTTTTTATTTCCTATAAATAGAGAAACAATAGATAGTACTATAAGTAAACCAGCAGATATTATTAGAAAATTTACTTGTTTACTTTTTCTTTTGAATATCTTATAAGTTAGTTCAGATAACATTACTAAAACTATAATTTCTAATAAAAAGGAAACAAAGCTATTGATTTTTCCAACTATAAAGTATACAAAAAATATCTGAACTATATATTGCCATATATATAGGAAATAGCTTCTATCACCTATATAAAGTAGTATATCCGTAGGAATATTGTGGCTTTTGATATCCTTAAGGTACATATCTTCGTAATTATATAAGCTTAAAATCAATAATCCTACTAGTATAGTGTAAGCAATAAAAAATACTTTATATGAAGATATCTTGCTACCATCTATAAAAAAGAAAGGCAATATGGTAAGCACTCCCAAGCCCATATTAATTATTTTATGAGTATTTCTATCAAGATTTATTTTATCTTTAAGATAGCTTCCAAGTAAAAATAAAATTATACCTAAAGAAAATGCTGATATTCTAGTATCTATTCCATAGTAAATTCTTGTTATATTTTTTGGGCTTTTTGCAAAATAGATCAATAAGCTAAAACTTATAATAGTTGTAATAGAATAAAGAATTAATCTAGTTTTATTTCTATTATTTCTAGTTATCAATCTATCTATTAGAGTGAATATTGCTATAAATTGCATGTAGATAGATACATACCACATATGAAGGAAAATATTAAAATTACCTAATTGGTTAAAATAATCATCACCCACAAGTATTCTTCTTATATTTTCAAAATTTAAGGCGACTGGTATTACCGATTTTATACTATCATCAAATATATCCCTTGCAAAGAAAATTGAAATAACCATGGCTATAGCCATGATAAAATAAACTGGAGACATTATAGAAATGAATTTTCTTATAATAGATTTTAATGAAACTTCTTTTTTATTTTCACTAGATCTCATAGTAAGAAATCCAGATAGGGTTAAAAATATTATAACAGCTAAATATCCACCTGGTACAAAGTGGGCGTATCTATGAAATAAGCTTACTCCAAGAAATGCTACAGCTCTTAAAATATTTAGTGTATAATATTCTTTTTTTACTTTTCTTTTTTTTCTCATACTTTTACCTCTGTAACATATAATTATAGCAAAATACTTATTAATTTTTTATAAAGAAATTATATGCTTTCAATATAGATATAAAATGTTATTCTATTTTTTAGATCCTATTTTTAACATTAAAACCCATTTTTTTTATTGATTCTATTGCTAAGATGTCCATAGCATCAATTACATAATTGTAGTTCATTATGTCATCAATTATTGAAAGTTCAGTACAAGCTAGAATTACACTATCTACACTTTCATTTTTCAACGATTCAACTAGTTTTAAAAATTGGGGAGCAGAGGTATTGTTCGTTTCTTTTATATCATAAATAGTCTTCATTGAAAGATTTTTTTGCTTATCATTTAGCTTATAAATATTTATTCCAAATTCATCTGCATACTTATCATATATACCATAATCCATAGTAGCAAAAGTTCCCAGAATTGCAATATTTTTATAACCATGATCATTACAATATTTGACAGTTTCATATACCATATTAATTATATTTATGTTTGTATAACTATCTAGTTTATCTATATAATAGTGCATAGTATTACAAGGAATAGCTATATTTGTTACATCTAAATTTTCAAAAGCCTTGATATCTTCCTTTGCCTTTTTTAATAGTAATGGTTCATAAGTTCCGTTTAAGATAGCCTCTGTTCTATCGGGCATAAGTGTATCTGATAAAATAACAGTTGGGATATGGTCCTGGTCTTTATCGGCCTTAGTATATTTTACGAGCTTATTGTAAAAACTTGCAGTACATAATGGGCCCATACCACCTAAAACACCTAATCTATTCATATATCCCTCCTTGGTTTTATTTAGCTTTTTACATTATACGCTTTTATAGTATATTACTCTATGAGTTAAAAGAAGATAAATGGAGAGAAAAATGGAAGAATTTTTACCAATAGTTTTAGGTTCAGACCTAAATACATATTCTATAGCAAGAGAAATCTATGAAGCTTATGAAATAAAACCAGTAGTTGCAACATCAATGATTTTACTACCTTGTATAGATTCACAAATTATTAATATTTATAAAAAAGAAAACTTTTCAAAAGATTCAGAAGTATTTAAAGAAGTATTAGATAGAATTTATGAGGAAAATAAAGATACATATAAGAACTTTATAATATTTGCCCCAGATGATGTTATGAGAACTTATGCTTTAAAAAATATTGATAAATTAGATTTTAATCCTATCATGCCTTACGCGTCAATTGAAGTCATAAAAGATCTTTCTACTAAAAATGACTTTTATAAAAAAATTAAAGAATTAGGTCTTGCTCCTAAGACATTTATAGCTAGTAAAGAAAATTATAAGGACTTATCTTACCCTAACGAAGTTTTTATAAAGCCAGATAATGATGTATTTTATAAATCTCTTGATTTTGAAGGTCAGCAAAAAGGCTACCACTCAAAATCTATAGATGAAACTATTAAAATTCTAGAAAGAATTTTTAATGCGGGTTATGATTACAATATCTTAGTTCAAGAGTTTGTAGTTGGTGGAGATGGCAGTGAATATACTATAGAAGGGTATAGATCAGAGAATACAATTTCTATGGCTATGTCAAAAAATATCTTGCTAGATAAGAGAGTGGAATGGATTGGTAACTTTGTAGCCAAAGTAGATTCAGATGAAAAGATCTTATTTGATTACGCTAGGGATATAGTGAAGACTTTAGGTGTTTATGGACTTTTTAACATTGACTTTAAAAAGGATATTAGAACAGGTAAGTTTTATTCATTTGAGATTAACCTACGCCAAGGTAGAAGCCACTATTTTGCAACACTTAATGGTGTAAATACAAGTAAGCTTGCTATAGAAGATAAGATTTTTGGAAGAGAAGAGGAGATCATAGGAGATAAATCCTTTAGATACTATAACCTTGACCTAGCTCAGACAATAGATAATTTAGAAGATGGTTTAAGAGACGAATTTGAAAAAAATAATAGAAAAAATAATTCAGCTAATCCTTTAGTTTATGAAAAAGATTGGAACTTAAGAAGGAAGATAAAAATAAATAAGTACTTAAATAAATTAAGTAAAGAAACTTTTGCTATTAAAGAAATATAAAAAAAGGACTGTGCTGATGAGCTGACCCTTAAAATCTGTTTAAGTTTGACTTGATGGGTCAGCGTATGCAACAGTCCCTTTTTAGTGCTTTAGCAAATCATTATTTTCAAATATTAATGGTTTGGCAGGATAACTTTCACTAGAGAAGTCGTATAGTTTCATTAGATAATCATATAGGTCTTTCCTATCTTTGAATATTATTGCTTGGTAGGGAGATGTAAATGCTAATTTTTCTACTAACATTATTCTGCTATCTTCTAGAGGAAATAATATTCCAGTGTGGCCTACAAATAATTCGTTATCATTTTCATCTAGTTCTGAAAAGATATAAACCGAAATTACTGAATACTTATTGTTATTAGAAAAAGTAATTCCGTTTTTATTCCAAAAGCTTTTAATTTTTTCTAGATGGACGTTTGGATCTCCTGTATTTTTAGTCTTTATAGCTGAGTAAAATTTATTAAATTTATCAATTTCGTTTTTTTCTAAAGTTGAGACAGGTGGATTGCTAAAAGTTGAATTATCGATTTCTACAGCAGATAAGCTTGGATTTTCTATGTGTTTTATATTTATTTTATCTGATACTAAACCAAAAGTAGTTATCCTACAATTTATTCCTGCAAATTCTGGATATTTTTTAAATAGTTCATCTTGCATGGTATATACATCATAGTCTGGTATTTTATTTGCTTTTTTGTAGTCTTTTTCTATTAATAAGCTATTATCTACATTTGCATTAAAGAAATCAACTTGATTGAAAAATCTATCTATGTTTTTTTGGCTAATACCACTACTTTCCATTATATTTTTAATATCATCTTTAGATTTATCAGTGACAATATTATTAAAAATATATTTATAATCCTTATTTTGTGGAATATTTTCGTTTTTACAAGCACTTAAGCTTAAAATAGCTAATAGTAATATTAATATCTTTTTTTTCATAAAACTCCTTAATTAAAGAGGCCATAAGGTCTTTAAGCTAGAATATTTCTTTTTCTGTAATAATATAATCTAATTTATGGTCGTATTCATCAACTGGAATTTGTTCTACTTGATAGTTGCTTTGAAAGAGACCTATGGAAGTTGTCTTTGATTTATTTAAAAATCTATCGTAATAACCTCCGCCATAACCTATACGGTTTTTATTTTTGTCAAAACCTAGTCCTGGTATGATTGAAATATCTGGATTGTCTTCAAATTCCATACTATAAGATGTTGGTATGTTATATTCTCCAAGCTCTAAATTATCTATGTTATAAATTCTAACCGGTCTCATTTCAAAATTTTCTCTATTAGTTATATAAGGCACATAGACCTTTTTACCTAGTTCTAGCGATTTTTTTATTATTTCTAGGGTATCTACCTCATCTGCAACTGAAACATAGATAAATATAGAATCAGCTTTTTTAAATAGATATGAGTTTAAAAATTTAGTAAATATTGAATAGTCTGCCATATTTTTCTTATTAGGATCCATATGGTATCTTTTATTTCTAAATTCTTTTCTAAATGACTTTTTATTTCTTTTTGGACTATCAATTGATTTTTTCATTTCCTGACCTCCTATTGTACTTTCAACTGTTTCTTTAAACGACTTATTAGATTTTTCAAATTCTATAATTTCTTCTTGTGAATCTATTTCATAGTTTTTTCTAACAGCATCAATTAGCTCAGCTCCTAAGATAAGTATAGTTGAAACTAAATTAAGCCAGATAAATAAGGCAAGTATACCAGCTAAAGCTCCATATACTACTGATTGTTTAGAGAAGTTATTTAAGAAAAATGAGTATATAAATGTAGCTATATAAATAGTAACTGTTGCAAATATACCGCCATAAACAGCTTCTTTGAAGGGGATTCTATCTTCCTTATTATTTGGTGCAAATTTATAAAAAATTCCAAAAACTAAAGACATTATTAGTATAGGTACTAGGATTACTGTTAGTCTAAATAAAGGTGACTTTAGAGTTTTTAGAATTTTATCAAAAATTCCACCAAAGGCTCTATCAGAAAGTCGTGTTAGTACTTTATCATTTATAAAGGTTAAGATACTTGGTCCATAAATTTGAGATACAAGAATAAATACTATAAATGCTACAAAAATTAATGTATAGAGTATTGATAAAAGTCTTTGTTTTACATATTTAGTTTCATCTTGTAAACCATAAGCTTTATTTATGGATGTCATAAGATTATTTATACCTTTAGTAGCTGACCATAAAGCAAATAAAACAGTTATTACTGTTATTGATGCAGAGCTTGTATTAACAAACATAGTGTCTATAACCCACTTTACCATATCTTGAGACGAGGATGGTAAAAAGTCTATCAAGGAGTAAATAGCATTTACATTATTTTCTAAAACCTTAGAACCTACTGTTACAAGCACCATCAATAAAGGAATGGATGCTTGTAAAAAGTAGAAAGACAAGGCTGCAGAATTATTAGTAATTTCATGATTTTTAAATCTATAGACCATATTACTGGCAGTCTTTTTAAATTTTACTTTTGTTTCAATTTTCATTATTTTAAATATCCATCAAACCATTTTTTAATTTCTTTTAGTCTTTTTATTCTAGCGTGTGGCTTACCAGATCTAGATAGTTCGTGGTTTTCGCCGTGAAATACGTACATTTTTGTATCAACTCCATTTAGCTTTAGCTTATTATACATTTGCAAGCCTTGTTCAAGTGGACAGCGATAGTCTTCATCTGAATGAATAAATAGGGTTGGTGTTTTAGCCTTATCAGCATATTTTATAGGAGACTGATCCCACATTTTTTCTAAAGAATCCCACGGATTGGCATTTGTTTGATCTGATCCAAAATAATACCCGATATCACTTACTCCATAAAAACTTGTCCAATTTGATATGGATCTTTGGGAACAGGCAGCCTTAAATCTATCAGTATGTCCTATAATCCAGTTAGTCATAAATCCACCATAAGAGCCTCCGTAGACTCCTAGGTTCTTATTATCTATTTGTGGATATTTTTCTATAGCAATATCTACAAATTTCATAAGATCATTATAGTCTACCTCTCCGTATCTTCCTCTTATATCAGAGAACTTAACTCCATTACCACTTGATCCATGAGGATTGGTATAGATAACTATATATCCATCATTGGCAAGGACTTGATGTTCGTGGTGGAAAATATGACTAAATTCAGTCTTTGGTCCACCATGTACGCTTAGAATGGTAGGATATTTTTTGCTCTTATCAAAGTTAGTAGGTAAAAGTACAAATCCAATTAAATTATCACCATTGGATTCAAATTCAAAAGTTTCTATTTTGCCTAGTTTAGTTTCGATTTTATTTTCTAGAAGAATTTCATCTGAATCTTTTTTCTTTAATTGACTTAAAGTATCTTTTTCCATGCTTAGATAGTAAAGTTCATTATTTTTGATGGCAAAATCTTCAACTTCTGCATTGATTTCTTTTTTAAGATTACCATTGATGTCAATAGAATAAAGCTTAGTAGTTTCTTTTTCTGTCACTACAAAATATAATCTATTATTTTCTACAGTAAAAGTATTGCTACCACCAAATCGTACATCAGTTCCTAGGCTGTTGCCAAAGGCCATATCAAAATTTTTATCAGTTATCTTTTCGTAGTTACCATCATAATCGCATACATATATAAAAGAATCTTCATTGACTCCACCTTTTTTCATATCCGTAGCTACGAAGATAATCTTATTTTCTATGAAATTTGCAGTAAAGTAAGAGAAACTATTTTCTATTATGATTTTTTCTTTACCTGTTTTGATATCTAAAAGTATTAGGTCTTCATAAAGTTCCATTACTTTATTTTTATCATACCTAGTTCTTATATAAATAGCTTTGCTATTATCTTTATTTAAATCAATGCTATATATATCATTATATAGATCAAAATTTGTAATTTTTTTAAGTTCATTCTTAGCATTATTATATAAATAATAAGCACCCTTATGATCTTTTACATAACTACTGCCGTTGTTCCAAAATGGTAGGCTAGTTAATTCCTCAAAATATTTATTTTCTTTTTCTTTGTCTTTTTCTTCTTTAGATTTTTTTTCGCTTGCTCTTACTAGGAATAAATCTTTTTTAAGCCATTTTATAGAAGAAACATCTTTTTTGATTTCAAAGGCTTTTTTTCCTACGCCAGGACCATCAATTATGTTAAAAATGTCTTTATCTTCCTCTGATTTTACTTTATATATAAAATTAGAATCTTTATTAAAAGTAAAAATAGAGGCATTCTTTTGGTTGGTCACAGGATAATTTTTATTATCATTAGTGTCATAAATCCAAAGGTCAGATTCGTATTTATTATTATCATAATTAGCGTTAGTTTTTTTATAGGCTAGCTTATTTCCATCATCAGAAATATGAAGTTCTGATAAAAAGTCATAGGCTAAAATATCTTTAATCTTTGTTTTGCTCATAGTTTCCTCCAATTATTAATCTAATTATACATTATTTTATAAATATTTTAAATTGCATACGTTTGCATAATTACGGTTTAGGGTATCTATATAAAAAGAAAAGAGGAGATGATTTTATGAAGATTAATCTTAGAGGTAAAAATATTAATATTACTGATGATATTAAGTACGAAGCAGAGAGAAAGTATGACAGATTAGATAAATACTTTTCAGGTGAACAAGAAGTAAATCTTCTATTTTCTAAAGAGGGCAATGACTATCAAGTTGAAGCTACAATGTTTTTAAACAAAGGACCTATACTTAGGGCAGAGGCTAGTGATGAGTCTTATCCAAATGCCATTGATAGAACTATAGATGCTTTAGTAAGACAAATCAGAAAGCATAAGACAAGACTTATAAAAGATAGAAATCAAGATTCTATAAAATTTGAAAACTTTAATGAATCATTTGATAATGAATATGGCATAGATGACTCATATGATTCTGATATAAATATAGCTAGGACTAAGGAGATCTCTCTAAAACCTATGAGTACAGAAGAAGCGGTTATGCAGATGGAGCTTTTAGGCCATGATTTTTTCGTATACTATGACCAAGAAGATATGGGTGTAAGGGTTGTTTATAAGAGACGTAAGGGAGACTATGGATTAATAATTCCATCTAGATAATATATAAGAGTCTAGTGGAAGTTAAACTTATTATATTAATATAATAAGTTTAACTTGCTTAGGCTCTTTTTGTTTGAAAATTTATCTTTATAAAGGTACTATTATCTAAAGAAAGTTATAAACATACTTAAGTGAAACGCAGAGTCTTAAGTGACTAAGTCTTCTGCGTTTTTTATATGTTAAGTAAATTAAATTTCGAATTAAAACAAAGGCCACTCATTTTATTGTTTACAAAAAAGTTAATATACTTTAATATAATAGTGGTAAAACTTAATTATCAAAAGATTATCGAATAATTAAGAGAATTGGAAGGTGAATAATTTGGCAAGATTTAAATTATTTAAATCATTTAGTGAAAAGGAAATAGACAACAATCAGAAAATAGTTGATAAAATCCTAGCTCTTGATGAGTCAATGCAGCAACTAAGTGATAGTGAATTACAAGATAAAACTAATGAATTTAGACAAAGGTTAGATCAAGGTGAAAGTTTAGACGACTTACTTCCTGAAGCTTTTGCGACTGTTCGTGAAGCTAGTGATAGAGTTTTAGGAATGAAACATTATCCAGTTCAATTACTTGGGGGTATTGTTCTACATAATGGTCAGATAGCAGAAATGAGAACTGGTGAAGGTAAGACACTTGTTGAAACCTGCCCTGCTTATTTGAATGCTCTTACTGGTAAGGGAGTTCACATAGTTACAGTAAATGACTATCTAGCTAAGCGTGACCAAGAGTGGATGGGTAAGATTTTCACATTCCTCGGTATGAAAGTTGGATGTATAGTTTATGGACTTACAAATAGTGAAAGAAAAGAGAACTATGCTGCTGATATTACCTATGGTACTAATAATCAATTTGGTTTTGACTACTTAAGAGATAACATGGTTATCTATAAGGATGATATGGTACAACGTGGATTAAACTATTCCATAGTTGATGAGGTTGACTCAATTCTTATAGATGAAGCTCGTACACCACTTATAATTTCAGGTCAAGGCGATGAGTCTACTGATACCTATAGTCAAGCAAATGAATTTATCCAAACTCTAGAAGGTAGAATTCTAGATCCAAACGAAGATGCAGAAATTGATCCTTTTGATAGAGAGTTTAAGGTAGAAGATGTAGATTTTCTTGTAGACCAAAAAAGAAAAACATCTAATCTTACAGAGAAAGGAACAGCAAAAGCAGAAAAATTCTTTGATATAGAGAACTTATCAGATTCAGCTAACCTAGAATTATCTCACTATATAAACAATGCTCTTAAAGCAAACACAACTATGCATAAGGATATTGATTATGTAGTAAATAATGGCGAGGTAGAAATTGTAGATGAGTTTACAGGTCGTATAATGCAAGGTCGTCGTTTTTCTGATGGTCTTCACCAAGCTATAGAAGCTAAAGAAGGTGTAGAAGTTAAGGCAGAAAGTAAAACACTTGCTACAATTACTTTCCAAAATTATTTTAGAATGTATGACAAGTTATCAGGCATGACTGGTACTGCAAAAACAGAAGAAGAAGAGTTCGATGAAATTTATAACTTAGATGTTGTAGAAATACCCACAAATAAACCTATACAAAGGGTAGATGATGTTGACTATGTATATATCAATGAAAATGGTAAATACCATGCTATAATTGATGAAATTAATAGGATACATCCAACAGGACAACCAATACTAATAGGTACAATTTCTATCGAAGCCAGTGAAAGATTATCACAAGCTCTTAAAAAAGCAGGTATCAAGCATACAGTCCTAAATGCCAAAAATCACGAAAGAGAAGCTGCTATAGTTGCCGAAGCAGGTCGCTTAGGAGCTGTTACAATAGCTACAAACATGGCAGGTCGTGGTACTGACATTATGCTTGGTGGTAATGTTGATGATATGGCCAAGCAAAGACTAAAAAGAGAAGGCATGAGTGATGAGTTGCTTGAAGAAGTAGATTCATATGCTGAAACAGATAACGAAGAAATCTTAGAAGCTCGTAAGAAATTTAGACACTATAAAGATCTCATTAGACCAGGTGTAAAAGAAGAAGCAGAAAAAGTTAAAGAAGCAGGTGGCCTATATATAATAGGTTCTGAACGTCACGAGTCACGTCGTATAGATAACCAGTTAAGAGGTCGTTCAGGTCGTCAAGGAGATCCAGGACACTCAAGATTCTTTATATCTCTTGAAGATGACCTTATAAGACTTAATGGTGGAGAACAAGTAGCAAAATTCATAGCAAATGCAAACTTTGATGAAGACGAACCTATAGTATCTAAGATGGTAAGTAGGTCAGTAGAAAAGGCTCAAACAAGAGTAGAAGCAAACAACTTTGCGACTCGTAAGAGAGTCCTTCAATACGATGATGTTATGAATAAGCAAAGAACAATTATCTATAATGAAAGACAAGATGTTTTATATGGTCATGACATGAAAGAAACAATTATTGGTATGATCAAAGAAGTTATAGAAGATTCTGTATATTCATTTACTAATCCACAAGTAAAACCAGAAAATTGGGAAATGGTAGCTCTACTTAACCATTTAAATAGTTTAGGTATACCTGTAACTCAACTTCACTTTGAAAATATAAATGATTATAGTCAACAAGATTTAATTGACTATATAACAGAAGCTACACTTGCAAAATATGAGGATAAGCAAGCCCAATTTGGTCCAGAAAACATGAGAGAAGTAGAAAGAGTAATCATGCTTCGAGTAATAGATCAAAAATGGATGGATCATATAGATGCAATGGATCAAATGAGAAAAGAAATTGGTGTTCGTGCAATGGGTAATGAGGATCCAGTTCGTGCTTATACAAATCAAGGATTCGACATGTATGAGGAAATGACAAAAGCTATCCAAGAAGAGACTGTTAGATACATGATGAATGTAGAAATCAGACAAAATATTCAAAGAAAGCAAGTGCTATTCCCACAAAATGAATCACAACCATCTGATGATGGCACGGATGCAGTAGATACACTAAATGCAAGTGAAGATAATCAAACAGAAGGCTTAAATCGTGCTGAACGTAGAAGATTAGAACGTGAAGCAAAGAAAAGTAATGTAAAGAAATAATATGGCAGAAATTTATCAATTAAGAGAAAAAATTGAAGAATTAACCGACACTATGAAACTAGTCGGAGACTCTCTTTGACCCAACTAGCTTAGAAGAAGAAGTAAAGGAACTTGAAAAGAGTACCTTTGCTCCTGACTTTTGGAATGATAGTGAAAAAGCTCAAAAAATTATGGCAGATTTATCAAACAAAAAAGATGAGTTAGGTAAATATAATGATATTATGGATAGCTTATCTGATAACACTGACATGATTGATTTAGTTGAAATGAGTGAGAACCCAGAAATAGATATCTTAAATCAAGTTGAAAAAGATTTAGAAAAACTTACAAAAGACGTTTCATCAATGAAACTTAGAACCCAACTTGATGGAGAATATGATAAAAATAATGCCTATATGTCAATAAATGCAGGAGCTGGTGGCTTAGAAGCAACTGATTGGGCTGATATGCTCTTACGTATGTATACTAGATATTTTGAACATAATGGATTCAAATATGAAGTCACTGATATCAATAATGAAGAAGCAGGTGGTATCAAATCTGCTACTCTTAAGGTAAGTGGAGCTTATGCTTATGGCTATCTTAAAGGAGAAAAAGGAGTCCATAGGCTTGTTCGTATATCACCATTTGATAGTGGAGCACGTAGGCATACATCATTTGTATCTATTGATATATTCCCAGAACTTCCAGATGATACTGAGGTAGAAATAGATCCATCAGACCTAAGAATAGATACTTATAGAGCAAGTGGAGCAGGGGGTCAGCACGTAAATAAGACTGATTCTGCGGTAAGAATTACCCATATCCCAACAGGAGTAGTAGCAAGTTCTCAAGCAGAACGTAGCCAGATGCAAAATAAAGATAATGCTATGAAATTACTTTTATCAAAGCTTATCCAAATCAAAGAAGAAGAGCAGAGAGAAAAAATCGAGGATATCCAAGGTAAGTATAGTCAAATTGCTTGGGGAAGCCAAATTAGATCCTATGTTTTCCAACCTTATACCCTAGTAAAAGATCATAGAACAAACTATGAAATAGGTAATGTGGAAGCAGTAATGGATGGCGATATCCAAGGATTTATTGATGCTTACCTGGCAGAAAGTAATAAAGATAATTAGAGGGAAATAATATTCCCTCATTTTTTATAGGAGTATATTGTGGAAGATAAAAAAATCATATTAACTGGTGATAGACCAACAGGTAGACTTCATCTAGGTCATTATGTTGGAAGTTTAAAAAATAGAGTAAAGATGCAAAATGAAAGTGATTATGAAAAGATGTATGTCATGATTGCTGATAGCCAAGCACTTACAGATAATTTTGATAATCCAGCAAAAATTAGAGAAAATCTTATTGAAGTAGCACTAGATTATCTAAGCTGTGGAATAGATCCAGAAAAGGTAAATATATTTGTTCAATCACAAGTAGAAGAACTTACAGAGCTTACATTTTACTTTTTAAATCTAGTTACACTTTCTAGACTGGAACGAAATCCAACAGTAAAGTCTGAGATTAAACTACGCAACTTTGAAACAAGTCTTCCAGCAGGATTTTTGATCTATCCCGTAAGCCAAGCAGCTGATATATTACTATTTGATGCAAATATTATTCCGGTTGGTGTAGACCAAGAACCAATGTTAGAGCAGACTCGAGAGCTTGCAAGATCATTTAATAATATCTATGGAGAGATTTTCACAGAGCCTCATGCAATACTCCCGGAAAATAAGCAAGCACGTAGAATGCCTGGTATAGATGGGGCAGCTAAGATGAGCAAGTCTTTAGGTAATGCTATCTATCTCGCAGATGATAAGGCTACTGTAAAGAAAAAAGTAATGTCTATGTATACAGATCCAGATCATATAAACATAGATGATCCTGGCAAGGTAGAAGGAAATATAGTATTTACTTATTTAGATGTATTTTCAAATGAAAGTCACTTTGAAAAATACTTACCAGAATATAAAAATCTTAATGAACTTAAGGTGCATTACCAAAAAGGTGGCCTAGGAGATGTTAAATGCAAGAAATTCCTAATCAAAGTTTTAGAAGAAGAGCTTGCGCCTATTAGAGAAAAAAGAGCTTACTATGAACAAAACTTAGACCAGGTTTTAGAAATATTAGAAAAAGGAACACAAGAAGCAAGAAAAGTTGGCAGAGCAAAGATAGAGGAAGTTAAGAAAGTCATGGGCATAGATTACTTTAGCGATGATACTTATATCAAAGAAATCAAAAAAAAATATAATAAATAATTGTATGAGGGGCTATTGCGATAGCCTCTTTATTAAATTTATCTAATTATAATTTTATCATAAAAAAGGAGTAAGAATGGATTTAAATGAAGTTATAGAACAAATGAAAAATGATCCTAGAAATAAATCATATACAGATAGGGGAATTGATCCGATTTTGCAGGCGGATCCTAAAGCAAGAATACTCCTCATTGGTCAAGCACCAGGTAGAATAGTAGAAGAAACAGGTATACCATTTAATGATAAATCTGGAGAAAAGTTAAGAAAATGGATGGGTGTTGATAAAAATACATTTTATTCCAAAAAAATAGCCATAGTTCCAATGGATTTATATTATCCTGGAAAGGCAAAGCAAGGAGATAAGGCTCCAAGAAAATTTATTGCGGATGATTATCACGAAAAAATATTAAAAACAATGCCTGAAATCGAACTAACTATATTAATTGGTGCCTATGCTCAAAAATATTATTTAGGCAAAGATTTTAAGAAAAATCTTACAGAAACTGTCAAAAATTATAAAGAATATTTGCCAAAATATTTTCCAATAGTCCACCCAAGTCCTCTAACTATAGGTTGGCTTAAGAAAAATCCTTGGTTTGAAGAAAAAAATATAGTTGATCTAAAGAGAATAATTAATGATATATTGTCATGAAATAGATCCTTTATAAAACATATGAAATTTTGGGAAAATAAGGAAAATATGATATAATTCTTTTGTTAATCAATGTCACTTTAAAGGAGTAAATTATGAACAAAGAATTTTCATCTAAACTAGGACTTATTCTTTCTGCAGTAGGTTCTGCAGTGGGAATGGCAAATATATGGGGTTTTCCTTATAAATTTCAATCAGGTGGTCTAGTTTTTTTAATATTTTACATATTATTTTCAGTAATTTTTTCTGTAGTTGGCTTATCTTCCGAATTTGCTATAGGAAGACTTGCCAAAACTGGTACATTGGGGGCTTATGAATATTCATATAAGACCCGTAATCAAAATACCAAGATAGGAAGAGTTGTAGGTTTTATTCCCTTGATGGGTACATTTCTAATAGCTATTGGCTATTCAGTAATTGTTGCTTATGTACTAAAGGGTTTTATAGATTCACTTACAGGAGAAATATTTACCCAACAATCACAAGCTTGGTTTGATAGTTTTGCAAGTGTTCCTCACTCAGTCATACCTTATCATGCTATTATAATTATAATTACTATACTAACATGTTTTGGAGGAGCATCATCAATTGAGAAGACTAATAAAATAATGATGCCTACTTTTTTTGTCTTATTTTTAATACTAGCTATTAAGGTAGGCTCATTGCCTAATTCTATAGAAGGTTACAAGAATATGTTTCTATACGACCCAAAGACTCTAAATATGAAGACTATATTGGACTCTATGGGACAAGCATTCTTTTCCCTATCTATTACAGGATCAGGCATGATAGTAGTTGGTTCATATATTAGCAAAGATGAGGATATAGTTAGCTCATCTATACAAACAGGTATTTTTGATACATTAGCTGGCTTGATATCATCATTTGTTATAATTCCAGCCGTAAGTGTTTTTGCTATGAAAGAAGTAGGTGGACCATCATTACTATTTGTAACCCTCCCTACTATTTTAAATAACATAAAATTTGGTAGAATTTTTGCCATACTATTATATCTAGCGGTAGTATTCGCAGGTATATCCTCTCTACAAAATATGCTAGAGGTTATGGCAGAATCAATCACAAATAGATACAGACATTTATCTAGAAAGGCAGTATTTATAGTACTAGGATTAGCAGTGTTTTTGCTAGGTATTAATTTAGAAACAATTGATAAGTTTGGACCTTACATGGATATAATTTCCATATATATCATTCCAATAGGCGCATCTATTGGTGCTATAACTTGGTTTTATGTACTTAAAAAAGACCTACTATTAAAAGAGATCAATCTTAATAGTAAACATAAATATAAAGAAAGATGGTATAGACTTGGGAAATATGTATATGTGCCTATATCTATACTTCTAACTCTACTAGCACTTATATTTAAAATATCATTTTAATTTAAGATAATACTTACTAATTCATAGTAATTCAGTATAATATACTTGTAAGTTAATTTAACTATAAGGAGTTATTATGAAAGATAGTAAAATTATTTTAATAGGTGATGGTGCAGTAGGTTCATCATTTGCTTATGCTTCAACAATCTTGGGCGTAGGACGTGAGCTAGGCATCATTGATATAAACGAAAAAAAGGTCGAAGGAGAAGTTATGGATCTATCAGATGCTATAAGTTTTACTTCGCCTAAATATATATACAAGGCAAGCTACAGTGACTGCAAAGATGCAGAAGTAGTTGTAATTACGGCAGGACTTGCTCAAAAAGCTGGAGAGACTAGATTGGATCTTGTAGAAAAAAATTTAGCTATTTTCAAAGGTATGATAAAAAATGTAGTAGCAAGTGGTTTTGATGGCATATTTGTAGTTGCGACCAATCCTGTAGATGTTCTTAGCTATGCAACATGGAAATATTCAGGATTTCCAGCTAGTAAAATTATAGGAACTGGTACTACCTTAGATTCCTCAAGATTTAAAAAGGAAATTGCAGGATTAATAGGCATAGATCCAAGGAGTGTAGATGCCTTTATACTTGGAGAACACGGAGATACTGAATTCCCAGTGTGGTCTCATACAAATATAGGTGGACTTCCAATCTATGAATGGGTAAAAAGTCAAAGTGAGATAGATGAGATGGCACTACTAGATACCTTTGAAAAATCCAAAAATGCTGCTTATGAAATAATCGAGAAGAAGGGAGCAACATTTTATGGTATAGGTATGGCTATAACAAGGCTAGTAAAAGCTATTATAAATGATGAAAACTCCGTGTATTCAACATCTTCATATCTATATGGTGAATATGGAGTCAAGGATTTATATGTTGGTGTTCCTACAGTTATAGGAAAAGATGGAGCTAAATGGGTTATAGAAGTTCCATTAACTGATACAGAAAAAGAGAGAATGGATGAGTCAACGAGACTTCTTAAGGAGATAATAGGTAAAAGTAATTTATAATGATTAAATATATATTATGGGATATAGATAATACATTACTAAGCTTTGACTTAGCAGAAAAAGCCGCTATGACTAATGGATTTTCTAAATTTAATTTAGATATAAAAGATGATAATGCACTAGCAGCTTATAAAGTAATTAATGATAAATATTGGAAGAGATTAGAGCGAGGAGAGATGACTCGCAAGCAAATACTAGGAGATAGATTTAGGGAGTTTTTCGATTTCTACAATATCAACTATGATGATCAAATGATAGATGACTTTAATCTATACTTTCAACAAGAAGTAGGTAGACAAATATTCTTTAATGACAAAGCTTGGGATACTGTAGGATATCTAAATAAAGATTATGACCAATATGCAGTAACCAATGGATCAAAGATTGCCCAAGATGCTAAGGTAGTTAATTCTGGATTAGATAAGATATTTAAGAAAGTCTTCATATCTGAAAATTTAGGCTATGATAAACCATATAAAGAATTTTTTGATCTAGTATTTGAATATATAGGATCAAGTAAAAGAGATGAATATATACTAATAGGAGATTCTCTAACATCAGATATGCGTGGAGCTAATAATGCTGGCATAAAAAATATTTGGTACAATCCACACGCAAAGAAAAATCACCTAGACGTAAAACTAGACTACACCATTCATACTTTAGATCAAGTTCCAGAAATATTGAAAAAAATAAATGGCTAGTAAAGAAGAAAGAAAAGAGTTTTTAGGAATATTAGACCAGTATAAGATGCTAAGCTAGATAAAAGTGTTCCTTTAAACTACTTAAAAGACTTATTAGAAAAATATCCCAACGACTATCTAGAAAATTCAACAATATTTAAAGAGCAAACTCAAGATTAACAGAGTTTGCTTTTTTATATTTATCATATATTATAATATAACTTTTAAAATGGATAATAGTCAACGAAAATATTAATTTTTATCCAAGCAATTCAACCGAACAAAAGTGAGTGGAGATACTTCTTTAGGGGTTATTTTATAGGGATTTATTAAACAATATCACTTTGGTATACTCATATTATAAGAAATTAAATAGCAATTTACTAAACCAATATTGATATAGAAAATGAAAATAGAGGTATAGATGAAATTATCTGAAGAAATAAAAACTAAAAATATAAGTTTTAAAAATAGAATTATTATGCCGCCTATGGCAACCTCAAAAGCTGATGACATGGGTCATGTTTCTGATGACCTACTTGATTATTATCAAGAAAAAACTAGTAATAAGCTCTTTTCCACAGTTATAGTAGAACATAACTTTGTTGATCCTATTGGCAAAGCAAGTCATAATCAAGTATCAATAGCAGATGATTATTGTATTGATGGTCTAAAAAAACTTGCAGAAATTATTCAAAACAATGGAACACATGCAATAGTACAAATTTCTCATGCAGGTAGCTCTACAAATGAAGATGTCATAGGGCAAGGTCCAGTTGCTCCATCTAGAGTAAAAAATCCATCTAAAGAAAATGCTGCATTAGCAAGAGAGCTTAGCATTGAAGAAATAAAAGAAATAGAAGATAAATTTGTAAATGCAGCTTATCGTGCAAAAGAAGCTGGCTTTGTTGGAGTTGAGATCCACTCTGCTCATGGATATCTACTAAATCAATTCTTATCACCACTTACTAATAAGAGAGCTGACGAATATGGTGGAGATGTTGAGGGAAGAATTAGAATTCATCTAGAAATAATAAAAAAAATTAAACAAAAAGTTGGCGAGGATTATCCAATATTTTTAAGATTAGGTGCAGGCGATAATATGGACGGCGGATTATCACAAGAAGACTCAGTTTATGCAGCTAAGGCATTTGAAAAAGCCGGAGTAGATGTATTAGATATTTCTGGAGGAATGTGTATGTTTCTTATTGACGATAAATCTGCAGGATTCTTTGACTTTTTATCCAAACCTATCTATGATGCAGTAGAAGTTCCAGTTATATTAACAGGTGGAGTTAAGGCTGGTAATGACGTAGAAGACATTTTAAATCGCAATGTATGTGATTTAGTTGGAGTAGGAAGATCAGTTTTTAAAGACTCAAATTGGATGGAAAAAGAAATAAAACCACTTATATATTAAAATTAAAATTACACTACATCCAATCTCGACTAAATAGGTGTAAGCGAAGGTATGGAGAGATCTCAGGAGATTTCTCCGCTCACTGCGTTCGGTCGAAATGGGTTATGATTTACCATCTCGACTAAATACGTGAAACGAATGCATGAAGAGATCCCATAAGACTTATCCATTTTGCTGCACTTCGTTCCGCTTCGGTCGAAATGTGCTATGATTTCCATCTCGACTAAATGAGCGTAAGCGAATGCATGGAGAGATCTCTTTGGACTTCTCTGCTAACTACATTCGGTCTAAATAGTTAAGTTTATATTTTGTCAACAGTCTAATCTCAGATTTTTTATTTCAACCAATAAATTATGATTAATAAAATAGTTATCAGGATATTCATTCTATTATAATATAGTTTATATAAGTATAAGTTCATAGTTAAAATTTGAAGTTCCAATTATAGCTGGATGATTACAATAAACTTCTCACAACAATTTACAAAAGTTTAAGGAAAATGTTTGTGTGGAGCTTTAAATCAGGTTATATATAATATTACTAAAGGGTGATGATATGATTGAAACTAGAACAAAAGAGATTTTTGATTATTTAACTTCAGACTACGAACTTCATAGTTCTGAAGAGATAGGCAAAGCTCTAGAACTCAGTTCTAAAACTGTTCAAAAGGAAATAAATATTTTAAACTCTTACATCAAAGATAAGGGGGCGATAATAAAATCTGAGTCTGGAAAAGGATATCAGTTTCTTATACTAGATGAGAATATGTTCAAAGATTTTTTAAGAAATCAATGGTTTAAGTACGCATATTTCCACCAAGAAAATGCAAATAAGGATTTGAGGATTGAAAGTATTTTGAAGTTACTATTATTTTCCAACTCTTATATTAAGCAACAAGAAATTGCTGATATGTTTTATGTATCACTTTCTCAAATAAACAAGGATATCAAAAAGGTTAGAGAGCTTCTTGAAGTTTACAATATAAGATTGATTAGTAAACCTTATTATGGAATGAAAGTAGCTGGAGATGAAAAAGATATAAGGCTTGCAATTAGAAATGAAATTGGAGAAGATCCAGAAATTTTTAGAAATGATGAGGAAAAAGAATTATTTATAAGAATACAAGAAATTATAGATGACATAAAATTTCCTGAATCATTTTATATAACATATGCAAACTTTAAAAATCTAGTAGTCCATATTTATATATCAATACTTAGAATAAGGGAAGGTCAGTATATAGAACTTACTGATGATTTATCTCAAAGAGTTGTAACTTATGAAGAATTTAACATAGCGAATTTAGTAGTATCAGAGCTTAATGAAAAGCTTGATATAGAATTTCCGCAAGACGAGATTCTTTATCTAACTATGCACTTGATAACAAAGAACTCAGTGACAAACTTTGAAAAAGTTTCGCCAGAAATATCTGAATTAGCTCAGATTATGATAGATGAGATATATAAAGTTACTAAATATGACTTTAGATCAAATATAGATTTATTCTTTGCGCTTTCTCTGCATTTGGGTCCACTTATAGAACGTATAAGGTATGGATTAACTATGAAAAATCCTATACTTAAGGATATCAAAGACAATCAGGTTGCTTTTATGCTTGCAACAATTGCAGCAAGTCCTATAAATATTAGATATCACACAAGACTAAGTGATGATGAGGTTGGTTATCTAGCACTTCATATCGCTAGTGCTATGGATAACAATTATAAGCAAAAAAGGGATATTTTAGTAGTTTGTGGTTCAGGAAATTCATCAGCTCAGATGATGAAAGCACAAATAGAAAAAAAATATAAAGAAGAGATCAATACATTAACACTTACAGATTTAAGTAATATCGACCTATATAACCTAGATAAATTTGATTTTATAGTTTCTTCAGTAGATATAAAGAGTAATACTAAAACTCCTATAGTGTATGTAGATATAATTTTTAAACAAAAAGATTTCGATAATATAGATGACATCATAAATGTAGATGCTATGGATGAAATCAACAAAATATTTAAAAATTCCATATTCATAAAAGATGTAGAGGTAAATGATATGGACCACGCCTTAGATATACTATCAGAACTTGCAAGTAAAGACCTTGACATAAGTAAAGAAAATATAAAAAAACAATATAAAAAACGTGAAAAAATGGCTTTTACATCCTATAAAAATGTAGCAGTCCCACATATTTTAAAACAGGTTGATACAGAAAGTTTTTCTATAATCTTAATCCCCCAAAAAAGTGTCAAGTGGAATGACGATGATGTGAAGTTAATATATTCACTTTTTGTTGGAAAAGAAATAGGAGATATGAGCTTTTACTATGAAAAGTTATCTGAATTTTTAAATGATGATATTTTGATAGAAAAAGCTTGCAATAGTAAAGATAAAGTTGAATTTATGAATGTTTTTTTAGGAGGGAATAAATAAGAATGGATAATGAACAGATTTACGAAACTGCTTTTAAAATAATTGTCCACGCGGGAGAATCCAGATCGCTTTCAAGTGAAGCAATGGATGCAATAGAAAATTGTAAATTTGATAAAGCTAACGAACTTTTAGATAAAGCAAATCAAGAATTTTTACAATGTCACAAGATACAAACAGATTTGTTAACAGCAGAAGCTAATGGAGAAAGTAGTGAAGTTAATATAATATTAGTTCACTCACAAGATCACTTAACAATGGCAACAATGGCTATGGATAATGCAAAAAGATTTATGAATGTATATAAGAAATTAGAAAAATTGGAGGAGAAATAATATGAAAAAAGTAATGATTTTATGTAATGCAGGTATGAGTAGTTCTATTATGGCAAAAAAAGCCAGCGAATATTTATCAAAAGAAGGTCGTGATATACATGTAGAGGCTTCTACAACTGCAAATGCAAATGATATTTTTGAAGATCCTGAATACGATATGATTCTCGTAAGTCCACAAGTAAGAATGTTATTTAATGAATATAGTCAAAAAGCCCAAGAAAATAATAAAAAAATTGCCCAATTACCTTTTGATGCTTATTCACCTACTTCTTCTGGTGTTTCAAAAATGGCAGCTATAATTCTTGAACAATTAGCTTAGGAGCTAAGATATGAATAAATTTTTATGGGGTAACTCCACATCATCAATGCAGACAGAAGGAGCCTACAAAGAAGGTGGAAAAGGTCCATCTGTTTACGATATAAGAGAAGCTAATGCAGATAAGAGTGACTGGAAAGTTGCTATAGACGAATATCACAGATATGAAGAAGATATAAATCTAATGTCAGAGATGGGCATGAATTGTTACAGATTTCAAATATCTCGGTCTCGAATATTTCCTGAAGGAGAAGGAAAAGTAAACGAAGAAGGTTTGAAATTTTATGAAAATCTTATAGATACTTTAATAAAATATGATATAGAACCAATGATTTGTTTATACCATTTTGATATGCCGCTTGCTTTATATAAAAAGTATGATGGATTTTCAAGTAGACAAGTAACAAAAGAGTTTGTGAAATATGGTAAATTGATAGTAGATAGATTTCATGAAAAGGTTAAATATTGGATTACTTTTAATGAGCATAATCTTTACCCTATGGATATGGGTTTTATGATAGGGGGAAGTAAAAAAGAACATAACTTAGAAAATATTTATAATATACAGCACTATACACTCTTAGCTCACGCAAAAATTGCAAATTATATACATGATAACTATGAGGATTTACAAATAGGTGGCATGTTAGCTTACTCTCCGTATTACCCTGCTTCATCAAATCCAGATGATGTATTATTGGCTGATCAATATGATAGATTTTTAAATAAGCTTTACCTAGATGTATTTAGTGGTCGAAGCTATCCTAGATTCTTTTTAAATTACTTGGATAAAAATAGAATTAATATAGACATTAATAAAGAAGACTTGGAAGAATTTGATAAGTTATATAGCGATTTTATGTCATTTAGTTATTATCAATCTCAAACAGTAAAAGCGAATGGAGAAGAGTTTAATACGCTAAAACTGAATCAAATTATTGATAATGTGTACCTTGATAGAAGTGAGTGGAATTGGGAAATTGATCCAGTTGGACTTAGAATTTCTATGGAAAATATATTTGCAGATGGGAATGTTCCTGTCTTTATAATAGAAAATGGTATAGGTCTTAGAGAAGAATTATCTGAAGATGAGTTTATAGAAGATGATCAAAGAATTGACTACCATGATAGACATATAAAGCAAATGAAAGAGGCCATGAGAGATGGTGTAGATTGTATAGGATATCTAGGATGGGGACTAATAGATATACTTTCTTCATCTGGAGATATGAATAAAAGATATGGAGCTGTTTATGTAAACAGAGACAATCATGATCTAAAAGACTTAAGAAGAATAAAGAAAAAGAGTTTTGATTTTTTTAAAACAGTATTTAAGCAAAATTTATTAGAGGAGATTTGATATGACTGAAACTGATGAAAGAAGCTTTCAAGATAAATTTACTGAAGCAGCAATGAAGTTTGGGGCACAAATTCATCTAAGATCTTTAAGAGATGCCTTTGCTATAATGATGCCATTATTTATATTGGCAGGTTTAGCTGTATTAATAAACTCAGTGATTTTCCCTAGGATTTTAAGTGAGACTGCTCAGGAGACAGCTTCTTATTGGGCAATATCAATAGCAAATGCAACATTAAATGTGTCAGGTTTAATTTTGTGTGGACTAATTGGCTATACTTTGTCTAGAAATAAAGGATATAAGAGTCCATTTACCTGTGTAATGGTTGCTATAGCTGCGCTCATAGTTATGATGCCACAAACATTAAATGTACAAGGAATAGAGGGAAATGAGTTTCAAGCAGCTGGTTACTTATCATATGGAAACTTAGGAACTACATCAATGTTTGCAGGGATAATCATAGGGCTATTATCAACTGAACTTTACTTAAAGCTTTCTAGTGTTGAGAAGCTAAAAGTTAGAATTGGTGGAGATGTACCGCCTCAAGTTAACGAGACATTTAATAATATGATTCCTGTTATGCTAACAATAGTTATTTTTTCTATAGTATCTTTTTTATTAAATACATTATTTGCTACTGACTTAATAACTTTAATAACTACGTCTATTCAAGAGCCACTTAGGAAGATAAATACATCTTTATTAGGAACAGTTATACTATATAGTTTAGGTAACCTATTATTTACATTTGGTATACATCAAACAGTTATATATGGAACAATTTTAGAACCTTTGCTTTTGGTAAATATGAATGAGAACATGGCTGCAGCTGCTGCAGGTCAAGAAATTCCTCACATTATAAACTTATCATTTGTACCAACTTTTGGCTTAATAGGTGGATCCGGTTCTACAATTTGTTTGTTAATAGCGTTATTTTTAGTATATAGACATAACGAGCAATATATGGAATTAGGAAAATTGGCAGTAGCTCCAAGTATATTTAATATAAATGAGCCTGTAATATTTGGCTTTCCAATAGTATTTAATTTACCAATGATAATTCCGTTTGTATTAACACCAACAATAGGCATTATAATTGCATATTTTGCTACAACTTTAGGATTTATAAATAAATGTTCGGTCTTAGTTCCATGGACTACACCACCATTATTAAATAGTTTTCTAGCAACTGGAGGAGACTTTAAAGCTGTCATAGTTCAAGTAATCATAATAGTTATTGGAGTATTACTTTATATACCATTTATAAGAATAAGTGAAAGAGTTACAAAAAAACAAGCAGAGGCAGAAGAACAAAAAGTCTCAGCTATATAAGAATAAAGACTACTATATAGTAGTCTTTTTATCTAAAAATGTTAACTTTGGATTGAAAGGAGAAAATATGGCTTTTAGAAAAGATTTTTTATGGGGAGGCGCTACTGCTGCTAACCAATGTGAAGGTGCTTTTGATGAAGATGGTAGAGGGCTTGCTAATGTAGATCTTTGTCCTGTTGGTGACGATAGGCAAGCTATAATTACAGGTCAAAAAAAGATGTTTGACTTTGATAAAGAACATTTTTATCCTGCTAAAAATTCTATAGATATGTATCACAGATATAAGGAAGATATAGCTCTTTTTGCAGAAATGGGATTTAAAGTTTATAGATTTTCTATAGCTTGGACTAGGATTTTCCCAAAAGGAGATGAAAGTGAACCAAATGAAGCTGGGTTACAGTTTTATGAGGACTTAATAGATGAGTGTCATAAGCATAATATTGAACCACTTATAACTATAACTCACTTTGACTTCCCAATGCACTTAGTTCACGAATATGGTGGATGGAGAAGTAGGAAGATTGTAGATTTTTATAAAAATCTTGTCACAGCAATATTCACTAGATTTAAAGGAAAAGTTAAATATTATTTAACATTTAATGAAATAAATATTATACTGGCTGCATCATTTATGGGAGCTGGCTTATATTTTGAAGATGGCGAAAATGTAGATAAAGTTCGTGCACAAGCTATCCATCACGAGCTTCTTGCTAGTGCTTATGCTACAAAGGTCGCTCATGAAATAGATCCAGATGCAAAAATCGGATGCATGCTTGCTGCAGGGACATACTACCCAGCAACATGTAAGCCAGAAGATGTATTTGCAGCTCAAAAGGCAAATAGAGATAATTATTTCTTTGTAGATGTTCAATCAAGAGGATATTATCCATCATATAAGTTAAATGAATATAAGAGAGAAGGTATAATGCCAGAGATGAAAGAGGAAGATGCTGAGATATTAAAAAATAATACGGTAGATTTTATTTCTTTCTCTTATTATACAACTAGGACGATATCTGATGATGCTAGTGATTTTGATGAAGCAAATCTTGTAAAATCTGTAGATAATCCATATTTAGATAAGACTGAATGGGGTTGGCAAATAGACCCGCTGGGATTTAGGACAACTATAAATGAAATCTGGGATAGATACCAAAAACCATTATTTGTAGTAGAAAATGGACTAGGAGCTAAGGATACTCTAGATGAAAATGGATATGTACAAGATGATTATAGAATTGACTATCTAAGAGATCATATCAAAAATATGAAAGATACTGTTGAATTAGATGGTGTAGATTTACTTGGCTACACAACATGGGGACCAATAGACTTAGTATCAGCAGGAACTGGTGAGATGAGTAAACGTTATGGCTTTATTTATGTAGATCGTGATGATTATGGCAACGGAACACTAAAGAGATACAAGAAAAAATCATTTGATTGGTACAAAAAAGTTATAGCTAGCAATGGTGAAGATTTAGACTAATTAAGCTACAGCCCATGAGATTTCTCCATTCACTACGTTCGGTCGAAATGAGTTATGCTTTCCCATATCGACTAGATGAATGTAGCTTGATTTGCTACATTCATCTCTAAAACTAGTGCGAATGAAATAAGCGCACTGAGAGATCTCTTGGGACTTCTCCATTCCGCTACACTACGTTGCGCTCCAGTCTAAATGGGTTATGGTTCACCATCTCGACTAAGCGAATGAAATGAGCGCATGGAGAGATCTAGTGTGGCTTTGCGCTCACTGCATTCGGTCGAAATGAGTTAGGATTTTCCATCTCGACTAGATGAATGTAGCTTGATTTACTACATTCATCCCTAAAATTAGTGCGAGAGCACGGAAAAGTTTGCTTTGCAAACGAGTTTTAGTATGAGCGTAAGCGAATGAACGCAGAGATCTCGTGTGGTTTCTGCGCTAACTAGATTTGGTTGAAATGGGCAAATTATAAATCTTTCTTATTATCATTGTTATTAAATAAAAGTTAAAAATAAGCCAGCAGATAATAACAAAATATATACTATATAATTTATTACCCTTATAACAATTGTTATATATTTGTAAATCTTTGCAATATATTAGCACAATCTTTTTTATTACTTGCAATAATTAAAAAAATTTTATATAATAGGTAAGTATTTCATATAAGATTAAGTTAGGAGGAATTATATGCAATATTTGCTTAATGCAGCAGATTTTTTGTGGTCCCATGTCATTGGCTACGTTTTACTTGCGGTAGGACTGTACTATTCATTAAGACTTGGATTTCCACAATTTAAATATTCTGGACAAATTAAGAAAGTTTTAAGAAAAAACTTAAAAAGTTCTGAAGGTGTCAGTGGTTTTGCAGCACTTGCAACTGCAGTTGGTGGACAGGTTGGTACAGGTTCTTTAGTAGGGGTAGCCTCAGCTATAGCTTATGGTGGACCTGGTGCTATTTTTTGGATGTGGATTACAGCTCTTTTGGGGATGATCATCACATTTGCTGAAACTGTTTTAGGACAATTATATAGAGTGAAATTAGATGATGGTACATACAGAGGAGGTCCTGCTTATTACGTACAAAATGGTCTTCATTCAAGAGTTTTTGCCGTAATAACAGCATTCTTCTACATAATAGGTGTAGGCTTATGTATAGCCTTTATGCAATCTAACTCTATCAGTCAAGCGTTTACAGGAGTTGTAGATGCCAATCCAATTTGGCCTGGTATAGTTGTGGCTATAGCTGCTGCAATCATTACTATTGGTGGTGTTAAAAGACTTACAAACTTCTCTTCAAGAGTAGTTCCAGTAATGGCTGGCGCTTATGTACTTGTAGTTTTGATAATAGTTATAACAAATATAACAAAGTTTCCAGCGGTTATTGGCCTTATATTTAAAAGTGCTTTTACTGCTCAAGCAGCCGTTGGTGGTATTATAGGCCATACAGTTATGGATGCCTTTAGACATGGTGTTGCTCGTGGATTATTTTCAAATGATGCTGGGAATGGTATAGCTGGTATCATGCATGCAGCTGCTGATGTTAAACATCCTGCTGAACAAGGATTTTTAGGTATGTTTGGTACCTTTGTAACAACAATTATTATTTGTTCATTGTCAGCTTTTTCCCTACTTTTGACAGGAGTTGTTGGCGATCCAGCTAATGGTGATGGAATTGTTTTAGTTCAAGATGCTTTCCAAACTATAATGGGAATACCTGGTAGATGGTTAGTATTTTTTGCTATGCTAATGTTTGGTTTTACAACTCTTATAGCTGATTTATTCTATGGTGAAAGTAATATAATTCTTATCTTTAAGGAAAAATATAAAGTCCCACTTTGGATTTATAGGATTATTGCATTTATCATGTTTATTGTAGCTACACAAATGGATCTAGAACTTGTATGGGGATTCATAGATGTATTTGTTGGTATAGTTGTAATTATCAACGTAATTTCCTTATTCCTATTATTTAAGGATGTTAGAATGGTACTTAATGACTATAAGAGACAACTTGATGAAGGAATAGAAGATCCTGTATGGCACAGAGAAAAAGAATATCATTTACATTCATATAAAGAAAATAAAAAATAATAAAAGGGGCTGTTGCAAAACTGTGAATAATTATCGTCCCACCATCAGAAGTTTCTCTTAAGAAATTTTTTACATAGCCTGCAAGCTCATGGAGGTAAAATTTCCATAGATGTTCTTCTAATTATATTGGGACGATTTATTCATTCTGCACCAGCACCTTTTTTTATGTAAGGTATGGAATTATAGTAAGATAGCTTATTTTATAAACTTGTCAATTAACATCTAAAATACATAATTTCTTTTTAATTTATTTCACCTATATTGATCTCATAACTATAGTTTTCTCATAGCATTATTAAAATCTACATTTCTAATTATTGTTCTTATCTCTAGAATTATATAGATTTTGTTTTATATTTTTTAAAATAAAATTTTAATTATAAATTTTACTCATATATATTTGCTATAAATACTAGCTTTCAAGGATTTTATAGATGCATACAATAGTTATAAAATATGAGAAGTATTTTAATTTTAAAATTCAATATATTATATTTAATAAGTAACCACAAAAATGTGTATTTTAATATTTTCAGTATGTGTTATCATAATAATCGACAAGGACATATAACATAAACACAAGGGGGAAATATTATGAAAAACACAAAAACAAAATTATTAGGACTAACACTATCAGCATCATTTGTATTATCTTCTCTAGCTCCAGCAGTAGCATCAGCTAGTGCAGAAGATGTAGCAACATCTAATTATGCTGTAACACAAATTGATCCAAGTGCAATAAATCCAGAAAAAATCAAAGATGTTATAGATAGAGCTGAATCATTAAAGAAAATTGTAAATAATTTACCTGTTCCAGGTAAAGGTGGTTACCTTAAAGCTTTAGATAAAATTATCGGAACTCTTAAAAATCTTGATCCTTCAAAAGCAGGCCCAAGAGTAGAACTAGCTTCTGATACAATTGAAGCAATCAGATTTTCAATTAAAGATATTCAAAATAAAACTAAGAAAGCTCATGTTGATATAGGAGTTGAAATAACAAAAGCAGCATTAGTTATGGTTGATCCATATGCAAGTAATGAAAAAATAGAAAAAGCTAGCGAGAAATTACAAAAAGCTATAGAAACTGCAAAAGAATCAGCAGATATTACTGCGCAAGACGTTGCTACAATATATGTTAAAAAGCCTCTTGCTAATTTAATAGAAGAAGCTAGAAAACTTAGAAGAAATAAAGATCTTACAGAAGATCAAAAAGCTGAATTAAATAAAGCTATCAAAGAAGCAGTTCATACTAAAAACCAAGCTAGAGTTACCGTTGGAGAAATCACTGCTGCACAAGCTAAACTACAAAATTTCTTAGATAACTTTACAATTGGTAAAGTAGAAAATCCTACTGAAGAAGAAACTATAGATCCAGAATTCAACGATAAAGATGTAACAAAGGAAGAGGATTCTGATCTTGTTGATCTTGAAAATTTAGATACTACTGATGTGGAAGAGCCAGAAGAAACAGGAGAAGCAGAAAAAACTCCTGAAGAATCTGAAGAAGAAGCAGAGGAAACTTCTGAAGCAACAGAAGAAGAAACTAAAAATACAGAAGAAATTCCAGAAGCTCCAGAAGAAAACGAAACAATAGAAATTAACGAATAATTTCTTCTATAATATCCTTCTATTATACAAGTATTTTAGATGATTGAGGACCTTATGGTCCTCTTTTTTTCGAGTAATTAAATGTTTAAAAATACTTTTATAGGTTATAAAAGTCAATAAAATGGTTATTATAATTATAGAGGAATATTATGAAAAATAAAATTTTAATGGTTCTTACAAATAGATCCAGATATGAAAATGGTTTTGAAAAAACAGGTTTGTGGCTGAGTGAAGCTACCGAATTTATAGACGAAGTAAATTTTAGATATGAGATTGATTATGTAAGCTCCAAAGGAGGAAAAGTTCCATTAGATCCGCGAAGCCTAGAAAAGAAATATGTGAAAAAACGTGATATAGAGATTATGGAAAGTTTTGATTTTAAAAATCGTGCTTTAACAAATTCTCTAAGACCAGATCAAATAAACCCCAGTGAATATATAGCCATTTATTATGCTGGCGGACATGGTGTACTTTGGGATTATCCTCATGATTATAATGTACAAGTCCTAGCCTCATATATTTATAATCATGGAGGCTACATAGCTACAGTTTGCCATGGACTAGCAGGGATACTAAATCTATTAGATATGAAAGGTGGATATTTTATTAAAGACAAAAATGTCACAGGTTTTACTAATGCTGAAGAAATATTAGGAGGAAAGTTTAATAAGCTTCCATTTTTAACTGAAAATGAAGCTCGTAGAAGAGGAGCAAGTTTTAATCAATATTTGCCTTTTACAGAATATGTAATAAAAGATGGTAGATTAATTACTGGTCAAAACCCTCAATCAGCTAGAAAAGTAGCACAGATATTATTAAGTAATATATCAAAATAGTATCATTTTCTTAGTTAAATACTATATATAATTATTATGTAAGTCCTTAGGGCTTACTTTATTTTTATTTAAAATATTTAAATAAAAAAATAATATAAAAATTCTTTTAAATAATTTTCTAATATTTATATTGGCAAATTTTTGATTATTAATTATAATAATTACTAGTCGTATTTATTAGAGCTTGATGAAATATTTAAATTTATTATCAATATAAGCAATATGGCGTTATTTTTTATTACAGCTTTAAAAAAAGATGAATTACATAGTTAGGATATTTGATGTATATATATTTATTAGATATAAAATTTAAAATTGATTGTAGTTTTAGCCTCAAAGATAAGAGGGAAGTTATCAGATCAATCATAGATTATGCTAGAAATTCTCTTAAGATATCGTCTGCAGGGCTTACAGATAATGATATGAGAAATTTTGCCCATTTAGGATTTGTAACCATATCAAATGATAATGATAAAGCTAAAACTATTCTTGAAAAGTTAGTTAATCGAATAGAGATAAAATATCCAATAGAAATAACTGATTATTACATAGAAAGGATTTAATATGCTAATATATTTTTCAGCAACAGGCAATACTAAGCATTTAGTAGAAGAAATTGCCTATAAAGATGAAGAAATAATTGCAATAGATAATGCAGATAAGATAAAAGAAATTAATTTAGGAAAAAATGATAGGCTTGGAATATTAGCTCCAACTTATGCAGGAGGACTTCCAGAAAATTTAAAAGTTTTTTTGGAAAATTTAATTATAAACTATACTAGTCATCCTTATACATTTTACATAGGAACTTGTGGTGGCTCTACAGGTTTTAGTAGCAAAGAGCTAAGGGATATATTTATAAAAAAGGGAATGGAGCTAGAAGCAAGCTTTTCAATAAAAATGCCAGATGCATTTCTTCTTTTAACAGACGTAAATGACAAAGAAAAGATAAACCGAATTAATAAACAAGCCGATAGAGAAATATTAAATATAAAGCAAAAGCTTGATAGTGGAGCTATAGGTGATTTTGTTGAATCAAAATTACCAAAAGCCATTGCTAGTGCAGTTCAATCAGCCTATGGGAAGTTTAGATTAACTGATAAATTTAAGGTAAGCAATGCATGTATATCTTGTGGAATCTGTGCTAGAGATTGTCCAGTAGATACAATTAAGATAACTATGGATAGACCTACTTGGGTAAAAGAATCATGTTTACTTTGTCTAAGGTGCTTGCATGCTTGTCCGACAAATGCTATTAGTTATGGAAAGAAGACTAAGGGTCGTGGTCAATACCTACATCCTTCATATCATGATAATTTAGATGAATTATAGAAGATAAAAGTGGGTAGACATCTAATACCCGCTTTATTAATTAAAAAAATGAGGAGGATAATATGAAATTAATTTGTTATAAAAAATGTACTACCTGTAAGGGCGTAGAGAAAATGTTAGAAGAAAAAGGTATTTCTTATGATTATCGTGATATAAAAGAAGATAATCCAAAATCAAGTGAACTTAAATCTTGGCATGAAAAAACAGGATTACCAATAAAAAGGTTCTTTAATACTTCTGGTAAGATTTATAGAGAAAATAATTTAAAAGATAAGGTAAATGATATGAGTTTAGATGAGGCTTATGATCTTTTATCAACTGATGGGATGCTTGTAAAAAGGCCAATACTCTTCACTGATGAGGGAGAAATTTTTGTAGGACCAGATGTAAAGAAATATATAGAAAGTTTATGAAAAAAAGATATAAATTTAACATAACGCGTTATATAATATATCTAATAATATTAGTTATTGCTTATCATTTTGTAATAAGTCATCCATTTACTAATAAAGAAAAAACGCGAGATGAAATAGTATCAGAAAATATAAAAGATTTAGAAAAATCTACAAATGAACTAAAGGGACTTATTAAAAAGGATAAAGATGCACTTAATTCGTTCTTTTATAATGAAAAAACTTACGAAAAGATAAGAGGTCTAATAGATACTTATCCAGATGATAGGGAACTAAAGATAAATGATAATTTAAAAATAATACTAAATCAAGAAGGCAGTCCTGTGAAGGTAAGATATAAGAGAGCAGAGTTTGAAATAGTAAATACCAAGCTTGCTCCTACAGAGGATAGTCAAAATAAGCCAGAAGTTATAACTGATGTAAAAGTTATAGAAAATCCTAATGGGATAAATAGATTTGAGCTGATTCATGATTTAAAGACTTATTTAGTAGATTCATATGGGCAAAATGCCTTAAATAATTTCTTAGATGGGATTATTAGAGATACTATTATAGAAAATAAGGAAATAATAGATAAATTAGGTAAAAACAACAAGGAGAACTGATGACTTTTGAGTTAAAAGGCTTAGTAAATTTAGATGATAGAAAACGTATGGATGAGTTAATAAATTTTATAAAAATACAATTAGATGATGAGAGTGATAAATTAGCTTTGATGAGTAATATATCAGCTTTTATTATGGGTTCCATAAGAGATCTAAACTGGGCTGGATTTTATTTTTATAAAGAAGATGAGCTTATCTTAGGGCCTTTTCAAGGACTCCCTGCTTGCACAAGACTTAGCTTAGATAAAGGAGTTTGTGCAAAAGCATTTTGTAATAAGAAAACTATAAAGGTTGATGATGTCCATGAGTTTACTGATCATATAGCTTGTGATAGTCAATCAGAAAGTGAGCTTGTACTTCCACTTTTCAATGAAGAGAAAGTTTATGGAGTCCTAGATTTAGATTCTCCTATAAAAAATAGATTTACTGATATAGAGCTTGAGGGTTTCACAAAGATAGCTAAACTAATCGAAGAGAAAATATATGAAGAATTTTGAGAAGGCCTATGTCTTCTTTTTGTGTTTTTTTTCTTTTTTTGATATAATTATTCAAATATTAAAGGAGAATTTATGAAAAAGAAGTTAAACTTTAGAGAAGTTTTATTAGTGGGATCATTATTATTCGGATTATTTTTTGGGGCTGGAAATTTAATATTTCCTCTAGAATTGGGTCAACAATCTGGATATAATCTAAATCCTGTGATTGTAGGCTTTTTAATATCAGGTGTTGGTTTACCTATTATTGGTGTTACCGCAGCTGCAATGAGTGATAGCGAATCATTATTTGAACTTGCAAGGCCCGCTAGCAAAAAATTTGCGTATTTTTTAACTGTATTATTATATATAACAATAGGCCCTGGCTTTGCAATTCCTCGTACTGCTACTGTGTCATATGAAATTGGACTCAAAGGTCTTACAAATGTAAGCGATAAAGCTATGCTCTTAGTGTTTTCTGTAGTATTTTTTAGCTTAGCCTTGTATTTTTCCTTAAAAAAAGGAAATCTTATAAATACAATCGGTAAGTATATGACACCAATTTTTTTGATTTTATTAGCTATATTACTTATAATGTCTATAGTAAATCCAATGGGTCCAACAAAATCAATACCGCCAATAGAAAAGTATCAACAAAGTCCATTTACTATAGGAATTATAGATGGATATAATACCCTTGATGCTCCCGCATCTCTTGCTTTTGCTATAATAATAATAGCAGCTATAAAAGAACTTGGTGTAAAGGAGCCTAAATATATTGCTAATGAAACGTTAAAAGCAGGTCTTATCTGTCTAATTGCTATGAGTCTTGTTTATTCATCTCTTGCTATAATGGGCTCGGCATCAACATCTATTATGGATATCAAAGAAAATGGAGCCTTGGTTTTAGCCGCTATTAGTAATCATTATTTAGGTAAATATGGCCACATTTTGTTTAGTTTAATAGTATTTATAGCCTGTCTTAAAACAGCTATTGGTCTAATATCTGCCTGTTCAGAAATGTTTAACCAGCTTTTAAAATTTGATATTTCCTATGAGAAATACTGTGTGATTTTTGCTATAGTTTCATTTTTGATAGCAAATCTAGGACTTAATACGATAATATCATTATCGGTTCCAGTATTAATGTTCTTATATCCTATTTGTATAGTTCTTATAATACTATCTCTATTTTCATTAAAGATAGGTAAAAACCATAATATATACAAATGGACCCTTATATTTACAATAATAGCTGCATTTTTTGATCTTTTATCAAATTTACCTTATGGTTTAGCCGATAGCTTATTAGTTAGCAAAACTTTAGCCTTGCCTAAGAGATTTTTACCAGGATTTGATTTGGGATTTGGTTGGATCTTGTTAGCATTGATTGGTTTTGTAATTGGATATATAATTGATAAAAACAATAAGAAAAGTAAAGTAAGCTATACGTCTGGCAATTAATAATTGCCAGTTTTTTGTAAGGAGAATTATGAGATTAAGATTTAAACCAAATGCTATTCCAGAAATGAAAGGGAATGATAAAATATTTTTCTATCCTAGGGATATGAAAGATAAGTGGTGTGAAGTATTTAATAATGAAAATCCAATCCACTTAGAAATAGGTGCAGGAAAGGGTGATTTCATAGTGGAGATGGCAAAGAGAAATCCAGGAATTAACTTCATAGCACTTGAAATGAATACTAATGCTTTTGTTATAGCTAGTAGAAAAATTGAAGAAGAAAAGTTAGAGAATGTAATAGGTTTAGTAGATTATGGAGAGGAATTAACAGAAACTTTTGGAGAAAATGAGATAGATCATATTTACATAAATTTTTCAACTCCTTGGCCAAAGACAAAACACCACAAAAGACGTTTGAGCCATCCTAGATTTTTAGAAAGATATAAGATTATTATGAAAGATGGAGGAATAGTTGAGCAAAAAACAGATGATAGAGGATTTTTTGATGATTCTTTAAAATACTATGAAGATTTTGGCATGGAAATTTTGTACAAGAATTATGATCTTTTAGAAGAAGAATCGATAGTAACCGAATATGAGAAAAAATGGAGAGATAGAAATAAGCCTATTTATTATGCAAAAGCTAAGTTTAGATAAATCATTTCTAGATAAATTTATTATATATACTAGTTTAATTTATCTGTATTAAAGAAAAGTTATAAGTAAAGAAACTTAATTTTATTTAACATGGACTTTAATTTATTTATATTTACTGTATAATATTATCAAAACATAAATAAAGGAATTAATATGACTAAAAGAAAGAATGGTTTTCTTCAGGGACTTATAGCAGCCCTTATAGTAACTGCTATAGCTGGTATTTTTGGATTTTTAATAAAAGATAAGTTTGCAGTGGAAGAAAATGACGAGATCACATCGGATATCGTAGAATCTTCCCTAAAAGAAGTAAAAGAACTTACAACTTTAAAATACCATTATAAAAATGTAGCTTCATTTGAAAGTAGTCAACAATTTCAAGGAATCAAACTTCCATTTACAACTAAAAGTTTCTTATATACCTATGAAGGTGATATAAATGCAGGGGTAGATCTTGATCAAGCGAATGCAAGTGTAGATGAGAATAATAAGATTATTACCATTAAGCTACCAGATGCTAAGATTTTAAGTCATGATATAGATGAAGATTCTATAATGATATTTGATGAAAAAAACTCGGTATTTAATCCTATGGAACTTGAAGATTATACCAACTTTAGAAAAGAAGAGGAAGCAAAGGTAGAAAAAGAAGCTGTAAAAAAGGGATTGCTAAAACAAGCTAGTCAACAAACAGATAAAGCTATAAAGGAAATATTAAACATTAATCCTATTATAGCAGAAGAATACACAATAAGCATCAAATAAAAGCTGGGTCATTTTACATACCCGGCTTTTTTATAGTATCTAAATTTATATAGTGAGCTTATATACTAAAGTAACAATAGGGTAGAGAACAACTTGGTGTGTTAAGTATATGATCATAGCATGTCTGCCAATTTTTGCCAGCCAATTATCTTTACCGTATTTATAATAAAAGTTATTTGAAATTAAAAACTTCCCTAAAGAAAAACCTGATAAATATATAAATATCCAAGGAATCATAGGGAAATAATCACTTGAGGCAAAATTACTTCCAGGGAAACCAAGTATGGCTAAATTACTATCATAGAGATTTTTAAAAAAGTTATAAGTATATAAACTTCTTTCTGGTATATTATAAGTAAATATAAAGATCACTAAAAATATAAAGAAGTATTTAAAATCAAAATCAAGATGCTTTTGCAAAATCCCTGTTATAAGCATTGATGCGCCAAGTCCATTGAGTACTCCCCAAACAATCATTTGCTCGGGAGCAAAAAAATAGGTAGTAAGACTTATAGCAAATCCAATCAAAGATGTAATTAATCCCCTATTTATATTTTTTTCTGAGCTTAAAAAATTAGAGGTAATTCCTGATATGATAAAAAATGAGCAGGCTATAGATAGCTGCCATATTTTATTAAAAAGTGTTCCATCATACCAAGAAATTTTCCAGTAAAAATTTATATTATACATTAAGTGAAATAAAACCATGGAAATAATTGTAAATCCACGGAACTTGTCTAAATTATAATTTCTTTTCATAACTTTATTATAACATTTATATTATTATTTATATAATCAATTTACAAAAATATAGCTAAAGTTGGGAGTTCGTATCTCATAATTTTATAAGATGATATAAAAAAACATTATAAAGAAAAAAATAGGGAGTTTTAGAGACAAATAAATCGTTCCAAAATAATAGGAACATCCTATCAAAAGTTTGGACTCTATGAGTCAGCGGGCTAAATATCAAACTTTCTAATAGGACACCCAATGATGGAACGATGGATATCTATTAATTTACAGCAGCACCATAATTATTTGTATTACTTACCAAGTTCTTTAACTACTGTTGTAACATGAACAGGTAGATCCACTGGTGTTCTTGCAGTTATGATATTATTATCAACTACACATTCTTCGTCTACCCAGTTTGCACCTGCATTTTTAATATCTGTAGAAATTGTTGAGACTGATGTTGCTTTTACTCCATCAAGTATGCCAGCTTCTGCTAATACCCATGGACCATGGCATACAGCTGCTACTATTTTGTCTGCTTCGTGCATTTCTTTTACAAATTTAACTGTATCTTTATTTTGTCTCATCGCATCTGGAGAATACCCACCTGGTATATATACTGCATCAAAATCGGATGCACTAACTTCACTAGAAGCTTTGTCAGATTTTATAGTCCAACCACCAGCTTTTCCTGTATATTCTGTATCAGCTTCACTACCTAATAGTGTTACTTCATAATCTTCTCTAAATCTATGATAAGGATAGATTAATTCTGATTCTTCAAAATTATTTTCAACTAAAATTGCAATTTTTTTCATTGTAATCTCCTTTATGTTTCATCATCTTATCTAAATTATATATACCCAAATTATTGATTTTTAATATCTTCATAAAAAATGGAAGCTTTTACTTTCATCCCATTTCTATTTTTTAGACTCAAAAGATAAAGATTAGAACGAGCTCTAGTCATAGCAACATAAAACATTCGTCTTTCTTCTTCTATTCTCATATAATTATCATTCATATCTAGGAGCATAGGAAATTCATTCTCTATTAAATCTATTACAAATACATCATCATATTCTAAGCCTTTTGATTTGTGGATAGTTGATAATATAAGATTAGAATCATTTCTTTTATTTAGAATCTTTTCGAATATTAACTTTTTTTCATAAAATTGATCAAGATCTTTTAAACCTTTAGTAAAGTTTATAAGACTTTCTACATACAAGGCTTTATTTATAATTACTTCATAGTATTTATTAGAAAAAACTTTTATATAATCTCTATAACCCATATTTGAGTAAATATAGGCTATTTTTTTATCCAAACTTAGCTTTCTTAAGTATTTAAATTCTTTTTCTTTTCTCATTAGATTATAAGACTTTTCATCATCGACAATCTCATGTAGATAGTCAAATATATCGTAGTTAATTGGCTTTTGATTAAGTTTTTCTATATCCTCTCGGTTTAGGTACGTTTTAATCATATAGTAAATATTAGAAAATAATTCTACATCATCAAAATCTTCACTAAAACTAATTATATTGATAATATCTTTTAGGATTTTCGAATCAAAAAAATCATAGGATCCATTGTTTATAGAAAAATCTCGGTTATCTTTCAATAAAAAGCTTACCATATTTAATGAAGAAATATTATTTCTATACAAAATAGCTGTTTTTTTATTTGAGTCTAAATGACTAATTATATACTTATAAGCATCTTTGCTATTTTTTAATCTAGCAAGTCTAATGGGTGTAGTAGCTGGATGGTTGGTATATAGGTCTTTTTTAAATCTATTTTGATTTTGCTTAATGAAATTTTTTGATCCAATTACTATATTTGCTTGGGATCTATGATTTTCATCCATAGTAAGTATTTTAGAATCAGGATATATTTTTTTGAAATTTAGCAAGTAATCTGGATTTGCTGCTCTAAAGGAATAAATAGATTGATCATCATCTGCTACTACCATAAGGTTATTTTCCGGATAAACTATTTTTTCTAGAATTTTAAATTGTATAAGAGAAGTATCCTGTCCTTCATCAAGTTGAATATATTTATACTTGCTTTTAACAGATCTTAATAAACGATTATCTTCATTTAGGAGTTTTAGGGCGATAACTTGCATATCATCAAAATCTATATAGAAATTTTCTTTTTTAAATTTCTCATATGCTATATAAACTTTTTCTATATTTTTTATTTGAGAGTTTTTAAGGTATGAAATATCATCCATAGAATTTTTCATATAGCCAACATAACTAAAGAAGTCATCAAGATCTTCAGAAGATATAACTTTACCGTTTATGTCTAAATAAATTTGTTTTATTAAGTTATATTTATTGTATAGATCATCACTTTCTAGTATTTTTATTCTGCGATTTTTCTTTTTATAATAGTTTCTTATTATAAGATAGCAAAAGGCATGGATAGTCATAAAGTTTGTCTTAAGACCATTGTATCTTATTTTCATATCATTAGCCTGAGTTTTAGAAAATGTTAGAGAAAGAATATGAGATGGATCTATATATTTTTCTAGTATATTAATTCTTTTCAAAAGCATTGTTGTTTTACCAGCTCCAGGTACGGCTAGTACTAGACACGGTCCATTTATGTGATTTGCTGCTTGGAATTGTTTTTCTGTTAGTTTCATATAATTATCATACCATACAAAAATTTATAAAAATATGGTATGATGTTTATAGAATACATATACGGGGGTAACAATGGATACAAAAAACCTATTGAAGTTTAGAACTTCTACTAGAGACTATAAAGACGAAAAATTAGATGAAGATATTGCTAAAAAAGTTTATGAAATTGTAAATGATGAAGCAGAAAAATTAGGTAGGGAAAATCTAGCATTTCTACTAAATACAGATGGAGAATCAGTATATAAGGCTCTAAATGGAGTTGCAGGTTATAGAGGTGTAATGATCAAGGCTCCAGCTTATATAGCGCTTGATGCTCGTAATAACGATCCTACTACAATCGTAAAAGGTGCTTATGGAGTAGAAGAAATTATCACAAAACTTCATAAACTAGGTCTTGGTACTTGCTGGATAACAGTAAGTGAAGTTGATGAAGTTGTAAAACAAAATGCCTTTAACTATTCAGAAGGTGATATAAATATACTTCTAGCAGTTGGATATCCTTTAGATGATGAAAGACGTGAACATTCCTACATCGATAGAGGTGCTACAGAAGATTTAGTATTTTTAGGCGATTTTGATACACCAGCTACTGATGAAGACCTTGAACAAAGAGGATTAAACGAAATATTCAATTATGCAAAATTTGCTCCATCAGCTAATAATGCTCAACCTTGGAGATTTCTAATAGTAGATGATGAATTATCTCTTTATATAGAGGACTATAAGGGAGATGTAAATTTAATAGATGCAGGTATAATGATGTATTATATAGATGAATTAAGCAAGGCTTATGCAATGCCATTAGGATTTGAAGTTGAACCAAAGATTGGTTCAGATAAATACACATATATCGGTATGACAAAGATGTAAACATAGGCGCTTATGCGCCTTTTTTAGTTGAGAGGTTACAATGATAAGATTATATACAGAAAAAGATTTTGAAAAGATGAGACAGGCAGCTGAAATACTATGTCAAACTCATTTAGCTATTAAAAAAGTAATAAGAGCTGGAATAACTACCAAGCAATTAGATGATTTTGCTAATAGATTTATAGTTGATCATAAAGGGGCTATCCCAGCACAGTTAGGCTATGGAGGATTTCCTTATACACTTTGTATATCAGTTAATGATGAGATTTGCCATGGTTTTCCAGGAGACTATGTCCTAAAAGAAGGTGATCTTGTATCGATTGATAATGTTATTGAATACAATGGGGGACTTGCTGATTCTTGTTGGTCATATGCCATAGGAGAATTATCAGATCGCGATCAAAAACTTATGGATGTTACTTTAGAATCATTAAATAAATCAATTGATCAAGCAGTGCCAGGCAATAGAATTGGTGATATAGGTCATGCTATCCAAGAGTATGCAGAAGTGGAAAATAACTTTTCTGTTATTCGTGATTTTATAGGTCATGGTATAGGTAAAGAAATGCATGAGGATCCACAGGTGCCTCATTATGGAAAAGCTAATCACGGACAACGTATACAAGCAGGAATGGTATTTACAATTGAGCCAATGATTGCAAGCGGTAAGTGGCCAATGAAACTCGATGACAATGGTTGGGTAGCTCGCACTCAGGATGGATCAACTTGTGCACAATTTGAACATCAACTTATAATTCATGAAGATGGGCCAGAGATTATAACAGATCAAAGTAAATATGCATTAACTGAAGATGATATAGAGTTCATAGAAAATTATAAATTCTAATTAGGAGATATTTTGGATTTATTAGATATCAGTAAGGCTTCGGGAAAACAATATTTCGAAACTCTTTATATAAAATCTTTCCCAGAAGATGAGAGAATAGATCTAGCTGATTTATATAGCTTAAAAGAAGATGGATTAATAGATATAGTTAATATAAGCGATGATAATAGAGATATTGGCTTTGCTGTGATTTATTTTAGTGATAATGTCCATCTTTTATCCTATTTTGCTATAGAACCTGACTTAAGATCTAAAGGATTAGGTAGCAAGTCATTGAGCTTATTAAAAAATACTTATAAGGACTTGATGATAGAAATAGAAAGTACAGATCTAAAAGATTCTGATGATTATCATTTAAGAAATAGAAGAAAAGCTTTTTATATTAGAAATGGTTTTAAAGTTTTGGAAGATAAAGTAGACTACTTTGGTATCGAAATGGAGCTAATGTCTACTACTAAAGATGCAGGTATAAATGATTACTTTGACACCTATAATAATATTTTTGATAAAGAATTTATAGACGAAAATATAAAGTTGATTAGTATTTAAAAAGATCCTAAGAAGTTAAGGACTGATTTTTAGAAGTTAATCTTAGTATTAACTTACTTGGTCAGTTTATTTATTTCTTAAGATCTTTTTTAATTTAATAATTAGAATTTACCTCTTCCAAGTTTTTTCATAGCTACACCCTTATCATAGGTAGATTTTACTAAAATGTCCATTAATTTATCATAGCTCATTCCTGATGCTTCTGCTTCAAGAACATAAGGTGATAAGCCTTTAGAAAGTCCTGGCATAGTGTTTACTTCCATTATGTAAGGATGACCTTCTTTATTAAGCCTTATATCTACCCTAGCATATGTTTCACAATTTAGAGCGTTGAATGATTTTATAGCAAGGTCTTTTATTTCTTTTTCTAAATTTTTATCAATATTTGCTGGAGTAGTTCTTATGGTCCACTTATTTTTAACTGCATCTTTAGTCCTAAAGTTTGCTTTGTTTTCTTCTTTAAAAGTCATTTCAGTGATTTCTAAGGCTCTTATATCCCCCATATTATCTAAGATACCTACAGTAAACTCCCTACCAGGTAGGAATTCTTCAACTATTATTGGAGGGTTTACTTCATCGAATATCCTGTTTAAAGTATTTTTTAAAGATTTTTCATCCTCAACATAAGAATCTCTATTGATCCCTACAGAAACTGCTTCTGCTTCTGGTTTTACAAAAAGTGGGAAAGATTTCAAAAGTTCTTTATTTATTTCTTCATTTCTGGTATACAAAGCTTGTGATTTTACAACTGGAAGTCCTTGAGATTGTAAGATCATACTTGAAGTTTTCTTTGATAAGGAAATGGCTTGGGCAAGCATCCCACTTCCTACAAAAGGTATGCCAAGCAATTCTATGGAAGCAAAAACGTTTCCTTGAAGCTTAAGATTTTCTAGAGGATCGTAATGAATGAAAATCACATCCAAATCTTCAATCTCCATAATATTTCTCATCATATCTATATTGGCAGCTATTGGGAAAACTTCGTGATTATTGGATTCTAAGGCTTCTGTTATTGACATTAACATATTTTTCATGGTAATATCTGCACTTGGGTTTACTTTACTTATTTCTTCTGTCATATTTTGGTATTCTGCGTAAACTAAAGCAACTTTCATTTTATCATCCTTATTTATTTTACTTTTTAAAATATAGAGGACTAGTTATCTAAGCCCTCTAGTGAAATTTGATTTTTGGTTTTTTCTCTTTCGCTCATTTTTTGATTATAGCATTGTCTACATAAAGGTTCGTACTTATCTTTAGAACCTATTTGGATTCTAGATTCATCTGTAGACTTCCTATATGAAGCCCAAGCGTCCTCACCGCAATTTGCACAAATTGCATGGTGCTTTATAAGTTCATCTGCTATAGGCATTATCTCCTTTATTATTTCAAATGGTCTGGTTTTATAATCCATATCAAGGCCTGATACTACAATTGTTATATTACTTTTCATAAGTTCATTAAATATATCTATTACTTCTGTTGGATCATTTGGGAAAAATTGGAGTTCATCTATTCCAATAGCATCTAATTCATTTTTATTAGCATAGTCTCGTACCTCATTTAAATCAGCAACTTTTATAGCATCCAATTCTAGATTATCGTGCGATACTATTTTTTTCTCATCATCTCTATTATCAACTGCTGGTTTAAAGGCAGCAATCTTATAATTTGCAATCTTCATCCTATATAGCTCGCGCCATAGAGATGTTGTTTTGCCTGAAAACATGGAGCCTGTATGGACTATTAGTCTTCCTTGCTTTTTCATTATATACCCTTATACATTAAATCTAAAATTAACTACATCGCCATCTTTCATGATATAGTCTTTACCTTCCATACGAAGGAGTCCTTTTTCGCGCGCACCATTTATAGATCCAGATTCTACGAGGTCTTCATACGATACGATTTCAGCTTTTATAAAACCACGAGATATATCAGTGTGAATTTTACCTGCTGCATCTACGGCTCTAGTGCCATCTGTGATTGTCCAAGCACGGGTTTCCATTTCTCCTGTAGTTAAAAAAGAAATTAGATTTAGCGTTTTATAGGAATCTTTTATTACTTTGTCGGTGCCAGATTCATCAAGACCTAACATCTCTAAAAAATCTTTCTTTTCTTCATTTGATTCAAGTTCTGAGATTTCTTGTTCAATTTTTGCAGATACTATTGATACTTCTGCATTTTCACTAGCTGCAAAGTCTCGAACAGTCTTAACGTATTGGTTAGTTTCACCATTATTAGCGGCATCTTCCTCATTTACATTGCATACATAAATTATTGGTTTTGTTGAAAGTAGTTGATAAGAACGTAGGAGTTTTTTCTCTTCGTCATTTAATTTTAGGATTCTAGCAGATTTTCCTTCTTCAAGTACTGTTTTGACTTTATCTAAAACTGCAACTTCTTTGGCTACATCCTTGTCATTACGAGCAACTTTTCTTCGTTTTTCTAAGACCTTATCAATCATTTCAAGATCTGCAAATATAAGCTCAAGGTTGATGGTCTCAATATCACGAATTGGATCGACTGATCCATCGACATGGGTAACATTAGGATCATCAAAACATCTTAAAACTTCTACTATAGCATCTGTTTCTCTAATATTTGATAAGAATTGATTGCCTAGTCCTTCACCCTTTGAAGCCCCCCTTACAAGACCAGCTATATCATAAAATTCAATTACAGCTGGAACTATTTTTTTTGATTCACTCATTTTCGCCAATACGTTTAGTCGTTCATCTGGGACATTTACAAGGCCGACATTTGGATCGATTGTCGCAAATGGATAATTGGCAATAAGTGCACCAGCTTTTGTTATTGCATTAAATAATGTTGATTTACCAACGTTTGGCAAACCTACTATTCCAAGTTTCATCTAAATACTCACCCCTTTAAAAATTTTACATAACTGTATTAATTATAATTGATTTGAAGTAAAAATCAATCATTAGATACGCTACAAAAATACTTTATAAATAGGTATAGTTATAGTAAATAAGTAAATGAGCTGTTGTAAAATCTAGGAATTAAGGAGATTTTCCTCAGCGCTTTTTATAGTTATATAGACTTAAGGAGTTTAAATGAATATTAATCAAAGACTTGAAGATTTAAGAAATTTAATGGCGGATAGAAAAATTGATGCCTACATAATACCAACATCAGATCCACATCAATCAGAATATTTGGCAGATCATTACAAAGAAAGAGAATTTATTTCTGGATTTACTGGTTCTGCTGGTACTGCTGTAATTACTATGAATGAAGCTAAACTTTGGACGGATTCTAGATATTTCTTACAAGCTGAAAAAGAATTAGCTCATTCGGAATTTGAACTTATGAAAATGGGTGAGGATGACTATCCTACCATAGAAGAATATCTAGATCAAAGTGTTAGTGAATTTGGCAAAATTGCATTTAATGGCAATTTATTTTCAGTAAAAGAGTATAAAAGTTTAAGTGAGTCTATGGGATCTAGAACTCTTGTTTCAGATGTTGACTATATTTCAACTTTATGGACTGATAGACCATCCTTAAGAGATGATAAAGTTTGGATTTTAGGTGAAGAATATGCAGGTGAATCTACATCTTCTAAACTTAGTCGCATACGCGAGGAAATGGCAAAAAATGCTTATGATTATTATTTTATAGGTGCAGTTGAAGATATTTGTTGGACTCTTAATATAAGAGCGAATGATATCGACTACAATCCAGTAGTGTTATCTTATATGCTAATTTCTCATGATCAAGCTCATTTATGTATTGATCAAGCAAAACTAGATGGAGAAGTGAAAGATTATTTATCAGAAAATAATATAAAAGTACATTCATATGAATATATCTTTACATTATTAAAAGATATACCTGGCAAAAATAGGATATTCTTAGATCCAGAAAGAACAAATGTAGCAATTTATGATTCTATAAATGCAAATGTAAAAATTTCTACAGATAGAAATATCACAACAAATATGAAAGCTGTCAAAAATGATAAAGAAATAGAAAATACTAAGAAAGCTTATATTATAGATGGCGTTAGCCTAGTAAAATTCTTTAACTGGTTAGAAATAGGATCTACTACAGGAACCTTGAATGAGTATGTAGCTAGCAAAAAACTTCATGAGCTTAGAGCAGAGAACAAAAGCTTTGTAGAAGAATCCTTTGAATCAATCATAGGTTATAAGGACAATGCGGCAATTGTTCACTATGCACCATCTAATGTAGGCTCAAAAACAATTGAAAATGAAGGGCTTATCTTAATTGATTCAGGAGCACATTATAAAGAAGGCACTACAGATATCACTCGTACTCTTGCTTTAGGCAGACTTACTGAAGATGAAAAAACTGACTATACTTTAGTTTTAAAATCTCATATCTCCTTATTTTTAGCTAAGTTTAAAAATAAAACTACGGGCCAAAGATTAGATGCAATTGCTAAATACCCATTATGGAAAGCGGGCAAGGATTTCTTTCATGGTACAGGTCATGGCGTAGGCTATTTACTAACAGTTCATGAAGGACCACAAAGAATTTCAGCTACAAGTGATGTTGAATTTATAGAGGGGATGATGACATCTAATGAGCCTGGACTTTATATAGCAGGTAGTCATGGTATAAGAATAGAAAGTGAAACTCTTGTTCGTCATGCTTTTGATAACGAATTTGGCAAGTTTTTAGAGTTTGAGAACTTAACATATGTTCCAATAGATACTAGACCAATAAAAACAGAAATATTAACTTTGGAAGAAATAGACTGGATAAATGATTACAATGCTAAATGTGAACAACTTTTAGCACCACACTTAGAAGGCTCAGATTTAGAATATTTGAAAGAGAGTTGTAAAGAAATTTGACCACTCAAGAAGTAAAGGACAAACTAAAAGAACTACCAGATTTACCTGGCGTTTATATAATGAGAAATGCTAGCGATGAGATTATATATGTAGGAAAGGCTATTAATCTAAAAAAAAGAGTTCGCCAGTATTTTGATAATAACAAAAACAAGGGAGCCAAGGTTCTTGCCATGGTTTCCCATATTGATCATTTTGAATATATAATAGTAGAAAATGAAGTCGAGGCTTTAGTTCTAGAATCTAATCTTATTAAGAAAAATAGGCCTAAATACAATATCGTACTTAGAGATGATAAGCAATATCCTTATATAAAAATAACTAATGAAAAATATCCAAGAATATTAAAGGTAAGACAAGTTTATAATGATAAGGCCCTTTATTTTGGACCTTATCCAGATGCCTATGCAGTAAACGATTCTATAGATTTGTTTCACTTATACTATCAGTTTAGAACTTGCAATCTAGACTTTGATAAGGGAGCAACCCTAGATAGACCTTGCTTAAATTATTTCATAAAAAAATGTAATGCACCATGTATTAAAAAAGAAGATGAGCAAAGATATATGGAGAATATAGAGGATGTTAAATTATTTTTAGAAAATAAGTCAGATAAGATTCCAGACTGGGTGCTAGATAAGATGAATCAAGCAAGTAGTGAGCTTAATTTTGAGATGGCCTCTAAATATAGAGACTATTATAGAGCACTATCCACTATTTCTGAACGTCAAAAAGTTACAGAAACCGGCGGTGATGATATGGATATCATAGCTATGAGCAAAGGCACTAGCGTCATAGTCATGCAAGTATTTTTCATGAGAGAAGGAAAAATTGTAGATCGCCAACATTTTATTATCAAAAATGATTTTGTAGAAACTGATAAGGATATAATAGGCTCTTTTATTAAACAGTTTTATCTTGATATAATGTATGTTCCAAAAGAAGTACTACTAGAAACTATGCCAGAAGATATAGGAACCATAAATGAGTTTTTAAATCAAAAACGAGGTACTAAGGTTACTATTCATCAGCCAAAACTTGGTCGAAAGAAAGATTTAGTAAATATGGCTTTAACTAATGCCAATGATATGCGAATAAAATATGAAAAACGCATAGAAAAGAAGAATCGAAAAAAGTCTGCTGGTATAAATCAATTAAAAGAGATTTTAAATATATCTAAGATAAATAGGATAGAAGCTTATGATATATCTAATACATCTGGAGTTCAGTCAGTAGGCTCTATGGTAGTATTTGAAGATGGACATCCAAATCCAAAAGAATATAGGAAGTTTAAGATAAAAACTATAGAAGGACCAAATGATTACGGATCTCTAAAAGAAGTATTAACTCGTAGATTAAAAAATGGCCTTAAGGAAAAAGAAGCAGGAAATATCCTTACAGGCTTTGGTAAACTTCCAGATCTTATCCTTATGGATGGTGGCAAGGGACAAGTATCTTCAGCAAAAGAAATATTAAAAGAGTTTAATTTAAATATTGAAATAGCAGGTCTTGTTAAAGACGATAAGCATACTACCCGTGCAATAATTTATCAAGGTTGTGAAATACCTATAAATAGGCGCGATCCGGTTTATAAGTTGATCTATGAAATTCAAGAAGAAGCCCATAGATTCGCCATAAATTATCATAGAAAATTAATGCAGAAGACAATGCAAAAATCAGAGCTTGATAATATAAAAGGTGTTGGAGAAAAAACTAGAATAAATCTTTATAAGCATTTTAAAACTATTACAAATATTAAGAAAGCTAGTGTAGAAGAGCTAATGGAAGTTCCCCTAGTCGGAAAATCACAAGCCTTAGAAATATATAAATATTTTAGACTAAAAGGATAAGGAGAATTTATGGACGATAAAAATAAAAATCAGGAAATAATGGATGATGGCGTTACAGAAAGCGAAGTAAAGAGTGATGTTATTCAAAAAGAGGTTTTAAGAGGCGAAACCAACAAAGAGATCAAGTTACACACAGTAGTAGAAAATTTAGGTCTTGAAATTGTCCATCAATCCAGCAATTATTATGACATTACCTTATCCAGTGCTGATGTAAATAGACCTGGTCTGCAATTGGCTGGCTACCTAGAAGATTTTCCGTATTTAAGATTACAAATTATTGGATCTGTAGAATATACTTATCTAACAGGACTTGATAGTAAGCTTCAATATGAGAGATTTAGAGGGATATTATCTTATAATATCCCAGCCGTTATATTCTCTTATAATGCAGAATTAAATCAAGATATTTTAGACCTAGCAGATTATTATGATAAGACTCTTCTAAGATCACCAGAAAAAACTACTAAACTTATATCTGGTATATCTTATGAACTTGAATATCAATTGGCCCCAAGAAGCAATGTTCACGGAGAGCTTCTTGAAGTTTTTGGTATAGGTGTTCTCATTATGGGGAAATCATCAGTTGGTAAAAGTGAAACAGCATTAGATCTTGTAAATAGAGGACATAGACTAGTAGCTGATGACATGGTAGACATTATGGCTATGGATAATAAACTAATGGGTACAGCGCCAGATAATATCAGACACTATATGGAAATAAGAGGTTTAGGTATAGTAAATGTTAGAAGATTATATGGGACAGGTTCTGTAAAACATACTAGTCAAATTGAACTTGTAATAGAGCTAGAACAATGGAAATCAGACTTTGAGTACGATAGATTAGGACTTGATGATCATTATATAGAATTATTAGATGTAAAAGTTCCACACATAGTAGTGCCTGTAAGGGCTGGAAGAAATTTAGCTATGATTGTCGAAGTTGCAGCTATGAATCAAAGAGAGAAAAACTTCGGCTATAATGCGGCTCGTGCTATGACAAATAATATATTTCACAAAGAATTAGTAGAGAAAAGCGATGACTTCGAATAGGTCATTGTTTTTTTATTTGTAACTTAACAATCGTTACTTTTATAAAAATTTCTCTTTTTTAAGAAATAATATATATTTTAACAACTACCCTTGACTTTCTTATAAATCTTCATTATACTTAAATTAGTGTTAACGATAATTACTTATAATTATTTTAGGAGGTCTAAATGACAATTACTAGAGCAATGAAGACTATGGACGGTAATACAGCTGCAGCTCACGTATCATATGCATTTACTGATGTTGCAACTATTTACCCAATCACACCATCTTCACCAATGCCAGAGTCTGTTGATGTTTGGTCATCAAATGGACGTAAAAATGTTTTTGATAGAGAAGTAATGGTAAAAGAGCTACAATCTGAAGCAGGTGCAGCAGCAGCTGTTCACGGTTCACTTGCAGCAGGAGCACTTACTACTACATATACAGCCAGCCAAGGATTATTATTAATGATACCTAATATGTATAAAGTCGCTGGTGAAAGATTACCAGGTGTATTCCATGTTGCAGCAAGAACTGTAGCTACTCAATCACTTTCTATCTATGGCGACCACTCAGACGTTATGGCAGCTAGACAAACAGGTTGTGCTATGCTTTGCTCAAACTCTGTTCAAGAAGTAATGGACTTATCTCCAGTAGCTCACTTAGCAGCTATAAAGGGACGTCTTCCATTCATTAACTTCTTCGATGGGTTTAGAACAAGTCACGAAATTCAAAAAATCGAAGTTTGGGATTATGACACACTTAAAGATTTAGTAGACTATGATGCTGTTGATGAATTCAAAAATAATTCATTAAATCCAGAAAGACCAAAACACATGGGTACAGCAGAAAAGAATACTTATTTCCAAAGATATGTTGCTTCTAACCCAGCTTATACAGATATGATTGGTATAGTTGAAGATTATATGCACCAAATCAATGATTTAATTGGTACAAATTATGAATTATTCAACTACTACGGTGCTGATGATGCAGAAAATATCATAGTAGCTATGGGTTCATTCTGCCAAGCAGCTCGTGAAACAATTGATGTTTTATTAGAAGAAGGACAAAAAGTAGGTTTAGTAGAAGTTCACTTATATAGACCATTCTCAACTGAACATTTATTAAAAGCTATTCCTCAATCAGTTAAGAAAATAGCTGTTCTTGATAGAACAAAAGAAAAAGGTGCTGAAGGACAACCTCTACACTTAGACGTTAAATCAGCATTCTACGGACAAGAAAATGCTCCAGAAATCTTTAGTGGTGTTTACGGACTTGCTGGTAAGGACACAATTCCAGCTGACGTTAAAGCAGTATTTGATAATTTAGCAAAAGCTGATACTAAAGAAGGATTCACACTTGCTATTAACGATGATGTTACCAATACATCTTTAGAAAGAGATGATTTCAAAGTACGTCAAGAAGGAACAACAAGATGTAAGTTCTGGGGATTCGGATCTGACGGTACTGTTGGTGCTAATAAACAAGCTATCAAAATCATTGGTGATAATACAGACATGTATGCTCAAGGATACTTTGATTATGACTCTAAAAAATCAGGTGGTTTAACAGTATCTCACTTAAGATTTGGTAAAGATCCAATCAGATCAACATACTTACTAGATGAAGCTGATTTTATGTCATGTTCTAAACAAGCATACGTTAATCAATATGACTTATTAGCAGGACTTAAAGATGGTGGTACATTCTTACTTAACTGCGTATGGAGTGAAGACGAATTAGACCAACACATTCCAGCTAATATGAAAAGATATATGGCTGAACATGATATCAATTTCTACATTATTGACGCATCACATATTGCTCAAGATTTAGGACTTGGTTCAAGAACAAACATGATTATGCAAGCAGCTTTCTTCAACCTTTCACAAGTACTTCCAATTGATGATGCAGTAGGATACTTAAAAGACTCTATCGTTAAATCATATGGTCACAAAGGTGATGACATTGTAAACATGAATTATTCAGCTGTAGATGCAGGACTTACTGCAGCTAAGAAAATAGAAATACCTGCTGAATGGGCTAATGCGCAAGACGAAGCAAAAGAAGAAAACGGAGAAGTTTCTGAATTTGTTAAAAATATTTTAAGACCAATGATAGAACAAAAAGAAGATGATATTCCAGTATCAGCTTTCACAGATCTTGATCTTGAAAATGGTGAATTCCCATCAGGTACAACAGAATATGAAAAACGTGGTATAGCTCTTAATGTACCAGAATGGCAAATGGATAACTGCATCCAATGTAACCAATGTTCATTTGTTTGTCCACACGCTGTAATTAGACCATTCTTAGTAACTGAAGACGAAAAAGCTAACGCTCCAGAAAACTTCAATACTAAAAAAGCTATCGGCAAGGGTATGGATGAATATGAATTTAGAATTCAAGTTTCTCCATTAGACTGTACTGGTTGTGGAAACTGTGCTGACATCTGTCCAGCTCCAAATAAAGCTCTTATCATGAAACCTTTTGAAGATCAAGTTGAAGAACAAAAAGAAAATTGGGCATATGCTCATGAAGAAGTTGGATACAAAGAAGATGTAATGGATGATAAAAACCTTAAAGGAAGCCAATTCAAACAACCATTACTTCAATTCTCAGGTGCTTGTGCAGGATGTGGTGAAACACCATATGCTAAATTAGTAACTCAATTATTCGGTGACAGAATGTATATTGCAAATGCTACAGGTTGTTCATCAATTTGGGGAGCAAGTGCACCAGCTATGTCATATACAAAGAACCTTCAATCAGGTAAGGGTCCAGCTTGGGGCAACTCATTATTTGAAGATGCAGCTGAATACGGATACGGTATGAAACTTGCAGCAGAATCAAATAAATACCTACTTGAAAACTATATGAACAAATTCTTAGAACTTAACATTGAATCTCCATATAATGAAGCATTCAAGATGTGGATTGAAGGAAAAGAAGATGTTAATGCTTCTAAAGAAGCTACAGCTAAGATCTTAAATCTTCAAGATGAAAAAGTTGATAATGAAGAAGCTTCTGATTTAGTTAAGAAAATTCTTACACTTAAAGATTACATGATCAAAAAATCTATGTGGATCTTCGGTGGTGACGGATGGAGCTATGATATCGGATTTGGTGGTGTAGATCATGTATTAGCAAGTGGTGAAAACATCAATATCTTAGTATTCGATACAGAAGTATATTCAAATACAGGTGGACAAAGTTCTAAATCTACTCCATTATCAGCAGTAGCACAATTTGCTGCATCTGGTAAGAAAGTACGTAAAAAAGATCTTGGTTTAATGATGACATCTTATGGATATATCTATGTAGCACAAGTTGCTATGGGTGCTAACCAAAACCAAACATTAAAAGCTATCAAAGAAGCTGAAAGCTATGATGGACCATCTCTAATAATCGCATACGCACCATGTATTAACCACGGTATCAGAGTTGGTATGGGTAAATCTCAATTTAGAGAAAAACAAGCTGTTGAAGCTGGTTACTGGCACTTATGGAGATTTGACCCAAGACTTGCTGACGAGGGCAAAAATCCATTCCAATTAGATTCCAAAGAACCAACAGAATCATTCCAAGAATTCTTACAAGGTGAGGTAAGATACTCTTCACTTAAGAGATCATTCCCAGAAACAGCAGATGAATTATATGCTGAGGCAGAAAAAGCTGCTAATGAGAGATATAACACATATAAGAGACTTGCTGGAAAATAAGAATATTTAATAAAAATCGCCAATTGATTTTGGCGATTTTTTTATGTCCAGATTTATTATGACTAAAGTAAAGTCTTTATGGTATAATAAACTAATAAAAGTATATAGTTTTACTATAGGGAGGAAATATGGCTATTAAATATGTAAACCATTATGGCAAAGTCACAATCGATGATTCAGTGATTGCAAATATAGTTGCAGCTACTGTTATGGAATCATACGGTGTAGTTGGCCTTGCATCTCGTTCTACAAAAGATGATATATATGAACTCTTAAGACTGGATAATATGTCTAAGGGTGTAGAAATAATTAGAAATGATGATGGAACTTTAAGTATAAATATTTCTATTTTTATTCTTTATGGGGTAAGAATAGCAGTGGTTGCCCAAAATATTATAGACAATGTGAAATATAAGTTAGAGAAGTCTTTATATGTTAGGGTATCAGATGTGAATATTTTAGTGCAAGGAATTAATAAGTAGGTGTTTATGAGACAAATCGATGCAAATAAGCTTCAACAGATGATTCATGGAGCTTATGAATTGTTAAATGAAAATAAAGAAATGGTAAATGAACTGAATGTATTTCCAGTTCCTGATGGCGATACAGGCACAAATATGACCATGACAATGAAATCAGGTGTTGATAAGGTAAATCAGTTAAATGGTACAAGTGCTGATGAAATTGCAAAAGCTCTATCGCAAGGAACTTTGATGGGCGCTCGCGGTAACTCAGGAGTTATTCTTTCTCAATTAGTAAGAGGTTTATCAAAGGCTATTAAAGGTAAAAGTATTATAGATTTATCGGATATTCCTGAAATATTTAATATAGCTAATAAAACTGCGTATAAGGCTGTTATGAAGCCTACTGAAGGAACTATACTTACAGTTAGTCAAAAAATGACTGATAAAGCTAATGAAATATACAAAAATGATATTGAACTTGATCAATATTTATATGAAATTATTAGTGCAGGTCAAAAAGCTCTTGATAATACACCAAATCAATTGCCAGTATTAAAAGAGGCGGGTGTAGTAGATTCAGGTGGACAAGGATTAATAGTCTTGTTAAGAGGTGCTTTTTCTGCCTTAAATAGTGATATCAAGCTAGGAGAAATTATACCAGCCACTAAAGAAGATAAAAAAGATCTTGCTTATGAATTTAGTTTTGAGTTGGCTACAACTGATGAATCTTATAAAACTGTAAAAAAATCACTTGATACAATAGCTGATGATATTGAAGAGTCATTTGAAGATGAAGTTTTAAGGGCAAAACTTAAAACAGATAATATTAGCGGATTAATACAAATGCTTACAGAATATGGAGTAATCCTTCATGCTGAGCTTACAAATCTAAAACCTGACCTTAGTTCTATAAAAGCAAAGAAAAAACAAGAAGCTAAAAGGTATGGATTTATAGCTGTTAGCAGAGGCGACGGATATGATGCAATACTTAAAAGTATGAATATCGATCAGATTATTTCAGGTGGTCAAACAATGAATCCATCAACTGAGGATATTTATAATTCTTTAGAAAAAGTTAATGCTGAAAATATAATAATATTCCCTAACAATAAAAATATAATCATGAGTGCTAAGCAAGCAACAGAACTAACAGATAAAAATGCAGTAGTTATTGAAACAAGATCTATACCAGAAACTTTTGCTGCTATGTTAGAATTTGATTATGAAAGTAGTCTTGAAGAAAATACAGAATCCATGAAGGAAGCTATAGAGGATATCCATGTTGGAGAGATTTCTACTTCTATTAGAGATACATCTGTTGGAGGTGTAGAAATCAAAAAAGATGACTACCTTAGTATTTTGGATGGTAATATAATTGCATCTGAAAGCAAAATTGAAAATTCGGTTTTAAAAATTGTTGATAGAGCTTTAGAAGAAGATAGAGCTATTTCTTTAGTCACTGTTTACTACGGACAAGAAGTAGATAAAAAGGAAGCTAAAGATGTAGTTAAAAAGCTTAGTAAAAGACATAAGGATATTGATGTTGACCTAGTTTATGGTGGTCAACCAGTTTATTATTACACAATCACATTGGAATAATGAAACTAATAGACTTAAAGGGAATAGGACCTAAAAAAGAAGAATTACTTAATAAGCTAGGTATTTATACTGTAAGTGACTTATACAATTATTATCCAACAAGTTTTGAAGATAGAACTCATAGGATGATAGTTAGCAAAGCTAATCCTGATATTAAATACTATTTTGAATGGGAAATAGTCAGCAAGTCTTATCAAGTTCAAACGAAAAATGGCATAATAACTTATCTTTATGCTTTTGAAAAAGACTCAAATCAAAAGATAAAAATTTTATGGTTTAATGATAGATTTTCACATCAAAAGCTGTCTATGTCAAATACCTATAAATTCTATACAAAGATTAATAAAAATAAGGAAGTATATGAAGCGGTTAATCCTATTTTTTGTAAAAAAGATGAAAGTATAATAGGAAACATAATTGCAATATATTCCCTAACATCTGGTATAAATCAAAAACAAATATCTGATTTTATAGAAAAAGCTTTAGAGAATTATGATAGCAAAGAAGAAATATTTGACAAAGAATTGCTAGAGAAGTTCTCTCAATCTAGTAAGTATGATAATTTAAAAGAAGTTCATTTTCCAAAGGATAGAAAAAGCCTTATAAAGGCTAAATCAGAACTTAAAATAAATGATTTTGTAAGGGAATTAATTTATATTGACTTTATAGATAAAAAACTTCAAAGAAGACAAGAACTAAGATTAAACTACAATTTAGATAATATCCTAGAAAAGCTAGACTTTACACTTACAAGATCTCAGTTTATTTCCTTAAATGAAATACTAAAAGATGCTTCAGATGAAATAATCATGAATAGACTCTTGATAGGAGATGTAGGTTCAGGGAAAACGATAATAGCTTTAATTGTTATGATAATATTTGGTCTAAATGATTACCAATCAGCAATGATGGTTCCTACCGAAGTTTTGGCAAATCAACAATTTGAGAAAAATTTAGCTTTTATAGAGTCATTTGGATTGAAAGCAGCTCTTCTTACTGGGTCAGTTAAAGATAAAGCTGATCTTAAAAAGAGTATAGCAAGGGGAGATATTGATATAGTAATAGGCACTCACGCTCTTATTCAAGATGATGTAAGTTTTAAAGATTTGAGATTTGTAGTTAATGATGAGCAGCACAGATTTGGAGTCGGACAAAGGCAGGCATTAGGTGCTAAAGCGGAGTCAGTGAATTATCTAACAATGACTGCTACTCCAATTCCAAGAACTATTTCTCTAAGGCTTGCTCAAATACTAGATTTATCTATAATAAATGAGCTACCAAGGGGTAGAAAACCTATTGTAACAAAAGTTATTGCTAAAAATAGAGAAGAAATATTATTTAATGAGATATCTTTTAATTTAGACAGTGGTAGACAAGTATATATAGTTTCTAATAATATAGATGCAGATGATGATAATAGTGTAGAAAAATTATACAAACGTTATAAAACACGTTTTAAAAACAAAAATATAAAAAGACTTCACGGCAATTTGAAAGCTACAGATAAAGAAAAAACATTAAAGGACTTTAGTGCTGGAAGAGTAGACATACTTATTTCAACAACTGTTATTGAAGTAGGTATTGATGTAGCTAATGCAAATACCATGGTTATATATAATGCAAATAACTTTGGCTTATCATCTCTCCATCAGCTAAGAGGCAGAGTAGGACGTGGACCTTACGAATCTTATTGCTATTTAGTGGCCCAAAATATAAAAGAAGATGCTAAGCTTAATATTTTAGTTAATAATGACAATGGATTTGAGATAGCAAAAAAAGATTTTGAGCTTAGAGGTGGTGGTAAGATTTTATCATCAATCCAACATGGTAAAAATTTAGACCAAGTAGAATATATGTCAATGACAAGTGAAGAGATAGAAAAAAGTTTTGAAATTTTTCAATTTCTTAAGGATAATGATTATAAGGGAGTTAATTTCTCTTATATAGAAAAATTTTTCACATATGATAGAAGGATAATATTAAACTAATGAGAGTTGTTGCAGGAAAATATAAGGGTTTTAATTTAGATGCCCCAAAACATAAAAATACTAGACCTACGGATAATAAAGTAAAAGAAGCTATATTTGATATGCTATATCCAATAAAAAAAGAATCTACTGCCTTAGATCTTTTTTCAGGCAGTGGACAAATTGGTATAGAATTCTTATCTAGGGGTTTAAAGCTTGTATGCTTTAATGAAATAGATAATTCTAGTTTTAGGGTATTAAAGGCAAATCTTGCCAAAATTAAAGATGATAATTACATACTTAACAAACTTGATTATAAATTAGCATTAGAGACTTATAGAGATAAAGATATAAAATTCGACTATGTATTTTTAGATCCTCCTTATGATAAAGATTTCATAGACCATAGTCTTAGACTCATATTAGATTATGAATTGTTAAATGAGGAAGGTATAGTAATAACAGAATCAGATAGAGAATTAAATTTTAGTGAAAAATATGATTTTTATCTATATAAAGAAAAAACATATGGAAGGAAGATAATTAAGATTTATATAAAATGAAAGTAATATATCCAGGAAGTTTTGATCCACTAACTTATGGTCATCTTGATATTATTCAAAGGTTGGATAGTATGTATGATGAAGTTATAGTAGCAATTCTCATAAATGAAGATAAAAAATCTTTGTTTTCTCTTAAGGAAAGAGAAGAAATGCTTAGAGTTGAGATTAAGGAAAATAAGCTAACCCATGTAACAATAAAATCATTTGATGGTCTTTTGGTAAATTTTGCAAAAGAAGAAGATTGCAAAGTAATAGCAAGAGGACTTAGACTTATAGCTGATTATGAATATGAAAAAAATATAGCTAGAATAAATGCTTGTCTATATGAAGGTCTTGAAACAATATTTTTATTAGCTAATTCTAATTATTCGTTCATAAGCTCAAGTGGTGTCAAAGAAGTAGCAAGTTTTAAAGGTGAGATATCACCTTTTGTAAGTAAAAATGTAGAAAATAAAATTAAAGAGAAATACAACTACTAAGGGGGAAATCAAATGGCAAGTACAATAACAGAATTAATAAATGAGATGGAAGATGTTATGGATGAGGCTAGTGCTGTTCCATTTTCTAGAAAGGTATCGGTAGATCCAGATGAAATTTATGAAATTCTTAACGAAATGAAAGATTCTTTACCACAAGAAATAAAACAAGCGGAATGGACTTACCAAGAAAAAGATAGAATTATTGGTGAAGCTAACTCAGAAGCTGATCAAAGGTTGGCACAAGCTGAAAAAGAAATTCAAAACTTCAAAGAACAAGCTAAGGTTCAATATCAAAAGATGATTTCAGAACATGAAATTACTTTACAAGCTCGCACAGAAGCTGATAGAATTTTACAAGAAGCTGCTACTGAAGCAAATAAGATTAGACAACAATCTTATGAATATATTGATAAACTATTCTCATCATCTTCAGAAAACTTCAGTCAATTAGCTCAACAGCTAGAAAAAAATAGAAGAAATATTCTTGAATCTAGATAACTTTGAAAGACGCTCTTAGAAATACTAATAGCGTCTTATTTTTTTTGTGAAATCCTCATATAAATTACGTCCTGTACTAAAATTATATAGATTGGATGCATCTATCATTCTTGAGAAAACTATTTTATCTGTTTTAGACAAATTGTAAGAATCTTTCTTTCTGATGATGGCCTTTGCCTTTGCATTTTTTAGGATATATTCTGATTTTTTATTAAAAGCCAGTACTTTATAAAAATCAAGATCGTAGTTGTTAAAGCAAATTTTATTTTCTAATATATAATTAAGCATTAATCTTTTTATCCTTGATGAAGTATATCTTTTAGTTGTGGCTTCTTTAATAAAATTGTTAAAAGAGCAGTTTTTTATAGCTATTTTTTCTAAATAGTTATCTATGCCATTTTCATAACCTATAATATCATCCATGAGTCTATGTTCAATTAATATCAGAAATTTAAATAAATCGTAATAATAATTCATATTTGCTAAACCATAAATTTCTTTACTTTTTTCAATTAACTCATAGGAATAACTAGGAACATGGTCTTTATAAGAATCAAAAATATGTTTTCTTATAGCTGTAGATGATGAGATCTTAGAGTTATTTAATTTTATATCCTTGTTAGCAGACGAAATTCTTTTTATAGGAATAGCTTTAACTTTTGAATTTATTTTTTCTATAGCTCTAATATATTCTAAAGCTAGGATATTATTTGATGTTATAAAGTTATTATCTCCTAAAATTTCAACTGTAGCATTATAACGTGCTTTTGTAAATGAACTATTATTTAAATTTTTTTTAGTAAGAACATCAAGTTCATCTTTTTTATCAATTAATATATAAGCTTTTTTTAAAAAATCATCAGGCTCCTCATTTTCTATACCAAAGCATAGATAATCTATATCTAATTTATTTAAAATTTTAACAGATCCTAAAGCAAAATATTCTGCAGATTGCAAACTAATATAATTAGGCATTTCTACAACCATATCAAAACCTGCTTTCATGGCAGCATCCGCTCTACTAAATTTATCAATTATAGCGGCTTCTCCTCTTTGAACATAATCTCCACTCATAAGACTTATAGCGATTTCTGCCTTAGTTTTTTCTTTTGACTTTTCTAATAAATATTCATGACCATTGTGAAATGGATTGAATTCTGAGATAATTCCTAATTTTTTCATAATAAATTTATACCCCAAAAGCTCTATTTTCTAAAGGTTATAAAAAGTTCTCTTTATCATTATTATGATTTTTATTATAATTTATATTATGGTATAATAATCAATAGAAAACTTTAGGAGGATTTATGATATCTGCAAATGATTTAAGAAAAGGTGTTACTTTTGTATATGATAATGATGTATATCAAGTAATTGATTTCCAACACGTTAAACCAGGAAAGGGTGCAGCTTTTGTACGTGCAAAAATAAGATCAGTTATGGGTGGTGGAACAAAAGATGTAACATTTAACCCTAATGAAAAATTTGAAAATGCTGTAATATCTACAAAAGAAATGCAATATTTATACAATGATGGTCAATTATATTATTTCATGGACCCAGAAAGTTTTGAACAAATTGGCATTGAATATGAAGCAGTAGAAGAGGCTATTAAATATGTAAAAGAAAATGATAATGTTCAAATCAAATTCTACGAGGGTAAACCATTTAGTGTTGATGCACCAAATTTTGTAGAACTAGTAGTTACTGAAACAGAACCAGGTATAAAAGGAGATACAGCTACTAATGTAACAAAACCAGCAACAGTAGAAACAGGGGCTGTTATAAATGTTCCAGTGTTTGTTAATGAAGGTGACACTATAAAAATTGATACAAGAACTGGAGATTACTTATCCAGAGTTTAAGGAGATACTAATGGCTAATACATTTAGAAATGGTCAAGTAAAAATTGCCAATGACATCTTAGACCAACTTGCTATTAGAGCAAGTGAAGAGGTTAATGGAGTTTATGGTATAAATTCAGATCAAAATAAGCATAATCAGAAAGCTAATAGCCCAAAGGCTGTAGTTAATAATTATGATGGGAGACTTCATATTGACCTTACAGTTAATCTTGATAAAAATGTAAATGTTAGAAAAACTGTAAAAAATATCCAAGAAAATGTTATTAGAGTTATAGAATCTATGACAGGAATAGAAGTAGCTAGAGTAAATGTATCTATACCAAAGATTGAGATCTAATGAAAAGAAGTGAACAAAGAGAATGGGTCTTTAAATTAATCTATGAAGATAGTATCAACAGAATAGAAGATGTTGAAAAGACCCTTGAAAATCATGATTTAACAGGTGAGGAATTTATCAAGGAATCCATAATTTCCTATAATGAAAATTACGAAGCTATAGAGGAAACATTAAAAAATACTTTGAATAATAGATATAAACGATTATCAAAAGTAGAAAAGGCAATATTGTTTTTAAGTATAAATGAGATGAGATATATGGACATACCAGTATCTGTTTCTATAAATGAAGCTGTAGAATTAACTAAAATTTACTCAGATGAAAAAGACTATCAGATGATAAATTCAGTTTTAGGAAAGATTGTAAGATCCTAATGATAAAAGCGCTTTCTGTAAAACAGTTTAATGAATATTTCAAAACAAATATTAAGCATGATCCAATATTATCAAGGGTTTATATTAAAGGAAGTTTAGCAAATATTAGATATAGTCACAATCACTTATATTTTTCCCTTAAAGAAGATAGTGATGTAATTGATTGTGTTATTTATTACTATGAAGATAAGGATATAGAATTTTCTTTTAACGAAGGTATCGATGTAATCGTTAAGGGAAATTTATTTTTAAATAATTACTCGTCAAAAATTGTTATTGTAACAAGTAATATAGAAGAAGTTGGTTTATCAGAAGAGTATGCTGAGTTTCTTAAAGTGAAAAAGGATTTTAAAGAGCGCGGCTATTTTGATTTTGAAAATAAGAAAGCAATACCTACTTTTCCTAAAAAGATAGGTTTAATCACATCAAAAGACGGAGCTGCTATAGTAGATTTTTTATCGGTTATTAATCAAAAGCCAAACGATATAAGTATTAAATTAGCTGCTGTAAAAGTCCAAGGTAGCCAGTCAATTGAGTTAATAGTCGATGCTATAAAAAAACTTGACGATCTTAAATTAGATGTAATAGTTATAACACGTGGTGGTGGATCTAGTGAAGATTTAGGAGCTTTCAATAATAAGGAGATTATAGAAACAGTATATCAGGCAAACACTCCAGTTATTTCAGCTATAGGTCATAAGATAGATACAACTTTGTTAGATTTAGTAGCAGATTTATCTTTACAAACTCCTACAGAAGCAGGTTCTTATATAATTGCAAACTATTCTAATATTGAAAAAGAAAGCGAAAAAATTCTTGATTCTATGAGAGATATTATAAGAAATCAAATTAATATAAATGAATTAAGATTAAATGCAATAGAAAAGAATATAAAGGTTTTAAATCCAGAGTTAAAAGTAGATGATAAGCTTAGGGATATAGATAATCTTAAAAATAACTTAGACAAAATCTTGTTATCTAACTATAAAGATATGGAAACTAAACTTGACTTTACTGAAAAGAGATTGAAGCTCATTAAGAACTTAATTGAAACTAAAAAGAAGAGCATTATTATTAAGGATATTTCTGGAAATAAAATATTTAGCAAATATTCTCTTGAAACTGGTAATTTAGTAGAAATAGAATTTAGCGATGGAAGGATAAAGGCTATTATTAGCGATGGATAAGTCATTTGAAGATAATTATAAAAAAATGGAAGAGCTTTTAGAAGATCTTGAAGAAAACAAAGATAATTTAGATGAGAGCATTAGAATTTATCAACAAGCTAATGAACTTTATAAACAACTTAAGGATCAACTTGGTGAGTATAAAGCTAAAGTTGAAGTGATTACAGGCAATGAATAGTACCGAATTTAAAGAAATTTTAGCAGAAAATAAAAAATTAATAGATTCTATAGTTAGCCAAACTTTTGATAAGTCATATAGGTTATATGAGCCTTTGGTCTATGCTCTTGATTCTGGAAAAAGAATTAGAGCGAATTTATATTTAGAAACTTTAAGAATGTTAGGGAAAAGTCCAACTAGTGATGATATATTATTTGCCCTAAGTCTTGAGATGATCCATGCATATTCCTTAGTACATGATGATTTACCAGCTATGGATGATGATAATGTTAGGCGTGGCAAAGCATCGTTACATATAAAGTTTGGTGAAGACATAGGAATTTTAACAGGGGATGCTCTTTTAAATGAGGCTTCAACTCTTTTATTTGAGCTATCTCTAAAAGATAGTTCATACATAAAAGCAAGTAAATATCTATTTGATCATACTGGATATAAGGGAATGATAGAAGGACAAGTTCTAGATCTTAGAAGAGATAATATTTATGATAAGTCTTACTTATTAAATGTTTATGATAAGAAAACAGCTGATTTATTCAAGGCCTCTATAGTAGGTGCTGGTCTTGTATGTAATTTAGCTGATGAAAAGATTGTTAAACTTTGTGATTATGCTTATAATTTAGGACTTGCCTATCAAATTCAGGATGATTTATTAGAAGATGCTTATAAAGATGAATTAAATATCCTAAATATTATGAATAATGATGAAGCTAGAGAACTTTTAGATAAAATTAACTTATTTGCAAAAAATACTATAAAAGAATTTTCTGATAATGATTTTCTTTTATATCTAATAGATTATCTATCAGTACGTGAAGATTGAGGATTAATTATGAAAAAATATACTAGACAAAGACTAATTCTTGATATTATTCAAAATAACGAAGTGAAAACTCAAAGTCAACTTTCTGAAATGCTCAGAGATCATGGGGTAAATGCAACACAAGCTACAATTTCTAGAGACATCAAGGAACTTAGAATTTCAAAAGTTCAGGCAGATGATTATGAGTATAAATATACGGTTGTAGATACAGTTTATGATACACTTAATGAAAGAATGGAGAAGATTTTTAAGGAGTCTGTATTATCAGTAGAGAAATCTGCTCAACTATGTGTCATAAAAACTATTTCATATTGTGCAACAGTTTGTGGCCAATACATAACAAACTCTAAGCTTAAAAACATTGGTGGAATAGTAACAGGCATTGATACAATATTTATAACACCTAAAGATTTTGAAAAATTAGATGAATTAATAGAAGATATAAGAGGTATGGTCAGATAATGCTAGCCGAGCTCTTTATTGATAACTTTGTTATTATTAAAAGAAATCACATATATTTTGAAGATGGTTTTAATGTATTAACGGGAGAAACTGGTTCAGGAAAATCTCTTATACTTGAAGCCATTAATTTATTATTAGGGAAAAGAGCTGACAAGGATATAGTAGGCAGATTTGCAGAAAAAACATTAATAGAAGGAGTTTTTAAGCTTAATCCTAAAACTAAAAGAATACTTGAAAACAATAATGTAGTATTTGATGAAGATGATAATAAACTAATTGTAAGTAGAACTATATCAAAAAAATCATCAACACTAAGGATTAACGGTAGGATAGCAAATCTTACGATATTAAGAGAAATTTCACCGATTTTATTAGATATATATAATCAAGGAGACTCTAATGCCTTTATGAATAAGGCGAATTACATTTATTTTATAGATAACTATTCTAATGATAAAAAAACTCAAGATTTAAAAAAGATGGTCAAAGCTTTAGTGAATCAAAAAAATGATTATTTAGTCAAGTATAATAATCTAAATCTATCTGAAGAGGAGATTCAAAGAGAGAGAGATCTCATAAAGTATCAAATAGATGAGATTGAACAGGTTGATTTACTTTCTGTAAATGAAGAAGATATAGACGAAGAATACAAGAAACTTAATAATATTAATGCTTTAAGAGAATCCATTGAAACAGCAAAAGGAATAATAGATAATAGTGATTATGATGTAAATTCTATATCTAATATGATAAGCACCAGTATGAGTGAATTATCTTCTTACTCAAATTTTGATCAAAAAGTTAGTGAGTTTTATGATAGGTTATCTGCCATAAATGATGAACTAAATGATATATATTCTGATATGGATATCTATGAGGAAACTTTAGTAGGAGATCCAGAACGCAGTCAAGAATTAGAAGATTTGATGGAGCATATTTTTAATCTTAAACGCAAGTATGGTGCAACAATTGATGATATAATGACATATTATGATACGATTTCGAAAAGAAGTAAGGAACTTGACGAAATTGAAGATCTAAGAGATAATTTGGATAATATTTTAAGCGATCTTGATAAAAAATTAGAAGAAAATGCTAATAAACTTCATGAAATTAGGGTAAATAAAAGTAAAATTATAGAAGAAAAGATTAATAAATCTATAAAAGATCTAAATATCAAAAATGGACTTTTTAAAATAGAATTCAACAAAAAAGATGCTGTAGATACTACAGGAATTGATGAAGTAGATTTTCTCATAAGAACTAACAAGGGAGAGGCATTAAAATCCCTTACAAAGACAGCATCGGGTGGTGAAATATCTAGAATTATGCTAGCATTTAAAGAAATATTTGCTGACTTTGATAATGTTGATACTATGATATTTGATGAAATAGACACTGGTATTTCTGGTAGGACAGCACAAATAGTTGGAGAGAAGATTCTTGACTTATCTAAGAGAAGACAAGTGATATCGATAAGCCACTTACCACAAATAGCTTCTCTTGCTAGTAACCATATACTTATATCAAAAAGAGATGTGGGAGATTATACAATATCTTCTACTGAAAAAATTGAAGAAGATAATCGTATTAACGAAATTGCTAGATTAATTGGTGGTGTAAATATTACTGATATTACTATAAATTCAGCAAGTGAAATGTTAACTATGGCGGAGGAATTAAGAAATGAGCGAAGATAAATTTTACGAAACATCTATAAAGTCGGATACAATATATGATGGCAAAATTTTAAAACTTAGAGTTGATACTGTAGAGCTTCAAAATAAAAAATATTCCAAGAGAGAAATAGTTGACCACCAAAAAGGTGTTGGAATTATTGCTTATGATGGAGAAGATAAATTATGGATGGTAAGCCAATATAGAAAAGCAGTAGATCAAGTTATGCTTGAAATACCAGCAGGACTAATAGATGCTAATGAAACTCCAATTGAGACTGCCCGTCGTGAATTGCAAGAAGAAGTAGGATTTTACCCAGAAACTTGCGACTTTTTATTCACTATGCACTCATCACCTGGTTTTACTAATGATAAGCTTTCATTTTTCCTGGCAAAAGACTTAAGGGAATCAAAGCTTGATTTAGATGAAGATGAGGATTTAGAGGCAAAATCTTATCCGATAGATGAACTTTACAACAAAGTTTTAAATGGAGAAATAACTGATGCAAAAACTATAATTGCAATACAATATGCAGTTATGCATGAAAGCAAATGAATTTAAACATTGAACTAGAGGGCTATCAAGGCCCTTTTGATTTGTTATTAAAACTTATTGAAAAACAAAAGATTGATATTTATGATATAAAGCTTGAAGATATTACTAATGATTACCTGCTAGAGATAGAAAAGCTTGATACTTCTTTAGAGGATATTTCAAGCTTTATTTATATAGCTTCCATACTTTTAAGTATTAAATCTTCAAAGCTTTTACCAAAAGATGAAGATGATAATAACCTTGAAGAAGATTTATTAACATATCTAATAGAATACAAGAAAATAAAATCAGTTCAAGATGATTTTAAAAAACTAGAATTAGAAGCTAGGAAAATACATAGCAAATATGCTGAGGATCTTTCACAATTTGAAAGTGAAGAAGAATTCATCAGTAAAGATGTTGTTCTACTTGCTAGACAATTTGAGAAGTTATTAAAAAAATTAGAAAAAGAAGAGGTGCCTAGAAATGTAATATCTCAAATAAAGACACCAGATGTCAATGATTATCTAAGTTCTTATAGAAAAGCTTTAGATATAAAAGGTGATTTAAGACTTGATCTGATTACAAATGAAATTCACAGTAAATCTGAATGTATAGCTAGTTTTTTGGCACTATTAGAATTATTTAAACTAAAAGAAATTTATTTAGAGCAAAAAGAAGGTAATAAGTTTCATATAAAAAAGAGGGGTCAGTCTATAAATGGATAATGCTTACCTAAAAGGAGTAATTGAAGAGATTTTTTATGTATGGGGTGAACCGATAGATATAGAAGATTTATCTAAGATTATTGTAGATGCAAATAAAAATCAAATAAAAGCTGCTCTTTTGGAAATGATTGATGAAAGAGAAAACGGTGATAGTGGACTATTGATTAAGAAATTTAATAATTCCTATCAGTTTACAACTAGAGCTGAACATGATAAGTATTTTACTAATTTAATAAAATCATCAGAAAAAAAACTTTCCACATCTGCTTTAGAGACCCTATCAATTATTGCTTATAAGCAACCTATAACACGTGCTGAGATAGATAAGATAAGAGGGGTTAGATCCCAATCAACAATAGATAATCTATTGGATCGTGGTCTTATTAAAGAAAATGGTAGATTAGATAAGATAGGAAAGCCTATAATCTATATAACTACAGATTTATTTTTGAAATATTTTGATATAAAAGACTTATCAGAATTGCCAGAGATTAAGGAAGCAGAGGATAATCTATATGAGGATCAATAAATATATTGCAAAATCTGGTTACACATCTAGAAGAAAGGCTGATGAGCTTATTAATAGGGGAGAAGTTAAAATCAACGGAAATATATTAACTAAACTAGGCTATGATGTAGGTGATAATGATATAGTAAGCATTAATGGAGAAATATTAAAATTAGAAGATTATTTTTATTATAAATTAAATAAACCTATTGGATATATTACAAGCAATTTTGATCCGCATAATAGAAAAGACTTAAATAATTTAATGAATATTAATGAAAAATTTTTTGCAGCTGGAAGACTTGATAAGGATAGTCATGGACTTTTGATAATAACAAATGATGGTGACTTTAGTAACTGCCTAGCACATCCAAGTTTTAAGGTGGAGAAAGAATATATCGTAAGAGTTACAAAGTTGCTAACAAAACAACAATGCCAAGAATTTAAATCAGGACTTTATATAGGAAACGGTGAGTTTACTAATGAGTCTGATTTATATTTTATAGGAAATAATGCTTATAAAGTTTTAATAAGTCAAGGCTATAATCGTCAAATAAGAAGAATGTTTGATGTTTTTGGATCAAAAGTAATAGATCTTAAAAGAGTTAGAATTGGATCTATAAAACTTACAGATTTAAAACTTGGCAATTATCAGAAATTTAATAAAAAAGATATGGAATTTGTTAATTTAATAAAGAAGTAGGTATATATTTCTTTTTTTATGGTAAAGTTTTTATAGCATATGAAAAAAATAGGAATAATAGGAGCAGGGGCCAGTGGTCTATATGCTGCTCTTAATTTAGCAAATGAGAGTACAGATATAACTCTACTTGAGAAAAATGATAGTATAGGTAAAAAGCTTTTGATGACTGGCAATGGTAGATGTAATATTACCAATGCAATGTTTTATGATGAATTTTTAGATAATATAGTTAGAAATAAGAAATTCATGTTTTCTTCATTTTCTATGCACGATAATTATTCAACTATGGACTTTTATCAAAGTCATGGCATAGAATTATTTACTGAAGAAAATGGAAGAGTATTTCCCAAAAGCCAAAGATCTTCAGATATAGTTAAATTTTTCGAAAAAGAATTAATGGAGAAAAATATAAAACTTATTAGTGAAGCTAGGGTTGTAGATATTAAAAAAGATAAGATTTTTAAAGTTAGTACTGAAGATAGAACATATGAATTTGAATATCTTATAATAGCTACAGGAGCTCTTTCTTATCCAAATACTGGCTCTAGTGGAGATGGCTATATTTTTGCAAAAAATTTTGGACATAAGATAGATAAAACTTATCCATCACTTGTACCCATATTTTTTAAGGACAAAGATTTAGATCATATCAAAGCTTTAAATTTAGATAATGTTAAGATAAGTGCAAAAACTAATGAGGGTGTGTTTAGTCAACATGGATCAGTATTGATAAGCAAAAACTTTTTGACTGGACCTGCTATTTTAAGCTTATCTTCTTTTATAGTTGATAAAAAAGTTTTTGAAGTAAGTATTGACTTGGTAGAAAAGAACTTTTACGATTTAGATTTAGAATTGATAGAAATATTTGATAAAAATCCAAATAAAGATATTTCAAATATTTTAAAAGGATTACTTGCTCAAGCTCTAATAAAGCCTATCTTATCTAGAGCAAGAATAAGAGACGATAAAAAGACAGGTCAGATTACTAAGGAAGAAAGGTTAACTATAATTGAAAATATAAAAGATTTTAGTCTATATTTTGATAAATTTGGTGGATATAATACTGCAACAATTACTCGTGGAGGGATTTGTGTAAAAGAAATAAACCCCAAGACAATGGAATCAAAATTAGTTCCTAATCTTTATTTTATAGGGGAAGTTTTAGATGTCGATGGCTTAACAGGTGGTTTTAATTTGCAAATAGCCTTTACTACTGGATTTGCTGCAGCAAAAGCAATTAAGGAGAAGATATGACTTATATTTTAGCAATAGATGGACCAAGTGGTTCAGGTAAGTCAACAATTTCTGTAAAATTAGCAGAGATATTAAAAATAGAATATTTAAACACAGGATCCATGTATAGGGCAGTTACTAAGTATTTTTTAGATAATAATATTAAAGAAGATGCTAGGGATTGCAAAATATCAGAAGCTTTAGATGACATTAATATAGATTTTATAGAAAATAACATCTATATTAATGGAGAAAATGTAGAAGGGGATATTAGAACTGACCTTGTCACAAAAAATGTATCTTGGGTTTCTGCCAATGGATTAGTTAGACAAAGACTAGTTGAAATGCAAAGAGAAATTGCTAATGAAAAATCCTTTGTTCTTGATGGAAGAGATATAGGTACAGTAGTATTTCCGAATGCAAAGTATAAATTTTATTTGACAGCAAATACTCATCAAAGAGCAATTAGGCGCTTTTTTCAAAATGAGTCAGGGCTTAGTATTGATGAATTAGAGCAAGCGATAATTCAAAGAGACTTGTATGATTCTACTCGCGCTATATCTCCTCTTAAAAAAGCAGATGATGCCATAGAAATAGATAATTCAAATCAGACAATTGAAGAAACTGTAAAAACTATATTAGATAATATGGAAAAAGATGATGTTGTATAGATTTTTAAGAGTATTTGTTAAGGTCTTTATAAGACCTCTATTTAGACTAGAGCTAAGAGGTACAGAAAACTTACCAGAAGATAATGGATTTATTTTATGTGCCAATCACTGGTCAAATTGGGATCCGGTATTTATTGCAATAATGATGACCTGGCCTATTAGATTTATGGGTAAAAAAGAACTATTTACTAATCCATTACTAGGAGGTTTTTTAAGAAAACTAGGTGTCTTTCCTATAAATAGAGAAGGTAGAGATTTAAAATCAATGAAATATGCTATTGGATTGGTTAATGATAATCAGACTCTAGGAATATTCCCAGAAGGCACTAGAGTAGATGAAATTTCACGTTCTAATCTCAAAGAAGGAGTATCATATATAGCACTAAAGGCAAAATGTGATTTAGTGCCAATAGAAATTATTTCATCATATAAGCCGTTCCAAAAAACAATTATAAAGATAAATAAACCAATAAAAATTGATCAATACCTATCCCTAAAATCAAAAGAAGCTATGAAAGATATTACTGATGAAATATATAAAGGGATATATCAATCTAGGTTAAGTTAGGAAGTGATATAAATGGAGATAATTATAGCAGATAATTCGGGCTTTTGTTTTGGAGTAAGTAGGTCGGTTGATCTAGCAAACGAAGCACTTGAAAGTAATAAAGAAAAATATACAGTAGGCCCCTTAATCCACAATCCGCAACTTGTAAAGTCTTATGAAAAACAAGGACTTAAGCTAATAACTAAGAAAAAAGCTCTAGATATCAAAGATTCGTTGATAGTTATAAGAGCCCATGGAGAAAGTGCAGACTTTAAAAAAGCGCTTATAGAAAATAATAATGAAATTCTAGATGCAACTTGTCCAGTCTTAAATAATATATATAAAAAGATAAGACAAAAAGAAGATGAAGGGTACCAAGTTGTAATAGTAGGTGATAGAGAGCATCCAGAGATAAAAGCTATGGACTCTTATTTAAAAAATGGTATAATAGTTACAGATGAGACTGAAGCAAAAAATGTTAAAAGTGAAAAACCTATCTATGTGGTAAGCCAAACTACAAATAGAAAGGATTTTTACTACAATATTGCAAATACGCTCAAAGGAAATAGTGGTAGTGTAGTAATAGAAAACACAATATGCAATGCTACAAAGCTTAGACAAGATTCTGCAAAAGACTTATCTAAAGAGGTAGATTGCATGATTGTAGTTGGTGGTTTTAATAGTTCTAATACTAACAAGCTATATCAAGTAGCAAGTAAGTATAATAAAAATGTTTTTAGGATTGAGACTGTTAAAGATCTACCTTTGCAAAAGCTCTCTGAATTTAATAAAATTGGAATAATCGCTGGTGCGTCAACACCTGATGAGATTATTGAGGAGGTAGTTAGAAAGATGGACGAATTTACAAAAGAAGATTTTATGAATAGTCTTGAAGATAGTTTAAAGAAAATCTATCCAAAAGATATTGTGACAGGAACAGTAATCGATGTGAAAGATGATGAGGTTTTTGTTGATATACAATATCGTGCAGACGGAATCATAAAACTTGACGAAATGACAGAAGAAGAAAGCGAAAATCCTAAAGATCATTTTGAAGTTGGAACTGATATTGATGTGTATGTTATCAAACTAGATGACGGTGAAGGTAATGTAGCATTATCAACAAGAAGAGTTCAAGGCATGAAAAGCTGGAAAGAACTTCTTAATAAATATGAAAATGATGAATTAGTAGAAGGTACAGTTTCAGGATTTAACAAAGGCGGACTTACAGTTGATGTTAATGGAATAAGCGGATTTATACCAGCTAGTCAAGTAGCTACATATTTTGTTAAAAACTTCAAGAAATTTGTTGGAGAAACTTGGGACCTTAAAATTGTTTCAATTGATGAACGTAAAAATAGATTAGTTTTATCTCGTAAAGATGTTCTTGAAGATGAGTTAGAAGATAGATGGGATGAACTTGAAGAAGGACAAGTAATCGAAGGAGAAGTTGCAAGACTTACAGACTTTGGTGCCTTTGTAGAAGTAAATGGTCTTGACGGATTATTACACGTATCTGATATTGCATGGACAAGAGTAGAAGTACCATCAGATGTTTTAAACGTTGGAGATAAAATCGAAGTTAAGATACTTAAACTTAACAAAGAGAAAAATAGAATCTCACTTGGTCGTAAACAACTATTAGATAAACCATTCGATTCATTTGTAAATGAACATGAAATTGGTGATATTGTAACAGGCAAGGTTGTTAATTTATTAGACTTTGGTGCTTTCGTAGAAGTTGCGGATGGTGTTGAAGGATTAGTTCATGTATCAGAGATTTCTTGGGATCACGTTGAAAAACCATCTGACGAATTAAACATTGGAGATGAAATTCAAGTTAAAATCATTTCCTTAGATAAAGAAGAAGAAAAAATTGGTTTATCAATCAAACAACTTGAAGAAGCTCCAGAAAGACCAGAAAGAAAACCAAGAAGAGAAAACAATAACAACAGAAGAAATGAAAATAGACAAAGAAGAAAATCTGAAAGAAATAATTCTCAAAACTTCAGTTCTGATGATGATTTAAATAATAATCTTGGTAATTTACTAGAACAAGCTTTATTCGAACAAGGTGGCGATCTAATTTCAGATGATTCTGAAGTTGACAATGTTATTGATGACTTTGATTCAGCAGAAAATACTGAGGAAAAAGTTGATGAAGATATAGTTACATTAGATTCTGAAGATGAAGATCAAGCAGCTAGTAATTCTGATGAAGAAGAAACAGAATATTAATATCTATAATAACAAAAAAATAAAGAAGATGATTTCGGTCATCTTCTTTTTTTAAGTGAGGACATATGCAAAATTTACAAAAAGAAAAATATAAAGATTATTTTGAGGGTAAGAAATATAATATAACAACTTTCGGTTGTCAGATGAATGAACATGATTCTGAGAGAATTTCTTATATCTTAGAAGATCTAGGTTATACTTATACAAGTAATAGAGAAGATGCAGACTTTATACTTTTTAATACTTGCTTAGTTCGTGAGAATGCTGAGCTAAAGTTATATGGTCAGGTATCTTCTCTTAAAAAATTAAAGAAAGAAAATCCAGAGAAAATAATTGCTGTATCTGGCTGTATGATGCAAACTACAACAGCTAGAGGTGTAATAATAGACAAACATCCAGAAGTAGATATAATTTTTGGTACCAAGAATATAAACTCTCTTGCTGATTTAATATTTAGATATTTGGAAACAAATGAAAGAGTAATTGATATATCTACAGATGATGTAAAAGATGATTTTGAAAAATATAATGCTACTAATGATTTTCAAGCCTATGTAAATATAATGCGTGGATGTGATAATTATTGTACTTATTGTATAGTTCCAGAATCTAGAGGGCGTGAAGAATCTAGACGTCCATACACCATTATAGAAGAAGTTGAATATCTAGTAGATCAAGGATTTAAAGAAATCACCCTTTTAGGACAAAATGTTAATTCCTATGGTAATAAGGCAAATTATGATTTCACTTTTCCTGAACTTCTAGCTCGTGTGGCGAAAATTCCTGGAGTAGAAAGAATAAGATTTACTTCAAGTCATCCTAAAGATTTATCAGATGAATTAATTGATGTTATCCGTGATAATGATAATGTATGCAATTATTTCCATTTACCTATGCAATCTGGTTCTAATAGTGTTCTTAAAAAAATGAATAGACACTATACGATTGAAAAATACCTAGAAAGGGCAAATAAATTAAAGGAAGAGATTCCAGGCATAGCTTTATCAACTGATATTATTGTAGGATTTCCTACAGAAACAGAAGAAGATTTTCAAAAGACTCTTCAAGCTTGCCGTAAGGTAGGATTTGACTCAGCTTTCACCTTTAAATATTCACCAAGGCCAAAAACAGTTGCAGCTACCTACCCAATTATAGATGATAAAATTGTTCAAGATAGATTCCAAAGACTTTTAGATGAACTATATCCAACCTTTAACGAAAAAAATAAAGAATACATTGGGCGTATTGTTGATGTATTATTAGAATCAGAGTCTAAGAATGATTCAAGTGTTTTGACAGGTAGGACAGATACTTTTAAATTGGTTCATGTAAAGGCTCCAAAAGAACTTATTGGTGAGATTGTTAAGGTTAAAATAACAGACAATACTTCATTTACTATATCAGGAGATTTAGTTAACCAATAATCAATTAGATTATAAAAAATATACATTATTTATTATCCTTTAATTGTTATCTTGATAGTGTTATTATCTTAATGTTATAGGAGAAAAGAGGCGATAAATGAGAGATGTATTAGTAAAATCAAAAGCAAAAATGGGTAAAATTCCAGATAATGATCTTTATATAAGTCTTGCTAATGAAAGTGATTTATCCAAAAAGATTGATATATTATCTAAAAAATATCCTTCAATAGATAATAAGATGGATAAGAAAAGCTTAGAAGATAGTAACTTTAGAAATATGTATAAAGAACTAAAAAGTATAGATTATTTCTTAAAGGGATTAGAAAGTGATTTTTTCAATCTTTATTTTTCAAAATATGAAATACTATTTTTACAAGAGATAATAGAATCTTTAGTAAATAAAAATTTTGAGCGAAATTATATAAACTTTTCATCTAACCCATTAGCAAAAAACTTTAATTTAGATCCAAGTATGAACTTGGAAACTTTTATTGAAAAGAATAAAAATAGTAGATACTACCGAACATTAGTGCCATATTTAAATAAAAATATGGAGAAGGATTCTGTAATTTTTTTATCATCAAATGCATTGATGAAGTTTTATTACAGGATTTTACTTAAACTTGCTAAAAAATTTCCACTCAAAGAGCGAAAACTTATTGAAAACTTTTTGGGTGAGGAGATAAATTTATTAAACTTTGAGATGCTTTATAGGTTAAAATCCTATTATAATTTAAATGATAGTGATATATTTAATTATTTGATAGAAGGTGGCAATACCTTTAATGGTCAAAGACTTAAGGAATTATCTCTTTTATCTAAAGAAGATTTCTTAAAGAAAATGAAATCAAGCAAGTATAAGACTCTTTTTGATAATAATGGCCGTATTCATAAAGAAGTGCGTAAGAGAGAACTGAAGCTTTATAGAGGTGAGATAACCCGACAAAGATCAGATATCCTTTATGTAATTTCAGCTATGAATATAATTTTTATTAGTGGAGAGAATATAGAATCATTGTTAGAACTAGATGATAGTTTTACAGCTGACGAACGCATGGAATATTTGATAGTGAGGTAATAATGGCAGTTGAAAAAATGTATCTGGTAAATATGATATCAGACCTGAATAATTTGGACAGCTTTTTAGAAGATGTAATAAAAATTGGAGACATTGAACCAGTTGATGCCTTTAACCAAGTTACTAATAGGACTTTTAACATTACAGCTAGTGCTGAAAATGTTGATATTGCTGAAGATATCAATAAATTATCAGGATTTGACAGAAACGAAGATGGCTATGTAGAAAAACTAGAGGAATTAAAAAATTCTTTAAATGTATCCGATAATCCAAATGGAAAACTTGTGGATCATGAAAGGGTAAATGCCCTCTATGATGAGCTTGAAACTTTATTAGCAAAAAAACAAGAATTAGAAGAAAAATCTAAAAAGCTTAATATTTATAAAGAAAATATTGACGCTCTTAAAGAACATGATATTGATATTGAAAAAATTCAAGATTTGAAATATTTCGATTATAGATATGGTTCAGTAACAGAAGATGGTAGGTTTATACTGAAAAATAATTATGATAATATACCATCATTAATAATCCATTTAGATGGAAATGTAGATAGAGCAAGTTTAAATGCACTTGATGAAATCTATTCCCTTGATGAAGCTACTTATAAACTAAAAACTCAAACAGATAATATTCTTGAGAATGAAAAAAATAATACTAGAAATGTCTCTTTGAGTTTAGACCAAGATTACAGTAAAAAAACACATGAGCAATCTAATAAAATTTATAATGATATTATGAATGAATCTAATGATAAAGCAAATACAATTAATGCCGATTATCAATCAAGGATAAACTATATGGATAATATCTATAAAAAATATAAAGATGATGTTGTTAACAAAATTGTCGGTTATTTAATCGATGATAATAGTAATTAAGGAAAATTTAAAGTAATGGCAGATAATCAAGAATTCACACAAAATGATGATATTAGACTAAATAATGGAGAAGATTATCTACTTGTATACGCTAAAAACGTAAAAAAAGATATAAATAGAACTATAAATTCACTAGGATTTATTGACAATGAGTTACCAGAAAATATCAAAGAATATGATATTGAAAGTCAAATCGTTGAAAATAATGAAAAGCTTAATGCTATAAATCAAAAAATTGATGATTTAAAACAAAGATATAATGATGTAATAGATAATCTATCCTATAACTTAAATTTTAGCAAAGAAGCTAGCGCCTATGAAAATAGCATGGCATTTGGTGATAAGTATTTTTATTTTTCAGCTCAGGTTCCAGAATCTGATTTAAATGTTATTGAAGACTTATCTAAAAAATATCCAAATACTAAAATAGCTAGTGAAAGTAAACAAGTAGAAAATAATAAAAAACATAAACGTAAAAAAGATAAGAAATCTTCTTCAGGAAAAGAAAATTACTTATTGGTTTATCCAGAAAAGGTAAAAAAAGATGTATCAAGATCTATAAACACTCTAGGTTTTGTTGATAAAGAACTTCCAGAAGACTTTGTAATCTCAAAAATAAATGAAGAGGCTAAGAAAACCTCAGATGAGTTAAGTGAGATTAATAAGCAAATTGATGCTATTAATAGCCAATATGAAGATGTCTTAGGCAATCTCTCATATTCTCTAGATTATACTAAAAAGTCTGATCAGCTAAAGACAAAGATGGCTAAAGGGGATGACTATTTTTACTTATCAGGATGGGTTCCAGAATCTGAGCTAAAAGAGTTTGAATCTTTAGAGAATGAATATAAAGATACAACTGTGACAACTCGTGATGTTGAAACAGTCAATGAACAACCACCAACAAGGTTAAAAAATAATCCTTTATTTAGACCTTTTGAATATTTAGTAAATATGTATGGAGCTCCCAATTATGATGAAGTTGATCCAACTCCATTTTTTGCAATAACTTATATGCTCTTGTATGGACTAATGTTTGGAGATTTAGGTCAGGGATTAGTGTTTTTAGCTTTAGGTTTTTATATTTATAAGAAAAATAAAACCTATGGCGCTCTTCTTAAAAGAATAGGGATATCTGCATCTGTTTTTGGACTGATGTATGGTTCATTTTTTGGTAAGGAAGATTTAATTCCTGCCCTACTTATAAAACCATTTGATAATGTAATGACTGTTCTTATCGCCTCAGTTGTATTTGGTGTAAGTCTTATGGTAATTTCATATATCATAGGTATTTATAATAAGGTTAGCAAACAAAATAATATAGAAGAAGGTATCTTTGGTAAAGAAGGACTTGCAGGACTTATGATGATGATTTCATTTATCATAATAGTACTGAATCTTGTAAATAAAAGTCCGATACCAATGCCTATTGGTACTGTTATGCTTATACTTTCAATAATAATGATGGTATTTAAGCAACCAATTGCAAGAAAGATTACAGGATCAAAAAGACTTTACGATTCAAATAAGAGCGATTACTATATAGAAAGTTCATTTTCAATTATAGAAGCACTTTTATCAGTATTTTCAAATCTTGTATCTTTTACAAGAGTTGGAGCTTTTGCTATAAACCACGTTGGTTTATATATGGCTTTTGAGGTTATGGCGAATCTTGCTGGTGGATTCTGGGGTGGAGTAATCTTACTTCTGGGTAACCTATTAATAATAGGTCTTGAAGGAATGATAGTATTCATTCAAGGATTAAGACTAGAATTTTATGAAATGTTCAGCAAGTATTATGAAGGAAATGGTCGATTATTTAGACCAATTAGAACTAAAGAAAATTAATTAGAGAGGAAAAGAATATGATATTAAAAATAGGAATGTTAGCATTAGCAGTTGTAGTTATTACAATTTACTCAGGTTTATACCTACTAAAAACAAATGAAGATCCATCAAAAGATAAGATTAAAAAAGCACTTAGAATAAACTTATCAACTTTTGTGCCAGTAATGGCTATGATTTTAGTTTTACTTCTACCATCAAATACAAAAGCAGCAGCAACTGACGCAGCTGTAGCAGCAGGAAGTACTGCAAGCAATGTAGATGGACTTAGATATATTGGTGCAGCATTATCAACAGGACTTGCAACTATAGGTACTGGTTATGCTGTAGGTACAGTAGGTTCAGCAGCTTTAGGTGCTATTTCTGAAGATCAATCAATACTTGGACGTACAATAATCTTTGTAGGTCTAGCAGAAGGTATTGCTATCTTTGGTGTTATTATCTCAATATTAATCTTAAACGCATAAAATGAAGGCAAAAATATTAACTAATGACCCAAGTCTTATAGTAATGTTTAGACTTGGGTCTATTGAAGGAAGCCTAGTAAATAATCCAGAAGAGATGGATGAGGAGTTTAGAGCATCCATAAAAGATGAAAATCTTGCTGTTTTAATACTTACAACAACCACCAAGTCTTGGATAGAAAAAGAAGTTAGGGCTCATAGGGAAAGCGAAAGTATTCCTTTGATAGTAGTCATAGACGGTTAATTGGAGGTAATATGCTAGATTTAAATGCAAAACTCTCAACCTTTAGAAAGATGGTTTGGGATGAAGAAAAAGCAAGAAGTGAAGAACAATTATACAATTCTACTAATATAAATAGTCAACAAATAGAAGAAAAGAAACAAAAACTTGAAAAAGATTTAAAGAATACTCTAGAATCTCGTAAAAGCTTTGCCACTATTCGTGGAAATGAAAGAATAGCAAAACTTGAAGAAGAACAAAAGACAAACTTTTATGCCCACAAGGAATTCTTACTCAATGAATTAGTGGGTGAAATAAAAGAGAAATTGATAGAATATACAAAAACAGATGAGTATAAAAATTCTTTATCTACTAACATAGAAAAAAAATTAGAGGAATTAAATGAATCTAGTGATAATTTTGAAATCTTAGTAAGAAAAGAAGATATGAATCTTATATCCTATCCTCATTTAGGTCACTTAGATGAAAAATATATAGGTGGTTTTATATTAAAATCCATTGATGGATCCTACCAATATAATTACACCTACCTAAAAAAAATTGAGGAAGAAAAATATGATATAGGAAGAACTTTATATAATCTGTTTGAGAAAGAGAGTTTTAATGAATCCAACAATTAAAACAATAAATGGACCAGTAGTAATCGCAAAAAATGCTGGTGATCTTAAAATTCGTGAAATGGTAAGTGTCGGTGACCTTAAACTTATCGGTGAAGTAATCTCGGTAGATGGTGATTTTGCTACTATAGAAGTTTATGAAGATACTTCTGGACTTCGAGCAAATGAACCTATTATATCTACACACAGACCGCTTTCCGTAAGACTTGGTCCAGGTCTTTTAAAGAATATGTTTGATGGTATAGAAAGACCACTTGAAAAAATAATGGATGAGAATGGAGCCTTTATACCATCAGGTATTGGATTTACTAACCTTGATGAAGAAAAAGAATGGGATGTTGATATAAAAGTTAAAGATGGTGAATCCATTCATGTTGGCGATATTTATGCTACTATCAAGGAAACAAAAACTATCGAGCATAGGTTAATGAGTACTGTTGATGGAACTATCAGTGAGGTAAAAGCATCAGGCACTTATAAACTAGAAGATACTATAGTTAAAGTAAAAACCAATGAAGGTATTGAGGAGCTTAAGCTATATCAATACTGGCCAGTTAGAAATCCACGTCCAGTAAAAAAAGTAAGACCATTAGAGCTTTTACTTAATACAGGACAAAGAGTATTAGATGTATTTTTTCCAGTTGCAAAAGGTGGTACAGTAGCTATTCCGGGAGGATTTGGTACTGGAAAAACTATGCTTCAACACCAATTTGCTCAGTATGCAGATGCAGATATTATTATCTACATAGGTTGTGGTGAACGTGGTAACGAAATGACCCAAGTACTTGAAGAATTCCCAGAACTTATAGATCCAAATACTGGTTACGGTTTGATGGAAAGAACAATCCTTATAGCAAATACATCAAATATGCCAGTAGCTGCTCGTGAAGCTTCTATTTATACTGGAATTACTATTGCTGAGTATTTTAGAGATATGGGTTATCACGTAGCTTTAATGGCTGATTCAACATCAAGATGGGCAGAAGCCTTACGTGAAATTTCTGGACGTTTGGAGGAAATCCCAGCAGAAGAAGGCTACCCAGCTTATCTAGGATCTAGATTATCTCAATTTTATGAAAGAGCAGGATATTTTACAAACTTAAATGGATCTGATGGATCAGTAACACTTATAGGAGCTGTTTCACCATCTGGAGGAGATTTCTCAGAACCAGTAACCGAAAATACCAGAAGGGCTGTAAATGTATTTTTAGGCTTAGATAGAAAATTAGCATATTCACGTCATTATCCAGCTATTAACTGGATGACTTCATACTCAAATTATGTGGATACCATTAGATCATATTACCAAGAAGAAACTGGTGAAGATATAATTGGTGTACGCAATGAGTTAATGAATGTCTTATTACAAGAAGAAGAAGTTAGCTCAATATTAATGTTAGTAGGTAAAGATGCCCTATCTGATAGTCAAAGAAATATTCTTGATGTTGCAGAATTAATTAGAGTAGGATTTTTGCAACAGAACGCTTACAATGATACTGATAAATATGTGCCACTAGAAAAACAAATAAAAATGTTAAAAGTAATAGAGAATTATTATCATAAATCAGATGAAGCAATTAAAAATGGTATTCCATATAATAGAGTGTATGATCCTAAAATAATTAATGATATTACTCAAATGAAATATAATATAAAAAATGATGATTTAGATAAATTTACAGTTTTAAACAATAAACTTGAATCACATTTCCTAGGTCTTGGAGGAGGCGAAATTAATGCGTAAAGAATATACAAAAGTTAAAAGAATCGAATCCTCAATTATTGAAATAGAAAATGTAGCAGATGTAACTTATAATGCTGTTGTTTCTGTTCACGCTTTAGGAATGGATTTTGTAGGACAAGTTGTTAAAATAGATGATGAAACTATATCAATTGAGGTTTTTGGTAATACACAAGACTTTTCTCTTGATGATATAGTAATAAGTTTTGAGGAAAAACCTCTTGCAATCCCACTTAATGAAAAGATTTTGGGTCGTACATTTGACGGGCTTGCTCGCCCAATAGATAATGGTGGAGAAATCTATTCTGAAAAAAATTATTCAGTTGAAGGTGAGCCACTAAATCCAGTTGCTCGTGAGTATCCAAGAGACTTTATACAAACGGGAATATCAGCGATAGATACGCTAACAACTCTAATTCGTGGACAAAAATTACCAATATTTTCCGGATATGGTTTATCACATAATCAAATTGCAGCCCAAATAGTAAGACAAGCAAAACTTAAAACTGATGAAGACTTTGCTTTTGTTTTTGCTGCTATGGGAATTAAAAAAGATGAAGCTATGTTTTTTGAAGACGCTTTTAATAAAGCAGGTGTACGTGACAAGGTTGTTATGTATCAAAACCTAGCAGATAGTCCAATTATGGAAAGACTTATAGCTCCAAAATGCGCATTAACTGCTGCAGAATATTTAGCTTATGAAAAAGGATACCATGTTTTAGTAATAATTACAGATATGACATCATATTCAGAAGCTTTGCGTGAAGTATCTTCAATTAGACAAGAAGTCCCTTCCCGTAAGGGGTATCCAGGATACTTGTATTCTGATCTTGCTACTTTATATGAAAGGGCTGGTATGATTAGAGATGTAGATGGATCGGTAACACTTATACCAATTTTAACAATGCCTAACGATGATATTACTCACCCAGTACCAGATCTCACAGGTTATATTACTGAAGGACAGATAGTAATTGATAGATCTTTATACAACAAAGGAATTTACCCACCAATAAATGTTTTACCATCACTTTCAAGGCTTATGAAAGATGGTATTGGTGAAGGATATACAAGAGCAGACCATGAAGACTTGATGAACCAAATTTATGAATCATATTCTCATGTTGGAGAAGTTAGAAATATTGCTCAGATAGTTGGTGAAGATGATCTGTCAGATATAGATAAAAAGTATCTTGAATTTGGTGATGAATTTGAAAAAAGATTTTTATCTCAACAACCTACTGAAAATCGAGAACTTGAGGAAAGTTTAGATTTAGGTTGGGAAATCCTAAAAATCTTACCAAGAACAGAACTTCATAGGGTAAGTCCAGAAAATCTTGATAAATTCATAGGTAATTAATTATGGAAATAAAATCTACAGCTCCTACCAAGGCCAATTTAATTGCTGCAAAAGATCATCTAAGCTTATTGCAGGGTGGGTTAGATATACTAGATAAGTCTAGAAAAGCACTCATTCAAGCGCATGATAGCAAAATAAAACAAAGGGATGACTTAAATGAAGAAGTAAATGAAACAATAGAAAAAGTTAGCAAAAATTTTAAACGCGCTATGATTACTATGGGGGAATCGAAACTTGATGACATATCAAGAATTGTACCAGTAGATAATAGTATAAGTTTGCAAGAAGATGAATTTATGCAAACAAAAATTTATAACATAAATTTTGAGCCATCTAAATTAAATTTATCTTATTCATTTTATGAAACAAATGAGGCGTTTGATGTAGCTTTGTTATCGTTTAATGAACTTAAAGATAAAATTTATAAGCTTGCAGAGCTTGATACTACAATTAATAACCTTGATAGACAAATAAAAAAGACAAGTAAGAAAGTAAACTCTCTGGAAAAAGTTCAAATTCCCAAGACAGAGGAAAGAATAAAAACAATTTCTGCTTTGATTGAAGAAAAAGAAAGAGAAGAATTTTCAAAAACTAAGATGGTTAAGGATAAAAAAATTAGAGATCAAAAAAATGCTGCTGATTAATTAGCAGTATTTTGCTCTCTTTTTTTTGCAAATAATGGACCTAAATGAATAATGAGTTGACAAAACTACTTTTTGATGATAGCTTATTTAAGGTAAATGTTCAAAATAATAACTATGGAGGAAATATTTGAAAATTTCAAAAGTAAGAGATTTAGTTTTGTGCTCTTTGTTTGTAGCATTAATTATTGTTGGAACTTTTATAAGAATACCAATTCCAGTTTTGCCATTCACACTGCAACTATTATTTACAATGCTTGCAGGATTATTATTAGGACCAAAACTTGGCGCCACTTCTGTAATCGTTTACATAATATTAGGTCTTATAGGTATTCCTGTATTTACTGAGGGCGGCGGAATTGGATACGTTTTTAAACCAAGTTTTGGGTACATAATAGGTTTTGTATTTTCGACTTATGTTACAGGGAAGATCGCTAATAAAGAAAAAAATCCAAGTATGAAAAGACTTCTTATTGCAAACTTTGCAGGTCTTTTTATACTTTATGCTATTGGGATGATTTATTATTACTTAATTAGTAATTTTTATTTAGGATCGCCAATTGGAGTAAAGGCACTTATTTTATATTGCTTTATACTTGCAATACCAGGAGATATTCTTCTTTGTATCTTGGGGGCAATACTTGGTAAAAGACTTATTCCAATGGTAAACAAAGGATTTAATTAAAAGGAGGAAAAATTGAGTAAAAACGTTTTTGTAACAGGAACTGGAACTGAAATAGGAAAGACTTATGTGGCAGGTCTTATGGTAAAAAAATTAGCTGAAGCTAATTTAAAATCAGGATACTATAAGGCGGCAATGAGTGGGAATGAAAGAGATGAAAAAGGTCAGCTTATTCCAGGTGATGCAAAATTTATAAAAGATTTTGCAAATATTGAACAGTCTTTAGATACAATGAGCCCTTACATTTATGAGAAGGCAGTATCACCTCATTTGGCATCACAAATAGAAGGAAATCCAGTTGATTTAGATGTAGTAATAGAAAATTTTGAAAAGCTTAAAAATAAATATGATTATATAACTTTAGAAGGTTCAGGTGGGATTTTATGTCCTCTTCGCTTTGATGAGGAAAAAATATTTTTAGAAGACTTTATAAAAAAATCTAATATTTCTTGTGTTATAGTAGCAGATGCAGGGCTTGGAACTATAAATGATGTTGTACTAACAGCTTTTTATATGAAAGAAAATAATATAGATTTAAAAGGAATAATTTTTAATAACTTTATAACAGGAGATTTATTGCAAGAAGACAATATAAAAATGTGCGAATACATGACGGGATCAAAGGTTATTGCCTGTGTTAAAAAGAATGATAAAGACCTTGACATCGATGTCGAAGATTTAAAGAGAATTTATGAATAGGAGTTATTATGATTTGGTATCCTTATGAACAATTGAAAACAATGAAAGATCCCTACAAAGTTGTTGATGCTAAGGGAGTTTATCTTTACACAGAAGATAACAAAATGATAGACTCTGTTTCTTCATGGTGGAGTAATATCTATGGTTATAAAAATGAAAGATTAAATGAATCAATTATAAATCAAGTAAATAAATTTTCTCATGTCATGCTTGGTGGAATTACTCATGAACCTGTAGAAACTCTTTCTAATAAATTAAAAGAATTCTTGCCTGGAGATTTAGATTACCCTTTCTTTTCTGACTCTGGATCTGTTGCAGTTGAAGTAGCTCTTAAAATGGCACTTCAATTTTATATGAATAAAGGTGAAGAAGATCGAACAATGATTCTCGCACTTAATCATGCTTATCATGGAGATACTTTTAAAACTATGGAAGTGGGAGATGATGAAGATTATCACTTTGTTTTAAAGGCCTATGGAAAGAGCAAATATGTAGTTCACATTCCAACAGAAATTGATGCATTAGAAGATGCTTTTGAAAAATATGGGGATAGATTAAATTCATTTATAGTTGAACCACTCCTTCAAGGAGCTGGTGGAATGAGGATGTATGATATTTCCTTCTTAGAAAGAGCCAGAGAGCTTTGTGATGAGTATAATGTACTTTTAATTTTTGATGAAGTAGCAACAGGTTTTGGTAGAACTGGAAATAGATTTGTAGCAGATTTAGTTTTGCCAGATATAATATGTTTAGGAAAGGCGCTAACTGGAGGTTACATTGGTCATGCAGCTACAGTTGCAAATAAAAAAGTTTTTGATGCCTTTTACGACGACGATCCAACTCATGCGCTAATGCATGGTCCAACATTTATGGCAAACCCATTAGCTTGTTCAGTAGCAATTAGTGGAATAGAAATTTTTGAAGAAGAAAATTTTATGGAAAAAATAAAGAAAATAGAAGAGATACAAAGAGAAGAGATGGCTGGATTCACACATCCTAAGATAGAAGAAGTAAGGGTTATGGGTGGATGCGTTTGTATTGAAGTAAAAGATGAAAAAGACATTCGTGGTTTTCAAGAATTTGCTTATAAAAGAGGAGTATTTGCAAGACCTTTTATAAAGTATATTTATTCCATGGTGCCTTATGTAATAAGTGAAGATGAACTTAGAAAAGTTATGAGAACTATGAAAGAGTGGTTTGAAAGATAATTTTATATTTTATTATTTTTTTAGAGCCCTTTGATAGATAGTAAATGACCACATAGTGTAAGAAAAGGAAGTGAGTCCTATCTTGCACTATTTTTGTACAATGAAAGATTAGTATGTTTTATAGTTAAAATATCCGTCCAAAAACTAAGATCATATAGTTCTAGAAATTTTTAAAAATGAAGATTATTAAATTAATTAGAAAGATTATAAGAATAAAAAATATTAATGGGGCTATTGTAGAATGAATGAATCGTCCCAAAATCATTAGAAGAACCTATACAGAAATTTTCTCTCCACGAGATGGCAGGCTATATAAATAATTTCCTAGGAGAACTTCTTCTAATGAAGGGATGATAACTATTCATATTTTTGTAACAGATCATGCTGCTATGTTCTAATTTAAATTACCATATGGCAGAATAACCTAATTAATTTCAGTTAAATTTGACTTTTGTTAGCAAGTTTTTTACTGTTACTTACCAATTTAGGATCAATAACGTTCATAGTTTCATAATCCAACGAGTCTGGATCCCTATATGATTTTTGCATAGAGGCTGTTAAGGCTAGACCTATTAGAATCAAACAAATTAATTGGAAAGTACCTCCAGAAGATAATAGTGGAAGTGGAATACCTGTTACGGGCATGATTCCTATAGTCATACCAATGTTTTCAAATATATGTATGAAAAGCATTGCTGCTACACCTGTTACCATAATAGTTATAAAAGTATTATTAGATTTACGAGCTATCATTACCAATCTAATAATTATAATGGTAAATAATATTACAAGAATTATAGCACCAATAAAACCTAGTTCTTCAGCTAGAACAGAAAAAATAAAATCTGTTTCTTTTTCAGGGATATATCCGTATTGAGACTGACTACCTTTTAGAAATCCTCGTCCATTAAGCATTCCAGATCCTATGGCTATCATACCTTGATATTGTTGCCAGTTTGATCCTGAAATATCACGTGAAGGATTTAGGAAGTTTTGAATTCTATCAGCTCTAAAGCCAGACAGATTAGTCAAAAGTATATATCCTCCTATAAGTCCAATTACTGCAAATAACCCTATCCATTTCCAAGAAATTCCTGCTACAAAAAGCATAGCAGCAATGAAGAAAAGATAAACCATTGCTGTACCAAAGTCAGGTTGTAATAAAATAAGACCAACAGGTATTGCAGCAAATATTAACACTCTTAAAAGAATAAGAGGTTCATTTAGCTTATCCTTATACTTATCAATGTAGGCTGCAAAAGAAAATATCAAACCAACCTTTACAATTTCTGAAGGTTGGATGGAAAATGATCCTATATAAACCCAAGATTTGGCTCCCCATTCATCTAGTCCACGTCCCAAAAATAGTGTCATCACTAAAAGAGCTAGACTTATAGCATAAATTACTTTCCAAGATTTTTTTATTACATCAAGATCCATTGTACAAAGTACAGCTATTAATATAAAGCCAATCACTGTTGAAGCTATTTGCGTTTTAATAGCTGAAAAATCTCCTCCTTGAGCCGAATACAATACAATTAGACCATAGATACTTAAAATTAAAGTTGCAAAAAGCAAAATTAAATCAAGTTCTTTTAAATTTTTTTTCTTTAAATTAAACATTCAATCACCTCATATCTAAAAACTTATTATACCATTATTACTTATTTTTTTATACAAATATATAGTATAGTCCTAATAAAGGATAAGGTGATAATATTTTAAAAAAAGAAGAAATAAAAGAAGTTTTAGATATTTTAGATGATATGTATAAGGATCCTTCAGAAAATATGTTGGAATTTGAAACGCCTTTTGAAGGACTCATAGCAACCATACTTTCAGCTCAAAGCACTGACGTAAGAGTAAATTTAGTTACAAGTAAACTTTTTAAAGAAGCTAATACTCCAGAAGACTTTGCTAAAATGGACATAAAAGACTTGGAAAATTGGATAAAGTCTATAGGTATATACAAAAATAAAGCGAAAAATATAAAAGCCACAAGTCAAATCCTTTTAGATGAATATAATGGAGAAGTCCCAAAGGAAAAAAAGGAACTCATAAAACTACCAGGTGTAGGGGTAAAGACTGCTAATGTTGTCTTAGCAAATGCTTTTGATATACCAGCTTTTCCAGTAGATACCCATGTATTTCGTGTATCAAATAGGCTAGGTCTAGCTGATGCAGATAATGTAACTAAAACTGAAAAACAATTAGAAAAGAATGTAGAAGAAGAAAGATGGAATCTCACTCACAAGCAATTAATAAGCCATGGTAGAGCTATTTGTAAGGCTCGTAGTCCAAAATGTTCTGAGTGTAAACTAAGTAAGCTTTGCTTATATTATAGGAGTAATAATGATTAAACTTTTTGCCATAGATATGGATGGTACTTTGCTAAATTCTAAAGATAGGATAAATGAAGCAAGTATTGAGGCAATAAGAAAATTAAATGAATCTGGCGTAAAGACAGTTCTTTGTAGCGGTAGAGTAGTGACTTCTCTTAAAGTTAACAATGATATACTTCAAACAGATAATCCGATGATTGCAAACAATGGTGCTGTTATAAAAGTAAATAGCAAAAAAGTTCTAAGTACTCATCCTTTAGAAGATAAGCATCTTAAAGAAATAATAGATTTTTGTGAAAATCATAAATTTGTTTATCATTTTTATGATGAGGATACATTTTATTCAAATTCTTTAGATTTTGATAGACTTGAACATTTAAAAAGGGATACAGATTATGGATTAAATTATCAATGTAATATAAATATATCTGAAGATCCTTACAAAACGTTAAAGCAAAAAGATCATAATGCAACAAAAATTTTAATAGGATGCTTAGCAAAACATCCTTATGGAGAAGAAAAATCAGTTAAAATAATTGAAAATGAGTTTAAAGATAGATTATATATTACCTCATCAGGTTGGGGATCAGTAGAAATTATGGAGCCTGCTGTTAATAAGTGGAATGGTATCTTAGAGTTGACTGATTTTTTGGGTATAAAAGTAAACGAAGTAGCTGCAATTGGGGATTCATTCAATGATTTACCAATGATAAGTAAATCTCATTTAGGTTTTGCTATGGGCAATGCTAATGCTGAAGTTAAAAAAATAGCTTCTTATAAAGTGTCTGATAATAATAGTACAGGAATAAGCGAAGCCGCAAATATAATATTAGAATATAATAAGGAAAATCCAAATGTTTAATATAGTTTTATTATCCCCAGAATATCCAGGAAATGTAGGAAATATTGGTAGAACTAGTGTATTAACAGAATCCAATCTTCATCTTGTTAGGCCATTTAAATTTGATTTTTCAGATAAAGCACTAAAAAAAGCAGGTATTGATTATTGGAATAAAGTAAATCTTACCATTCACGATAGTATGGATGAGTTTTTGGAATTTATAAAAGATAAAAATTTTTACTTAGTAGAAACAGGTACTGACAAAAAATATTCTGATGTAGAATTTAAGGATGGAGATTATTTAATTTTTGGTAGAGAAAAAGAAGGCATAAATCAAGCTATTCTTGATAAATATAATGAAAAAATCATTACTATTCCAATGACTAAAAAGATAGACAGATCTTTAAATTTAGCTAATTCTGTAACTATAGTCTTATATGAAGCTTTAAGACAAAATAATTTTAATTTTTAGGAGAATAAATGTACGATATTATAATTTTAGGAGCAGGTCCAGCAGGACTTACAGCAGGTCTTTATGCAGGCCGTTCAAAACTGAACACTCTAATAATAGAAAAAAATATACCAGGTGGACAAATAGCAACAACTGCAACAGTAGAAAATTATCCAGGATCAATGGAAGAAGCCACTGGAATGGGTTTATCAGATAGAATGTATAATCAAGCTAAGGAATACTGTGAATTCTTAACAACAAATGTAATAGAAGTTAACTTAGAAGGAGAAATTAAAAAAGTTTATACAGAAGATGGTAAAACTTTAGAAGCAAAAGTAATTATAGTATCTACCGGAGCAGATCATAGAAAACTTGACGTAAAAGGCGAGGAAGAATTTGCTAATATGGGAGTTTCATATTGTGCAACTTGTGACGGTCCATTCTTTATGGGTCTAGATATTTTTGTAGTAGGTGGAGGAGATAGTGCTTTAGAAGAAGCCCTATATCTAACTAAATTTGCAAAATCTGTCACTATAATTCACAGACGTGACCAATTTAGAGCAAGTCAAGTGGTTGTGGATAAAATAAAAGCTAACGGAAAAGTTAAACTTGTATTAGATTCTGTAGTTCATGAAATCAAAGGTGATAAAGAAGCAAAATCAGTTGTTGTAGAAAATGTTAAGACTGGTGAGCTAACAGAATTAAAAAGTGATAATAATAACCCGATTGGGGTATTTATATTTGTAGGATATATACCACAAACAAAAATATTTGAAGGTAAGCTTGATATGAATTATGGGTATATAGTTACTAACGATGATATGAAAACTAACATCGAAGGTGTATTTGCCATTGGGGATACCCGTGAAAAGTCTGTAAGACAAATGGTAACAGCCGCTGGAGATGGATGCATCGCTGCAGTGGTAGCTAATAGATACCTTGACGGACAAGCGTGGTAGCATACCTTGACAAATTACTAACGTATAGTTAAATGTAATTGTAGAAAACTTTTAGGAGGAATAATGACAACAAAAGTAGCAATCAACGGATTCGGTAGAATCGGACGTCTTACACTTAGAAGAATAGCTGAAGTACAAGACGATATTGAAGTAGTAGCTATTAACGACCTAATTGACAAACACGGCCTTGCTTATGCATTTAAATATGATACAGCACAAGGAAGATTTAATGGAGACTTTGAAGAAACAGAAGATGGATTTAAAGTAAATGGTAAAGAAATAAAAATCTTTGCTGAAAGAAATCCAGAAGACCTACCTTGGGGAGATCTAGGAGTAGATGTTGTACTTGAATGTACCGGACTTTTCACACAAAAAGAAAAAGCAGAAGCTCACATTAAAGCAGGTGCTAAAAAAGTTCTTATTTCAGCTCCAGGCAAAGGCGAGATGAAAACTATCGTTTACGGTGTAAACCATGAAACACTTGATGGCTCTGAAACAGTAGTATCAGCAGCAAGCTGTACAACAAACTGTTTAGCACCAATGGTAAACGTATTAAATAAAGAATTTGGTTTTGTTACAGGTCAAATGTCAACAATCCACGCTTACACAGCAACACAAGCTATCCAAGATACACCAGCAACTAAAAAAGACCTTAGAGGGGGACGTGCAGCAGCACAAAATACAATCCCAGCTTCAACAGGAGCTGCTAAGGCAGTAGGTAAAGTATTACCAGAAGTTGATGGTAAAATTGATGGTACAGCATTAAGAGTTCCAGTAATTACTGGCTCTGTTACAGAACTTTACTCAATCCTTGAAAAGAAAGTTTCTGTTGAAGAAGTTAACGAAGCAATGAAAAATTACTCAAATGATGCATTTGCTTACGAAACAGAAGATGTTGTATCAAGTGATATTGTAGGATACCCAGCAGGATCTGTATTTGATTCTCAACTTACAAAAGTTGTTGAAAATGGCGATACACAAATCGTTAAAACAGTTGCTTGGTATGATAATGAAGCAGGTTATGTATCTAACCTTGTTAGAACACTAGATTATTTAGCTAACCTTTAAGAGATAGTATAGGGGCAGAGATATTTATCTCTTGCCCTTTTATTTTTAAGGAGAATTATGAATAAGAAAACAGTAAAAGATTTAGATGTTAATGATAAAAAAGTTCTTGTAAGAGTAGATTTTAACGTTCCTCTTTCAAAAGAAAATAAAGGTGAAATAGCTGATGATACAAGAATTAAGGCAGCTTTACCAACTATAGATTACTTATTAGAAAATAATGCTAAAGTTATTTTAATGAGTCACTTGGGTAGACCAAAAGGAGAAGCAAATCCAGACTTTGCCCTAAAACCAGTTGCTGATTGGTTAGAAAATCATTATGGAGAAAAATTCCACTTCATCCCATCTCCAGAAGTAGTTGATGAAAAAGTAAAAGAAGAAGTAAACGAATTAAAAGATGGTGAAGTAGCACTTCTTGAAAATACACGATTTGTAGCTGGGGAAACTAAAAATGATGAAGAATTCTCAAAACAATTAGCTTCACTAGCTGACTTATATGTAAATGATGCCTTTGGTACTAGCCATAGAGCCCACTCATCAAATGTAGGTGTTGCAAGTATTCTTCCATCTGCTGTAGGATTTTTAATAGAAAAAGAAATTGATGTTATGGGAAAGGCCCTAGAGGCCCCAGAACATCCTTTTGTTTCAATTCTTGGTGGAGCAAAAGTATCTGATAAGATAGGTGTAATAGAAAATCTTATAGGTAAAGTTGATACTATACTAATTGGTGGAGGTATGGCTTATACATTCCTTAAGGCACAAGGAAAAGAAATAGGGAAATCTTTACTTGAGGAAGATAAGATGGACTTATCACTCGAATTAATTGAAAAAGCAAAAGCTAATAATGTAGAAATTTTATTACCAGTTGATGCAGTAATAGCTGATGAAATAGAATCTGGAGTAGAAACTGAAATTGTAGACATTGACAATATCCCAGCTGATAAAGAAGCATTAGATATAGGTCCAAAAACTGCTCAAATATTTGCTGAGAAAATTAAAGATGCAAAAACAGTTGTTTGGAATGGACCTATGGGAGTATTTGAAATCAAAGAATTCTCAAATGGTACAAATGAAGTTGCTAAAGCTCTAGCAGAATCAGAAGCTACTACTATTGTAGGAGGTGGAGACTCAGCTTTAGCTATTGAAATGGCAGGACTAAAAGATAAGATCACTCACGTATCAACTGGTGGAGGAGCAAGTCTAGAATTTTTAGAAGGTAAAGATCTACCAGGCATTTCTGCAATTGAAGATAAGTAAGGAGTTATTATGCGCAAACCAGTAATAGTTGGAAACTGGAAAATGAATATGACAGTAAGCGAAGCTAAAAGTTTACTAGAAGAAATCAAAGAAAAAGACTTAGACCAAGAAGTAGAAGCAGGTGTTTGTACGCCAGCTGTTGATTTACCAATTGCTGCTGAACTTCTAGAAGGAACAGATATAAATTTTGGTGGAGAAAATATGTACTATGAAGAATCTGGTGCATTTACAGGAGAGATCTCTCCACTAATGCTAACAGATATCGGTGCAGACTATGTTATCTTAGGTCATTCCGAACGTCGTGATATTTTTGGTGAAGATGATAAACTAATTAATGAAAAAGTTTTATCAGCATTTAGCCATGATTTAACACCTATACTTTGCTGTGGTGAATCTCTTGAAGAAAGAGAAGCTAATAAGCAAGAAGAAAAGGTAAAAGCACAATTAACAGCTGATTTAGCTGATGTGGGTGAAGAAGATATCAAAAAACTTATAATTGCCTATGAACCAATCTGGGCTATAGGAACAGGAAAAACTGCAAGCGCTGAAGATGCAGAAGCTATGTGTGCATTTATCCGAAATCTAATAGCTGAATTATATTCGGAAGATGCAGCAGAAGCAGTACGCATACAATATGGTGGTTCAGTAAAACCAGCTAATGTTAAAGAATTAATGGCAAAAGAAAATATTGATGGCGCTTTAGTAGGTGGTGCAAGTCTTAAAGCTGATGATTTTGCCGATTTAGTAAATCATAGAAAATAGTTAGTAAATAATATTTATATATAAAGGAGATTAATAATGAGTTTAATTACAAGTGTATATGCAAGACAAATCCTAGATTCAAGAGGAAATCCAACAGTAGAAGTTGAAGTAGAAACAGAACTTGGCGGTTTTGGTCGTGCTTCAGTACCATCAGGTGCATCAACAGGTGAATGGGAAGCTGTAGAACTTAGAGATAATAACGAAGATTATTTCTTAGGAAAATCAGTAATCCAAGCAGTAGATAATGTTAATGAAAAAATAGCTGATGAACTAATCTTAGTATATGATGTTACTGATCAAGTAGGCATAGATAATAGAATGCTAGAACTAGACGGAACAGAAAACAAAGGAAATTTAGGAGCAAATGCTATCCTTGGAGTTTCTTTAGCAGTAGCAAAAGCTGCAGCAGATGAATTAGGACTTCCACTTTATGCTTATCTTGGTGGGCCAAATGCAAAACTTCTTCCAACTCCAATGATGAATATTTTAAACGGTGGAGAACATGCTGATAACTCAGTGGACATTCAAGAATTTATGATCTTCCCACTAGGAGCTGATAGCTTTGCAAATGCTCTACAAATAGGTACAGAAGTATTCCATAACCTTAAAAAAGTATTAAAAGAAAAAGGATACAATACAGCTGTAGGTGATGAAGGTGGATTTGCTCCAAATCTTAAATCAAACGAAGAAGCTCTAGAAATTATAGTAGAAGCCATCAAAAAAGCTGGATATGAACCAGGAAAAGATGTATATATAGCTATGGACTGTGCTTCAAGTGAATTTTACAATAAAGAAGATGGTAAATATCATTTAGAAGGTGAAGGAACAGTTTACACAGAAGAAGAAATGATAGACTGGTTAGAAAGCCTTGTAGAAAAATACCCAATCATTTCAATAGAAGATGGACTTGACGAAAATGATTGGGAAGGATGGTCCAAACTTACTGAAAGACTTGGAGATAGAGTTCAACTTGTAGGTGATGATTTATTTGTAACAAATACACAAAGACTTGAAAAAGGTATCAAAGAAAATGTAGCAAACTCAATACTTGTAAAAGTTAACCAAATAGGATCTCTTACAGAGACACTTAATGCTATTGAAATGGCTAAGCAAGCTGGATATACAGCAGTAGTTTCTCATAGATCTGGTGAGACAGAAGATGTTACTATAGCAGATCTTGTAGTAGCTGTTAATGCTGGACAAATCAAAACAGGTGCTCCATCAAGAACAGATAGAGTATCTAAATATAATCAATTATTAAGAATTGAAGATGAACTTTGGGAAAATGCAGAATTTAAAGGATTAGATGCATTTTATAATATTAATAAATAAGTTGATGGTAAGTAAAAAAACGGGGTTAAAGGCTCCGTTTTTTTCTTTTGAAAGGAATTATTTATTTCATTTGAGAAAGATGGGTAATATAATAACAGCTTAATCTATAGGGTAATTGCTAAATGACATTTTCTGTGGTATTATAATGAGTGATGAAAACGGAGGTGTCTTGATGGAAAATTTCTTTGCAGTACTTTTGATGATTGCATCTGCTATAATAATTGTAGCTGTTACAATGCAAGATCCAAAAACTGAAGGACTAGGAACACTTACTGGACAAGAAACAAACGTGTTTGGTAGAAGTGCTCATAGAACTAAAAACGAAATGTTAGATAAAGTTGTAATTGCAGGAGGAGTACTACTATTTTTAGCTAGTATTATAATGCTTGCAGTTATGTAAGAGGCTATAGATATAACTCTAGCCTCTTTTTTATTAGAGAAAAGGATAAGAGATGAACCTAAAAGAACTAATCTTAAATATTATTTACGATGAAAACTATGAACCAATGACAATTAAAGATCTTGAAAATTATATGAAAGCTGACAAATACACAAAATCTGCTATAGTCGATGAACTTAAAGAGTTAGAAAAGGAAAATAAAATCCGCATTTCCCATAAGAAGAGAATTATGCCATTAAGCTTAGAAGAAACATCTTTACTAGGAAAAATTTCATTAGCTCAAGGTGGTTATGGGTTTTTTATTTCAGATAATAAAGATTTTAATGATGTGTACATTGGCAAAGATAAGCTCAAAGGCGCCTTTGATAATGATAAGGTTCGCATCGAAATTACTAAAAAGGAAGAAAAAGGTCGCAACGCAGAAGGACGTGTTGTAGAAATTATAGAACGTGGAAACACAAGAGTAGTAGGTACTTTTCAAGAGTCAAAAGGTTTTGGTTTTGTTATAGCAGATAATAAATCAATGACTCAAGATATTTATATAGAAAAAAAATTATCTCATGGAGCAAAGAATAAGGATAAGGTCGTAGTTGAAATTATTAATTATCCCAAAAAAGGCAAGCCAGAAGGTAGAATTGTTGAGATAATTGGACATAAAAATGATAATAATGTTGATGTATACTCGCTTGTTGCACAACATGGTGTACCTTATCAATTTTCGAAAGAAACCAAAAAAGAAGTTTTATATATAGATAAAGAAGTTAATCCAGATGATTATAAAAATCGTACAGATTTTAGAGATTTATTTACCGTTACTATAGATGGAAGAGACTCTAAGGATTTTGATGATGCAATATCAATAGAGAAAAATGGTAACAACTATGATTTATACGTTCATATAGCGGATGTATCCCATTATGTAAAAAAAGGAAGAAGCCTAGATAATGATGCCTATGACAGGGGGAATTCAACATATTTATATAATGTTGTAATCCCAATGCTTCCAAAAGAACTTTCTAATGGAATCTGCTCACTGAATCCTAATGTGGATAGACTAACTTTATCATTAAAAATGACTATAGATGGAAAAGGAAAGGTTATTGCTAATGATTTCTATAAGGCGGTCATAAATTCAGACCATAGATTAGTCTATGACGATGTAAATAACTTTATTGATCATAATGATGAAACTGTTTATGATGATGAATTATTAAAAGAAAAACTTTTATTATTTGATGAACTTCATAAGATTTTAAGAAGAAAACGTGAAGAAAGAGGAGCTATAGACTTTAATTTTACTGAGAGCCAGATAGACGTAAGAGAAGATGGTAAAGTACTTAATATATCAGTCCATGAACGTGGATCTGGTAATAAGATGATAGAAGAATTCATGCTAGCAGCTAATGAAACAGTAGCTACATTATTTGGTTATATGGATTTTCCTTTTATATACCGTATACACGAAAAACCATCTACTGAAAAGCTAGATAATTTTAAGCGTGCTTTAAATACTATGGGATATAATATTAGAGGAAATGAACTATATCCTAAAGATTTTCAAAGGATCTTAGAAGAGGTAGAAGGAGAAGATGAAGAGAATATCATAAATTTACTCATGCTTCGTACTATGCAAAAAGCAAAATATAGCAAAAAACGTGATATACACTTCGGACTTTCTACAGAGTTTTACACTCACTTTACAAGTCCTATTAGGCGTTATCCAGACCTTATAGTTCATAGACTATTAAAAAAATATATAGAAAATAATCTTACTAAGCTAAATCAGGTAAGCCTTGAGATGAGTTTAGAAAAATCAAGCGAACATCTATCTATGACAGAAAGACGAAGCGAAGATTGTGAGAGAGACGTAGAAGATCTTATGAAGTGTAAGTATATGCGTAGGTTCATTGGAGAGAAATTTGATGGAACAATATCATCTATAACCGACTTTGGAATTTTTGTAGAATTGGAAAATACCGTTGAAGGCTTGTTTATGTATAAGTTTTCTAATGAGCGTTTTGAATATCAAGAAGATAGCCTAAAAGCCTTTAATACAGACAAAAAGAAATACTATTCTATAGGTGATAAGGTAAAAATAAATGTATTAAATGTCGATATATATGATAGAAATATAGATTTTAATTTATTGGAGGAAAATGAAACAATTAGCGAATAATAAAAAAGCTTTCCATGACTACTTCATAGAAAAAAAATATGAAGCAGGCATAGAACTTTTAGGAAGTGAAGTAAAGAGTATGAAACAGGGTAAAGTTAGTATCAAAGAAAGCTATATAGACGATAGGAATGGCCAAATGTTTATCTACGGTATGCACGTAAGTCCATTTAAGGAAGCCTATGATCAAAGTATAGATCCAACACGCACAAGAAAATTATTATTACACAAAAAGGAAATAAACAATTTAATAGGAAAAAAGACCCAAGATGGTTATACTATAGTGCCCTTAAGTGTATATGAAAGAGATGGTCTAGTAAAAATACAAATTGCCCTAGCTAAGGGTAAAAAGCAATATGATAAGCGTGAAACTATAAAAAGAAAAGAAGCAGATCGTAGGATAGACAGGGCCCTAAAAAACTATTAAGCAAGTCGACCATAATCATGGTCGATTTTTATTTTAATTTAAAATAAAATAAAAAAATGGTATAATAGTCCAGTAACTTAAAGGAGGACAATATGAGAAAAGTATTACCAATAATTTTATCAGGTGCCTTACTTACAGGTTTTGGAGTTAATTCTCAAAAGACTGAGCAAGACTTAAACCCTCAAATTATAGATGTACAAGCTGAAAATACAGTGGAAAAAAATAAAAATAACTTTGAAAACTTTGATTTAACATCCTTAGATAAAAGTGATATAAATGCTATAGACCAAACTGGTGTAGCCTATGTTAAATCAAACGAATATAATGATCTAAGTCAAGAAGAAAAATCATATATGTATAATGCTTGCCTAGAAGCTATGAATAAACTAGGCTTTGAAACTGATAACTTTACCTATGATGATATGAACAATCTCTATAATTCTTGCAGAAATTATATGTTAGAAAATAATGTAGACCCAGAAACATTTGGTCTAAAAGATCAAGCAAAACTTTATAATATGTGCCGCAACTACTTAAAAAATAACAATGCTGATAAAAAAGTAGGCTGCATGTCTAGAAGATAAATCTAGAATTTTTAAACCAGGGAATAACCCCCTGTTTTTTTTTATTTTAAGTCCGATTTTATTACCATTAGCTTACTATCCTTAGTAGCTTTTAAACTATGAGCTAGACCTGGATCTAATTGGATAATATCACCAGGTCTTATAGTAAATTCTTTGTCTTCTTCAGTAAATATAACTTCCCCTTCATAAATTACAACTACCACAGACATAGAAGTATCATGTGTAGGTATTATTTGATCAGCTTTTATATTTAAGTGAGTAACCACTTGATTATCATTTTGGTATATATGTTGCACCTTTTCATCAAAATCTTTAATAGAATATTTCATAAAACCTCCTAAAAAATTTATTACTTACATTTTACTGTCTATTTAGTTATAATCTATATATGCGCAAAAAAAGGAGAGTAAAATGAAGAATAATAAAAAAATTTCTAACATACTAGCTATTTTTATAATACTAGGTATCGCATTAATAAATAATATAGATTTCTTTAACAATACGAATAGTGATTATGAAACAGGTAGGATAGTAAGAGTTGTAGATGGAGATACGGCAGTAGTTAAAACAAAAAATGAAAATCAAAAAGTAAGATTTATAGGTGTAGACACCCCAGAATATAATCCAAAAAGAAATATATCTCAGCCTTGGGGAAAAGAAGCATCAGAATTTAGCAAAAATTTATTAAAAGATCAAATAGTTTACTTAGAAAAAGATACTTCAGATACTGATAAATATGGAAGATTGTTAAGATATGTTTGGCTAAATCCACCAGAAAAACCAAATCATCCGACTTATGAAGAAATAGAAAATCAAATGGTAAATGGAATTTTAGTAAGATATGGTTATGCAAGAGCAAAAACATACAAACCAGATACAAAATATCAATATGAATTAAAAAAAATCGAGAAAAGTGCAAAAAATAAAAAACTTGCTATATGGAGCTAAGGAGAATATAAATGGAATCTTATAAAAATTTGTGGGCAAAAAAACAAGAAACTAATGGAAATTTTGAATGGATGCCCCTATATATTCATCTTTCTGATAGTAAAAATGTATCAGCAATGTTATGGGAACATTGGCTGAGTGATTCACAAAAAAATATAGTTATAAATTCTATAGCTAATGGGGATGAAAATATTGCAAAAAATCTTGTTATGTTTTTGGGAGCTTGCCATGATATAGGCAAGGCTACCCCAGCGTTTCAAATTAAAAAAGGCTTTGCAAACTCAAATGATTTAGATAAGATACTAAAAGAAAAATTAGAACAGGCTGGATTTTTTGAAATATCAAATATTAATTTGCCTTCAATGAATAAATCTCATCATATTATAGCAAGTGAATATATACTGTATAGATACGGTGTAAAAGAAGATATAGGCTCTATTGTAGGTGCCCACCATGGAAAACCGGTTGATGACTTTACTACAATTAAAAATCAAATTGCCTACGAATCAAATTATTATCAAGAAGAAAAAAGTACAAATCCAATATATCAAAAATGGGAACAGATACAAAAATATTTTTTTTCATGGGCTTTAAATTCAAGTGGTTTTGAAAATATAGATGATTTGCCAGAAATAAATCAAGTTGGTCAAGTAATATTGACTGGACTTTTAATTATGGCAGACTGGATAGCAAGTAATACAAAATATTTTCCCCTATTTTCTATATATGATAGCATAGACTGTAATCTAGAAAAACGTGCTGAAGAAGGATTTGCAAAATGGTTTAAAACTGAGCTTTGGCAAGCAGATTATAACTTTGATTATAAAGAAAGTTTTAATAAAAGATTTGGTTTTTATCCAAACAAACACCAAGAAAGATTTATAGAAACAATTTTGGATACAAATGATCCAGGTATTTTTATATTTGAAGCACCTATGGGTATGGGAAAGACTGAAGCTGCTTTGTATGGCGTAGAATTACTTGCTCAAAAAAAAGGAGCTAGCGGATTATTTTTTGCCCTGCCAACACAGGCTACGACAAATGGGATTTTTCCAAGAGTTGAAAAGTGGCTAACAGATATTGTAGATGATTTTGATGAAAATCTATCTTTAAGATTAGTACATGGAAAAGCATATCTGAATGAAGATTTTCAAAAGCTTGCCAAAAATATAAATACAGATGCAAACTATGAAGATCATCCTAGTGTAATTGTAAATGAATGGTTTTCTGGAAAAAAATCTGCAATTTTAGATGACTTTGTAGTAGGAACCATTGATCAATTTTTGCTACTATCACTAAAGCAAAAGCATCTTTTTCTAAGACATTTAGGATTTAGTAAAAAAGTTATAATAATAGATGAAGTTCATGCTTATGATGCATATATGAACCAATACTTATACCAAGCCTTAAGATGGATGGGAGCTTATAATGTGCCAGTCATAATATTGTCTGCCACTCTACCAGCTGAAAAAAGAGAAGAACTTATAAAAGAATATCTAATAGGCAAGGGCATAAAAACACGAAAACAAAAACATGATCGACAAATAGCAGCATTTACTTATCCACTAATTACCTATAATGATGGCTCAGTAATTAAATATGAAGATAAATTCGGAAAAACTTCCAAAAAGAAAATAGAAGTTATAAGAAAAGAAGAAGATAATTTAATAAAGCTAATTAGCTCCTTATATAAGCAGGGTGGAAATATAGGAATTATAGTTAATACTGTAAAAAAAGCTCAAGATTTAGCAAAAGTAGTAGAGGAAAATTTTGGCAATGACTCATTTGAATTGATACATTCAAGATTTATAGATACTCATAGAATAAAAAAAGAAGAAGAACTATTAAAGCAAATAGGGAAAAATGCTAGTAGACCCGATAAGAAAATATATATAGGTACTCAAGTAATAGAACAATCTTTAGATATAGATTTTGATATTATGATAACAGAACTTGCTCCAATTGACTTGATTTTACAAAGAATAGGAAGACTTCAAAGACATGATATAAAAAGAAGTGAATATTACAAAAATCCTACTTTATATGTAATAGGAACATCAGGAAAATTAGAATTTGATGAAGGTTCATCATTTGTATACAGCTCATATCTTCTAGAACGTAGCCAATACTTTTTGCCAGATGAAATAATAATTCCAGATGATTTATCAAAACTTGTACAAAAGGTATATTCAGATGAAGATATAAAATTAGATAAAAATTTAGATAGTGTTTATAAAAACTTTAGAAATGAACATTTGAGGTTAATTGAGCGACAAAAGGAAAAAGCCAAAGTATTTAGAATAGGAAATCCAGATACAGATTTTTTAGAAGATGAAGGTGAAACTATAATAGGTTGGTTAAATAATAGTAATGAGGTAAATACTGAAGAAGCAGCCTTTGCGCAGGTTCGTGATACAAAAGAAACTATAGAAGTTATAGCTCTTCAAGAAAATAAAAATGGCGTAGGATTATTTGGATATGATAATGACATTTACGAAAAAATGGATGATCCTCACATATCAAAACTTATAGCTGCAAACACCCTAAAGTTACCGCAAATTCTTACAGAAAATTATAATATAAACAAAACAATAAATTTTCTAGAAAAATATAATTTGGAATATTTACCTAAATTTCAAGAGAGTGCATGGCTAAAGGGTTCTTTGGGTATAATTTTTAATGAAAACGGTTTTTTTGAGATTGGTGATTATATATTAAAATACTCAAATAAATACGGACTATCTTATGAAAGGAAGGGAGATAGTGACAAGCTTTAATTTAATAGATGAAAATTGGATTCTAGTTATAGATAATGATGGAGATACTAAAGAAATATCATTAAAAGAATTATTTTCTAATGCAAGTAATTATAAAGATCTAGCAGGGGAAATGAAAACACAAGATTTTGCTGTTCTTAGAATATTGCTTGCAATTTTACAGGCTGTGTTTTCTAGATTTGATGCTGATGGTATTTCTTATGAATATTTAGAATTAGATGAAGACTATCGTCAGTTAGAAGATGTTGAAGAAGATGATCTAAAAGATTATAAAAAAGATTTAAAAAGAACATGGAAAAATCTATGGAAAGCAGGAGAATTTCCATATATCGTAAATGAATATTTTGAAAAATGTCATGACAGATTTTTCCTATTTGATGATAAATATCCATTTATGCAAGTGAGTGAAGATATTATTAGGAATAATACTAAAAATAAAAAAGGAACCAACATAAGTATAAAGAATATAAATAGAACTATAACAGAAAGTAATAATAAAATTTCATTATTTGCAGGAAAAGATGCTTCTAGCAAAAACTTAACTACAGAAGCAGAAATAGCAAGGTGGTTAATCACATATCACGGATACACTGGGACAGGTGATAAGACAAAATTTACAGATATTGACGATAAATTTACTCCATCTAAGGGATGGCTATACGATATTGGTGGTATTTATTTTACTGGAAATAATTTGTTTGAGACTTTGATGCTTAATTTAATCTTGGTTCATCCAGCAGATTTTAATGCTAATAAACAAAAACCAGCTTGGGAATATTCTCCACAGGAAAATGTAAATGAGGATTTATCAAAATCTTTAGTAAATAATTTGTCAGAGCTTTACACTAGGTATTCTAGAGCCATATATATTGATCCAGACACAGATTTGGATAGAGAATTCTCATTTGAAGTTGTAAAACTATTAGATTTAGAACATCAAAATCAAAGCCTAGAACTTATGACAACATGGAGAAAAAATGAAAGTGGACCCAATAAGGGGTTTTTTACACCCAAAAAACATAAAAGGGATGTTAGTTTATGGAGATCATTTGGTTTGCTTGCCTTAAATCCAAATACAAGTGATGTTTGGAAAGTAGGTTTAATGGATCATTTAGAAAGTATAAAGAGTACTCTCGGAGATTACAAATTTACTATTAATTCTATAAGTATGGAAGATGATGGCAATGCTACAAGCTGGGTTCCAGTTAATGAAATATATGACTATTTAAATATTAACGATTTTGTAGCGACAGATTTATCAGAAAATGGATGGGTTATCCGCATTGAAGATACTATAAATGAAACAAAAGAGATCTTAGATATCACTTACAGAAGATTTTTAAAAGAAATAAAACTAATTAGAAATCAACAGGCAGATAACTTTGTAGAACAAAATGTAGAGAATCTATATTTTTTACTAAATGATCTATTTAAGAATTGGCTATCATCTATTACCCTAAATGATAGTAAAGATAAAAAAATAGAAGAGTGGAGAAATATATTAGAAAAAATTGTAAGAACTGAAGCCGATAGAATTTTAGCAAATGCTAATCCAAGAGACTATAAAGGTGTAACAATTGATGAAAAAACTCACAATATTATAACCGCTTATAATTCTTTTAATTACTTTTTAAATAAACAATTAAGAAAGGAGGTCTAAATGTCTAATAAAAATGATATAAATAAAGCATCTATTTATGGAGTTACATATAATATCTTAAATCAAATTGTAAATGACCTAGATTCATCAGCTACTAAAGCAACATTAGCAAATCTTAGAAATTCTATATCAAAACCTTATTCACAAACAATTGGAGTTTTTTCCACATTTTATAAGTATTTACCAGATTCATTTATTAGTGAATATGGAGATTTGTCATACCAAGAAAAAGCTATAATTACAAGCCTACAAATATTTGCTGTTCATCAGCAAGGAAATAGCCAAAGTGTATTATTAGAAGCTGATGATGAAAACAAATACAAAAATATAGGATATGCATTAAAAGTTTTAAGAACTGATGAAAATGCAAAATCAACGGATAGAAGATTTAATGCTATGATAAGTGCAGATACTTTTGAAGAGTTTACTTTTCACCTAAGACAACTAATCTCTTTATTAAAGTCTAGGTCAGATCAAAAGGTAAACTATGCAAAACTAGCTCAAGACTTATACTATTTCCAAATACCAAGTATGAGAGAAAATATTAAGCTTAGCTGGGCTAAAGAATACTATAAATTCACAAACAAAGAAAAAGATAACAAAGGAGAAGAAAATGAGTAATAATAGACTATTCCTAGATGTTCACGCAATACAAACATTGCCACCTTCAAATATAAATAGAGATGATACAGGAAGTCCAAAAACTTGCCAATATGGTGGGGTAAAAAGAGCTAGAGTTAGCTCCCAATCTTGGAAAAGAGCAATGAGAACTTATTTTTATGAACAAAGTGAGCAAGAAAATGTGGGAGTCAGAACAAAAGATATTGTACAGTTTGTAGCTGATAAAATAACTGAAATTGAACCTAGCAAACAAGAAGATGCTTTTAGCTTAGCAGAAAAAATAATAAATGATGCTGGTGTAAAAACCAAAGATGGAAAAGCAAAAGCTCTTTTCTTTTTGGGAGATAGTCAGGCTAAAGAATTAGCAAAAGCTGCTATTGGGGGAAATAATGATAAAAAATATTTAAAAGAAATATTAAGAAATAATCCTGCCGTAGATATAGCCTTGTTTGGTAGAATGGTTGCAGATGATCCATCATTGAACGAAGACGCATCAAGCCAAGTAGCTCATGCAATTTCAACTCACTCAGTAGATACAGAATTTGACTTTTTTACAGCAGTAGATGACCTTGCACCAGAAGAAAATGCCGGTGCAGGGATGCTTGGAACAGTAGAATTTAATTCATCAACTCTTTACCGATATGCAAATGTAGCCATTCATGAACTATATAAACAATTGGAAAATAAAGAAGCTGTATTAAATACTGGCAGATTATTTGTAAAATCATTTGCAAATAGTCTTCCAACAGGAAAAGTAAATACATTTGCCAATCAAACCCTTCCTCAATTTGTAATGGTTACGTTAAGAGATGATAGACCAGTAAACTTAGTCTCAGCCTTTGAGAATCCGATAAGATCAAATGGAGGCTATGTAGAAAAATCTGTAAATGCTTTGTTGAATGAAAATGAAAAGGTAGAAAAATTTGTAAACAAAGCTCAAAAAACATTTATCTTAGACTTAAATAATTATAATTTTTCTTCTGATGAAATTGAAAATGAAAATTCATTAAATGAGTTAATAGATGATTTAGGTAATTTCCTAGATACAGAGTTATCAAATTGGTAGGGTGATTTTTTGAAAACAATACTATTAAAATTTGCAGGACCTCTTCAATCATGGGGAACTAATTCCCATTTTGAAACAAGGCAAACAGATCTATATCCGTCAAAAAGTGCATTAATAGGTCTAATAGCTGCAAGTTTTGGATATAAAAGAGATGAAGATAGTAAAATTAAAAAATTAAACGAACTAACATACGCAGTAAGAATAGACCAACAGGGGAATTTGTTAAGAGACTACCATACAGCACAAAAATTTAAAAATAACGGAAATTTTGATAGGACTTATGTTACTAATCGTTATTATCTTGAAGATGCAATATTTGTAGTAGCCTTAAGTCATGATGATGATAAATTTATCGAAGAAATATATGAAAATATTCAAAATCCATATTTTCAGACGTTTATGGGCAGAAGATCATGTCCACCACCAGCAGATTTTTTACTTGGAGTTTTTGAAGACGACATAATAGATATCTTAAAAAGTTATCCATGGCAGGCTAAAAATTGGTATAAAAAACATAATGATAATGCTGTATCTTGCTACATGGATGCTTCTATTGAAAAAAATTTAAAAGTATCCAAAAGAAGAGATATGGTTATATCTTTTTCTCAAAAAGAAAGAAAATACCAATATAGAAATGAAAGCCAGTTAATAATAAATTTAATCGATCCATCAAGCGAAAATAATAATACAGTTTATGATGAACATGATGCTTATGGAAGCCTTTAGGAGGATTTATTATGTATATGTCAAGAGTAGAAATTGATTTTAATAATAGAATGAACCTCAAAAAATTATCTAATTTAAATGCTTATCATAGTTGGATTGAAGAAAGTTTTCCTGACGAAATAAAAAACAAAACCCGCAGCAGAAAGCTTTGGAGGATAGATCAACTTAATGGCAAAAATTATTTATTACTTGTAAGTGAAATAAAACCAGACTTAAATAAATTGGAAAAATATGGTGTAGAAGGCACAGCTTCTAGTAAGGATTATGGTCCATTTTTAAATAAACTTCAAAATGGGGATATAGCACGATTTAAAGTAGTTTTAAATCCAACTGTTTCCGTAAAAAATCAAATGGATAAGTCTCAAAGAGGCAAGATAATTCCCCTAAAAGCATCAGAATTCGCTAAATATTTATTAGATAGATCTTTAAAAAATGGTTTTTCTTTAAGTGAGGATGATTTTTTGATAACAGAAAGAAAAGTAGTGCCTTTTAAACATTCAAATAATTCAAAGAAAATAAATTTAGATCAAGTTACTTATGAAGGAAAACTAAAAATAGCGGATAAAGAAAAAATGATAGAGACTCTTATTTCTGGTATAGGAAAGAAAAAAGCATATGGATTTGGTCTTATGACAATAATTTTGGATAAGTAATATGAAAAAATCATTTGGAGCAAAAAAGGCAGAAATAAATGAACTTCCTAGAATATCAGATAGGGTTAGCTTTATATATGTAGAGCATGCAAAAATTAATAGACAAGATAGTGCAATTATTTTTTTAGACAGTCGAGGAATAGTAAAAATCCCTTGTGCAATGATTGGTGTTTTGATCCTAGGTCCAGGAACGGATATTAGCCATAGGGCAGTGGAACTTATTGGAGATACAGGTTGTGCAATGGTATGGGTAGGAGAAAACGGTGTAAGGCAATATGCCCATGGTAGAAGCCTTAGCCATTCTTCAAGATATTTAGAGAAACAAGCGAAATTAGTTTCGAATACTCGAAGTAGAGCGGCCGTTGCTAGAAAAATGTATCAGATGAGATTTTTAAATGAAGATGTAAGCAATCTAACAATCCAACAATTGCGTGGTAAAGAAGGAACAAGAGTCCGTAAAATATACAAAGATAATTCAAAAAAATATAATGTAGAATGGTCAGGTAGAGTCTATGATCCAGATGATTTTGACAAATCAGATCAAGTTAATAAAGCTTTATCGGTAGCAAATGTTGCTTTGTATGGATTAGTCCATAGCATAATAGTAGCACTTGGAATATCACCAGGACTAGGCTTTGTTCACTCTGGACATGATTTAGCATTTGTGTATGATATCGCAGATTTATATAAGGCAGAAATAACAATACCTATTTCATTTGAAGTAGCTTCATTAAATCTAGAAAACGAAGATATTGAAACTATCACAAGAAAAGCTATCAGAGATGCTATACAAAAAGAAAAATTAATGGAACGAATAGTAAAAGATGTGCAATATCTTTTGGAAACACCCAAAGAAGAAGAAATAGAAATAGATCAAATTCATCTATGGGATGATAAAGAAGAGCATGTAGAATATGGAATAAATTATAGTGAGTACTAATGCCGTTTACAGTAATAACATTAAAAAAGACTCCTTCATCACTCCGCGGTGATCTTACAAAATGGATGCAAGAAATAGATACAGGGGTATATATAGGAAACTTTAATAGCAAAGTACGAGAAGAGCTTTGGAAAAGAGTAATAGAAAATGTAAAAGAAGGCGAAGCTACAATATGCTATGCTTCACGTAATGAAATAGGTTATGACTTTAAAACAAACAGCAAAGATATTTCTATTATAGATTTTGATGGCATACCTTTAGTAATGGTAGATAAAAAAGAAAAGATCAAAGTAAATGATCAAGTGAAATTAGGATACAGTAGAGCCTCAAAATTGAGGAAAGCACGACAATTTCAAAAACAAACAAAAAAATCACCATCATATGTAGTAATAGATATAGAAACAGATGGATTAGATTTTAATAAAAATAGTATAATAGAAATTGGATGTGTAAAACTCTATAATGGAAATTTAGAAGAATTTGCTACATCCATAAAAATAGATCATAGTTTACCTAAAGAAATAGTAAACCTTACCGGAATAACTGATGAGTTTTTAGAAAAAAATGGAGAAGATGAAAAAGAAGCTCTAAGAGCACTACTAGATTTTATCAAGGGGTTAACCATAGTAAATTACGGAAATAACTTTGATATAAATTTTTTAAATAAGTCTCTAAATAAACATAATTTAGGACATATAAAAAATCAGACCATAGACTTAATGAGATATGTAAAAAAAGAAAATAGAACATTAGAAAATTATAAATTAGAAACTGCTCTAAAAGCATACGGAATAGACAAAAAAGTTCCACATAGAGCTCTAAGTGATGCAAAACTTACCTATGAACTATCTACTAAAGTAAATATTTTTAAAGAAAAAATAAAATAGATTGGCTAAAAATAAGGATCAAATTACTGTTTATCCCGCATACGCGGGGGTGATCCTGGGTGAACTTGCTAAGATGATAAGTCAGGAAGGTTTATCCCGCATACGCGGGGGTGATCCTCATTGACCCAATTTGACCAAATAGACCAGTAAGTTTATCCCGCATACGCGGGGGTGATCCTAAATATAAATGATGATAATCCAGTAAAAAAACGTTTATCCCGCATACGCGGGGGTGATCCTAATGATAAGGTAGAGGTACTTAAAAATGGGGAGTTTATCCCGCATACGCGGGGGTGATCCTAGGATCAATAGTTATGAGTAGCGGAAAGGTAAGTTTATCCCGCATACGCGGGGGTGATCCTTCGTTTGCTGCAGATTGACTAACTTTGGTACTGTTTATCCCGCATACGCGGGGGTGATCCTGTTAGCCACTAATCTTAAAGAGGAGAAAGCAAGTTTATCCCGCATACGCGGGGGTGATCCTTAACCTATCTAAGAAAAAGTGCTAAATATAGCGTTTATCCCGCATACGCGGGGGTGATCCTCTCATATCCTGGAAGACTGGGAGGATATGATTGTTTATCCCGCATACGCGGGGGTGATCCGTTACTTATATGATAATACCTTTATTGTAACTTGGTTTATCCCGCATACGCGGGGGTGATCCTGTTTTTTGCCTCATTGATTATTTTATTTTGCATGTTTATCCCGCATACGCGGGGGTGATCCTTGTCTAATCTTTATAGTTATATACAAAGGCTCGTTTATCCCGCATACGCGGGGGTGATCCGTTACTTATATGATAATACCTTTATTGTAACTTGGTTTATCCCGCATACGCGGGGGTGATCCTTTAAGGAGGATTTTTTTATGTCAATAAATAAAGTTTATCCCGCATACGCGGGGGTGATCCTCTTACAGATATCATTCAAAGCAAAATATGGTTGTTTATCCCGCATACGCGGGGGTGATCCCCTGTA
>NZ_JAGGLS010000004.1 GCF_017874535.1 Anaerococcus nagyae
GTTGCGTTTATCCCGCATACGCGGGGGTGATCCTATCTTTGCCTTGACCTTCCAAGATAATTTTAAGTTTATCCCGCATACGCGGGGGTGATCCTTGAGCTACACTCATCATTATTATATATGAAAGGTTTATCCCGCATACGCGGGGGTGATCCTGTAAGAATTAGCTGTTATCGAGAAGTCGGTGTGTTTATCCCGCATACGCGGGATATTCTTCATTTTTTAATAAATGTTTAATAAATGTAAAAATTAGAGAATATTCTCCTAAAATTTCTATACATAAATAAAGGATAATATTATTATAGCTAAAATAATTCAAAAAATAGAAAATTTTACCATTGTTGATAATGAATATTTAAATGATAAGAATTTGAGTTTCAAATCTAAAGGAATAATGACTTATTTTTTATTTTTGTCTGGTGATTTAGTAATTTATTTTGCTGAGGTTATAACTCATTCAACAGATGGAATAAAATTATTTAGGTCAGGTGTTGATGAACTTATAAAAGAAGGCTATACAAGGCACTATCCTGTTCGTGAAAATGGTGTGATTGTTCGTTAGGAGACAGAAATATTTGAAAAGAAAAGACCAGATGAGCAAAAGGTAAATATAGTTAAAGATTATGAAGAAGAAGAAAGACTATTAAATATCCATAAAACAAGTACTTATGCTAGTAAGTGCTCAAGCAGTTATAATAGTTTTGACAAGATCACTCGTGAATGGAACTTGCTTACTAATGTAATACCTATAGAAATTATAATTTCTAATATAAATGGACTATTGATCTTAATAAGCTTATAGTAAATTATGGTTTAGATGAAGTTATTGAGGCTTTTAAAAATATAAAAATTAGTAATTTTGCTTCAAGATTTAACATTAATTTTGATTGGTTTTTAAATGAAAAGAACTTTCTAAAATTACTATAGCTTATAAGTATCGTTATAAATGCTTATTTTGGTATAATAATCTATTATACACAAGTTAGAGAGGCTAATTATGGCATATATAGAATTAAATAATGTAACAAAAGAGTATAAATCTGGTAGAAATACCATAGTTGCAAATGAGGACATTAGCTTTAGATTAGATGAAGGCAAGCTTTTGGTAATAGTTGGAGCATCTGGTGCTGGAAAAACGACTCTATTAAATATATTAGGTGGTATGGAGCAGGCTACAAGCGGACAGATTTTAATAGATAATAAAGATTTAGCAAAACTTAACGAAATGGAACTTACAAATTATAGGCGTAATGAGGTAGGTTTTGTTTTTCAGCATTATAATTTGATACCAAATCTTACAGCACTTGAAAATGTTGAACTCGCTAGTGAAATATCAGATAATCCACTTGATGCAAGTGAAGTATTAGCAAATGTAGGTTTAAATAATAGATTAGAGAACTTTCCGGCTCAATTATCAGGAGGGGAACAGCAAAGAGTTGCTATAGCTAGGGCTCTTGCTAAAAATCCAAAAATTTTATTGTGTGATGAGCCTACTGGCGCACTTGATTATGAAACTGGGAAAAACATCCTAAAACTCCTACAAGATGCTTCTCATAAAATGGGAGCTACAGTTATAATAATAACTCACAATTCTCTTATAAAGCCAATGGCAGATTATGTAATAGAATTAAGAGATGGTAAAGTTATAGAAGATAAGGCAAATACTAAGCCAGAGCCAATTGAAAATATTGAGTGGTGATCTAGTGAATAAGACATATATAACTAATATTTTAAGAGATATTAAAAATACAAAGGGTAAGGTAATCTCAATTGCAACTATGGTAGGACTAGCATCTCTTGTAGTTGTTGCCCTAACAATGACAGGTGCAAGTATGAGAAAAACCTTAAATAACTCATTAAAGACTTATGTCCATCCTGACATTATAGTAAGATCAACTTACGGTCTAGATTATGAAGATGAAATGATTTTAAAAAGAGATCCTGATATAGAAAAGATGACTATGGTTAAAACAAGTGATTTAATCGAAGATGAAAATCTAATCAGATTAAAATCCTATAATAAATCTATATCTAAATCGGCAGTTATTGAAGGTAGAATGCCAGAGCATAAAAATGAAATTGCCCTTGATACAAGCCTTTCAAACGATTATAAAATAGGAGATAAGCTAAAGTTTTCCTATATAGAGAATTCCCAAACTGATGAAAAGACTATGAATAATCTTTCCTATAAAGTAGTTGGATTCTTTAAAAGTTCCGATTATTTTATGGAAGATATGAGAGAGCTTTCATTTACTGCCAAAAAAGAGCTTAGTGGTTATGGATATATATTAGATGAAAACTTTGATACAGATAAATTTGGGGAAGCAAATATTGTCTATAAAAAAACTAAGGGAATTGATAAAAATTCTAGTGAATATAAGGATTTTGTTGAGAGAAAACAAGAAAATATTGAAGAGGCTATAAAAAATAGACCACATGAAGTTCTTAAAGATATAAAAAAAGATGCCAATAAAGAATTAGATAAGGCTCAAAAAGATGTAAATGATGTCAGAAATCAATTAGATGAAGGTGAAAATAAACTAGAATCATCAAGAGCAGAGCTAGATCAAGGATATAGAGATTATGAAAATGGTAAAAAAACTTTAGATGATCAAATTGCTAAGGGAAAAATAGATCTAGAGAATGCCAGAGTTGAGCTTATAGATGGTCAAAAAAAGCTTGACCAAGGTCGCGTTAAATACGAGCAAAATCTAAAAGAATATAATTATGAAATAAAAACAGCGGAAAATCAAATAAATAAAAAGCAAGAAGAATTAGAAGCTGGAGAAGCTGAACTAAAAAGTGGTCAGGAAAAAATGAATGTAGGCTATGATAAATTAAATGCAGAGTTTTCTCCTTATCGTCAAAAATTAAAAGATAGCAAAGATAAACTAGATAGAACAAAAGCCGAAATAGATCAGAAATCAGCACACTTAGAAGATCTTATAAAACAAAAAGAAAATTCACCAGATACTTCAACAAATGTTAATGATCAAGATATTAATGCATTAAAAATTGAATTAGCTAGTTCAAGAGAAGCATATAAAAGAGATTTATCAGACTATCAGATAAAAAGTAAAGACTTAGAAAATAAATATAATAAAGAAAAAGAAAATCTTGATAAAAGCCAAGCTGATATAGAACAAAAAAGACAAATGTTAAATGATGGTTGGTCTAAGTTAAAATCAGGGAAAAGTGAACTAGAAAATAAGAAAGCAAATGGAAAGGCGCAATTAGATAAGGCACTTAATGAGATAAACCAAAAAAAAGCTGATATAGATAATGGTTGGGCTAACTACAATAATGGTAAAAAGGAGCTGGAAAATAGAGAAGTTGAAGGTAAAGAGGAACTAAAAAAATCTTATCAAAAACTTTTGGACGGTGAGGATGAATATCAAAAAAATTATAAAGCTTTCAAAGAAAAAGAAACTAATGCCTTGGGTGAAATCAAAGATGGACAAAAGGATATAGAAGAAAATAAAGATACTTTATCAAGGCTAAGTAATCCAGTTTATGATATAGAAACAATTTATGACAACCAAGGTATAAAGACTTATCATCAAAATAGTCTAAATATGGATGAGCTTACAAAAGTATTTCCAACATTTTTTTATCTTGTAGCAATGCTTGTAACCCTTACAACTATGAAACGCTATATAGATGAGCAAAGGATGATAAATGGAACATTGAAATCCTTGGGTTACACTGATAATCAAATTAGTCAAAGATTTTACATCTATGGAATAATACCAACACTAATAGGTTCGATAATAGGTTCCCTGATAGGTAGATATGTAGTAGCTGGTGTTATAATTGATGCTTATTCATCAGGATTTTCTAATCTATCAGTAGATTATGTAAATTCACTTCCATATATAATTTTTGCAGTAATATTATCAACTTTTTTAATTGCTGTAACTATTTTTGTTACATCAAATCAAACTGTAAAAGAGACACCTGCAGCCTTATTAAGAGCAAAATCTCCCGATAGTGGTAAGAAAATCTTGCTTGAAAAAATAAGTCCTATTTGGAAGAAGCTATCCTTTATGCAAAAAATTACCTCAAGAAATCTATTCAGGTATAAGTCAAGGATGCTTATGACCCTATTTGGTATAGGAGGATGCACAGCTCTTACTTTTTTTGGATTTGCTATGATAGATTCGATAAAAGATACTGTTAATTTACAACAAAATCAGATAAGTCATTATGATGTAATAGCCATGGTAGATGAAAAAGCCAAGGATAGTGATTTAAAAAAGTTCCAAGAAGTAATCAAAAACTACAGTTCTATGCCTATTAGATTTGAAGAAATGACTATTAAAAGGAATGGTGTGAGTCGCAAGTTCAATTTAGTAATTCCAGAAGATAATAATATTAAGGACTTTTTTACCTTAAGAAGTCCAAAAAGAGATTCTATTGATTTAACTAATGAAGATGCTGTCATATCTGAAAAGGCATCGGATGTTTTAAATTTAAAAACTAATGAAAATCTAAATATCCAATATCAGGGAAAGTACTTTGATCTGCCAATATCAGGCATAATTGAAAACTATACTGGCGATTATATATTTATTAGTAAAGATAAATTTAAAAAAATAGTAGGCAAATATCCTCAAACTAATGCTTATTATTTAAGAGGAGATGCTGATGAGATTATAGAAAATATTGAAGATGAATCGGCTGTAAATTCTATAATTGATGCAAGCGTAATTTATGCATCTATGGATGTACTTATGGATAATCTGAATATTGTAATAGCTGTCATTACATTAATTTCAGTATTGCTTGCCTTAGTAGTTTTATATAATTTAATAAATATTAATGTAAGTGAGCGAAAAAGAGAACTTGCAACTATAAAAGTTTTAGGATTCTATCCAAAAGAAGTAACGAGCTATATTTTTAGAGAAATATTTATGCTTACAATACTTGGTATAATTGTAGGATATGGTTTAGGTTATGCGATGTTTAGGTATATAATTTATGTAGTAGCACCAGAAAATATATTATTATCATATAGGGTTCATCCGAGTTCATTTTTAATAAGTGGGCTAATAACAATTGGAATTTCGATAGTTTTACTATTTGTAGTTCATAAAAAGCTTAAAAAAATTGACATGGCAGAAGCTATGAGCAGTGGAGAGTAAAACAGGGCTTTGGCCTTGTTTTTACTTGTAATTTTTGAAAGGATAAGGAATATATAATGAAGGTTATTTTAGTAAGACATGGTCTAAGTGAAGCAAATATAGGAAGATATTATTCACTTGACGATACTATACTCCATAAAGGTGGTTATAGTGTTTTAGATAAGACACGCAAAAATTTAGAAAAATATGATATAGATCATGTTTATACTTCTAATTTATTGCGTAGCCAGCAAACAGCAGAAAAACTTGGATATAAAGATTATACAATTGATACTAGACTAAATGAGCTAGATTTTGGGAATTTTAAGGGAAAACTTTTTGAAGATATGAGAAAAGAAGAAGTCCAATTCTTTAAAGAAAAAGAAAAAGATGTTTTTAATGTTAAATATCCAGGTGGTGAGTCTAGAATTGATATAATAAAAAGGACAAGCGAATTTCTTGACGAACTTGTAGAAAAAGATGAAAATGCTCTTTGTGTTTCGCACGGTATAGCTATCAAATCAACACTTTTTTGGATATTAAAAGATTTAGATGATTGGGATAGTTTTTGGCTTGAAAATGGTTCAATTACAGTATTCAATATTAATAATGGTAAAAAATTAATAGAAGCTATAAATATTTTATAAAATTATAAAAACTGGGTTTATTTTGCTCTAAATTAGGTATATATTATATGTAGATAAGATTAGCGAAACCCTAGCACTTTTTAAGAAGGTGCAAGTAAATTTATAAGCAGGGCTATTGCCTTGTTTTTTTATGGAAAATATATAAGGAGATTTAGATGAAAATTATTTTAGTTAGACATGGTGTAAGTGCGGCAAATATTACAAAACAAGATTCAGCAAGTGATGTTTTTAATAACAAAAGTGGCTTTAATGTACTTCTTAAAACTCGTCGTAGCTTAGAAAAATTTAATATTGACCATGTTTATTCTTCAAGTCTTAAAGAAGCAAAACAAACTGCAGATATGCTTGGATTTAAAGATTATACAGTTGATGAGAGACTTGATGAATTAGATCTTGGACCATATAAGGGTGAATTATATGAACAATTTCAAAGCAAGTATGCAGAGTTTTTGGACCAACATACAGATGATGCTGCAAGTATTAAATTTCCTGGAGATGAGAGTAGAGAAGATCTTATAAAAAGAACTAGTGAATTTTTGGATGAACTAGTCGAAAAGGGAGAAGATGCACTTTGTGTAAGCCATAATCTTACAATAAGAGCAGCTTTATTTTGGATACTTGAAGATACAAAAAACTTTGATAATTTCTGGATTGAAAATGGAGCTGTGACAGTTTTCGATATCAAAGATGGTAAAAAACTTATAGAAAGTATTAACGTGTTATGAGATTTATCCACCTTGCTGATGTGCATTTGGCGGATAATTCAACTTTTGATAATTCATTAGGACATATAATTAGAGAAAATACCTGGAAGTCCTTTGAACAAATTTTTATAAATAACAAAGATACAGACTTTGCTTTAATTGCAGGAGACCTTTTTGAAAGGTCTTTTTTCTCATCTAAGGATTTCAAAAATCTTTTTAGAATTTTTGAAGATTATGGTAAAGATATCTACTATGTTACAGGAAATCATGATTATTTTGATGAGTTTAATACTATTTTTTTAAATAATAAGCCAAATAATCTTCATGTTTTTACTGAAGATAACTTATCACTTTTTGAAAAAGATGGAATTAGAGTCTATGGACTTTCCTATAAAGATAGGATATATAAGAAAGATTTTAATTATGATATAAGTTTAGATAAGGATTTCTTTAATATACTATTAGCTCATGGAGATCTTTCTTTAAATAAAACAAATTATTTGGACTTAGATGCAAATAAGATTAATCAAATAGGTTTTGACTATGTAGCTTTAGGTCATATTCATAAGGCATCAAATATTTATAATATATATTATTCAGGAAGTATAGAACCACATGATTTTTCAGATACTTATGATTATGGATATATTCTTTATGAAAATGGTCTAGTTTCTCAAATTGATTCATCACTTATGAAGTTTAATTCCATAGATATAAATGCTAAAGAATTTGATAATATTGATGAGATTATTAATAATATCAATGCATCTTTAACAGATAAAGTTAACTTTGTAAGACTTAACCTTGAATCTAATGATGATTTAAATATTGATAAAATAAAGAAAAGTATAAATGCTTCCTACACATCTATAAGACTAAGTTATAGGGAAAATTTTGGTAATATGGCAAAACTTTATCCAAACTCTTTATTGTCAAAATTTGAGAATAAGTTCAAAGATGATGTTGATCCAACAAAAAGTAGAGCTAGAGAAGTTGGTATAGAGGCGATCTTAAGGAGTAAGAAATGACAGTTTCAATTAAAAAATTATATCTTACTTCTTTTGGACAATTTGAAAACACTAGCATTGACCTAGAAAGTGGTTTTAATCTTATATATGGCAAAAATGAGTCTGGGAAATCAACTATAACTAGTTTTATAGAAGGTATTCTATATGGATTTGATGAAGGAAGTCGTGTCCGCCATTTTAATAAAAAACAAGAAATATATAGGCCAATTAATTCTTATAAATATGCTGGTTATGCTATTTTTTCTAAAGATGGTGTGGATTATAGGATTAGTCGAAATTTTGATGATGGAGCCTATGAAATATATGATTTTTCGATAAACGAAGTCATGAAAGTAAAGGAGTCTAACCTAAATTATCCAGGAGAATTCCTGCTAGGTTTAGAATATGAACTTTATAAAAATCTAATAACAGCCTTTCAAAGACAAGAAACAAGTGAAAATTCTAGAAATAAAATTAGAGAATTGCTTATAAATAAAGATGATTATAATTTCTCTGCCAATGATGCTTTAAATTTTCTAGATAATAAGCTTGCTAATATCGGAACAATGAGAGCTTATACTAAGCCATATGCAAAGACAATTAATGAAATAGATGAATTATCTAAGAAAATCTTGGATCTAAAAAGTTTGCGTTCTAGCTATTATAATGACTTTAAAAAGCTTGATAAAAATAGGAATAATATTGAAAAAAAGACTCGAATTCTCAAAGATTTAAGAAAAGATAGAGATGCTTATAGGGAAAATATTGCTTATAAAAATCTAGAAGATGAAATTAAATATCAAAATGAGCTTAATTATGTAAATGCAGAATTAGACAAATATAAAAATTATGAGTCCTACGATGAAGTTAAAGAAGTTGATACAAATAAAACTTCACATATAGGATTTTATATACTCATATGTTTAATATTAGTATTTTTAGGAATTTATACTAAGCAATATTATTTATTTACTTTGGCAATAATTTTGCCACTTATTTCTATATTAATTGACAAAAATTCTAATATAAGTAGTTCTGATGATACTTTAAATTATAAAAGAGATGAAGATTATCTAGAGTATATGAGATTAAGTAAAGAAAAAGAAAAAATTGAGGAGATTTTAAGAGTTCTCCAAAATCAAGATAAAACAAAATCCCATGAAAATATTATGGCTATTAAGGATTTGGATATAAATGAAACAGAGAATAAGATTAGAAAACTTGAAAATGAATTAGAATCTTTAAATAAAATCAATATAGATTTAGAAAAAAAATTAGCCTCAGCAGAAGAAAAACTGCAAAAAGAAGTTGATTTAACAGATAGACTCCATAAGTTAGAAACAAATCTTAAAGATATGGAAGAGGAGATTGAAGCCATTAATATAGCAAAATCTTATATAAGCGAGATTATGGAAGATGCTTCTAAAAACTCTAATAACTTTGAAAGTGAAATTTCACAAATAATCAACACCATAAGTAAAGGTAAATATGATAAAATATTTTATGATAAGGAATTTAATCCTCAAATAATTAGGGATGATGGTATAAAGTTAGATATAGATAAACTTTCGACTGGATTTTATGATCAACTAAATTTTGCTCTCAAATTTTCTATAAACGAAGCGACTTTGGATAATTTTCTAATATTTGATGATGCCTTTATAAATTATGACCTTGATAGACTTAGATCAGCCTTATTTTATTTACTTGATGAATCGTACAATAGACAGATTATTTATTTTACTTGCCATAAGCGAGAAGAAGAGATTTTATATAGTGAGGCAATAAACTATCACAGGATTTATTTGGAGGAGTTATGATATATGCACTAGCTGACTTACATCTTGACTATACAAATGAAAAGAGCATGGAAGTCTTCGGTTTAAATTGGCAAAATTATCAAGAACGTATTTTTAATAATTGGAATGAAGTTGTTGATAAAGATGATACTGTACTTATCCCAGGAGATATATCCTGGGCTATGGATCTTGATAATGCCTATATTGATCTTAAAAAAATTGATGAACTTAATGGTTCAAAGATATTGATGAAAGGCAATCATGATTATTGGTGGTCTTCTTTAAATAAAATTAATGGCTTAGGATTAGAAAGTTTAAGATATTTACAAAATAATTCTTTTGAAGTAAATGGTTATGATATCTGTGGGACTCGTGGATGGATACCTAGGGATCATAAGGACTTTAGTGACCATGACGAAAAGATTTTTACTAGAGAGCTAATGCGCTTGGAAAATTCGATAAGGGCTAGTGGTGATAATAAAAAAATAGTTATGCTCCACTATCCGCCTATAAATCAAGATAGAAGCTTAAATGAGTTCTTTGAAATGTGCTGTAGGTATCCGGTAGAATATATTATATATGGACATTTACATGGCGTAGGTCATAGCTTGATAAAAGAAGGAAATTTTGGGGATATTACTATCTCATGCGTTGCAGGAGATTATATTGATTTTACCCCAGCAAGGATTGTATAATGCAAAGAGAAATAGAAGTTAAAGTACTAAATATTGATTTAAATGAAATGGAAGAAAAGTTAATAGCTCTTGGAGCGGAAAAAGTAAATCACGAATTTCAAACAAATTACACTTTTGTGCCTGATGGTGGAGAATTTGAAAATGGTTATCTTCGTATTCGTGAAACAAGAGTTGATGGTAAACGTAATGCTATTGAGCTAACCTTTAAAGAAATTGAAAGAGATGATGAATTTAGAGTCAATAATGAATATACTGTTAATATAGATTCTGTGGCAATGATGATAAAAATCTTAGATCAATTAGATATAAAGCTCCAATATGAAGGTGATAAGGAACGTACTTCTTATTTATATAAAGGACAAAGATTTGATTTAGATATTTGGGATGAGAAAACTTATCCTTATCCATTTATGGAAATAGAATTTACCAATAAAAGTAAGATGGATGAGATATTAGAGGACTTAGATATTGATAGAGCAAATGTAACTAATGATTCTATAACAGAACTTAGAAAAAAACTTAATATGTAGGCTTGACTTGAATAAGTATTTCGTGTTACAATTTTAAACTTGAGGAGAGTAATATGATTGATATTAAAAATTTATTAAACTCAGATGATTTAAGTAAAAATGATATATACGAAATAGTTGATTTAGCAAATGATATTATAAAGAGTCCTAAAGATTTTTCCCATGTATGTGAGGGAAAGATATTAGGGACTCTTTTTTTTGAGCCGTCCACGAGGACAAGACTATCATTTGAATCAGCTATGCTAAGACTAGGAGGATCTGTAGTTGGATTTTCAGATGCAAATGTATCTTCGTCAACTAAGGGTGAAACTTTACAAGACACTGTAAAAGTTGTAAGTCAATACGCAGACATAATTGCTATGCGACATCCTCAAGAAGGTGCTGCCTATCTGGCTAGTTTGACGGCAGATTGTCCAATAATAAATGCGGGTGATGGTGGACATCAACATCCAACTCAAACTTTAACAGATGTTTTGACCATAAGCCAATATAAACATACTTTAGATAATCACACAATAGGTATAGTAGGAGATTTAAAATATGGTAGGACTGTTCATTCATTAATTAAGATAATGAACTTATTTGATAATAATAAATATATACTTATTTCTCCAGAAGAATTAAAACTTCCACAATATGTAAAAAAAGAAGTTTTTAAAGACAATGATAATTATGATGAAGTGACAAATCTTGATGATGTGATTGGAGAAGTTGATATATTATATATGACTAGGATCCAAAAAGAAAGATTCTTTTCAACTAGTCAATATACAAGACTTAAGGATTCCTATGTATTAGATATGGAAAAAATGAATAAAGCTCGTAAGGATACTATAGTATTGCACCCACTTCCAAGGGTAAATGAGATAGCTACAGAAGTAGATAAAGATCCAAGAGCAGTTTATTTCAACCAAGTTAAATATGGTATGTATGCAAGAATGGCCCTAATCTACAAATTATTGGAGGCAAACAATGCTTGAGATTACAAGTTTACAGAATGGAATAGTAATAGATCACATAAAAGCAGGTAATGGTCTTAAGATTTTTGAACTACTTGAGCTTGAGAAATTAGATGATGAAGTAGCTATAATTTTAAGTGCAAAGTCTAAGCTCTTAGGAAAAAAAGATATAATAAAAATTCAAAATTATATGGATATTAATCTAGATGCTGTTTCTATAATTGATCCAACAGCAACTATAAATGTTATAAAAGATGATAAAGTTATAGAAAAAAAGACTTTAGAATTACCAGAAGAAGTAGAAGGAATTCTAACTTGCCAAAACCCAAAGTGTATATCGACTTCTGAAAGAAATGTAAAAAGTAAGTTTATCTTAATTAATAGAGATGAAAAAATATATAAGTGCGGATATTGCTCTCATATATATGACGTGGAGGAGTAAATGAAACAAGTTTTTAAGAATCTATACGCTTTTGATGATATTAAAATTTCAAAAGAAGCTATTTATGTTAAAAATGGAATAATTGTAGATCCATTTGATATTGATGATGAAACTGAAATAATAGATTGTGAGAATCTTGCTCTTGTACCATCTTTTGTAGATATGCACGTACACTTTAGGGATCCAGGTTTTACTTACAAAGAAGACTTAGAAACAGGATCAAAAGCTGCTCTTTCTGGTGGCTATACATCAGTATTACTTATGGGAAATACCAAGCCAACAGTATCCACTCCTGAAGTATATGAAGATATAATGCAAAGGGGAAAAGACCTTGATTTAATAGATATTGATCAAGTTTATACTATTACAAAAGATTTTGATGGTAAAACTTTAGATCACTTAGACTCAGTTCCAGAATCTGTCAAATTTATTTCGGATGATGGTCACGGTGTAAATGATGATGAAGTTATGTATAAGGCAATGCTTAAAGCAAAAGATCTAGGGCTTACGATGACACTTCATGAGGAAGTAGATGGCATTTCTGATATAGACTATGAAATAGCTGAAGATGCTATGACTATCAGAGATTGCTATTACGCTTATAAGCTAGATTGTCCAACTCATTTTTCACACGTTTCAACCAAGGGGGCTATCACTGCTATAAAATACTTTAAGGAACTTGGCGCTCCTATAACTTGCGAAGTAACTCCCCATCATTTGCTATTAAGTGATAAGGAACGTGAAGAAGTCAAGGTAAATCCACCTATAAGAAGTGAAGATGATAGAAAGACTCTTATTAATATGATAAAATCTGGTGTAGTTGATGCTATATCAACCGACCATGCTCCACATAGCAAAGAAGAAAAAGATAAGGGAGCTCCAGGATTTATAGGAATAGAAACTGCATTTTCTACTTGTTATGACGTTCTAGTAAGAAGTGGGGAAATATCTTTAAATGAATTAATAAAAATAATGTCAACAAATCCCGCAAAATTGTTAAAATTAAACAAAGGAAAACTTATTGCAGGTTATGAAGCTGATTTTACCCTTATAGATTTAGATGACTCATTTGTTTATACAGAAGAAGATATAGTTTCAAAATCAAAAAATTCACTAATGATTGGCGAAAATTTACATGGTAAAATAAAAAGAGTTTATAAGAAAGGGATCCTAAAATATGAAAATAATTGATAGATTATATAAAAGTGTTGAAGAAAAGGGCTTTGTATGTGTAGGCTTAGATACTTCACTTGACTATATACCAGCAAAATATAAGAAAGATAAGTCTATTAGTGAGGCTTTGTTTGACTTTAACAAAGAAATTATAGATGCTACAAAAGATATTACAGCTATATATAAATTACAGATAGCTTATTATGAATCCTACGGTATAGATGGGATGATTGCCTATAGAGAAACCTTAAAATATATAAGAGATAATAATTTATTATCAATTGGAGATGTAAAAAGATCCGATATTGCAGCATCTGCAGAACAATATGCAAAAGCTCATTTTGAGGGAGATTTCGAGACAGACTTTATAACTCTAAATCCATATATGGGAATGGACTCCATAAGTCCATATGAAAAATATTTGGAAAGTGGAGATAAGGGTGTTTTTGTTCTTCTTAGAACATCCAATCCAGGAGCAAATGACTTTGAAGTTTTAAAAACAGGTGATGAAGAATTATTCTATACTGTTGGAGATAGGTTACAAGAGATAAATGAAAAGTATATAGGTGAAAATGGTTATGGCCCTATAGGACTTGTAGTAGGTGCAACTCATACTGAAGAAGTAGAAAAGATAAGACAAAGATATAAAGATAACTTTTTTCTAATACCAGGTTTTGGTGCTCAAGGAGCTGATAGCCTTAATGTTTATAAGCTGTTAAATAATAAAAATGGTGGCGTTGTTAACAACTCTAGAAAAGTTTTAAAAGCTTATATGGAGCATAAAGATGGCGAAGACAACATTGGAAAATATGCTAGAGAAGCTGTAATTAAAACCAGAGAGGATATTTTAGCTAATGAAAGCTTATAAAAAGGGAAGAATAGTAGAAAATATAGAAATATCTAAGAATATCTATAAGATGGTAATAGATGTTAATTTAAGTGCAGCACCTGGTCAGTTTTTTATGTTTAGAACCAAGTCTTTTAGAAACGAGCCCATTTTATCACGTCCTTTTGGAGTTTGTGATGAATCTTGCGGTTCACTTACTTTGCTTTATCAAGTGGTAGGAGAAGGAACAGATATTATGGCAAGCCTTACGCCTGAGCATGAAGTACAACTATTAGGTCCCTTAGGCAATGGATTTAATTTAGAAAATAGTACAAATAGAAAAATTGCAGTTGTTGCTGGTGGTATAGGTATTGCTCCGCTCTTATCTTTAGTTAAAAAGCTAGAAAGCAAAGTAGACTTTTATGCAGGCTTTACGGAAGATCCTTATTTTATAGATGAATTTAGACCACATGTAGATAAAATCACCTGTGCATCATTTAAAAAAGATGGAATATTTGTAACGGAGCTATTTGATCCAAATGATTATGATTTAATATATGCTTGTGGTCCTAATGGGATGTTAAAGTCAATCCATGAAAAAAATACAAGTGCTGAACTTCAGATTTCTATGGAAGCTCATATGGCTTGTGGGATAGGTGCTTGCTTAGGATGCACTGTTGAATCTAGTGATGGAGAGTTTTTAAGAGTTTGTAAAGATGGCCCAGTATTTAATTCTAAGGAGGTATTTTCATGAATCTAGGAGTGGATATTGCAGGAGTACACTTTAATAATCCTGTCATAGCTGCAAGTGGTACCTTTGGATTTGGAAAGGAATTTGCTGAATATATAGATTTAAATAAACTTGGTGGCATATGCTCTAAAGGTTTAACTTTACATAAAAATTTGGGTAATAAAGGTATAAGAATTTATGAAACACCATCTGGAATAATGAATTCTATAGGACTACAAAATCCAGGTATTGATTATTTTATAAATACAGAGCTTCCCTTTATGCTAGAAAAAGATACTGTAACTATAGCTAATCTTGGCGGTCATAGTGTCAAAGATTATATTAAAGGTGCCGAGATACTAAATGATACAGAAGTTCCAATGATAGAATTAAATATATCTTGCCCAAATGTAAAAGAGGGTGGTATGGCTTTTGGAACTGATCCAGCAAAGGCAGATGAGGTTATTAGCAAGGTTAGAAGAGCAACTGATAAGCCATTAATAGTAAAACTTTCGCCAAATGTTGGTTCGATCCCAGATTTTGCAAAGCTTGCCCAAAATTCTGGAGCAGATGCTTTATCACTTGTAAATACATTTAATGCTATGTCAATAGATATAAAAGCAAAGGCTCCAGTATTTGTAAATAAAACTGCTGGTTTATCAGGACCAGCTATAAAGCCAATAGCGCTTAGAATGGTCTACGAAGCTGCTCATGCAGTTGATATACCAGTTATAGGTATGGGCGGGATCATGGATTATAAGGATGCTATAGAATTTATTATGGCAGGAGCAAGTGCTATACAAGTTGGGACTGCAAACTTTATAGATTATAATACCATGATAGATATAGTAGATGGTATAAAAAATTATATGAGTGAAGAAAACATAACAGATATAAAAGAAATTACAGGAATTATATAGGAGTAATTATGGATAAAACATTAGACTTATTAAAAAAATCAGATGCACTTTTAGAAGGACACTTTTTATTATCAAGTGGTAAACATTCAGATAGATATATCCAATGTGCAAAACTTATAGAAAATCCAGCTTATTGTGAAGAAGTAGCAGAAATAATTGCAGAAAATCTTAAAGAAGCTGGTATAGAAGTAGATTTATGTGTAGGACCTGCTATGGGTGGGGTTATTATATCTTATGAAGTAGCAAGAGCTCTTGGAGTTCATGCTATATTTACAGAAAGAGTAGATAATGAAATGACCCTACGTCGTGGCTTTCAAATCAAAGAAGGTACTAAAGTTATAATAGTAGAAGATGTTATTACAACAGGAAAATCTTCATTTGAAACAGTAGATGTTATAAGAAGTTATGGGGCAGATGTAGTAGCTCTTACATCAATTGTTAATAGATCAGGAAAAGATCAAATCAACGGTGTTCCAGTAATATCTGCGACAAAAATAAATGTAAGTACTTGGGATCCTGATGATTTACCAGATAATTTAAAGGATATACCAGCTATTAAACCAGGTTCTAGAAAAATTACTGAATAAATAATAAGTGCTGGAAGTTAATATTAAACTCTCCAGCACTTATTATAAAATTCTATAGCTTATCAAGTTTATCATTTATACTTTTTAGTATATTTTTTATCCTTACTATAGTAAAAATTAGGCATAACAGTAAAATTACAGATAGCACCGCATCTATTAATTGTTTATCATACATTTTCTGAAATTTTTCTTTCTGCTAGCTTTTTATCAAGTTTCTCATCAATTTTTATCAAAGAAAAATAAACTAGATTAAGTGGTACAAAGGCAAAAAATAATATTTCTTTTAAAGATGCAAGGATTTCAATCGGGTTATTAAACATGACTATCTCCTAAAATTACAACGTTTACTTATTATGTTTATTTTATACATAAATTTTTTAGTTGTCAAGAATAGCAAAAACCACTAAGTAGAAGGTATAATAAATTTAGAGAGAAAAAAGGATTAAATTATGTTGAGAAATAAAATAAATTTAAAAAAATTGTTATTAGGACTTTCTTTAAGCTTTTTAATATTGCCTCAATCAATATCACATGCAAGTAAAAAAGAAACAAGTATTAGTCTAAATAATGGTGTAAACAAAATTTCACATGAGTCAAGGCTGTTATTAAAATCAAGAGCAGTTAAATATGAACAACTAGAAAAAGATCTAGATGAGTTTTATGATAAGGGATCTAGCAAGATTTCCTCAGATAATATGTTATATCTATTAAAGAAAAATGATTTTACAGCAGAGGAATTGGACACTGGTCTGGAAGGAACAGGACTTTCTGGTCTTGGTAAGGACTTTAAAAAAGCAGAGAATACTTATGGAGTTAATGCTATACTCTTAATGGCTATGGCCAAGCATGAGACCGGCAATGGAACAAGTGAACTTTTTTTAGAAAAGAACAATTTATTTGGTTTTAATGCAGTGGATTTAGATCCTTACAATCAAGCTACAGATTTTAAAACACCAGGAGATTCTATAGATACAGTGGCAAAACACTTAAAAGAAAAATATCTTTCCTCTAGGGGTGATTATTATAATGGTATATCGACAGATGCTATTGGAAAATCCTATGCAACAGATCCTGATTGGTCAAAAAAAGTTAACTGGATGATGATAGAAGTGTCAAATAATATGATAGATCAATTTAATCAAGAAGCAGGCAAGTAGCCTGTTTTTTTGTAAAAACTTTATTTAATATATAATAACTTCGAGGTGATTTATGGATACTAAAGTATATTTAAAAGGAAAATCAAAAAATGCTTATGAATTTTTTGGAGCTCATAAAAAGGACATTGGATATATATTTAGACTTTTTGCTCCAAATGCAAGTAAGGTTGAAATAATTGGAGATTTTAATGATTGGCAAGAACAGTCGCTAAGAAAATACCCTACAGGAGTTTTTTCCCTTACTATAAAAAATGCAAAAGCAAATGATAGATACAAATATGTGGTTTATGATTCTAATGGTAATACTGTTAAAAAATTAGATCCATTTTCTAGATCAATACTAGTAGATGAAAATTGTAGCTTAGTTAGTGATGATACTTATGAATTTGAAAATAATAAGGTAAATAAAGATGCACTTAATATATACCAAGTACACTTAGGATTATTACTAAAAGATAAGAGTAAATCTATTAAAGAGCATTATGAAGATTTAATTTATCATGCTAAAGACAACAACTTCACCCATATATCATTAATGCCCATTACAGAATATAAGAATTATAAATCTATGGGCTATTCGAGCATAGGATTATTTGCCTTAAGTGATCGCTATGGAAACATAAATATTTTTAAAGAATTTATAGACAAGTGCCATCAAGAAAATATTGGATTAATTTTAGAACTTGATTTAGGCGAATTTGATCCTGATCCTTATTATTTAGCTGATTTTGATTCTACTAGATTATATGATTACGATTATAATGACATTAGATATAATTACTATGGATCTATGAACTTTGATTTGTCAAAAAATGCTAGTAAATCTTATTTATTGTCGGTGGTAAATTATTGGATCAAAGAATTTAATATTGATGGTATATGTATTTCTAATATAGAGAATATAATTTACTGGCAAGGTGATAAAAATAGAGGAGTAAATTCTGCAGGTGAGATTTTATTAAGGGAAATTATTGAACTTATAAGAAGTAAAAAAAGCTTATCTATAGCAAGTTACAATGGTATATATGATCTAGATTTTGATTTTGACTATATCTTTGATAATTCTATGAGAAGTCTTATAAGAATTTTCCAAAAGAAACCATATGACAGAAATAATTATAAAAGTGATATATATAAGTTAATTAATAAAAATAATTCTGATAGAATCTTAGGTTTTTCATATATTGATTCCTATTTAGAAGAAGCTAGTCTAGCCATGAAAATGCACGGTGATATGCATAAATTTGACCAATTAAAGAGCTTATTAACCTTAATATATACACTTAATTCTAGAAAAATGATTTTTATGGGAGATGAGTTTGCTGATTTAAGAACATTTTCTATTTACAATTCTCTTAACTTCAAAAAATTAGATAAGGGTCAGGAATATTTTAATAAATTCTTTAAAGATTTAACTAGGACTTATATAAATAATGAAGCTCTATCCAATAAAAGTTCTATTACACAGATTCTTGATATAGGCGGCTATAGTATTTATGCTTATATTAGAGAATTTAATGATAAGAGAATGCTTATAATTGTAAATTTAACTGATGTAGAATATTTTATAGTGAGTCCTTATAATTTAGTAGAATTAATTAATAGTCATAATTTAAATTATGGGGAAAGTGGAAATATAAATGGTAGTATTGAAAAAAATGAGAAAATACGAATAGAAGCTTATGGAGCAGTGATATTCCAAATTAAAAAGAAGCTGTTGTAAATAGATAAATCGTTCCAAAATCACTCGAGCACCTTCACAAAAAGGTTGACTTTCATGAGTCGGCGTGCCCAAACTTTCTGGTAGTGCATCTAATGATGGAACGATAGATATCTATTAATTGCAACAGCTTCTTTTATTTTATATATAAATGTTTAAAGTTATTTTTCTATTAAATCATATTTTATTTCTAAATTATGGGCTATATTTGTAAATCTTTCTAGGACAACTTTTCTAGGAATAATACCTAAAAAGTATCCATTTTTATGAGTCACACATACGAAGTTATTATTTATCAATAATCTAAGGACATCCTCAAGATTATAATTATCAAATAAAATAGGAACCATTTGATTCATTACTTGAGATACTGTAAGCTCTGATAATTTTTCTTCATCAAAAATTGATAAACCATATGGACTAGTAACTATATTAGAAATAGAGATTAATCCTCGAACTCTATCATCTTTATCTAATACAGGTATAGTTTGATAGCCAGAGGAAGATAGAACAAGGATAGCATGAACCAAGGAATCATCTTCTCTAACAATAGCAACATCGCTTGCTGGTATCATAATATTTTCTGTAGGTTCTTTAAACATTTCTTCTATATTTTTACCTATCATTTTTTGCTCCTTATATAAATTATAAACTAAAAAAAACATAAGTAAAGAAAAAAATACCCCTGAGTACTGACTCAGAGGTAAGATATGTAAGCACACCCAGTTTTGAAATAAATCCTAGTTAGAGTTTCTAAAAAAGTCTAGCTCGTGATAGGTGACCTTACGGCACACAGAAAGATCTGCTTAATGCTGCTACGTTCCCGTCCTGACATGGTTCACAGTTTCCTGTTGCGTAAGACCCATCAGTCAACACTATCTTTAGTAGGCTTATAAATAGAAAATATCCCTCGGCTGGGAATTAAACCCTGCTACAGCGGATTGCAGGTTACAAGGCACCGCTAGTTCCCCGTCTAGTGCATGGCGGAGAGCATGGGATTTGAACCCATGATACACGAAAAATGTATACACGATTTCCAATCGTGCTCCTTCAACCGCTCGGACAGCTCTCCATGCGATTAACATTTATAATTATACGACTAATTAAAAAAAATGCAAAATTTTGAAGAAAAAATTTTGGACTTCTTATGGTATAATAACTTATGGAAAGGAAGATTATGGCAAAAGCTTTATATAGAGAATATAGACCCAAGACTTTTGATGAGGTCTTAGGTCAGGATAGGGTCACCGATGTTCTAAGAAATCAGGTTAAGACTGGTAAGATCAGTCACGCATATATATTTTCAGGTGAAAGAGGTACTGGTAAAACATCTTGTGCTAAGATATTTGCTAAGGCTATAAATTGCAAAAATCCTATTAATGGCTCACCTTGTTTAGAATGTGAAAATTGTAAGGCTATTGAAGATGAAACTACTATTGATGTAGTGGAGATGGATGCTGCTAGCAACCGTAGGATAGATGATATAAGAAATCTAAAAGATAATGTTATTTATCCACCTAATAAATTAAAATATAAGGTTTATATCATAGATGAAGCTCATATGATAACTCGTGAAGCCTTCAATGCACTTCTTAAAATTATGGAAGAGCCACCAAGTCACTTGATATTTATCCTTGCTACAACAGAGATTGATAAGGTTCCTAAAACTATTTTATCAAGAGTTCAAAAGTTTGAGTTTAGTAAGATTAGTGATAGGCAAATAAAAGAGCAGATAGATAAGGTTCTTTCTGATAGAAATATATCAATTGAAAATGAAGCTATTGAATTAATTATAAAAAAGGCGAATGGAGCTATGCGTGATGCTTTAAGTATCCTGGACCAAGTAGTTTCGTTTGGAACTGACTCTTACAGCTTAGCTGAAGTTGAGAATATATTGGGCGTGGTAGATTTTTATGAAGTTGACAAGCTTACTCAGTCAATAATTACAAAAGACTCGAAGAAATCTCTGGAAAGTTTATTTAACTTAAGGAATAATAATAAGCCCAATAAGGACATACTCGATGCCCTCATTTCTTATTTTAATGATATAATGATTTTTAAATTAACTAATGATGACTCTTATTTTGATAATGAGGATTATATAGATTTTATCAAAAAAAGAGCGAGTGAAATTAGTGATTTAGAAATAAGTGATTATCTTGATATACTAATAGAGTATTCAAATAAAATGAAATTGACTGAAAATACTGATGTTCTTACTGAAGTATGCTTACTAAGACTTATAAATCTTAAAAATATAAATAATATAGAATCAAGAATTGAATACTTAGAAAAAAACTCTGGTGAAAATGTAGTAGATCTAGTAAATTCTATTCTAGATAAGAAACTGGTAAATATAAGTAGTATTTCTAATCAAAATTTTAAGGCAGAAGATAGTTATTATCATAGTAAGGAAATTAATAGTCAAAAAGATCTAACCAAAGTGCAAGATAAAGATGTTACTTTAAAAGAATCCAGTAAAGAAAATAAAAAAGAAAAAGAGAATACTTCACAAAACTCTGAAGCTTCGCTAAATGCTAATCAAGAAGAAGAGATAAAATCTATGCTTATAAAGACAGCTGGTGGAGTATTAAATGGATTGTTTGCAGAAGAAGGATTTAACTATAGAATCATTAATAAAGACTTCATTATTTATGTCAAAGATGAATTTTATAAGATATTTATAGAAACGAAGCTTGGAAATATTGAAAATAATCTAAGAAGTATTTTAAGGGCAAATTATAATTTATATGTTGATTCATATGATAATATGGACAATAATATAGATAAAGACGAAACGATAAAAGAAGCAGAAGAAAATAAGAATCCCAAAGTAGATGAGACTGATAAGCTTAGAGAAATCTTTGGCGATGAATTAATTATAGAATAGGAGAATAAAATGGCAAAAGGCGGATTCCGTGGTGGACAACCAAACATGAATAATATGATGAAACAAATGAGAAAAATGCAAGAAGAAATGGAAAAAACTCAAGCAGATATAGAAGAAAGAGAATTTGAATCAACATCAGGTGGTGGAGTAGTAAAAGCTACAGTAAATGGGAAAAGAGAAGTAGTTTCTCTAAAAATTGACCCAGATGTAATTGACCCAGAAGATAGTGAAATGCTTGAGGACTTAGTTATTGCAGCAGTTAATGATGCAATGAAAAAGGCTGATGAATATTCAAGTGAATCTATGGGTAAACTTACAGGTGGACTAAATATCCCTGGACTTATGTAATGGCAGTCTTTCCAGAAAGTTTAGATAATTTAATAGAAGAATTTCAAAAGTTACCAACTATAGGACGCAAGTCAGCAGAGCGCTTAGCAATGAATATTGTTGAGCGCAATGAAAATGATATAGAAGAATTTTCCAAGGCGCTTTTAGAAGTAAAGGAAAAAATTCATAAATGTGAAATATGTGGCAACCTCACTGAAAATGATATTTGTAGTGTTTGCAAGGATATTACTAGACAAGAAGATTATATATGTGTAGTAGAAGATGTAAAAGATCTGATAGCCATTGAGAAATCTGGCGCTTTTCATGGAAAATATCATGTTCTTGGGGGCCTTATATCCCCATCAGATAATATTGGTCCAGAAGAATTAAATATAGATAAGCTAATAAAAAGGATAGATGATGAAGGAATTAATGAAATTATGTTAGCTATATCATCTACAATAGAAGGTGAGACAACCACCTTATTTTTATCAAATTTATTGGCTGATAAGGATGTAAGGATTAGTAAGATAGCTCAAGGCATACCAGTTGGATCAAACTTAGAGTATTTTGACCAATTAACCTTAGAACGAGCTATAGAAGATAGGAGAGAAGTGCTTGAATAAAAAAATTATTTTAACTTTGGCATTGCTATTAGTATTTACTTCTTGTTCAAAGGGAAAAAGTCAAGAAGCAATAGATCCCAATCCTATTGAAGTTAGCGAAGAAAATCCTAAGTCAGATAAAATTGATATAAATCCTACAAGCTTTACTTCAAGACTAATTTTAGATAATATGGATAATAAAAATTTTAATATAAGGACTTCTAAAGATTCCAACTATATAGATGATATAGAAAAAGGAAATTTTGATATAGCAATAGTTCCTGGTTATTTGGGGCCATATTTTTATAATCATACAAATCAAAATATTAAGATAGCTGCAATAAGTTCTATAGATAATATAAAATTAGTCAGTGATAGTGTAATTAATGATCAAAATGATTTAAAGAAGAAAAATTTGTATATAGCAGATCCTGTAGGGAATTTATCTAATGTGGTAGATAAAAAAGTAGGTCCATTAAATTTATTTTTAAAATTAAATATAGAATATTATAAAGATATGAATGATATAGTTAAAAAACTAGATGAATCTCATAATTTTTTAACTATTATGAAAGATCCGTATTATCAAAAATTAGAAGGTAATGATTATTATACATCAGATTTATCTAATTGGATTCCTATAGCTCAAGGTGAATTTGTAAGTGAAATTATTATCGTAAATAAGGACTACCTAAAATACAATAAAGAAGTTTTTAATCAGTTTTTACAATCTTACAAAGAAGTATCAAATAAACTAAAAGAAGATCCTGTAGCAAGTGATGAGATATTAAATATGTATAATTTAACAGATAGAGAAGCTAAAGAAGCGATTAATGATCAAAGTCTAACTTTTATAGAGGGCGATACAATGAAAGGTACCTATCAAGTTTTCCTTGATAGATTGAAAAATTTAGATACTTCATTATTAGGAGATATTATACCAGATGATGACTTTTATTATATGAGTGAATAAGCAAAGATAAATTATTATTGTAAGAACCATTTAATTGATGGTTCTTTTTTTATTTACTGGTTTAATATACAATATATATTGATTTTATTAAAACTAAAAAACTGAAGGAATTAAGGATTATAAATTAATTAGTATGTATGGTAAAGAGTTTTATGAAAATAGATTTAATAAAACCATAGGTAGATTAGAGACAGTAAAAAATGACTATTTTAGATTAAGATATCATATAAGTCAAAAAATAGGCTGGTTGAATGATCCCAATGGTCTTTGTCAATTTGATGGAGAATACCATATTTATTTTCAATACGATCCATTTGATGCAAGTGGAAAAAATATAATTTGGGGACATATTACAACAGCCGACTTTATAAATTATACTTATGAACAGCCTTTTATATTTGCTGATTCAAATTTAGATAAAGATGGTGCCTATTCAGGCTCAGCCGTTATAAAAGATAATAAAATAAACTTTTTTTACACTGGAAATGTAAAGTATAATGGCGCTTATGATTATATCTACAAAGGAAGAGAACACAACACTATAAAAATAGTATCAGATAATGGATATAATTTTGACGAAAAAGAGCTGTTATTATCCAATAAAGATTATCCGAATAATATGAGCTGTCATGTGCGAGATCCCAAGATATATGAAGAAAATGGTTTATATTATATGTTTTTAGGAGCAAGAAGTAATGATAATAATGGATTAGTTCTAGTATATAAATCAAGTGATTTGAGTACATTTACCTATCATATGCAGATAACAACGTCCTATGATTTTGGTTATATGTGGGAGTGCCCTGATTATTTTGATATTAATGGTAAAAAATACCTACTAGTTTGTCCACAAGGTCTAAAAAGTGAAGAATTTAACTATCAAAATGTATACCAATCTGGGTATTTTCCAATTGAAATTGATTTAGAAAGTAAAAAATATAATCTAGGAACATTTGCTGAGCTAGATTATGGTTTCGATTTTTATGCACCTCAAACATTTGAAGATAAAAAAGGTAGAAGAATTCTGATAGGATGGATGGGGATGCCTGATGCTAGTTATAGCAATCCTACAATAGAGAACTATTGGCAACATTGTTTGACAATTCCGAGAGAGATTAAAGCTAGGGATAATAAGATTTTACAATCACCTATTGAAGAATTAAAAGCTCTAAGAAAAGACAATGTTGATATTATAAAATATCACTCTTATGAAGAAAATATTTTTGAATTCATATCTTATAATTTAGAGAAAGAATTTGAAATATATTTAAGAAAAGATGTAAAATTAATTTATAATAATGATATACTTCATCTATATATAGATGAATCAGGTTATGGAAGAAATGATAGAAAAGTAATAATAAAAAGTATGAATAATTTGAGGATATTTTCTGACTCATCTTCAATAGAAATATTTGTAAATGATGGAGAATATGTATTATCTTCTAGGATCTATGCTAAAGAAAAATACTTTAGTTCATCAATAAAAGGAAATTTATATAAATTAAAATCTATAAATTGGAACTAAAAAGAGGTATTAAAATAATTTTTGGGTTGTTGCAAAATAATAAATCCTTTTTGTGTATACTAAAATAATTTTTCCTGCGACATACTATAGATTAGTTTCTTAAAGTAAATAAAGATTTAAATAGTCCTTATATGAGTAATTGTTAGGAGTGTGCATACATTTAATAATTACCAAGCTTTATTTTAAAAGAAAAAGACAGTAAGATGTCGACTGTACACCTCCAAATAATAAGAAAGATAAGTTAAGAGAAGAAGTGAAAGGTAAGAAAAAAGAGGACTAAATGTCCTCTCTTTTTGTTTATTGTACCAAGTATTTTTTATTTTTTTATTGGGGACAGGTTGGGGACAACATATATTTTAAATGTTGCAATTCCAACCTGTTCTCTTTTTTTATGGTGGAGATGATGGGAATCGAACCCATGTCCGCGGAAGCCTCCTCAATAGCTTCTACAAGCTTAGTAAGTTTAAAGATTTCGCATAAAGACTCTTAAACTTACAAATAGTTTTTATGCTAGCTTCATCTTACTGCTCATATCTCAAAGCTTTGGTATGAGAGTTGTCGCTATAATTATGAAACAAATTGTAAGTTTACGACAAACCTACAATTCATTGCTACCAGTTTCTTAGGCAGCTAGTGCGAAGTTTGCTTCGCTATTATTGTTTGCGTTTATATTTAAATACTGATTTACGTGTCAGAAAACGACTTGCTACTAAAGATTATTCGACCACGTCGAAACCTAGGCATCCCCATGTAGCTTACATTATACTTTTTATGATTTAATTGTCAAAAAAATTAAATTATGTAAAATATTTCTTAAGAAAAGGTTTTTTAGTTCTTTATAATGTTTTTTTCGGGTATCTATATATTAATTAGAATATATGACTTTATTTGTGAAGGAGGGCACATGAGAAACTCAAATAAAACAGCTGCTATGCTTTTGGCTGGCGGACAAGGTTCTAGACTTAAAGCACTTACGAAGGACATGGCAAAACCGGTTGTTCCTTTTGGCGGGAAATATAGAATAATAGACTTCGCTTTAAGTAATTCAACCAATTCAGAGATTAAAGATATAGGTGTTTTAACTCAATATAAACCACAACTTTTAAATAAGCACTTAGGGATTGGTTCTGCTTGGGATTATGACAGAAATAATGGTGGACTTCGAATTCTTTCACCTTATTATACAGAAGAAGGTGGTAAATGGTTTGAAGGTACTGCAAGCGCTATATATGAAAATATAAATTATTTAGATCAAGTTAATCCAGAATATGTTTTAATATTATCTGGAGATCATATATATAAGATGGATTATAGGAAACTTCTTGATGTTCATAAGAAAAAAGGTGCAGATGCAACTATTGCTGTAATGGAAGTTGATTGGGATGAAGCAAGTAGATTTGGAATTATGAATACTGATAATGATGGTAGAATAACTGAGTTTGAAGAAAAACCAGAAGAACCAAAATCAAATCTTGCGTCCATGGGAATTTATGTATTTAATTGGAAAATTTTAAGAAAAGCTCTTATAGAAGATAATAAAGATCCTAACTCTACAAATGATTTTGGGCATGATATTATTCCAAAAATGCTAGAAGATGGTGAACCAATTTATGTTTATAAATTCGATGGATATTGGAAAGATGTAGGTACAGTAAAAAGCTTCTGGCAAGCAAATCTTGATTTGATTGATCCTAATAATGAACTTGATATATATGATGAGGATTGGAAAATTTATACAACAAGCCTTAATTTGCCACCGCATAGAATTGGCCCAAATGGTGAACTTAAAGATGCTTTGGTAAATGAAGCTTGTGATATTGATGGTAGAGTTGAAAATTCCGTATTATCCTCAAATGTCAAAGTGGAGAAAGGTGCAGAAGTTTACAATTCTGTTTTGCTTAATGGGACAAAGGTTAAATCAGGGGTCAAGATTTATAATTGTGTGGTAGCTGAGGATATAGAGATAACAGAAAATATTGGAGATGCCGAAACTGATAAGGTATATCTTGTAAGTTCTGAAGGAATAGGAGAGGAATAAAATGGATAATGTTTTAGCTTTAGTGTATAGCTCTGAGTTTAACCCAGATAGCTACGGTGAATTATGTAAGGTAAGACCTGACTATATGCTCCCATTTGCTGGTAGATATAGAATTATAGATTTTACATTATCAAATTTATCTAATTATGACATAAGTAATGTTATACTTTTTGCAGGAAATAAGATGAGGTCTACTCTAGATCACATAGGAAATGGTAGAAGTTGGGAGCTTAATAGACGCCATGGTGGTCTAACAATAACTCCTCCAGATTTTACAGATACCAATCCTTCAGAAGTTACCACTTACTATGATTCTATGATGGCATTTGAAGAAAGTAATGCAGAATATGTATTTATAACAAATCCTATGTATATTAATAAAGTTGATATCAGTGATGCAAAAGAAAAAATGAAATCTTCAAATGCTGACGCCTTGATATTTACTAAAAAAACTACGGACGAAAATGGATTTTATTTAAATCGAAAAATTATAATTTCAGATGAGAATGATAAGCCAATAAATCCAGGCGTCAATCTTGGACTAAATGATGAGTTTGATTTATTTGCAGGATCTATACTTATTAAAAGGGAAGTATTTATAAAAGTCTTAAGATATGCTATTGAGGTCAATAATATTTCATCAATATTAGCAGCACTATTTGAATTTCCTGGAGATATAAATAAAGATTTTTATAGAATTAACAATCAGCTTGAGATTATTATGGATATATATTCTTTCTTTGATGCAAACTTCAAACTTTTAGATAAAAAGTATTATGATAAGCTATTTTATAAGGATGGTTTGGTTTATACAAAGTCAAAAGATGAACCATCTACTTCCTATACAAAAGATAGTAAAGTTAAAAATTCCTTAGTTGCTAATGGATCAATTATAGAAGGCGAAATTGAAAACTCTATTATCTTTAGAGGTGTTACAATTAAAAAGGGAGCTGTCATCAAAAACTCTATAATATTTCAAGATTCTGTTATAGGTGAAGATTCTATAATAAATTATGTAATTACAGATAAAGGCACCCAAATTGGTAAAAATGTTAAGTTATTTGGTAATAGGACTCACCCATATGCGTCAAGTAAAAATGAAGTATTAGAAACCAGGAGCTATGAATGAACATATTATATCTAACTAGTGAAGCAGTACCTTTTATAAAGACTGGAGGACTTGCAGATGTTGCAGGTTCTCTTCCTCAAGAACTTATTAAAGATGGATTGGATGTAAGGGTAGTCTTGCCTTTATATGCATCTATAGATGAAACTTATCGTTCAAAAATGGAAAAGATAACAGAGTTTTATGTTGATCTTGACTGGAAACATCAATATGCTGGAGTTTATAAATTAGATTATAAAGGTGTAGCCTTCTATTTTATAGATAATATGGAATATTTTGATAGGGATTATCCTTATGGTTTTGATGATGATGCTGAAAGATTTATTTTCTTTTCAAAGGCTTGCACTTTACTACCAAAGGAAATTGAATTTAAGCCTGATATTATCCACTCTAACGATTGGCATACAGCTTTAGTTAATGTATTTGTAAATGACTTTAGGCATGGAGACAGCTATTATGATGATATCAGAACTTTATTTACTATACATAATTTAAAATACCAAGGTGTATTTGACTCTGATAATATGAAGATCGCTGGTCTAGATGGTGGCTATTTTAATGAAAATGATTTAAAATTTTATGATGCTATAAACTTTATGAAAGGCGGTATAATTCATGCAACAGCTGTAAATACGGTTTCAGAAAATTATGCACGAGAAATCCATTATCCATTTTATGGAGAAGGTTTAGATGGTGTTATTAGACAATATGATTATAAATTATCGGGAATTGTAAATGGAATTGATTATAAGGAATGGAATCCAGCTACGGATAAGTTAATCGACCAAAACTATGATGTTAATTCCCTAGACAAGAAAGTTTTAAATAAGCTTGCTATCCAAGAGATGTATGGATTACCACAAAGAGAAGATGTTCCAATGATTGGTCTTGTTTCTAGACTTAATGAAATGAAAGGTCTTGATTTAGTTCGCTATATATTAGATGAATTACTACAGGAAGATATTCAATTTGTAGTGCTTGGTACAGGCGATTATACCTATGAGGAGATGTTTAAATACTTTGCTTGGAAGTATCCTGAGAAAATGGCGAGTAGAATTTATTTTGGTGGAGCAGAGGCTCATAAAATTTATGCATCAAGTGATTTCTATTTGATGCCATCCATTTCAGAACCTTGCGGTATAAGTCAATTAATAGCAATGAGATACGGATCACTTCCTATAGTACGTGAGGCAGGAGGATTAAAAGATACCGTTATTCCTTACAACGAATATACGGGGGAAGGGACAGGATATTCTTTCTCAAATATTAATGCTCATGAATTACTATTTGCTATAAAAAATGCAACTAATATTTATAAAAATGATAAAAATTCTCATAATAGATTAATAGAAAATGCTATGAACCAAGATATTGATTGGAAGATGTCTGCAGATAAGTATTTGAAACTATATGAAGAAATTAGAGCATAATTTATGATTACAAGCAAAGATATAATTATAGAAAGAATACAAAATTATTTGTATTCTTTTTATGCTAAAGATATAAAGACAGCTAGAAAAAACGAAATCTACGATTGTTTATGCAGATATCTTATGGAAATAATAGGTACTAGATGGGTTGATACAAAAAGACATAAAGAAGATTATGAAGTTTATATCCTTAGCTTTGAATATCTGCCAGGAAGATTTTTAGAAAATATTATTTATAAGCTGGATATTGAACAGGAGATTAGACAGGCTCTTAGTGAAATTGGCTTTGACTATGAAACCATAATATCATATGATCCTGAGCCTGACCTTGGTATAGGTGATATGGGTATAGGATCAAGTTTCTTGATAAATGCCCTAACAAATCAAAAAATTAAAACAACAGCCTATGCCTTAAGGTATGAATCTGGAAATTTTAAACAGATTATTGAAGGTGGCAAACAAGTTGAATCTTCTTATTCTTGGTTAAGATATGGAACAAATTGGGAACATAAAAAATCTTTTACAAATATTATTAATATATATGGAAGAGATCATAAAACTGTAACCTATGATATGCCTGTCGTATCAAAAGATGCAAGCTTTATAAATACTCTTAGACTATTTAAGTCTGACTCGACTTTAAGTGTAAATATTAACGAGTTTTCAAAGGGGGATTTATTAAATGCTTATGATGATTATATAAATAATTCATCTATAACAGAATTCTTATATGTAGATGATTCTACTTATGAAGGTAAGATGCTTAGACTTAAACAAGAATATTTTTTCTCAGCATCTGCGATGAGAGATTTCGTTCGTCGCTTTATTTTATACTATGATGACATTAGAACTATAAACAAAAAGACAGATGTAGTTATAAACGATATTCATCCTACTTTAGCGCTGATAGAATTTATAAGGATTTTAACTGATGAGCATAATTTTACTATCAAAGAGGCAATAGCTTATACTAGGGAAATATTCCATCATATTGTATTTTCTACAACAGATGATAGCTTTGAAAGATATCCTATAGATGAAATTAGAAAAATGAATAAAGATATTTTTGAAACTATGGTTAAGATTCAAAATGAATTAGCTAAGGAAGATGGTTTTACACCTTTTATAGTAGATGGTTTAGTATTGTTTAAATACATTAATATGGCCCTCAGCAAAGATTATATTTTCTTATCAAAAATTCTAAGTGAAGATAAAAAAAATTCGAAAAATGTTTGTTATAAAAATATTGGTACAGATAGATTTCTTTATTCAAAAAGTGCCAATATATATCTTGATAAAACTTTATTATCTTATTATATAGATATAACTGATCCTAAATCTTTAAGAAATATAGAAGAATTAAAAAATAATATAGATTTAATAAATGATTTGGAATTAATTAAATACCAAAATAAACTTAAATTAATCAAATTTTTGGGAGAAGGTAGAGGAAAAATAAATCCGCACTCTATATTTGATATGCAACTATCTATTATGCATGAGAGCAAAAGACAAATACTTAATGCTATGGCAATTGCCTATCAGTTTTACTATCTAAGAGATAATGCTAATGCTTATTATGTTCCTAGGACATATGTATTTTCAGGCAAAGCAAATGAAGGCTATTTTATAGCTAAAGAAACTATAAAATTTATCTTTGCTCTTAAAAATTTAATAGAATCAGATAAGATTATAAGAGAAAAAATCAAAATTATATTTGTAGAAGATCTTTCTGTTGGAGATTTAAGATATTTGTATCCGGCTGCAGATGTTTATAGTAATCTTAATCATCCCTTATTAGATAATCAAAATTTTAATACATTAAATGCGTTATTCAATATGTCAAATTTAGTAACAAGCAGAGGCGGTATAACAGAAAATGTAGATAAAACAAATGATTTTTATTTTATGGGGGATTCATATCTTAAAATAAAATCTATAAAAGAAAACAATTTCTATAATGCTAATGATTTTATTTATCAAAACGAAATAGTAAAATATACCACAGAAAGACTTTTAAAGGAATCATATGAGCAATTTCCTTATGACTTTAAAATAATCTATAATGAGATCCTCATGTATAATGATTCTTTTAATGTATTCTATGACCTAAAATCACTAATTGATGCCCGCGAAAAAATATCTAAAGATTACTTAGATAAAGAAAAATGGGTTAAGCAGCAAATTAGTAATATTATTTGGGCCAATGAATTTGATATGGATTACACTGAGAAGAGGAAATTAAATTTTGATAAGTAATATTGATCAATTAACCTATGAAGATATAAAAGATTATGAGCTTGGTGCGATTTATTCTAAGCAAAAAACAATGTTTAGAGTGTTTGCACCAGAACGAGAGGTTAAATTATCTTTATCTAAGGATTATAGCAATCCTAGAAAAGAAATATATGCTATGCAACAAAATAAAATAGGTATTTGGGAATTAAGTTTAAAAGGTGACTATGAAGGCTACTATTATTCTTATATAGTCGAGGATAAATATGAAGTGACAGACCCATACTCATTTACAAGCTCTATAAATAGCATGTATTCTGTAGTAATAGATATGGACAAGACTAATCCTGAAGATTTTAAGTCTAGTAAGATTCCAATTATAGTAGAAGATGAAGCTATAATTTATGAGATGAATGTCAAAAATTATACGGCAGATGAGACAAGCGGTGTGAGAAATCGTGGGAAATATCTAGGAATTAGTGAAAAAAATACAAGATATAATGGATTTAAAACAGGTCTAGATAATCTAGAAGAACTTGGAATAACTCATGTTCAGCTTTTACCTATATATGATTTTATATCAGTTGATGAATCAAATGAGAGATTTTTTGATGACGATAATTACAATTGGGGATACGATCCAGAACTATACTTTGCACCAGAAGGTTCTTACTCGACTGATCCTAATAATCCACTTTCACGTGTAAGAGAATTAAAGAAGATGATTTTAGCCATTCATCAAAAAAATATAGCTGTTATTATGGATGTTGTTTATAATCATACCTTCAAATCTTATGACTCTAACCTAAATACTCTAGCTCCTAATTATTACTATAGGATGAATAATGATGGTACTTTTTCCAATGGCTCTGGAGTAGGCAATGAGCTAGCTAGTGAAAGGCCTTTTGCAAGAAAGCTAATAATTGATTCTCTAAAACATTGGGTTAATGAATACAAAATAGATGGTTTTAGATTTGATCTTATGGCTTTAGTGGATGTTGATACCATAAAGCTTGCTTTAAAAGAATTAAGAAAAATAAACCCTAACTTAATAATCTATGGAGAACCTTGGATGGCATTAGATACTACACTTGCTTATGATAAGCATACAGTTAAAGGTAGCCAAAGGTCTAATGGATTTGGTGTTTTTAATGATGTTTACAGAGATGCAATAAAGGGAGACACTGATTCATATGGCATTGGGTATGTACAAGGTAATTATAGTTTAAAAAACCTCATTGAAGAGGGAATAGCAGGATCAATCAATTATGATAAGAGTAGGAATGGATTTTGCGATTATGCTTCAGAGACTATAAATTACTTTAATTGTCATGATAATTTGATTTTATATGATAAGTTACAAGTATCTATAAATGATTTGGATAAAATTAATGACTATGTAAAACTTGCTATGGGATTAATAATGTTATCCTATGGTAAGCCCTTTATTTATGAAGGAAATGAGTTTAATCATAGTAAGCACAATGATAGAAATTCATACAATTCACCACTTTTTATAAATGCTATTAACTGGAAAGAAAAACAAGATAATCAAAACATATTTAATTATAGTAAGGATATAATATCTTTAAGAAAAGAATTAAAAGTTTTTAACGAATCTGATCCAGATAAAATTAGAGAAAATCTTACTTTTATAGATGGCTTAGATAATTCGATTATAGCTTATAAAATTAAAACTGATAAGACTTATATATTAGTAGCAATTAATGCTGGCAATAGTACTTTAAATATTAGTAAAGAGAAGATATCAGTTTTTTTAGAATGTAAAAATCTAGAAATTAAGAGAATTTTCTCTAAAGAGGGTAAAGATAATAGTAAAGTAAAGACTATAAGCTTAGAAGAACGTTCGGTAAATGTTTATAAAATAGGAGAATAAAAAATGGATTATAAAAAAAATTATGAATTGTGGTATAACAATGATAAATTTGATGAAGATACTCATAAAGAATTAGAAGAAATAAGAGGCAATGATGAGGAGATTAAAGATAGATTTTATTCATCTTTAGAGTTTGGTACAGCTGGTTTACGTGGAAAGCTTGGAGCTGGAACTAATAGAATGAATGATTATATGGTAGCTCAAGCTAGTCAAGGATTTGCAGATACTATTGCTGAAATGGGTGAACAAGCAAAAAAAGCTGGAGTTGCTATAGCTTATGATGTACGTCATAAATCAGAGGACTTTGCTCATATAGCTGCAGAAGTTTTTGCTGCAAATGGAATAAAGGTTTATATACATAGAGAAATCCAACCGACTCCAGTTTTATCTTATACAGTAAGACATTTAAAAACCAGTGCTGGGGTAATGGTTACAGCAAGTCATAATCCAATGGAATATAATGGTTATAAGGCTTACAATTCTGAGGGAAGTCAAATTTTGGATCAAACAGCTAATAAAATTTTAGGACATATAGAAGAGCATCCAGACTTTTTTGAAATACCACGTGTAGATTTTGAAGAAGGATTAAAAGATGGAATTATAGAATGGGTACCTAATAGTCTAATCGAAAATTATGTGAAAGAAATCTTAGCTTGTACTATAAATGATAATGATATAGATAAAGATATTAATATTGTTTACACTCCACTAAATGGTACTGGAAACAAACTTGTAAGACGTATATTAGATGAGAGGGGATTTAAAAATATTCATGTTGTAGCTGAGCAAGAAAACCCAGATCCAAACTTCACAACTGTAGGTTATCCTAACCCAGAAATGCCAGAAGCTTTTGAATATTCGGAAAAACTTGGTAAAGAGGTTGGAGCAGATTTGTTACTTGCAACAGACCCTGATGCGGATAGATGTGCTGTTGAAATTAAAGACGATAATGGTCAATATGTATTTCTAACAGGAAACAAAATAGGATCTCTACTCACAAATTACATCCTATCAGCGCTTAAGGAGAATGGTGAATTGCCAGAAAATGCTGCTGTAGTAAAATCATTGGTAACAACAGATCTCATAGCTCCTATTTGTAAAAAATATGGCGTAAAAAAATACGATGTGTTGACAGGATTTAAAAATATCTATGCAGTAGCAAATGAACTTGAAAAAAGTGGTGAAGGTAAATTTGTATTTGGTTTTGAGGAGTCTATTGGTTATAACTATAAGGACTTTGTTAGAGATAAAGATTCTGTAAATTCTGCAATGATGATATCAGAAATGGCAGCTTATTATAAAAAACAAGGAAAATCGCTTCTTGATGTTTTAGATGAAATATATAAAGAACATGGATACTATGCAAATGATGTAATATCTATAACTCTTCAAGGATTAGATGGCAAGGAAAGAATTGGAAGAATTATGGAATATGTTCGTAACAATCCACTAGAAGGTCTTGCTGGTCTTTGTACAGAAAAAATAGTTGATTATAAGCTAGATGAAACAGGCCTTCCAAAATCTAATGTTCTTAAATATTATTTTGATGACAATTCTTGGCTAGCACTAAGACCATCTGGTACTGAACCAAAGATCAAAATATATGTAAATGCAGTAGATACTAGTGAAAAAGCAGCAGAAGACAAAAAAGATCAATTAGTTAAACAAATGCAAGAAACAATTGAGTCTGTAGAGTAAATTTTAAGACTGGAGCATAAACTCCAGTTTTTTTATGCATATATATCTTGATTCAAAAATAATTAATATGTGGTAAAATATATGTACTAATATATAAGGAAGGATATCATGGAGAAATTTTTTAAAGCAATAGATGATGTTTTTTCAGTGAAGGTACTCGGAAATTTAACATTATATCAATTATTTTCTACAATATTAAAATACATATTTGTAATTGTAGTTTTTTATTTCATATATTCTATTATAAGAATTATTTATTATGATGTGAGAACTACACTAAAAAAAGAACAGGAATCTGATACTTACTTAAAGCTTTTAAATAGAACAGATGGCTTTAGATTTATAGTCCAAGAGTATTATTTTATAGGCGAAGATAATACTATTGGGCGTGATGATAGAAATACTATCTGTATAAAAGATAAATATCTATCTAAATTTCATGCAAGAATTATCCAAGATGAAGATATATATTTTTTAGAAGATTTATCTTCTGCCAATGGAACTTTTTTAAATGATGAAAGAATTGAAGATGCTATAGAACTTAAGACTAATGATATAATTCATATAGGACAAATGCAATTCTTATTTGTGCAAGGTGAAGAAGATGCGTAAACAATTAGATATAGATCAAAAAGAGAAAAAGTATCAAAAAAAGTCTTTGGTGTTACTATTTCTATTTACCTTTTTGTCACTATCTTTGGCATTAATTTATAATATAGACAATATTACTAGCACTGACTTTTATACATATTTAGCCTTATTGGTAGTGGTTGTTTTATCAACAACATTAGTGAATAAAATCACGAATGCTGACAATATATTGTTGATGATTGTAAATATGCTGTTTGCTATAGGGGTTGCCATTATTTATAGGCTTGATCCATCTTTTGGCAAAAGACAACTACAATTTTATATAGTTGGTATAGTATTGTTTTTTATAACTTTTGGTTTATTGAAAACATTTAAATTTTGGAATAATATAAGACTTTTTTATGTAATTGTTTCAGTAGGGTTATTTATGGCAACTTTAGTCTTTGGATCATACATAGGAGGAGCTAAAAACTGGATTATACTTGGACCAATTACTATACAACCATCAGAGTTTATAAAAATTCCACTAGCATTTTATGTAGCAAGTTTTTATTCAAAATATAATGAAATATCTATGAAACCTTTTGGAAGATATTATATGAATATAGTTATATATATTTTTATAGGGTTCTTATTCTTACAAAAAGATTTAGGTACTGCTCTAATATTTTTTGGGCTTATGATTCTTAGCCAGTTTGTTTTTGAAAAAGATAGGGTCTTAATAACTATAAACATAGTAGCAATGATCTTTGGTTCAATACTTGCTTATTTTATGTTTGGACATGTTAGAATAAGAGTTGCAACATGGCTTGATCCATGGAGCGATATAAATGTTACCGGCTATCAGATAACGCAAGCACTATTTGCACTTGCAAGTGGGGGACTTTTTGGTACAGGTATAGGTTTAGGTCATCCAGACTACATACCAGTTGCAGAGTCTGACTTTATATTTTCAGCTATATCAGAAGAAATGGGTATATTTATGGGGATTGCCGTTATACTTTTATTTATGATCTTAGTTTATAGGGCCTTTAAAATTTCTCTAAGCCAACAAGATAAATTTTACAGCGCACTTGCATTTTGTATAGGAGTCTTATTTGCCCTTCAAACTTTTATAATTTTAGGAGGTGTATTAAAGATAATCCCTCTTACAGGAGTAACTTTACCTTTTATATCACAAGGTGGTTCATCCATGCTTTCTGGATTTATACTCCTAGGATGTTTACAATATTGTGCAAGTGAAATTAAGTATGGAGATGAATTAGATGACTGATAAGAAAAACCGTAAGGCCAGTAAAAAGAGGTCTTCTAATAAAAGTATTATAGATAAAGTTAAGCAAAGTGAGGAAAAACAGAGGATAAAAAATAGTAGGGAACTAAAGGTATTATCAAAGTCAACTCTAAATAAGAGATTGCTATTTGTGATGATATTTTTTGTAATTTTATTTATGGGCCTAGCTATTTATTTAGTATATTTTCAATTGTTTAAAGCAAAATCAATTGCTCAAAATGATAATAATAGAAGATTATGGGTTAATGAGGATGCTATTAATAGAGGAAGTATCTATGATAGAAATGGAAATGTTTTAGCCTATAGTGATAAAGACTATGAAGGCAACTCTATCCGCCATTATAATTATGGTAAGGTTAGTTCAACAATTACAGGTTATAACTCCAAGACCTACGGTAAAACTGGTATAGAAAAATCATTTAATAAAGAATTACTCAATCTACGAGATGATGATATGAGTAGCTTTAGAAAAATGGTTGTCAAAAATGACACAGGTAATGATTTACATCTTACCATTGATCAAAACATACAAAATCTAACTTATAATTATATGAGCAATTATGTAGGTGCTGCTGTAGTTATGAATCCAAAAACAGGTGAAGTCTATGCTTTAGTTTCTAATCCTACATTTGATCCGAATTCAGTCGATGCTAATTGGGATAACTTGATTGCAAATAACAAAGGTCCTTTAGTTAATAGAGCCACAGCGGGGCTTTATAGACCAGGATCAACATTTAAAATTGTTACTGCTAGCTCAATATTAGATAATAATATAGATCAAAATTATACTGATCAAGGAAGCGAGTCAATACAAAATTTTAAAATTAAAAACTTTGGTGATCAGGTATTTGGTGCTCTTGATTTAAGAAAAGCATTTATTTATTCTGTTAATACCTATTTTGCAGCAAAAACAGATGCCATAGGAAAAGAAGCCTTTAGTAAAACTACAGATAAATTTATGTTTAACCAAAGCTATCCTTTTGACTTAGAAAAATATGACTCCATTATCCCTTATAAAGAGCTTAATAAAGTAGACTTAGCTATGACTGGGTTTGGTTATGGCAAGAGTCAGGTAACACCACTTCACATGGCGATGGTAACTTCAGCTATAGCAAATGATGGTAAAATGATGCAACCCTATATGGTAGCAGAAATTATAAGCAAGGATGATAAAAAAATATATAAAGCTAAAGAAAAAGTTTTATCTAAAGTTACTGATAAAGATACTGCAGAGACTATAAGAGATATGATGGTTGATGTAGTAAATGAAGGAACTGGAAAGGCTGCATACATAAATGGGATTCAAGTTGCTGGTAAAACAGGAAGTGCTGATAAATCAAATGGGCTCATAGATGCCTGGTTTGTTGGATTTGCACCGGCATATGATCCACAAATTGCAGTGGCTATAGTTTTAGAGGATTCTAGAGATACTGGAGGTGTGACAGCAGCTCCAATTGCCAGAGATTTGATGTTTGATATATTTAATCAGGTTAAATTAAATTAGTATAAGATTATAAAAGCTTATTCTTGATATTAGTCCAGTAGTGATTTTTATCTAGGATAAGCTTTTTTATTGTCTTATTAGAAACCTTAATACTGATCTTATAATCTTTACTAGAATATTCTTTTCCGTCAAATAAAAATACTGTATGATAATTATCTCTTTTTGATACTAGGATATCTACAGTTGCATCGTGAGGTAAGACAACTGGACTAACCAAGGCGTTGTTTAAATTCGAATATACAGGGGCAATTGGAGTTAATGAAAATCCTTTTAAAGACTGATGAAGAATCGATCCTCCACAAGATAAGTTGTAAGCAGTTGAACCATGAGGAGTAGCAATTATCAAACCATCTCCTGAGAAATTTTCTATAAAATTGCCATCAATAAATACCTTTAATCTTATCAGTTGATTTCTATTGCTCTTTACAACAACTTCATTTAAGGAATCCATTCTTTTTTTATTAACTGTTGATTGTAAGATAGTAAGCTCTTGCGTATGGTAATTTCCTGATTTAAAGGCCTTAACAAATTTTTCTATCTCATTAACTTCTACTTCTTGGTAGAAACCTAGATGACCTGTATTAATTCCTATAAAGGGGGTATTTGTAAAGTTTGTATCATGAGCTGCCTTTAAAAATGTCCCATCTCCACCTATAATTAAGTTTAAACAAGCATTTGAATCATAAGTGCTACTAACTTGATATCCATAATTTTCTAAAATTTCTTTTGTTTTATAATAAACATTTTTACTATATTTTGATTTATTTCTAATTACATTTATAACATTATTCATTTATCATATCCTCTCATAGATACATTATAACATAGGAGAAATGCATTGTATGAATTTATATATTTCTAAAAAAGATAAACATTTTATGAAATAATTTGCATAAGTGTAAATATCTTGTTTATAAGATATAAGTAGAATTTGTGAAAAAGTTTTATTTGCAAATAATTTTTGTCTATATTATAATTATAACATCCTAAGGCGAATGGGTCCGAATTTAAACCTACAACTTTTATAAGGGATTGCGTCGTTCTAGTTTGGATGAAAAGCCTCCGCTGAGTGGACTTCAGAAATGCTAGACAGCTTGCCCACCTTCACAAACAAGAAGGTATTAAAGTAAGGGCCACCTTAGGATTGTTTTTATTTATATAATAAATGTGTTATACATAAAAATTAGTGGGTATATATACATTAGCAAAACTTAAAGGAGAGATATATATGTCAATAGCAGATTATATTGAAGAACAAGCACGTTCTAAACAAAGAGAAATCAAGTACGAGATTTGGAAAGCAAAAAATCATGATAGCAGAATGAGAACTCAAGGTGCTCTTATAGGAGCATTAGTTGGTGTATCTGCTGGTATATTACTTGCACCAAAATCAGGTAAAGAAACTCGTGAAGATATCGGAGAAGCATTTGATGAAACAGTTAAAACTGTAAAAGAAACAACAAATGATTTAGTTGATAATGCTTCAGATATGGTTGATAATGCAAAAGACTCTTATGAAGACTTTAAATATAGAGCTTATACTGATTTAGAACCAGTAAGAGAAGGATTTGAACAAGGCAGAGAAATTGCTAAACAAACAGGTTCATCTGTAGCTCAAACAGCTAGCAATGTTAAAGATAACGTTAAGGATGGAGCTTCTGAAGTAGGAAGAATAGTTACAAATACAGCTGAAGACGTAGCAGAAGATGTTAAAGAAGGTGCTACTGATGCTAAAGAAGTTGTAGATGAAAAACATGATAACAACAAAATCTTAGCTAAAGAAAGTAAAGAAGAAGTAAAAGAAAGTACAGATAAGGCAGCTGATAAGGCAAAAGCAAAAGTAAATGAAGCAAAAGCTGCTGATGAAAAAGTAAAAGTAGAAATTGATACAAAAAATAAAAATAAGAAAAAAAACTAGGGAGAATTAAATGCTAACAATTAACTTTAATCTTCTTGGAAATATTATACTTACTATAGTAGGCATTATAGCTCTAGTGTATTTAATTATAACACTTAAGAGTGTTAATCAACTAGTAAAAAAATTCCAAGGAGTTGTAGATAAAAATGAAGATAACATCGACCAAGTAATCGAAAAACTTCCTGGTGTTGTTGATCAAGCTAATAGTTTAGTAAGTAATGTAAACACAGTTGTTCAAGATCCTAATCTAAGAATGGCAATTGCTAAAGCAAATGATACAATGACTAATGTAAATAGTATTACTGATGACATTAGAGATACTGTAAATTATGTCGGAGAAACTGCAGTAGATAGTATTGACACAGTAGGTGCTGGTATTGCATCTGTTAGTGATTACTCAAGCTTAATCATAGATGTTGTTGATATAGTTAAAAATGTAATATCCGGTAGATAAAAAACAACAAAGGTCATCGATAGGTGACCTTTTTTTGTTAGGAAAGGAAGTGACTATGGGACAACCTACCATAAAAGACGTGGCTAAGCTTGCGGGTGTTTCTATATCTACAGTTTCTAGGGTTATGAATAATTCTAAGCCTGTAAGTCCAGAAGCAAGAAAAAAAGTATTAGATGCCATAGAAAAATTAGATTTTAAACCAAATGAATTAGCTAGATCGCTAGTTATGAGAAAGTCAAATTTAGTTGGAGTAATAGTTGAAGATATAGGAATAGAATATATGGCTCAACTGATAAGAGGAATTGAAGAAATAGGTAGAGTATACAAATACGATATCTTACTATCAAGCTCTTATGGAAGTGAAGAAGCTTTAAATAATTCAATTGCTTTTTTAGCAACTAAACAAGTAGAAGGTCTAGTTGTTATAACTGAAAATTTATCAGATGATACTTTACTAAAACTTAGAGAAACAAGGATACCTTTCATACTATTAGATAGATATCAATCATTTAAGACAATTAGTTCAGTAAAAGTTGATTACGCGAAAGAAGAATATAATTTGGTTAAATATCTTTATGATCAAGGACACGAAAAAGTATTATTTATAAATCAAGATGAAGATAATGCCTTAAATAATGCTAAATTGGAAGGCTATAAGAAAGCTTGTGAAGAGAATGAAAAAAATACTTATATCTTAAATACAGAAGGCAGAAGTAGTGATGATGGGTATAAAATAGGTAAGGAGACTATTAAAGTATGTAAAGAAAATGATATAAGTGCTGTATCTTGTCTTGATGACGAAGTGGCTATTGGATTAATTGATTATTGTACAGACAATGGAATTCATGTACCAAAAGATTTATCAGTAGCAGGATTTGGTGATAGCACTATAGCAAGTATTTATAGACCGAATTTAACTTCCGTTGAGATACCTTATTATGATGTAGGAGCAATAGCAATAAGAGCTCTTATAAAAAGAATCAAAAAAGAAGAAGATATACTCCATGAAGATTGGATAATGGACTGTACCATTAAGCAAAGAGAGTCTACACTATAGCAAGTTGAAAATTAAGTAACAAACCACTATAATAATTATATAGAATATATTAGGAGGCTATTATGGCAGAAAGAAATGTAGTTATCAAAAATGAAACTGGTTTACATGCAAGACCAGCTGCATCATTAGTGCAATTCGTTAAAAATTATCCTGGTGATGTTAAAATCATCAAAGATGGTAAAGAAGCAAATGCTAAATCAATATTCAACGTTATGAGCCTTGGTATTGCGAAGGGAACTGAAATCAAACTAATCGTTGAAGGTGAAGACGAAGATAAATTTGCAGATGAATTAGTTGAATTTATAGATAACTTATCAGAATAATATTAAAGAATTAAGGATACTGATTAAGTATCCTTTTTTTATTAAAATATTTAGGAAAGGATAATTATGAATACAAAATACAAAGGAATTAAAGCCAGTAATGGAATAGCTATAGGTACTATCTATTTATTTAATAGAGAAGAAGTTGCTATAGATAAATCTGAAATTACTGATAGTATGGTTGAAGAAGAGAAATTACGTGTAAAAAACTCTATTGATGATTATATAAATGAGCTTAATGATAGAAAAGGAGCCTCCGAAGCTCAAATTCACATAGCAGATGCTCATAAAGAATTACTTCAAGATCCATATTTTTCAGATACAATTAATTCAAAGATAGAAAATGAACATAAAAATTCGGAACTTGCTTTAAATGAAACTATAAATGAAATGGTTGAAATAATGAGTCAACTAGATGATGAGTATTTAAAAGAACGTGCATCTGACTATAAAGATATAGGATATCAATTAATGTATAAACTCAAAGGAATTAAACCAAAAGACTTATCATTAATTGATGAAGAATCAATCATAATTTCAAAAGAATTAACGCCATCAGATACTTCTAATATGAATAAAGAAAATGTAGTTGGTTTTGCTACAGATTTAGGTGGAAAAACAAGCCATACGTCAATAATAGCTCAAACTCTTGATATACCTGCACTTGTGGGAATGAATGATATTTCTAAAAAAGTGAAAAATGGACAAAAGGCAATTATAGATGGAAATGAAGGCTTTATTATTTTAGATCCATCTGAAGAACTATTAAAAGAATATGAGAAAAAACTAGAAGAACAAGAAAAAAAACGCAATAGACTCAGTCAAGTTAAGGATAAAAAGGCAGAAACTACTGATGGGAAGCATATAGAAGTTTCTGCAAATATAGGTAATATTGAAGATCTAAAGATAGCTATAGAAAATGGTTGCGATGGAGTAGGATTATTCAGAACAGAACTTTTATATATGGAAAATGATCATTTTCCAACCGAAGATGAACAATTTGAAGTATATAAAGAAGCTACAGAGCTTTTAGGTCAAAAGCCCCTAATAATTAGAACTCTTGATATAGGTGGGGATAAAGGACTTGATTATTTTGATTTCCCAAAAGAAGACAATCCTTTCTTAGGTTACAGAGCTATTAGATTATGTTTGGATAGAGAAGATATATTTATAACTCAGCTTAAGGCTCTTATCAGGGCTTCAGCTTATGGTAATATTTTAATAATGATTCCTATGGTTATCAATATATCAGAATTTAAGAGATCATTAGAACTAATTGATGATATCAAAAAAGAATTTAAGGAAAAAGGAATTGACTATAATAAAGATTTACAAGTTGGTATAATGGTGGAAACACCAGCATCAGTATTTATGGCTGATCAATTTATAAAATATGTAGATTTCTTCTCTATAGGAACAAATGACCTTTCACAATACACCTTGGCTGTAGATAGAGGAAATGAAAATATAAATAATCTTTATAATAATTTTAATCCAGCAGTTCTTAGAGCTATTAAACATGTAATTGATGAATCTCACAAAGCTGGTAAATGGACTGGAATGTGCGGGCAATTTGCCTCAGACACAGAAGCTACAAAATTGTTATTAGGATTAGGTTTAGATGAGTTTTCAGCATCATCTTCAAAAGTTGCTGAAGTTAAAGATACTATTCTAAAATCAAGCTTAAAAGAAGAAGAAGAATTCTCTAATAGCTTGCTAGAGTTAGAAACTGTTGAAGAAATAGAAGAGAAAATAAAAAATCATAACAATATGTAAATAAGGAAGTTGACATTAAATGACCTTAAGTGAGTTCTTGAAAACCCATAAAGCAAATGATAACTATAAGCTGGGTATACAATTTGGCAAATATCTTCATAACTATCATAATAAACAGGTGTGTTCTAACGCAGACTGGTATGAAATGTTTAATACAAAAGCTAATTATTTATTTTATATTCACGGAGTCAGTGAATTTATTGGAGATGATGATTATATTTTAATTGATTATATCAATGACAATAAACACCTAACAAAGAATTTAAAAGCATGTTCTATTTTGGGAAAAATTAATTTTGAAAATATTAAAATAGGCGATGAAATAGAATTTAATATAAATAGTGAAGAACGGGGAGATAAAACTTTTGATTTTGTAAATATAAATCAAGCTGCCTTAATAAGCAAAGATTTTGCAAATGGAGTCTTTGAAGAATATTTCAAAAATGAAAAAGTACCAGTTAAATTTTTTAGGCTTTTGTCTCTTTATCAAGCTTATATAATATTAACTAATATTGTTGATAATCGAAATAATAAGAAGACTGATTTAAATGATGAAGATATTAAGGGTTTGTTAAATATGTATGATAATTTTAACCAGTTTATCCCAACATGGATTGAGGAGGATTAGTTCCTCCTTTTTTTATTTTTAAATTGTATAAATAAGTTTTTTGTGATAAGCTTTTAGTAGTAATTTGCGGAGGACATTTTATGAAAAAGAATATCTATATAATTATAGGCTCAGTAATTTTGGCTATTGGTCTATACTTTTTCTTAATTCAACATAATGTAGCAGCAGGAGGAATTTCCGGCTTATCTCTTGTATTAGCGCAAATATTAAATGTGAATGTAGGCTTATTAAATCTTGTTTTAAATATTATAGTTTTAGTTTTAGGTGCATTGCTAGTAAGTGTTAGATTTGCAAAAAAATCTGTATTATCAGCTGCCACTGTTTCCGCAACTATTATACTTCTAGAAACTATATTCCCAGAAACTGTACTCACGAATGATATGATTTTAAATGTTATATTTGGACCTATAATTATAGCGCTTGGTCTAGGACTCATATTTTATAATGGCGGTTCATCAGGAGGTACTGATGTCATTGCTGCTATTTTAAACAAGTACACAAACTTTCCTATACATGTTAGTTTATTTTTGACTGATTTAACAGTAATTATTTTATCTACTATGGTAATTGGGTTAGAAAAATCATTATATGCAGTATTATCAATAATGATACAATTGATAAGTTTAGACTATGTTATTCAAGGCCTAGATAGAAAAATTGCAGTACTTATAATAAGTGATAAATACGAAGAATTAACTGATCTTCTTATTAATAAATATCAAAGAGGAGTAACTTTGCTACATGCTGAAGGTGGCTATACATCTAATAAAAAGAAAATTATTATGGCTATAATAAATACAAAAATGTATCCTGCTATTAAGGAAAGTATACTAGATATGGATGATAAGGCTTTTATGTTCTCTTATTCCGTATCTGAGGTATTAGGAGAAGGATTTACAGTTAAAGAATTAAGATAGGAGTTAGCAATTAAAGAATTTAAAATCAAAAGATTTAGTAAAAATAAAGCATACCTTGCAACTAAGTTGGGAGATGCAGTAATAGATAAAAAAGAAGTTAAATATTTAAATCAAGGAGATAAAGTTCGTGCCTATTTATATCACGATTTTAATAACATCTTAAAAGCTACTTGTGATTTTCCTTACAAAATAAATGCTATCTATGATTTAAAAGCGACTAATATAGATAAAAAAGGTGTTTATTTTCAAATGCCTAATAAAAACCATATTTTTATGCCGTTTATTGAAAGAACCTATAGAGTTATAATAGATATGGTCTATCCAGTTGCCTTTAAAGAAAATGAGGATGGATATGTTTATCTTACTTCAAAGATAAGAGATCTATTATCAACTGACCATGATTTTAAAGAAAATGATGAAGTTAGTGGTAGAATTTATTCAATCAATAAGTCTATTGGAGCATTTATTGCAATTGATGATAAGTATGATTCACTTTTAAGGATAAAGGAACTAAAAGGAGTTCATGTAGAAGGAGAACTTATCGAAGCTAGGGTAAAATTAGTTAAAGATGATGGCAAGATCGAACTATCACTAAGACAAAGAGCTTATTTAGAAATAAATAATGATAGTGATAAAATCTTAGATTACTTGTATGATAATAATGGTGTCGTTTATTTATCTGATAAATCTAGTCCTAGAAAGATTGATGCTACTTTTGGAATGAGTAAATCAAGTTTTAAAAGAGCTATAGGAAGACTTTATAAGAATAACGACATTAAGATATATGATAATAGGATAGAATTAGTAAAGAGGATATAATGACAGAAAATAAGTTAATAGCAGAAGTTAATGGTAAAAAAATATATCAATCAGATGTTTACGATCTGATGCAAGGTATGCAAGATAGTGAGAGATTTAATTCACCAGAAGGTTTTAATGTATTAGCCGATGAAGTTGTAAATCAAGAACTATTACTTGCTGATGCAAAAGAGAAAAAAATGGAAGAGGAAGAAGACTTTGTAAAAGAACTTGATTTAGTACGTGATAATATGCTAAAAAACTATGCAATGCATAAGATACTTGATCAAGTTGAAGTTAGTGATGACGAATTAAGATCATATTATGAAGAGAACAAAGAAACATTATTTTCTCCTATAACATATACGGCAAGTCACATACTTGTAGAAGATGAGAAAAAAGCAAATGATATTTTAGATGAAATAAAAAATGGATTAGATTTTAAAGAAGCGGCTAAGAAATATTCAATAGATCCATCAGGTAAAAATGGAGGATCCCTAGGAACTTTTCCTAAGGGAGTTATGGTAAAAGAATTCCAAGAAGGACTTGATTCTATTAATGCTGGTGAAATATCTAAAGTAGTTAAATCTCAATTTGGATATCACATAATTAAGCTTGATGATAAACATGAACATAAAGCAAGTTTTGATGAAATGAAAGAACAAGTTAAAAGTACTTATCAAATGATAAAAAGACAAGAAAACTATTTGAAAGTTGTAAATGAGTTATCAAAAAAAGCTGAGGTAAAAAAATATTACTAGGCGAATAGGCGAAATATATGGATTATGAAAATATAATAAATAATCTAAAACAAAATATATATAAGTTAATGGCTTATGAAAATATTGAGAATACAGCTAAATTAATTGATAGGTTTATACTTGATTTAGCTTGCTTTCATCAATATGAAGTTATTGATCTTAAAGGATCTTACTATATTAAAAAAGGTGTGCACCCAAAAGCTATCCTTCATTTAAATATTGATAATAATTTCGATTCAAATAATATATCTTTTGTAGAAGATGTAGAAGAAAATGATGGAGAAGTTATTTCGGGTAAAAATATTAATTTATTTAACTCAGTTTTAATAATAGCAAGTCTATTGGAAACATCAGCTAATGATTTTGATGTACTGATTTCTTCTAATAATATACAAAGTATAGCTATTTATAATACTAGTTTATCTAATATTATAAGAAGTGATAATGTAATTAACCTTAATCTTAAGCAAGCAAAATGTATAGCTGATGAATTTAGTGCGCTTATCTTATCAAATATTAAAATACCAGTAGAAAGATTTAATCCTGACTATAGTTTTAAGAGTTATAGATTATCCTTAGAAAATTTAATAGGTGGTCATACAGGTGAAGATCTAGATAAGGTAAGGCTTAACGCAATAAAGACAATTATGAGCTTGATTAGGAAAATTAAGTCCAAAGTAGATTTAGATATATGCAAATTTCAAGGTGGGGATAGATATGACTTTATACCAAGCAGTGCATATGTAGATTTTATTATAAAAGAAGATTATGAAAGTGATCTTTGTGATACTTTTAAAATTTATAAGAATGAATTTTTAGAAAAAAATCTAAAATATGAACCTGACATAGATATCAGTCTTGTTAAGCTTGAAGATTTTGATAATTTGCCTTTAACTGATATTTCCTATACTCACTTATCTTCTTTTGTAGAGCTCATTCCTACAGGAGCATTTAGTGTAAATTCAAATACTAATCAGTTAATAAGTTCTATTAATCTATCAACAGCTAGAAGCTTTGAAAATTTGATTAATTTTATAATTGTATACAGGTCTCTGACAGAAGAAAACATGGATCAGATGTTAGAACGCACAAAGATTGCAGCTGATATAAGTGCTAGCAATATTAATATAGGTCTTAATATACCGCGTTGGATGAATAAGGATAATTATTTAACAAAAAAATTTGAAGAGTCTTATAAAACGGTTACTGGTGAAAATATAGATATAATCAAAACCCAGTACTCATTAGATTCTAGTGTTATTTTTTCTAAGTTAAATGTTAAAATTGTATCATTAGGGGTAAAATATAAACAAAGAGAGGATAACATTTACTTTACAAATCTTGATGACATTTTAAATGTAATAGAGGTTATAGATGATGTGTTATCTCACATTTATGAATAAAGGAGTTTATATGGCAGAAAAAATTGAACTTCATGGACATGAACTAGAATTTTTGAAAAATAATGGGAAAGCAGTCATAGAAATTGATTTAGGTGAAGTTACTGATGAATGTTATTTGATTGATGTTTTTTCAGTTGATCAAACTGATTATGTAGCTTTGATATCTAGTGATTCAAATGAAATATATATTTTCTATTATGAAGATAGTTTTGAAAATGATGAAATTGACTTAAAAGTAGTAGATGATGAAGAAGAGCTAGAAGAAGTTTTTCATTTATTTACTCATTATTGGGACGATGAATCTATAGATAATCTTGTAGAAGATTACAACACAGATATTGAATCATTCGAGCATGATGAAGAAAGTTTAGATGAATAATCCTTACTATACAATAAGTGATTACTACAAAAAAACATATGGAGAAAAGGTATATAAATTACCTGTAAAATTATCATTAACTTGTCCGAACAGAGATGGTGCAGCTTGCTTTGGTGGTTGTATTTTTTGCAGTGAATCAGGTGGCAGCTTTGAAAATCTACCTTCTTTTATGACAGTTGATGATCAGTTAAACAAAAATAGAGAATATATAGGTAAAAAATATAAAGCTAAAAAATTTATAGCTTACTTTCAAAATTTTACTAATACTTACATGAGTTTATCTGAATTTAAAGAAATTATAAGAGCTTGTGACAAGGATTATATACTAGCGGTTTCTATATCTACTAGATCCGACTCCATTACAGAGGATAAGCTTATCTTTTTAAAGCAATGGAGTGAGATTACTGGTAAGGATATAGTTATTGAAGTAGGACTTCAAACAGCCAATTATAAAACTTTGGAACTATTAAATAGAGGTGAAGATTTAGCTGATTTTATTGAAGCTTGCAATCTTATTAATAAATATGGATTTAGAATATGTGCCCATGTAATATTATCTCTACCATGGGATGATATAAAAGATATTAGACAAACTGCAAGAATTTTAAATGTACTTAATATTAAAGAAGTAAAAGTTCATTCGCTATTTGTTATAAAAGGTACTAAGCTTTCTAAAATGTATAAAAATGGCGAAGTTAAAATGCCTAGCAAAGAAACATATGAGCGTAATGTTATAGAATTTTTAAGATATATAAAACCCGATGTAGCCGTTCAAAGACTGGTTGGGAGAGCACCTAAAGAAGAAACTGATTTTTGTAATTGGAATACTTCATGGTGGCTAATTAGAGATGAAATAATTGAGATAATGAATAGCTGTGGGTATACACAAGGTGATAAATCCCATAAAGTTATTTATGATAAAATTAAGGGGGAATAATATGCTTTATTACGTAGCAGGACAATCAGGAGCAGGAAAATCACAATATTTAGTAGAAGAAGCTAATAAGGAAAAGGAAAAAGATATTAGTAATATTGTTTACATTACAACAGATGAAGAAAGAAATAGAATTCTAGATCATAATGTAAGAGTAATTAATGCTAAATCTTATGATATCAATTGCAAATGCTCATTCAGAGGATTTTTAGCTGGTATACTTGCTCGTGACTATGATATAGGAAAAGTTTATGTAGATGGAATATATGAGCTAGTAGATATAAATAAAGACAATATTGAAAAGCTATCTGAAAAATTAAGCGAACTTTCAGAATATGCAAAAGCAGATATTTACGTAGGTTTAGATTGGTCAAAAGAAGATATTCCAGAAACAATTAAAGCTGAAGTTATACAAGCTAACTTTTAAAAATTACTCGTGGCCGTCTCATATGAGGCGGTTTTTTAATTATTATGAATGAAAATGAAAAATTAAAACTATTTGAAACATTTAGAAAGGAATCTATAGATTTATTAGATGAGTCAAAAATAGATAAGGATTCTTTTTTATCAAATAACTTAGCTTACATAGAAAACTTAGATTTGAAACCTTTTTCAACAATAAATAATATAAGTCAAGCAATTTATAACTATCAGTATTATAATTTAATGGCTAAAAAAACTAACCTTAAGGCACAGGAGATATCTCATAATCCAAAAAAGAAAAAGAGTTATTTAAAATTAATAAATCAAAGAGAAAATTTTTACCATCTTAAAGACTTAGCTACTCTTAGAGTTTTGGAATTAATTGATTATAAGGACGTTGATTCTTATTTTATAATTTTAAAGTCAAAGAGATTACAAGGAAAAATTTTTGAGATACATGTAAATTCTATAGAAAAAGTTATATTACATTCAAAAAGCAAAGTTATTTTAGAAAAGTTAATAGAAAATGAAGTTTTTTCCAGTGAACCTAGAAAATCTCTTATTGATTCATATGTAAATAAATCTTATTAATATGATTGAAATAGTAATAGAAAAAAACGATGCAGATCAAAGATTTGATAGATTTTTAAGAAAATATTTTGAAAATGCTCCTTTATCAGTAATACAAAAGAATATTCGCAAAAAAAATTTTAAAATAAATAATAAGAGAGCTAAGGCGGATACATTTGTTCGAGAAAATGACAAAATTAAAATGTATATTTCTGATGAGAATTATAATAATTGGATTACTAAAACGGATTTTAAGCCTTCTGATTTTAAGCTCGATATAGTTTATGAAGATGATAATATTATTCTAATGGATAAAGAAAGTGGTCTACTGACACACTCAGCTAATAAAAATGATTATGGTAATAATTTAGTTGATTTTATGCTATCATATTTATATAAAACAAAGCAAGTTAACAAAGCAGATAAAACTTTTAATCCAGCAGTAGTAAATCGATTAGATAGGAATACAGCAGGAATAGTTATAGGGGCTAAGAACTCGCTTGCCTTAAGATCACTAAATGAGGCTATTAGGAATGATAAAATTGAAAAATACTATCTTACTATAGTAAAAGGGGAAGTTAAAGAATCTTTTACAATTGATACTAGCATAGAAAAAAATGAGAATAGAAATAAAATTAAGTCTTCTAAAAATGGATCAAGAGTTATAACCCATTTTAAGCCTTTAGAAAGCAATGGACAATACAGTTTACTTGAATGTAAGCTTGTTACAGGTAAAACTCACCAAATAAGATTTTCACTAGCTAAAAATAATACTCCAATAATTGGTGATAGAAAATATGGTGATAAGAAAACAAATAAAATTCTTAAGGATAAGCTAGGTATAGATAATCAAATTTTGTTAGCTTATAAAATAATTTTTAATGATATAAAGAATTTAGAATATTTGAAGTCACAAAGTTTTGAATCAAAAAAGAAGAATGAATTAATAAGACTTAAAGATAAAGTATTTAAATTATAAAAAAAGAGGATATTATGGATAAGGTTATAGGAATTGATCTAGGAGGTACAAAAATTAATGCATGCCTTATAGATCAAACAGGAAGAATTCTTGAAAGAAATTCTATAGAAACTGAAGCTAAAAAGGGTCGCGATGTTGTTCTAGAAAATATAAAAAAAACCATTTATGGTCTAAATTATAAAGAAGCTAAAGCTATTGGCATAGGTACTCCAGGATTTATAGATGCGGAAAATGGAGTAGTTACATTTGCTGGTAATATTGATGGATGGAGTGGTCTAAATTTGAAAAAAGCTGTTGAAAAATTTGTAGATATTCCAGTTTTTGTAGAAAATGATGCAAATATAGCACTTTTAGCTGAAAAATGGATTGGAGCTTGCACAGAATCCAAGGATATAGTTATGGTAACACTTGGAACAGGAGTCGGAGGAGCTGTTTATAATGAAAAAAGTGGATTATTATCTGGATCCCATTTTCAAGGCGCAGAGTTAGGACATGTAATTTTACATCCAGGTGGGGATTATTGTACTTGTGGTCAACATGGTTGTGCTGAAGCATATTGTGCTGGTACCGCTCTTACTAAAAATTATAAAAAACTTACTGGTGATGAACTAACTGGAGAGCAAATATTGAAAAGAGTTTATAAAGACCCTAAAGCTAAAGAAGTTTTAGAAATATATCAAGAAGATCTAGCATATTTTTTAACTAGCCTTAGAAATATATTTGATCCAGAGGTTATAGTCATAGGAGGAGGAGTTATACATTCTAAAGATATATGGTGGGATGGAATGATTGAAAAATTTAACGATATTTGTAATAACACTCTTAATGTAAGTGTAATGCCAGCCAAATATCTAAATGATTCTGGAGTTATAGGAGCAGGGAAAATAGCGTTTGAAAGGGTAGAAAATGGAAAATAACAAAGTTTTGATCCTGGATGATGAAGACTCAATAAGACAATTTATGAAAATAAATCTTGAATATCAAGGCTATCAAACTGTAGAAGCATCAAGTGGGGAAGAAGCCATTAAGGTATTTGAACAAGAGGATCCATCTGTAGCTATACTTGATGTAATGCTGCCTGGTATTAGTGGATACGAAGTTTGCCAAGTTATTAGAGAAAAATCTCCTAAAACAGGGATCATTATGGTGTCAGCTAAATCTCAAGATATAGATAAGATATTAGGCCTTGAAAGAGGAGCGGATGATTATATTATAAAACCGTTTAATCCTCAAGAGCTTATTTTAAGGGTTAGATCTCTTATGAGAAGAGTTAATTTAACAGCAGAAGTAAAAGAAGAAAGTAATTCTAAGACTCTTACTGATGGACCTTTTACTCTTGACTTATATTCTAAAACTTTTTATAAAGTAGAAAACGAAATAGATGTAACTCCAACAGAATTTGCTATTCTCAAAAATTTCATACAAAATAAGGGAAAAGCTATGACCCGTAATGAAATAATGGAGGCAACTTGGGGTGAAAATTATAGTAATGATACTAAAATAGTAGATGTAAATATAAGAAGAATTAGAGCTAAGATAGAAGAAGACCCAGCTAAACCTCAATATATAGAAACGGTCTGGGGTACAGGTTATAGATGGAAATAAAAAATACAGATAATCAATTTTTTAAGGCAAATACTTCATATAAATATACAATTATGAGAATTATAATGCTTTTTGTAATTACGGTAGTAATTGGTTTTGAAATATTTGCCTTAAATTCTATAAAAAATTATTACCAATCATCTTTGGTAGGTTCTATGCTTAATCAAGCAAAAATAAATCAGTTACAATTTAATAATTACGCTAATAAATATGATCTTGATGATATAATTATTGGTGATAAAAATGCCTTTTATAGGAGCAATGAAACTCAAGTCCAAATTTTAGATAATTCTGGGATAGTATTATTTGATTCATCTGCAACAAGTGAAGTAGGTAAAGAGTTGGTAAAAACTGATGTTTTGGAAGCTAAAGATGGTAAAAAAGCAACTTTTAATCATACAAATGAAGCTACAAATGAAGAAGTACTATCATTATCATATCCTTTAATAGCAGGAGATAGCCAAGCTGGTATTTTAAGACTAACTTCTTCAATGAAAAAAGTTAACCAAAGAGTTAGGGCTGATATGATCTTTTATATTTTATTTGGAATAGTTATTATTGTTTCAGCTTTTTTTGTATCTCTAATCGTATCACAAAAGGTAGTTGCTCCTATATTAAAGCTTATTGATGTTTCTGAAAAACTTGCAGCAGGAGATTTCAATGCTAAGGCAGATACTAGTGGCAACAATGAACTTTCTGAGCTTGGGTCTACACTTAATTTTATGAGTGAAAATATAATAAAAAAAGAAGATATGAAAAATGAATTTATATCATCTGTTTCTCATGAACTAAGAACCCCTCTTACATCTATTAAAGGATGGGCGGTAACTTTACAATCTAAAGAAATTCAAAAAGATACTGATATGCTAAATCAGGGTTTAAGTATTATTGAAGGAGAGGGGGATAGACTTTCTATGATGGTAGAAGACTTACTTGATTTTTCAAGACTTCAATCTAGTACTTTTAAATATGAAAAAGATAAGCTTGATATAGTATCATTAGTAGAACAAGTTCATACTCAACTATCACCAAGAGCAGCAAATGAAAATATTAATTTTACTTTTACAAGTATATATAAGTCGATAATGGTATTTGCTGATAAAAATAGAATGAAAGAAGTTTTTATAAACATTATAGATAATGCTATTAAATTTACTCCTGATGGGGGGGATATTGATATTTTAATCGAACAAAATGATAGTAATGTTTCTATAAGTATAAAAGATAACGGAGAAGGAATAAAAGAAGATGAGATAGCCTTTGTTTCTAGTAAGTTTTATAAAGGAAGCTCGTCTAAATCTCAGACAGGTTTAGGCCTATCTATTTGTGAAGAGATTATAAAAGCTCATGATGGTAAGTTAATTATAAAAAGTAAGTATGGTAGTGGTACTTCAGTTATAGTAGAAATTCCGAGGTTAGAAGATGATAAAGAGGCTTAAAATTTGTTTACTATTCATATTTGTATTAATAATGAGTGCCTGTTCAAAAACTAATCCAGAAGAATTAAATGAACTAATACTTACTCCAGAAACTGACAAACCTGTTCTTGCTGGCACATGGCAAGTTAGTGATATAGAAGAAATAACTGCATCAAATAATGATTATCCCAAAATTGGAGATAAACTATATATTAGTAAGAATCTTGTAGCTTTTAACGACGAATATGCTTTCCCTCCTACTTTTACTTCAAAATATGTTAACTTAGAGGACTATTTGATAAATAGAGGGTATGATTTTGAAAATATAGATAAAAATGAAAATGTAGTAGTAGTAGATACTTCTCAAGGTCAGTATTTTGCTAGAGACTTTGTACAAAGAAGTCCAGATGAGATATTTTTTATTGCTAATGATAAGATAATATACTTATCTAGATTATCGGATAGTGTAGATGCTGAAATCGTAGATAAATATGCAAAACTTGCAGCCAAAGAAAGATCACAGTCAGAAAATCAAAAAGATTTAATGGATGATACAAGTGTTCTAATAGGGGTTAGAGAAAGAACAGACTTAGCTGATAACCAGCAAGAATACAATTATTATACTTATTTATTAAGTATTAAGGATGATGGAAATATAAGCTACGAAAAAGCACCGGATATCTTTTTAAGAGGACAGGATGAATATTGGAAAGTTAGATCATTTAAAAATAGATTTTCTGGTTTATATGATAATATAGAAGCTTTTCCAGTAAGAATTGAAGATAGTATGAATAAGCAAGAGAATAGTGAAAGATATAGCTTCCTAGATTTTGATATGAATATAAAAATTAATTATGTAGATTTAGATTATATATCTTTTTCCTATCTAAGTAGCTTATCTGATAATACAATTAGTAAATATGGCGTGGTATCAACAAAAGATTTAGAGGATAATAATTTAATAAATATAGATGAATTTACTGGGGAAAATGATGCGTACGAACAACTTAGAAATATGGTTGTTAATGAAGCTACCAGTAAATCAGCTGATTTTAATCCAGATGATCTGATAATAGAATCCAATAATTTTGGTATAGTAAGAGATAATGGTTCTTGGGTAATTCAAACTTCAATATATACAAAAGATAGTCAGAAAAAAGCATCAAGCCAAGTACCTATTAGAAATTATTTAGAAGAAAGAGTTAATATTAATTCGGATATTAATAAAGATCAAGTCAAAAATATTAATTCTCAAGCTAAAGACTATTTTATAATAGGCAATGACGCTTATATACTAATACAAACAGCTGATGAGATTTTAGTTCATAAAATTATCGACAATGAAATTGAAAAAGATCCTATTTTTTCAATATCTACTCCTAATCCTACAGGTGTAGTATCATTCGATCAACAAATAGGGTCTAATGCAGAGCTTTTAGAAAATTCTTTTAAAAATTTAAATACGATAGTAGAATCTGACTAGTTTTATTGAAAGAGATTTATTAAAATGATATCATAATTAAAGGAGAAATAATGGAAATAGTATTTGCAACTGGAAATAAAGATAAAGTAAATCAAATAAAATTAATGATAGATGATATAGTTTTAAAGACTCCAGAGGACTATGGATTAGATGATTTCGAGGTTGTTGAAGATGGAGATAGTTTAAAAAAAAATTCCTATAAGAAAGCCAAAGCTTTAAATGATATTTTAGATAAGCCAACTATCGCAGATGATACTGGATTGTTTGTTAGATCTATAGATAATAGACCAGGAGTTAAATCTCATAGATATGCGGGAGAAGATGCAAGCTATAAAGATAATCGTGATAAGTTACTAAATGAGCTTTCTGATAAAAATGATCGTTATGCTTATTTTGAAACTTGTATATGTTATATAGACGAAGAAAAAAATACTCATTATTTTGAAGGTAGATTAAAAGGAGCAATAACCTTAGAAGAAATAGGTGAATATGAATTTGGTTATGACCAAATATTTATACCAGAAGGGCTAAATAAAACTTTAGGTGAAATGACTAAAGAAGAAATAAATGAAATTTCTCATAGGGCAAAAGCATTTAATAAATTTAAAGAATATATAAGTGAGAACTAGGATGAAAATACTAGTTACAAGTGACACACATGGTTTATATTCATATATAAGTGACTATATTATCTCTAATCCCGATATAGATTTATTAATTCATGCAGGTGATGGAGTGGATGATGTAAAAAATATAGTCTATGAAACAAATATAAATTATCATGTAGTAAAGGGTAATAATGATTTTTTTACAAATATTGCCTATGATAAAATTTTGGATATAAATGGATATAAAATATTTTTAACTCATGGACATAAATATGAGGTAGATATGGGTTATAATAAAATACTAAAAGTAGCAAAGAATAATGGATGTGATATAGCAATTCATGGGCATACTCATAAGTATTATCAAAAGAGGGAAGATGAAGTTTTATTACTAAATCCAGGCTCGCCGTCATTACCTCGAGATAATAATCCGGGATTTTTAATTATGGAATTAGAAGAAGACTTAATCAGTATACAAAGAATAAAAATTAGTGAGGTTAATTAATGACAGGCTTAATAAATATAATAAACCAGTATTCATCGGAACTTAATATACTACCAATAATAGTAGTGATGAATATAATAATTAGCTTACTAATACATTTTTTGTCAAAAAAGAAATTTACTAAATTTATACCATCAATAGTTATAGGTATTGTATCAATAATATTATTGATATATTCCATATCAATATTTACTAGTCCAAGAGGATTATACCTAGCATGGATTGCCATATTTTTAGGCTCAGCAGCTTTGGTTGGGGTATTTACATGCTTCATTATAGACCTGATTATTTCTATAAAAATAAACAACGAAGAGTTAAATAATAATCAACCATTAAGAAAAGCTAGTAAAAAAAGTAACTCTTACAAAGCAAGTAAAAACAAGAAAAATAAAGAAAAGAATAATACTAAATTTCATACAAGAAAGATTAGTAAAACTGATACAGTTAAGGCTAGTAGAAAAAATGATAAGATTAGCAAAGCTAAGATAGTTTTCGAATCAGAAGATAAATAATTAACTAAAGAGGTATTTGTATGCAAAAGGCAGCTTTTTTTGATATTGATGGCACTCTATTTAGAAATAGTTTATTAATTGAACATTTTTTGCTTCTAACAGCTGATGGAGTAATAGCAAAAGAAGCTTGGGAAAATGAAATAGGTCCTTTATATGATAAATATCAAAATAGACTTGGTGCTTATGAAGATTATTTAGATAAAGCTTCTTTGGTATACCAACAAAAGCTTGCAGGATTAGATAAGGATACTATTGATAAGTACTCAAATATAGTTATAAATCAAAATAAAAATAAAGTTTATATGGTTACCAAAAAAGCAGTAGAGAATCATAAAAAAACTGGATATAAAATTTTCTTTATTTCTGGATCTCCACAATTTTTGGTAGAACATTTTGGAAAAATTTATGGTGCTGACGAAAGTATTTCAACCATATATGAATTTGATGATACCAATATTTTTACAGGAAAAGTAACTCCAATGTGGGATAGTCGTAGTAAATTAAATGCTGTAATGATGTTAGAAAAGAAGTATAATCTTAATTTAGACAGTTCATATGCTTATGGAGATACTAATGGAGATATAACTATGTTTCAACTTGTAGGGAATCCACATGCAATTAATCCTTCATATGAACTAATTAATAAGCTTTATACAGATAATGAATTAAGAGCTAAAACAGTAATTGACATAGAAAGAAAAGATGTCAATTATAGTTTTAGACTAAATGATATGAAGGCAAGCTTTAAAAAGTTTTAAAAATTTAATGTATAAATTTTTATTTTAAAATTCTTTTGAGCTAAATTCTTAGTAATATATACAATAATAAATTATATACGTATATTTTTACTAATAATTTAGTTTTTTTGTTTTTTTAGAAAAATATTTCTAAATAATAATATGATATTTTATGTTAGAATAGTTACACGAGGTAATAATTAATGAAGGCAAATGTTAGTGAACAATATCCTATAATTGAAAAACTTGAATATAATTTTTTAATAAATGAAGATATATACTCATTTAACACACTTATGTCTTTATTATATGATAAAAACTTTGTTAAGTTTTCTAAAAATGATTACTACGCAAAAGATTATGTAATGAAAAATCTTAAGAAATATTTTTGGAATCTAAGTGATATAGATCAAATCATAAATACTCTAGAATCATCTATAACTTCAGATCTTAATAGATATGAATATTTAATATCTATTAAAGCTCAATATAGAGCTTTCAAAGATAAAAAAATGATTGATGAATTAGAGTGTGATTTAATAAATGAATTTGGTGTAACATATCTAATGAATAATATATACGGAGCTTATAATAGACTTGATCCTAAACTCGTAGAATTAAGTTTATCCTACAAAGATAAGATTTATGATGACAAAGACTTGGTGTCAAAACTTAAAGATAATATGGGAAAATTTTGTGATCTAAAGATAAAAGATGAAATTTATATCTTGGATCAATCAACGCATAAACAGTTGAGATTTGATACTAATAACATATACACAGAAGATATAACAATAAACCAAACAAGAAAAATATATCAAAAATCAGTTTCCTACTTATATAAAACAATTGTTGATATATATGCTGAGTATTATTTTAGGGGATTGATGAGAGAAGTATTAGAAAGATATCAATAGAGCTTTTATAAGCTCTTTTTATTTGAGAGAAATTATGAAAATATTAGGAATAGATCCAGGGATAGCAATAATGGGTTATGGAGTTGTTGAATTTGAGGCAAATAAGGTTAAAGTAATAGAAAATGGTGTAGTTACAACATCTAGCAAGACTACAACTCCAGAGAGGCTTAGCATTCTTTATAAGAATTTAAATGAAATTATAAAAGAATTTAAACCAGATGAATTTGCTATAGAAGAATTATTTTTTAATCAAAATGTTAAAACAGCCATAACTGTAGGACATGCTAGGGGTATTCAAATTTTAAGTGCTCAAGAAAATAGTTTGCCAATTTATGAGTATACACCCCTTCAGATAAAGCAAGCAATTACGGGTTATGGTAGGGCTAACAAAAGCCAAATGCAAAAAACTGTAACTACACTTTTGAACTTAAAAGAAATACCTAAGCCTGATGATGCAGCAGATGCGCTTTCTGTTGCACTTTGTCATGCCTTAAGTCAAAGATTTAAAGAAAATTTTAGGATGAATTAATGATTTCATATATTATTGGAGATGTTAGAGAAATAAATGAAGAATCTTTTGTTATAGAAAATAACAATATGGGTTATCTTATAAAAAGTTCTCTTTCCACACTAACTCTTGTAGAATTAAATAACGAATATAAAATTTATACATCTCTTCAAGTTAGAGAAGATGATATGTCACTTTATGGGTTTTATTCTAAGGATGAATTAGATATGTTTTTATTATTAACATCTGTATCATCTATAGGTCCTAAGAATGCTATTGGCATACTTTCTTCTTTAGGAGTTGAAGATATTAAATTAGCTATAGTAAATAATGATATAGATACTCTTACCAAGGCAAAAGGAATAGGTAAAAAAACTGCTAGCAGAATTATTTTAGAGCTAATGGATAAGGTGAAACTTATGCCATCTGTCGATAAGGAAACTATTAAATCTAGTACTCCTATAAATGAGGATATGGATGTTGCAAAGGAAGCTTTAGAAAACCTTGGATATGCCAAAAATGATATTGAAAGAGTATTACTTGAGTTAAAAGATTCGGACTTATCTTTAGAAAATATTGTTAAGGAAAGTTTAAAAAGACTTATATAGGTGGTTTTTATGTATGATGAAAATGAAAGAATTGTAGGTTCCAATGAATTAAAGGAGGATCTTACTAATGAAAATTCTATAAGACCTAAGTGGTTAAATGAATATATAGGTCAGGATAAGGTCAAAGAAAAACTAGATATATTTATTAAATCTTCTTTAGAAAGAAAAGAACCACTAGACCATGTTCTTTTACAAGGACCTCCAGGGCTTGGCAAAACTACTTTATCATCAATAATAGCAAATGAATTGGGGGTTAATCTTAGAGTAACAAGTGGGCCTGCTATAGAAAGACCATCAGATCTTGCAAGTATCTTAACCAATCTTCAATATGGAGATGTTTTATTTATAGATGAAATACATAGGATAAATAGATCTGTAGAGGAGATATTGTATTCTGCTATGGAAGACTTTGTACTTGACATAATAGTAGGAAAAGGTCCCAATGCTCAATCTATTAGAATAGATTTAGAAAAATTTACTCTTATAGGTGCAACCACAAGAAGTGGTATGTTATCAGCACCATTAAGGGATAGATTTGGTGTAATGCTTTCATTAAATCTTTATTCGGCAGAGGATTTAACAACTATTATAAAGAGATCTGCAGATATTCTTAAGATCGAAATAGATGATCACGGTGCCTATGAAATAGCAAAAAGATCTAGAGGAACACCTAGAATTGCTAATAGATTATTAAAAAGAGTTCGAGATTACGCTATAGTAAAAAAAGATAAAAAAATAGATCATGAAACCAGCAAGGAAGGCCTTAATTTACTTGAGATAGATGAAATGGGACTTGATACTATGGATAAAAAAATAATTATGACTATGTATCAAAACTTTAATGGTGGTCCAGTAGGCATAGATACTATAGCTGCCTCTACTGGTATTGAAAATGTAACTATAGAAGATGTATATGAACCATATTTGCTCCAGATAGGATTCTTGTCGAGAACACCTAGAGGTCGTGTTCTAACAAGATTTGCGTATGAGCATTATGGATTAAGATTTGAGGAATAAATGAAGACAGATGATTTTGATTATTATTTACCAGAAGAATTAATAGCCCAACACCCAGCAGAAAAAAGAGATCATGCTAGATTACTTGTACTTGATAAAGAGACTGGAAAAACAGAAGATAAATATTTTTATGATATCATAGATTATCTTGATCCAGGTGATGTCTTAGTAATGAATGATACTAGAGTAATACCGGCAAGACTTTTTGGCCATAGAGAAAGTAAAGAAGAATCTATAGAAGTATTCTTGCTTACAAATATAGAAGGCAAAACTTGGGAATGTTTAGTCCGACCTGGTAAAAAAATGAAAATAGGAACAAACGTAATATTTTCTGAAGAATTATCAGGAGAAGTTAAGGATATAAAAGAAGATGGAAATAGGATTATAGAGTTTTGCTATGAAGGAATCTTCAATGAATTGCTAGATAGATTAGGTAATGTGCCTCTACCACCTTATATAAAAGAAGAACTTCAAGAGCCTGAAGAATATCAAACTGTATATTCAAAAAATCCTGGATCAGTCGCTGCTCCAACAGCAGGACTTCACTTTACTCAGGAACTTTTAGAAGAAATAGAATCTAAGGGTATAAAGCTTGCCTATTTAACCTTAAATGTAGGACTTGGAACTTTTAGGCCAGTGAGCGTAGAAGATGTAACAGATCATAAAATGCATAGTGAATTTTACACTATATCAAAAGAAACTGCTGATATCATAAATAAAGCTCATAAAAAAGGTAATAAAGTTATAGCAACAGGAACTACCAGCATTAGAACTTTAGAGTCAGTATATAAAAAGAATGGAAAAATACAAGGAGATTCAGGATGGACAGATATATTTATTTATCCAGGATTTAAATTTGAAGTAGTTGATGCAATGATAACCAACTTTCATTTACCAAAATCCACTCTTGTTATGTTAGTATCTGCTTTTTCATCTAAAGACATTATATTAAACGCATATGAACATGCAGTTAATGATAAATATAGATTTTTTAGTTTTGGCGATGCCATGTATATACATTAAGGAGAAATATGGGACTTAAATTTGAAGTAATAAAAAAAGATAAAAATTCCAACGCAAGAGTTGGTGTTATACACACAGCTCATGGAGATATTCCAACTCCTATATTTATGCCAGTCGGCACACTTGGAACTGTAAAGACAATGTCTGTAGAAGAGCTAGATCAGATGGGAGCAAAGATTATTTTAGGAAATACCTATCATTTATATCTTAAACCTGGCATGAATATTATGAGACAAGCTGGGGGACTCCATAAGTTTATGAACTGGAATAAGCCAATACTTACAGATAGTGGTGGATTTCAAGTGTTCTCTCTTTCTGAACGTCGAAAAATAAATGAGAATGGGGTAGAATTTAGATCTCATATAGATGGATCAAAGCATTTTTTTACTCCTGAAAAATCCATAGAAATTCAAAACGACATACATTCAGATATAATGATGAGCTTCGATGAATGTGTAGAGGTCCCAGCAGACTACGATTATGTAAAGCAATCAATGGAAAGAACTATTCGTTGGGCAAAACGAGGACTTGATTATCATAAAGAACATTCTTATAAAGATCAATCACTATTTGGAATAGTCCAAGGGGGAATGTATAAAGATTTAAGAGAAAAATCTGCAATTGAGACAACAGCTATGGACTTTGATGGATTTTCTATTGGTGGACTTTCTGTAGGGGAAACTAAAGAAGAAATGATAGATATTCTAAACTTTACTACTCCACTATTGCCAGAAGATAAACCGAGATATAACATGGGTGTGGGAACTCCTGATTATCTATTTGAGTCATACCAAGCAGGGATAGATATGGCTGATTGTGTGTTACCAACTAGAATAGCAAGAAATGGTACTGCTATTACTTCACATGGTAGACTAGTGGTAAGAAATGCAGCTTATATGGATGATTTTACTCCTCTTGATTCAGAGTGTGATTGCTATACATGTAGAAATTATTCTAGAGCCTATATTAGACATTTAGTTAATGTAAATGAAATATTAGGAGCTAGGCTTTTATCTTATCATAACTTATATTTCTTACTGAAGATGTGTGAAAATATTAGGCAAGCTATTATGGAAGATAGGTTCTTAGAATACAAAGAAGAATTTTATTCTAAGTATGGTTATTAATGAAAATTGAATATTTAATACTAATTATCCTTTGCTTTGGATTCTATCAAAAGTCTATAAAAGATGATATCAAATTCCGAAAAAATAAAGAATTTATAAATGATAATTTAGAAATAGGATGCCATATAGTAACACAATCTGGTATTATTGGAGAAGTTACTAATATTGAGGGCGAAATTATTACTATTTTGAGTGGAGATAATGAATCTATAAATAAATTAAAAATACAAAAATCAGAAATAAAAAATCTAATTTCTTAGAGGCATAGTAGCCTCTTTTTCTTTATAAATTGTTAAAAAATGGTATAATTTTTCTATATGAAAGGGTGATGCAATGAGTAATTGGTTTATATATAATAAGAAAGAAAACTATATTAATAATCTGAAAAATGAGAATATAACAAAGCTTCAAGCACTTGTTTTAGGAAATCGTGATATAGTTAAACCCAGCACTGTGGATATGTTCTTAAGACCAAGCTTATCAAAGTTGCATGATCCTTTTTTACTTGAAGATATGGATAAAGCTGTTGATCTTATTATGGAAACTATGAAAAATGGTGGAGAAATTAGAATCTTTGGTGACTATGATCAAGACGGCATAGCTTCTGTAATGACTCTTTTAGATGGGTTATTATATTATTATGATTTTATTAGCTATGATATCCCACAAAGAGTCAAAGAAGGTTATGGTATATCTGTTAGTATGGCTAAAAAAGCTATTGATGATAATGTTAGTTTAATAATAACTTGCGATAATGGTATAACTGGATTTGAACAAGTAAAGATGCTAAAAGATGCTGGAATTAATGTAATTGTTACAGACCACCATGAAATAGAAACTAATACTAATGGAGAATGGCAAAGTCAAATTTTACCAGAAGCTGATGCTGTAATAAATCCTAAAAGATTAGATTCATCATATCCATTTGATGATTTATGTGGAGCAGGAGTTTGCTTTAAGTTAATGACTGCTTTATTTAATAAATTAGATGGTGATTTAGACTATCTTTTTGGATTACTGGAATATGTAGCTATGGGAACAGTTTGTGATATGGTGTCTCTTACTGATGAAAATAGGATTTTTGTTATAGAAGGTTTAAAAAGATTAAATTATACAGATAAATTAGCCATTAAAGCAATACTTGAAGAAAGTTCATGGGATAAGGAAATAGACGTTTATACATTAGGATTTATATTAGGACCAACTATGAATGCAACAGGTAGATTATCAACGGCGAAAGATGCTATCAAGCTATTAATGGAAGAAGATATTGACGAAATTTATAGCTTAGCAAAAGACTTAGTAGAATTAAATAACGAGCGTAAAACTTTAACCGAAGAAGGTTTAGATAAATGCATAAAAATTATAGAAGAAAATAACTACTATAAAGATGATGTAATTGTTGTATATGAAAACTCTATAAACGAGTCAATATGTGGAATAGTAGCTGGAAGAATAAAAGAAAAATATTATAGACCAACTATTATTCTCTCTAGTTCTAATACTGAAGGTCTTGCAAAAGGGTCTGGTAGATCCATTGATTCTTATAATATATATGAAGAAGTATCAAAATATAAAGATAAGCTAGACTCGTTTGGTGGTCATCCAATGGCTTGTGGTTTATCCATTAAAACTAATCTTATAGATGATTTTAGAAAGTTTTTAAATGAAAACTCAAAGCTAAATCAAAAGCAAAAGGAAAAGGTAATTAATATAGATAAAGCCATAGATATATCAAAATTATCTTTAGAATTTGCTCAAAGTCTTAAAAGTCTAGAACCATTTGGTAAAGACTTTGAAAAGCCTATATTTGCTGATAAAAAAGTAGTAATAGCAAGATGCGATATGATTGGCAAAGATAAGAAAACCATGAGATTATCACTTCAAAAAAATGGAACTTATATCAATGCTATAAAATTTCATGCAGTAGATGAATATGAATATTTAAAAGAAAAATATGGAGATAATATTGTAGGTAATAAAATCGATATTGTGTATTACCCAGATGTCAATGAGTTCAGGGGCAATATAAATCTTCAGTTAAAACTAATTGATATAAGATGAGGTAAATATGACAACAGACTTTAAAGAAGAATATGAAGAATTTAAAAAAAATATATTATATAATAATCCTAATGCAGATATTGGTTTAATAAAAAAAGCATATTTTTTTGGTGAAATAAATCATAGAGGCCAGAAAAGAAATTCAGGAGAAGATTATTTCATCCATCCTATAGCTGTAGCTACGACATTATCAAACATGAAGCTTGATGATCAGACAATCTGTGCAGGACTAATGCATGATGTTTTGGAAGATACAGAAGTTACTTATGATGAAATGGAAGAAAAATTTGGTCATGAAATAACTTTCTTAGTAGATGGAGTAACCAAGCTTAAAAACTTAAATTATAGTTCTAGAGAAGAAAAACAAGCTGAAAATATTAGAAAAATGGTCATGGCAATGAGCAATGACGTAAGGGTTGTTTTAATAAAGCTTGCTGATAGACTCCATAATATGAGAACTTTAGAATATAAGACTCGTGAAAAACAAGTTCAAACAGCTACGGAAACCTTAGAAATCTATGTTCCTCTTGCTCATAGACTTGGAATATATTCTATAAAGTGGGAACTAGAAGACTTATGTTTTAGGTACCAAGAACCTGAAAAATATTATGAACTTGCAGAGATGGTTTCTCAAAAAAGACGTGAAAGAGAAGCATATATCAATGAAATAATAGAGACTTTGACAGAGTCCTTGCAAGGTACCAATATAGATTTCGAGATAAGTGGTAGACCTAAATCACTTTATTCAATTTATAAAAAGATGATGCGAAATAATATCGTATTTGAAGAAATATATGATTTAACAGCAGTGAGAGTATTAGTGGATACTATAGCAGAATGTTATGAGGTTTTAGGTAAGGTTCATTCACTTTGGAGACCCATACCAAATAGGATAAAAGATTATATAGGTCAGCCTAAACCTAATGGATACAGATCACTTCATACGACGGTTTTTGGTGAGGATTCTAGACCATTTGAAGTTCAAATAAGAACTCGCCAAATGCACAAAGAATGTGAGTACGGTGTTGCAGCTCATTGGAGGTATAAAGAAGGTAAGACAAAAGAATCGGATTTTGATGATGCCATGGAATTTTTAAGACGTATTATGGAATGGCAAAGAGAAGGTGGAGCTGATGAAGATAGTAAAGCTTTTATGGAAACTCTAAAAACCGATTTCTTTTCTAGAGAAATATATATATATTCTCCTGCTGGAGAAATCTATTCCTTACCAATTGGCTCATGTGCTATAGACTTTGCTTATAAGATTCATACTGAAGTGGGCAACAAATGTATAGGAGCAAAAGTAAATGGAGCAATTGTTCCTATAACTCAAAAGCTTAAAACAGGTGATGTAGTAGAAATCTTAACGAGCAAAAATTCGAAAGGCCCTAGCAGAGATTGGTTAAATATAGTAAAAAGTAACCAAGCTAAGAATAAGATCAAGCAATTTTTTAAAAGAAATGAAAAAGAAGAAAATATTGAGCTTGGTAAAAATCAAGTTATTAAAGATATAAAAAAACATAGATCAGCCTATAAATCTTTACTAAAAGATGATTGGATAAATGATATATCAAATGAGCTAGGTTTTCCATCTGAAGAAGAAATGTATGCTTCAGTTGGTTATGGTAAAATCACAAGTGAACAAGTTGTTCAAAAACTCCTGAAAAAAGAAAAAGAATTAGAAGATAAGGATAAGGATTTATCAAAACCAATCGAGTTTACTAACAAAGAAAATCAATCAAATAATTCTAAGGGAGAGGTAAGAGTTAGTGACTTTGGAGATGATATAGAAGTTAAGTTTGCAAAATGCTGTACACCAGTTCCAGGAGATTCAATTATTGGTTTTATTACTAAGGGCAACGGTATATCAGTACATACCAAATCTTGCCCAAATATAATTAAGACACATGCGCCAGAAAGACTTATTGATGTTTATTGGCAAAATGAATCAACTGATAAGTTTCCAGTTAACATACAAATTGTTTGTGCAAATTCTCCAACAGTAATATATGATATTACCAAAATGATAACTACTGTAAATGTAAATATTTCTGGAATGAATGCTAGACTTACTGATAGTCAAGAAGGAATTATAGATCTTACAGTTGAAGTTAATAGCACAAGCCAGTTAGATGATGTTATAGCAAAATTAAAATCTATAAATACAGTTTATAGTGTATATAGGGTGAATAATTAATGAGAGCAGTAATACAAAAAGTTACAAAATCAAATGTAGTAGTAGATAATGAAGAAATATCAAATATAGATCAAGGTTTGTTAGTTTTACTAGCTGTAAAAGAAAACGATGATAAAGATGATCTAGCCTATATTAAAAAGAAAATAGAAAAGCTTAGAATATTTGAAGATAATGAAGGTAAGATGAACTTATCTATAGAAGAAGTGGGAGGAGAGATACTCTTAGTATCTCAATTTACTCTTTATGGAGACGTAAGAAAAGGAAATAGACCAAGTTTTATAGACTCTGCAAAACCAGATAAAGCAAATGAATTTTATGAAATATTAAAAGAAGAACTTGTTGCTGATGGTTTATCTGTAAAAACAGGTAAGTTTCAAACTCATATGGAAGTTAGTCTTACAAATGATGGACCTTGTACTATAATATTAGATAGTGAGAGGATATTATAAATGCAAATAAAGAAGTTTACTCTAGGACCAGTTCTAACAAATTTATATGTAATGAGCGAAAATGGTCATGGATTTATAGTAGATGCAGCGGATAAAAGTGATTATGTAACGGACTATATAAAAGAAAATAAAATTGAAATAGATTTTATTTTGCAAACACATACTCACTATGATCATGTACTGGGTTTAGAATACTATAAAAACTTATATAATGTAGATGTATATGCTTCTAGTGAGTCAAAGCAAATTGCTAATGATTTAAATTATAACCTTGGGTTTAATTACCCTAGTTTATTCGTACCTATAGATAAGTATTTAGAAGATGGTGAAGTTTTTAGCGATTTTAATATAAAAGCTATAAAAACACCAGGACATAGCTTGGATTCTATAAGTTATCTTATAGGAAATAGTTTATTTAGTGGAGACACTTTATTTAATTTATCCATTGGTAGAACTGATTTACCAGGTGGGAATTATGCTACTATTATGGAATCATTAAATAAATATAGGCAACTTAATCCAAATACTGATGTATATTCAGGACATGGAGAGAACACAAATCTTTATTATGAATTAGAGAATAATCCGTTTTTAAACTAAGGAGATATAATGGAATTTAAAAGAAGCCACATGTGTGGAGAATTAAGAAGTGAAAATATTGGACAATCTGTAGTACTTATGGGATGGGTTGCCAAAAAAAGAAATCTTGGATCATTAGTATTCTTTGATCTAAGAGATAAGACTGGTATTACCCAAGTAGTTGTAAGAGAAGAAGATGAAGTAAATCATGAACTAGCAAGTCATTTAGGAAGTGAATACGTCGTTGAGGTTAAAGGTGATGTGCGCGAAAGGGAATCTAAAAATCCAGATATTCCAACAGGTGACATAGAAATTGTTGTAGAAAAAATAAATATCTTAGATAAGGCAAATACACCGCCAATATATATTAAAGATAATGATGATGTAGCTGAAAATTTGAAATTAAAATATAGATATCTAGATATGAGAAAGCCTTCTGTACAAAAAAATCTTAAACTAAGATCAGATATCATTCGTACAGTAAGAGAGTACATGTATAACAACGATTTTACAGAAGTAGAAACACCATTTTTAACAAAGCCTACACCAGAAGGTGCACGTGATTATGTAGTACCATCTCGTTTAGAACCAGGTGAATTTTACGCTCTTCCTCAATCACCACAGCTATTTAAACAAATTCTAATGATTGGATCATTGGATAGATATTTCCAAGTTGTAAAATGTTTTAGAGATGAAGATCTAAGAGCTAATAGACAACCAGAGTTTACCCAATTAGATATGGAATTATCATTTGCAAATCAGGATGATGTAATAGCAGTAAATGAGGGTCTTATAAAGGAATTATTTGATAAATATACAGATTATGATCTAACTCTTCCAATTCCTCGTATGGATTATAGTGAAGCTATTAATTCTTATGGCTCAGACAAACCAGATTTAAGATTTGGTTATAAAATTAATGATATTTCAGAAATATGGAAAGACAGCGAGTTTAAAGTATTTGCAAGTAATACTAGTGATGGAAAATCTGTAAGAGCTATAAATTTTAAAAACTTAGCAGATAAATATTCTAGAAAACAATTAGATAAGTTAACTGATTTTGTAAAAGATTATGGTTTAGGTGGTCTATCTTACATTAAGTACGGTGATAAAGTAAATTCATCTATTAGTAAGTTCTTAACAGATGATATCTTAAATGCAATGGTAGAAAAACTTAATATAGAAGATAATGATTTAGTTTTAATAGCTGCAGATAAGGATAAAAAAGTTTTAGAGGGTCTAGGAGCTTTAAGAAATAAAGTTGCTCGTGAGAATAATCTTTATGAAAAAGAATATGCCCTAACATGGGTAGTAAATTTCCCAATGTTTGAATATAGCGAAGAAGAAGATAGATACGTTTCTCAACATCATCCATTTACAATGCCTAATGAAGAAGATATTGATCTTTTAAAGACTCATCCAGAGAAAGTTAGAACTCAAGCTTACGATATAGTTATAAATGGTGATGAAATGGGCGGTGGATCTGTAAGAATTAACAACTCAGAACTTCAAAAAGAAATATTTGAAGCATTAAACTTAACAGATGAAGATATCGAAAAGAAATTTGGTTTCTTTATTGAAGCTTTAAAATACGGCACACCACCTCATGCAGGTCTTGCTTATGGACTAGATAGGTTGTTAATGTTATTTGCAAAAACAAATAATATAAAAGATGTAATTGCATTTCCAAAAACTCAATCTGCAACCTGTCCATTGTCTGAAGCACCTACAAAAGTTGATGAAAATACCCTTGAAGAACTATCTATAAATATAAGGAGTGATAGTAATGGCAATGATGATTAAGCAAGGAATTGTCCTTGATAATGATAATGGAAAATTGACAATAAGTGTTGGTAGATCAGAAGCTTGTGGAGCTTGTGCTGCAAAAGAATCATGTGGACAAAAAGATGAAACCATTATAGAAGCTTATTCTACTGATGACATTAATACTGGAGATAAGGTTATATTAGAAAGTAGATCCCAAGATATAACAAAATACTCTATATATGTATATGTACTTCCAGTTGCACTTATTGTAATTGGAGCAGTTTTACCTAATTTATTATTTAAAAATTCAGGTTTAGATATAAATTTATTGACTCTTATATCAATATTAATGTTTTTTGCTATATCATTTGTTATAGTAAAAAAAATTGATAATAAGCTAAAAGATAATAATGTTATGAAAGTGAGAAAAATATAATGGATTATTCCCTTATTAAAGAGTTTGATCCAAAAGCCTATGAATTTTTAAACAAAGAAGTTCATAGGCAAGAAAATAATATTGAACTCATTGCATCAGAAAACTATGTAAATAAGGAAATTTTAGAATCTTGTGGTAGTTTATTAACAAATAAATATGCTGAGGGTTTACCTGAAAAAAGATATTATGGTGGCTGCGAAAATATAGATACAATAGAACAATTAGCTATAGATCGTGCTAAGAAACTTTTTGGAGCAGATCATGCTAATGTTCAGCCACATTCAGGCTCCAATGCTAATATAGCAGCTTATTTTGCCCTACTTAAACCTAAAGATAAAGTTTTAGCAATGGATCTTACAGAAGGTGGACACTTAACTCACGGATCAAAAGTTAATTTTTCTGGAAAACTATATGATTTTCATCATTATGGTGTAAATTATAAAACTGGAAGGATCGATTACGATTATGTATTAAAAAAAGCAAAAGAAGTGAAACCTAAACTTATAGTATGCGGGGCTAGTGCTTATCCTCGTGAAATTAATTTTAAAAAGTTTAGAGAAATAGCAGATGAAGTAGGTGCTTTACTAATGGCCGATATGGCTCATATAGCAGGTTTAGTGGCAGCAGGCGAACATCAAAATCCAGTTTTATATTGTGATGTTGTAACATCTACAACTCATAAAACATTAAGAGGTCCTAGATCTGGATTCATACTTTGTAAAGAAGAATATGCTAAAGCTATAGATAAGGCTGTTTTTCCAGGACTACAAGGTGGACCGTTAGAACATATTATCCTAGCAAAAGCTTTAGGATTTAAACAAAATTTAGAACCATCTTGGAAAGATTATGCTAAACAAATTAAATTAAATGCAAAGTCTATGGAAAAAGCTCTAAGAGAACATGACTTTAAAATGATTTCTGATGGAACAGATAATCATCTCTTATTAATTGATTTAACAAATAAAAATATAACAGGAAGAGAAGCTCAAGATTTACTTGATAAAGTTTATATAACTACAAACAAAAATACTATTCCTAATGAAAAGCTTTCTCCTAATATAACTAGTGGTCTAAGAATAGGGACAGCTGCAATTACAACTAGGGGTATGAAAGAAGGGGAAGCTCAAAAAATAATTGAGCTTATTTCAAGAACATTAGATAAAAAAGAAAATTTAGAGATTATTAGAAAAGAAGTACTAGATTTAACCTCTAAATTTCCAGTATATGGAGTTTGATATGGCTATGCCTATAGTAACCCTAGTTGGTAGAACCAATGTTGGGAAATCTACACTATTTAATAGACTTGTAGGAAAGAAAAAATCAATAACTGAAGATGTAAGTGGAGTAACTCGAGATAGAATCGTTGATAAAGTAGAATGGCAAGGAGATGAATTTCTTCTTGTGGATACTGGTGGTCTTGATATTTCCAATAAGGAGATGATGAATCAAGAAATAAAATCACAAGTAGAAAAAGCTTTGCTAGAAACTGACTTAATACTATTTGTAGTAGATGGTAAAGAAGGTATTAATCCATATGATGATGAAATTGCAGGTGCTATTCGTCATTATAAGAAAAAAGTAATAATAGTAGCTAATAAAATAGATAGCCATAAAATACCCGATCATATCTATGACTTTTATTCATTAGGATTTGACGATTTAGCCATTATTTCAGCTGAACAAAGTAAAGGTTTGGGAGATTTATTAGATAAGATTTGCGAAAATATCGATTTTCAAGCTTACGAAAATATTGAAGATGAAACAAGAATTGCTATAATTGGTAAACCCAATGCTGGTAAGTCTTCTTTAGTTAATTTACTTTTAGATGATGATAGGATGATAGTTACTAATGTAGCAGGAACTACCCGTGATGCGGTTGATTCTTATTGGACCTATAATGATAAAAATTATGTATTAATAGATACGGCAGGTCTTAGACGTAAAAAAAAGGTTAAAGAAAGTATAGAATTCTATGCCAATCAAAGAACTTTCGATGCAGTTGATAGTGCAGAAATAGTATTATTTTTAATTGATGCAACAGTTGGAATTACTGAGCAAGATACAAAAATAGCTGGTTATGCTCATAATCAACGCAAAGCAATAATTATTGCTATAAATAAATGGGATGTAGTAGAAAAAGAAACTAACACCATGAAAGACATGGAAAGAGATATAAGAAACAAATTGGGATTTGCTTTATATGCACCAGTTATTTTTATTTCAGTTCTTAAAAATCAAAGAATTGATAATCTTTTAGATATGATTGAAGTTGTAGATAGTAATTATCATACAAGAATTTCTACTGGTGTATTAAATAATATTTTACAAGATGCAATTATGCTTAATCAGCCTCCACAGGATAAAGGAAAAAGACTTAAGATATACTATATGTCTCAAGTTGGCACTGCACCTCCAAAGTTCATGTTATCAGTTAATGACAGAGAATTAATGCATTTTTCGTATATGAGATATTTAGAAAATCAAATAAGAAAAAATTATAATTTAATAGGGGTACCGTTTAGTTTTATTCTAAAGGAACGAGGAGGATCTGATCGATGATTATTTTAGTTGCTATTATAGCTTATATTTTAGGTTCGATTCCATCAGGATATATTATAGGAAAAACTTTTTTTGAAACTGATATTAGAGACTTAGGCTCAGGAAATATAGGCTCTACTAATGCTTTAAGAAATTTTGGCAAAAGAGCTGGAATGGCTACTTTTATTCTAGACATATTAAAGGGATTTTTAGCTGTATTAATTGGAAATAAGTTAGATGGATATAATGGCATGTCTATAGCCTTTTTATTTGTTGTTTTGGGCCACATGTATAGTTTGTTTTTACACTTTAAAGGTGGCAAAGGAGTAGCAACAAGTTTTGGAGCACTCTTATACATAGACTATAAATTTGCATTAATTTTGATTGGTATTTTTGCTCTAGTAGTTTTAATAAGCCATATAGTATCTTTAGGATCTTTAGTAGCAACACTAGCTGCTGCTATTGGTGGATACATAAAATTTGGAAATGCCTATGTGTTTTGGGTATTACTTATTATAACAGTATTAATATTTTATAGTCACAGATCAAATATAAAAAGACTAGTAAATAAGGAAGAAGCTAAAATATTTTAAAGTTTAATGATAATCTATTGAAATTTTAAATTGGATTTTTATTATCATACATTTTACGTTATAATAGTAATATATAATTAATAAAGTAAAGGGAATATTATGTTTGACAAATTTAAAGATTTTATTGGCATTGACGATAATTACGACGATTATGATGATGAGCAATTATACTATGATGATGAAGAAGGTACAACAAAGAGTTCTTCTAGAGAAGCTTATACAAATTTACTAGATGAAAAAGAAGAAAATGACGATCAATCAGTAACCTACGAAAGTGGTTATTCATCACCATCTAGTTCAAATTCAACATATAGTTCAACATCTACAGAATATCAAGCAAAGCCATACACTAGCACATCTAATTCTAGCTCAAGTAACTATCAAAGATCATCAAGAAGAGGAGATAATATAGTAAGCATGACAGAAAGTAATTTCAGTAGCAGATCATCAATGAGAATTTCTATTCAAGAACCACTTGATTATGAGAAAGACGCACCAAATGTAATTGATGATATTCTAGATAAAAAAGTAGTAGTATTAAACTTAGAAATGGTTGATGCAGATATGAGACAAAGAATATTTGATTTCGTATCAGGAGCAGTCTATGCCCTTGAAGGAACTGTAGAAAGAGTTACTAAAGGTATATTTGTTATAAGTCCAAAAGGTGTTGAAGTTGATAGTAGTGTTACCGATCAAATTTCTGATGGCAACTATAACCAATTATAAGATCGATTAATTCGATCTTTTATTTTTTATGAGTTTAGTCTATAATTTAGATTTTATAACAGATAAAAGTAAGAAATCTTCCATAAAAAAAGCACTATCAATTCTTGAAAGGGCTTACTATAAAAATATAGAAGAGTATAGCTTCTTTTTAGATCCCTACGAGCAATATATCTTAGAATCAATATCAAGAAAAAATAATATTGATATCAAATTTATTGGAGCTAATAAATTAGCGGAACGAAAAATATTTGTTGCTAATTACTATTATGAACCTATAGATGAATCTAACTATATAAAAGTTTTAGAATTTAGTCATGATGGACTTAGTCATCCAGATGTTTTAGGTGGCTTAATGAGTCTTAATTTAAGTAGAGAATCTATAGGTGATATAGTTATTAGCGATAATAAATGTGAATTTGCTGTGCTAAAGGAAGAAGCTTCTTTTATAAAGTTTAATCTGAATAAGATAAAAAGACAACATGTTGATATAAATTTTAAAGAGGATGATAAGCTTGATATGACTAAAGATTCCTTTGATCTTATGACAGGTTTCGTGTCTTCTTTGAGATTAGATAATATAATTTCAGAGCTTGCAAATATATCTAGATCAAAAGCAAAAGATATAATTAAATCAAAAAATGTAAAAGTAAATTTTGAAATTATTGAAAATCCAGGAAAGAATATAAAAGAAGGCTCTATGATTTCTATAAGAAAAGAGGGAAGATTTATATTTGACCAGGTCTTAGGAGAAAGTAAAAAAGGTAATTATCATATTGCCTATAGGAAACTAGTATGACATACATAATAATTATTATTTTAGGTGTTATTCTTGATAGAATAACAAAGATACATGCAATTAATAATTTTATAGATAATCCATATAATGGAACTATATTAAATTTTACTTATTTAGAAAATAGAGGTGCAGCTTTTGGAATTTTGCAAGATAATAGAGCATTTTTCATTATTTTAACTATAGTCATAATAGGATATTTAATATATTATTTTATTAAACATTACAAAACCAACACTACTTTATTAAATATTGCTATAACTTTTATAATTACAGGAGCCTTGGGTAACTTTTACGATAGGCTAGTAAAGACTTATGTAGTAGATTTTATTGAATTTGCCTTTGTTAATTTTCCTGTATTTAATGTTGCTGATATATTTGTTACTGTGGGAAGTATATTAATAATTATTTATCTATTATTTTTTGAAGAAGGTGAAAAGAAAAATGAGCGTTAATATTGGTAATGACTGGGATCTATTACTAGCTGATCAATGGGATTTGCCCTATTATAAAAATTTAAGAAAAAATCTTATAAAGGAATATAAAAATTATACGGTTTATCCAAATATGTATGATATTTTTAATTCATTAAAGTCAGTACCTTATAAAGATTGTAAGGTAGTTATCTTAGGTCAAGATCCTTATCATGGTCCTAATCAAGCCCATGGATATGCTTTTTCTGTAAAAAAAGGAGTAAAAACACCTCCTTCACTATTAAATATTTTTAAAGAAATGCATGATGACATAGGTACTTTTATACCTAACAATGGAAATTTAATAAAATGGGCAGATCAGGGAGTTTTACTATTGAATACATCTTTAACTGTGAGAAGTGGAGAGGCTAATTCCCATGAAAGGTTAGGATGGGAGATACTTACTGATAGGATAATAAAGTTATTAAATGATAGGGATAAACCAATGGTGTTTATACTTTGGGGTAGAAATGCTCAATCTAAGGAGAAATTAATAACAAATCCCAATCATCTGATAATAAAATCAGTTCATCCATCTCCATTATCTGCTAGAAGAGGATTCTTTGGATCCAAACCATTTTCTAAAACAAATGGCTTTTTAAAATCAATTGGGGAAGAACCCATTGATTGGCAAATAGAGAACTTATAAGTGGTTCTCTATTATTTTTTTGCTTAAATTTAATATATTTTTATAATTATATATATAATTTTCACGAATTATAAGCAAATTTGGATCAACTTTCATATTACTTTCATTAGTTAATTCAAATGTATTTAGGCACACATAGCCAGTATTTTCTTTATCAAATTTTCCATATATTAACTGTAAGTTAATCTCTATATCTTTATCATTTACCGTTAATTCATAAAAATTAGATGTAAAGTATGATTTTTGTATATTATTTGAGCTTATTAACTCTATATGTCCTATATCATTATTAATCAATATAGATTTTAAAGTTAATATATTGTCTTCTAAATTAATAGAAAGTTTTTTGTCAAAATGATTTTCTACATTTGCTAATTTTTCAGTAGATATAAGGTCGTTTTCGTTATGAATCATTATTGGTTTCGGCCTATTACGCTTTTTTATATCTTCACTTAGCTTACTAATAACGTTGTATCTACTAGGGTCGTTTCTGTAGATACCAATATATTTTTCTATATCTGTCAGTTTCATGGATTTAAAGTCAAAGTATTTACGCTTAGACGATATTATTTTATATATATCAATACTTTCTGGGAAAATTGGTAAGAGCATATACTTACTAAGTCTATAATTTAAAAATGGTATATCAAATTTATCTCCGTTATAGGTGATAATTGTTTTGTTTTTTACTTCTCTTAAATATATTTTAAGAAGCCTTTTTTCTTCACTGTTATCCTGAGCAAAATATTGAATTATATAACATTTATTTTTTTCATATCTTATAAGGCCTAAAAGAACTAGGTTATCGATAGTAGGATCTAGTCCTGTAGTTTCAATATCTAATATTATTTCATCTTTATTTAAATTTTCTGCATTATATAACTTTTTATATTTAATCATGTAATTATTATACTTTATTTGTAATTATAAGAATTACTAATATAATATTATAGTTAAAAAAAGATATTTTGTTATTACAATAATATTTTAGTAAGGGGAGTATGATGATTTATTTAGATAATGCAGCGACAACTAAAATTTGTAAAAAAGCACAAGAAGCTAGAGCTTTTGCTGAAGAAAGTGCTTTTGCTAATTCTTCTTCTTTACATAGTTTTGGAATGAAATCCAATGCCTTAATTATAAAAGCAAAGGAAATTATTAGCTCAGTAATAGATTCTAACCCAAATGAATTATATTTTACAAAAGGAGCAACAGAAGCTAACAATATTGTTATATCATCCTTAAGTGGAGAGAATTCTATAGCATTAACATCATCAATTGAGCATTCTTCTGTCTATGATAGTTTTTCTAATAATGAATATAAAGAAATAGTATATTTAAAAAATGATAACTATGGTTTTATCGATTTAGATGATTTAAAAAATAAACTTAATTCTGATGTAAAATTGGTGTCACTTATATATGTAAACAATGAAATAGGAACAATACAAGATATAAAAGCTATAAGTAATATAATAAAATCTTATGATAAAAATATCATTTTACATATAGATGCTACACAAGCTTTAGGTAAGATTAGTTGCGATGTTAACAAACTGGGAGTTGATTTGATGAGCTTTTCCTCTCATAAATTTCACGGCCCAAAGGGAGTAGGTGGACTTTATGTTAGAAAAGGAATATTAAATAAGATAAAACCTGTTTTATATGGAGGCCACCAGCAAGTAATATCAAGTGGTACAGATAATCATCCTGAAATATATGCTATGTCCATAGCACTAGAAGAACAAATAGCATCTAATGAGTATGAACATGTTAATGAACTTAACTTATATATGAGAGACATTATTTTAAATAATATAAAAGAGTGTAGAATTAATACACCACAAGATAACTATTCCCCATATATTTTAAGTGTTGGGTTTTCTAATATAAAATCAGAAGTACTGTTACACATGTTTGAAGATAAACAAATCTATGTTTCAAGTGGATCTGCCTGTTCAAAAGGTGATAATAATAGGATTTTACTAGGACTTGGAATTGATAAAAAATATAGTGATGGAGTAATTAGATTTTCTTTTTCAAATGATATTAGTAAGAAAGATTTAGATTATACATTAGATGTATTAAAAGAGAGTATAGATACAATAAGAAAGGTGATGTAATGCAAGCACTATTAGCAATAAGCTTTGGTGAATTATTTTTAAAAGGAGCCAATAGAAGAATTTTTTACGATAGGTTAGTAAAACATATTAAATCTAATATTGAAAACATTGGCTATAAGGACATGTACTTAGAAAGTGCAAAGCTATATATAGAATCTGATGAAGATAAATATGAAAAATTAATAGAAGAAATCAGTAAAGTTTTTGGAATTGCATATATAGATAAGGTATATAGATGCGAAAAAAACATTGATGACATTTATGAAACAGCTAAATATATAATAGCTAACAATCATTCTAAAAGCAAAGAAACCTTTAAGGTTGAAACTACTAGAGTTGATAAATCATTTCCCTATAAGTCTCCAGAGCTTAGTGCAGAGATAGGCAGATTAGTACTTGATGATTTTAATAATCTATCAGTAGATATACATAATCCAGATTTTAAGATTTATGTAGATATAAAAAACAGGGTATACGTATATACTGAAAGACATCAGGGATTAGGAGGCCTACCATTAGGCACTAGCGGAAGCGGGTTATTACTATTATCTGGAGGGATAGATTCACCTGTGGCAGGATTTATGATGGCTAAAAGAGGTATGAAAATTAATGCTGTTCATTTTCACTCATATCCTTTCACATCAAAACAAGCTCATCAAAAAGCTATCGACTTGGCGAAGCTTATGGCTAAATACACAGGACCAATGAAGTTTTATTCTATAAATTTAGCGGAAATTTATAAGGCCATTGCCACTAATTGTGATAGAAGAGAAACCACAATATTATCTCGTAGAATAATGATGAGAATAGCAAATGAAATAGCCAAAAAAAATTCATACCAATCTTTAATTACTGGAGAATCTCTAGGTCAAGTAGCTTCACAAACTTTAGAGTCGATCGCAGTTATTGAAGAATCTTCAGATCTACCAATACTAAGACCATTAATTGCAATTGATAAACAAGATATAGTAGATAAAGCTATTAAAATAAATACTTATGAAAAGTCTATAGAGCCATATGATGATTGTTGTTCAATCTTTGCGCCTAATAAACCAGTGACAAAGCCAAAATTACATTATATAAAAAAGAGCGAAGAAAACTTAGATATTGAAAAATTAGTAAAAGAAGCTCTTTTTAATATGGAAATAATAGAAATTTAAATTACTAGTTTGACAAAAGTTTGGATATATAGTATCATTTAACGGTAAACCGCACAGTTTAGGTTCTGATCACCTACGCTGGCGAGAATCTAAGAATAAAGGAGGACACCTATGTACGCAATAATTAAAACAGGTGGCAAACAATATAAAGTATCAGAAGGTGACTTAGTAAGAGTAGAAAAATTACCTTACCAAGTTGGTGAAACTGTTGATTTTGAAGAAGTACTACTAGTTGCTGGTGATGAAGATGTTAAAGTTGGAGCACCAATAGTTGAAAATGCTAAGGTTACAGCTACAGTTGAGGACCAAGCAAAAGATAAAAAAATCGTAGTATTTAAATACAAACCTAAAAAAATGTATAGAAAAAAACAAGGTCACAGACAACCTTATACTTTAGTTAAAATAGATAGCATCTCATGCTAGGTAAATGATTAAAGTAACTACACTTTATGACAAAGATACTTTAAAAGGCTTTAAAATTATAGGACATGCTGATTATGGTGAGCATGGAAAAGATATAGTTTGTGCAGCTGTTTCTATGCTTGCATATACAACAGTAAATTCACTTGATAGTTATAATTATGAAGTTGATTTTTCTGATGATGAAGAAATTATGGAATTATTAGTAAAAAATCCATCACATGATTCTGAAGTAATTTTAAATACTTTTAGTACAGGTATTCGGACACTAACACAAAGTTATGGTGACTTTGTAGAGGCTTATACAACAATATTATAAGGAGATATGAAATGATTTTAAATATTAACTTACAAAGATTTTCAAGTAAAAAAGGGGTATCTTCTTCAAAGAACGGTAGAGATTCTGAAGCTAAAAGACTTGGAACCAAAAGAGCAGATGGTCAATTTGTAAACGCTGGAACAATTATCGTTAGACAAAGAGGAACAAAAATTCACCCAGGCAACAATGTAAAAAAGGGTGGAGATGATACACTTTATGCTAAATGTGAAGGAATCGTAAAATTTGAAAGAAAAGGACGTGACAGAAAACAAGTTTCTGTTTATCCAAAACAAGATATTGCTTAAAAAATAGAAGCTTGCCTTTTCGGCAAGCTTTTTTTCATATGAGAGGATATTTATATGATTGATTATGCAAGAATAAATCTTAAAGCAGGAGACGGCGGTAATGGAGCTGTTGCTTGGAGACGTGAAAAATACGAACCTACTGGAGGTCCTGCCGGAGGAGATGGTGGAGATGGGGGTAGCATAATAATAAAATCTACTAGAAATCTCTCTACTCTAGATGACTTTAAATATAAGACAAAATACAAGGCGCAAAATGGTGAGCCGGGTGGAAAGTCTAAAAAATTTGGTAAAAAAGGTGAAGATCTTATATTAAAAGTTCCTGTAGGTACAATTTTAAGAGAAGCAGAATCTAATACTATTATAAAAGACTTTAAATTTGATGGTGAAGAATTAATTATCGCGAGAGGTGGTCGTGGTGGTAGAGGTAATGTTCACTTTAAAAACTCTATAAGACAAGCACCTAGATTTGCAGAAAATGGAAAAAAAGGTCAAGAAATTGATTTGGTTTTAGAGCTAAAAGTATTAGCAGATGTGGGATTAGTAGGACTTCCTAATGTAGGCAAATCTACTTTAATATCTGTAATTACTTCTGCTAAACCTAAAATAGCAAATTATCACTTTACCACTTTAGATCCAAATCTAGGAGTAGTAAATATAGATAAAGAGAGATCTTTTATTGTTGCAGACATACCGGGACTTATCGAAGGAGCAAACGAAGGTCAAGGGTTAGGTCATGATTTTTTAAAACATATAGAAAGATGCAGGTTATTAGTCCATTTAGTAGATATATCCGGTATTGAGGGTAGAGATCCAATAGAAGATTTTAAGCTTATTAACAAAGAACTCTCTCTTTACAATAGTAAACTATCAGATAAACCGATGATTGTAGCACTTAATAAAATAGATTTAGACTTTAATGATAATGCATCTAAATTTATAGAAGAATTTAAAGAATCTTACAAAATATTTAAAATTTCAGCAGCTACAACTGAAGGTATAAGAGACTTGCTAGATTCTACCTATGATCTTTTATTAGAATCAGGAGATAAGCAATATGATTTAATAGAGGATGCTGACAATACATTTTTAGAAGAATACTACAACAAAGAAATAGATTATGACTTAGAATTTACCAAAGAAGATAATATCTATATAGTTTATGGTAAGAGAATAGATAATCTTTTGGAAAGAGTTAATCTAGAAGACTATGATTCAAGAATGTATTTTGAACAAAAATTAAGAGAAATGGAAGTTTTTGATAAACTTAAAGAAATGGGGATAGAAGAAGGAGACAATGTAGCAGTAGGAGATATTGTATTTGAATATTTTGACTAGGAGGACTTATGTTAACTGGTAAAAACCGTGCAATGCTTAAAGCAGAAAGCCATGATTATAAACCTATAATAAATATAGGAAAATTTTCTGTATCAGATGATGTAATCAGGGCAATAGAAGAAGCACTTGAAGCAAGAGAATTAATTAAAATAAAGATATTAAATAATAATTTAGATGATCCCGATGAAATTTTACAGACTATCTTAGAAAAAACTAATTCGGAATTTGTAAATCATATTGGTAGTATTTTTACAATATATAGAAAAAACAAAGAAAATAAATTTAACTTATAGGCATATTGATGAAAATAGGATTGTATGGCGGTACTTTTGATCCAATTCATATAGGGCATTTGATAGTTATGGAAAACACTCTTAATTATATGAAACTAGATAAAATAATAGTATTACCAAGTGCTAACCCGCCTCATAAACAAAACAAGAAGAAAACAGAAACTTCAATCCGTGTAAATATGGTTAAAGAAGCTATAAAAGACAATGATAGGCTAGAACTATCTACTTTTGAGTCTGATGATGAAAAAGTAGTTTATACTCACCAAACTTTAAACTATTTTAAAGAAAAATATCCTAATGATGAATTTTACTATATTATGGGCGAGGATTCATTAATGAGTATAGATACATGGTCAAACTACCAAAAGATCTTAAATGATAGAATTATAGTATTTGCAAGGACCAGTATAAATGAAGATAGCCCTTTAATAAAAAAAATAAACGAAGTAAAAAAAGATAACGAAAAAATTTATCTTATTGATAATCTAAATGTAAATATTTCATCAACGCTAATAAGATCTTTAGTTAAAGAAAAAAAGAGTATAAAGTATTTAGTTCCTGATCCAGTTATTAAAATAATTGAGGAGTATAAGCTTTATGTATGATTTGGAAAATTGGAAAGAACAGTTACTATCTGATATAGGAGATAAAAGGTTTAAACATAGCATGAGAGTTATGGAAACTTCTATTGAACTTAATAAAAAATACAATATTGATGAAGATAAACTAAAAACAGCAGCTATTTTACATGACTGTGCTAAATATAATGAAGATAAATATTATAATTTATATGGAAAAAATTTAGAAAGTTATCAAAAAGAATTTAAGCAAGTCTTACATTCTTTTTTAGGGGCGGAAGTTGCTAGATTAGTGTATAATATAAAAGATGAAGAAGTTTTGGATGCAATAAGATTTCATACAACTGCTAAGGAAAATATGAGTGATTTTGAAAAAATTATATACCTTGCAGATGCCATAGAACCTAAAAGAGATTATCCGTGTGTGGATAAAATTAGAAGTCTTGCTAAAAAGGATTTAGATCAGGCAATGCTTTATAGCTTGGACCATAATATAGAATTTATAATTTCAAGAAAAGCTCTTATTCATCCACTTACTATAGATGCAAGAAATTTCTTAATTAAGGAGAAAAATGAATAAATTAGAAACAATACTTAAAGTATTAGATGATAGAAAAGCAGAAGATGTAAATATCATAGCACTAGATGATTCCTCTATAGCAGATACCTTTGTTGTAGCTACAGGTACTTCAGTTATTCAAACTAAAGCTTTGGCAGATTATATTGAAGAAGAATTAGAAAAAAATGGTTATTCGTTATTATCTAAAGAAGGTTTTCGTGAAGGAGAATGGATACTTATGGATGCTGAAGATATCATAGTTCATATATTTACAAGAAAACAAAGAGAATTTTATGGCATTGATGATTTATGGGAAGAATAGTCTTTCCATAAATCATTAGCCTTTTATTAGTGTTTATAAAATGAATGATAAAAATAAAGACAAAATTATAGTTGGTTTAATAATAGCTATAGCTTTATTATTAGGAAATAACATAGTAAAAAGTCATTCTGATAAAACTATAGGCAATAAGCAAAGTCTTTTTGAAGCAGAAGATGATATGATTTTAGATAGTAATCAAGCATCATCCGAAAACTTTGCCGAAGATATTAAGGAAGATTCAGAAAAGAAAGTACATATAAGTGGAGAAATTAATCAAGAAGGGGTCTACATAATAGATGATGGTGAGAGACTAGATGATTTGATTAAACAAGCAGGTGGATTAACAAGTGAAGCTAATGTTAATAGTCTTAATCTGGCTATGAAGTTAGAAGATCAAATGAAAATTTATATACCAAATAAAAATGAAATTCCTGCTGAAGAATTAACTACACAAATAGTAACTTCTCCAGAACTATCTAACAATTCGGATAAAATTAATATAAATCAAGCAAGCAAAGAAGAACTTATGACTTTGCCAAATATAGGCGAAAAAAGAGCTGAAGCTATAATTGAATACAGAAATGTAAATAAATTTGAAAATATAGAAGATATAAAGAACGTAACTGGAATTGGCGATAAATTTTTTGAAGCCATGAAAGATTTAATAACTGTATAGGTGGTATTTAATGAAATTATCAACAAGGAGTAAATATGGTTTAAGAGCCATTTGTTATTTAGCTGAGAATGAAGATAAAGGATATATATCTGTATCTGAAATTTCAACTAATCTAAACTTATCTGAAAATTATTTAGAACAACTTATTAGACTCCTAAAAAAAGAAAATATTGTAAAGTCTGCTAGAGGCCCAAAAGGTGGGTATAAGTTGGTAAAAAATATAGGTCAAATAACAGTAGGTGAGGTACTAAGAGTACTTGAAGGAGATATAGGTAAAAGTGGGTGTCTTGAAGATGGCAGTCACTGTGATGATAAATGTAATGCATACTTTGCATTTAGTAAATTAGATGAAGCGATAAATGACACTATAGATTCTATAACAATAGATGAAATAATAAATCAAGATAGTATAGGAGAATAAATGAAAAATTTAGGAATGAATGAGCTTAGAAAATCATATATTGATTTTTTTGGTAACGAAAAGAATCACACTATTTTAAAATCTTTTCCTCTTATTCCACAAGATGATGAATCTTTATTATTAATTAATGCTGGAATGGCACCTTTAAAAAAATATTTTATAGGTGAGAAAAAGATTAAAAATAATAGGGCTACATCTTCACAAAGATGCGTAAGAACTGGTGATATTGAAAGAGTAGGCAAGACAGAAAGACATGGAACCTACTTTGAAATGTTAGGTAACTTTTCGTTTGGTGATTATTTTAAAAAAGAAGCTATTACTTGGGCTTACGAATTCCTAACTGATAGACTTCAGATAGATAAAGAAGATATATGGGTAACAGTATTTCATGAAGATGATGAAGCTTATAATATTTGGCATGAACAAGTTGGACTTAGTACAGATAGAATTTTAAAGCAGGGTAAAGAAGATAATTTTTGGGAGCTTGAAGTTGGTCCTTGTGGTCCTTGTTCCGAAATATTTGTAGATCGTGGTCAATCTCGAGCTATAGATGAAAATGATAATCAACCTGGAAATGATGATTCAGATAGATTCCTTGAAGTATGGAATCTAGTATTTACTCAGTTTAACAAGGATAAGGAAAATAATTATACTCCACTAGCTCATCCTAATATAGATACAGGTATGGGACTTGAAAGAATAGCTATGGTTGTACAAAATAAAGACAATATCTTTGAAATTGATGTAATGCAAGATATAATTTCAGAAATAGAGAAAGTTTCTGGAGTTAAATATAAAAATAATCCGAAGACTGATATTTCAATTAGAGTTATTGCTGATCATGCTAAAGCCATGACTTTCCTTATATCTGATGGCATCATACCTTCAAACGAAAAACGTGGTTACGTACTAAGAAGACTTATAAGAAGAGCATATAGACATGGAAAACTACTAGGAATAAAAGGTGAATTTTTATCACAAATAGTTGAAAAAGTAATTGATACTTATAAGTCAGAATATGAAGAATTAGTTTTTAATAAGGAAAATATAATAAATGCTATAGTTGATGAAGAAGAAAGATTCCAAAATACTATAGATCAAGGTCTAGATAGACTTAATTCATTAATTGATGAAATGAAAGAAAATGGTGAAAAAGAATTAAGTGGTAGTGAGGCATTTAAGTTATATGATACCTATGGTTTTCCTTTAGATTTAACTAAAGAAATACTCAATGAAGAAAACTTTGATGTAGACATAAATAAGTTTAATGAAGAAATGGAAAATCAAAGAGAATTAGCTCGTAATGCTCGTAAGAAAGATTCTGGTTGGTCATTAGATAATATAGTTACTGATGGTATAAGTCCTACAGAATTTGTTGGATATGATGATTTAGAAGTTAAAGCAAAAATCATCAGTATATTTGATGATAGTGAAAATAAAAAATCGATAGATGCTTCTGATAAGGGTATAATAGTTAGTGATAAGACTTCATTTTATGCCCAAGGGGGCGGACAAGTTTCCGATACAGGTTATATTTTATCAGAAAATACAAAAGCCTGTGTTACAGATGTCCAAAAGAAAAATGATATATATTTTCATTATGTAGAAGTTATAGAAGGCAGCTTACAATTAAATAATGAGTATTTATTTAAAGTAGATCGAAATAGAAGACTTGATATAACAAGAAATCACTCAGCAACTCATTTATTAGATCAAGCTCTAAGAGATGTTTTAAAAGATACAGTAAAACAAGCTGGATCTTTGGTAGATGAAGATAAATTAAGATTTGATTTTACTTATAATGAAGCTTTAACAAAAGAACAAAAAAGGGAAATTGAAGATATAATAAACGAAAAAATAAGAGAAGAACTTCCAGTTAGAAAAAATATTGTTTCATTTAAAGAATCTCAAGAAATAGGAGCAATAGGATTATTTGAAGATAAGTATAAAGATAATGTTAGAGTAGTTTCTATAGGGGAATATTCTAAAGAATTATGTGGAGGTTGTCACGTTAATAATTCTTCTAATATACTTATGTTTAAGATTATTTCAGAATCTTCAGTTTCGGCAGGTGTACGTAGAATAGAAGCTGTAACAGGAAAAAAAGTTTACGATTTATTAGTAAATCAAAAAAATATAATTGATGATACTGCCCAATTTCTAAATACTAGACCTAATCAAATTAAGCAAAGAATTGAATCTTTAGAAGAAGAAATTCAAAATCAAAAAGAAGAAATAAAAAGACTAAGGTCTTCATCAATCAAAGATATTTATAAGGATTTGGAATCCAATATAGTAAAAAAAGATGATCACAACTCAGTGGTTTATAAATTTAAAAATACTAGTATAGGTGAATTGCGTGATTATGAAAATAGATTAAAGAACTCATATGATAATCTTATTATTGTATTTGCTAGTGTATCAGACGAAAAAATTGTATTTACTGTATCAGTAGATGATAATTTGACCGATAAATATAATGCAGGAAATATAGTAAGAGAAATAAGTCAAATTACTGGCGGTAATGGTGGAGGAAGAAGAAACTTTGCTCAAGCTGGAGGAAAGGATATTTCTAAATTAGATAGTGCTTTAGAAAAAGCATTTGAAATCATTTAAAGGGGATTATAATGACTGATAAGGATAACAAATTTAATGAGACTATGCTCTTTAAACCTGAAAGAGAAGAAGAAAAGGATATAAGAGAAATTTTGACTACAGTTTATAATGCGCTTGATGAAAAAGGCTATAAACCATCCGGCCAAATTGTTGGATATCTTCTTTCAGGAGATCCAACCTACATTACAGCTCATAATGGAGCTCGTAAATTAATAAGAGCTGTTGACCGTGATGAAATTTTAGAAGAATTATTGAATAGTTACATCAATGACTAGAATAATGGGTTTGGATGTTGGAGATAAAACAATTGGGGTTGCATTAAGCGACCCTATGTTTTTGATGGCACATCCATTAGAAACTATAAAAAGAAAAAAGGCTAGCTTAGATATAGCTAAGTTAGTAGAAATAATAGATAGGGAAGATGTAGAAACAATTGTAGTAGGGCTACCTAAAAATATGAATAATTCTATAGGTCCTCAATCTATGAAAGTGATGAGTTTTGTTGACCTATTAAAAAAGCAAACTGATAAAGAAATTATCTATGAAGACGAGAGAATGACAACTATCCAATCAGAAAAAGTTCTTATAGATATGAAAGTTAGACGAGAAAATAGAAAAGAACATATAGATAAGATAGCTGCTAGCTTTATTCTACAAACCTATCTAGATAGGAGAAAAAATGGATAGTATTATTTTATATAATGAAAATAACAATGAAGTTGAATTTAATATAATAGATACTTTCGGAGTAGATGACAGGAATTTCTGTGCTTTACAAGAAGATGACGATGAATTAATCCTCATTATGGAAATCATTAATAAAGATGATGAAATAGAATTTAAATCTATTGAAAATCAAGATGAACTTGATGAGATCATTAAATTATATGAAGAAATGAGAGAAGAAAGCAATGGAAACTAATGAAATTAGAAAAATTTTTGAGAAAAATAATCAAAAATTTACTAAGCAAAGAGAAATAATTTTTAATGTATTAAAGGATAGCTCGCCAAAACATGTAACACCAGAAGAGCTTTTTTCAAAAGTACATGAAGATCATAAGCAAGTTGGTATAGCTACAATTTATAGAACTTTAAATATTTTTGAAGAACTTGGTATTGTAAATAAACAAGAATTTACAGATCAAGCTTATACTTACGAGTTAATAGATCCTGTAAATGATCATCACGATCATATTATATGTACTAATTGCGGGAAAATCATGGAAGATAAATGCCTATCAAATAATGAATTAGCTAATTCATTAAAAAAAGATTACGGTTTTGATTTAAAATATTATTCATTAAGAATTTATGGAATTTGCTCCGATTGTCAAGATAAAAAGGAGTAAAAATGTCAAAAGAAAAGAAACTAAGAGTAATACCTTTAGGTGGTTTACAAGAAATAGGTAAAAATTGTACTGTAGTTGAATATGGTAACGATATGGTTATGATAGATTGTGGTCTAACATTTCCAGATGAAGAAATGTTAGGCGTAGATATAGTAATACCTGATTTTACTTATGTAGAAGAAAATAAAAATAAACTAGGCGGAATATTTGTGACTCATGGCCATGAAGACCATATCGGTGCTATTCCTTATTTTTTAAAGAATGTGGATACTAATGTTTACTGTTCAAAACTAACTAAAGGACTTTTAGAAAATAAATTTAAAGAACACGGCCTTAATCCGAATAAGATTAAAATGGTTAATGTGAATAATAAGGTAAAAGTTGGCGAACTTAGCATGGAATTTATAAGAGTAAGCCACTCTATTCCTGATTCATGTTCTATTGCTGTAAAAAGTCCAGTAGGTACCATATTATTCACTGGAGACTTTAAAATGGATTTTACACCAATCGATGGTGATCCAACTGATGTTCAAAGAATAGCAGAACTTGGTAAGAGAGGTTTATTAGCATTATTTGCAGATAGTACAAATGTGGAAAGACCTGGACATTCTGTAAGCGAAAAAGATGTTGGTGATACTTTTATAAAAATATTTGGACAAGTTTCAGGCAGAATTATTGTAGCTACATTTGCATCAAATCTTCATAGAGTTCAACAAGTTATCTATGCTGCAGAAAAATATAATAGAAAAGTAGCTTTATCTGGTAGATCAATGATAAATAACGTAAGAATAGCTAGTGAACTTGGTTATCTTCATGTTAAGACAAATACACTTATAGATATGAAAAATGTCAAAAATTATGCAGATGATGAAGTAGTAGTTCTATCTACAGGAACTCAGGGAGAACCTCTATCAGCTCTTACTCGTATGGCCAATAGAGAACATAAGCAAATTAGCTTAAATGAATCTGATACAGTTATCCTTTCATCATCTGCAATACCAGGTAACGAAATAGCTATAAATAATACGATAAATAAACTTACTAAAATTGGTTGTAATATAATATATTCTTCATTAGCTAAAGTCCATGCATCAGGTCACGCCTGTCAAGAAGAAATAAAACTAATGTATCAATTAACTACACCAAAATATCTTTTACCTGCTCATGGTGAAGCTAGACAGTTACAAACACATGAAAATCTTGCTATAGATATGGGAATGAAGAAAGAAAATATATTTATATTAGAGAATGGAGATGTAGTTGAATTTACTAAAAAATCTGCTACTAAGAATGGGAAAGTACAAGCTGGAAATGTTTTAGTAGATGGATCTGGAATTGGCGATGTGGGTAATATTGTGCTTAAAGATAGGAAACACTTATCAGAAGATGGTTTAATGGTAGTTTCTATAACTTTTGATAGAAATACTCAAACATTACTTGCAGGTCCTGAGATAGTATCCCGTGGCTTTGTTTATGTAAAAGAAAACCAAGATATTATAGAAAATGCTAAAGAAGTTGTAATTAGATCATTCGAAAAATGTCAAAAAGAAGAAATTAGAGCTATTAGCCAAATAAAATATCAAATTAGAGAAGATTTAAAATCATATTTATACAATGAACTTGGTCGTGATCCGATGATTCTTCCAGTAATATCTGAAGTGGAAAATAATGAAATATATAAATTATCCTCATACTAGTCAATATTTATCAGATATTATTGAAGATAGTGACTTTTTAGATCTAAGAGAGTATGCTTTAAATAATAATGTTCCTATTATGAATGTTGAAACTAAGGAGTTTATCAAAACAATACTTAAAATTAAACAGCCCAAATCTATACTTGAAATAGGAGCTGCTATAGGATATTCATCTCTAGTATTTGAGAAATATACAAATGCAAATATTACAACCATAGAATTAGACAGTGAAATAGCTGATATTGCTCGTAATAATTTCAAAAAATATAATACAAATATAAATTTAATAAATGATGATGCACAAAAAGCCTTGAATGATATAAATCAAGGCTTTGATTTTGTTTTTATTGATGCAAACAAAGCGCATTACGAATATTACTTTAAACGCTCAGCTGAACTTTTAAATGAAAATGGGATAATAGTAGCTGACAATGTATTATTTAAAGGCATGGTTACAAATGATGATCTAATAGATCGTAGAATGATAACTATAGTAAAAAGATTAAGAAATTATCTTGCCTATGTCATGGATAGAGAAGATTTTTTTACAACTATAATTCCAATAGGTGATGGATTAACATTAAGTTATAAGGAGAAATAATGACAGATAAAAAAGTAGAATTACTAGCCCCCGCTGGAGATATGGAAAGATTAAAAGCAGCAGTAAAATTTGGAGCTAATGCTGTATTTATGGCTGGAGATAGTTTTGGTCTTCGTGCAAATGCCAAAAACTTCGATCATCAAGCTATGATTGATGCTGTAGAATATGCACATAAAAATGGTGTAAGAATTCATATAACTATGAATATTGTACCTCATGATAATGACTTGGATGGAATAGAAGATTATTTAAAGTTTTTAAATGAGATAGGGGTAGATGCATTAATTATATCTGATCCTGGTATATTTATGAAAGCTAAAGAACTGACTAATATAGATTTACATATTTCTACTCAAGCGTCTGTAACTAATACAGATACAGTCAACTTTTGGTATAAGATGGGGGCAAAAAGAGTAATCTTAGCTCGTGAATTGTCATTAGAAGAAATTATTGAGGTAAGGAAAAATACTCCTAAAGATTTAGAAATAGAAGTTTTTGTGCATGGAGCTATGTGCATTTCTTATTCTGGAAGATGCTTATTAAGTAACTATATGACAGGACGTGATGCAAATAGAGGGGACTGTGCCCAAGCTTGTAGGTGGAAATACTCAATACAAGAAGAAAATAGACCAGGTGAATATTATCCAATTGAAGAAGACGGGTCTGGCACTTATATAATGAACTCTAAAGATTTATGTCTAATAGATGAATTAGATAAGTTAATAGAAGCAGGAATAGATAGTTTCAAAATAGAAGGAAGAATGAAAACTGCTTTTTATGTAGCAACAGTTGTAAGATCTTATAGACAAGTTATAGATGCTTATTATGATGGGAACTACAATAAAGAAATTGTTCAAAAATACTTTAATGAATTAGAAAAAGCTAGTCATAGACATTATACTAAAGCTTTCTTTTATAATAAACCAGATAGCAATACTCAAATCTATGAAAATTCTTCATATATTAGGAAATATGATTTTATAGGAGTCGTATTAGAATATAATTCAAAAACTAAAGAAGCTATTATCGAACAAAGAAATAGATTCTTTTTAGGCGATGAAATAGAAATTTTTGGAAATTATAAAGATTATTATAATTATAAAATTGATAATATGAGAAATAATAAGGGTGAAGAACTAGAAGTAGCAAATAGACCTAAAGAAAAAATATCAATGACCATAAATCTTCCACTTGAAGCTGGAGATATGCTTAGAAAAGTCATTGAAGGATAAATTTTAAATAATTTATTTATAATCAATTATAAAATCTTGTTCATGTGTAGTAAGTCTATAATCTGGGTATAAATTTAAGTAGTTAAGTTGATAAAATAAAAAGGAGTTAATAATATGACAGAAAATAAAAAAGAAAAAGATACAATAATTGATCCACAAACAGGAAAAGAATCAGAGGCTAGCCAATTTGAAGGGGATAAGAATTTAGAGAAAAATGTAAAAAATAACAAAGAAACTAATGGTGGGGATGATCCAGATGTAAAATTCACTACTGACACTGAATATAGGAATACAACTATTGATGAAGCTGGACAAGTATCAGCACCAAGTGCTGAAGGAAGAAGAACTAGAGTTGATGAAATATCAGAAAATCCATCTGAAGATTCTGATAATAATTAAATAAAAAATCAGAGGTTGTTATAATTACCTCTGATTTTTTTGTTAAAGCTTATTTATATTGAAATTAGAATAAAATTTTTATAATTTTATTAGTATTAATTATTTATCTCTTGATGGATTTTCTGACAAATCATCTTCGCGAGTTCTTCTTGCCTCAACACCAACATTTGAAATTTGATCTGCTTCATCCACTTCAGTTTTTAGATGCTCTTGATCTGAAGAGTATTTTTTATCTAGATCATCTCCACCTTTCGTATCATTGCTTTCACGACTACTTTTATCTAGTTCTTCATTACCGTGATATTGTGATGAATCTTTTACTTCTCCTGTGCTAGGATCAATTACTTGATGTTTATTTTTATCTGACATTATTTACTCCCTTTCTTAGTATGTATTGCTTTAACTTCTATATCAATTATAATACTACTAACTATTTTTTGCAATAACTTTAACAATTTCTATAATTGTTTCTGAAGATTTAATCAAAAACTCAACTGGAAGAATCTCATAAACTCCGTGGAAGTTTAAACCTCCAGCAAATATATTAGGACAAGGCAGTCCCATAAATGAAAGCTTAGATCCATCAGTACCTCCACGTACTGGACTAGTTATAACTTTAATACCAAGATTTTTCATAGCTTCTTTTGCATAATCTATAATTTCTGGTTTATCTTTTAATATTTCACCCATATTATAATAGCTATCTTTTATATTTACTGATACTATATCCCCATATTTATTATTAAGATATTCTTTGTTTAATATAACTTGTTTTTTCATTGATTCAAATTTATCTCTGTCATGATCTCTAATTATATATTCCATTTTTGTATTTTCTACATCACCTTCAATGGAAACTAAATGATAAAAACCATCATAGCATTCTGTATGTTCTGGACGTTTAAATTCACCTAATAATCTATCAAATTCAAATGCCACTGATGTAGAATTTACCATAGTGTCTTTTGCTGAACCTGGATGTACTGATTTTCCATTTATATTAACTTTGGCTGATGCAGCATTAAAAGTTTCATATTCTAGTTCGCCTAAATAACCTCCGTCAATTGTATAAGCGAAATCTGCATCGAAATATTCTATATCAAAAGTATCAGCACCTGTACCAATTTCTTCATCTGGTGTGAAAGCTATTTTAATATCTCCATGTTCAATTTTAGGATTATTTATAAAGTATTCTGCCATATTCATAATAGCAGCAATACCTGCCTTATCATCAGCTCCAAGTAAAGTTTCGCCACGAGTAGTGATTAAAGTTAGTCCTACTAAGTCTTTTAATACTGGGAAATCATTAACTGTAATCGATCTTTTATCATTTAGTTTAATATCTCCACCTTTATAATCGATAATTTGTGGATTTTCAATTTTTCCATCCATTTCAGGCGAAGTATCCATATGTGCAATAAATCCAACTGTAGGGAGTTTTTTATCTGTATTAGATTTTATTTCAGAAAATACAAAACATTCATCATTTATACTCGCATCAAGTCCTAATTTTTCTAATTCGCTTTTTAGTGCTTTAGCTAAATCCCATTGGCCTTTACTAGAGGGTTTTTCTTTTTCGCCATTTTGGGGATCACTTTTTGTATCATAACTTATATATTTTAAGAATCTTTCTATTACCTTTTCCATTGTTACCTCTTTTCTTAAATTTACTATACTTTCTTTGTAATTTTACACAAAAATTGGTATATTAATCTTTAGAAAAGGTGATTAAATGAATGAGAAATTAAAAATTGTATATAAGGATAATTTACCAGCATATCAAACTAAGGGAGCAGCTGGACTAGATTTACATTGTAAAACTGATAAGGATATAGTAATTGAACCTAAAAAAACAGTTAAAATAGATACAGGGATTAAAGTCCAGATTCCAGAAGGTTATTTTGGAGCGATCTATCCAAGATCTTCAACAGGAGTTAAGAAAAAAATAATGTTAGCTAATACTGTTGGAATAATTGATTCTGACTATAGGGGAGAGATAATGATTTATCTTTATAATTATGGAGAAGAAGAACAAACAATAGAAAATGGTGATAGAATAGCTCAATTAATAGTCCAACCCTATAAACAATTTGAAATAGAAGTTGTTGATAGTTTAGATGATACGGATAGGGGTGAAGGCGGATTTGGTTCCACTGGCAAATAATGGCAAAAAAGAAAGTAAAGAAGAGACTAAAAAGAAATAAATATAGATTGATAATATCATTAGTAGCTATTGCCGCTATTTTTATATTATCCTTTAGTATAAGAAACTATTCTAAAGAAAGAGATCTTTCTAAGTACGATCATGAAATACTTATTTTAAAGTCAAATGGTGATCAGATAGATTCTATGACATTAAAAGAGATTAGAAAAAAAGGATCTGAAAATAAAGTAGTTTATTATAATAATGGATTAGAGAAAGTAAATATTGATGGTGTTCCTATAGAAAAAATTATAGGAAATCAAGATATAAATTTAAAAGATAGAGCTTATTTAGTTTTAGAAGATAGTGAAGGAAATTTAGAAAAGTTATCTATGTCTGCAGCTTTAGAGCCTGATAGAGTTTACTTAGTATATAAAATAGACGGTACACCAATATATGAATTAGGGGAAAATTATGGTAAGATGGCTATTATTGATACAAGTTTAGATGATTCTAATAATTGGATAAAGAATGTAAAAGTAATTGATATACAGTAATTCCATAAATACTCACAAATATGTGAGTATTTTTTTATGGTATAATATTATATAGAAATGAGGATAGACAAATGAAAGAAAACTTTACTTATGAGAAATTAACTCCAATGCTAAAACACTATGTTGATGTAAAAGATAATTTTAAAGATTCTCTTTTATTATATAGAGTTGGGGATTTTTATGAAAGCTTTTTTGACGATGCTATAATAACTAGTAAAGTTATAGGTCTTACCCTTACTGGAAAAGAATGCGGACATGATAAAAAAGCTCCTATGTGTGGTGTTCCTCATCATGTTATAGATAATTATGTTAACAAGCTTGTAAAAAAAGGATACAAGGTTGCTTTATGTGATCAAGTAGAAGATCCTAGGAAAGCAAAGGGATTAGTAAAACGTGCAATAACTCGAGTTGTTACACCTGGTACTATAACTGATATGGAATCGCTAGATACAAGAGAGAATAATTATCTATTATCCATTTTTCAAAATAATTATGGATTAGGTATTTCTTATTGTGATATATCTACAGGGGCTTTATATACGATTGAAATCAAGGGTTCTAACGACTTAATAGCTAAACAAGCTATAGATCAAATAGAGAAGATAAATCCTTCCGAAATTATAATTAACAATGATCTTAAATTAACGGAAATAAAAAAATATTTAAACATAAATAATGATATATTTATTAATTATATAGAAGATGATAGGGAATATTATAAAAGAATAAAAACTATTATAGAGTACTTAGGAGATGAGAATTTAGAAAAAGTTTCAGACAAAAGGTTGTCTCTTGTATCCTTAGCAAATTTATTAGATTATATTTATAAATTTTACGACGCTAAACTTAATCATATAAATAATATAGAAGTTCTTGAAATATCCAATTATCTAGAATTGGAAGCAAACACTAGAAAAAATCTAGAACTTCATAGGAACTTAAACAATAATAGTAAAGAGGATACAGTACTTAAAATTCTTGACCAAGCCGATACTGTTATGGGTTCTAGGATAATTAATGAATGGTTGGAAAGACCATTAATTGATATAGAAAAAATCAATCGCAGATTAGATATAGTGGATTATTTTAAAGATAATACAATTGATTCTCAAAATGTATCAAATTATCTCTCAGATGTTTATGATTTAGAAAGACTATTAGGAAAGATTTCATATAAAAGAGCAAATGCAAGAGATTTTATTTCTTTAAAAAACTCTCTTAAGAATATGCCAGATCTCAAAAAATATCTATCTGATATTAATGATAGTAATATTAAAAACCTAGGATTAAACTTACCAGAAATGGATGAATTATATGAGCTTTTAGATAAAGCAATTGTTGATGATCCGCCTATATCTATAACAGATGGCGGGATCATTAAAGAGAACTTTAATGATAATTTAGATAAGTTAAAATCTGATTCTAAAAATGCCCTAGAAAAGTTGACTAATTATGAGATTCAAGAGCGAGAGACTACAGGAATTAAAAACTATAAAATAGTTTATAATAAAAATAATGGATACTCAATAGAAATAACTAAATCTAATCTAGATAAGGTACCTAATTCTTATATAAGAAAACAAACTCTTAAAAATCAGGAAAGATATACAACCGAAACTTTAGAAAATCTTTCAAATCTTATTATAGGTGGAAAAGATAAGGTCAATGATTTAGAATATGAGATTTTTAATGATATTAGGAATCAAATACTTGATCAAACTTTAAAATTACAGTCTTTAGCAAAGATGATAGCTAATATTGACGCTCTAAACACACTTTCACAAGTAGCGCTAACCAATAACTATGTAAGACCAATAATAAATAATGAAAATATGATTAATATTAAAAATGGTAGACATCCAGTAATTGAAAAAAAACTTAACGAGAATGAGTTTATAGCAAATGACACTAATATAGGTGAAGACGATAATATCATTCAAATAATAACAGGACCTAACATGGCTGGCAAGTCTACTTATATGAGACAAATGGCCATAATAATTATTATGGCTCAAATGGGGTCTTTTGTACCAGCAAGCTATGCTGAAATAGGTATATGTGATAAAGTTTTTACTAGGATTGGTGCAAGTGATAATATCTCTAAGGGTGAATCTACTTTTATGTTAGAAATGAATGAAGTTTCTAATATTTTAAAAAATGCTACAAATAATTCTTTTGTCATACTTGACGAAGTTGGCAGAGGAACGTCTTCGGATGATGGTTTGAGCATTGCTATGGCTTTAGTAGATTATATTTCAAAGAAAAAGAAATTTAAGACAGTATTTGCTACACATTTTCATGAGTTAACCATTCTTGAAGATGAGCTTAACAATGTTAAAAACTTAAAAATGGAAATATTAAAAGAGAATAATAATTTAGTATTTTTAAGAAAAATTAAAGAAGGTAGATCAAGCAGGAGTTATGGAATAGATGTAGCTAAATTAAGTGGTTTACCAGAAGAAATTACTGATAATGCTCAAAAATTTATGAATAATCTTAACTCTGAAGTTGGTATTAATCTTAATAAAGATTCTGATATTAAATCTACTATATATGAAATAAATGAAAATAAATATAAAAATTTAAAATCAGAAGCTAATAATATAAATATTAATGAGCTAACTCCTATAGAAGCAATAAATAAGTTAAATAAACTTATAGAAAGTATAGGAGAGTTATAATGGCTATTGTAAAGCTAGATACCTATACAATAGAACAGATTGCAGCAGGTGAAGTTATAGAAGCACCTGTTTCAGTAGTAAAAGAACTTGTGGAAAACTCTATAGATGCTAATTCCAAAAATATAGTTGTTGAAATAAAAAATGGGGGCAAAACTTTTATTAGAGTTACAGATGATGGGACTGGTATAGATAAGGCTGACATGATATTAGCATTTGAAAAACATGCAACATCTAAAATTGGTAACTTTAATGATTTATATGATATATGTTCTTTAGGATTTAGAGGAGAAGCCTTATCAAGTATAGCAAGTGTAAGCGACTTAGTGGCTATATCTAAAACCAAAGAAGAGGAAATAGGCAAAAAATTAGAATTTAAAAATAATAAATATAAAGAATCTTCCATAGCAACAAATACTGGAACAAGCATCATAGTAAAAGATTTATTTAATAACTTACCAGTAAGGAAAAAGTTTCTCAAATCTGATATTGCTGAAACAAATGCTATATCTAAGCTTATATATTCATTAGCAATAGGCTACAATGATATATCTTTTAAATACATTAAGAATGGAAGAGTAGAGTTTATAAGTCATGGGAGTGAAGATTTGGAGACTAAAATTCCAAATCTTTTAGATCCTAATTTAAAAGATAAACTTATTAAAATTTCTGCTAATAATGATATATATAATATTGATGGGTTCATATCAAGTCCTAATTATTATAGAGGAAGTAGATCTTTACAACACTTATTTATAAATAATAGATTAATAGATAGTAATATAATAACTAACAATATAGAAAAAGAATATAGATCTTATATACCTAATGGTAGATTTCCTGCATTCTTTTTATTTGTAAATACTAATCCTAAAAATTTAGATGTAAATGTTCATCCTAATAAAAAAACTATAAAATTTAACTATGAAGATGACTTGATTAGTTTACTATCTACAAGCATATATAAAAGTTTAATTAAAGAAAATAATCCAGCCGAAATTACCAATAAAAAGATAGAAAATAAACAAATACCAGATTTAAGTAACTATCAAAATCTATTAGATTCATATAAATCTTTTAATATTGTAAAAGAAGATGCTAAATTATATGAAAACGATGATTTTTTTAATGAAGATAAAAAAATAATTTCTAGTAATGAACAAAGTTTTAATAATAACGATTATACTAAAATTAAATCAGATCAACAAAAAAGCTTATTAGAAGGCAAATTTTCTTATTTATATTTAACAAGTATTTTTGGAAAGTATTCTTTATTTAAAAAATCTGAAGATGAAATAATTGTTTTAGATCATAGACGTGCTGATGAGGCTATAAAATATAATGAATTCATAAAAAATATGTCTAACAAGAGTGTTAGTAGTCAAATTCTCTTAGAGCCTATTATAATAAATTTAAAAGCAAATGATAAAGATAAATTTGATAATAAAAAAGAATCCATAATGGATTTAGGTTTTGATATTGATCAAATTGGAGAATCTCAAATAATCATTAGATCTATTCCTCAAATATTTGATATTCCAGAAAGTGAAAGCTTTTTTTACGATATTTTAGATATAGATTTTAAAAATAAAAATGAAATTTTTTATAAGAATATTGGAAAGTTTATTAGAAGTAATATTTTTAGAAAAGGTCATAATATAAATAAAGATGAATCTATCAATTTATTAAACGAATTATTTAAACTTGATAATCCTTATAAAACCAATGATGGTAAGTTAACTTTGTTAGTTTTAAATAAAGATAGTTTGGAGAATTTTTTTGAAAGATAAATTAATAATAATTACAGGACCCACAGCTAGTGGCAAAAGTGATATAGCTATCAAAGTTGCAAAAACTTTTAATGGAGAAGTTATTTCCTGTGATAGTCAACAGATCTATAAAGACATGGATATTGGCACTAATAAGGAATCTGATTTCAGAGGTATTAAGCATCATATGATTGATATTATTAATCCTAATGAAAATTTTACAGTGGAAGATTTTTCTAGTTTAGTAAAGCCAATAGTACACGATATAAATAATAATGGAAATATACCAATACTTACTGGTGGAACAGGATTTTATATAGACTCTTTATTATTTGAAATGAATTATGGGAATACACCAAAAGATCCCAAAATAAGAAAAAAGTTACAAGATATATCTGATTCAAAGGGTAACTCATTTTTATATAATAAATTAAAAGAACTAGATCCAAAAACAGCAGATAAATATCATGAAAATGAGTCCCAAAGAATAATTAGAGCTTTAGAAATATATGAGATGACAGGCAAAAAACCTTCAGAACTTAGAAAAGGTGAGAGAGTTTTAAATAATACTATAGATCCAATTTTATTTTTCTTAAATTATGAAGACAGAAGCAAACTTTATGAAAATATTAACAATCGTGTAATAAAAATGTTAGATGCTGGACTTATAAATGAATTTGTTAGTGTAATTAAAAAATATAAACTTACTAAAGATTCTCAATCTATGGCAGCTATAGGATATAAAGAACTGTTTCCTTATTTTGATAAAGAGATTGATATAGATGAACTTATAGATTTGATTCAAAAGAATACCAGACATTATGCAAAAAGGCAAATAACCTGGATGAAAAGATATAAATTATATAATTTTACCCATGAAATTATGATGGATAATTTAAATAAAGATGATGCTAATGATATAATAATAAGTATAATTAAGGATGTTTATGAATTTTAATGAAATATACACTCATTATAAAATCGATGAGTCATTTGATAATTTAATAATAGATAAAGAGAAAAAGCTAACAAAAGATTTTGAGAATCTTGAAGCTATAGCTGAATACAATCAGCTTAAAGTTTTAAAATCTTTTAACAAAAATAATTTAAATACACAAGATTTTATAACTGCAACTGGTTATGGTTATGCTGATATTGGTCGTGAAAAAGTTGAAAAAATTTTTGCTGATATATTCAAAGCTGAAGATGCTCTTGTAAGGCCTAGTATAGTTGCAGGTACTCATGCGCTTTCATTAGTCTTATTCGCATTATTAAATAATGGAGATCAAATGGTTGCAATAACTGATGATCCATATGATACAATGCAACAAGTTATCGGTATAGCTGGAGACAAAAAAGGAAATTTATTATCAAAAGGTATCAAGTACAAAAAATTATCTCTTGATGATAATAATAAGATAGATTATAAAAATATCTCTAAAGTAGTTGATTCTAATACAAAGCTAGCTTTGATTCAAAGATCAACTGGATATACGCAAAGACGTGCTTTTACAATTGAAGAAATAAAAAAAGCAATTGAGGAAATAAAAACTATAAATCCAGATACAATTATATTTATAGATAATTGCTACGGAGAATTTACAGAATATAAAGAACCTATTGAAATTGGTGCAGATATACTTGCTGGTTCTTTAATCAAAAATCTAGGTGGCGGAATCGCTATAACAGGTGGTTATATTTGTGGAAAATCTGATTTAATCGAATATTGTTCTAATACACTAACCGCTCCAGGTATTGGCAAAGATGAAGGCTTAAGTTTTGGTACAAGCAGATCCGTTTTACAAGGCTTATATTTTGCACCACAAATAGTAAAAGAAGCTATAAAAGTTGGAATGCTTTTTGGCAGAGTTTTTAATGATTTAGGTTATGAAGTTGTTCCTAAAATTGATGAACCTCAAAGTGATGTGGTTCAAGCTATAAAATTTAAAGATCCTGATAAAGTTATAACTTTTTGCAAAGCTATACAAGAAGCTTCAACTGTAGATTCTAACTTAGTGCCAGAACCTTTTCCAATGCCAGGATATGAAGATCCTGTAATTATGGCTGCAGGTGGTTTTGTAGAAGGTTCTACATCAGAACTTTCGGCTGATGGTCCTTTAAGAGAACCATATATAGCTTACTTGCAAGGTGGACTTAATTATTATCATGGAAAGCTTGCCTTAAAACTCGTTTTAAGCCGTTTTAAAAAACAAGGATACATATAAGTACCCTTGTTCTTATATCTCCATATCAGACAATGGGTTTTTATTTATTGCTTTTTTTAAGTCTTCATCTTCAAGATGGGTGTATATTTGAGTAGTGGAAATGCTAGTATGTCCTAATATATCTTTTAAAGCCCTTATATCTACATTACCATATTTATACATTAATGTAGCTGCTGTATGTCTTAACTTATGAGTAGAATATATAGATGTATCAAATCCTGCTTTTTCTAAATATTTTTCTATAGTGGCCTGAACTGTGCGATTACTAATACGTTTTTTTCTAGTTGAAACAAATAAGGCATCTACATATTTATCTCCTAAATAATCGTTTCTTACTTTTAAATAATGATGAATTAATCTTAAAGCATTGTCAGTAAGATAGATAGTTCTTTCCTTATTACCCTTACCAACTATTGAAAAATGATCATTTTCTATATCGTTTACATTAATACTAACTAGCTCAGATAATCTCATACCTGTAGTTAAAAACGTAAAAACTATAGCTAAATCACGAGCTCTCAAGAAGTCATTTTTCTCTGCATTTATTACATAAAGTAGTCTTTCAGTTTCATCTAATGTGAGATATACAGGTTGTCTTTTGCTAATTTTGGGATTTTTGAGCTTAATAGTAATATTTTTATCAATCACTTCAATTTCTTGATATAAGTAATTATAAAATGACTTTAAAGCTGAAATTTTACGAGATCTTGTAGTAGGATTATCATTCTTTTCATTATCTAAATAAGAAAGATAAGAGTAAAAATCAGTAATATTTAAATCTCCTAAAAAATCAGGATTTATTATTTTGTTTATATCTGAGTCTTTAAAATCTTTTTCATAAGATGATCTATCTCCGTAATATATTTTTCTTATAATTTGATATTCAAAAAAAACTTCTAAGTCATAAGAGTATTCCTTAATAGTCATTAAAGATAGACCGCGAATAGACTTTAAATAATTTAGATAATCTACAAGTACAATAGGTCTAGTCATAAAAAATATAAAACTCCTTAAAATTTATTATTATATAAGAAAATATCTAATTCATTTATAATATAATCTTATTGTACCTCTATTATTTTTTTATACAATTATTGCACAAAATTATTATTTTGTGCAATAATTTATAGGGATATTTGTATTGTTTTTCTCTTCCCTATAACTATAAATCTTAAATTTCATTAAATTATTTTAATCTAATTAAAAAACTGCCCTCAAAGGCAGTTTTATTTTAGATTGTCATTATGAATAATAAATTATCTTGCATATTCAATTGCATTTGATTCTCTTAGTACGTTAACTTTAATTTCACCAGGATATTCTAATTCATCTTCGACTCTTTTTGCAATCTCTCTAGCAACTACAATCATTTCATCGTCAGATATCTTATCTGGTTTGACCATTATCCTTAACTCACGACCTGCTTGAAGGGCAAATGATTTTTCTATTCCATCATAGGAATTAGCTATAGCTTCAAGACTTTCAAGCCTTTTAATATAATTTTCTAAGCTTTCACGCCTTGCTCCAGGTCTAGCAGCAGATATTGCATCTGCAGTCTGTACAAGAATTGACTCTATACAATTCGGCTCTACCTCACCGTGATGAGATTGTATAGCATTTACAACATATTTATTCTCACCATATCTTGTAGCTACATCAATTCCCAATTCGACATGTGTGCCTTCTAATTCATGATCTATAGCTTTACCTATGTCATGCAAAAGTCCCCCACGTCTAGCTATTTGTGCATCCGCGCCAATTTCTTCAGCTAGCATTCCAGCAATATTAGCCACCTCCACTGAATGTTTCATAATATTTTGTCCATAACTTGTTCTATATTTCATCTTACCAACTAATTTTACTAGTTGAGGATGTAAGTTATGAACACCTGCTGCTTCAGTGGATATTTCACCATCTTCAATCATTCTTTGTTCAATTTCTTCTTCAGACTTTTGCAAAGTTTCTTCTATTCTAGAAGGATTGATACGTCCATCCTGAATTAATCTTTCGAGAGCTATTTTCGCAATTTCACGTCTCACAGGTTCAAATGATGATATTACAACTGCTTCTGGAGTATCATCGATAATAAGATCAACACCAGCTAACTGCTCAAAGGCTCTTATATTTCTACCTTCACGACCGATAATTCGACCTTTCATTTCATCATTTGGCAAAGTAACCACTGATACAGTATTTTCTGCTACTTGATCTGCTGCATATCTTTGTATTGTTGTAGCAAGAATCTCAGTAGCTATTTTTTTACTTTCAGATTTTACTTTCTCTTCAGCTTCTTTTATAAGTTTGGCTGATTCATGGATGGTATCTTTTTTAACGTTTTCTAAGATAATTTCTTTAGCTTCACTATTGGTAAGGCCTGCAATTCTTTGTAATTCTAATTGTTTTTGTTCAATCAGTTTATCAATGCTGTCTTCTTTTTGTTTTAACCTCTTCTGATCACTAGAGATTTGATCAGCCTTTTTGTCAATCAATAAAGCTCTATTGTCAAGACTTTCTTCTTTTTTAAATAGGCGAGATTCTTTTTTATCAAGTTCTTCGCCTCTTTTGTTTAACTTCTTATCATTTTCTAATCTTAATTGGGAGATTTCATCCTTTGCTTCAACAAGACTTTCACGTCTTAGTGTTTCTGCTTGCCTATTAGCATCTTCAATGATTTGACGACTTAGTTCATCTGCTGAGCCTATCTTTTTTTCACTAGATTTTTTTTGATAAATGAAGCCTAAAATAAAAGCTAACAATACGAAGGCGACAGTAACGATTATAAAAACTGGATTATCCATTTATTATCACCTCCTATGAAATTTTACTTGGAATTTACATTCCTTTATAATTATACCATAAATTGAGTTTTATACGAAAGATACTTAAGAAAAAAACAATTGCTATGCAGATCCTTATAGGCGCTGTACAAACTACCAGTTTGGCTGGTAGTTTTGATTGAAAATACCACCTACATTATTAAAAATATAGGTGGTTATAAATAAAATTTATTTAATTAAGCATTCATTTGTGAAGCTACTTCTGCAGCGAAATCCTCTTCTTTTTTCTCGATTCCTTCACCAACTTCAAATCTAGCGAATCTTCTAATTTTTATATTTTCTCCAACATTATTAGCTGTATCTCTTAGATATGATTCTACTGTTTGATCAGGATTTTTAATGTATGGTTGATCTAATAAGCATACTTCTGATAAGTATTTTTTAAGTCTACCCTCAACTTTTTTTTCAGCAATCATTTTTTTCTTATCTTCTGGCATATTATCAGAAGCTTCGTTAATTGCTTGATTTACAAGAATTTCTCTTTGTTGTGCTATATCATTTTCATCTGCATCTTCTTCAGAGATATAAAGAGGATTTGCAGCTGCAATATGCATGGCAATATCACGTGCAAAGTCTTTTACAGTATCCGTGTTTGCTGAAAAGTCAGTTTCAGTATTAATTTCTACGATCACACCAATTTTATTATTGTGAATATATGAACCAATTACACCCTCAGCTGCTATTCTACCAGCTTTTTTGTCTAAAGTAGCTTGTCCTTTTTCTTTTAAAAGTTTAACAGCTGCGTCAATATCAGCATTAGTTTCTTCTAATGCTTTTTTACAGTCCATCATTCCAGCGCCTGTCATTTCTCTTAATTCTTTAACTAAACTTGCACTTACTGCCATCTTATTCTCCTTGATTTTCTTCGTTTTTATCTTCATATGCAGCTGTTTCAATTTCTTCTGCTGCATCAGCTATTTCTTCAGATGAAAGTTCTTTAGTTTCTTCGTTTTTTTCTTCTTTTACTTCTTGATCGTCTGATTCTTCTAAAAATTCATTTGCTAAGTTGTCATTGGATGGATCAAATTCGTTACCTTGATTTGCTTCCACTACAGCATCAGCCATTACAGATGTTATTAATTTTACTGCACGAATAGCATCGTCATTTCCTGGTATAGCTAAATCAACTTCATCTGGGTCACAGTTTGTATCTACTATCGCTACAACTGGAATACCTAATATTCTTGCTTCATGAACCGCTATAGATTCTTCTCCTGGATCTACTACAAATATTACGTCTGGTAGTTTATCCATTTCTTTAATACCGCCAAGATTCTTTTCTAATTTATCCATTTCTTTTTGGTACTGTAGTACTTCTTTTTTAGGTAGAAGATCAAATGTTCCATCTTCTTCCATTTGTTCATATCTTTTTAGTTTGTCTATACTTTTTCTTATTGTATCAAAGTTTGTAAGCATTCCGCCTAACCATCTATTTGACACATAGTATTGGCCACATCTTTTAGCTTCATGTTCAATAGAATCTTGTGCTTGTTTTTTTGTTCCAACAAATAAAACATCACCGCCATCTGCAGCTATATCCCTAATCATTGCATAGGCATCTTCTATTTGAACCGCTGTCTTTTGTAAATCTATTATATAGATTCCATTTCTTTCTGTGAAGATGTATTTAGCCATCTTAGGATTCCATCTTCTTGTTTGGTGACCAAAGTGTACACCAGCTTCTAGTAATTTTTTCATTGAGACTACTGCCATATAAATTCCTCCGTTTTCTTCTTCCACTATCTTCTTTTGGGTATTTAACCATTGTTGGCAACGAAATATCCATCGGATAATGTGTATATTTTTGTAGTACTGTACTATTTTACTATAGACTTATTAAAATATCAATAGTTAAAACATAGCGTCTACAAAAGATTTAGAATCGAATTTTTCTAAGTTATCAATTCCTTCTCCTAGGCCTATATATTTTACTGGAACATTTAGTTCATATTGAAGTGGAAATATAATTCCTCCCTTTGCTGTTCCATCCAATTTTGTCAGTATAAGACCAGTAATATCAGTTACATTTTTAAATTCACGCAATTGATTAACTGCATTTTGACCAGTAGTAGCATCAAGAACTAGTAAATTTTCACGTGTTGCTGATCCAGCATGACTATCTATGGTTTTATTAATCTTTTCCAACTCTTTCATTAGATTCTTTTTATTGTGAAGTCTACCTGCTGTATCACAAATTAATACATCAATATCTTTATTTTTAGCAGATTTAATTGCATCAAATATCACTGCTGAAGGATCAGCTCCTTCGCTATGGGCTATCATTTCTACATTTGCTTTATCAGCCCATTCTCCTAATTGCTCAATAGCTGCTGCTCTAAATGTATCAGCTGCAGCAAGCATTACAGATTTTCCTTCTTTTTCGAGATTATAAGCTAATTTACCTATTGTTGTAGTTTTACCAACGCCATTTACACCTATAACTAAAATAATAGCTAATTCATTATTTCTAAAGTTTAAATCGTTATCTAAATTATCACGATCTAGGTGCCTTACCATTATTTCTTCTAGTAATGGATATATTTCATCAGAATCTTTAATATTTCTTTCATTTATTTCATATCTTAATGAATCAACAATAGCTAAAGTTGTCTCCATGCCTATGTCAGCTGAGATTAGAATGTCTTCTAACTCTTCATACATTTCGTCATCAATTTTTACATTAGAAGTAAAAAGATTCTTAATTTGAGAAGAAAATTGATCTCTTGTCTTTAATAAACCATCTCTAAGTTTTCCAAAGAAACCTTTATTCTCTGATTCTTCATAAGATTGATTATAAATTTCTTCTTTTTTATAATTATTACTTTCTTCATAATTAAAATCACTAGAATTAGTGAGGTCTTCAGTGGAGATATGATTTGAATCTAAGTTCTCATTATGTTCAGATTCATCATAACTAAATTCTTCTTCAAGATCAGCATTAGATGATTCAAAAACTAAAGTTTCTCCACCTTCTAATGGTTTAAAATCTTCTTCATACTCATCTTCAACCTGCCACTCTTCCTCAGCTTCATCATCTTGATATGTTTCTTCTAAATATTCTTTCTTATTTTCATCCTCTTTCTTCTTTTTCTTAAAAAAATCAAACATTTAAAACTCCTTAATTAATACTTATTGGATTTATAGCTGGTATAAAGCTCGTGTCCTTATATTTACTTATATACAAATTTTTAAGTTTATTAATTATATATACAACCTGGCTTAAGTCTTTATCTTTAGCTTTAACAATAATATTATACCTATGTTTATTATTAATTCTTGATATTTTGCAAGGATTTGGGCCGATAATCTCAACTTCTAAATATTCTCCTAGATGATTTTTTAAATCAATAGCAAATCTTCTTGAAATATCTATTGTTTGAGTTCTAGATTCATTTATAATTTTAATCGTTAATAAGTTTTTAAATGGAGGATAGGAAAAGGCCTGTCTTTCCATGAGCTCATTTTTATAAAAACTATCGTAATCATTATTCTTAACTGCCTGTATAACAAAATTATCTGGCCTATAACTTTGAATTATTACTTTTCCTTTTTTCTTATCTCTTCCACTTCTACCTGCAACCTGAGTCAATAATTCAAATGTATTCTCTTGAGATCTAAAATCTCCAACATTTAAACTTAAATCTGCTGAGATTATTCCAACCAAAGTAACATTTTTAAAATCAAGTCCTTTAGCTATCATTTGAGTTCCTAATAAGATATCGATCTTTTTTTCTTTCATACCTTTATACATATATTCATAAGCAGCTTTATTATTTGATGTCATGCTATCCATTCTAAGAATATTTGCCTTAGGAAATAAATTTCTCACTTCTTCTTCAAGCTTCTCCGTACCTGCTCCAAATTCTTTTATTTTTTTAGAATGACAATTAGGACAAACTCTAGGTTGTTTTATTGTTCTACCACAATAATGACAAACTAATCTATCTACATTCTTATGATAAGTCATGGCTACATCACAAGCTTCACATTTTATGACATAACCACAGGTCCTACAGAAGGTGTAGGAATCATGACCTATTTTGTTTAAAAATAAAATGATTTGTTCTTTTTTTTTCAAATTATTATCTATTTCTTCATATAATCTACGACTAATAATTGAATAGTTAGAGTTTTTGAGCTCCTCTTTTAGATCTACTATTTCTATATCTGGCATAGAATTATTTATTCTATTTTTTAGATGGATTAGTTGATACTCACCTTCTTCTGCTTTTTTCATAGTATTTATAGAAGGGGTAGCAGAAGCTAATATAAGATTGCATTTATTATAGTCAGCTCTAAATCTTGCAATTTCATCTGTATGATATTTGGGATCTTTTGAAGAAATATAAGAAACATCATGCTCCTCATCAATTATTATTATTCCAAGATTTTTAAAAGGGGCAAATATAGCAGATCTCGCACCTATAACTATTTTAACTTCCCCATTATTTATCATCCTCCATTGATCAAACCTTTCTGAAGCTGTCAATCCAGAATGAATTATAGCAATTCTTTCATTAAATCTACCCTTAAATCTTTCAATGGTTTGCGGTGTAAGTGAAATTTCTGGAACTAAAATAATTGCCTCTTGTCCTCTTTTTATAACTTCTTCCACCATTTGTAGAAATATTTCCGTTTTACCTGATCCGGTTACTCCAAATAATAAGAATTGTCCTTTAGGATTAGCTTTTATAATATTAAAAGCATTGTCTTGATCATTATTTAAGGAAAATTTTTGGTAAGGATTGTATGAGATATCTAATTCTTTGTTTCTTTCTTGCTTAGATACTTTTATAAATCCCTTATTTATAAGTGACTTAAAACTTGATCTAGGTGCATTTGTTTTACTAAGTAATTCACTTACTTTTATTTTTCCATTAGCTTTTAAATAATCTATTATTTCAGCCTGTTTTTTTGCATTTTTAGTTAAGTTAATACTTATATCGTCTACTAATTCCACATATTCGTCATATTTTACAGTTTGAGTATCTTTAGTATCGTAATACACACCTATTTCATTTTTTTTAACAAGATTTAAAACTTTATCTTTTATGTCCCCAAATTTATTTATTATGTCAGACATCTGACGCTTTTTATTTAGATAATTAGAGAGATCTCCATCTATCATTTTTTTATTATAGTAATATATTTTAACATTTTTAATATCTGTTGGAGGCATAACTTGTTTTATCGAAGCTTGTATTGGAGACATATAATTTTTGCTCATAAAAAAAGCTAATTTCATAAGTTCATCTGAAATTAGTCTATTATCATCAATAATATCTAAAATATCTTTTATCTCATAACTTGCATCGATATTTTCTATTATTTCATAAACAAAAGCAACGCTAGTCTTATTTCCTTTGCCAAAAGGAACTAAGACTCTCATTGCTATATCTATTTTCTTATTGAATTTTTCTGGTATATGATAAGTAAAACTACGATTTAAAAATCTACTTTTACTATCAATTATTACTTTTGCGTAAATAATATCACCTAATTAAGTTTAGTATTTCGTTAGCTAATTCTTTTTTACTCATTATCTCTAGATCTTTTACACCATCTTTTGATATAAAACTTGCTACATTAGTATCTGTATTAAATCCTGCACCTTCTTTTTTTAGATCATTAGCTACAATATAATCAGCATTTTTAACATTTAATTTTTTATTTGCATTTTCTATCAAATCATCTGTTTCAGCAGCAAATCCAATAATAGTCTGATCTTTTTTCTTACTACCAAAATATTTTAGTATGTCTAAATTTTCTATAAATTCAAAATTTATAGATTCTCCAGATTTTTTTATCTTTCTATCACTTACCGTGCTAGGTCTATAATCAACAGGAGCCGCAGCCATAATAAGAGCACTTGCATCATCGAAGTTTTCTTCAATAGCATTTTTCATCTCTTCATTTGTTTTAACTTCTATTTTATTAATACCATTAATTTCAAAAGGATTAACAGGACCTGATACTAAAGTAACATCTGCTCCTCTTTTTTTTGCCTCATTAGCAATATTATACCCCATTTTACCACTAGAGTGATTTGTTATGTATCTTACATAATCAATTGGTTCAATAGTAGGACCAGCTGATACTATTATTTTTTTACCAACAAGATCTTTATCAGTAAAATAATCTTCCAAATATTTAACTATATTTTTCGGCTCTTCCATACGACCATCACCAACAGTATTACAAGCTAGGACACCAGATTCTGGAGCTATAACTTTTACCCCATATTCTCTTAAAGTCTGAAGATTTCTTTGAGTTGCTGGATTTAAAAGCATCTGTGTGTTCATAGAAGGAGCTATAATAACATCTTTTTGACAGGCTAAATATGAAGCAATTAAAAAGTTATCTGCTATACCATTTGCCATTTTACCAATAGTACTAGCTGATGTAGGTGCAATAAGCATAAGGTCTGCCCACTTTGGTAATTCTATGTGGTGAACTTCTTCATGATGGCCTTCCCACATATCTGAATAAACTAAACCCTTAGCCATTGTTTCAAAAGTTACAGGTCTTACAAACTCTTTAGCAGATTCTGTCATTATGACTTTAATATTTACATTCTTTTTAACTAATCTAGAACAAAGTTCCAGTGTTTTGTAACAAGCAATGCCACCAGAAACACCTAATAAAATATTTTTATTATCAATCATTTTTTTCTTACTTGACCTTCTACAACTTCATTTAAAGCTTGTGTTACAGGTTTTGCTTCTACTTTTTTTGTAAGAGGAGCTGAGCCACTTACAATTCTTCTAGCCCTTTTTGATACCATCATACATATATCATATCTACTTGGACTAATCTCTGATAATTCTTTAAAAGATGGATTATTCATCTAAGATCTCCTTTATATCAAAATCTTCTTCTCTAAAAACTTTATGTTTTTCAGCATTAATTATTTCATTTACAGAGTTAATAGCGGTATTAATATGATCATTTACAACTAAATAATCATAATATTTAATATACTCTAACTCTCTTCTTGCATTTTTCATTCTAAGGTTAATGTCATTTTCTGTTTCTGTCCCACGACCGACAATTCGATTTTTAAGTTCTGATAAGCTAGGGGGCGCTAAAAATATGAAGACGGCATTGTCAGTATTCTTTTTTACATTAACAGCACCTTGAACATCTATTTCAAGAACGACAATTTTACCATCATTAATCTTATTTTCTACAAATTCCTTTGGAGTTCCATAATAATTATTATGTACATGAGCATATTCCAAAAACTGATCATCATCAATCATTTGTTTAAATTCTTCATGAGACTTATAAAAATAGCTTACACCTTCTATTTCTCCATCTCTCTTATCACGAGTTGTTGCAGATACAGAATAAACTAAATTTTTTTGAGTATTCATCAAGTCGTGAAGAACTGTACCCTTACCTACTCCAGATGGTCCAGATATAACTAATAAAAAACCTTTCTTCATCACGCCTCCTTATTATATTTATTTTACTTTTAAGGACCCTTATTACAAGTAGCTTTTATAGTATAGTATTTAAGAGGTGAAAATATGAGTTATGATGGAATAGTAACAAGAAAAGTAGTAAATGAAATTAGAGAAAAACTTTTAGGAGGTAAAATTCAAAAAATTACTCAACCTTCTAAAAATGATATAGTGTTAAATGTTTATTCTATGGGCAAAAGTTATAAATTACTTTTAAGTGCCAATAATAATGAAGCGAGAATAAATTTGACTCAAAAAAAATATGAAAATCCAGATATTCCACCAAATTTTACTATGGTTTTAAGAAAACATATTAACCAAGCCAAAATAATTGACATAATTCAGAAAGATTTGGATAGGGTTGTAATTTTTTCTATAAGTTCTATTGATGAAATGGGTTTTGATACAAGCAAAAAACTCATAGTGGAAATCATGGGTAAGTATTCTAATATAATACTAGTTGATGATAATTATAAAGTTATTGACTCTATAAAAAGAGTAAATGAAAATATGTCATCAATCAGACAAATTTTACCAGGTGTAAAATATGAATTTGTTGATAATGATAAATATGATATTACAGATGAATCATTTGATTATGACATAAAAAAGTTAGATCAGAAATTATCTGACAGTACTAGACCTGATAAAATATTTCATAAAACATACACTGGTTTCTCACCTATCGTTGGAAAAGAACTGATTTATAGAGCTGGAATTGATTCTAGAATAAATTGGGGGTTAGTTAGTGAATCAGAAAAAGATAGATTAAATAATCTATTATATGAATTAAGAGATGAGATAATTAATGGTAATCTTAAGAGCTTTACTTATAGTGATGATAAAAAGATAAAAGAATTCCATACAATAAAGCTATCACATTTAGATTTTAAGGAAAAGTCTTACTCAACTATGAGTGAATCTATCGAAGAATTTTATAATATAAATAAATCTCATGACAGACTTAATCAAATAAAAACAAGTCTTATAAAAAAAATAAACTCTCATATAAAGAATACAAATAAGAAACTAAATATTTTAAGTAATAATATTCTCCAAGAATCAAAAATAGAAGGTCTACGAAAAAATGGTGACTTATTATCTGCGAATGTTCATAAAATTAGTAAGGGAGATAATAAAATAGTATTAGATGATTTTTATGACAATAATAAAAAAATAGAAATAAAATTAGATCCTACTAAAACTCCATGGGAAAATACTGAAAACTATTATACCAAAGCCAAAAAGATTAAAAATTCTGTAGATTATGCAAAAAAAGATATTCCTAGACAAAATGATTATTTAGAATACTTAAATCAACTATGTGATTTTATAAATAGATCTCAAAGTATTGAAGATCTAAATGACATAAGAGATGAAATGATAGAAAATAACTTAATTAAAAAAAGTCACAAACACAAAATTAAAAATAAAAAATCAAAGCCATATCATTATAAAACAAAAAACGGTTCTGATATCTATGTTGGTAAAAATAGTAAGCAAAATGACTATATAACACTTAAATTAGCCAACAAAGATGACTTATGGTTTCATGTAAAGGATGTTCCTGGAAGTCATGTTATACTAAGAAGTGATAATATAAATGATGAAGATATAAATATAGCATCATATTTAGCAGCTGTAAATTCATCAATATCCTCCGATAATAAAATTAATATTGACTACACAGAAAAAAAGAATGTGAATAAAGCTAAGGGCGCAAAACCAGGCATGGTATATTATGAAAATTTCTCAACTATAACTATTGACACTAATTTAAAAGTAAGTGATAAATACAAAGAAATATAAAAACCGGACCTTTATTTCAAGTTCCGGTTTTATTTTCATTAAATTATTTATTAACTGCTTCTTTTAAAGTTTTTCCAGCTTTGAATACTGGTGCTTTGCTTGCAGGTATTTTTATAACTTCATCAGGTTTTCTTGGGTTTCTTCCTTCACGAGCTTTTCTATCTCTTGTTTCGAAAGTACCAAAACCTACTAATTGAACTTTTTCCCCTTCAGTTAAAGTTTCTGTAATTGTCTCTATCATTGCATTTAGTGCTTTTTCAGAATCGCTTTTTTTAAGTCCACTTTTTTCTGAAATACTAACTAATAATTCTGATTTATTCATATTTCCTCCTATAAATCAATAATTAATTCTGTTTAACTCTAATCTTGATTATACAAAATAATTTTAGGTTTTTCAAGCATTTGTTAAATAAAAACCCTGATTTTAGACTTCTTTACCAGCTTATTAAGATATTCTTCATACTTTTCTTTTAAATATATATCCTTAGTTTTTAATAATAGTTCATTTTCATTATCGTTATAGGAATTAACCATTAATATCATATATTTATTATCAAATGAAAATACATTACTAACATTATTTTTCTCTTTTATTTTTGATTCTTTTAATAAATGATCATCTTCATATACAAAATCAGAGTTGATTATATCATAATTTTTAATAGATTTATTTAAAAATCCTTTAAAATCTTCAGAAGAATTAATTTGTTTTCTAATTTTATTAGCTAAATTTTCATCATCAAATACTAACACGTTATATTTATATTGTCTTTGATATTTATCATTACTTTTATAAAATTCAAGTATATCACTATCTTTTATATCATTATTACTCAAAAAGTAGTCATAGTGTTGCTTTCTAATTGAATCATTATACAAAATATCATTAAAATTACTTTCACTTACTTCTAGAGCAGCTACATTTGCTTTTAATGATTCTTTTCCTCCAAGGCTTTTCTCTAAATCATTTCTTATAGAACTTGCTATATTATCATCCACTTTTATTTTATTTTGTTTTAAATCATTTATCATCACTTGATCTTTTATCAAGGAATCTACAAGTTCTTTTTGAAGAATGTCATTATTGCTTTTGCCTCTTTGCACTTCTTTTTCTAAATAATCTTCGCCATACTCCTGAGTATAAAACTTTTGATAAAATTCCAGCTCTTCAGTATAAGTTTCTTTGCTTATGGGATTACCATCGACAATAGCTATATTATTTGTATAATTATCTTTTTTACCGCAAGCATTTAAAGTTAAAACTAAGCTTAAAATTAAGCTAGTTTTAATTATCTTTGCTCTCATTTTCTTTTACTTCATCTTTATCAGATTTTTCTTCATCAATTACTTTTTCTTCAGAATCATCTTTTTTATCAGATTTTTCTTTATCGGTTGCTTTTTCTTTAGAATCTTCTTTTGTTTTATCTGATGTAGGTTCATCACTTTTTTCTTCTTTATCTGCATCTTCAGTTACTATATCAGCATTATCATTTAATTCTGTAATATAATCTTTGTATTTTTTCTCTTGTAAAGTGGATTTTATTTCATCTTTAGAATCTTCAAAAGAATTAATTACCTTATTAACCTTAATAATATGCCATCCAAATTGTGTTTTAACAGGATCGCTAATTTCTCCTTCTTTCATAGAAAATGCTTTATCTTCAAATTCAGCAACCATTTGTCCTTTACCAAATTCACCTAATTTTCCACCTTCAGAAGCGTTAGCTGTATCTTTAGAGTATTCTTTAGCAAGAGCTGCAAAATCTTCTCCATTATCAAGCTTTGCTTTTACTTCCTTTGCAGTTTTTTCATCTTCTACTAATATATGAGATGCATCTATTTTACTAAAATCATCTTTATTTTCATCATAGTATTTTTTAATTTCATCATCTGTAACTTTATGATTTTCATCAAACCATTCTTTATGTTTTTGGTACATTAAATCTTTTTTTACAGTATCCTTAAACTTATCGACATCCATATTATAGTCATCAAGCATTTTATCAAATTTACTTTCTCCACCCATTCTATTAACTGTTTCCATAAAAGCATCAGAGACTTCTTTATCGCTTACTTTTATGTCATTTTTATCTAAGTCATCTGATATTAATCTATCTTGAACCATCATTTGAACTATAGATGACTTTAATCCTTGTTGGCTAGCGAGCATAGATCCATAAAATGAAATTTCTTTTTTATAATCATCTTTGCTTATTTTATCTCCATTGATTGTAGCTACAGTATCATCTGGAAGTTTTGACTCTTTTTTCTTATCAGAATCTTTGCTTTCTACAGCTTCAGTCTTATTAGTATCATTGTTACCATTCTTAGCTGAGTTGTTATCACAAGCAGCAAAAAGCATAGAACTTGCAAGCATTATTGTTAATAGTTTATTTGTCTTCTTCATTATTATTACTCCTTATATTATAAATTATTTCTAATAAATCGTATGTATCTATTAGTTTAGTAGATGTACTAGGTAATTTAAATGCTGGATTATTTGATAAATCAAGCTTCATTTCTCCTTTGTATGACTCACTAATTTCCTTTAGCTCATCAAGACTAAATAATTCTCTGTCGCTAAACTTAAGATTAACATAATCTTTTTGTTCCCTTATCTCCTTAAAACCTATCATTTCAGCAAGAGTTTTTATAAGGGATACATACATAATATTATCCACCATTACAGGTATATCTCCATAAACATCAATTAAATCTTCAACTAATAAATTATAGTCGTCTTTATTATTTATATTAGATATTCTAGTATACATCTCTATTTTTTGAGATTGATCGTTAATGTAGGTACTAGGTATATAAGCATCTACTTTTATGTCAATATATACATCTGATTTCTTCTTAATATCAACTTTTTTACCTGAAGCTTTTTCTACAGCTTCTTGTAAAAACTTTACATAAAGATCATAACCCACTGCTTCAACATGGCCACTCTGACTCTCTCCCAAGAGATTTCCAGCACCTCGAAGCTCTAAATCTTTCATTGCTATTTTATAGCCGCTACCAAAATCAGAAAAGTCCCTAATTGATTTTAACCTTTTTTCACTAATCTCACTTAATACTTTACCTTTTCTATAAGTAAAGTAAGCATATGAGGATCTATTCCCTCTACCTATTCTACCCTTTAATTGATAAAGTTGTGATAATCCCATCATATCTGAATCATATATTATAATAGTGTTAACATTTGCTATATCCATACCTGTTTCTATTATTGTAGTTGACAATAAGATATCTATTTCACCATTAATGAAGTCTTGCATAATAGTTTCTATATGCTTAGGTGTAAGTTTTCCATGGATAATTTCTACTCTTGCTTCTGGGAGAAGTTCAACTATATGATTATATAATAAATCTATATTATGAACTCTATTGTATACAAAATATACTTGTCCATTCCTACTAAGTTCCCTATCAATAGCTGATTTTATAATATTTTCATCATATTCTATAACATAGGTATTTACAGGTAGTCTCTCACTAGGTGGTTCATCTAGAGTAGAAAGATCCCTTATTCCAGCTAATGACATTTGAAGGGTTCTTGGAATCGGAGTTGCAGATAAAGTTAAAACATCTAGACTTGTTTTTAGTTGTTTTAATTTTTCTTTATGTTTTACTCCAAATCTTTGCTCTTCGTCTATTATGAGTAGTCCCAATTTTTTAAACTCAACATCTTTAGATAGAACTCTATGGGTACCGACTACTATGTCTACTTTACCCGATTTAAGATCTTTTATTATTTCATCCTGTTCTTTTTTCGAATTAAACCTTGATAGAAGTCTTGCCTCTATAGGAAAACCTTTAAATCTTTCTTGCATAGTCTCAAAATGTTGACTTGCGAGAATAGTTGTGGGTACTAAAAATGCTACTTGATAACCATCTACTATAGCTTTAAAAGCTGCTCTTAAAGCTACTTCAGTTTTTCCATAACCTACATCCCCTGTCAGAAGCCTATCCATAGGTTTATCTATTTGCATGTCAGCTTTAATTTCTTCTATACTTCTAAGCTGGCTATAAGTTTCTTCATAAGGAAATGATTCTTCAAATTCTTTTTGCCAAGGTGTATCAGGAGTAAATGCATGACCGACTTCTTTTGATCTTTTTGCATAAAGTTTTACTAAATCGTCTGCGATTTCATCTACAGCTTTTTTAGCTCTTTGTTTAGCCTTTGACCAAGTTGGAGATCCAAGAGTTGATAATTTTGGTTTTTCGCCTTTATTACCTATATATTTACTAACCAGATTCATTTGATCTATAGGTACATAAACTTTATCATTACCCTTATACTTGATTACAATAAAGTCTTTTTGTATATTGTTTACTTCTATTTTCTCAAGTCCGCTATAAACTCCAATACCATTATTCTCATGAACTACATAATCCCCTATATCTAAATCAGAATAATTAATTATATCTGAAGAGGATAGCTTATTTTTAGACTTTCTTTTTTGGTTTTTCTTACTTGTACCATATATTTCTTTTTGAGTATATACGTATAATTTTTCCGAAGGAATAAAATATCCTTCTTTAGCATAATCTGAGCTTATAGTAATTTTTTCATTACCAGTATCAGAGACATTGGGTATAGCATTTTGACTAAAATTTTCTAAAAGTCTATCTTTGTTTTCTTCATTTCCACTTAAAATATAAATCTTAGATTTATCATCTAACTTATCTAAATTTTTAATAAATTCTATAATATTTTTATTATAGTTTTCAGCTTCTAATGACTTTAGCTCTAATAATAGTTTTGGATTAAATAATTTTGATCTTTTTAATATAGACGTTAAGTTTATAATTGAATAGCTTTCTAATTTTTCGTAAATTATTTCTTTTTTGATAAGTAAATCAGCAAAACTATTAAAAACCTCACCTTTTTCTCTTTGATAAGTCACATCTTCTAAAAATTTTCTATCAATGTCAATTTCATTTTCATAGATTCTTGATATATCATCAAATATAAATAGTGTATCTTCTGTAAGATAATCAATAAAATCTGCATAGTTAGAATCTCTATAAGAATTTATTAAATCCCAATTTGCTACATAAGCCCTTTCTTTAACGAAACTTAGTATTTGCTTATATTTGTCTACAAGCTTTTGATCATTGCTATTTTCTTTACTTTTAGAAAGCTTATTTATATCTTTATCTATGGATTCTATTGCTTTCCCAATATCAGCTTTATCATATATAAGTTCATTTATTGGTGAAATTACTACTTCAGTTATCTTTTCTATAGTCCTTTGGTTTTTTTCATTAAAAACTCTTATAGAATCAACTTCATCATCAAAAAGTTCTAGCCTTATTGGATGTTCATATTCACTAGGCCAAAAATCTATAATAGATCCACGTTTAGCATACTCACCTTTCTTTTCTACTAAACTATTTGCATCATAATTTAAAGATGTAAGTTTATTTAATAAATCATCAATATTCACTACATCTTCACCAGTGATTTTAACAAAGCTATTGTTAAATTTGTTTAAAGGTGTTAGCTTATTTCTCAAAGCAGATAAAGTTGTAACAGTTATAAATTTTTCCTTATTTCTTTGCTTTATTAAGACTTCCATTCTAAGAGAACTTTTATTTTCATCCAAGGATTTTATATTATAAAAATTAATATCATAGGATGGATATAGGTAGGCAGTTTCTTCTAAATTATTTATTGAATTTATATAATCGTTTGCCTTTTTTTCATCTTCAGCAATGAGAATTAGGTTTTTGTCTAAGCGATTAAAAAGAGATAAAACCAAATGTGCTTTTATCCCTTCACTAAGTCCATGCAAATATATAGGAGAATTATCTTTGTAATTCGCCTCAATTGTATTTAATTGTTCTAGATTTTCTAAATTTTTAATAAGTGAATTCATTAATTATCATCTTCTAACAAATTTATAGAGTTGTATTTATTCATAGCCTTATCTATATTAGTATCTAGCATCATTTCTATAGCTTCAGCAGACATTATTATTTCTTCCCTAACTATGTCCACTTCTTTTTCGTTAAAACCACTTAATACAAAATTTGCTAAATCCATATAATCTGGCTTTTTGCCAACTGCTATCTTTATTCTAGGAAATTTATCATTTTTAATTTGATATATTATTGATTTCATACCATTATGTGTGCCAGCAGAACCTTTTTTCTTAAGTCTTATTCTTCCAAAATCAATATCTATGTCATCAACTATGACTATTAGTTTATCTTCATCAAATTTAAAATAATTTTTAATCTCTCTAACTGCTTCACCAGAATTATTCATGTAAGTTTGTGGTTTTACAAGCATAACTTTTTGGCCAGAGATTTCTCCCTGACCATATAGAGATTTAAATTTAAGTTTTTTCACAGGAATATTATGTTTTTGAGCTAAATAGTCTATAGTCAAAAATCCAACGTTATGTCTAGTATTTTCGTATTGTAAGCCTGGATTACCTAATCCTACTATAACATACATTTATTCAGCATCCTCAAATAAACCACTAATTGATTCATAAGTATTTATTCTATGAATTGCTTCTGCTAGTAATGGACCTACATTTAGTTGTTTAATTTTATCTATTTTTTTATATTCTGGTAATTCTATAGTATTTGTAATAACTACTTCTTTTACGCTTGAATCTTGTAATTTTTCTATTGCCTGTCCTGATAAAACTCCATGAGTTGCTGTTATATAAACGCCTTTCGCTCCATTTTCCATTAAATAATTGGCAGCATTTGTAATTGTTCCAGCTGTATCAACCATATCATCAACGAGTATTGCATATTTTCCTTTAAAATCACCTATAACACTCATTACTTCCGAAACATTTGGCATAGGTCTTCTTTTTTCAATAATAGCTATAGGAAGTTTTAGATAATCCGAAAATTGTCTAGCACGTCTTACTCCACCTAAATCTGGACTAACTACCACAAATTCATCTGGTTTGTCATAAGCAATATCATTGAAATATTCTGCAAGTAGCCTAATAGCTGAAAAATGATCTACTGGTATATCAAAATAACCTTGGATTTGTCCAGCATGTAAATCCATGGTAATTACTCTATCAGCTCCAGCCTGAGTAATAAGATTTGCTACGAGTTTAGCAGTTATTGGTTCACGACCCCTAGTTTTTCTATCCTGTCTTGCATATCCATAATAAGGAATAATTGCATTAACATAACCTGCTGAAGCACGTCTGCAAGCATCTATCATAATTAGTAATTCCATAAGATTATCATTTGTTGGGAATGAAGTTGGTTGTATTATATAAACATCCTTTCCTCTTATGGATTCATTAATCATTATCTTTATTTCGCCATCACTGAATTTTTCTATTTCAGATGCTCCCAATGGAGTATTTAAATTATCAGCTATACATTTAGCAAGTGGTAAATTTGCATTTCCACTTATCAATTTTAGTTCCCCTCTTTGAACAAATGCTTGCGAATTATCAGATGTCATTTTCTCTCCTTTTCTTTTTCTAAATCTCTTTTTTTCTTTCTCTCTACGTAACCTTCTATATTTTTTTGCTCAGCTCTTTCAATAGATAGATACCCTTCTTTAACATCTTGTGTAATAGTAGAACCTGCAGCAATATATCCTTCATTTTCTATATTAACTGGCGCAACTATGTTTGAATTTGATCCTATAAATGCATCATTACCAACATTGCTTCTATGTTTAAATTTGCCATCATAATTAACAAATATAACACCACAGCCAACATTAATATTAGATCCTAAATCAGCATCACCTATATAAGCTAAATGTCCAGCCTTACTGCCATCTCCTACATTTGAATTTTTAACTTCAACAAAATTACCTATATGAACATTTTTACCAAGCTTTGCTTTAGGTCTTAAGTGTGAAAAAGGTCCTATATCTGTACCTTCTCCTACTTCTGATTTTTCTATTACAGAATTATCAATTTTAACATTGTCATGTATTATTGAATCTTCAATCCTAGTTGAACCTTCTAATATACACTCTCTACCTATAACTGTCTTACCTAAAAGTTTTACGGGACCTGATATAATTGTATCTTGTCCTATTTCAACTTCTGGAGCAATATAAGCTAAATCAGGATCATCTATTATTACACCATTAATCATATGATTTTCATTAATACGTTTTTGTAGGATTTTTTTTGCTTCTGCTAACTCTTTTTTAGTGTTAATCCCATAGAACTCATTTGGATCGCTAGCCGTAAAAGCCATAACTTTTTTACCTTGGTTATAAAGTATTTCTATACAATCTGTAAGATAAAGTTCATTTTGAGTATTATCTGTATCTATATCTTCAATAGCTGTTTTTAAATCAGAACCTTTAAATATATAAATTCCAGTGTTGATCTCATCTATTATATGTTGGTTGATTTCTAAATCTTTATGCTCAACAATCCCTATAAAATCACTATTTTCATCCCTAATTATTCTTCCGTAGCCTATAGGATTAACAACTTTAGTGGATAATACAGATGCGCTATTATCATAAGATATATGGTTATCTACAAATTCTTCTAATGAAGCTTTAGTTATTAATGGAATATCCCCATTTAAAACTAGAACTTGGTCATCATCTTCAATATTATCCAAAGCAAGAGATGCTGCATATCCTGTTCCATATGGATATTCATCGCCTATTTTTTGCTCTATGATAGTTACATCATTTAATAAATTTTCTAAATCAACCTTATTCTTACCACCAATTACTATTGTTTCTGAATTATCAAATTTTGATGCATCTACTACGTATCTTATTATTTCTCTATTTAAAAGTTTATGTAAGACCTTGGAAGTGGATGACTTCATCCTAGTACCTTCACCTGCGGCCATTATTATTGTTTTTAGCATAAATTATTCACCTACTACTTCGAGAGCTAATTTCATCATATTCGTATATGATTTTTCCCTATTTTCTGCACTATCTGAAACATCTTCTATCAAAGAATCACTTATAGTAAATATACCAAGTCCTTTTTTACTATATTTTCTAGCAGTCATAAACAAGCCATAGCTCTCCATTTCTACACATAATACTCCATATTTACGAAGATTTTCAAAAACTTCTTTTGGCAAATTATTATAGAATTGATCAGAACTATGAACTTGACCACAATGAGTTGTATATCCTAATTCCATAGATTTATTGTAAGTTTTAAATAATAAATCAAAATCTGGAGTAGGAGAAAAATTTATATTTGCGAATAAGTTATCATTAATTGAACTTTCAGAGCAAGCGCTAGTTGCTATAACTATATCATGAAGTTTTATATTTTCTTGCATAGATCCTGCAGTTCCTATTCTTATAATGGTATCGACATCATAGCCACCAAATAATTCATTATAATAAATCATTGATGAAGGAATACCCATTCCTGATCCCATAACTGACACTCTTTTTCCATTATAATATCCGGTAAATCCAAGCATACCACGTGTCTCATTAAATTGAGTCACGTCTTCTAAGAAATTTTCTGCTATGAATTTCGCACGGAGTGGATCACCAGGCATCAAAACAGTTTTTGCTATTTCATCAGCACTAGTAGCTGATATATGTGGTGTAGGTATATTCATTAATATCTCCTTATTAAATTTTTCATAATATTATAATAACATTTTTGCTATTTTTTTTAAACTAAAAAAGATAGATGTGTATAAACCTATCTTTTTTCAAGCTCTGTTATTTTATCTATCCTTCTTTGATGTCGTCCAGCTTCAAATTCTGTACTAGCGAATTCACTTACTATCATCTTTGCAGTTTCGTTTCCAATAACTCTAGCTCCTATACATAAACAATTAGCGTTATTATGAGCTCGACTCATTTTTGCGGAATAGCATTCTGATACAGCAGCTGCTCTTATACCATCTATTTTATTAGCAGACATACTCATACCAAGTCCTGTCCCACAAATTAAAATAGCAAAATCAGCTTTCCCATTTAATACTTTTTCACAAGCTAAAGATGCATAATCTGAATAATCTACACTTTCACGACTATCTGTACCTACATGTATAACTTCATGGCCTAGATTTTCTAAAACTTCTTTTACTGGTTGATATAAATCTATTCCACCATGATCATTTCCTATAACATACTTCATAATTTCCTCCAAAAATTTCCTTATAATAAAATGGTATCATAGGAAATAAATCTTTACAAGTTCGTAAAAAAGCATATGATATATTGTAATATATTAATGTTATACTTAGACTAGGAGAAAAAATGTTTGAATTTAATTTAGATGAACATAATATTTCTTATGTTCATTTTATTGGAATAGGCGGTATTTCTATGAGTGGTATCGCTTCTTTGTTGTTAAATAAAGGTTATAGAGTATCAGGATCTGATAGGTCACTTTCTGATATTATAAAAAACTTAAAAGAAAACGGGGCTGAAATTTTTATAGGCCAATCTAGGGACAATATAAAAAATCCAGACCTCGTTGTTTATACAGATGCAATTTTAGATGATAATGAAGAACTAATTGCAGCTCGCAAACTTGATATACCTGTAGTAACTAGAGGAGTTTTTCTAGGAGCTCTTATGAGAAACTATGAGAATTCTATTGCTGTTTCAGGTTCTCACGGAAAATCAACAGCTACTAGTATGATCTCAAAAATACTACTCAATTCAAAAGAAGAAGCTACTATACTATTAGGTGGTGAATTAGATGAAATGGATGGGAATGTCCATGTAGGAGATCAAAAATATTTAGTTACTGAAGCTTGTGAATACAAGGGAAATATAAGGTATTACTTCCCTCAGACATTGATAGTATTAAATATTGATGAAGATCATCTAGATTATTATAAAGATTTGAATGATATAGTTGAAACCTTTAAAACTTACCTTAGAAATCAAGATGAAAATTCTAAAACTATACTTAATCTGAATGAAGAAAACAATAAATTGATTTTAGATTCTGTTCAAGGAGAGCTCATTACTTATGCTCAAGAAAATTATGAAGCTGATTATGTGGCACATAATATAAATTTTGATGAAATCGGACATCCTAACTTTGATTTGAAAATGAAAAATGGAATGATAGAGCATTTCGAACTTGGAGTTATAGGTAGACACAATATAAATAACGCCATGGCTGCAATAATTGCAACATATGAAAATGGTATTGATCTTGAAACAATAAAAGAAAATCTTAGATCATATACTGGCCTTAAACGTAGAATGGAAATTATAGGACATGTAAATGATGCAACTATAATGACTGACTACGGTCACCATCCTTCTGAAATAGATGTTACTCTTAAGGCACTAAAAGAACACACAGAAGGAAGACTTGTATGTATCTGGCAACCACACACTTATAGCAGAACAAAAATATTATTCGATGAATTTTTAAATTGTTTTGATGCAGCTGATGAGGTTATAATAACAGATATATATGCTGCCAGGGAAAAACTAGATCCTACCATTCACTCTAAAGATGTAGTAGATGCTTTAGTAAAAAAGGGAATCAAAGCAAAATATCTTGGAACTTTTGAACAAGCAAGGGACTACGTCTACGAAATAGCAGAACCAGGAGATTTAATTATCACTACTGGTTGTGGTAATCCTGATGTCTTAGCTCATATGATAGTAGATGATCAAGTAAAAGTAAGTGCGTAAATTAAAACTGACCTCTGTAAGGGGTCAGTCTTTATGTACATTAAAAATCATTTGACAAGTCAAGTGATATAGCCATAGCCTCATTTATTTTTAGCATGACTCTATTATCAAAGTTTCCTATTCTCTCACGAAGTCTTCTCTTATCTATAGTCCTTAATTGCTCTAAAAGAGCTACGGAATTTTTTGGCAAACCAAACTCACTACCCTTTATTTTTACATGAGTGGGTAGTTTTGCTTTATTTAGTTGACTTGTTATGGGGGCTACTATTATTGTAGGTGAATACTTATTACCCACATCATTCTGAACGACTATTACAGGTCTTACCCCCCCCTGCTCACTACCAACAACGGGAGATAAATCTGCATAGAACAAATCTCCTCTTTTAATCTTCATAGATTTCTCCTAAATAATTATCTATATCAATTATTTTACCATTTTTCTTATAAATTCTAGGCACTCTCATAGCAATAGAAGTCATTAATTCATAAGGAATTGTATTAATTTTATTAGATTCTTTATATATATTAGGATAAATTATAACTTCATCGTCCATATAAACTTCCATACCACTAACATCTACCATCAATTGATCCATGCAAACCAAGCCTAAAACTTTACAGAGCTTATTATTAATTAAGACCTCACCCTTATTAGAAAAAGCTCTCATATAACCATCAGCATATCCTAAAGGTATAGTTGCAATCTTCATAGGTTCTTTGCTTATAAAAGTTCTTCCATAACTAATAGGGGTGTTTGCTGGTATATCTTTTACATAAGATACATGACTTATATATTTAAAACATTGTTCTAAATCAATAAGTTTTTCATTTTTTACTTCAATTGAAGGGTAGATACCATATAAAGAAATACCTATTCTCATCATATCCTTAGTAATATTATGTTTTATAGCTCCTGCACTATTAGCTAGATGAATAAATTTAAATTTATAATAATCTTTTATTTGATTTAATATGTTATAAAACCTTTCTTTTTGAATCATTGTAAAAGAAGTATCTTTTTCATCTGCGGTTGAAAAATGAGAAAAAGCTGAAATCACATCTAGATTATCTAAATTTTTTAATTTTTTTATATCATCTAATTCGCTTTCTCTAAACCCAATTCTTCCGTGACCAGTATCAAGTGCAATGTGTACTTTCAGCTTACCACTAATACTATCATTAATTTTTTTTGCATATTCTAGATCATAAATAGGTAAATCTATATCATATTTAACACATTTATCAATTTCTTCAAAATTAACATAAGCAAGAACCATAACCGGCTTTGTAATTCCTGATTTTCTTAAAGATATAGCTTCTTCTAGCCTAGCAACTGCAAAATAGTCTACAAATTCTTCAATTTCTCGGGCAATCCTTACTGCTCCAAGACCATATCCATTAGCCTTAATTACAGCACAAAACATGGATTCCTCATCTATACTTTGTATATTATTAATATTTTTTATTATCTTATCAATGTCAACTTCTACATATGTTTCAATCATAAGTTCCTCAATCGTTTTATAGCATAAGGTAAGCAGTCAATTATATCTGTAGAAATCAGAGAATCTTCACCAAATTTTTCCTTAGCTATATCTCCCGCTAAAGAATGCAAATAAACCCCTAACTTTGCAGCATCATAAATATCTATCCTATTAATTAAGGCAGCAATTATGCCTGTTAGCACATCACCTGAACCTGCAGTAGCCATACCAGGATTACCAATTTTATTTATGTAAGTATTTTCTCCATCAGTAACTATTGTTTCATCTGACTTCAAGACTAAAATTAAACTGTTATCTCTAGCAAATTTTTCCGCTAATTTTATTTTATCTTTTTTTATTTCTTCTATTGATAAACCAGTTAACCTAGAGAATTCTCCAATATGTGGCGTTAATATAATATTATTATCTGTGTTAAGTATACTTAAATCCTTACTTACAGCATTCAATCCATCAGCATCAATCAAAACTGGCATATTTATATTTTTAATAATTTCATTTATTAATTCATTAAGATTATTACCCTTACCCATACCTGGACCAATTATTAGCACATCTAAGTTTTTAACTTCATCTAAAATCTGATTACTAATTTCATTGTTGTAATAAAAATTTTTACAATTAATTTCTTTTATTATTTGCTCATTGGCCTTTATTTGTAAAATCTTTGAAATTGATTGTGGAGCTATTATATAAGATAATCCAGCTCCTGCACGCATACTTGCCATTGAGGACATAAAAACAGAACCAGCCATACCCGAACTTCCACCAAGAATTCCAATTTTCCCATAATCACCCTTATGAGAAACTTTCTCTCGTTGTGGAAAAATCTTTTGCATCTTTTCATCAATTTTTTTATTTATATCATCATTCTTTTTATAGCAAATAGCAATAGCATAGTCTTCATCATGGCTAATAGATAAATCAGAATTGATAATACTTTGGTTTATACTAAGTACAGGAATAGAGTTTATATGTAATATTTCAATTTTTTTTCTTAAAATATAAGCTAAATTTAAATTAAAAGCCTTAACTGTAGCTTCCTTTGCTGCAAATATTCCAGCTAATGTTTTATTAATATCAGTTTTTGAGTATGCGTATAATAATTCATTCTCTGTAAAAATTCTTTTTATAAAATATTCACTCTTGGACTTATCTATAAATTTACTTATACTAACTATATCTATACCTATCATAATAATTCTTTGCTTAACTTATTTGCCATATATTTAATTTCATCAATATCTAAGTAATTATAAGTACCATTTTCATAGACTATATCTCCATCAATAATTACATATGATATATCAGAATCATATGTTGAATAGCATAGAGATGCTATTAAATCATTGCAAGGCAAGTGATTAATATTATCTATATCTATCATTATAATATCAGCTTTTTTTCCAACTTCTATAGTGCCTACTTTATCATCTATACCCAAAGCTTTTGCTCCATTGACAGTGGCCATTTTTAATACATCATAGGATTTTAAGTTATTTGCAGCTTTTAGTTTAGAAATTAATGATGCTATTTCAATTTCTTTAAGCATAGATTGCTTATTATTACTTGATGCAGAGTCTGTTCCAAGACAAACATTTATTCCATAATCTAATAATCTACTTACATCACATATACCTGAAGATAGTTTTAAATTACTAGAAGGGTTATGAATGATAGATATATTTTTTTCTTTTAATATATCTAAATCATTATCTGATAGATGCACACCATGGGCTGCTATAACTCTATTATCAAATATGCCACATTCATCAAAAACTTCACTAGGACTTTGTCCATACTTTTCGTAGCAATGTTTATTCTCATACTCTGTTTCAGATAAATGAATATGTATAGGGATTGCATATTCTTTTGATTTATCTGATATTTTTTTTAAGTATTCTTTATCAGTAGTATAAATTGCATGAGGACCTAATGCAATTTCTAACTTATTATTTAAACCATTATACTTATCGAATAATTCTATATTTTCTTTTAATCTATAATAATTAGCATCAGGTGATGAGAGTCCACGAGCAAGCTGAGCACGAAGCTTAGCTTTTTCTAAAGCTTTTATGGTAGCTTGCTCATAGAAATACATATCTGCAAAAGAAGTAGTACCAGTTGCAATCATCTCAGCAAATGATAAAAGAGATGCGTTATAAACTATTTCCTCTGTTAACTTTTCTTCAGCTGGAAATATGTAATCATTTAGCCAAGTCATCAAATCATTATCATTCCCATAGTTCCTAAAATAACTCATTCCTACATGAGTATGTGCATTTATAAATCCAGGCATAGTAAGATAATTTTCACCTTCAATTATTCTATCAGCATTAAAATCATCTAGCTTTCCTATATGTATAATTTTATCATCTTTTATGTAAATACTATTTTTTATAACTTTATCATCTACCATAGATAAAATAGATGTATCTTTAATTTCTATATTCATGGCAAAAAAGGAGTGTTACCACTCCTTAATTATTCTCCTAACTTTTCTTTTAAAAATTTATTGATCTCAGCTGGATTTCCCTTGCCCTTAGTTTTTTTCATAGCTTGTCCAACAAGGAAACCAAAAGCACGATCCTTACCATTTTTAATATCTTCAATAGATTCAGGATTTTCACTTAAAACTTCATTAACAACTTCTTCTAAGAAACCACTATCACTTATTTGTAATAAGTTTCTTTCTTCTGCTAATTTTTCTGGATTCTCATCTGTTTCATAAATTTCACGAAGTAACTTTTTAGCTACATTATTATTAACTTTATCTTCTTTTGCAAGATTTATTAATCTAGCAAAGTTTTTTACTGAAAGATTCATAGTATCGGGTCTTTGCTCAGTCTCATTAAGACGTCTTGATAGTTCAGATAATATCCAGTTAGCAGTAATCTTTGGTTCATTAACTAATTTATTAGTTTCTTCAAATAGATTAGCTAATTGTCTATCATTTGCTAGTAAACTAGCGTCGTATTTTGACATATCGAATTCATTTATATATCTTTTTTCTTTATCTGCTGGGAGCTCTGGTAAACTATTATCTATATTATCTATAAATTCATCAGAAATACTAATTTTAGGTATATCTCCATCAACTGAAAATCTATAATCATTACCTTCTTCTTTATGACGCATATGAATTGTCTCTAATTTCTCATCATCCCATCTTCTTGTTTCTTTGATTCCTAACTCATCATTTTCTAGAAGATTATTATGACGCTTTTCCTCAAAAGCTAAAGCCTGTTCTATTGCCTTTATAGAATTTATATTTTTTATTTCTGATATGTTTGTTCTTCTATCAGTATCTAAATCTATCATATTGATATTAACATCACAACGCATAGATCCTTGAGCCATTATACAATCAGAAATCTCTAAGAACCTTAAAGTGCTGGCTAAAGTTTCCACAAATTCACGAGCTTCTTCTGGACTATTTATATCAGGTTTTGTTACTATTTCAATAAGAGGTACACCTGCTCTATTATAATCCATAAGAGTTCTACCTTCTTCATCATGGTTTGATTTACCAGTATCTTCTTCCATATGGATTTCTATTAGACCAACTTTTTTATCACTTGGAAGTTCAACATAACCATTTCTTGCATATGGTCTGTCAAATTGAGTTATTTGATATCCTTTAGTAAGATCCGGATAAAAATATTTCTTTCTATCCATTTTTTGATCTTTTGCAATATCACAATTAAATGCCAAACCTGCTCTTAGTGCAAGTTCAACTGCTTTTTCATTCATTACAGGTAAAGCGCCAGGATGACCTAAGCAAACTGGGCAAACATTTGTATTTGGTACAGCTCCAAATTCATTTTTACAGGAGCAAAACATTTTTGTATTTGTAGCTAGTTCTACGTGGATTTCTAGTCCTATTATTGTTTTTGTATTCATTATTCCTCCTCTAAAAACTTAGCTGCTGCATTTATAACATTATAGTCATCAAACCTATTACCTATAAATTGAACGGAACCAGAGATGCCTTGACGTACTGGAACAGATAATCCACACATGCCAGCAAGATTTACTATAACATTAAATCCATCTGCCTTAAAATCACTTAATGGATCTGCTACTGTATTTTCATCAATTCGAGGTGGTAGATTAGTAGTAGTAGGAGTTACTATCAAGTCAAAATCTTCAAATAGTTCTTCTAGTTCATTTTTTATTAATGTTCTTAGTTGCAGTCCTTTTTTATATATTCTTTGATCATCATTGCTAGATAAATACATAGTTCCTAACGCTATTCTTCTTTGAACTTCTTCACCTAATCCTTCTGACCTAGATTTTATATACAAGTCATTAATATCTTCATAAGATTCAGTTTGATGCCCAAATCTTACTCCATCAAATCTACTCATATTTGATGAAACCTCAGAACTCATTACTATATTATAGACAGGATTTGCAAATTTTGCGTATTCTAAATCCACTTCACACAGATTTGCACCAAGACTTTTTAGTCTCTCTAAAGCTTTTCTATAATCTTCTTTAACTTCTTGTTCGATACCTTCATTAAGTACACTATTTGTACTAATTACAGCTATTTTTTTACCATTAAAATCATAATCTTCCTCTATAAATTCGTAAGGATCTAAAATAGATGTCATATCATTTTTATCAGGTGACGAACTAACTGATGCAAATAATCTCAAATCATCAATATCTTTTGCAAAAAGCCCTACTTGATCAAGCGTATTAGCCATAGATACTACACCATATCTACTAATAAGTGAGTATGTAGGCTTATATCCTATTATATTTGTATATGAAGCTGGACCTCTTACTGACCCACCTGTATCTGTTCCTAGTGCTACTAGTACATCTTCATTAGAAACTGACACTGCAGAACCAGATGAAGAACCCCCAGCTATCTTTTCCTTATCTAAGTTATTAGTTACAACACCATAATAAGATGTTTTAGAACTTGCTCCCATAGCAAATTCATCCATATTGGTTTTACCGATAATTATAGCATCTTCCTTTAATAGATTTTCTACTACCGTTGCATTATAAATAGGAGTAAAGTTCTCTAACATTTTAGAAGCACATGTCATTTTCATATTTTTATATGAAATATTGTCTTTAACAGCTATAGGTAAACCAAATAATTTTCCTAATCTTTCTCCATTTTTACGCTTTTTTTCTAAATATTCAGCTCTTTTTAGAGAATCCTCTTCGTTATATGATATATATGCGTTATGCTCGTTTGCTTTTAATTTTTCAAGAGTTTCCTTAGTGTAATCTATTACAGAAAGGTCTCCAGATTTTAATTTATCTACTAAGCTTTCAATTTTCATAAACCCTCCTATAATTTCCAATCTAATCTGAAATATCCAAATTCTTTATCACTAGCATTCTTTAGTGCTTCTTCTCTTTCTACTGACTTAGAATTAGAGTCATTTCTAAAAACTGCATCATGAGTATATATTGCTTCAGTAAATTCAACATCTTTTGTATCTACATCAAAAATTTCATCAATAAAATCAATTACTATATTAAATTTATTAGACAAATCATCTACATCTTTGCCTTCTAAACTTATATTTGCAAGTTTATAAATTTTTTCTACTTCTTTAGCTTCCATATTATTTCCCTTCCAATTGACTTAGAAATTCATAAAGTTTCTCATTTTCATAAATTTCTATGCCTAAATCACGCGCTTTTGTAAGCTTCGATCCGGCTTTCTGACCGCAAATTAATACATCTGTATTTTTTGAAACAGAAGTTGTAACTATCCCACCATTATTTTCTATTAATTCTTTTATATCATCTCTTTTATAGTTATTAATAGTTCCAGTTATGACAAAAGTTTTTCCATCAAGTTTATTAGACACATTATCATTCACTTTTTCATTTATTTTAATACCCTTAGATAATAGCGTATCTATTGCACCATTTATATTATCGTCATGAAAAAATTCTACTATATTTTCTGCTATAATTAAACCAATATCTTCTATATCAACTAACTGATCTACATTAGCATTCCTTAAATTATCAAAACTTTCAAACCTATTAGCTAAATCACGAGCTGTTCTTTCTCCAACATTTGGTATGCCTATTGCATAAATAAATCTATTTAAATCACGATCTTTACTATCTTCTATTGAATTTAAAAGATTTTTAGTTTTCTTATCACCAAATCTATCTAAATTTATCAAGTCTTCATAAGTTAAATCGTATATTTCATATATATCTTTAATATTAAGCTCATTCATAAGCTGAGCTATAGTTTTTTCTGATAAGCCCTCTATATCCATAGCATTTCGTGAAGCAAAATGCTCCATACGTGCCAATAATTGAGGAGTACAAGATATAGAATTAGGACACATTATATGGACATTACCCTCTATAAGCTCCGATCCACAATAAGGGCAGTATGTAGGCTTTTCAATAACTTTAGTATCTGGCTGATCTTCATCTACTACACCTAATATTTCCGGTATAACATCATTAGACCTTCTTATAAAGACTTTTGAGCCAATCTTTATTTTTTTTCTTTCTATATCATCATAATTATTAAGGGTAGCACGAGAAACAGTTACACCTGAAAAATCTACAGGTTCGAGTAAGGCTGATGGTGTAACCTTTCCAGTTCTTCCTACATTCCGTACTACATCTAGAAGAGTGGTAGTATATTCCTCTGCTTCAAATTTAAAAGCTACTGACCACCTTGGAAATTTATTTGTATAACCTAAAGCTTTCTGGGTTTTTTTGTCATTTATCTTTATAACTACCCCATCTGTTAATATGTCTAGAGTTTTTCTTTCTTCCTCTATTTTTTGTAACTCTGAGATTATTTCATCATAAGATTTTACTTTTTTATGATAGGAATGAACATTAAAGTTCTCTATTTTTAAAAACTCCAACATATCTTCTTCGCTTGCAAAATCTAGATCTGTAGTAGATATATTATAAAAAAATGCTATCAAATTTCTTTTACGTGTCTCATTTGGATTTAGATTACGTATAGCTCCTGCCGCAGCATTTCTGGCATTTTTTAGCTGAATGTCATTCTTTTTATTATATTTTTCTAGTTCAGATAAAGGCATTAAAGCTTCACCTTGAATTTCTAGAATTGATTTCTCATCAATATTTAAAGGTATAGATTTTATTGTTTTAGCTTGAGCTGATATTTCTTCTCCAACTATACCATTACCACGAGTTGACGCATTTTTAAGTATACCATTTTCATAAGTTAAATTAATAGTCAGCCCATCAAACTTATACTCCATAATAAATTCTATTTCTGGTAAGCTATCTTTATGAGAATCATTGTAAGCCTTTCTAAGTCTTCCTACTCTTTTAATCCAATCGTTCAGATCTTCATAAGTCTGTGCCTTATCTTGTGAATATAACCTAGATATGTGAAAGTGTTTTTCAAATTTTTCTAAAACTTCTCCACCAACTTTTTGAGTAGGAGAATTATTTGGTATATAGCCTGATTCTTTTTCTAATGCTTTTAATTTATCATAAAGTTTATCATACTCTCCATCAGAAACCAAGGGACTATCTAGGGTGTAATAATGATAATTTAACTCTTCTATTTTTTCTATCAATTCAATTATTTGTTCTTTCTTATCCATTTTACACCTTATAAATTGGAGCATAATCTTGGTTTAACTTTTTTAGACCTTTTTTATCAAAAGCTACCACTAGCTCATTTCCCTCATTGCTTTCTTTTACTTGAACTATCATTCCTTCACCCCACTTAGAATGCATTATCTTGTCACCTACTTGATAAGTCTCATCACTATTTTCATTTTTTCTAAGTTTAGTATTTAAGACTGATTGTCTAGTTTTTTCTCTCATATAATCTTCATTTGAAGATTTTTCATAACTTTTAGAAGAAAAAGAGTTAAATGTCTTATTTTCTAACTCTTTTATATTTTCTCTAATCTCATCTACAAATCTTGATGTTTTATAGTATATAGGCTTACCATAAGAACGCCTTAATTGGCTACTTGTTAAATATAGTTTTTCACGTGCTCTAGTTATAGCTACATAAAATAATCTACGTTCTTCTTCAATATTGCCCTCATCAATGGATCTTTTCCCTGGAAATAGTCCTTCATCCATACCTACTACAAATACTACAGGAAATTCCAAACCTTTAGCAGAATGCATAGTCATCAGTAATATAGAATTATCTTTATCTTCAGTTTTTTCCATATCTGATATAAGGCTTAGATTCTCTAAATAGTCATATATAGTATCATCAGGGTTATTCTCTTCATATTCACTAGCAGCAGATATAAACTCATTTAAGTTATCAATCCTTGCTCTATCTTCCACTGAATAGCTAGATTCAAGTGATTTAAGATATCCTGACTTGTCTAAAACTTCATTAATTAAATCCGTTATAGTGTATTTATCTATATTTTCAAAAATTTCTGATAAAGGATTATAGAATTTATTTGAAAGATTTTTTAATCTGTCTGTCAAAAGCACGCTATATTCATGACTTCTTATCAAATCCAAAATTGATATATTATTATCTGTAGCAATCTTACTTAATTGTTCTACTGATTTATTTCCAATTCCTCTTTTAGGCTCATTAATAATTCGTTTAAGAGCAACATCATCTTTGGGATTGACTATAACTTTCAAATAAGAAACAAGATCTTTAATTTCTTTTCTATCATAAAACTTGAGACCTCCTACAACTTTATAATCAATTAAACTTTTCATCAACGCTTCTTCAAAAGGTCTTGATTGGGCATTTGTTCTATAAAGGATAGCTATATCGCTATAAGAATATCCCTCATTTATTAACATCTTTATTTCATCAACTACAAACTTACTTTCTTCACTTTCTACAGAATTATTCTTATAAAGAACCTCATCACCAATTCCATTAGCTGTCCATAATTCTTTATCTTTTCTTTCAACATTATTTACGATTAAAGAGTTAGCAGTATCTAATATATTAGATGTCGATCTATAATTTTGCTCAAGTTTAATTACTATTGCATCTTTAAAGTCTTTTTCAAAGTTTAATATATTATTAATATCTGCTCCTCTAAAACTATAAATTGATTGGTCAGCATCACCCACAACGAATACATTTTGATGAATTCCAGCAAAGTTTTTTACAAGCTCATATTGTGATATATTTGTATCTTGATATTCATCCACAAATACATATTCAAATTTATTTTGATAGTACTTTAATACATCTTTATCTTTTGAAAATAAAAGAAGAACTTTTTCTATTAAATCATCAAAGTCTAAGGAATTATATTCAAATTTTCTTTTTTCATATTGTCTATAAATTTCATAGTATTCATTATGATATCTATAATATCCGTCTATATCTAAAAATTCTTTTGGACTAATAGATTTATTCTTTAAAGAGCTTATTAAATTTTGTGCATCTCGTGGACTAATTTCATCCTTATAGCCTAAATCATTTATAATCTCTTTAATCAGAGTTCTTTGGTCGTTTGTATCATAGATAGTGAAATTTGAATTATAACCTATTTTCTCAATATTCATCCTTAAGATTCTAGCGCAAATGGAATGGAATGTTCCTATCCAAAGACGACTAACATCTATATTAAGTAAGTTAGAAACTCTATCTTTCATTTCATTTGCTGCTTTATTGGTAAATGTGATTGCTAGAATATTTCTGGGATCCACTTTTTCATTTTCAATAAGATTAGCTATACTTGTAGTAAGAACCCTTGTTTTTCCACTTCCTGCACCAGCTAATACTAAAAGAGGTCCTTTATTATGTAATACTGCCTCTTTTTGTTTTTCATTTAATCCTTCTAGATTCATAACCACATCCCCCTTATCTAAATATTATACCACACGAAAAAAGAGTGGGCATAAATGCCAACTCTTTAAATTCAAAGATTATTAATTATTATCTTCTTCTCTTTGTTTTTTTAAATCTTTCTCAATTAGTTTATCTAAAACTAAATCATAACCATTTGATCCATAGTTAAGTGATCTATTAACTCGAGAAATAGTAGCCGTAGAAGCGCCCGTTTCTTCTTCTATTACATTATAAGTTTTTCTTATTTTAAGTAATCTAGCTACATGGAGTCTTTGCGCAATAGATTGGATTTCTCGTGCTGTACATATATCTGTAAAAAATCTGTAGCATTCTTCCACATCTTTTAGCATAAGAATTGCTTCAAATAATTCGTCTGTTTGTTTATTTTTTAATTTTGAATCTGTCATTGTTCCCCCAATTTAGGTATATTTTTACAATATTATTATAACATACTTTTTATTAACTTGCATTCCCTTAATATAATTAATTACAATTTTTTAATAAAAATAGATATTATGATAAACCTACTATTTTATTGTTAGAATCTATATCTATTTCATAAGCATTAGGTGTTTTTGGCAATCCTGGCATAGTTAAAATATTAGAAGTATAAGCTACTATAAATCCTGCACCTGCATTAATTCTAGCTTCTCTTATTGTTATATCATAATCTTTATCTGTTATTCTAATATTAGGATCATCAGAAAAAGAGTAAGGTGTTTTTGCGACACATATTGGAAGATTATCATAACCTAGATCTTCAATTCTTTTTATATCTTTATTTGCTTTTTTTGTATAAACAACATCTTTTGCCCTATATATATCCTTTGATATCTTTTCAAGTTTTTCTTTAATAGTTAAGTTAACATCGTATAAAAACTCAAACCCATTATCTTTTTCACATAAATCTACAACTTCATTTGCAAGATCTATTCCTCCTTGTGATCCGTTGGCGAATACGGTTGTTTCTATGGCATTTACTTCCATAGATTTTGTAAGAGATTTAAGTTGGCTTATTTCTTCATCAGTATCTGTATCAAACTTATTAATAGCTACTACTATATTAGTTCCAAATTTTTTCATATTCTCAATATGTATCTTTAAGTTCTCAAATCCCTTATTTAAGTAGTCTAAGTTTTCTTCTTGAAGAGCATCTGAAGGCATACCCGCTTGATATTTTAAAGATCTAATAGATGTAACTATTACTGTTGCATCAGGTTTTATATCACCTAATCTACATTTTATATCGTTAAACTTTTCTGCACCTAAGTCAGCTCCAAATCCAGCTTCTGTTACTACATAATCAGATATAGCTAAAGCCGTTTTTGTAGCTATTAAGGAATTACAACCATGTGCAATATTCGCAAATGGCCCACCATGTATTATGGCTGGAGTATTTTCTATTGTTTGAACAAGATTCGGTTTTAATGCATCTTTCATTAGCACAGCTACAGATCCAGTTGCTTTAATATCATCAACAGTAACTGGATTATTATAAATATCATATGCTACAATCATTTTGCCTACACGCCTCTTAAAATCATCAAGGCTTGTTGCTAAACATAAAACTGCCATCATTTCTGTAGCAACAGTTATATCGAATTTATCTTCACGAATAACCCCATCAGTCTTATTGCCCATGCCTATTACAACATTTCTTAATGCTCTATCATTTAAATCTACGCATCTTCTCCAAACAATTTGTTTTGGATCAATGTTCTTTTCATTTCCTTGGTATATATGATTATCAATAATAGCTGCAACAAGATTTACAGAAGATGTTATAGCGTGAAAATCTCCAGTGAAATGTAGATTAATTTCATCCATTGGTAAAACTTGGGAGTATCCACCACCTGTTGCTCCACCTTTTCTACCAAAAGATGGTCCAAGTGATGGTTCTCTTAATACTGAAATTGCGTTTTTACCAACTTTATTTAAAGCCATTGAAAGTCCAATATTAACAGTTGTCTTTCCTTCACCACTTGGTGTAGGATTAGTTGCGGTAACTAAAACTAACTTTGAATCTTTTTTATCTTTTTGTAAATAGGATAAATCTATTTTAGCTTTATATTTGCCTAGTTTCTCATAATCTTCTAAACCTATTTTTTCACAGATTTGGTCAATGTCTTCTAAATTTGCTTCTTGAGAAATTTCTATATCAGTCTTCATTATTTATTAATTCCTTTCTTCAATTTTGTTTAGTAGATCATTACATAAATTATTGTTTCTTGCCAAAAGTGGTCCATGTAAATATGTACCTATGGTGTTTTTATATCTAAAACCTTCAGTTTTATCTTTTCCATTATTGCCATTTCCCTCAATAACCATTCCCAAAGCTTTTTGATCCTTAGATAAGTAGGTTACTCCGCCATGATTTTCAAATCCTTCATAAATTTTCTTAGATAAATTATCCTTAATTTTAATCTGACCTGTAAATCTAGCTCCATCTTGTTGATTTTCAGTATAATGATCAAAAATATTTAACCCATTAATCTTGTTATTATAAGCATCATAATAATATTTGCCCAATAATTGATATCCACCACAAATGGCAAGAAAAACACCTGATTCTTCTATGTAATTAGCCAGTTCATCTCTTTTTCCTAATAAGTCTTCTTGAACAATTTTTTGTTCATAATCTTGTCCACCCCCAAAAAATACAAAATCATATTTTTCTGGGACAAACTCATCTCCTAAACTAATTATCTCTGTTTCTACTTCATAACCTCTCTTTCTTGCTTCGTGGGAAAAGGCCATGATATTTCCTATATCCCCATAAGTATTTAATAAATTGCCATAAAGATGACAAATTATAAGTTTTTTCATAAATCAAGAACCTCCCTTAGCCTTAACATAGCAGTATAAGTAGAAAGAATATAAATATTATCAGTTTTTGTATCTTTTATTACTTTTTTTATCTCATTTTCGTAATCAAATTCTTTTATTTCTCCATCAAATATCTCAGCTATTTCTAGGCGTCTTTTCATATCTTTCTTACGCATACCTGATACATATATGTCTTTTATAGTTAAGTTAGAAAGATTTTCATAGTAGGAATCATATATCCAGCTTACATCTGTCCCATCAGCATAATTATCATTTAAAAGACAGATTAAGGATATTGGCTCTTTTTCTAAAAGCATTAAATCTATTATTTGATTAAGACCAGTAGGGTTCTTTACGAGATTAATAGTAACATTTTTATCATAGATTTTAATATTTTCTTGTCGACCAAATACATTTTTTTGACTAGCTAAACCTTCATAAATCTCTTCATAACTTAAGCCTAATTCTTTTGCAACACTTAAAGCAGCTAAGGCATTGTATACATTATATAAACCTCCAACATTTACTTCGTAAAATTCATCGCCTACATAGAATGAGGAATAGTTGGCTTCAAGCTTTTTTATTTTATCAAGTTTATAAGTTATTTCAGGAGAGCTAAAGTCACAGCTTGTACAAGCAAAATCTCCTAGAGAAGAATAATTATTTAATTTGTACTTTAAGATGTGATTGCAATGAGGACAAAGTATACCATCAGAATTGGCATCTGCTTCTAAAATATAATCATCTTTCTCTTCCCTTTTATCTCTTATAGCAAAGTAAGACTTATTATATTTATCCATTTGATCATATGAAAATATTGGCAAATCACCATTTGCAATAATTTTTGCATTTGGCATTACTTCCATACCTTGCATAAGTTTATTAAATATATTATAGATTTCTCCAAACCTATCCATTTGATCTCTAAAAATATTTGTAAATATAACATAATCAGGCTTTATATTTCTGCCAATACGAACAAGATTTGCCTCATCTACCTCTAAGACTGCTATAGTTTCTTCTCTTTTTGGATTATCTAGAAGTGTAGTAATAATACCTTGAACCATATTAGAGCCTGATTCGTTAGTATAAACCTTATCGTAGTGTTGCCTTAATATATTTGCTAAAAAATGGGTTGTCATTGTTTTTCCGTTTGTACCTGTTACAAAAACAAATTTTGTATTTTTTGATAACTCATCCAATATATTTTTATCAAGTTTATAAGCTACATAACCTGGAAGTGCTGTAGCGTTGTGACGAGTAAGTCTTAGACCAGCTCGTACTATTTTTGCTATTTCTTTTGTAAATTTACTTTTTATTGTCATAAGATAAATATATCTTAAAAACTAAATTAATCAATTATTAATGCACTATGTTAAAGCTTAGACAATCTATTGATTTATTCACTTCATTTTTATCTATAGAATCTATCCTGATAAATCTCTGATTTTTGATCTCTTCAATAAATTTTTCTATATTTGTTTCTTCTCCTTTTACATACACCTCAACATCTCCATTGGATAAATTTTTTACAGTACCAACTAACTTAAGCTTATCGGCTATCATTTTTGAAGTATATCTAAAACCTACCCCTTGTACTCTACCTTTGAATATTAAATGATATGTTTTCATATTTGCTCCTTTTGCTTGTAATATATACCCTTTGCTTGACAATGTATATAAGCAATCGTTAAATGATATTAACACCCCCACAGGGTGTGGAAGGAGGTTATATGAAAAAACGCTACGATGTAACAGGTATGACTTGTGCGTCTTGCCAAGCCAATGTTACAAGAGCAGTTGAAAAACTTGGCGTTAATGATGTAAATGTAAATCTTATCAATGAATCTATGAGTGTAGATTATGATGAAGATAAATTAAGCGATGATGATATAATCCATGCTGTAGAAAAAATAGGTTATGGAGCTAGCTTAAAAGATAAAGAAAAATCAGCCACAGCTGACAAACCTAAAGAAAAAGACCAAGAGGAAAGTCATACTAAATTTAGGTTAAAAGTATCCTTAGCTTTCTTAATCCCACTTTTGTATATAGCTATGGGACCAATGATTGGTTTGCCAGTTCCTACTTTTATACAAGGAAGAGAAGGCTCTATAAATAATGCCTTTATACAATTTATACTAACTATTCCAGTATTAGTAGTAAATAGAAAATTTTTTATAAATGGATTTAAAGGATTATTTAATAAAGCTCCGAACATGGATACCCTAGTAGCTTTAGGTGCAAGTGCAGCAACACTTTATGGGATTTTTGCTATAATGCGAATGGCCTATGGTTTTGGATTTAACCAACCAGAAATTATAGATCAATATATGCATAACCTATATTTTGAGTCTGCTGCTATGATTCTAACTTTAATAACTCTTGGTAAATATTTTGAAGCTAGATCAAAGGGTCAAACTAAAGCATCCCTAGAAAATTTAATAAATCTAGCACCCAAAAAAGCAACAATTCTTGTTGATGGTAAGGAAAAAAGCGTAGATGTTTCTGAGATAGAAAAAGGAGATATAATCTTAATTAGACCTGGAGATTCTATTCCAGTGGATGGTGAGATTATAGAAGGCTCTTCCCTACTTGATGAAGCAGCTTTAACTGGTGAATCTATTCCTGTTAATAAGGGTGTTGGTGATGAAGTAATCACTGCAACTATTAACAAAGAAGGTTCATTTAAATTTAAAGCTACCAAAGTTGGAGAAGATACAACTCTTGCCCAAATTATAAATCTAGTAAATGAAGCAAATGAAACCAAGGCTCCAATCGCTAAAATGGCAGATGAAATTTCAGCTATATTTGTACCAGCTGTAATTTTAATTTCTATTGTTACATTCATAGTATGGATGGCACTAGGTTACAATTTTGAATTTGCATTAAATCTAATGATTTCAGTTTTAGTTATATCCTGTCCATGTGCCTTAGGTCTAGCTACACCGATGGCAATAATGGTTTCTACTGGAAAATCCGCAGAACTAGGTTTATTATTTAAAAACGCAGAAAGTTTAGAAAACTTAAGTAAAGTTGATACTATATTACTAGATAAAACAGGAACTATTACTGAAGGTAGACCTCAAGTTACAGATGTAAAAACTGATATAGACCATAATGAGTTTATAAAACTTGCAGCTTCTATAGAAAAATCATCTGAACACCCATTAAGTAATGCAATAGTTACCTATGCTGAGGAAAATAATATAGCTTCAGAAAATGTATCAGACTTTAACGCTATTTCTGGTAAAGGAATAAGCGCAACATATAATGGGCAAAGATACCTAGCAGGTAACTTAAGACTAATGAAAGAAAACAATATAGATCTTAAAAACTATATTGAAATAGCTGATACTTATGCAAATGAAGGCAAGACTTCTATGTACTTTGCTGATGAAAATAAAGTAATTGGTCTAATAGCTGCTAAAGACTTACCAAAAGCAACTTCAAAAGTTGCCATAGATGAGCTTAAAAATCTAGGGTATGAAGTAACTATGGTAACTGGAGATAACGAAAAAACAGCAGAAGCAATCAGATCTGACTTAGGTATTGATAAAAAATTTGCTGATGTCCTACCTCAAGATAAAGATAAAGTTGTAAAACAATTGCAAGATATGGGTAAAAAAGTAACCATGGTAGGTGATGGTATTAATGATGCGCCTGCTCTTGCAAGAAGTGATATAGGTATTGCAATAGGAAATGGAACAGATGTCGCTATAGATTCTGCAGATGTTGTACTAATGAGAAATTCACTACTCGATATAGTAAGTGCATTAGAACTTTCTAAATCAACAATTAAAACTATAAAGCAAAATCTATTCTGGGCTTTCTTTTATAATATAATACTAATTCCAGTAGCTGCTGGATTGCTATATCCTTTAAAAGGAATAATGCTTAATCCAATGTTTGCAGCTTTTGCAATGAGTATGTCATCTATCTTTGTTTGCCTTAACTCTTTAAGGCTTAAAGGATTTAGCCCTAATTTTAAAAATAAAGAGGCAATAGATAAATTAAATAAAAAAAGTATTAATAAAAATATAGAAAACCTACCAAATGAAAATAAAGAATATATTAAAGGAGAAGAAAAAATGGCAACAACAAATAAATTAATAGTTAATGTAGATGGAATGAGCTGTGAGCACTGTAAAGCTCATGTAACAAAAGCACTTGAAGAATTAGCATTTGTTGAAAAAGTTGACGTAAGCCTTGAAAATAACAATGCTACTGTAGATTATTTTGGCACAGCAGATGAAGATGCTATAAAAAATGCAATCATAGATGCTGGATATGAATATAAGGGTATTGAATACAAATAATGCATGCTGATAAGGCAAAGACAATAAGAAAGCTCAAAACCGTTGGTGGACAAATCGATGGTTTAATAAAAATGGTTGAAGATGATCGATATTGTATAGATGTAAGTAACCAAATTATGGCATCTATATCTATACTTAAAAATATTAATAAAGATGTATTATCAGCACACCTCAGCCATTGTGTATATGAAACTTTAGAAAATAATGATCCCGACGATGCTAAAGAAAAATTAGCAGAAATTGAGAGTATCATTAATAAGCTCAATAGACTTTAAAGTCTCCCCCTTTTTTTATATAATATAATGAATAAGTACCATCTTTACTGTAAAAAACAGCAAGATGGTACTTATCAGTTTTAAAGATTCACATCAAAAAGTATTATTTTCAAATATATCAAAACTCTTTAATATATTTCATAAATCCTTTATTATCTTCTAATATTTTAAAAGTTATCACAGCTATAATACTTACCATAATAAATTCACTAGCCATAAAAGAAAATAGCATTGTTATAAAAGCGCCAGTATTATCTAAAATTATATATGTTCCAATAGCAGGAACAGATACCATTAATACTGGAAATAGAGATGCTATAAATAATTTATCTGTTTTCTCCATAAGTTTAAAAGCTACATAAGAAGAAAGCGTTCCAAATATTAAGTCAAACCATACCATAGGGCTAAATAAATTTGCAATTGCACATCCTAAAACAAGACCTGGTATAAATCTTTTATTGTAAAATACCAATAAAACTAAGATTTCCGAAAATCTAAATTGAATAGGTCCATATTGCGGCATAGGAATAACTAAGGTTAATACTGCATACAAGGCAGCTACTACTGCTGATCCAACTAGATATCTAGTATCATTTGTAAGTTTACTTTTGTCTTTATTCATTTTTTCTCCTTGATATTTTTTTAATAATGGGTGCCAAGAAACATTACCTTGTAAATATACCTTAATTTTAAAACACTCCAAACGATTATTGAAGCTTAGCAAAGTTTGAGTAAAGTATTGATATGAAAAAGCAAATTTTATTAGTGCCTTTGACTTTACTTCTAACTTCTTGTTCAACAAGCTTTAAAAGTAATGATGAAGAACTAATTGATCAAGAAAATATGAATATAATATCTGATATTAATGAACTTGCGATAAATACTTTTATAAACCGAGACAAATCAACTATCGTAAAAAATATAGATACTGCAATAGAAAATGAAAATATAAATTTTACTCCAAAAGTAAAATCAGATGTAAAAGAAGAAATAATTAAAAATGTTGAGAAACAAGCTGCTACCGACCCTAAAGCTAAATGGGTTTATGATAACTATTACAATATAACTAATGTAGAAGCTTATCTTACAGGTAATGACACAGACACCATAGAATTCGTTTATAATATGAATCATGGAGAAACAGACTTTATAAGTACCCCAGGTGAATCTATAAAATTAAATCGAAAAACTCCTTATTACATACAATGGGATAATAGATGGGCTTATTTAGATCTTGGAGATAGAAACATAGGTATATCTGGATGTGGTCCAACTTCTGTATCAATGGTATTATCGAGATTAAAAGATGATCCTAATATAACACCTGACATAATAGCAAAAGATGCAAAAAATTATATGACAAGTGAAGGTATAGCTTGGAAATTTTTTTCTCAAGAAGCACAAAAATATAACTATGCTGTTAAAGATATAAACTTAGATGAAAATGAAATGAAAGAAGCTCTAAAAAATGGTCCTATAATAGTTTCAGTAAAAAAGGGTTACTTTACGCTATTTGGTCATATTTTTGTAATAGATTCTTATAAAGATGGAAAATTCCTTATAAATGATCCAAATAGTGTAAAAAATACTATGCGTCCTTGGACATATGATGAGATAAGTGATCAAATAGTTCATATGTGGCAAATATATTAATTTGACAAGTTCAAAATGAAGTTGTATACTATATAAGTATTCACTTCGCACCATTAGCTCAGTTGGTAGAGCACCTGACTCTTAATCAGGGTGTCCAGAGTTCGAGTCTCTGATGGTGCACCAAGTAATTAAAATGGAGAGTTTATTAACTCTCTATTTTTTTGCACAAAAATAGTATGAGTTTTTACACTCATACTAATTATCCTTATCTTGAATCATATAATTTGCAAGATCTAAAAGCTCACGCGCCATATAATAATTATCTCCTAGTAAATCATATATAGCGTCCTCAGTTAAAATTCCTTGATTTATATCATCTGGAATTTCTCCTTTATTTGATGCATCATGATCTTTTATAAAATCTTCACTATAATAATATTTCTCTAATTTTTCTAATTCTTTTTGATGATCTTTAAAGTCTTTTAAGGATTTAGAAAGATCTTCTAAAAGTTTTTGATGTTCTTCATATATTTTGGTATATTCTTTTATATGTTCATAATTCATTTTATTTCCTTTCATACATCATAGATATTATTTTATTAATATCAGCCTTAATCTCATAACCTTTATTATCAGACCCACTGTTTGTTGTTATTATTAAGATCCCTAACTTTTTAAGTAAAACAATTAGCTGTCCACCAGTTCCAGATGCAAATACTACTTCATTATCAGATATCCAGATACCATAACCATAATTATCTTCTGATAAAAATTTTCTTTTAGTCTCATTAGGATTTTTAAACAATGGTCTTGTCATTTTTTCTATCCAATTGCAACTAACAATTTGTTTTCCGTTGAATTTACCATTATTTATTAATAATTTGCCTATGCTCAGCATATCATTAGCACAAAGATTAACCTTAGTTGCTCCCGCTAGATAATCACCATATCTTTCCCATTTAGCATCATTTATATTAAGTTGATTAAATAAATTTTCATCTATAAAATCAAAAAGATTATACCCCAAATATTCTTGCATTGTTGCTGCTAATAAATAAAATCCTGCATTAGAATATAAAAAGTAGCTACCAGGTTTAGAATATATTGGATAATTTATTATATAATCAAATAAACCATCATAGTCCTTAGGATCTATATTTTTACTCATCAATACTAAATCCCTGTATCCTGTAGTATGAGTTAAGAGATGCTTTATTTTTACTTCTTTAAGATACCTTAGATTCTTCGTATTGCTAAGATTTATCTTATCTTTTAGTATAGGATAAATTAAAGTTTCTTCATTAAAATCATTATTAGATTTCTCTATTAAAATTCCACAAGCTAAAGCTAACACTGTTTTAGATATAGACCTGACATCAAATACATTATCATTTGAAAAATCAATATATTGGTCAGTTTTATTATCAAATATAATTATACTTTCAGCAGAATCTTCTTTATTAATTATCTCATTAGCTATTTTTTCTAAATCTAACATAAATTCCTTCATCAAAAAGCCATTTTATAAATATTTAAAATATCTTCTTCTTTTAAGTTTTTAAATCCATTTATTTCAGGTTTTGGTCTATTATTAACACAATTTCTTGCCATAATAGGTAAATCTTCTTTCTTAAATCCCTCTTTTTGTAAGTTTTCAGGAATTCCTAATGAAATAAAAAACTCTCTTAAAGATTCTATTGCCTTTTTCGCATCCTCAAAAGTAGATTCTGTTTTTTCTATATCAAAAACATTATATCCAAATTCAGCGATTTTTTCACTTCTTTCATTATCTAAGCAATACTCTAACCAGTATGGAGTAAGTATTGCAAGACCAACTCCATGAGTTATATCTCTTAATGCAGAAAGTTCATGCTCCATGGGATGTACTGACCAAGCTGTAGATTTTCCAGCATTTAATAAACCATTTATAGCCCAAGAATTTGCCCAGATAAGATTTGCACGTGCCTCATAATTATTAGGTTCTTTAATAGCTATAGGACCATATTTCATACAAGTTTTTAAGATACTTTCAGCAAATCTATCTTCAAGATAAGCCCCATCATTTAGTGTAAAATAATTCTCCATTGTATGGCTCATTATATCGCAAGTACCAGCAGCAGTCTGATATTCACTTACACTGTAGGTGTATTCTGGATTTATGAGGGCAAATTTAGGTCTAGCATACTCTGATCCCCAGCCAAGTTTTTGACCAGTTTCTTCATTTGTAATTACTGAACCAGAATTCATCTCTGAACCTGTAGCAGCAAGAGTTAATATACTTGCTAGAGGAATTGCATCTTTAGGATTTTCTTTTCCTATGACAATATCCCAAGGATCAGAATCAGTTTTAGCAGAAACTGCAATTAACTTAGCAGTATCAATAGTTGATCCTCCACCTACTGCAAGTATAAAATCAACATCATTTTCTTTGACAATTTTTGCACCTTCACGAACTTTATCAATTCTTGGGTTAGGTACTATACCTGAAAGTTCAAATATTTCGATTGAACTTTTTTCAAATAGTTTAATAATATCATCATAAAGTCCAATTTTTTTTATGCTATTTCTCCCATAAACTAATAGGACCTTATTACCATAATTTTTAATCTCTCCTGACAGATTTTTAAGCTGATCTTTTCCAAATAAAATCTTAGTTGATATATTAAAAATAAAATCTTGCATTTTTTCTCCTTTATTTCCTTTATACAATGCTATTTACCCAATTTATCCTGTATATGAAAATTATTTTTCCTTTTAAATATATAATGTAACGCCATTATTAGGAGAATGATTAGTGAAAAACAAGTCGCTAGTATAGCTCCAAATATTCCCTTATTCATAGTAAAAATAAAAATATAATCTAAAATAATATTTGATAAGCTCTCTATTATCATTATAAGCATTGATAATTTAGGATTAACATCATTTCTTATAAAATATTATTAGTTATAAAAACGGAGCAAATAATAATAGAACTTTTACATAAGTATATGCTAGATCAAAAACTTACTCATCTGCTTTCAATAAAGCCACAACTTTTTTGAGAAAAACAGTCCAATTAAAACAAACCAAATTCCAAAAATAATAACAATATAAATAGTATTTGTAAAAATTTTATCTGCATCCTCATAATCTTCACGACTCTTAAATATAGAATACTTAATCCCCCCACCTATACCAAGCATTAACCCCATACCATTAAGTATACAGAAACAGGGTAAGCTAAATTCAATGCAGTTAATCCATCTGCACCTAATGATTTAGAAACAAAAAATGTATCAAAAAGAGTATAAATCTGTCCTAAAATATTCAATGTCACATATTTAAAGAAAGCCTCGCTAAGTTTACTTTCTTTCACGAACTCTCCTTTCATGCAAGAAAACAAAAAAATACCCATACACAAATAGCCTTTGTGTATGGGGGCGTTTCAAACTATCTATTATATCTGTTATTTTTTCATAGATTAAAGTCTTAAACTTTACTATTATTAATATACGGAATAATATATTAAATATCCAATATTTCTACTATTTCTCCATTTTTTTCTTTAGTCCCAATTTTTCTAATTACTTCTTGATCTAAATACTCTGAAAAATTATTTAGTTCTGGCGAAACTTTAAATATTATGTCATGTTTTATGTCAGATAAGTCAAAACTTAAATCATATTTTGTTTTATCTGACCAATAGTTCCAATTTATATCGGTTCTTTCATAATAGACATAATTTTCTTTTTGAGTTATATATACTCTTTTATTTATTAGTTTCTTTTCATCTTCAGATTTAAAAATTTCAGAATATAGTTTTATACCTTTAAATACTTTATAATCACTAATTTTATCATTTGAAATATTTAATTTCTTTATATTCCATAGAAACCTCCCACAATTTATAATTTTTTCAATGTAACTATACCCACATCCAAGCGACATAGCTATGCTACATTATCAAAGATAAATTAGATGCTTTTTTATTTCCAACATCACTAAATCCAACAAAGTTTATAAACATCTCACTTTCTAATATCTAGATAGCTTCTAGTGCTTGATCTATATCTCCAATGATATCATCAATATGCTCAGTTCCTATAGACAAACGTATAGTTGCTTTACCTATTCCCTGACTCTCTAAATCTTGTTCGCTTAATTGGGAGTGAGTTGTAGTAGCTGGATGGATTACCAAACTTTTTACATCTGCTACATTTGCTAAATTTGAAAATATTTTTAGATTATCAATAAAAGTACGCGCCTCTTCTTCTCCACCATATATATCAAAAGTAAAGATACTACCTGCCCCATGAGGAAAATATCTTTGGTAAAGATCATAATCAGGATGATCTTTTAAAGAAGGATGATTTACTTTAGCTACTTTTTCGTGCTTATCTAGATAGGATACTACTTTTAGTGCATTTTCAACATGGCGCTCTACTCGTAAAGATAGAGTTTCTACTCCTTGAAGAAGTAAAAAAGCATTAAATGGAGATATGCATGCTCCTGTGTCTCTGAGGAGAATTGCACGAATATATGTGGTCAAAGGTGCTGGTGCCGCATCTTTAGTAAAGGAAACTCCATGATACGATTCGTTAGGTGTAGAGAGATTTTTAAATTTATTATAAGAAGTATAATCAAAAGTTCCACTTTCTACAATTATGCCACCTAAACTAGTCCCATGACCACCGATAAATTTAGTAGCAGAGTGAACTACAATATCTGCACCGTGATCTATAGGACGAAGCAAGTAAGGAGTAGCAAAGGTATTGTCGATAACTAGAGGAATATTATATTTATGGGCAATCGCAGCCACTTCTTCAATATTTGTTATATTGCTATTTGGATTGCCTAAAGTTTCAAAAAATATAAGCTTTGTATTCTCTTTGATTGCTGATTCAAAGTTTTCCGATTGAGATGGATCTACAAAGGTAGTTTCCACTCCGTAAAGAGGGAAAGTATGGCATAGATAATTATAGGTACCTCCATAAATAGTATTTGCTGATACAATGTGTCCCCCTTTTTGTGCCAATGCTTGAAAAACATAAGTTATAGCTGCTGCACCACTAGCAACAGCCAAGGCGGAGCTTCCTCCTTCTAGGGCCGCAAGACGTTTTTCCAAAACTTCTTCTGTAGGATTAGTCAACCTTCCATAAATATTTCCCGCATCTTTAAGTCCGAAACGTTCTGTTGCTTGGTCGGTATCTTCAAATACATAAGAAGTAGTCTGATAAATAGGAACTGCACGGGCCCCAGTTGCAGTGTCTGCTTGTTCTTGTCTAGAATGTAGGGCTAGTGTTTCAAATTTTACTTGGTTAAGTTCTTTGGTCATGATAATTTTCTCCTTAAGTCTTTTATATAATATTTATTAATAATTTTTTGGTAATAAATGTATGTTTTCTTTTTTTAATTTTTAAATATTAAGGAGATACATTCGCTCATCCCAAAGGGTAGATCTAAAGCTCCTTAATCTCTTTTTGTATGTCATAAAAAGCTACAATCCATAAAAAAAGGAGCCATCAGGCTCCTCGTGGTCTAATCCCAAAATTAATAATTTTTGGGTACAAGAAAGCCTGCCCATGAATCCATCATGTGCATCATACCCATCATTTTGTTATTTGAATGATTATAATACATGTTTGACCTCCTTGCTTTTTTATTATCATGTATAATATCCTATTTGTTTGTTAGTGTCAACCTTTTATACAAATAAAGTTTACATAAGGATATAAATTGAATAAAAAAAATACAATTTGATTTAACTTTAACTAGTAATTAGGAAGATGATTTTCAATGTGATATTTATCAGATTCTCCAAAATTTGCTAATCTTCTTTTTGTTATGGGATCAACTGTAAAGGTCTTTCCCATTAGTATATCGCCAATATACTTTTCATTCTTAATTATTCCTAACACTGTAGTATCAGACCATTTTGTTTTACCTCTAGGAGTGAGATATCCTTGCTCTTCTAGTTCCCTGCCAATGACCGAGCCACCATTGCCCTCTAAATATCTTTTAAAGATATATCTGACAATTTTAGCTTCTTCTTCATTTATAGAGATGCTTTTTGTTATAGGGTCATAATCATATCCAAGGCAACCTTGAAAGCCAATAAGCTCCCCTTTTTCCATTTTCATTTTTAGTCCTTTTTTTACATGGGCTGAGGTATTTTCTACTTCTTGTTGAGCTACTGAACTTAATATTGTTAATAGTAACTCTCCATCCATTGTCAAAGTATCTATATTTTCTTCTTCAAATACTACACCAACATTGTTTTCCTTTAATAGTCTTACATACTTTAAGGTATCTAATGTATTTCTAGCAAATCTTGATATAGATTTTGTTATTATCATGTCTATATCTCCATTTTGGCAATCGCTAATTAGTCTCATGAAATCTGCTCTTTTAGTAGCAGTTGTTCCTGTTGTTGCTTCATCTGCATATATACCAGCTAAAGTCCAGTTCTTATTATTTTTTATTAGATTTGTGTAATAATCAACTTGCGATTTATATGATTCAAGTTGGTCTTTACTATCAGTGCTAACTCGACAATATGCTGCAACTCGTTTTAATTCTAAATCTAGTGCATTTCTATTTCTTGCTCCTGTATTTGAAGCTTTTATTAATTTTACTTTAGTATTCATTTTACCTCCTTCCCATTTTGTGTCTTTCTACAGTATTATTTCATCATAAAATTAATTGTTTTCTATCAATTTTCTTGTAATCTTTTTCTATTCTAGTCTTTATTTTGGTGAATTCTTTATCCTTTATTAAATTGGGTTCATAAAGTCTACAGAGCATAGCAACTCTAATGCTATAAACTTTTATTGCTTTCATAATAACCTCCTATGTAAATTTAAGTTTTTTGACATTAACAAGTGCCTTGGATTAGCAACATAGGAATCTCACCTCCGCCTCTGTTCAGGATGAGCCGGCTTCAACCTTAGAAGTATCATTATCCTCATTTTCTTCATAGCGAATAGGGTATCCCTCCCTATATTCAAACTCTTACTTATCGCTCCCTTTCTTCTTCCCTTGCTTTTAGCTTAGCAGTACTTGTTTGCCGAATTATTCAGCAGAAAGATCTTGGCGGATAGGTTATCACGCTCTAAAAATGATTAATGTCTTGTCTTGGTCTATTTAATTGTTATGGTTCAAATATTGTTTAAATTTCTTTTAAAATAGAAAGAGGACAAAACTCCCCTCACTTTATAAAGGAAAATTTGCCCTCTTTGGTAACCAGAAATTATATCTCTTCTATAAATTTCTTTAGTTTTTCTAAAATCTTATCTCGTCTTTTTATTAAAGCAGGATGAGATATATTTTGAGCCTTTGCTACTGCACGAAGTGTTTCATCATTGAAATATAATCTTTCAATTATTTCCCGTTCATCTTTATTTAACTTTGACATTGCATTTCTTAGTGCTTCAATCATCATTTGTGTAGCTACAACTTTTTCAACATCAACATTTTTATCTTCTAGATTATCTTCGAAATTCCCATCATGATTTAGGGACGAAAAAAAGAGCAAGTGGTTTTTCTTGTCCACCTGCTCTAAATACTTTTCGTGTTCTCTTTCTTGCCAGTAGACTTTGTATATCTGTTCGCTTACTTTGATTTTTTGCCCACCAACATAAAGGTAATATTCTTTTGTCATTTATGTTTCCTCCATTCTTTTTTTGTCTTTATGTTTTCAGACAAAAAAAGGAGGACTCCTGCTCTTGGGCATGGTTAGTCCTCTAAAATGAACGAAACTATTTTTAATAAAGATTCTTTTTGGATTTGCTATATTATTTTTAACAGATATATTATATAAATATCGTCTTTCGATGTTTAAGTCTATTTTCTCCTTGTTTTAATATATGATAAGTTGAAATATTACATTTGCTCAATAAATTCAAATATTTTTTCTTCATTATTAAATAAGACAAACCTATCATAATTATTTTTATCTAGAGTTAAAGCAGAATTACAACACTTAAAAAGAAATTCCAAATCATGAGTTATAATAACTATTGAACTCTTTTTAGAATACTCATTTATAAGCTTTGCCATGATTTCCATATTCTTATAATCAAGTCCTGATGTTGGTTCATCTAATATGATTACTCGTCTATTTGATAGAAAAGCAGTAATTACAGCTAGCCTTTGTTTCTGACCTCCTGATAATTTTTGAGGATGTGATGTTCTTTTATCCCAGAGATTTATTTCCTTTAAAAGTTTTTTAATTTCTTCTTTATCAGATGATATAGACAGGAGTTCATTTTCAACTGTATCTAAAAATATTTGTGAATCTACATCCTGCTGAACTAGGTAAGAATTTTTTAGTCTTTCTTTTTCTCGTACACCTATACTTGTATCTTGATTTTTTCCAACAAGTCCAGTTATTATTCTTGATAGAGATGTCTTACCCGATCCATTTTTCCCAAGTATTCCTAAAACTTCTCCCTTCTTTAAATCAAAAGAAATGTTTTCTAAAATGCTTTTCTTACCAACACTTACATATATATTATTAAAAAATTCTACAGAATCTTTTTCAAAAAAATTTCTTTCAGTTTTTAAGTTTCTTTCTTCTAAAGTCCTAAGTCCTAATTCTTTGGCTAGATTATTATTAAAATTTTCTCTTGTAAAAATTTCATTGATTGTTGCACCTTTCATAAACACAATTCTATCAAATAAGTTTTTTAGATAATAAAGTCTATGCTCGGCTAATATTATGGTTTTACCCATAGATTTTAATTCTTTTAAAATCTCTTTAAAGCTTTCAATAGAAGCATAATCTAGAGAAGAGGATGGTTCATCAAAAAATAAAATTTTACTATCTTGAATAAGAGCTGAAGCAATAGCTACTCTCTGTCTTTCTCCTCCTGATAGTGAAAAAATAGATTTATCAAGCAGTTTTTCTATTTTAAGCAATTTACTTATAGACTCTATCTTTTCTATAATCAAATCTCTTTTAATTCCCAAGTTTTCTGCCCCTAAGGCAATTTCATCATAAACATTTGTACAAAAAAACTGATCTTTGGGATTTTGAAAAACAATGGATAAAATTTTTGAAAGTTCTCCTTTTTTATATTCATTTATATTTCTTCCTAAAATTTCAACCTCTCCATCTAATTTTCCTTCATAAAAGCTTGGAAAAAGACCCGTAATTATTCTTATTAGTGTGCTCTTCCCACAACCAGAATTGCCTGTTAATACAATAAACTCTCCATCTTTGATATTAAATTTAATATTTTTTAAATTCTCATTTTCTCCATAAGAAAAAGATTTAATATTAACACTAATCACATTTTCCATAAACTTGCTCCTAGCATAATAACTGTGCTAATCCACATAAAATAATCAAATTTTGAAAATTGCAAATTATATATGGATGTTTTTTTACAATCTATTTCAATCCCCTTTAAAATAATTGAACAGGTTAATACATCGCTTATTTCAAGACATTTATAAAGTAAAGGCACAAAATAAAGCTCAAAAGTCTTTATTGGGTGAAATATACTAGTCTTAAATCCTCTTATCTTTTGTCCATCTTTTATTTCTTGGAGTCTTATTTTTATTTCAGGTATAAACCTAAAGAATAAAGCAATAGGAAGTCCAAAGCTTGTAGGCATTCCTCTATTAGTAAAAGAAGCTACAATAAAAGATGCCGAATATAGACTCATGACTCTTGCCATAATAAATATAGGAGCGTAAAGAAATATAATTCTAAGCATGAGATATATCGAGCCAATAAAGACACCACCCAAATAATTTTCTAAAATCCTTATTAAAATAAAAATTACAATCAAAAATAAAGTAAATTTAAAACTTAACTTTAGTGAATAAATGGATAATGATAATAAGCTTAATAGTAGACATATAATATAAAAAGCTTCATCTCCTATTGTGAGTATTATAGAAAAGATTATAATTAGCCCAATTATAGTAATTGGGCTAATTACTTCCTTTTTCTCTTTTTTACTTTTAACCAAGAACACTTTTTTTATTCCTACCAGCAAAAAACTTATTATAGATATATGATCCAAATTTTGCACCAATGATTGATGCAATTATGGAAATAACAAAACAAATTCCAATATTTGCAGGTGTGTAAAAGTTTCTTAAAAAGTCAAAGTAGTCCGCTCCCATCATTTCAAGCATCGCCTTAGATTTTGAAAAGAAAAACACAATTATCATAGGATGAAGTGAATATACAAACATACCCGCTCCAAAAGCAAGACCAACCTTACTATTGCCTCTATCATAATTTTCACTACTTCCCACTACAAGTTCAGCTAATATTCCAGCAATGGTATTTATAATTATAATAGGCCACATCCCCATAAGAGTGTAGAATAGTCCTATCAAAAAGAAATATAAAAATGCGGTCCCCCTCACCTTTACACTCCTTGCCAAAATTACAAATACTGGTGCTACTACAATCGTAGCAAAGGCACAAGACAAATATAAACTAGGCATTACACCTAAAGCTCCTGTAGCATAACCAAGTCCCATTGTTAACACAAATCCTATAACTGAAAAAACAGCAATTTTTACAATATTTTTTAAATTCATCTTCTCCTCCTTATTTAATTTTCCAATTTTCAGCTTTTTCTCTGATTTTAATGAAATCAGAATATATGCCTTCTTCTTTAATTAATTCATCATGTTCACCTTTTTGAACAATTTGACCCTTTTCTAAGACGATGATTTGATCAGCGTTTTTTATGGTATTTAATTTATGGGCTATCATAATCACCGTCTTCTCTTTCATTAATGAGTTAATCGCAATTTGTAATTTGTCCTCATTTTCTGGATCAACATTTGCAGTTGCCTCATCTAAAATTATAATTGGTGCATCTTTAATAATTGCTCTTGCTATTGATATTCTTTGTTTCTCACCTCCCGAAAGATTAGCACCCCCTTCTCCTATTACTGTGTCATATCCCTTTGGCAAAGCCATAATAAAATCATGACACGCAGCTTTTTTTGCAGCATTTATGACTTCCTCATGACTTGCATTAGGATTTCCAAATTTTATATTGTTTTCAATAGTATCATTAAAAAGATATACTGATTGAAAGACTATGGAGATATTATCCATCAATTCTTCTAAACTAATATCTTTTATATTTACTCCACCTATTGTAATATCTCCACTATCTACATCCCAAAATCTAGCAATGAGCTTTGATAGGGTTGTTTTCCCAGCTCCTGATGGTCCTATAAATGCCACAGTAGTTTTTTCAGGAATTTTAAAAGATACCTTATCGATTATTTTTTTATTTCCATAGGAAAAAGAAACATTATTAAATTCAATATTTCTTTTACTTGTTAACTTTAGACCAGACTTCGATTTCATCTCACTAAGCGACATAATATCATCAACTTTATCAATAGAACTTGCTACTATTCTTAGCTCTGACATTGAAGATCCTGCCTCCTGAATCTGAGAAAATATCATATAAGACATAATCAATGTCATCAAAGAGTTTGTTAAATTCATAGTTTGATCAAAATAAAATCTAATAGCCAAATACATCAATATAAATGATGCAACATTTAAAATTAGAGAAGAAAAAATTGTAAAAGGAGTAAATCTTCTCTCTACTTCTAAATTAGTTTTTTTACTCTCAAAAATAGCATCTCTTGTGTTTTTATCTCCCTTACCCGTTAAATTAAATGATTTAATAACAGGCATGGCTTGTATATGTTCTAAAACTCTATCAGATAAATTAATTTGGGCATTGGCTCTTTTGGGAGCAACTTTAGCTGAAACTTTTTGCATTCTATCACTAACATAAAGGTATATTAATGTTGCTATTGCAACTACAATCCCAATTCTAATATCAAAAATAAAAACCATGATAGTAAAAACAAAGGCTGTTAAAAATCCAGTAAGCATGGTTATGAGAATTGAAGGAACAGTGTTTTCTGTTTCGCTTAGCCCTGTTGTTAATATCCCTGAAATATTTTCCATTTTTGAATTATTTAGTAAACCCATTGGAATTTTTTTCAACTTATCTGTCATTTTAATTCTTGCATTTGCAACCATAAAATAACCTGCATGAGTTTGTCTTAACTGTGCGTAATAATTTGTTATCATTCGTCCAAATATAGATGCAAGAATAATAGCAAAAGACATTAAGGATGTTCTTAATTTTTCTCCATTATTTACAATACTTAACAAAATAAAATAAACGGCTCCCATTTGCAAAACATAAAAGAATGCATGAATTACTGATATAACTAAAGATTTATTTAAGTTTGACTTCTCCTTAGCTGAAAACCTCCAAATTTTACTTAAGGTTTCTAACATATTAATCCTCCTTTCCTATACTTGTTTTCCAAAGCTTCTTATAAGTCTCTGAAGAATTTAGAAGATCTTCATGCTTACCAGAGTCTTCAATTTTTCCATTATTTACTACAAAAATCTTATCCGAATCTTTTATTGTATATAATCTGTGTGCAATCACGATTACAGTTTTATTTTTAATTAATTCATTTAAAGAATTTTGAATTAAATATTCATTTTCTGGATCCATATAGGCCGTTGCTTCATCAAATATAACTATAGGGGCGTTTTTTAGCATTGCTCTAGCTATAACGATTCGCTGCCTTTCGCCTCCAGAAAGACTTTCTCCCTGTTTTCCAACCCTAGTTTCATATGCATTTTCCAAATGAGATATAAATTCATGACAGCCAGCTTTTTTTGATATCTCCTCAACTTCTTTATCGCTCGCCTTAGGGTCACCCATTCTTATATTTTCCCTTATAGTATCATCAAATAAAAAGTTGTCTTGGGACACAAAAGAAACCTGACCATAAAGTTCTTCTAAAGGAATGTTTTCATAAGGAATATCGCCCATCTTAATCACACCCTTCTTTACATCCCAAAATCCTGCAATTAATTTTGCAATAGTAGATTTTCCACCACCTGACAAACCTACAAAAGCATTTTTAGTTCCTTCTTTTATTTGTAAGGAAATATCTGATAAAATTTCTTGACCATCTTCGTACTCGAAACTCACATTATTAAGCTCTATATCATGATTTTTAATAACAATTTTTTCTTCACTGTGAATTTGCTCAGTCGAATTAAGAACAGACTCCACATTTTCTACTAAAGTGCCTACTTGAGCTCCTATAGTTGTAAATCTCATCATAGTATTTAGTAATCCTTGTAAGGAAAAGGATAAAATTATGGAAAGTAGATATCCTGTTAAGGATAAAGATCCATTCTTATAAAAGATATATCCCAATGGAAGTATAGCTAGAAGAGTAGTTGGGGTGATTGCTTTTGACATTGACATTCCAAATTGAGTTTTTGTCATCCAGTCATAATAATATTTAGCATTAGCATAAACTTTGTCGGTGATTTTTTTATAAGTTTTATCCGTCTGATTATATGACCTTATCACTTCTAACCCATTTACGTATTCTACAAGAGAAGAATTCATTTCTCCTCCTATTTTCATCGCACCAGCAAAATTATCTCCATAAGATTTAAAAACACTTGCCATAAAAAACATACCTATTGGAAATGATACGAGGGATAAGAGTCCCATTCTCCAGTCTACAAATAAAAGATATAAAAATACAAAAACAGGACCTAGTAAATTTGCTGTCATTTCAGGGAACATGTGAGCAAGTGGACTCTCCATACTTTCTACCTGATCAACTATTTTTTGCTTAAAAGCTCCACTTGGAGTTTCGCTTATTGTTCCAAGAGAAAGTTTAGGAAGTTTCTCTATCATTTTTATCCTAATATCAGCAAGTATAGAAAAAGTAGCCTTGTGGGAAATAGATAGAGACCATGCATATAATAAAGTTTTTAAAGCATAACCTAGTAGTCCAGTTAAACACCATAAGATATAGTAATTTTTATCAGTATCATTTGATATAAGTCCTTCAGCAATTTTTCCTCCACTTATAAAGGGAAGTATTCCAAAAATAACTCCAAGACTTGCGAGTAGCACTGACAGATTTAAACTTGACCTATGATTGTTCGCCAATTTCATTAGTTTTTTAAATTGATTTTCTTTTTTCAAAATTTCCACCTCCATAAAATGATAACTTAGTTATCATATTTTTAAAAAAATTAAGGATTATAATCCCCTAATCTTTTTCCAACCATCATTAAAAAATCCCGCTATAATCTTTGCATTATGAACTGCTTCTTCCTTACTATTAGAATGTACTACTAATTCTGATAGTGCATAAATGTAAGCATGGTTTATAAGATGTAGTCCCTCATCAGTAATAACGCTCCTATATCCATTCTTATAAATTAGATTTAAAATTTTTTTATGATTTTCATCTTCAAATCCTATAATTTCATCAATAAAGTTCTCGTATTTTGTACCATATGAAGAAAAAATCAAAAGCTCAAAAATATCTTTATTATCATAAAAGAAAGATACGGACTTTACAGATGCTTCTTCTTTCATTTTCAGTATTTCTAATAACTTATTTTTACTTAACTCTTCATCAGATTCATAAGTTTTAAGACTTTTGTCTTCATAATTTTTATAAATATCAAGAATCTGACTTGCAAAAGGTTCTACCAAATTTGTAAACAAATTTTCCTTATCATCAAAATGACGGTAAAAAGCTCCTGTAGTTACCCCAGCTTCTTTGCAAATCTTTCTTAAGTTAGATTTCTCATAACCATCTTTTAAAAAGTTTTTTATACCACTTTCTAAAATTTTGCTATGAGTAGCATCATACCCACTTAAACTCAACACTCATTCACCTTCTTCCTACTACAAAATCCAACCATGATAACTTAGTTATCATTATATATACTCATCTTCTTTTTGTCAATACGCACAGTGGAAAATAATACTTAAGTATGATATAATTATTAATAATTATATACACGCTTAACGCTTATAACTTTAATAGACCAACTAAGAAAGTCAATAGTTATTTTTAAAAATTTTTTTGAAAAATTTTTAAGTCACAAAACTTAAA
>NZ_JAGGLS010000005.1 GCF_017874535.1 Anaerococcus nagyae
ATTAGTCTACCACTTAATTTTTGCTTTGTCAACTTTTTTTAAAATATTTTTACAAAAAGTTTACTCGGCTTTACAAATTAACTGTTTCGACTTTACTTAGTCTATCACCTTTTTGATATTGTGTCAAGTGTTTTTTTATTTTTCTTTTAAAACCTCTTGGCATCTTTGCGGTGTCGACTTTTACTATTATACAGACTTTATTTTTTTTGTCAAATCTTTTTTACTTTTTTCTTTCTAATATCTTCTCTGCTGTTTTTATACCATCAACAGCAGAAGATACTATCCCTCCAGAGTATCCACTTCCTTCTCCTACCACATATAAATTATCTATGTAAACAGCCTTATTTTCTTTATCTCTTAACATCCTTATAGGAGAAGATGAACGTGTTTCTGCAGCTGAGAGTATTGCATCTTCATCATCAAATCCATTTATTTTATTTCCCATATAATCTATTGCTTTTATAAGTGTACTTTCAATTTCTTTTGGATATAAACCTCTTAAATTTGCTAATTCATAGGATGATTCTAATGATGGCTTTATACTTCCATAGCTTTCGCTTGTTCTATTATTTTTATAATCTATAAATCTTTGGACTGGAACACTTCCTTTACCTAACTGATAGGCTTTCTTTTCAACTTCTCTTTGAAATCTCATCCCATCTAAAAGCTCACGCCCATAAATTTCTTCACCAACTGTTGCTATTATTGCTGAATTTGAGTTTTCTCCATTACGTGCGTGATAACTCATACCATTTACACAGGTCATTTCTTCTTCGCTTGATGCATTTACTACGTATCCCCCTGGACACATACAAAAGGTATATGCTGATAAACCGTTTTTTTTATCATTATAAGAAAGATTATAAGAAGCTGCTGGTAATATACTACCTTCTATATCTGTATTTTTTCCATTATATTGAGCATTGTTTATAGTTTCTCTTTTGTGCTCTATTCTAAATCCTACTGCAAAGTTTTTATTTTCCATGGATATCTTATCACTAAGCATTTCAAAGCTATCACGAGCTGAATGTCCTAATGCTAATACATAGGCCCCACTTTTATATCTATTACTGTTAATAACTACTTCTTCCACTTTTCCATCTTTGATTTTTAGATCTTCCATCTTATGAGAAAAATAAAATTCTCCACCTAATTCTTCTATCTCTTCTCTCATATTTATAATAACTTCACGCAATAAATCAGTTCCTATATGTGGCTTTGCATCTATCATGATATCATCAGGTGCGCCATATTTATGAAAAGTTTCTAAAACTAATCTTACTCTAGGATCTTTGCTTCTTGCTGTAAGTTTACCATCAGAATATGTTCCTGCTCCACCTTCTCCAAACTGGATATTACTTTCTGGATTAAGTATTCCACTATTTTTAAATTTTTCGATAGTGTTTATTCTATCTTCTATAGCTTCACCTCTCTCATAGATTTTTACCTTGACACCATTTTTAGCTAAAACATAAGCCGTAAACAATCCTGATGGCCCTGATCCTACTATACTGACTTCATCTGGTGGATTATTTACCTTAACATTTGATTTCTTAAACTCAAATCTATCTGCATCCTTTATTTTTTTTAATTCTTTATCTGTAGGATCAATATCAACAAGTACTTGATATGAAAACTTGATTCCCTTTCTAGAATCGATTGATTTTCTATAGATTTCAAAGTCAAAATTATCTTTCCTTATTAATTTTGCAATCTTTGCTCTTAGTTTATTTTCATTATCACTTTCAAGAATTATATTTCTAATTATTATCATTATTCCTCTTTTTTTATAAGTAAAAAGACCTCGAAAGGTCTTATATTTTAAACTGATTTTTAATTGTCATTAAATTTGCTCTAATCTCATCACTCAAATCGTCAAAAGTAAGTAATTCTTCTATATCCTCTTTTGCCCTTGATAAATTTCCCAAGGTTAAATTTATTTGAATTTTATTATAAGCAAGCCTAGGGTCAGATGGGTACTTTAAAAGACCCTCATCTATTAAATCTAAAGCTTCTATTTCTTTTCCACTAACATATAAGGAAATTGCATAATCATTATATAGTTCTCTAAATTCAGCACCAGAGTCTAATGAATTTTCAAAAGCCATTATAGAATTCTCGTATTGTTCTATATTTTGATAAGCAACTCCTAAATAATAGTATGCATCTGCTCGTTTTTTATTAGACAACAATCCCGTAAGCTTTATAATGGCTTCATTATAATTACCCTTACCAATAAAATAAAGAGCTTCTTCTATCTCGGCATTATCATTTATTTCACTTAGTCTATCCCTAATTTCATTACAAGCTTCATCAGTGTCAGTCTTTCGCAAAGCATTATTATAATAATTACGTGATTTTACATATTCGCCTAAATTTGCATATATATTACCTAATTCATAATAAGCTATAGCAAAGTTGTTATCTTTATTTAGTATACTTTGTAAAATTTCTAAAGATTCTCTTATAAAGTCATCTTTGAATTTATCCTCTACCTCATAAGCTCTTGGCCAAAGCAATCTTGCATAAAGATAAGCATTATAATTATCTAATGGATTTAGCAAGTAACCTGCTCTTAATAAAAGTAAGGCTTTATCTATATCTTCATCAGCAATATTTAAAGAAATTGAAGCAGTATATTTACTTACATCTGGAATATAGTGAGCAATTATACTCTTATACTCTTCATTGTGTATAAATTCTGGATCCGCTCCAATATTTATTAGCATTCCTTGCAAGAAATTTTCTACATCAATTTTATCAGCCATCTGGCCTGTCAGTATTCCACTTTGCATATCACTTACATATATAGGTAATGGTAAATCGTTTAATAATTCATAATCAGCAGATTCCTTTAAATCAAGATAGGCTAAATTATTTGTAAATTTTATAAAATAATTATCTAATCTCATCTAATATCCTCTCATGAATTTTCTTTGTCTATAGGAATGATGGTTTAAAAGTTTAAACAAGTGACCCCTTACTACATAAAAAAATGTTTCAATAAATCCTAATAATAAAACATATAAAAATCTACTATTTCCAACTTGATAACTATAAGCTAAATTGTAGTTAATATAAAACTTTATTAATATAAATATAATTGTAAATAGTCCATAAGTTAAGATATTGTCACATACAAATTTAGCAGATTGTTTGAGTGACTCAAATCCACTTTTCCCATTAATATAAATTTCTTCTGGTAAAGCAGATGTTGCAAATTCAAATACTAATAACAATATCATATATATATTTGATGGTAATCCTGTCCCTATAAAGCTAATAAGTATTTCTATTAAATAAACAAAAAATAATGAGCTTAGCACTGGTTGCCAAAAATTAGATAAGGAATTAGCAATAGATTTTTTTCCGGAGTTGCCATAAACCACATAGGATTTTAAAGCTTGAATAACAAAACTAAGTAAAGCTGCATCCAAAAAATAGTTTATAAGCCCACCTATCCTATTTCCTCCAAACATTCCTATAAACCTATAATTTTCAAAAAATGCTCTAATTAAAATAACTATAAAGGCAACATAAACTTTATTAATCTTAGAAAAGCTTTCTTTAAATGCCTGACTGTAAATTTCACCGAAATCTTTTAACCTATCATTCATTACATCTTCTCCACTGTTTTAATGCCGAGTAAACTTAATCCTGACTTTATAACAAGAGCTGTAGCATAAGTTAGGGCAAGTCTTTCATTTTTAATATTTTCATCTTCTACCATAATTTGAGATGAATTATAAAATTTATTAAAAGATTTTGCAATCTCTGTTATATGCCTTGTAAGTAAAGATGGCTCATATTTTTCACACGCTCTACTTACTACTTGTTCAAATCCTGCAAGATTTTTTACTAAATTAAACTCTTCATCTGTAGTTAGATTACTAAATTCAGTTACGCTGAAAGTCTCTATACCTGCTTTTCTTAAAACAGACTTAGCACGAGCATATGTGTACTGAACGTATGGACCCGTTTCACCATCAAAATTTAATACTTCATCCCAATCGAATACATAGTCTTTTATTCTATTATTGTATAATTCTTGGAACTTCACAGCTCCTATACCTATTATCTTAGAAGTCTTATCTATATCTTCTACGTCACTATTTCTTTCTTCCATGATGGATTTTGTTTTATCTATAGCTTTGTTTAAAACATCTTCTAAAAATACTACTTGTCCCTTTCGAGTAGACATTGTTTGATCTTTAAGACTTACCATACCAAAAGCTACATGTATATCATCATCCCACCATTCATATCCCATAAGTTCTAAGATTTTTCTAAGCTGTTGATAATGTAAATTTTGTTGAGTAGCTACTACATAAATATTTTTTGTGAAGTCATAATTTTCCTTACGATTAATAGCTGTACCGATATCACGCGTAATATATGAACTAGATCCATTACTCTTTATTATAATAGCTGGAGTCAAATCATATGGACTTAGATCAACTATTTGTGCTCCATCACTTTCTACCAAAAGATTTTTTTCTTTTAATAATTCTAAAGTTTCTGGAATATATTGTGAGTTATAACTTTCACCATTGTAATTATCAAATTCTATATCTAAAAGCTCGTAAACTCTCTCAAACTCTTTTAAGGAAATATCCTTAAACCATTGCCAAAGTTTAGTAGCTTCTTCTTCTCCATCTTCAAGATTTTTAAACTCTTTACGTGCAGTGTCCATCATCAGTGGATTTTCGCTAGCTTCTGTATTATATCTTACATATAATTTTAAGAGCTCATTGATAGGATCAGAATTAATAGCTTGCCTATCACCCCAAAGCTTAAAAGCTGCAATCATAGTCCCAAATTGAGTACCATAATCACCTAAATAATTAGTAGCTACAACTTCATATCCTAAAAATTCATGAATGTTTCGTATAGCATCTCCAATTACTGTTGATCTAATATGACCTATATGAAAGGGTTTAGCAATATTTACTGAAGAAAAATCTATTACTACAGTCTTACCCTCACCTTCATTTGTCTTCCCAAATTCCTCTTTTTTTTCTAAAATCTCATTTAAGATTTCATTTTGATAGTAATTTCTATCTACAAAAAAATTTAAGTAAGCATTTAGACTTTCAATTTTTAAAAAATTTTCTATTTTTATATCCTTACTTAAATCACTTGCTATTATAGCTGGATTTTTTCTTAAAGTTTTAGCTAAGCTAAAGCAAGGAAAGGAATAATCACCCATATCATCTCGTGGTGGGATCTCTATTAAATTATAAATCTCATCATAAGATAATCCTAACTCTTTTTCTTCTAATTTTTTTGCAATTAATTCTTTAAAATCTTTCATTAATCCTCCTGCCTTGCTAATCTTATTCAAAAGTAACTATAGTAACTCCATAGCCACCTTCCTTATCATCACCTAATCTATAATCAGCAATTCTCTTGTCATTTTTTAAATTTTCTGTAACTCCATTTATTAAAGCACCAGTACCCTTGCCGTGTATAATTTTTGCCTTAGATAAACCTGCAAGCATAGCATCATCAAGATATTTATCCAGATTCCTCATAGCATCATCATATCTTTGCCCACGCAAATCTAGTGTAGGGGAAATATTCATTGCTTTTTTAGCATTATACACTTTATTGATATTCTTTTCCGTTTTATCTTGGCTTTGTATCTTGGTAACATTTTTTATATTAGAGTCCATTTTTAAAATTCCCATTTGAAGTTTAATATTTCCCCTATCATCTGGTTCGGAGATAACTTCAGCTTTTTCATTTATTCCTTCAATTATTACCATATCTCCTAATTTTAATTCTTCTGGTATATCATTGGATTTTCCAATTTTAAGACCTTTGCCCCTACGTTCAATCTTATTGTCTTTGTATCTATTTCTAATATTATTAAGGCTTCTATCTATATCAGATGTATTGGCATTTCTACTTTTCTTAGCTTCCTTAAGCATAGCTTGAGATTCATTATTAGCTTTTTCTAATATAACATTAGCCTTATCTTCAGCCTCTCTTATAATAGCAGCTTGTTTCTTACCTACTTCTTTTGATTTTTCTTCAAGTTCTTTTTTTATCTTTTGAATTTCTCTTTTATATTTATCTATTTCTTGATTCTTTAACTCCAATTCATCTCTATCTTCTTCTATCTTTTCTAAAATCTTATTTACATTTTTAGTATCTTCACCTAGTAAATTGTAAGCATTTTTAAGAATCTCTTCATCAAGTCCAAGTCTTTTAGATATTTCAAAAGCATTAGATTTCCCTGGAGTTCCTATTTCTAATTTATAAGTAGGAGATAGAGTATTTACATCGAATTCTACAGATGCATTCATAACACCTGGAGTTTCTACAGCATAATATTTTAGTTCACTATAGTGAGTTGTAGCAAAAGTCATTATGTCTTTTTTTCTAAGATAATCTAATATAGAGATAGCAAGGGCTGCACCTTCAACCGGATCAGTTCCAGATCCTACTTCATCTAATAATACTAAGGAACGTTCACTTGCCTTATTAGTAATATCCACTATTTTTGTAAGAGAAGCCGAAAAAGTAGATAGACTCATCTCTATTGATTGAGTATCCCCTATATCTACAAAAACATCATCAAAAATATTTACCAAGCTATTTTCTTCAGCAGGTATATAAAGACCTGTCTGAGCCATAAGAGTTATAAGTCCAACTGTCTTTAAAGACACTGTTTTACCACCGGTATTTGGGCCTGTAATTATTAAAGTTTTATAATCTCCACCTATAATTACATCTATTGGTACTACTTTGCCTTTTAATAGTGGATGTCGAGCTTGGTTTAATCTAATAATTTTATCAGCATTTATTTTTGGTCTAGTATATTCATTGTTTATTGCAAATTTTGCTTTAGCTGCCAAGAAATCAATCCTTGAAATGAGCTTTTGATTTTCTAGAATCTCAACATCAAATTCTTCTACAAATCTTGAAAGTCTATCAAGTATTCTTCTTATTTCATCATCTTCTTTAAGATCTAAGTCCTTTAGCTGATTATTTAGCTCCACAATTGCCGATGGCTCTACAAATATGGTATTTCCACTAGAGCTTTTATCGTGAATAATACCCCCAATTGAAGACTTTTTGTTTGTCTTAACTGGTATTACATATCGACCATCTCTTATTGAAACCACCTTATCTTGCAAAGCATCATCATACCTTGGATTAGTAATATAGGAGTTCATTTTAGCTTTGATGTCGCTTTCCTTTCGCTCCTTTTGCCTGCGTATATTTCTAAGCTCTCTTGATGCATTATCAGCTATTTCATCTTGGCTGATAATAGAACGCTCGATTTCATTTCTTATAAAATCATTTGTACTAATTCTATTAAACAAATCTTTTATATAAGGCTCTTCTATATCTTTTCCATAATCTTTTAGATAGTATGAAACTCTTAATAGATCATTTACTTTTAAAAGTTCATAAGGCTCAAGGACTCCATTTTTTCTCACATAAGTAATCATATCTGTAAAATCAAATAGACCAAAAAGATCTATATTACCAAATCTACTTATAACGCCTACCATCTGAGCTGTATTATCTAACTCTTCGCTAATTTGATCATAATCGTTAAGAGGTAATAAATTTAATATTTGTTTTTTTACTAGCTTAGAGCGAGCTTCTTTCGCTAATCTTTCTAAAATTTTTTTGTACTCTAAAACTTCTAAAGTTCTTTCTTGCATTAGATCACCCCTCTAGTATAAGAATTACGATTTTTTACACTATTTATATCAAGCAAATCTTCATCACTCATTACAGAATATAGAATTGATATATTTTCATTAAATTGATACTTATCAAAAATTGTAGCTTGATCTGGATAAATTTTTGAATAGTTATCATAACGAATTATTTTCATCATGGCACCCTCTTTTGATTTAAGCTTGCCTTCATTAAACTTACAAGTAGAACAACCTTTAAGCTCACATTTTTTTATAGTAGAAAATGGACAATGACGCATATTCATAAGTTCCACTCTGCCATATGATAGAACTTCTAAAGGATAATTTCCGTCATTTTTATTAATAAAATCAAGGTCAGCTTCACTACTAATACAAATCATTTCAGAAAAATCACTATAAAAATCTAAAGTATAAGAATTAAATACATTAAGATATCTACCTATCCTTATTGAAAATCCATTTTTCCTAAAATCTTCAATAAAGTTTAAATCACGATAATTATTAAAAATAACACCTTTAAAATTGTACCTTTTTAAGTAGTCTATTAGCTCATCTATATCATATTCGTCATGAGAGTCTAAGTTTAAATATAAATTAAAGTTCTTATACTCTTTATCGTAAGATCTTAGATAAATATTATCAAAGTCTTCCAACAAATCTTTTGAAATATTATTTGTTAGTAATTCTATATTTTTTTCAAATTTATTTTTTTTATTATTTCTAAGTTTAGGAATATGAATATCAATACTATCTCTGTGATAATCTTCTAATATAGTATTTTTCAACAGATCTATAGACTTTCTACGACACTCGTTTATATCTTTTTTTCTAAGGAATATATTATCTTGGATATTAATATTTATTTTGCTAGGCATAAATATTTCATCATTAAATTTATCTAAATTTTCTCTTATGCTATCTTCAGTTAAAGAAATATTTTTAGCTTTTTCGCAAATTACATCATGAACATAACTTACTTTCTTATCTTTATAACTTATAGTAAGCTTAGGATATTCTCCTACACTCGCAATAAAATCTATTTTTACTGGTAGAGATTTATATGAATTTAGACCTTCTTTTAAGGAATCTTTAAGTCTTGTAGAATTTAAAAGTAAAACATCTGAATTAACCAAGGCATCTTTATATTTTTCTAGAAATATTTTATCTCCCTTTTTATAAGCTTTTGTGGTAGTAAAAGGAAGTTTTTTCCCTCTTTTAGTTGTAATTTCCAAATTATCACCCAACGATAAATTAGAATCACTTATAAAATATTTACCTAAATTAGAATATTTTACTTTGCCAATACTACGATGATTTAGATCATCTTTTAATAGTACATAATTAATATTTTGATCAAATATAAATCCTCTAGTGTAACCTCTATTTGAAGAATCTAATATGTCATCTTTATTGTAAATATTTTTATCAATTTTACTTTTATAATTTTTTACCGTCGTATAAACATACTCCGGAGTTTTCATTCGACCTTCAATTTTTAGACAGTCAATTCCTATAGGCAAAAGTTCATCTAGTTTATCAATTACATTTAAGTCTTTCATATTTAAATAATAATCTTTACCTAGATTCTTATCATTTGAAATCAATTCATATTTTTGTCTACATGGTCCTGCACATCTGCCCCTATTTGCAGAACGGCCTCCAAAATATGAACTCATTAAACATTCACCAGAATAAGATACGCATAAAGATCCGTGAACAAATACTTCTGTTTCCACTTCAAGACTAGCAATCTTTTTAATCTCTTCAATAGGAGTTTCGCGGGCTATAACTATTCTATCAAACCCTAATTTTTTTAAGTAACTTGCTCCGTTATATTCTCTTACAGCCATCTGTGTAGATGCATGTAAACTCATTCCAGGAACTTTATCTTTTATAATAGAGAAAAATCCCAAATCCTGAATAATTAGACCATCTACTCCGTATTCATATAATTTTTCAACATATTCTACAGCTTTTGATATTTCAGAATCTTTTATAAGGATATTCATAGTTATAAAGACTTTTTTGTCAAATAAATGAATATACTCTACTACATTTTTTATACTATCGAGAGTGAAATTTTTAGCATAAGCTCTAGCTCCAAAATCATCTAAAGCTAGATAAAAGCAGCTAGCACCTGCGGCTATTCCTGCTTCAAGCATAGAATAGTTACCTACTGGTGCTAGTATTTCGGTTTTACCCATTAAAGTTTGCCTTTCAATTGTTCGTTTTCTGCCTTTAAACTTGCAGCTTCTTGTTGGAGTCTCTTAGCTTCATTTCTAAGCTTTTCTATAAGTTTATCACTTTCTTCATTTGATTTAATTTGTTTTTCTAAATCATTTTTTTTATTTTCTAAAGATTCATTTTGTTGACTTAGTTGATTTACTCTTTCAATTAATTGATCATTATGATCAATTGCTTTTTTGTAATTTTCGACTAAAGAAGGGAATTTTTCAACCGCTTCAGCTGAATCTTCTTTTAATCTTTTATATTTATTTCCTACATTAAAGAGATCATTTGCTATATTAAGGCTTGTTAATACTAGCTCTTTATCATAGCTTAAATTATCAGCCTTTGCTTCATTTATTTTTTTGCCAACATATGATGCTATTTCCCTAATATGTTCTTCACTTTCATCAGTTATAAGGGTGTAGCTTATACCATTAATTTCAACCTGAACTTTTTTCTCAGTCACTATTACTCCTAACTACGTAATACAATATTTGCATCGTTTAAGTCATTAATGATTTTTTCTTCTATATCTTTTATATCTTCTTCTTTTAAAGTTTTATCATTAGTTCTATATTCTACTTTGTAAGATATAGATTTTTTATCTTCTTCTATTTGATCACCTGTATAAATATCAAATAATTCAATAGTTTTTACTAATCCTTTACCATTATTAATAATTGTATCTTCTATAAATTTAGATTCAATATCTTTATCTGTTACAAAAGAATAATCTCGTGTTATTGCTGGATATTTGGGAATTTCCGTATATTTCCTATTTTTTATTCTTTTATCTTTTATTTTTGATAAATCTACTTCTAAAATTAAACATCCTTTGCTAATATCATATTCATTGCGAACTTGATAGGAAATTTCTCCTATAGTACCTATACTTATATCATCGTAGTATATATCTGCACATCTACCCGCATGAAATATTGGATTAGTTTCATTTGTCTTATAGTTAAAGTTTTTAAATCCAACTTTTTTCATTACTTCATTAAAAATATCTTTTAAATCATAGAAGTTATATGAACCATAAAGTCCTATAGTCAAGGTGTCATTTTCATTTGGTAGATCTTTTCTTGCTTTTTTAAAAGTTTTACCAAGTTCAAATAGTTTTAGGTCTTTTGCACCACGATTTATATTTTTTGCAATTACATCTAACATATTTGAGATTTGAGTAGTTCTCATTATAGAAAAGTCTTCCCCAAGAGCATTTACTAGACTTATATAATTTCTAAGTTCGGATTTTTCATCAAGCCCCATCCTATCAAACACTCTAGGTGAAATAAATGAATAGGTAGCTATTTCCGAGAACTTCTGTCCAGCTAATTCTTTTTTAAGCTCATCTCTTAAAAGTCTAGATTCACTTCTGATCCCTCTTTGTAAAGTTGATCTTAAAGGCTTAGATTCAATATTTCCCATACCATAAAGTCTAACAACTTCTTCAATAAGGTCTGCTTCTAAATCAATATCCATTCTAAAGAACGGTACTTTTACAGCAAGAGTATCACTACCTTTCTCTTCTACTCCAAATTCTAGAAGTTCTAAATTTCGAATAGCTTCTTCTCTACTAAAGTCTACTCCTGTTAAAGCATTTAACCTTGATATTCTAAGATCTATAATTTTATCTTTAGGACTCTTTTCTCCTTCATCGATTATACCATCTATTATTTCACCTATTTCTAAATCCGAAATAAGTTTCATAGCACGTTTTGACGCTATATCAGCCATTTCAACTGGAAGTCCCTTTTCAAATCTTGTTGAAGCCTCACTTCTAAGACCCAATTTTTTAGATGTTTCTCTAACGCTAGCCCTATCGAAATTAGCTACTTCTAGTAGGATATTTTTCGTTTCACTTGTAACTTCAGTATCAAAACCACCCATAACTCCTGCAAGACTTATAGGCCTGTTACCATCTGAAATAACTAGCATTGAAGGATCTAATTTTCTTTCTTTACCGTCTATAGTTGTGAGAACTTCACCTTCTTTTGCATCTCTTGCTATGATTTTTTTATCTTTTAGCTTATCTAAATCATAAGCATGGAGTGGTTGACCAGTTTCAAGCATTACAAAGTTAGTAATATCAACTATATTATTTATTGGACGCATTCCAGCTAAGATTAAATAATTTTGTAGCCATTGAGGGGATTTGCCAACTTTAATATTTTTTGCGACTCTAGCTGTAAATCTATTGCATTTATCACTTTCTATTGTAACAGTATCTACGTAATCAAAAATATTTTCATCAACTGTTGGATATTCTAAGTCTGGCAATATTATTTTTTCACCAAAGCTTGCAGCTGTCTCTCTTGCCATTCCTATAATTGATAGGCAGTCAGCTCTATTTGGAGTAATTTCATATTCTATTACAGGAGTGTTCGAATTTAAAACTTCACTTACTGGTGTACCTGGTTTTACTTCTTCTGGTAGAATTATAACTCCATCTTTAAATTCTTTTGGTATAACATTATCAGAATAGCCGAGCTCTGCATATGAAGTTAGCATACCTTCCGAATTGATTCCAAAAAATTCATGATCTTCTATGTAATCTCCATTATCTAGCTTAGTTCCACTTTTAATTACAAATAGATAATCCCCTTCTTTTGTATTTGGAGCAGCTGTTATTATTGTACTATGTCTATCTTCTCCTATATCAATTGTCAAAACTTTTAATCTATCTGCATCTGGATGTTTTTCTTGCTTTAATACATGACCTACTACTACAGATTTTAGATCACTTGTGATTGTATTTACTTCTTCTACATGTGATCCTGTCTCTGATAGTCTATCAGTTATTGTTTTTAAATCTTTATCAATATTTATATAATCTTTTTGCCAAATTAAAGGTACTAACATCTTATCTCCTAAAATTGTTCCAAGAATCTTTTGTCATTATCATATAGTAATCTAATATCATCTAAGCCATATTTAACCATAGCTATCCTATCAACTCCAAGTCCAAAAGCAAATCCTGTGTATTTCTCGCTATCTATACCACATGCCTCAAGAACTTTTGGATGAACCATGCCTCCGCCTAAAAGTTCCATTGACCAACCAGTATTTCCACATGCTGGACACCCTTCTCCTCTACAAACTGGACAAGTTGCATCTACTTCTAAAGATGGCTCAGTAAATGGAAAATGATGTGGTCTATATCTTAATTTTATGTCATCTCCAAACATTTCTTTTATAAATGTTTCAAGTGTTGCCTTTAAATTTGCCATAGAAACACCCTCATCTACTACTAAACACTCTAATTGATGAAACATTGGTGAATGAGTAGCATCTACTTCATCATTTCTAAAAACTCTACCTGCTGAAACCATCTTTATAGGAAGTTTACCTTTATTCATAACTCTTATTTGCATAGATGATGTATGTGGTCTTAGTAGTATATCATCAGTTATATAGAAAGTATCAGATGTAGATCGTGCTGGATGATCAGCTGGGGAATTTAAATCATCGAAAACATTTTTAACAGTATCTATTTCTGGCCCTTCTACAACATCAAATCCCATATTTTGGAAGATTGACTCGAGTTCTTCTAATGTTTGGTTAATTAGCGCTAAATGTCCACTTTCATTTTTATCAAAATGAGCTGTTACATCTATCTTTTCTTTCTTAATTTTTGCATCTAGTATTTCTTTATTTACAGCATCAATCTTTTTAGACAGAGATTTTTCTATCTTTTTACTAGTTTCATTTATTAGCTTGCCTGCCATTGGTTTTTCTTCATTTGGCAAATTTGAAATATTTTTCTTAAGATCAGTTATCTTACCTTTTTTACCAAGATAAGTAACTCTAACTTTTTCTAAATCATCAAGATTTAAAGCAGAATCTATTTCATGTTCTGCTTTGGCCAAAATATCCTTTAAATTTTTTTCCATTTATTTCTCCTAAATTTGTATAAAAAAATTCCGTCCTATAAAAGGACAGAATCTTAATAAATCTGCGGTACCACCTTAATTGGTTATATAAACCCACCTCTAAAGCTTTAACGCAGCTTTTACGTATCAACTACTTATTTCATATCAAACTTCATCGGTGAATATCAAGCTTATAATGAAAGGCTCTCATCATCCCCTTCTTGCTGGTAAGTAAAGCTATTTTGCCGAATCATTAGCCAAGTTTATTCATTAAAATGCTAGCTGCTATAGCAGCATTTAGTGATTCTATTTTGCCTTGCATAGGAATTTTTACAAAAATATCTGTAAGATTTCTTATATCTTCACTAAGACCATTTGCCTCATTGCCTATAGCAAGAATTAGATTATCATCTATCTTACACTTGTTTATATCATACCCGCTCATATCAGCGGCTACAATTTTATATGTATTTTTTAACTTATGGAGCTCATCTATATTACATTCTTTTATATTTAATCTAAAAATTGAGCCCATTGAGGCTCTTAGTGTTTTTTCATTATATATATCAACAGTACCAGGTGTAATTATTATATCGCTAAATCCAAATGCTTCAGCACTCCTTACAATAGTTCCCATATTACCAGGATCATTTAAATGATCTAATAGTAAAACTTTAGAATTTGTAATCTTATCTGAGGATTTCTTTTTTACAACAGCTCCAAAACCATCCGGATTTTTAAAGGAACTTAATTTATTAAATAGGTTTTCTGATAATACTAATTTTTGATAGTTAGTCCTATAAGAAGCATTATTTTCTGATAAAAAAATAAAATCAATATCAGCAGAAGAGATAGCCTCTTCTACTAATTTTCTTGATTCCACTATAAAGGAGCTTTCAGCATCCCTGTATTTTTTATTTTTTAATTTTGATATATACTTATAATTTTTATTAGAAGTAGATTCTATTACCATTAGGCATTTTGATTAGCAAGTTCTACTAGTTTGCTAAATTCAGCTGGATTTTCTACAGCAATTTCAGCAAGCATTTTTCTGTTAATATCAATGTTTGCTTTTTTAAGATTACCCATCAATTGTGAATAAGTTGTACCATTTTGTCTTGCTGCAGCGTTGATTCTTGCAATCCATAATTTTCTAAAATCTCTTTTTCTGTGTTTACGTCCTATATAAGCATAGTTTAATGATTTCATCACAGCTTGATTAGCTGTTCTATATAAAACGCTCTTTGAACCGTAGTATCCCTTAGCTTGTTTTAATACTTTTTTATGCTTTTTCTTTGCGTTTGTAGCTCTTTTTACTCTTGCCATTTCTCTTACCCTCCTAGATTACATTCCTAATAATTGTTTTACATTTCTTTCATCAGCTTTAGAAACTACAGTACCTTTTCTAAGCTTTCTTTTTCTAGCTGGTGATTTTTTAGCTGTCAAGTGTCCTTTATAAGCTTTTCTTCTAGTTACTTTTCCACTGCCTGTAACTTTAAATCTTTTAGCAGCAGATCTTCTTGTTTTATTTTTATTAGCCATATTACTCTCCCTTTTCTGTATTTGGTTCTAGGAACATCACTAAGGATCTACCTTCCATCTTAGGTTTTTTATCAACTATAGCAGAATCTCCTAGCATATCTTTGAATTTATCCATTAATTCATAGCCTGGTTCTTTACGACCTAGCTCACGTCCTCTAAATCTTATAGAAACTTTTACTTTATCCCCGTTATTTAAGAATTTAATAGCTTGATTTGCCTTAGTTTGCAAATCATTATCTTCGATATTCAAAGAAAATCTTGTTTCTTTAAGTTGAGCATTTTTTTGCTTTTTCTTATTTTCTTTTTCTTTCTTTTCTTGATCGTATTTGAACTTACCGTAATCCATTATCCTAGTAACAGGTGGTTTTGCATGTGGACTCATTAGAACTAAGTCTAGTCTTTTCTCATCAGCACGATCTTGTGCATCTCTTAAAGTTGTTACACCTACTTGGTTACCATTTTCATCAATTAATCTTACCTTGTCAGCTCTAATTTCGTTGTTTATTCTTAAATCTTTTATAGTTATACCTCCAATGTATAATTACATAAAAAAAGCGGGCACAAAGTACCCGTTTAAATTTTTAAAATTTATCTTTAAAAATTATTAACCTACAAATATTAATCTATCAATCGGTAGGTGAGTATTGGGTACTTCTTCGTTGTCTATGAACTATATATTACTACTATTCTCTCATTTTGTCAAATAATAATTATAATTTATTAGTCTAATTTAAATAAGCCAAAGCCATACAAGCCTGGTCCAGTATTAGCTCCTAAGGTTGGGGAAATTTGTATTTTAAGATAATCCTTTGCATTAGCTATTATATCTGATAGTTTATTCTCTAACTTATCCATACCTTCTTCATATCCCCCATGGCATAGAAATATATAGTAATCTTTTACATTATCTATCTCTTTTTCTGCTAGATGTCTTAGCTCTTTTAATAATTTCTTTTCTCCTCTAGCCATTTTATAAAGCTTAAAAACACCTTCTATTGGATTTACTGTTATTATAGGTTTAATTGACAAAGCATCTCCGATTTTACCAAAGCTTCTTGGAACTCTTCCACCTTCCACAATGTATTTGAATGAATCAATTGTAAAAAACACCTTGGAGTCATTCTTTTTTTCTTCTAATTTATTTATTATTTCATTAAATGAATAGCCTTCATCAATTAACTTTTGTGCATAAATAGCAAAAAATCCTTCTGCCATAGATAGATTAGCAGAATCAAATACGTAGCTTTCCAATCCATCTATCTTGGCCATATTCATTAAATTATAGGTACTTGAAAATTTTGAGCTTAAGCTTATAGCAATTACTTTATTATAGCCATCAGCTTTAATTTCTTCATATTTTTTTATTGCATCTGCTGGAGATGCTGTACTCGTCTTAGGCAAACTATTATGTTTTCTAATCCAATCATAAAATTGATCCGGACTAATTTCCTCTCTATCTTTAAAATACTCGCTATCTAAGTTTACATATAGCGGTAAAAAATATACATTTAATTTCTTGGCTAAATCCAAATCTATATCAGATGCTGAATCTATCAGAATCGCAATTTTTTCCATCAAAGCTCCTATTAAATTAATTTTGTTAAGTCACATTATAATATTTATACCATAATTAATCTTTCATATCTATTATTACTTGTTGATTTTGCTCATATATTGCTCTTACTTCTGTTTTAGGGTAAGTGTGATTTTCTTTAAAAGTGAGAGATATTTCTTCATTTGATCCAAAATGCATAGGAAAGAATACTTGAGGCTTGACTTCCTTGATAAAAATATCTGCCCCCTTATAATAATTTTCTTCTAATCTATAATCTACTGGAAAGAAAGCTATATCTATATTTTCTTTTTTTATCTTATCAATCTCTTCCATGAAATCATCGTATTCTTTTTTCATAGTAACATCATCATTATCTTTCCAAGCCCAATAATTTAAATCACCAGCATGAAATATTTCTATATTATCTAAATATAATAATATAGAAACACCCTTATCTGTAGATCCAAATGTCTTAATTTTAAGCTTAAACCCATTGTTAAGTTTTATTTTATAGGTTTGATTCTTATTTATAAAATGTACATTCTTAGAAGAATAAAGACTTTTTAACTGATCCATTGAAAGTTTATTATTTTTTATATAGATAATATTTTCATTCTTCTCCAAACTGCCAATATCAGAACTTAAAATATATGTTTTATCTTCCATACCAGGAACTTTTAAAATTTCCGAAGTATAATGATCGTCATGTCCATGACTTGCAACAAATATAACTTCTTTATCTTCTGGTATATTAAGTACACCTTTATAGTAATCAAATATTATAAATAGATCTTCTGTTTCTACTGTATAACAACTATGGTATATATAGGTAATAATAATTTCGTTTTTCATATCCACTCCAATTCTCCTTTGCTTTATACCCATTAATTATTCTAATAAGTAGTATAATAATTTGATAGGAAGTGATTTTATGAAAAAAGAAATAAAAACTAATGCAATGAGAGTTTTAGATAAGCTTAATATAAACTATGAACATATAGACTACGGACTTGAAGGGGACTTTGTATCCTCAGTAGATTTATCAGAAAAAACTCATCAAGACATAGACTATATTTACAAAACACTAGCAACTATATCAAACACAAATGATATTTATATTTTTGTTATACCAGGAGCAGCTAGTATTGACTTTAAAAAAGCAGCAAGATGTGTTGGAGTCAAAAGTTTAGAAATGCTTGCTCTTAAAGAATTAAAACCAAAGGTAGGTTATGAAAGAGGTGCCACTACTTCTCTTGCTATGAAAAAAGATTTTCCAGTTATAATAGATAAAAGTGCTAACGATATGGAGTTCATAAAAGTATCTGCAGGTAAGATTGGTCATAGTTTAAAAATAAATCCCAAAGATTTATCAAAAGCTAATGAAGCTAAGTTTTTTGATGTTATCCAATGAATGTAGCAATAGAAAAGTCTTATGATTCAATAAAACTAATTTTTCCAAATGATATTGAATCAAAAAGGTTAAAATTATTAGTAATACTTTCACCTATTTTTATTGCATCCTTTGATAACGGCACTTATGAACTGGAATTTTTAAAAAATACAATAAAAAAATCTAAATACCCATATGGTCTATATCCTAATTTTTTTAATGATTTCAATATAAAAAAATACAGAGACTCATACGATAGTTATAAGGTTAAAGAGGATATATTTCTTAATTCAAATAATGAAATAGAATTTGTTGTAAATCCTATGAATGATATTTATATAAAAGCTCTATCAAGCCTAATAGAAGCTATTATAATAGACGATAAGTCCAATGAATACTTCACTAATTATTTTGCAAAAATCAGGGATGATATAGTAATAAATGGCAGAAGGTCTATTATAGCAAATGGTATACAAGGATTTTACTTATCTAAATATATAGTGGTTTGGATGATAAATCTGTGTGATTATATCAAAAAAAATAATCAAAAAATCTATAAAGATACAATTCCTATATATGAACTTAGTAACAATCTAAAATCTATTAGAACAAATATAAGTAAACAATAAGGAATGGGGCTATTACAAAATAGATAGATCGTTCCAAAATCATTCGAAAACCCTATCAAAAAGTATATCTGTAAGCCGACAGGTTTATGCTTCCATAAACCTGCTGGCTAAATCTCAAACTTTCTTATAGAATCAAATGATGGAACGATAGATATCTATGAATCTGAAACAACCCCATTTTAATTTTATTAAGCTTTTTTAATTTCTTCTATAAGAGCTGGTACAACTTCGTGAAAATCTCCCACTATACCATAATCACAATTCTTAAAGAATGGTGCACTTTCGTTATTATTGATTGCAACTATTGTCTTAACATCTGTGATTCCTTGTAAGTGTTGTAAAGCCCCTGAAATACCTACTGCAATGTATAGATCACCTTTAAATTTTTGTCCTGATAAACCTATATATCTATCCAGTGGTAAATATCTCTTAACTTCTGCAACTGGACGTGATCCTCCTATTGCTGCTCCTGTTTCTTTAGCTAATTCTTTGATGATTTCTTTGTTTTGCTCTTCACCTATACCCATACCAAAAGATACTACTCTATCAGAATCTTCAAATGCATAGTCTGGATCCATATCTTTTTTATCAAATGTATAGCCATCAGCTTTTAGAGCTTCTACTAACTTCTTAGCTGATTCTTTTGGGTCACCCTTAAATATTTCTTTCTTTCTATCTCCTACTATAGAAGTTTTCGGTTTTCTTCTTCTCTTTTCACCAGTTTCTTTATTTTCACCTTTTTCAGATTTTTCTGGTCTTGGTAATAGATAACTTGCAATTACTACTCTCATGATTTGATTAGTACCTTCATAGATTTGAGTAATCTTAGCATCTCTATAATGTCTTTCAACATCTACACCCTTGATAAATCCAGATCCACCGTAAAGTTGTAGGGCATCTGATGTAACTTTATCAGCTAAATCCGAAGCAAATAATTTTGCCATAGCCGCATCTTTGCCATAACCTTTTTCATGGTTTTCTTTTTTATCTGCTGCATCATATACTAAAAGTCTAGCTGCTTTTATTTGAGTAGCCATATCAGCTAGCATAAATTGTGTATTTTGGAATTGTGCAATTGATCTACCAAATTGTTCTCGTTGTATAGTATATTCCTTAGCTGATTCATAAGCTCCTTGTGAAATACCTAGAGCTTGAGCAGCTATACCTATTCTACCACCGTCTAGAATCATCATTGCTTGTTTGAATCCCTTGCCTAGTTCTCCAAGCAAGTTTTCTTTTGGAACTTTTACATTATCAAAATGAAGTTCAGCAGTAACTGATGATCTAATACCTAATTTATCGTATGGTTCTGAGAATGTAAATCCTTCAAAATCTTTATCAACAATAAACATTGAGATACCATGATTACCCTTGCCTGGTTCTGTAACTGCTGTTACTAGGTATGTTTGAGCTTCAGGTGCATTTGTAATGTAAATTTTCTTACCATTTAGTAGGTAATACTCTCCCTTATCTTCTGCTGTTGTTTCTGTTCCAGCTGAATCAGAACCTGCATTATCTTCTGTAAGACCAAAACCACCAATAGATCTACCATCACAAAGTGGTTTTAAATATTTTTCCTTTTGTTCGTCAGTACCAAATTCATTGATACCCCATGTACCAAGAGACGTATGAGCTGATAAAATAACACCAACACCACCATCTACTCTAGAAAGCTCTTCTACAGCTATTGCATAATGCTTTTGGCTAAGTCCAGCTCCACCCCATTTTTCTGGAAAAGGAATACCAAATAAACCAAGTTCTCCCATCTCTTTAACTATTTCTTTTGGGAATTCTTTTGTTTGATCTAGTTGAAAAGCAATTGGTTTTACTTTCTTTTCAGCAAAATCCCTAACGTATTGTCTAAATTCTTCTATATCTTTTGGTAAATTATATGACATATTATCTCCTATTGTTTAATATTATTAATCTTTTACAAACATTGAAATTGTTTGCCTAATATTAATATACCCAAATCAAATTAAAAGCCCTCATTAATGTAAAGTCTTTTATAAAGGTATAGTATTATGTGTATTAAGTATGAAATTTTAATTTATACAAAAGTAATAAAGAGGTAATTGTGAATTTTAGTGATATATTAAATATTGAGTATTTAGAATGTAATAACGAATTTGTTAAAGCAAGGATTAAGTTAAAAAAAGAATTTGCTAATAATATAAATAGTCTCCATGGAGGTATTACTGCAAGTATAGCAGATTCAGTTAGTGGTTATCTGGCTAGTAGTATAAAAATAATGACCCCTACAAATAATATGAGTATCTATTATTTAAATCCAATAAGAGTTAAAGAGGGAGATTATGTTTACGCTGAAGCAAAAACTATTAAAAGAGGTAAAAAAATAATAGTAATAAACTGTCAAATTTTTGATAATAACTATAACTTATCTGCAGAAGCTACCACATCGTTTAGTCCTATGGAAAGGAAAATTTCTAAAGATAAATAATAATATTATTATAGCTTACATTAAATCTAATATTAGGACTAAACAAAAAGGATGCTCATTAGCATCCCCTTCTTTTTTATTTATTAGAATTTCTCCAAATTCCTAACTCATCAGCTTCTTTTATTAATTCATCTCTATTATCTGGATGAGCTAAATTTATTAAAGCTTCAGTTGCTTGCCATGTTGATAATCCTTTAAAGTTTTTAATACCTTGTTCTGTAGCTATATAGTGAGTATTGCTTCTGACTGCAGTTGCTTGAGTACCTGGCTTAAATGTAGGTACAATATTTGATACTCTGTTACCTTCTTTATCAACTCTAGAAGATTTAAGAGCAACTATTGAGCGACCACCTTTAGATCTATATGCACCTAAAATGAAATCTAGTGCTCCACCTGCTCCAGAAATATGTCTAGTTCCAACTGTTTCGGAAGAAATTTGTCCCCATAAATCCACTTGCATAGCTGTATTAATAGATACAAAGTTATCCAAAGATGCAATAACATCTACATCATTCGCATATCCTACTGGAACTGCCATTAATTCTTCGTTATGATCTATATAATCATAAAGTTCTTGACTACCTGCAGCAAATGCATACGTTTGACGACCTACATCACGATTTTTCTTCATACCAGAAATTCTACCAGCTTTAGCCATTTCAACAAAAGCATCTACGTACATTTCCGTATGAACACCTAGATCTTTAAGATCTGATTTAGCAATTTCTGATCCTATAGCGTTAGGAAGTCCACCTATACCTATTTGTAGACAATCTCCATCTCTTAATAATCCCACTACATTTTCAGCAACTTTAAGCTCTTCTTCACCAAAGTTAGCTTTGCCTAAAGTTAACATATCATAATTTGCTTCATATACATAATCTACATCTTTGATATTAATATAGTTTAAGTATCCGCCGTAAGCTACTGGTACATTTTCATTTACTTCTAAAACTACCTTTTCAGCATTATTAAATATTTCCCAAGCATGACTTGCAGATAAACCAAAGTTAAAGTTACCGTGTTTATCCATCGGAGATACTTGCATAACAGCTAGGCTAGCCTTTTCAGCATTTTCATTAATGTATCTACCTATTTCACTGTATTTAATAGGAATAAAATACGCACTGTGATCACGTTTATTTATAAGAGCTCTTTCAGTACCAGAAGAGTGCCAAGAATGATAAATAAAGTGTTCTCCAGTTTGATCGGCCTCTCCTATTGCTAATTGATAAGGAACTACTCCACCTCTAATTTTCACATCATGAAGTTCATCTACTCTTTTAGCTAAAGCTTCATCAAAAGCCTTTGGAGTTAATGCACACCACGCTATATCAACCCAATCACCATCTTTAACTAGACCAGCAGCCTCTTCTACACTTATAAGCTTTTTTTCATATTCTTGCTTAAAATCCATAAATACCTCTCTAAATTTATTTTAAAATCGTTTTCTTTATATAAAACCATTATAGCATCATTGATAATAAATATCTAGAATAAATATATTTTTAACGTATTCTACACTCCTACCAATAAGCTAGTGTATAAAAATGATCTCCCAAATCTTAATATCTGGGAGATCATTTTTTATTTTACTTTAAATATTATCTTTCAACGACAATAGCTGTACCCATTCCACCACCTATACAAAGTGTTGCAAGACCTTTTTTAACATCTCTTTTTTGCATTTCATATAATAAAGTTGTGAAAATTCTAGCTCCTGATGCTCCGATAGGGTGACCAATTGCTATTGCTCCACCATTAACATTTACTATATCAGTATTTAATCCTAATTCTTTAATAACTGATAAAGCTTGAGCAGCGAAAGCTTCATTAGCTTCTATAAGTTCAATATCTTCAAGATTTAAGTCAGCTTTTTCTAATGCTTTTCTAACTGTAGGGATTGGGCCTGTTCCCATAATTGCTGGATCAACACCTTCTGTAGCATAAGAAACAACAGTTGCAAGTGGAGTTACACCTAATTCTTTAGCTTTTTCTTCACTCATTACTACTAATGCTGCTGAACCATCATTAAGACCAGATGCGTTTGCAGCTGTTACAGAACCGCCATCTCTTTTAAATGCAGGTTTAAGACCTGAAATACCTTCAGCTGTAACGCCTTCTCTTATGTGTTCATCTGTATCTACAGTTGTAACATTTCCTTTTCTATCTTTAACTTCTACTGGTACGATTTCATCTTTGAATCTACCTTCAGCTCTAGCTTTTTCAGCTCTATTTTGACTCATAGCCGCAAGTTCATCTTGTTCTTCACGAGTTAGATTATACTTTTCAGCTATATTTTCAGCTGTCATTCCCATGTGATAGTCATTAAATGCATCCCAAAGACCATCTTTAATCATTTCATCAACAACTTTTTTGTCTCCCATTCTAGCTCCCCATCTCTCTTCATTTAGTAAGAATGGAGCGTTAGACATAGATTCTGTACCACCAGCTACAACAATATCAGCATCTCCAGCTTTAATCATTTGAGCTGCTAATGATACTGATCTAAGGCCAGATCCACAAACAATGTTAACAGTCATTGCTGGCTTTTCTTTAGGAATACCTGATCCTAGAGAAATTTGTCTTGCTATATTTTGTCCAAGACCAGCTTGAAGTACACAACCAAATACTGTTTCATCTACATCTTCTGGTTTTATTCCAGCTCTATTGATAGCTTCCTTTACTGCTGTAATACCTAAATCTTTAGCAGATACTGATTTTAATGCTCCGCCATATGAACCTACTGGTGTTCTTGCTGCACTTGCTATTACTACTTTTCTAGTCATTTTATATCCTTTCTATATTAATTATTATATGGTTATCCGTTGATATCTTATTTACTATAATCGTAGAATCCTTTACCAGATTTTCTACCTAATTCACCTGCTGCCACTTTTTGTCTAAGAAGAACTGGAGCTGCATATTTATCAGAACCGATTGTATCTTTTAAGTAGTCCATAATATTTAATACAATATCAAGACCAATTAAGTCAGCTAATTCTAGTGGTCCCATTGGATGGTTTGCACCAAGTTTCATAGCTGTATCGATTCCTTCTGGAGTTGCTAAGCCTTCTTGAAGAACATATATTCCTTCAGAAACCATTGGTATAAGAATTCTATTTACAACAAAACCAGGAGCTTCTTTAACTTCAACAGGAGTTTTACCAATTGCTTCAGTTATTTCTTTAACTTTAGCAACTGTTTCATCACTTGTTGTAAGACCTTTTATAAGTTCAACAAGTTTCATTACTGTTGCTGGATTAAAGAAGTGCATACCAATTACTCTATCAGCTCTGCCTGTAGCTGCTGCAATTTCTGTTATAGAGATTGATGATGTATTTGAAGCAAGTATTGTTTTTTCATCACAAAGTTCACAAAGCTCTTTAAAAATAGATTTTTTGATTTCTGGATTTTCACTTGCCGCTTCTATGATAAGATCACAATCTTTAAGTTCATTTACATCTGTTGTAAAATTTAATCTACCTAAATATTCATCTTTTTGTTCAGCTGTAATTCTTTCTTTTGCAACTGCTTTCTCAAAAGATTTTGTAATAGTATTTCTTCCTCTTTCAACAAATTCTTCACTGATATCTCTTACAACAACATCATAATGTTTACTCATTACTTCTGCTATACCAGCACCCATTGTACCTGCACCAATTACACCAATTTTCATATTACTCTCCTTATTTATTTTGAAATTCAGCTTTTTCTTTATTTATAAAAGCCTTAGTTCCAGTTTTCATATCTTCTGTTGAGAAGGTTAATCCAAAGTTATTTTCTTCAATTCTTAAACCAGAATCTATATCTACTTGACCACCAGTATTTATAGCCTCTTTGGATAATTTTACAGCTATTGGAGCTTTGCTAGCTATACTATTAGCTAGTTGATTAACTCTTTGTTCTAGTTGATCAACTTCTACAACATCTTGTACCAATCCAATTTCCAATGCTTTATCAGCTTTAATATTTTCTGCAGAGTAGATTAAGTATTTTGCCCAACCTTGTCCTACAAGTCTTTGAAGTCTTTGACTACCACCAAAACCAGGCATAATTCCAAGACCAACTTCTGGTTGACCAAATAATGCTTTGTCGCTAGCAATTCTAATATCACAAGCCATAGCTAACTCACAACCACCGCCTAAAGCAAACCCATTAACTTGGGCTATAACAGGAATAGGTAATGTTTCTATTTTTCTAAATACAGATATACCTTTTTTACCAAAGTCACGTGCCTGGATCGGATTTAATTCAGACATTTCTTTTATATCAGCACCCGCAACAAATGATCTACCCTCTCCAGTAATAATTAATACCCTTAAATCACTATTATCTTTCACTTCTTCTATAGCTTTATCTAGATCATTTAAAACATCAGAATTAAGTGCGTTTAAAGCATCCGGTCTATCGATTGTTATTTTTGCAATTGATTCATTTATTTCATATTTTATGGTCTCGTAGGTCATAAGTTCCTCCTAATGTTTAAAAACCAAATTAAAATTTATAGAATTAAAGCTACCCATATATTTACTTATGAAATTTCAAATATCTAGGTAGCTCAAATCACATCATTATTATTTATTGTTTATAAAATTATATTAATTGCCTTTTTTCTCTTTAATTTTTTCTGTTAATACTGGTAATATTTCAAATAGATCTCCAACTATTCCATAATCAGCTACAGAGAATATAGGTGCATCTGGATCTTTGTTGATAGCAATGATAGTATCACTAGCACCAATACCAGCTAAGTGTTGAATAGCTCCTGAGATACCTACAGCTATATAAACTTTAGGTCCTACAGTTGTACCAGATTGGCCTACTTGGTGAGAGTGTGTAACCCATCCTGCATCTACTAAAGGACGAGATGATCCTGCAGAACCTCCAAGAGCATCAGCCAAATCTTCGATAAGTTTATAGTTAGAAGGATCTCCTAGACCACGTCCACCTGAAACTATATATTCAGCTGCTGTCAAGTCTACATCGTCTCCTTCATCTCTTGGGATAAAGTCAAGGATTCTTGTTCTAACTTCATCTGTATACTCAATTGTTTCTGAGATTTCTTCAATATTTTCCTTAGCTTCAACTTCTTCTTTAGAGAATACGCCAGGTCTAACCGTACCCATTTGTGGTCTAGAATCTGGAGATAAGATTTGTGCCATTAAGTTACCACCAAATGCTGGTCTAGTCCATTTTACATCTCCTGTTTCAAAGTCTACATCTAACTCTGTACAGTCTGCTGTAAGTCCTGTTCCAAGTCTTGATGAAACTCTTGGTCCTAAATCACGACCATTCATTGTAGCACCAATTAAGATTACATTTGGACTATGTTTTTCAACTAATTTACATAAAGCATTTGTATAAATATCTGTATTGTAATCTTTGTAATCTTCGCCTTCTACAGTGATTATGCTATCTACGCCATATTTTTTAACTTCTTGACGAGCTTTTTCTACATTTTCACCGATAATTACAGCTACTAATTGCTCTTGAAGTACATCGGCCATTTTCCTACCAGGGTTCATTAATTCAAGACCAACATTCATAGCTGATCCGTCTTCTTTTGTCTCTACAAATACCCAAAGATTTTTATTTTCTGACATGTTTCCTCCTTAAATAAGCTTTTTATCAGCTAATGATTCCATTAACTTATTTACTGCTTCTTCAGGTGCTAGATCTTCATAGATTTCTCCTACTTTTTGGATATCAGGAGCATAAGATTTAGCCACTCTAGTTGGTGAACCTTTTAATCCAATTCTTGATGGATCGATGACATCAGACATATCTTCAAAGGTTACTTGGCTAATTTCAGCTTTTTTAGCTTTTAATTTATCTTTTATCTTTGGATATCTTAATTCGATGTCTGCATATTTAGTGAAAGTAACTAAAGCAGGGATAACAGATTGAACATTTCTAGCTCCACCATCTGCTTCTTGTAATACTTTGATACCCTCATCATTAAGTTCAGCCTTAAATCCACGTGTAACTTGAGGTAATCCTAGTAACTCTGCAATTTCTGGACCTACTTGAGCAGTATCACCATCTATAGCCTGCATACCACAGAATATTAAATCAGGTTCACCTTCTTCTTTTGCAATTGTTTTGATTGCATTAGATAAAATATAGCTTGTAGCTAATGTATCAGATCCACCGAATTTTCTATCTGTTACAAGGTAAGCTTTATCAGCGCCTACAGCTAAACAATCTCTAAGCATATCTTCAGCTTGTCCTGGTCCCATAGATATAACAACGATCTTTGTTTCAGGATCATTATCTTTAATTCTTAAAGCTTGCTCTAAAGCAAATGAATCATAAGTATTTAAAATACTTGGAACACCTTTTCTCACTAAAGTATTTGTAACTGGATCAATTTTTATTTCATTTGTATCCGGTACTTGTTTTGCACATACAAAAATGTTCATTTTTACTCCTTTTTTATTACTATTTCAATAAATCTCCGGCAACAACCATAAGCATAACTTCTGATGTACCTTCATAAATTTCAGTTATCTTAGCATCTCTCATCATTCTTTCAACTTCGTATTCCTTAATGTAACCATACCCACCAAGAATTTGTACAGCTTTAGTTGTTACATCCATTGCTACTCTTGCTGCTTTTAATTTTGCAGTAGCTGCTGCTACAGTGTAGCTTTCGCCTTCATCTTTAAGCGTAGCTGCTTTGTATACTAAGTGTCTAGCAGATTCAATATCTATAGCCATTTCTGCTAATTTAAATTGTGTATTTTGGAATTTAGCAAGTGGTCTACCAAATTGTTCTCTTTCTTTAACATATTTAGTAGCTTTTGCTAAAGCGCCTTCAGCAATACCAAGAGCTTGAGCAGCAATACCGATTCTACCACCATCAAGTGTTTGCATTGCTATTTTAAATCCTTTACCTTCTTCAAGTAATAGATTTTCTTTAGGAACTTTACAATCTGTAAATATTAATTCTCTTGTAGAAGATCCCTTAATACCCATTTTGTCTTCAATAGTACCTGTTTTAAATCCTTCGAAGTCTTTTTCAACTATAAATGCTGAAATCCCTCTTGTACCTTGAGATTTATCAGTCATTGCAAATACTACATAAGTATCAGCATAACCAGCATTTGTTATAAATATTTTAGAACCATTAAGTACATAATGATCCCCATCAAGTACAGCAACAGTTTTTTGTCCTGCAGCATCTGTACCAGCATCTGGTTCAGTAAGAGCAAAAGCTCCGATAGACTCACCTGAAGCTAATGGTGTAAGATATTTTTCTTTTTGTTCGTCAGTACCAAATTTATTGATACAATCAGCACATAAAGATGTATGAGCTGAAAGAATAACGCCTGTTGTACCACAAGCTTTAGATAATTCTTCTACAGCTAATATGTATGTAAGTGTGTCAAGTCCAATGCCACCGTATTCTTCATCAAAAGGAATTCCGAAGAATCCTAGTTCTTGCATCTTCTTAACGTTTTCTTCTGGAAATTTATGTTCTTCATCTACTTCAATAGCCTTTGGAGCTACTTCTTTTTCAGCAAAATCTCTGAACATTTGTTGCATTTCAAGTTGATCTTCAGTTAATTTATACATAATTTCTCCTTTTCTTTCATATACATACCCAATTGGCTTGCATATTCATATATTATTAACTTCTTGTTACAAATATAACAATAATTTTAGCATTTGTCAACTCTTTTTGACGAATTTAATTTTGAAAATGTTTTTTAAGTTAAGATACTACCATAAATACTATTTACGTTAGTTATTTATTTATCCTTTATGCACCAATTGTCATCATTAATATATTAATTAATATACCAATGCTAATTTCACCATACTTTCTATTACAAATAAGTAAAATAAGCAATTTAATTACGTAATTCCTTTAAAAATTTATAATAATAAAATAATTAGTCTATCATTTATAAAACATTTTAGTTTATCTTATAAAAAATTTAAGATAAAATTTTTGCAAACTAAAATAATTATGTTATAATGAAAACGAAATCATAACAATTTCAAATATTTGAAAATATCTTAGGAGGAATTATGACAGATTATAACAAAATCACTGAAGACATCATCTTTGATATAGAAGATGCTGTTTCTGGTAATGTATACGTTGGCGAAGAAATCAACGAAGATTTTTTTCACGATGAAATGCCTATTTATGGATCAGGAACACCTGATGTACTAGTAGATATACACTCAGCAGAAGAAGTAGCAGCTGTACTTAAGATTTGTAATGAAAATAAAATCCCTGTATTAGCAAGAGGAGCTGGATCAGGCTTAACTGGTGCTGGTGTAGCTATTAAACAAGGTGTTATGCTTAACATGCAACCAATGAATCAAATCCTCGAATATGATGAAGACAATATGGTTGTTCGCGTTCAACCTGGTGTTTTCTTAAATGACTTGGCTATGGATGCCCTATCAAAAGGTTACTTATATCCACCTGATCCAGGTGAAAAATTTGCAACTCTAGGCGGAAATGTATCTACTAATGCTGGTGGTATGCGTGCTGTAAAATACGGAACTACAAGAGATTATGTAAGAAGTATGCAAGTTGTCTTACCAACTGGTGAAATCACAAATTTTGGTGCAGTAGTAAGCAAATCTTCTACAGGATACGACTTAAAAGATTTAATGATTGGTAGTGAAGGTACACTAGGTATAATAACAGAATTAACACTTAAAATAGTGCCTGCTCCAAAAGCTACAATTTCTTTAATAGTGCCATTTGAAAATCTAGACGACTGTATATCCACAGTTCCTAAATTATTCAAAAATAATTTAAATCCACAAGCTATTGAATTTATGGAAAGAAAAATAGTTCTAGCTTCGGAAAAATACATAGGTAGAGAAACATTCCCTAAAAAAATAGATGGAGTTGATGCTAACGCATACCTACTTATCACTTTTGACGGCGATAATGAAGATGAATTGTATGATGTTCTCGAAAGAGCCGCAGAAATATTAGTAGAAAATGGCGCTATTGATTGCTTAGTAGCTGATACACCAAATGCTATCAAAGATGCTTGGGCAGCAAGAAGCTCATTCCTAGAAGCTATTGATTCACAATATGAATTATTAGATGAATGTGACGTAGTAGTTCCAATTACAAAAATAGCTGAATACGTTAACTTCGTAAATGAAGAAGCTAAGAACTATATGTTTGACGTTCAAAGTTTTGGACACGCAGGCGATGGTAACCTACACATATATACACTATCAAACGAAGTAGATAAACACGATGAATTCGTTGAAGAAGTTGATAAATTCATGGACGTAATTTATAAAGAAGCCTATGCTCTTGGAGGAAAAATTTCGGGAGAACACGGTATAGGACATGGTAAATTAAAATATCTAAAAGGATTCGAAGGTGACCTTAATACTGATCTTATGAAAGGAATCAAAAAAGTATTCGATCCAAATCAAATACTTAATCCAGATAAAGTTATCGGTCTATAAGCTTAAAGGAATCTATTATGAATTATTTAAAAGAATTTGTAATTCTTTGTGCATGTTTACTACTAGGTTCTTTGACAAGAAAAGCAATTAATTTTCCAATTCCAGAAGCAGTATATGGTATGATTTACCTATTTATTGCTTTAAGACTTAATATACTTAAACCAGAAGAAATAGAAAAAACTTCAAATGGTATCTTAGCTAACTTAGCATTTTTATTTGTACCAGTAGGAGTTGGTATCATGGCTAACTATGAAGTTATTCAAGGCAGAATATTAAAACTAGTTATAATTGTTTTAGTAGGTACCGCAGTAACTATGGGAGTAACAGGAATAATTGTCCAAAGTCTTCAAAGGAGAAAAAAATGAATTTGATATTTGATAATACCTACTTTGGTATAATCCTATCCTTTCTTGCCTTTGAAATCGGAAAATGGATTAATAGCAAAGTTAAAAATCCTATTGCTAACCCGTTGTTAATAGCTATTCTTCTAATTGTAGGTTTTCTAAAGATAACAGGCATACCTTATGAACACTATAAAATGGGTGGAGATTTTATAGCTTTCTTCATAGCACCAGCAACGGTTGCTATGATTCTAGATCTTTATTTAAATTTAGATTCACTAAGAAAAAACATAATTCCAATATTGGTAGGAGTTATTGTAGGATCAATTGTTGCTATGATTTTGGCTATTTTTGTTTCCAAAGGACTAGGACTTGATCAGGATCTAGTAGTTTCCTTAGTACCACAATCAATAACCACAGCAATAGCAATATCACTTACGGCTGAATATAATGGTATAGTTGCCTTAACAGCTATCATGGTTGTATTAAGAGGAGTTATAGGTGCAGCGATTGCTCCACTAATATTAAAAGTATTTAAAATTACTGATCCAATTGCTCAAGGTGTAGCTATTGGCACTTCTGCCCATGCAGTAGGAACTAGCGAAGCTAGAAAAATGGGTCAAATCCAAGGAGCTATGTCTGGACTATCTATAGCAATTGCAGGTATTGTAACAGTTGTTCTAATGCCACTAGCAATGCTAATTGTAGATTCAGTATTCTAATTAGAAAAGCCGTAAAATAATTATTTTATGGCTTTTTTTACAAAAACAAATTGTAGCTAACTAGTAAAATATAGTTAATAAAATTTAAAAAATTATTTTAAGATTTAAGAAAGAAGGATTTTATGAAAATTAAATTGCCTTATGGAAAAGGTTTCCAAGAGACAGAAATATCAAACGAAAGAATTAATGGAGTACTTGAAGCAAGTATTGAAGAATACCAACCAGAAGACGATCAACTTACAATCGTAAAAAAAGCAATGAAAAATCCTATAAATTCTAAAAAACTTAAAGAATTAGCAGTCGGTAAAGATAAGGTTGTAATCCTAATTTCAGATCACACTAGGCCTGTACCTAGCAAATACATACTCCCACTAATGCTTAAAGAAATTAGAGAAGGAAACCCTGATGCCGATATAACTCTTTTAGTTGCCACAGGATGTCATAGAGGAACTACTAAGGAAGAATTAATTGGTAAGATTGGAGAAAATATATATAAAAATGAGAAAATATATATCCATGATTGTGATGATGAATCAATGCTAGTAACATTAGATGAAAAATTACCTTCTGGTGGCAATATAATAGTAAATAAATTAGCAGCTGAGGCTGATTTATTAGTAGCAGAAGGATTTATAGAACCACACTTTTTTGCTGGTTACTCTGGTGGTAGAAAGAGCGTATTCCCAGGTTGCTGTAGTCGTAAAGCAGTAATGTATAACCACAACGCAGAATTTATCGACAGTGAATATGCTAGAACAGGTAATCTAGAAAATAACCCTATTCACAAAGATATGATAGCTGCAGCTAAAGCACTTGGTCTTGTGTATATAGTAAATGTAGTAATAAATTCAGATAAAGAAGTAATCCATGCAGTAGCGGGAGATCTTGAAAAAGCTCATGAAGCCGGCACAGAGTGGCTTAAAGGAAAGGCTGGAGTAGACAAGAGATTAGCTGATATCGCAATAACATCTAATGGCGGATATCCACTAGATCAAAATATTTATCAAGCAGTAAAATCAATGACTGCTGCAGAAGCTACAGTTAAAGATGGTGGTGTAATTATAGTAAGTGCTGAATCTAGCGATGGTACAGGTGGAGATGCCTTCTATAACGCTTTTGTAAATGAGCCAGATACAGAAAGACTATATCAATCTTTCCTTGATACACCAAAAGAAGAAACCATACCTGATCAATGGGAATCTCAAATTCTATGCAGAGTTTTACTTAAAACAAAAGCGATTATCTATATATCTGATGTAGATGATGAAATAGTTAAAACTTTCCATATGATTCCAGTAAAAACACTTGATGAAGCTATGGAAAAAGCAAATGAACTCATGGGTAATGATAGTAGTGTAACAGTAATACCTAATGGTATATCTGTATTTATAAAATAAAATATAAAAATTTTAAATGGCTGTTGCAGAATGAATAAATAATCTCAAAATCATTAGAAAAACCTATACGGAAATTTTGCTTCCACGATCCGGCAGACTATGTAAAAATTTTTCTAAAAGAACCTTCTGATAATTGGATGATAGTTATTCATAGTTTTGCAACAGCCCATTTTTCTATAATTTATACCCTATAGAATCATTAGCATTAAAGTAAAATAAAAGTTCACTATTATAATCTATTATCTTTGCATCAAGCTCATAAACTTCTTTAAACATTTTTTTTGTAAAAATCGTATTCTTATCACCCATATTATAAAGTTTTTTTTGATTAATCAGTATAATATTGTCTGCAAATTTTTCAATCAATTCTATTTGATGTAATATTATAAGCGTAGTTAAATTTAACTTTTTAGTTAAGTCTTTAATAATAGTCAAAATTTCATATTGATTTTTTAAATCAAGTGCGCTTGCTGGTTCATCTAAGAGTAAAACTTTTGGATTAGATATAAGGGCTTGTGCAATTAATATCTTTTGTACCTCTCCTCCGCTTAGTCTATTTATCTTTTTCTCTCTAAAGGAACTAATATTTAATAAATCCATAATATCATTTGCATCTTTTATATCCTGCTGGCCTAACCTAAAATTAAGGCTATTCACCTTCCCAAGAATAATTGTTTCAAAAGCAGTAAAATTAGCATCTGTATTTACATTTTGATTTAAATAAGAGATCTTACCCTTAGTTATAATTTCTCCTTTATAAGGAATCAGTCCACTTATCGCATTTAAAATAGATGATTTTCCTGCTCCATTTCTTCCCATAAGCACATTTACTTGACCAGCATTTAGCTTAAAACTTAAGTCCTCTACTACTTTCTTATCATATGATATATTTAAATTTTTAACTTCTAGCATCTCTATCTCCAAAAATTGTAATAAAAATTAATGGTAAGCCCACCAAAGCAGATATAATACCTATAGGTATTATTACACCCGACTTAATTAGTTTTGATAACATTGAAGATATAACAAGAAGCATAGCACCTATAAGAGATGATAGACTTAAATAGTACCTTTGGTCTTCCCCTACCAGTTTTCTAGCAAAGTGAGGAGATATTATACCTATAAAACCTATTATTCCCACAAAAGAAACACTTATAGCAGCTAAGATTGACACCATTATAAACGATTTAATCTTTAATTTCGAAGTATCTATACCCATAGCCTCAGCTCTTGTTTCTCCAAATCTCATAGTCATTAGCTTCCAAGAGTCTCTTAAAGATAAAAATAAAACTATACAAAATACAATAGCTATTATAAGTATTTGCTTATAACTTGTTTTATTTACATTTCCAAATAGCCAAAATACAATAGACGATAGGGTCTCCTCGCTAGCCAAGTATTGTAAAAGTGAAATAAAAGAATCGAAGAAGAGCTTTACAGCAATACCCGCAAGTATCATATCTTCTGTATTCATTTCTTTTTTCCTAGAAATACGATATACAAATACCATAGATAGCAAAGAAAATCCTATAGAACCAAAAGCTATATATGATAAAGATAAGCCTAAACTTAAAAATAAGCTTGCACCAAATCCTGCAGCAGATGATACTCCCAGTGTAAAGGGATCAGCTAAGGGATTATTTAATATAGTCTGCATAATAGATCCTCCAAGACCTAGGGACAAACCTACTACTAAAGAAGTTAGCACTTCCGGTAATCTAATATCAAATAAAATAGTTTTTTCAGTTTTACTTAAACTAAATAGATTAAGTAATCTAATATTGCTCTCCCCTATTAGTAAATCTACAAAGGCAAGTAAAATAAGTGTAATAGCAAAGCTAATAATTTTTTTATTTTTCTCCATATTTATATGACCAGGTTCCTTCTAGATCAGTTGGCATAAACTTATCATAAAATTCTTCCAAATCCTTATCAGGGTCTAAGTTTCTATACACCTCAGGATGAAGAGATTTCGCTATAAATTCATAAGAATAAAAGTCACTCATATCCCTAACTAATTGTTGGCTAATTACATATAACTCACGGTCTTTGATTGCCTTTAGATCACTCCAACCTGGACGATTATTATATAAGTTGATTTTTTCTTCAACATCTTCTTTGCTAGTATCGTAACCCATCTTCATTGAGTGTGGTTTTTCAATCCATTGTGACCCTGTAAGAATAATTTTATCAGGATTTCTTGATAATACATATTCACTAGATAATGGTAGGGCCTCATCTGATTTTAACGCATCCGAACCTATATTATGACCACCGCAATCTTCTATAATCTTGCCCCACATCTTGTTTGAACCATAGGAATTTCCATATTCTTTCTCACCCTCATAGCCGTGTTCTATATAAACACTAGGTCTCTCACTTTCATCAAATTTATTCTCTAAAATAGGATTTACTTTTGAACTGTAAAAATCTATTAGTTCTTTCAAATTTTTATTTAGTCCAGTAACTTCAGCAATAAGTTTAGTTGAAGCTATATGTTTATCAAAATCTTGTGAATGATAATCAATATAAAAAACCGGAATATCTATCTTTTCTTGAATAGCTTCTATTTGGCTCTTATAGCTAATTGGAGCTATTATTCCATCAGCATCAAGATTTAATATAGATTCATATGAAAAATCATTATCTATAAAATCAGCAACTCTAGGAACCTTCTCTACTTCTGGCATAACTTTTACTAAACGTGTATAAAAATCATTTCTGTCTTTTTTTACACTATCATCCATAGCTGCTATTTTTGATAAAAAGTTATCCTTATCCAAGTACATCATTGTCATAAAAGGACCCCCGGAGCTTGAACCTTGGATAATTACCTTATCAAGAGGTTTTTCAAGACTTATTTCATTACCGTCTAAGTCTGTAACTACTATATTGGGATTTTCTTTATCATCTTTCTTCTTTTCATCATTACTCTTCTTATCTGTAGTAACTTCTTTATTTTGCTCCGTAACTGTTTTTTTAGCATTTTCTTTACTAATATTTTCATTATTTGAGCATCCAGTAAATATTAGTACTAAAGACAAAATCAGTATTTTAAAATATTTCATAAATTCTCTCTTTCATAATATAATTTTTTTAATAAATCAAAGGAAGTTTTAAGTCCTACATTCATAACCTTTGAGAGTTCTTTTGCAGATTCAAACTCAGGATATACATATCTTTCACCTTTATCATCTACAATCTTATATTTGTAGTCGACTCCATCATATGTAAGTATCTTTACCTTGCGATCCAATATGTCTCTTTTTATAGGAATCTTTCTTATACCTATACTTGTAGAGTGCTTAAATATTATATCTTCAATATTTTTTTCACTATCTAAATCACAAATTACTGATAGCTTATAAGCCGGCCTATTTTTTTTCATAAATATTGGAGTATAGAATACATCCAAGGCATAATTCATACACTCATCCATCAAAAATCCTAAAATTTCCCCCGTGCTATCGTCTATATTAGTTTCAAGCAATTCTAATGTTTTTTTTTACAAGTTTCTATCTCCATAATTCTTAAAATATTAGTATATTTGTCAAAATCTCTATTACCAGCACCTAACCCTATTCTTTTAATTTTAAAGCTATCAAGATTTTCTCCTTTGTCAAAATACCTTACTATAGCTGCTCCAGTTGGTGTTACATGCTCACCCTCTTCATCTAATAATTTTATATTTATACCAGATCCAGCTAATATATTCACAACTGCTGGTACAGGTATTGGCATTTGTCCATGGGCACAATTTTGATAGCCATAACCCTCACTCAGATTAGAAAAATAAATATTTTCTACATCTAAATCATCTAAAAGAACTGCTGTACCAATTATATCAATTATAGAATCCACCGCTCCAACCTCATGAAAGTGAACATCATTTTTATCAATACCATGAGCCTTTGCTTCAGCATCTGCTATAATATCAAAAATCCCTAATGCATTTTCCTTAGCATTATCAGTTATCTCTGCTTTATTGATTAATTCCTCAATATCCTTAAGGTGTCTATGTTCATGACTATGTGAGTGATGGTGATTACTTTCTTTATCATGACTTTCTTTTTTATGTACATGTTTATGGTCGCAATTTTCTAATATAACATCAAAATTATACGCATCTATACCATTCTTAATCTTTCTATTAAATACTAATTCATATCCACCAATACCTAATGAATCAATGGATTTAACTAATTTCTCTTTACTAGCTCCTAAATCAAGTAAAGCTGCTATTGTCATATCTCCTGCTATTCCTGAATTCATCTCAAAATATAAATCCATTTATCTCTCCTCTATCAATCTATTTATTTGGCAAGCATTATATGCTGCACTATAACCATTATCTATATTGACAACGTTTACACCTTCAGCACAAGTATTTAGCATAGTAAGTAATGCTGAAAGACCATTAAAGCTAGCTCCATACCCTACAGATGTAGGTACGGCTATAATCGGTTTATTTACTAACCCACCTATAACAGTTGGCAAGGCCCCTTCCATACCCGCAATAGCTATTATAACATTAGCTTTTGAGATTTCATCTATTTTCGATGTAAGTCTGTGAAGGCCAGATACGCCCACATCATAATATTTACTTACCTTAGCTCCAAAAAATTCTGCTGTAATTCTAGCTTCCTCTGCTACTCTAAGATCTGCTGTTCCTCCAGTACATATTGCAATGTTTCCTATTTTTTCGCTTTGATCATATATTAAAGAAATAATTCTAGATGTCTTATTATAACTTGCTTCAGGAACCAAAGAGACTACTTTTTCAAACTGGCTAAGACTTGCCCTAGTTCCTATAACTGATTCTTTTCTTTCAGAAAAAGCCTTAAATATTTCAGCAAGGGCAAAGTCTTCTTTACCTTCACAAAATATAGTTTCTCCAAATCCCCTACGTTCCTTTCTCTGAAAGTCTAATTTAGCAAAATCTAAATCCTTGTAGTTAAACTCCTTTAAATATAATAGGCCATCATTTATAGATATCTCTTCATTTTTTATCTTTTCTAAAAATTCTTTATTGTTCATATCATAACCACGGATTTACTTCTCTTTTTATATCACTATTTAAAACTTCATCCATAGAACCTGACCTATAACCTTCTAGATCAATATTTATATATTTAAATCCTAAATCTTTAAATTTTTGTACAATTTCTTCTGATCTAGCAAATATTTCTCCGAGACTGTTTCTATCAACTTCTATTCTTGTATTGTCACCATAAATCCTTACTCTATTATCAATAAATCCTAAACTTTCTAGATAATTCTCCGCATTTTCTATCATATCTAATTTATTAAGATCAATTCTAGTATTGTAAGGAAATCTAGTTGCCATGCATGGCTTGGAAGGCTTCTTATGAGTTTCTACACCGAGTTCTTTAGAATATAAACGAACTTCAGACTTACTTAATCCAGCCTCATATAAGGGTGATCTAGTACCCAAATCTTTGAGAGCCTTTATTCCTGGCCTAAATACCTTATAATCATCTAAATTTGTACCGTCTACTACATAGGAAAAGCCTAATTCATCTTTTAATTTAAAACACTTTTCAAATAATCCATTTTTGCAATAATAGCATCTGTACTCTACATTATTTAGTAGTTTTTCATTATCCAAAATACTAATTTTCGTAGCATACAAATCAACATCAAACTTTTTTGCTAAGTGCTTGCATTCTTCAAGCTCATCTTTAGGAGAAAACTCTGTTACAAAAGTCATTGCTACAACGTCATCTCTATTTTTTCTAAGATCAGATGCAAGCTTTAATATAAGAGTACTATCAACTCCTCCGGAAAATGCAAGAACCATTTTCTCCTTTAATAATTCCTTTATTATATTGTTTAGTTTATCTTTTTTAGTTTTATCTAAAGTATTAATCTCATCTATCATAGAAAACCTTTCACCATATTATCATCCATAAATAAAAAATCATATCTTTTAATTACTATAATTTTAACATAGTTTTATAAAAAATTATAGTTTACCCAAATACAAATAAATGTATTTTAAAACAAAAAAACAGACACAAAATTTAATTTGTGCCTGTTAATAATAAAATATTAGTTTAATTCTTTAGAATTTTCCCATAAACCATGGATATTGCAATAGCTTAATGCATAGAATGTACCTTTTTTATCTGTTTTTAAGATACCTGTTGCACTTGGTACTGATAATAAGTCTTCTTCTCCATGAGCATTGAATTCATATGAAGTAATTTCTGTTGGGAATTTTGCGCCTTCAGCTTGGAAGAAAACTTTAATCCATGCAATATGGTGTTCTAATGTATTTGGATGTTCAATCTCAGATCCTACTTCTGCAGTAACTTTGATTCTACCATCTTCTAATTTTTCAAATTCTATTTCTGGAACGTGTTTTTCACTATTCCAATCACCAGTTTGTACAGTTTCTGTTAATTTTGTCATATTTGCCTCCAAATTTTGTTAATTAAATATGTACAATATTCTATCTATATACAGTATAACAGGAATTAACTATGAAATCAATTACCAAAGTCTAAATTATCTATAGATTTATTAAATTGTTCACCAGTCTCCATGTTTTTAATAGAAACTTCGTTCTTAGAAACTTCATCTTCTCCAATAATCACTACATAATTAGCATTTATTTTATCTGCATAATTTAACTTCTTTTTAAACTTACCTTTTTCTAAATAGATATCCGCCTGTTTTCCTTCTTCCTTTAATCTTTTCAGAACATCTATAGCATAAAAATTAAACTTGCTATCCATAGGCAATATAAAAATATCAACTTCGCTTTTCTTTTTATCTTCTATTAGACCTAGTTCTTTAAGTTGATAGAAAAGTCTAGTTAAACCTATAGACATTCCCACACCTGGCAATTTTTGCTTAGTAAAATTACTTGCTAAGTTTTCATATCTACCACCTGAGCAAACAGATCCTATAGATTCATATCCATCTATAAAAGTTTCATAAACTGTAGAAGTATAATAATCTAAACCACGAGTGATACTTAAATCAATCTTTATATTCTTATCGCTAACACCAAATTTTACCATATAATCGTATACAGTTTTAAGTTCTTCTAGACCTTTATTATATGAATCTGTATTAGCTAAACCATCCAAGTTTTCTAAAGTTTCACTATTAGATAGATCAGCATTAATAAATTCTATAGTTTTTGAAGACTTTTCTTCTCCTATAATATCATTTAATAAGCTTTTAGTCTTGTCTAAACCAATCTTATCTTTTTTATCAATCGTTCTTAAAACTTCTGTACTATCTTCTATTTCTAAGGATTTAAAAAAACCATTAAGGAGCTTCCTATTATTTATATGAAAGGTAACATTTGGAAAGTCAATTTTTTTGAATGCTTCAAATATTACACGAGCTAATAAAGCATCATTATAAATTGAAAGTTCATTATGACCAATAATATCAATATCCGCTTGATAAAACTCTTTATATCTTCCCTTTTGGTTGCGCTCTCCTCTATAAACTTTACCTACTTGATAGCGTTTGAAAGGAAAATTTAATTCAGAAAAGTGTTCTGAAACATAACGAGCTAGTGGCACTGTCAAATCAAATCTAAGGCTCATATCCTTAGAATCACTAGCTATTTCAAATATTTGTTTTTCTGTCTCTCCTCCACCTTTAGCAAAGAGAACTTCATTTTTTTCTATAACTGGGGTATCAATTGAAGAAAAACCATAGTCTTTAAAAGTTTCTTCAATTGTAGTTTTCATTTCATCTAAAACCTTTTGTTCATCTGGAAGTAATTCCATAACACCAGCAATAGTTGATGGTTTTATAATTTCCATTATTATCTCCTAGATTTCTTATTTTTGTAACATATATATATTTTATGCTAAAGCATAGACTTTTTCATCTTTTCTAGCAAATAATAAACCCATAGCAAGTATTATTATAAACGGAATTAGCCAAGGAAATCCTAATCTATACATTGGTAACCAAGATATTACTTTTGAAATTTCATCAGCCAGTTCTGGCTTTACCATAGATACATATGAAATCATAGATTGACATAAAGAAATAATAGCCACTAAATAAAAACTTATAATTCTAAACCTATTTGTAAAATTAATTTCAAAAATATTATATATTATCATAACCAATACAACTGGATATGCAAAAGTAAGAAGTGGAGATGTAAATTCAATTATTCTATCTACTCCTACCAAAGATAATATAACCGAAATTATTGTTATAAATACAGCTATTAACTTATAAGAAATTTTTCTATCAAAAGTTTTATATAGCATATCAGCTATTGAACTAGTCAATCCCACAGATGTTGTAAAGCAAGCTAAAACTATTATAGCTGCCAATATATATTTGCCAAAACTACCTAAAATAGCATTTGAAATAGCTATTAACAAAGCAACTCTAGATGTCATATAATTAAATCTAATTGAACTAGTGGATCCAAGATAAGTTAAAGATATATAAACTAAAATAAGTCCACAAGCTGCAATTAAAGTAACAGCTATAGTCTTTTTTATTAAATTTTCTTCATATCCCTTCTCTAACAATGATTTTATAATTATAGGAGCAAAAGCTATTGCAGCTAGAGCATCCATAGTATTGTATCCTTCAATCAAAGACTTATTAAAGACTTCCCCTTGTGTAATATTAATAGTATTAATCTCACCAATAGGATTAATTATCCCTGCTATAATCATCACTGCTAATACGATCAAAAGAGCAGGAGTTAAATATTTTCCAATAATATCTATAATTTTACTATCTGTTAATATCAAAATAAGGGTGACAGCAAAAAAAGCAATTATAAAAAATATGTATGGTATAGGTAGGCCTGCTTCTATCATCACTTCAGCACTAGTTGCACCTGTCCTAGGTATACCTCCCAAAGGCCCTAAAGTCATAGCTATTAAAATAATGGTTAAGCTTCCAAGCTTATTACCCGCAAGATTTGTAAACTCCTTTACATTTCCCTTCCTCTTAGCCATGCTTATAACTGAAATACAGGCAAGTCCTGCACCAGTTAAAATAAAACCAAAACTTGCAACTAACCAAGTCGATCCATATATCTTCCCTAAAAATGGTGGGAAAATCAGATTGCCCGCTCCAAAAAATAGGGAAAATAGAGCAAATCCAACAATTATAATATCCATAGTTTTCTCCTTACAATTAAATATTTATAATTATACTTTAATTTTTATAATTATCTATTAATTGCAAAATAAAATAGAACCTGTATCTACTAGGCTGCATGATGGGTATAATAATCTTATATTAGATTTCTTAGCCTCATTTTTTATAATTTCATAGCTATTAAGTCTTTCGATATTTCCATTAAATAAAAGTGTATTCTCAAAAAATCCACAACATCCTCCTAAAAATCCATTATAGAAACCATCAAGAGGAATACTTTCTTTCTTAAGCAAAACTACTTCTATCTTATTTTTTAATCTCTTATAAATCCCATAATCGCTAGTAAGAATCTTATCACCCATTGGAACAATAGAACATCTAGTATAACCTTGTTTAATATATAGATATTTATAATTATTGTTTTTCATATATGTTTCTATATGGCTTTCCGTATGATCATTATGAATATAATAATCTGAACCTTTATAAATATTATATATGGCATCTTTGGGATAAATATTTCCAACTTCTTGTCCACTTATAATATCTTGATTTTTTATTAATTCTTTATAAAAATCTACCATATTTTTATCTACGACTAAAGATCTATTATCTAACTTAAATATCGTAAGATCTGGATGATCTGCTATTCTAGTATCTAGATTAGGATTATCAATTGTTTCAATCCAAGAAAAATTATTTTTATTTAAAAAGTCTTTGAATTCCAAAGTAGACTTGTGACTTATAATCAGCATAAAAAAGCTCCTAATAAAAAAAGCTCTCATAAAGAGAGCGTATTTTGGAGGCGCCACCCAGATTTGAACTGGGGGTAAAGGTGTTGCAGACCTCTGCCTTACCACTTGGCTATGGCGCCATATATAAATTAATTATTAAAATAACAAATCATTTTCTAATATTATTAAAAAAATCACCTATTAAACAATTATAAAAACTTAATAAGATGATTTACTAGCAAACTAATACTATTATATACTAAAATATATCATAAAAATTATAAATACTGTATATTAATTGGAGCGGATGACGAGATTCGAACTCGCGACCCTCGCCTTGGCAAGGCGATGCTCTACCACTGAGCCACATCCGCACATGTTTTACGGTACTTTTATAGTATACTATATTATTTTTACTTTTTCAAGTTTTTTATAATTAATTTAACTATTATGGTGCCCAGAGGCGGAATCGAACCACCGACACGAGGATTTTCAGTCCTCTGCTCTACCGACTGAGCTATCTGGGCATATTTTACAATTACTTTACCTATTCTAAACCTAAATTTAAAATTTGTCAACATAATATTTTTAAAAGTGACATAATAAATTTAATTAATATATTTTCCTCAAAATATGTTAAAATAGTAAGTAATTATATTACATACATATAAAATTTAATAATCATATTTTAAAGGAGTTTTATGTTTGAATTTCATGATATGAAATACAAGGACATCCTTTCTATTGATGGGCTAAATATTAATAGAGGGGAAGTAACTTGTATAATAGGTCCAAGTGGTTCTGGTAAGTCTACTTTACTTAGACTTATAAATAAAATGATATCCCCTAGCTCAGGATATATTAGTTTTGATGGTAAAGATATTGCCAATATAGATTCTATTTCTTATAGAAGAAAGATTCCTATGCTTTCTCAAAGTCCTATTATATATTCAGGATCTATAAGAGAAAACCTATTAATTGGTAGAAAATTTCAAAATAAATCAAAGCTAGATGATGATAAATTAGTATCTGCCTTATCTAAAGTAAAACTTAATGTAGATTTATCTGAGTCTATAGATAATTTATCTGGAGGCGAACAGCAGAGGGTTTCTATAGCTCGTCTTATGCTTCTAGATTCTGAAGCCTTTTTATTAGATGAACCATCTTCTGCTTTAGATGATTTAACTGAAGATTTTGTAATAAAAACTATGGTAGATATGGCAAAGGAGAATAAGAAAACAATTATATACGTTACCCACTCTAATTCCATGGCTGATAAGTACTCTGATAGATTAATCAAAATAGTTGATGGGAGGATTTCTAATGACTGATTCTGTTATTAATATAGATAATAAACAACTTTTATTAAGCTATATTTTTGCTATAATTGCTATGATTCTAACAAGTGTTAATGGGATTAATCGCAACAAAGATATAGTTATTGGAACCATAAGAATGACTGTCCAGCTATTTATAGCAGGATATATTTTAGTTTATATTTTTGATAGCTCCTCTTTTATTCTTACAGTTTTAATGCTTGCTGTTATGGAATTTTTTGCCATATTTAATATAGTTTCCTCAAAAAAAGATAAGTTTAACAAAAAACTCATAGGATCTATAGCTATCTCTCAAATAATAGGTTCTATATTTTCGTTAGCTTTTTTCTTATTAATAGTAATTAGACCACAACCTATTTATAATCCTCAATATCTAGTTCCACTAGGTGGTATGGTTATTGGTAATTCTATGACAGGTATAAACCTAGCCTTAAATAGCATAGAATCATCAATAGAAGATAAGAGAATAAATATAGAGGGTTATCTAATGCTAGGAGCCACACCTAGGATGGCTATGAATAAGATTATCCAAAGTTCTTTTGATACTGCTATAACACCTACCCTTAACAATATCAAAAATATGGGGATCATATCATTACCTGGTATGATGACAGGTCAAATTTTAGGTGGTGTATCTCCTCTTATTGCGATAAGATATCAAATAACTATTATGACTGCTATAATGAGTTCTGTAACTATATGTGTATTCATATTTTTACGACTAGCCTATAAGAAATTCTTTAATGAGCAAGATCAATTAATTTAATATCTATTTATTAAGTAATTAAAAAGAAACGAGGGTTAATATTGACCTTCGTTTCTTTTATGTAAGTCATAGGGTTGCGAAATTTCTTGTCCTTACATTATTTATATATCCCAATTATAATAAGCTAAGTAAAATTATAGTAAAGTTTTTATAAGTATTATGTAAAAACCACCCAATAGGTGGTTTATCTAATCTAACTCTAATTCTCCTGTGTATAATTGGTAATAAGTTCCATGTTTTTTCATAAGTTGATCATGGTTACCACGTTCTATAATCCTTCCTGACTCCATTACCATAATAACATCTGCGTTTTGAATAGTTGAAAGTCTGTGGGCAATTACTATAGATGTTGATCCTCTCATTAGTTTATCCATAGCTTCAGTAACTTTTATTTCTGTTGCAGTATCTATAGAACTTGTAGCTTCATCTAGTATAAGCATAGGTGGATTAGCTACTGCTGCTCTTGATATTGAAATAAGCTGGTTTTGTCCATCAGATAAGGATGAACCATCTCCGTTTATCTGTGTATCATAACCTTCAGGCAGTCTATGGATAAATGAATCAGCACCAGAAAGTTTTGAAGCATTTTTTATTTCTTGATCGCTTGCATCAAGTTTACCATATCTAATATTATCTTCTACACTTTCAGTAAATAGGTTTACTTCTTGTAAAACCATACCAAAAGCTTTTCTCAAATGATCCTTTTTAATATCTTTAGTATCTATTCCATCTATTTTAATAGAACCCTTGTCTATTTCATAAAATCTAGTTATTACATTAGTAATAGTAGTTTTTCCAGCACCAGTTGAACCTACAAGTGCTATTTTTTCTCCTGGATTAGCATAGAAAGTTACATCTTTTAAGATTTTATCTTTACCATTATAAGAAAAGTCTACATTCTCAAAGTCAATTCTACCTTCTAACTGTTTATAAAAATCTTTGCCATCTTTTGTCCACTTCCAAGCATAACATCTATCATCTGTGCATTTAATAGGATTGCCATTTTCATCTATCTTAGCATTTATAAGTTCGATGTATCCACTGTCCTTTTCTATTGGCATATCAATAATTTCAAAGATACGACTTGCACCAGCCATAGCTGAAAATACAGCATTTGCTTGTTGAGAAATATTTGCTATAGGGTTTTGCAATTGTCTAGCATTTGTTAGAAAAGTTGCAAGTACACCTATTGTAAGGTTGCCTTTAATTGCTAGATAGACTCCTATGACTGCAATTATAGCATACATTATATTAATAGAGTTAACTAAAAAAGGCATCATACGTCCTGCATTTACCATAGCTTCTGCCATAGTTGATCTAAGATTTTCACTTTTCTCATCAAATTCTTTTATTATGTCATCTTCTTTATTAAATACCTTGATTACTTTTTGACCTGAGAGCATTTCTTCATCAAAGCCATGCAAAATTGATACGTTTTTTTGTGCTTGTTTAAATAGCTTCCCTGTTTTGGTTACTATATTTTTTAAAACTAAAATCATTGCACCAAGCCCTACTAACATAACTATAGTTAATTTCCATGATAAAGAAAACATTACAATTAATGTCCCAACAAGCATTAGCAATGATCTAACAAGAGTTGGTAACGTGGATGATAATGATTGAGATAAGGTGTCTGTATCATTGGTAAATCTGCTCATAATTTGACCATGTTGGTTATTATCAAAAAAGTTTATAGGCATTTGTTGAATTTTTACAAAAAGATCTTTCCTTATGTTCCTAATGGACCTTTCACCTATTCTTATCATTAATCTAGTGTAAATAAATGTGGTTACAGTTGAAAGTAAATATACAAATCCCATTTTTATAACAGCACTTTTAAGACCAGCAATGTCAGATTTTAGGATATAATTATCAATTATTGGTTGAAGCATTGATAAGCCCAATACTTGGGTAAGAGCTGATACTATAACACAAACAAATACAACTATAACTTGCCATTTTTGCTTAAAAAGATAGGAAAAAAGTTCTTTTAAAGCATGAGTATCAAAGTCTTTACTTTGTTTTTTATCTGAAATTATTATATCTTCAGTTTTTATATCATCTTTTTTATTAGTCATTTTTCCCTCCTTTTTCTTGAATATCGTAAGTTGTTCTATAGATTTCATTTCTTTGATATAGATCTTCTGGTGTTCCTATATCTGATATTTTTCCATCATCTAAAATTATAATCCTATCTGCATGTTCAAATGATGACAGTCTTTGAGAGATAATAATTTGTGTCATCTCACCATCTAAATTATTAAATCCCTCTAATAATTTAGCTTCCGTTTTAGTATCTACAGCACTTGTTGAATTATCTAAGATAAGTATTTTTGGTTTTTTTAATAGAGATCTTGCTATAGTTAGTCTTTGTTTTTGACCCCCAGATACTCCTGACCCTCCTTGACCTAACTTAGATTCATAAGTATCGGTTCTTTCATTTATAAATTCATCAGCTTGAGCTATTTTAGCCATAGCTATAACTTCATCATAAGATGCTTCCTTGTCACCCCATTTTAAGTTTTCTAAAATAGTTCCACTAAATAAAGTATTCTTTTGTAAAACTATAGATACATTGTCTCTTATGGTTTCTAAGTCATATTCTTTGACATCGTGCCCACCAACTCTAAGGCTTCCTTCTGTGATATCATAAAGCCTTGGTATCAATTGAACTAATGTAGACTTAGAGGAACCAGTTGGTCCTAGTATACCAATAACTTCCCCAGATCTTATATGAAGGTCTATATTGGATAATTGATAGGCTTCACTATCTTCCTCATATTTAAAACTGACATTATCAAAGTCAATAGACCCATCTTCTGGTTCTAATCCTTCTACCTTTTGATCATTAGTCATTGATATTTTTCTGGTTAAAACTTCCTTAACCCTTGTAACAGAGGGAGATGAAGCCATAAGCATAGTTACTACCATTGATAGACCTATAAGACTTCCTAAAAGCATCATGGCATACATATTAAAGCTTACAAGATCCCCTACCCCCATATTTCCTTTTATTATTTCTAATCCCCCAAACCAAGCTATAGCAATAAATGTTGCATATAAAATGGCATTAGCTGTGGGAAAAACATAGCTTACAGTTCCTTGGGAACTATCTGATAACTTAAACATCTGTTCATTAGAGTTACTAAACTTATCTATCTCATATTTTTTTCTAACAAAAGCTTTAACTACTCTCATATTATTGAGATTTTCTTCAATAATTAAGTTTAACTTATCATATTGCTTACGAGTTTGCCTAAATTTAGGAATAGCTCTTGAAGTTATTGTAAGTAATACAATAACTAAAATCGGCATTAATATTAGAAATATAATTGATAGCTTAGCACTAGTTCTAAACGCTAATATAAATGCTACTATAGCCATTACAACTGTCTTTATTATAAATCTAGTTGTAAAAAAAGTTGACTGAGCTAAAGCTTGCATATCGCTTGTTAGCCTAGTAAGTAAAGATGGTACACCAAAATATTCAAAATCTTCAAAAGAATAATCTTGTATTTTTCTAAATTGTCTTTTTCTTACATTATCGGTTAGACCTGTAGAGGTTATACCAGCATTTTTGGAGGCTTGAATACCTGTCAGCATTGATAACAAAGATAGCACTATAATTATCAATCCATATTTTAATGCCAGTTCTCCATCTTTTTGATAAATTATTTCATTTAAGATTACTCCCATTATAGCTGGGATTAATAGTTCAAAAACAGTTTCTAAAACTGTCATTACCATAGAAATAATTCTATTTCTCTTATACTGATTTAGATATTGCTTTAAGTATGAAAATGCATGATTAAATTCTTTTAAGCTTTCCATAATTCCTCCTTTTCTAATACATCTATAAAATCATCCATGTCTTCCTTAATAGATTTTATCTTATCTTCTCCTAATTGATCATATATTTTTTTATTAGATATGCAGAGAGCTTCAGTAATATTTTCAACCTCTTTTTTCCCGTTATCTGTTAATACTAAGGTCTTAACTCGCTTATCCTTTGTAGATGCTTGCATATAAATCAAATCATTATCCTTAAGATTCATTATTATGCTATTTACAGTTTGCTTAGGCATATTAAGTTTATTAACCAAATCTTTTTGAGTCAAATTTTCGATTCTATCTATATGAAATAAAATAATCGTTTCAATGTTGTTTAGTCCAAAGCTTTCAACCCTCTGCTTATTAAGCCCACTAAGTTTTCTTAAAGAACTAAAAAGATTAAAAAGTTCGCATGATTTTTCGTCCAATTTCAGACCTCCTTGAATAATGACTATATTAATATAGTCTATTATTGGACTTTGTCAAGTTTAAAAAAAGCTTTTTAGTTGTATAATATTAGGGCTAAAGGAGTAATAATGATCGAATATTTAGAAAAACAAAATGTGGATAAAGACCTAATAAATCAACTTGAAATATATAGAAAAGAAAATGGACTTTTTGATAACCAACGAGTTATAGAACCCGAATTTAAATATTATGGTAAGGAGGTTTTGGAAGAGGCAATATCTGCTATCTTAGCTGGTAAAAATATCTTACTGACAGGAGCTAAGGCTACAGGAAAAAACGTCCTCTCATCAAACCTATCCTACCTATTTGCTAGACCTTCTTGGAATGTATCTTTCCACGTTAATACAGATTTTAATTCTTTAATAGGAGCAGATACATTTAAAAATGGAGAAGTTGTCTTTAGGAAAGGCCCTATATATCAAGCAGCTACCAATGGAGGCTTTGCTATTTTAGATGAGATAAATATGGCAAAAAATGAAGCTATCTCTGTTTTACATGCAACTCTTGATCATAGAAGAATAATAGATCTACCAGGATATGAAAAAATCAAGCTAGATCCAAATACCAGATTCATTGCAACTATGAACTACGGTTACGTAGGTACTCGTGAAGTCAATGAAGCACTTGCTTCTAGATTCATGATTATAAGCATGCCAAATATAAGTCGTGAAAATTTAGATAAACTACTTAAAGATACTTATCCTAAACTTAAAGAAAAATATAGAAAAGCTTTTATTGATATGTTTATATCACTTCAATCAAAAAGTGAAAACAATGAAATCTCTACCAAATCTGTGGATTTACGTGGTCTTATGTCTGCAATTGATACTATGCAAATAGGTCTTAATCCATTTGATGCAATTATGATGGGCATAGCAAATAAGTCATTTGATGAATTTGAACGTCAAATAGTAATAGATACAATCAATACAAAAATTCCTGCAAATATTGAAGAGAGTATATTTAATGACTGAACCTTTAAATAAAATCCGAGAATATAATATCATTTGGGATTTTGCAGATAACTATAAATTTACACCCAAAAATACTTATCCTATGGATGAAATTTATAAAAATATTACAACAGGTTTTATAATCAAAACTTTTGATACAAAAATGTTGGATTCTTTTTTTGCTTATATAAAAGATGAGAATCCATTTTACGAAGATTTTAAATTTATAACTAATTTACTAATTGAAGATATCTCTTATAGAGAGCTTATTAAAGACAATTTAGTCATAAGCAATTTAAGAAAAATTTATGCTAAAAAAATATATAGCAAGTATACTCATAGAGATCCAGATAGTTTAAGCACTCAAATAGAAAAAGCTTACTATGGAAAAGTTTTAGAAAAACCCATAATAGAGGGACCTTTATTTAAATCTATATATAATGAAATTTTTGCTATAAATACTACTGACACTAATATTTTAATTGATAAACTAAATAAAGTTTTTAAATCATATTTTAGATTTGATAGAAAGAAAAAAGATGAAGAACTCTTTGATGAGATGGTCAAAGAAAATAAACCAAAAGATTTCAAATCTGAAGAAGAAATGCCTAGTGAATATAGTGATGAAAATATAGATGAGCAATTTAATATAGGATCAGCAGAATTTACTGGTTCCAATATTTATTTTGAAGATAAAAAAGAAGACACTGGCAAAAATCTCATGTTTTTAAACTCATCTAAAGATGACTATCATTCTTCTAATGAATTTATAGAAGATTTTTTTGGTATGCCTATTATGCCTTTTAAAAAGGTAGAAGCTTTAGAAAGAAAATTAGCGAAAGGTATACACACAAATAAACAATTATATTTCACTAGAGGAGAATATAGCAATAAAGCAAATGCTAGATACTATAAAAAAAATCGTAATGAACAATACGAAAAAAATAAATCCTATATAGAGAGTAACTTCTCTATAAATCATAGAAATATAAATGAATTAAGTCTAGCCATTAAAAATTCACTAGCAAACTATGAGGATTATGCTGAAGTCACAAAAAACTACGGAATAATAGATTCAAGTAAGACTTGGAGAGCACCTGTTATTAATGATTACAATGTATTTATCAAAGAAGAAACAGATCTTATTAATAAATTCAAGGTAGATTTAATATTAGATGCATCAGCAAGCCAAATAGGTAGACAACACATAGTAGCTAATCAAGCTTATATAATAGCAAAAGCTATGGACGAAGTTAATATTCCTATTAGAATATTAGGCTTTTCCACTTTAAGAGATCATACAATCTTTACATTGTATAGAGACTATACAGAAAAAAACAAAAATTTTGAATTATATAATTTTTTTGCCGCTGGTTCAAATAGAGATGGATTTGCCTTTAAGACTCTACACGAAATTATTGATATAGACGATAACACCCGTCACATAGTTATAGTCTTATCAGATGGAAAACCAAATGATGAGAGAGCTAATATAAATACTGTAAAACTTTTAGATAAAGACCAATATACTGGAAAAACTGCTATAGATGATACAGCATTTGAAATTAGAAATTTAAGGAATGATAATATTTCCGTGTTGGGAGTTTTTACTGGGGAAGATGAAGATGTAGAAAATGCTAAACTGATTTATAATAGAGACTTTGTGAGGATAACAAATCTAGAAAATTTCTCAAAAGTTGTTTCAGTTTTTATGAAAAATCAAATACTTATGTAAAAAGCAGGCTTTTTAACTATAGCCTGCTTCTATTATTTTTATTTTGTTTTTGTCTATTTATCTGATCAATAGTTTTAACATTCTTATTTCCAGCATTAAGATGCTTTTGAGCCTTTCTCTTTCTTAGTCTTTTGTGGTAGAAAGTATTTACAAGTTCCATAACTTCTGGAATCCTAGCAATAAGTATTAAAAATCCATAAACTATTGCTGCTAAAAAAATTGCTATTAAAACTGCAAGTAAATGAGCAAGCTTATCTTCTAACAACTTATACATTCCATTTGCAACTAATCCCATAATAGCAGTTACAATACTTATTTTTATTATCGAAAAGAGAGCAGTTTTAAACTTAAATGAGCCAAAATTATCTCTAAACTTATAAATCATAAGGGCTGATCCCACAATAGTAGATACTACTGTAGCCATAGCCAACCCGTTAATTCCAAAAAATCTAATTAATATAATATTGAATATTACATTAAAAGCCTGTTGAATAACTACTATAACTACTGGAGTTTTAGAATCTCCTACAGCATAAAATCCTCTATCTATAACATCTGATATTGATTGGAATATTACAAATGGTGCATAGGAAATAAGTAGACTAGAAACAGCTATTGTGTCCTCTGCTGTAAAAGCATTTCTTTCAAATACAAGCTCTATAATTGGATGAGCCAAAACTGCCATACCTATTGTAGCTGGAACAACTAATAAAAGAGTAGTAACTACAGAAGAACTTATAGACTTTTTCATAGCATTTATCTTTCCCGATTGCCCTAGTTCTGCAATTTTGGGAAAAAGCGCTGTAGTTACTGAAACTGTAATTACACCAGTTATCAAAGTAAGCATGGTTTTAGCATAAAATAATTTTGAAATAGATGCTTTTCCAAAATATGCTGATGCCATAGAGTTATCTACTATTATAGAAATTTCACCAGCTGCAGATGATATTACTACTGGTATAGCAATAATCATCAATTGTCTTACATATTTATTAGAAAAATCTATTACCTTATTATGATGATATCCTTTATCATGAGCAGCTTTTGGAAATAATATATATTGTAAAATATTTCCTAGCAAAGCTCCTATTATGAGTAAATAAGCATTACCAGTCTTTCCTGTTAGGATTGTAAAGACTATAATAATAACATTCATTATAATTCCAGTTACAGCTGGGTTAAAAAAATCCCCTTTTATATTAAGGTATCCTCTAAAAACTGATGAATATAAATAAGCGTAAACCGCAAACATCATTATTCTTGTATAATTTGCAGCTAAGTTTAAAGTTTCTCCATCTAGATCTGGTGAAAGAATTTTAGAAAATGGTTTAGCAAATATAAGTCCTATAATTATAGCAATTGTTGCAAAAACCATAAGTATATTAAAAATATTAGATGTGAATTTCTCTGCAGACTCTAGTCCTTCTTCGTTTTTTGCTCTATTATATATTGGTATAAATCCGGAAATAATACCTACAGCAACAAAATTTGCTACAACTACTGGTAGAGTATTAGCTGTTGTGTATATAGATTTTAAATCACCTGCCCCAATATATGATGCCATAACAGCTTCTCTAATAAATCCAAAAATCTTAGAAATAACCGTTATAAACATGAGCATTAATGTAGTTTGACCCATAATAACCTCTCTTATTGATATCGTCATTATATTATATCTATAAATTTTATTAAATACAAGTCTAATTTTTAATAAAAAATAGAGAAGCTAAAAGCTTCCCTAAATTTATTAATTATTATTCACTTACCTTAAGTTTTTCATCATCTGGTTTATCTTTATCTGGAATATTAGTATTATCAGCTGGTGACTTGAAGACCGATTCTTTAGCAAATGCTTTAACAGCCTTACCAGTCTTATTTCTTGCTACGACTGTACCTGGTCCACCTACGCATCCACCTTCACAAGCCATACCTTCGATAAGCTTACCATCCATTTTACCTAGTTTTGCAAGTTGAGCTAATTTTACGCAATTAGCAAGTCCTTCTGCATTTTCAACATCTACTTTAATACCTGGTCTTATTTCTTGAGCACGTTTTACTACTGCTTGAGCAACGCCACCACTTACTGCATAAGTCCTGCCTGTTTCAGACGCATCCATCATCTGATCTTCTACCTCAATTTCTGATGGCTCTATCCCTTTTGCAAGGAACATTCCTAAAAGTTCTTCAAAAGTTATTACAAAATCAATAACTTCTGCAACATCAGGCTCTAACGCTTCTAACTTCTTAGAAATGCATGGACCTATAAAAGTAATTTTACTATTAGGATCTTTTTTCTTAAGTTGAAGCCCGGTATAAATCATCGGCGTAGATGACTCTGAAATATAATCGTTTATTTCAGGGAATTGCTTTCTAACCATCATCTTCCATGAGAAGCAACAGCTTGTACCCATGAAAGGAATCTTACCTGAAGGAACTTCTTCTAAGTATTCATGAGCTTCATTCATTGTCGTTAAATCTGCACCAAGTCCTACTTCTATAACTTCATCAAATCCTAATTGCTTAATAGCCTCTCTTATTTGTTCAGCTGATACATTTGGTCCAAATTGTCCAGCAAATGAAGGAGCTATAATGGCGTATGTATGATTTTCTGATTGAATAGACTTAATTAATTGATAAATTTCTGATTTATCAGAAATAGCCCCAAAAGGACATGCACTTATACATTTACCACAAGCTACACATTTATCAGAATCAATTTGTGCCCTTCCCAATTCATCTGAATGAATCGCTTTTACACCACAAATAGCTGCACAAGGTCTTTTTTGGTGGTTGATTGCATGATATGGACAAGCTTCTACACACTTACCGCATTTAATACACTTTTCTTGATCGATAATTGCACCATTTGAAGTATAAGTTACTGCATTCTTAGGGCAAACATTTACACAAGGATGTCCTATACATGCCTTACACTGGTCTGTAACAGTAACCTTATTTTCTGGACAAGCTTCACATGCTATCTTCATTACGCTAACTAATGGAGGATTATAAATCCTTCTATTAACGTCCATTTTATCAAGACCTTCAGTAACAGCATCTGTTTTATCAGCTGTTCTTGCATCAAGACCAATACCCATTCTTAGTCTCTCACCCATTACAGCTCTTTCACGAAAAATATTTTCTCTATATCTTGCTTCCTCTCCTGGAATAATCTCATAAACTTCAGTAGCTATATCAGTTATCGGTCTATTTTCGTAGGCAATTTTCGCAATATGCTCAAATGCCATCCTTCTAATATTTATTATATCTATGTACGTATCCTTCATTACAATGCCTCATCTTCTGGAATGAACCCGTTAATTATGTGCTCCATTAAAACCTCTGGTGTGGCTTTTTTATAGTATGTATCATCTATTTTTGCTAATGGAGCAGACTTTTCGGCATCATCCACTTCATTCATTATGTTATCATATTCTATTTCTATTTTAGGAGCTTCGCCTAAATTTTCTAACTTATAAGCGATCTCTAGATCTTTTTTTACGACTTTAGCTGAGTCATATAGGAACTCATTACCTGCAGCAGTACATCTTGCACATGAACAAATTGTAACTTTCATATAATCCTCCTATGGTTTATACTTAAATTGTATCAAATAAATAACTTATAAGCAATGATAATTCTTTATCATTGCTTATAAGTCTTTAAAATTTTACCTATCTAGTTCCAGAGGGATCTCTATGATAAATCTTGTTCCCTCATTTAATTTAGATTCTACTTTTATAGAATATCCTAAGTAATTAGCAATATGCTTTACTATAGATAGACCCAATCCAGTAGATTTTTGATTTCTCTTTCTAGATTTATCTACAACATAAAATCTCTCAAAAATTCTTTCGCTATCGGCCTTGGATATACCTATACCTGTATCACTTATTATAAGATAATAATTATTATCTCTTAAATCAAAATCAACATCTATAGATCCATGCTTTTTATTATATTTTATAGCATTTTCATAAATGTTAGATACTAAGTCATAAAATAAAGACTTACTAGTCTTTATTCTATACGATTTAATATTATTAGTAACATTTATAGATTTTTTACTAGCAATTCTCTTATATTTTTCTATAGTAAATCTAACTACTTCATAAATATCAACATCTACAAAATCTTTTTCAAAATTTTTTTCATCTAAGCTTGATATTTTAAGTATATCATCTATTATTTCTAATAGTCTATTACCTTCTTCGCATATTATTTCTGCAAATCTATTAACATCATCTTCTTTTGCAATTCCTGTAGCAATTAATTCTGCATAACCATTTATTGAAGTTAGAGGACTTTTTAATTCATGAGTAACATTAGCAGAAAATTCTCTACGCATTTTTTCAGCTTTTCTTTCCTCTGTATTGTCTATAATTATCATAGCGTATGCTTTCTTAGAACTAGTGCTTAAAGGATCAATAAATATTCTTAAATCATATCCATTTATATTTAAATCAATTTTCTTGCTTCTTTTAAGAATGGATGCTTCTCTTAACGCTAGACTATACTCCCTACTTTCTATCAAATTACTAATATTAGCTTCATGATTTATATCAAGAAATCTTTTTGCAGAATTATTAAGAAGTTCGATACTACCTTCACCGTCAAATAAAATAAAACCTTCTTTCATATTTGCTGTTATAGAAGTTATTTCAGATAATCTTGCTTTAAGAGAATCTACCTCCTCGCTTGATTCATTTAGCTTTTTTTCATAACTAGCTAATACAGGAAACAATTCCTCATAGTCTATATTATCTTTTATTTCCTTTAAACTAGAATAGTATAAACCTTTGATATAATAATCTAACTTATCATTAGTTATCCTATCTAATACGAGTTTACTAGTTATAGTCAATAATAAAAAAATCAAAAAAAGAACCCAATTAATCATTGGTATGTATCCACTAACAATAATTAGCGTATCATCATTTTTTATTCTATAACTTTTTCCTAAAGTAAAAAAACTTTTAAAATTAGTTGATTCACTGTATAAACTAGTATCGGAATCAGTAATATATATGTCTTTTTCAGCTTTATGATGATCGTTTATCTTTTTTTCGTCTTTATCGACACTTACAATCTTTAATTGATCATTATTTTCGTTCATATCCTCTATAAAATCATCATCTATATCTTGATATAAAAGAAAGCTCAAAGTATTTTTTGCTAAATCACTTTGAGCTTTTTTATTTATTTGATAAGAAATTAAGTTGCTGACTATAAAAGCTATAGCCAATAACATATAGATTACTTTTTCTATATAGGATTTTATAAATTTTCTCATATTTCACCAAATTTATACCCTAAATTTCTCACAGTTTTTATATGTCTTCCCCCACTTAAAAGTTTATTTCTGAGCGAAGCTATATGAACATCTACTGTACGTGTTTCACCTTCATAATCATAACCCCAAATTTTAAGTAGAAAGTCTTCTCTTGTTATTACATTGCCTATATTATTCATAAATAATAGTAGCATTTCGAATTCTTTATAAGTTAAATCTACTAGCTTTCCATCTACCTTTACAGTTCTTTTTCTAGTATTAATAGAAATATTACCATAATTTATATGATCACTATCTTTTTTTACAGATCTTCTTAAGACTGCTTTTACTCTAGAAATTAGCTCAAGGATAGAAAATGGTTTGGTGATATAATCATCTGCTCCCGACTCAAGACCTAATACCTTGTCATACTCTTCAGTCCTAGCTGTAAGTAAAATTATAGGTATATCTGAAAATTCTCTAATTTCTTCCAGTATCTCAAGTCCATCTTTTTCAGGAAGCATAATATCAAGAATTAACAGCTGACCACCTTTTTCTTTTATAATGTCAGTTATATCAAGACCATCTTCAAATGTTTCTACCTCATATCCTTTTTCAGTTAAAGCATAGTCTACTAAATTTCTTATAGACTTATCATCTTCAACTACATAAATCATCCTATAACCTCGTAGCTAAATCGCCTACACGAGCTAGACGATCACCAAGTCTCTCGAAATATTTATATAATAAAACCTTCTCAGATAATTCCATAGCGCTTATCTCGTTCATCTTATTTTGATCTGCTATATATGTTATAGCTTCTTCAAATAATTTATTATTTATCTCGTCATCTTCGATAGTTTTTAATCCTAGATCGTTATCGTTATTAACAAAGCTATGGATACTATCTTCAGCCATTTGTTTTTCATTATCTATAAATCTTTTTACAAAATCTACTTCTTTATCTGTTAGGCTATATTCTATCATTATCATTGAAGCTTGAGCTAAATGACTTGATATCCTCTTATAGGTACTAGCGAGCTTTATACTCATTTGAAGAAATCTTAAATCCCTAGCTACTGGTTGTTGTAGAGCTAATAGCTCAAAGCAAAATCTTTCAACATCAGCGGCGTTTCTTCTAATATCATCATTAAGCTCAATTATCTCTTCTAAATTTTTTTTATTATGATTTTCTAAATATAAATCAATCTTATCATAACATAAGATAACAAGTTCCATAAGCTCATTGCTCATTTCCCTAACAGAATCCAAATCATGTCTATATCTAGTTCTCATTTTATTAACCGAACCTTCCTGTGATATAATCCTCTGTTCTCTTATCCTTTGGATCTTCAAAAATCATCTTAGTATCATCCATTTCAATAACTTCTCCTGTAAGGAAAAAAGCTGTTTGATCAGATATACGAGCAGCCTGCTGCATATTGTGTGTAACAATTACTATTGTATATTGTTCCTTTAAGTCTTCCATTAGCTCTTCTATAGATGCTGTTGATATAGGGTCAAGGGCAGAAGTAGGCTCATCCATTAGAATAATATCAGGCTTAACCGATAAAGTCCTTGCTATGCAAATTCTTTGCTGTTGTCCACCTGAAAATGATAAGGCATTTTGATCAAGTTTATCCTTAACTTCATCCCAAATAGCGGCTTGCTTTAAAGAAGTTTCTACTATTTCATCAAGGCTGTCTTTATCCTTTATACCATCAATTTTTGGTCCATATGTTAGGTTATCATACACAGACTTAGAAAATGGATTAGGTGTTTGAAATACCATACCGACATTACGACGTAAATTAACTACGTTTACGTCTGGCTGATAGATATCTTGACCATTAATCTTTATAAGTCCTTCTATCTTACAAGAATCAACTAAATCGTTCATTCTATTAAAGCACTTCAATGTTGTAGATTTACCGCAACCAGATGGACCTATAAATGCTGTTACTTGACCTTTTTTTATATCCATATTAACACGTTTTAATGCTTGGAAATCTCCATAATATAAATCAAGATCCTTTACAAGTATAGCTGTTTCTAAATCAGAAAACCTATTCTTATCATCTAATGTGTGAACTGATTTATTTTCATCCCTATCTTCATAGGAAAGACTATATGTGCTTTCCATATGTTCCTTTAGATTACTGTTTTCTATAGAAGAATCAGCTTCTTCGCTTGCACTTTTTATCTTTTCTTCATTTTTAGTTTTATTATTTACATTTGACTGATTATCATTGCCAGCCTCAAATGTCTTTTTATCCATTTATTTCTCCTCTTAATTTACTAACTGCTTAGTAATCTTAGCTGAAATCCAGTTGATTAAAATTACAAATACTAATAGTAAAACTGCAGTTGCATACGCTTCATTAACATGGAAACCTTCTGATGATAGCATATACATGTGAACAGCAAGAGTTCTTGCTGAATTTGATAAACCCTTAGGAATAGAAGGTTGTGTACCCATAGTATAAATTAATGCTGCAGACTCTCCTACTATTCTACCTGTTGCTAGAAATATTCCACCTAAAATACCATCCATAGCTTCTGGAATCACCACTTTAAATATAGTTTGAATTTTGGTAGCACCTAAAGCTAGAGAAGCATGAGCTTGAAGTGGATTTACTGTAAGAATAGCTTCTTCGGTTGTTCTTATTATAGTAGGTAAAATCATTATAGATACAGTCAAACATCCTGCTATTAGAGAATACCCCATACCAAGTCCATGATCTGCTTTAGTTACAAAAAATAAGTAACCGAATAGACCATAAACAATTGATGGAATTGATGATAAAATTTCAGTAGCAAATCTTACTGCTTTAATAAACGCTTTATTCTTTGCATAATTAGATAAGTAGATAGCAGTAAATATACCTATAGGTAGAGTGATTAATAATGTCAACAATATAGTAAAAAATGTTGTAATCAAAGCTGGCATTATAGAAACATTAGTTGAGGTATAATTCCATTCAAATAGTGAAGAACTTATATTTGGAATACCTCTTACTAAAACATAGGCAATTATAATACCACTAGCTGCATAAGCCAAAAATGTAAAAAACATTACGAAAAATTTATATGGTTTAGTCATTTTTACTCCTTAGCTTACATTAATACTTATCTTGGTTCTTATCTCTTATAATATTAAATATTATGTTTATTAATAATATAAAGAAGAATAGTACCATACCAGTTGCGATTAGCGATTGTCTATGCATACCAGATGCATAACCCATTTCAAGAACGATATTTGTTGTTAGAGTACGAGCCCCTTGTAAAATAGACTTTGGCATTCTAGGTTGGTTACCAACAACTAGATATACAGCCATTGTTTCACCTATTGCACGTCCTATAGCAAGGATTATTGAAGAAAAAATACCGCTTTTAGCGTAAGGAATCATAACTTTATGAATAGTTTCTTCCTTAGTAGCACCAAGTGCTAAAGATCCTGTATAGAATGTTTTTGGAACTTGACGAAGTGAATTTTCAGAAATATTTACCATTGTAGGTAAAATCATAATACTTAGTAGTATAGATGCTGTAAGCATGTTATATTGGCGAGTATGGAATACTTTTCCAACAATTGGTGCCAATTTAACCATAGCAAAGAAACCATATACTACTGAGGGAATTGCCGCCATTAAGTTGATTAGTGATTTGAGAAAGCCATAACTTTTATCAGCGTAATAAGCCATAAATACGGATACTGCTAAACCAAAAGGTAAAGCTATTAATGTTGATACAAGGGTCACTATAACAGAACCAACAATCATTGGTAAAATACCAAAGCTTGCTGGTTTTGCTTTAGGTGCCCATTTCGTTCCCGTTATAAACGGAACAAGTCCGTATTTACTTACGAAATCTATTCCAGATCTAAAGATAAAGAATATGATTAATAATATAAGTACTACGGACATTGCTGCTGATATAAGGAATAAGATTTCTCCAAATCTTTCCTTAGTATTTTTCATTTCTAGTTAAGGTCTCCTGTATTTGTGATTTCACCAGAGAAGATTTGTTTTAATTGATCTATTGTTAGATCTTCAACTTTACTGTCTTTATTTACTATAACAGCAATACCATCTGTTGCGATAACTTCTGGTTTAAGAGTTTCTTTTTCTTCATCTTCAAGCTCTCTTGAAGCCATAGCTATATCTGCTGCATCATCTGTTACAGCTTCAATACCTGCAGAAGATCCTGTTGATTGGATTTCAATTTTAACATCTGGATTAAGAGATTGGTAAGCTTCAGCAAATTTTTCCATTAATGGAGTAACTGATGTAGAACCTGCAACTGTAAGATTACCGCTAAGTCCATCTGCTTTTTCATAAGCTTTTGTATCACTTAATGGAACATATCCTTCAGCTTTAACAATATCTTGAGCTTCTGTTGATAGACAATAATTTAAGAAGTCTTTTCCTAAATCATTAAGTTTATCTTCTTTGTAAGCAAGGTTAAATGGTCTAGATATTTTATAATCACCAGAAACTATATTTTCCTCTGTTGCTTCTACTCCTTCAACCTTTACAGCTTTAACAGTATCATTTAAAGAACCTAAAGAAATATATCCAATTGCATCTGGATCAGAAGATACTGTTGTCATTACACCGTTTGTAGAATTTTGAACTTCTGCATCTACTGTTGTGTGGTCTTCTTTTGTTCCATCATCATTTTTTTCTTCAAGGCCAACTAATTCGATGAATGCTCCCCTTGTACCAGAACCTTCTTCTCTTGAAACTACTACAAAATCGTAGTCTTCGGCATCTGCTGTACTATCTTTATCTTTGTCTTCATCTTTTTTGTCGTCAGCTTTATCATCAGTTGTTGCATCATCTTTTTTTGAATCGTCTTTGTCTGCATCATCTGTTGTAGCTTGATTATCTGTAGTTTCTGTAGCAGCTTTATCATCTGCTTTGTTGTCTTTTGCGTTGTCATTACCACAAGCAGTTAATACTAATCCTAGTGAAAGTGCTGCTGCAATAATCTTTGAATTTTTAAGTGTCATGAAAAATCTCCTTATAATTTTCATATATTTGTTTTCTTTAAGTATATTACACTTACTTTATTTAGTTCATTTTAAACTTATGTAAAGTTTATGTAAAATATACCCCTTACTACATTATCTATATACCCGCTAGATCAATTATAAACACAATTTAATTTTTTATTTGTTTATCTTCTTCTTTTTCAGGTATTAATATGTTCATAAAAAATGCAAATAAAGTTGTAAGCACTACTGGAGATGAGCCTATTGCTACTTCTAAAGATTCTGGCATAAATGTAACTCCTGCATTATGAGCTCCTGATACTACTTGAGTAAATCCAAAACCAATAGCAATAGAAACACCTACTATATAAGTATTTCTCATAGAAAGTGGCTGGCTAGTTATCATCCTAATACCATTCATTGTTATAGCAGCAAAGACAGATAAAGTTGCTCCTCCAATTACAGGATATGGAATGGTTAATAATAATGATGAAAATTTAGGTACAAGCCCTGCAATTAATATCATAATAGATGCAGTGGTAAATACCTTTTTATTAATTACCTTATTTATAGAAACAATTCCAGCATTTTGTGAAAATGTTGCTGTTGGTAAAGTTCCAATGAATGCTCCAATAATGTTAGCTAAAGAAAATCCAATTATACCACCACGAAGCTCATCACTTGTAGCAGGTCTGTCCATACCCCCTATAGTAGTAGAATTCATATCACCAATTCCCTCAATACAGCTGACAATGAATATTATAATAAATGCTGCTATAGCTGATGGTTCAAATTTAATTCCAAAATACATTGGTCTAACTACAGAAAACCATGAAGCTTCACTTACTGGTGTTAAATTAACGTAACCCATAAAATAAGCAAGTATATAACCTACTATCATAGATAATAAAACTGAGGCAAGGGAAACCATACCTTTACCGAAATGAGTAAATATTATATTAGCTAATAAAGTTACACCTGCAATAAACCAATATTGCCATGCTCCCCAACCAGGCATACTTAAATCTCCTCCACCGCCCATATAATTAAGAGCAACAGGATATAGGGATAAACCTATTGATAAAACGACAGTACCTGCAACTAAAGGTGGAAAATATGGTAATACATATTTTAGAGCATAGCCAAAAATCATAGAAACAACAGCTGCAATTAATTGAGCTCCAAGTACTATTGCTACAATATTTTTAGCTCCCAAAGATTCAAATTGACCAGCAAGAGCTATCATAGTTGGAACATAAGAAAAGCTTACACCATAAATCATTGGCAGCTTATTTCCTATAAGTCTTGCAGGACCAAAAAGAATTAATAAAGTTGTAAGAGCAGATCCTATAAGTGACATCTGAACCAAAAGAATAGAATCAGCATTATCAAGACCTGCAGCACCAGCGAAAATTAATGTAGGTGCTATACACCCGGCAATCATAGCTATTAAGTGTTCAAAAGCAAGAGGTAGAGATTGTTTTAAGCTAACATCTCCATTCACATTGAATAAATTAGAATAATTATTTTCCATACTCTCTCCTTAATAATATTCTCTAAATATTTAGTAACAATTTAACTAAATAACTTCCGTAAGAAATTATGTTTTTATTGTAATACAAGATTACAAGTTATTTTTTATAAAACTTGGGGTTTTAAAAAATTAAGATAAATATATATTGGCAGGGAACGTTATCCTTGACATAAATTATGAAAAAATTATAATTTATAAGAATACTTAGAAAACGAGGCATAAATGTATAATATTAAATCACCAGAAGGTTATAAATCTAGCACAGATTTATATACTACACAATTATTAATAAAAGAAATAAAAGATTATTTTCAAATCAACTTGGCTAATAACTTAAACTTAAAAAGAGTTAGTGCGCCATTATTTGTATCAATAGAATCTGGACTCAACGATAATTTAAACGGATACGAAGGTCCTGTTACATTTGATGTTCCAAATGCAGGAGGAGAAAATTTAGAGATTGTACACTCCCTTGCTAAATGGAAAAGATACGCACTTAAAAATTATGACTTCAAAGTTCATGAAGGGCTATACACAGATATGAACGCTATAAGACGTTGTGAAAATCCTGATAATACACATTCATTTTATGTTGACCAATGGGATTGGGAACTCATTATAAGCGAAGAAGATCGCAATGAAGAATATCTTAAAAGAGTTGTAGATATAATTTATAGGACATTAAAATCTCTTGATGAATATCTATGTACTTTGATACCTCAAAGACATAAGTTGTTAAAAGATCAAATTACTTTTATCACAAGTCAAGAACTTTTGGACAAATATCCGCATATTAAGGATAGTACAGAAAGAGAAAGACTTGCCGTTAAAGAATACGGTGCAATATTTTTAATGCAGATTGGTAATAGACTATCTAATGGGGAAAAACATGATAACAGAGCTCCAGATTATGATGACTGGCTACTTAATGGGGATATTATAGTTTATAACCCAATCTTAGATGATCAATTAGAACTATCGTCAATGGGAATTAGGGTAAATCCTGAAAGATTAAACGAACAATTAAAGCAATCTGATAACCTAGATAGATTAAAATACGACTATCACAGAATGCTAATAGACGGTGATCTTCCTTTAACTGTCGGTGGTGGTATAGGACAATCTAGAATATGTATGTTCTTCTTACAAAAAGCTCATATAGGAGAAGTTCAAGTTTCCTATTGGCCAGATGATTATAGAAGAGCTTTAGAAAATAAGGGAATCAATCTTTTATAAATAATAAAATAAAAAGTCTAATCCTAGCGTTAATATGCAAGATTAGACTTTTTGATTTTAATATTTTCTATTATTAATTATAAATTCAGATATTTCAGCTATAAAAATATCTCCATATTGCATGAGTTTTTTATCCCCTACACCTTTAATCTTTAAAAAATCTTCTTCAGATCTAGGCTTATAAATTGCCATATCTTTTAATGATGCATCTGAAAATATAATAAAGGGAGGTATATTTCTCTTTTTAGATAATTCAAGTCTTACTTTCTTTAAATGATTGAACAGTTCTTCATCATAATCTTCACCATCTACTATATAAGGAATTTTTTCTTTAAGATCCTCTTTCTCCCTTATAGTATAATTTACATATACTTTTGATTCTTCAAACAAAACTTCTTTTGCTTTTTCAGTTAATCTTAATATAGGATATGTACTACCACTTACTCTTATATATCCATCAGCTATTAGTGTACCTATAAGATTTCTTATATAATTTTCACTATTAGTTTTCATAATACCATAAGTCGATATATCTTTTAGATTTTTCTCACGTGAATTCTTATTATTAGCTCCCTTTAAACAATCAATTACGGTTCTTGATCCATATCTTTGGTCCAATCTATATATGCAGGATAGAACTTTCTGGCTATCGATAGTTGCATCTGTTTTTTCTACTTCATTTAGACAATTAGAGCAATTATTACAGGTATCCATTGCTTCTTGTCCAAAATATTCCAGGATAAAAGCTCTTAGACATTTGCTAGTATTTACATAATTAATTATAGTCTGTAGCTTTTCTAATTGATATTTTTTATAAGAAGGATTATTCGTTTGATTTATAAAAAATTTATTTATAATTATATCATGAGCATTATATAATAATATACAATCACTAGCTTCTCCATCTCTGCCAGCACGTCCTGCCTCTTGATAGTATGATTCCATATCTTTTGGCATATTGTAATGAATTACATAGCGAACATTACTTTTATCAATTCCCATACCGAAAGCATTAGTTGCAACTATAATCTTTTTTCTATCGTATATAAAATCATCTTGATCTTTTACTCTAGTATCCTCACTTAATCCAGCATGGTATTTACTAACATCAAGTCCTAATTTTTTTATAGACTTGTATAATTCATCTACCTTTTTTCGAGTCGAAGCATATATAATACCTGAATCATTTTCATGATCCTTTAAATATCTCTTTACAAATTTCATCTTATCTGATGGCTTTTCTACCTTAAAGGTTAGATTTTCTCTATCAAAGCCTGTCACTTTAACATAAGGCTCTTTAAGTTTAAGATTAGCTATTATATCTTCTCGAACTTCTTGAGTGGCAGTAGCAGTAAAGGCTGCTACTGGAACATTTCCAAGAATTTCATATATGCTAGGTATTAATTTATATGAAGGTCTAAAATCATGACCCCATTGACTTATACAATGAGCCTCATCTATGGCTATAAATGATACTTTTAATTCTTTTAGAAAATCTAAGAAAAATTTATTTTCAAGTCTTTCAGGAGATATATATAGAAGTTTTATATTCCCCGATCTAATTTTTCTTATACTATCAATATAATCATCATATGCTAAGCTAGAATTAATAAAGCTTGCACTTATACCGTCTTCTACTAGGGAATCTACTTGATCTTTCATCAAAGAAATTAAAGGCGATATTACTAAGGTAATGCCTTCCTTAATTAAAGCTGGTAATTGATAGCAGATTGACTTACCTCCGCCTGTAGGTAAAACTCCTAATACATCCTCACCTTTTAATATATTTGTAATTATTTCTTCTTGTCCATTTCTAAATGTATCATATCCAAAATATTTTTTTAAATTTTCATAAAGTAATTTATCATCTATCATATTTTTATAAAAAAATAATTAAGTTCTGAAGAACTTAATTATTTGTCTTTTCTTCCTTATTATTTATAGAATAGTCAGCTTGACCTGATTCTTCTAATTCTTCTTCAATATCTTCATTGAGCGTTTTTTCAGCTTCGGATTGAATTTTTTGCTCCATTTCTTGTTGAGATTCTTCTTCATTTTCATGCTTACTATCAGAATCATCTCTTTTGCTCTTATTAGTTATATATTCTTCTTCTTCTAGAATAGCTCCTTCACCTTTATTAAAAATAATATCCCCTACTTTAGTCTCTAGGCTAACGTCTTTCTTAGCTTTATTATCTTTGCTAAATCCATCTTTGATGTTTCTATAAGATATATTTCCTAAGATAAAGTTTCCTACTTCAAGTCTGGCATCTATATTAAAGCTATCTATCTTATCTTTTGAATTTATTACAATATTACCTGTAGAAGTTGAAAAATCAGATTTTTGACCCAGTTTACTATCGCTTATAACTATGTCTCCTGAATTAGTTGTAAGTTTAGAATTGAGAAGCTCTGAGTTATCTAATATTATATCTCCTGCTTCATTGCTAACACTACCGCCAAAAAATGAATTGTCAAAAGTTACATGGCCACTTTTAACATTAAGGTCCAAATCTTTAACTTCAAGGTCAGTTATCTTCACATTTCCTGCTCCAATATTAGCCTTTATTTCATCCAAAGGCTCATCTTTTGGCAAGAAAATTCTAACTATTTGAACTTTATTTTTCATATTAAGCTCTTTACCTTGTATATTTGATTTTAAATTTAGCTCACCATTTTCATAAGAGACATCCACTGTATAAATATCATCTTCTCCTTTGTAAAGATGAGTATACTCTATATATGGATTTGTATTTGATCTTTGAATTCTAACATCAGCTGTTTTTAAATCAATATTGATCTTCTTAACTTGATTTAAATCCACTCTCATTATATTGGACCCATTATAAGAATCCTCATCTACAACCTGAGAAGTTTTAGATTCTCCTACATTAGAATTTTTATTTTTATTTAAAAAATATAACAAAGCAGCTAAAGCAACAACTATAATAATTCCAATAATAATTTTTATTTTTTTATCATATTTAGGGAGCTTTAATTTTCTTCTACTTTTATTATTTGTTTCACTTAATATCTCTTCAATTTCTTCATCATATTCTTCTACATTATCATTTACTTCATTATTTCTATTATCTTCCATAGTTCTCTCCACTAAACTCTAGCTTTGATGATTGTATTATTAGTAAAAATAAAGTATAAATAAATATCCATACTATATATTCTATTTTATAAACTCCATCATTAATAAATGGATGTAAAAATATCTCATAAATTTTTACTTCATCAATACCGCTTATAAAATATTGTACCATAAATAATAAACTTATTACATTATAGAAGGCTAGTATTATATTTAAGATGTGTTTAGAAAACTTTAAATTATTACTCTCTATAAAGATAATTGCTAGATAAAATACAATAGAAGTAATTATAGCAAAAGCTAAAAAATTTGCCTTTTTAACAAATAGAAATCCTAAAATAGACAAAAGAATTATTATTAAAACTTTAGCTTCATTATAAAAAAATTTTTTATTATCACTCATAATCAATACTCCATAAATAAAGTCCACAAGGACTTAAGGCTGGGTTAGCTCTATTTTCATTATCTGGTTTAAAGTAACTTTTAAAATCATTTATAGTTAGTTTCCCTCGGGATAATTCAATAAGACTTCCTACCATTATTCTTACTTGGTTATGTAAAAAGCTATTAGCCTTAAAATAAATTAAAAGCTTGTTATCTTCTTGCTGATAATAACAATTATCGATTTTCCTAACTGTATTTATATCTAAATTTTTATCAGCTCTCATAAAGGACTTAAAATCATGCTCACCCTTTAAAACTCTAAGGCCTTCTTCTAATTTATCCAAGTCTAAAGAATAAGTAATTTGTTCCATATAATTTCTGTATATAGGATGCATAACTTTATCTCTATTTATCACATACTTATAAGTTTTAGTCTTTGCTGAAAATCTAGCATGAAAAGATAAATCTACTTCTTTTGTTTCTAAAGCTATGATATCATTTGGTAAAAATGGATCTAGATGATATTTAAATGCCTTTGGATTTATATTACTAGCCGTTAAGAAATTTATGTACTGAGCATAGGCATGCACGCCAGCATCAGTTCTGCCAGCTGCTATAATCCTATTATCTTCACTTGTAACCTTATTTATTGCTTTTTTTACTTCGCTTTCCACACTTCTAAAATTTTCTTGGTATTGATAGCCATGAAAATTTGTACCATCATAGGCAATCTTTAATAAAATATTTTTCACCATAGATAATGTTTTGTGATTACTAAAACACAAAATCCGATGAATATAAAAAGTGTTAAGTAATCTTTTTTCCCCATAAATATTTCGTTTAGCTTAGTACGCTCTTCACCAATCCTATATAAACGAGCTTCCATAGCAGTTGCCAATTCATCTGATCTTTTAAATGAATTTATAAATAAAGGTACTAATAAAGGGACCATAGCAACAGCTCTATTAAAAATATTTCCTGATTCAAAGTCAGCTCCTCTTGCCATTTGTGCCATTTTTATTTTATTAGCTTCATCAAATAAGGTTGGTATAAATCTAAGGGAGATACTTATCATCATAGCTAATTCTCCAGCAGGAAAACCAAACTTTTTTAGAGGAGAAAATATTTTTTCCAATCCATCAGTCAGCTCCATTGGACTAGTTGTATAGGTCAAAACAGATGTTGATACTATAATCAAAACTAGTCTTAACACTGTAAATAGAGTCTTATAAAGTCCCTCATCAGAAATACTTAGAGATCCTATACTTAAAATAGTATTGCCAGGTGTAGTAAATAAATTTATAATTGCAGTAATAATTATTATAAATAATAAAGGTCTTAATGACTTAAAAACACTTTTAATTGGAATTTTTGCAACATATAACATTACAAACACCAAAAGTGCAAATGGAATAAATGTTATAAAGTCATCTACAAAAAATATTGTAATAATATAAGCAAAAATTCCTATTATTTTTACCCTTGGATCAAGCCTATGGATAAATGTATTGAATGGTAAGTATTGGCCTATTGATATCTTATTCATCACTAACTCCTAGATAGCTTGATAATTCTTTTACTGCTGATTCTATAGTATATATATCATCCGCTACTTCATTACCTATTTTTTTATAAGCTCTCATAAATTTTGCAATTTGAGGTATATCTAATCCTATACCTTCTAGGTCTACTTTATTAAAGGTGTCATATGTCGTAGCATCACTAAACACTTCCCCTTTATTCATAACAATGACCCTATCAACGTATTCTGCAACATCTTCCATAGAATGACTTACCAATACTATGCTCAATTCTGGATCATTATTGTAAATACTTATTATCTCAGAAAATATTTCTTCTCTACCAGCTGGGTCAAGTCCAGCTGTAAGCTCGTCTAAAACTAAAACCTTTGGATTCATAGATATAATTCCTGCAACAGCAACCCTTCTTTGTTGCCCCCCTGATATCTCAAAGGGTGATATATCTTTATATGTTTCATAGTCAAGTCCCACCTTATCCATAGCTTCCTTAACTCTTATATCAACATCTTTATCGGATAGTTTCATATTTTTAGGCCCAAAAGCTATATCCTTAGCTATAGTTTCCTCAAATAACTGATGTTCTGGATATTGAAAAACTAAACCCACTTTAAATCTGATATCTCGGCGTTTTTGTTTATCTTTGGTGCTTACCCCGTCGACAATAACTTCCCCATTACTAGGAAGCAATAATCCATTTAGCAACTGAACAAGAGTTGATTTACCTGAACCTGTTTGTCCAATAAGTCCTATAATTTCATGACTACCTATTTTTAAATTAATATCTTTAAGGGCATATACTTCACTTGGTAATCCTTCGTTGTATATATAGTCTACGTTTTTTAATTCTATATTCATATGCTCTCCAAGAATTCATCTATACTTAAAGGGAGCTTATCAAACTTTACTCCTTTTTGTTCTAGTTCATAGGCAACTTCTGTAACTTGTGGAACAGTAAGTCCTAATTTCTTCATATCACTAACTTTGGAAAATACTTCTCTTGCACTTCCTTCAAGAGCCTTTTTACCTTTATCTAAAACCACTATTTTATCAGCAATAATTGCCTCTTCCATATAATGAGTAACGTATATTATAGTTTTATTATGATTCTTATTTAGCTCTTCAACTAGCTTTATAACATCCTTACGACCTTTAGGATCAAGCATGGCTGTTGGCTCGTCAAAGATTATATACTCACTCATCATAGCAACTACGCCTGCTATAGATACTCTTTGCTTTTGACCACCTGATAAGTTCGCTGGATTTCGCTTTTTAAAATCACTCATACCTACAAGCTCTATAGCACTATTTACTCTTTGTCTTAATTCAGGATTAGGAACTCTAAGATTTTCCACACCAAAGGCAACCTCTTCTTCTACTGTAGTGGCAACCATTTGGTTATCAGGATTTTGAAACACCATAGAGCATTTTGCACGATAATCCCAAATATTTTCTTCATCTTTGCTGTTTAAGTCATCTAACCATATATCACCTGCACTAGGAAAAATTTGAGCATTTATCAACTTGCCTAGAGTTGATTTTCCAGAACCATTATGACCAAGAATCGCTACAAAATCTCCTTTATTTATTGCAAGGTTAAGACCATCTATTGCAAGATGGCCTTCATTTCCTTCTTCTGATGGATATCTATAACTTAAATTTTCTATCTTTATCATAATTTTCCCTAGTATACCATAGCTGGTGAATTATTTGTACTTGATTCGTAAACTACAACTGGTGTAAGAGGATCTACATTCTCAAATAAAGCTCTTGCAGAAGATGGAGGTAGGTTAAAGCATCCATGTGATCCTTTAGTAAGATAAATACTTCCGCCAAAGCTAGATCTCCATGGAGCATCATGGAAGCCTTCGCCATCCCATCCTATTGGCATCCAATAGGCAACTGGTGTTTCATAAGATGTAACTCCATCAAAATTAGTTCCTCTGAGCTTGGTATTTTGAGCTTTGCTTAAAATTTGTCCAACACCTACATTGCTTGCCCAGTTATTTGTAGGTCTTCCTGATACAAAGTCAGATTCTAAAACAACATTTCCATTCTTGTATAGCCACAAGTGTTGACGAGATATATCTACTTCTACGTAAGTATCTCCTATATCTTCTCCTGTATCAGTTCTTACATAGGCAATATTAGCATAAACTGGTTCAATTGTTCCGCTTTTTCTAGAATTTACTTGCTCATAAATCTTATCAATCATTCCTTCATGATCTAATTTAAATCCATAAACTCCAGGGCCCACAACTATTTCTCCTATACCTGTTGCATTAAATTTACGATTTTTCCCATAGGTATCTGTTTCACTTGCAAGCATATTTACATATTCACTTACTTTATCATAATTTAATTCAAATCCATCTTCCCCTAAATCAATAAGATCCATGAGTGAATCACCCTCAAGCTTAAAATCAAAACCATTAAAATTGAATTTAATAGACATGTCTTCTAATTTATGAGAATCAGCAAGTATATCCTTAATTTTTTGAGAATCTTTCCTAACTTCAGGACTTATATAATAACTGTCATCTAATTTTAATTCTTTTTCTTTTGTGTTTATGCTATCTATAATTGATTCTTTTAACTTATTTTTATCTACCTTATTACCTTCAACTTCATCTTTTATAACATACTTACCGTTTTTAGATACTACCTTGGCATTTTCTGGCTCTGTTATGCCGTTTACTAATTCAGAATCATTTACTAACTTATCAAGTTTTTCTTTGTTGTATTCAATTTTTGGTTCAAAATTATATTCTTTTTTCGAATTAGATATCAAAGCCTTAGGCCAAGTAAAAGGATTTTGATCTATAGTTGCATCTTTTGGTAGTTCTGAATAATAATCTATATCAGCTGGACTTATAGTAAGATTTCTACCATCACGCCCCTTAACAGATAATCCAAAATCATCAGGTACACTTGCTAAAGCGGCAGATTTTGACGCATAAGAAATATCCTTCCCATTAAGAATAGTTCCAGGAAGCGCTACATATGAAAAAATTACAGTCCCTATTAAATAGATAGCAATTATTACTGAAACAATTATAATACCAGTGTGTTTTTCTGTGTTATTCTCTTTTGAATCCAATACTTTCCTCCGTATCTAGTTTTTGCTTGGTTTCTTACCATAATATTGATAAAAATCTACTTTTTGTCCACCATTATAAAGCTTACGCTTCTTAGAAAGTTTTTTTCTAAATCTTCTATCAAAACTTTCATCACTTGTTATAAAGTATAAAGACCAAGTTTCTTTACTCTTAAATATGTGATTTATCTTTTCATAAATCTTATTTGTATCAAAGTCTGATAATCTTTGTCCATAAGGCGGATTTGTTATAAGTATGCCATAATCATCTTTTAATGCAACTGATGAAATATCTCGTGTTATAAAAGAAATATCTTCTTCTACTCCAGCGTTCATGGCATTATTTTTAGCAAGACTTATAGCTCTACCCGAAACATCCGAACCTAGAATGTTTAGCTTTTTATCATAATCTATAGCTTCCATAGCTTCCTTTTTTGCCATCTTATGATAATTATCATCTATAAAAATAAATTCTTGATAGTCAAAATATCTATCAATTCCTGGAGCTATATTTCTAGCCTTTCTTGCAGCTTCTATTAAGATAGTTCCAGATCCACAAAATCCATCAAATAAAAACCTATCAGGATTATAAAAAGATAAATCTACCAAAGCAGCTGCAAGATTTTCTCTCAAAGGTGCTTTTACACTATCTTCCCTATAGCCTCTTTTATGCAGGCCTTCTCCAGATGTATCGACAGTAACTTTTGTCGTGTCTTTATTTAGCATTATCTCTACCACGACTTTTTCAGCTGATTTAGTAAAATAATTTACCTTATACTTTTTTTGCATAGATTCTATGATAGCTTTCTCACTAATAGACTGAATAGTCCTAAGTGAATAAAGTTTTGACTTATAAGATCTTGCATTTACTATAAAATTAGCATCTTTCGATAGAAAATCAGGCCAATTTATAGCTTTTATTCCTTCAAAAAGTTGATCAAAATCTTTAGACTCAAAAGAACCTATTTCTAAATATACTCTGTCAGCTTCTCTAAGATTTATATTAAGTTTTGCTATATCCGATAGATTTGCCCTAAGCTCTATCATTCCATCACTAACTTTAAAGTCATCGTATCCCATATCTTGTAATTGTCTTTTTACAAGTGCTTCAAGACCAAAGCTAGTGGTAATCAATAATTTAACCATAATTTTATTATAACTTTAAATATATAAATTTCATCTTAACTTTAATAATATTTTTTAAAAAACAAATAATTTAAAAGCCACTTAAAAGTGGCTTATTTCTAATTTTCTTCTAAGAATTTATACATCTTATCAAACATTATCATCCTATGGTCATAGTTTTTAAACGAATGATCAGCTCCCTCTATTTGTTCATATATAGAATGTGGATAAGATTCATTTAGTTTGACATTTGCATCATTAAATACTAATTCATCATCAGTTCCTCTAATTATAAGAACATTGCCCTGGTATTTACTAGCTTGACCGTAAATATCTTTTTTTATAAAGTCTATTAAAAAATTTTTACTTAATTTGGCTCCACCTATATCTACATCATCCATTTCATGAACTTTTTTTATTACAGTTAATAGATCTGTGTCTTCACTTGTTTGACTATTATCAAAATATGACGTTGCAGCTACTTTTATATAATCAAGATTATTCATATCACTAGCTGGAGCTAATAATACCATAGCTTTTGGCTTAACCTTATCTGCAATAAGAGTAGATATTACACCACCCAAGGAATGACCTACTAGGTAAATTCTATTTCTATCTACGTACTCTCTTAACCTTGTAAAATCATAAATCATTACAGCTTCTTCTACTTCACGACTTACAGTCATATCATAAAAATCACCATCTGACTCATTAGTTCCTGAAAAGTCAAATCTAACTACTACATATCCTCTATCTGTAAGGTATCTAGCATTTTGACTTCTCATCCATGTAGAACCATTTCTATCGCCACCAAAACCATGATACATAATAACAGTTGGATATTTTTTAAGAGCATCAAAATTGTCCGGAGTATTGACAACTCCTCTTAAGGTAATTCCATCTTTTTTTGTTATTTGCTCATAAATATAATTCATTAATTATTTTCTCCATTAATAATCCTAGCCATTTCGACTCCTGACGCGGATGCTTGTGATAGGGAATGGGTTACTCCTGAACCATCTCCTAGACAATATAATCTTTTTTGAGAGGTTTCGAATCTCTCATTAACATCTACTACTGAATTATAAAATTTCACTTCTATACCATATAAAAGTGTATCATCATTTGCCATACCTGGGGCGATTTTATCTAGTTGATATATCATTTCTATAATATCATCAAGTTGTCTTTTAGGCATGACTAGAGATAGATCTCCTGCAGTAGCATTTAATGTCGGGGTAGTAAATGATTTTGCCATACGTCTTTCGGATGAACGTCTACCTTTTACAAGATCTCCAAATCTTTGCATTAATACACCACCACCTAGCATATTAGAAAGTCTTGCTATTGACTCTCCATATTCATTAGAATCTTCAAATGGTTCTGTAAATCTATTTGTAACTAGTAGAGCAAAATTTGTGTTATTAGTTTGTAAAGCTGGATCTGTATACGAATGACCATTTACTGTTAAAATGCCATTTGTATTTTCTGTTACAACATGACCATAAGGATTCATACAAAATGTTCTAATAATATCATTGTATTGCTTAGTTTGATACATGATCTTTGCTTCATATACATCATCTGTTATATGCTTAAATACTTCTGCAGGAACTTCTACACGAACACCTATATCTACACGATTTTTCTTTGTATTTATATTAAATTTATCACAAATCTTTGATATCCATTTAGATCCCGAACGACCTGCAGCTAAGACTAAATCCTTACAAGAAAAAACTTCCCCATCATCAGTTTTCACTGCATATTCATCACTTGAATAATCTACATCTACAACTTTTGACATAAATTTAAAGTCAATAATATCTTTTACATAGTCATAAATTCTTTGAAGAATAACTTTGTTGCGTTCTGTTCCAAAATGACGTACTCTAGCATCTAACAAATGAAGATCATGTTGTAAACATTTTGTTTTAAGGTCATTCCTATCTGTAGAATAAAGCTCTAAATCATTACCACCATCAAATTCCATCAAAACTGAATCTACATATTCCATAAGTTCCATCGCTTTTTTCTCACCTATGTATTGATGTAAGTCCCCTCCAAAATTGTTGGTAATGTTATACTTGCCATCTGATAGGGTACCAGCTCCACCAAATCCATACATAATGTTACATGGCTCACACCCTATACAATGATCCACTTTACCTTCTGTTATAGGACAAATTCTGCCTGCTACTTTTCTTCCCGCATCTATAACTAAAACTTTTTTATCAGTATTAAGCTTTTTAAATTCATAAGCCATAAAGGCCCCAGCTGCTCCAGAACCAACAACTATTACATCATAATTTTTCATATATACCTCTTAATTTCTATTTTTAGCCTTGAGTATTATACAGTAAAGTGTTTATAATACAAGAAGTCACTCATATACAGCACGCTGTCCACCTATTAATTTAGGACGTGATTTAAGAGCTGTGACGCGAGCTTTTCCAATATATTTTTCTTTAAGCCTTAGGGGAACTTGAACAAATCTTACATGCATGCCAATTTCAGTATCTCCAATATCTATTCCTGCATCAGCTACAATATGTTCAATCATAACGGGATTTTCCATCTTATTAAAGGCTGCAACACTCATTGCTCCGCCAGCATGGAGAGCTGGCACTACTGAAACTATTTCAAAGCTACGCTTCATCGCTAGTTCTTTTTCCACTACCAAAGCTCTATTTATATGTTCACATCCCTGTACTGCTAAATATATTTTCTTATCATTTAAAATACTTAGAAATTCTTCAATTACAGCATTTCCTATTTCTTGTGATGAATCTTTACCTATATTATCACCATTTATTTCACTTGAAGAGCCTCCTAAAACTAGTATATCTCCTTCTCTTAGATTAGCCTCTTCTATTACCTCATTTATAATATTTTTACTTGCTTTTTTTATTTCATCTAAGTTTATCATTTTACTCACTCCTTTACTATTATTATACGATTTAAGCAAAAAAATGATGCCTAAGTTTAGCAATATACCAACATAAGCACCAATATTAAAATTTATTTTCCTATTTTCTCTTCTCTACCATAATAAAATAGATACTGCTGAGCATAGCCAGCTAGATCTCCAAATATCTCTCTTGCATAATCATCCACTTGTTTTTTAGGAACCTCATGACCTATAAACAAAGTCTCCATTACTCTTTTTATCCATACATCTACAGGGAATGTTTCTCTTCTATGGTAAGTAAATAAAAGTATGCAATCACTAACCTTTGGTCCTACTCCTGGAAGTTCCATAAGTTTTTCTTTAAGATCAGCTGTTTCTAATAGTTGATCGCTTTCATAATCTAGAAATCCATCTCTTATCATTTTGCTAGCTTCTACTATCCTTACATCTCTGAATCCCACTCTTGCATATTCTCTAAGTTCTATTGGATCCACATCAGCTAAAACTTCTGGCCTAGGGAAAGAATAGTATTTATTGCCCCTATACTCTCCTATGTAATCTCCATATCTTTCACTTATAATTCTAATAGAGTTTTTAATTCTTGTTATACCGTTATTCGCAGATATTATAAAGGAAATTACTGTTTCAAATAGCTCTTGATTTAATATCCTAATTCCATAACCATATTCACTAGCTAATTTTAAAGTTTCATTACTTGATAATTCGTTCTTTATTAAATCATAATCTGTTCCAAGGTCAAAGTAGTCATAGAATATTTCATAGAATTCATCAATACTAATATTTTTTATTAAAACATCTTCGTCTCTTTGTAAAACATTTATAATTTTCCCTAAAAAAACCGCAGTATACGAACCATCTTCTTCAACTATAAAGTTAAAACATTGTCCACATTCAAATATATGGGTCGGATTAAAGGAAGGAGTTTTTAGAACTAATCCATCATCAGTTTCTTTAATATCTATGTCTTTTTTATTATCAAATTGATATCTCATTATCTCACCCTTACTGCATGTATGGCAAGTCTTTGGTCTGCATAATCATATTGACAAGTTGATAAGGTAATTATTTGATCATCTTCCTTAAAATCTTCTTTTGGAAGTACTACCTCAGAATTGCTCATAAGTTGATTAAAATATGGAATCACATCATCTCTATTCGTAAAATACAAGGTTCTATAAGCATAGTCAGCAGGTATACCATAGGCTGAGAATATCCTATACTCACGTAGTTCATCCCTTGTACAAAGATAGATAGTGGTATGCTTTTCTGCAAATTCCTGTTTTCTATATTGGTCAAGAGGAGTAAACATTGAGTTTATTTCCAAATGGTGGCCATATATAACTGTATTGTCATCATTAAAATCAGGCTTATTATTCATATCTATGAATAAAGAACCAGCAATGTCATATTCCTTACTTATACTCTTATGTAAATAAAAATCATTATCTGGACCTTGTAAAATTGGATAAGATACTCCAACGTCAGGTATATCTATAAAACCTACTATATCATCATTATTATATTTTTTCTCTAGAGCATCTATAACTTTGAAATAGTGTTTTTCTTTTTGTTTAAAAGGATCAAGAGTATTTGCTTGATTATCCTTATTATCAGAAGAACTACCCATTTCTTCGTCTTCTACTTTTTTTACTATATTTGCAATTTCTTTATTATTTTGTGAATTTGTCCTGTAATCAAGCAGTCTTTTTCCTAATATTGCTATAGATCCCAAGATTATTAGTATAAGAAAAAATCTGATGACACTCATCACTTTTGATTTCATTTTTCCACCTTTAAAATTATTATTACTATTAGTATAATATACCATAATAAAGTAAATATGAAAAATATTTTAAGGAGAAAATAAATGAATGATTATAAATTATTTGTAGGTACAATCTGTCCATATTGCGCTAAAGTTGAAAACTTTGTGGAAGAAGAAAATATAAATATAGACATAGTTAATATCGAAGAAGACAGAGAAGCTATGAGAAAATTAATAGAAGAGGGTGGCAAAAGACAAGTTCCTTGTTTATATCATGATGGAGAATATCTATATGAATCTGACGATATTATAGATTTCTTAAGAGATAACAATTAATTGTCATATTCTTTGCTCAATTGGGAATAAATTTTGTAAGGAGCAAATATGGTTAAATTAATAGCATCGGATATAGATGAGACCCTAGTAGATGAACTAAAAAATGTACCCCAGAGAAATAGAGAAGCTATAGCTAAAGCTGAGCAAATGGGAGTCAAAGTTATACTTGCCACTGGACGCGGTCCTTATGAACTAAATGATATACCAGATCAAGCTGGAGTTATACGTGAAGATAGATTTATAATATGCTGTAATGGAGCTATAATATTAAGAGCAATAGATCGTGAAATTGTAGATTCGTTACCTCTAGACTTTAAATATGTAAAAAAAATCTTTAATTACGCCTATGAAAATAATTTACAATTTTTTATATATACTCTGGATAAGAAATACGCTATAAACTTAGATTCTTTAGAAAGATCCGATCAATATACAAATGATACAAATGTAGAAATAATTGATGGAGATAGTATAGAATTTCTTAAAGATAAGCTTATTTTAAAAGCTCTAATCAAAGATCTTGATATTGACTACTTACATTCATTAGAGGTGGATATAGCTGATATCACTAATTACGATTTGGAAATAGCTTATTCTTCAGACATGTTTATGGAAATAAATGCCAAGGGTGTTGATAAAGGCTTAGCTCTCCAAAAAGTATGTAATCATTACAATATAGATGTAACTGATACTCTAGCTATAGGAGATAACTACAATGATGTAGCCATGCTAGAAGATGCAGGTATAGGAGTAGCTGTTGCCAATGCTCATCTACAAGTAAAAGAAGTTTCTGACTATGTAAGTTATGCAACAAATATAGAAGGAGCTGTAGGTGAAGTTATAGAAAAATATGTATTGTATAAATAAAAAATAACTGACTAAGAGCATAATTCCTAGTCAGTTATTTTTAATTATACCAATATTTATCAGCAAAAAATTTTTTATACACTAAATATATTAGACCTCCACCTATTATAAGTGGTAAAAGTTTAATAATTAGACCAACACCTAGACCTAATATTACAATGGGTAGGAATATGATGCCAGCTATTAATAAAAATGGTAATGCCAAAGTTAATCCTAATAATTTAAATATTAATTTAAGTCCACCAAATATTAACTTAAAAATTAATGAAAAAGCAAAAGCTCCAACTATAAATATTAAAATTGTAGTTAACATATCCTAACCCTTTCTTTATATGTATTAATTATCTTAATTCTATTATACCATATTTTAAATAATTGCAAGCATATTTTTTAAAAAAATAAAGCTCCGATTAAGAAGCTTCATAAAGTTACTTTAATATTGATACTTTGTTCGAATTTCTTACCTGGTTTTAGTCTATAAGCTCCTCCATTGTCATCTTTAAAAGCTATAGATTTATAAGTTGGTTCTACACATAAATAATCTCCCTTAAAATCTGACCAAAATACAAATTCATTTATATTTTTTAAACCTTCTATAAATATTTTATTACCATTAGTAACAAAACTCTCTTTAAAAGAATTATCTATTATACTATTAGGGAGTTGATTCTTATCTATCTTCTTATTATTAATAAAAATGGCTTTATGTTCAGCATAGAAATATGGATGAAAACCTGGAGCAAGAAGTACTTGTTTGTTTGAATTATTTTCTATAAGTAGCTTTGCAAATAAATTTGTATGGCTAAGTTTATAATCTATTATAAATTTAATGCCTTCATATAAGCCTATACCATCTAAACTTAACTTGGCAAAATCCTCACCATAATCTATAAATTGCCAATTAAGATCTCTAGCAAAACCATGGTTTTCTAAGCTATATAAAATCTTATCCTCTCCAAAATTAGGGGCGCATAAATGCATACCGCCCCTTACTTTTAATTGATCTTCAATTTTTACCATTACTTTTGGAAAGAAAATTGATTTACCCTTAACTTCAAAAGTATCTATATATGCTCCACTGGAATTTATTTCCACATGTGATATAGAATTTTCTAAAGTTATTTTCATAAATTATTGAATCTGAGGCTCTTGAGCTGGTGCTCTTTGACCTAATTCTTGATCTAGCATATAGATTGAATGCCAATCATCTCCAACTCTTTCCATTCTTGTAATTAGTTTTGTGAAGTTTTCTTCTTCTTCAACTTGTTCATCTATATACCATTGAATGAATGAAAATACTCTTGCATCTTCTTTTCTAGCTACATCTGATATATGAGTTATTCTCTCTGTAACTTCTTTTTCATGGTCTAAAGCTGTTTTAAGAACCTCAAGTATTGAACCATAGTCATATTTTGGCTCATCAATTGCTGTATAATGTGGTCTATATCCTACAGATTGTAAGAATTTTCTCATGCCTTCACCATGCATAATTTCTTCTTCTACTTGGATATCTAACCAAGTTGTAAATCCATCAAGATCAAGATCATCTGTATAAGCGCTCATTGCCTTATAAATATATGCTGATTCAAACTCAAAGTTCATTTGTTCATTTAATAAATCTAATAATTGTTCACTCATTTTTATCTCCTTCTTTCATTTCTAAATATTTATCATATAAGACATAGACACCATAAAAATCTATTTTATTTTCCAATAAAATTGAAGTTATTTTTGGTATAGTGTCTAAAGTGACGGGAATTGTAAAGGAATCTTCGCTTATACTTATACCATCATAAGCAAGCAAATGCTTATCCGTAATCAAATTAAAAATACTTTTAATATCTTCCCTATCAAAATAATCACCTATATCAAAAGTGACAGGAAATATCTGATTTTTTTCTTTATATTCTACTTTTTTAATTAAAGATAATTTTTCCATAAAAATCCCTCATTTTCTATTATAAAGAATACCCATTATAAGAAAAAAAACACAGTTTTAATTATCTGTGCCTTCTTGATTAATATTTTTTTTATGTTCTTGCATTTCCTTGTATGAAAAAATACATCCACAATAAGATTGCCTATAAAGATCGTATTGTTTTGATAAATCTATAGATATCTTATAGCCATTTCTCTTCTTAAAATCGGAATATAAATATTTAACTCCATAATTTTCTTCTAAAGCTTTTCCTATTTGATTAATCCACTTAGAATTTTTGTAAGGAGAAATGGAAAGAGTTGTGCAAAAATAATCATAGCCATTTTCACCGGCATATTTAGCAGCTTCTTCTAATCTAAGCTTATAGCAATCATAGCAAGCTTTTCCACCTTCAGGGAGTTCCCTTCTCTTCTTAGCTATATTAGCAAAATCTGTAATATTATTTTCTGGAACAATAATTTTTCCATCAAGTCCCATACGGCTCGCTAAAATCTCCACTTGTTTTGTTCTTTTATCTAACTCACTTCTAGGATAAATCATGGGATTATAATAAAACATATCAATATCAAAATCATCTTTTATCCTATACATAACAGCTGTAGAACATGGAGCACAACATACTTGCATTAAAAGCTTTGGCTTCAATCCTTCTTTTTTATTTTTTTCTATAATTTTTTCCATCTCTACATTGTAGTTTATATTATTCATAAGCTATATTATACCTTTTTGCTAATTAAAAAAGCACATACAAATGTATGCCAGAGCGTAGACAAAGTCAGTTTAATAATTCATTAATAATTCAAAAATAAAATTACGCTATAACCCATCTCGACTAAGTGAGTGAAACGAACGCATGGAGAGATCTCATGAGATTTCTCCACTCCTTGCACTCGGTCGAAATGGGCAAATTTTTAGTTTGTCAACAGTCTGACATACAAATGTATGCGCTTTGTAATTTTCTGATATTATCTCTTTGAGAATTGTGAAGATTTTCTTGCCTTTTTTTGACCTGCTTTGTATCTTTCCTTTTTACGTGGGTCACGTGTAAGAAATCCTGCTCTCTTAAGAGCTTGTCTATAATCAGGATTTACTTCAAGTAAAGCTCTAGCTATAGCGTGTCTAATAGCTCCAGCTTGTCCATTGTATCCACCACCATTAACATTAACTTTAATATCAAAGTCATTTTCATTTTCTGTAAGTGTTAGTGGTGATTTTGCAATAATTCTTAGTGTTTCAAAGTCAAAATAATCTTCTAAATTTTTACCATTTACTAAGATATTTCCGCTACCTGGTTTCATTGTAACTCTGGCAACAGAAGTTTTTCTACGTCCTGTTGATTGTATAATTGTATCTGCCATTACTTAAGTCTCCTTACTTTAATTCCAATTTTTCAGGCATTTGTGCTTCGTGATTATGATCAGGTCCTGCTACTACTCTAAGTTTTTTAGCCATTTGACGACCTAATTTGTTGTGTGGAAGCATACCAACAACTGCATGTTCAACGATTCTTTCTGGATGTTTATCCATCATATCTTTGTAAGATGTGATTTTAAGTCCTCCAGCATATCCTGAATATCTCTTGTATTCTTTTTGATTTTCTTTGTTTCCAGTAAGTTTAACTTTATCAGCGTTAACAACAATTACATAATCTCCCATATCCATATTTGGAGTAAATGTAGCTTTGTGTTTTCCTCTTAAAATTGCTGCGACTTCGCTAGCAAGACGTCCTAAAACAGCTCCTTCTGCATCAACGACATACCATTTTCTTTCGATGTCGTTTGCACTTGGAGTATAAGTTTTTTGATATTTCATCAATATTCCTCCTATAAAAATTTTCGCCTATCACATTTGGACACCGCTTCTGATAGGTGGCGGCTGTACTCGTCCTGACATTTATTTTTAAAATCGCTTACAGGAAGCGCGATTTAATCGAAAAGTTTCATAAAAGAAACTTAATAATCGACTGCTCTATATTACTATAAATCATACTATTTGTCAAATTATTATGATAAAAAATTAGTCTTTGGTTCTTCTTTCTCAAATATAATCTTTCTATTTTTCAAAAGTAGAAAAATAAATACAATTACAAATATTATTGCAGAAAGTGCATTAATAGCTGGATTAATCCCACGCCTTGCCATACCATATATAGTCATAGATAGATTTGATACACCATTGCCTGTTGTAAAATATGAAATCGCAAAGTCGTCTATAGAAAGGGTAAATGAAATCAAAGCACCTGCTAGTATACCGTTTTTAATATTTGGAATCAATACATTTCTTACTGCATAAGAGGGAGTTGCACCTAAGTCTAGAGCTGCTTCAATTATATTTTTATCCATTGATTCAACTGCAGGCAAGACTGTCAGTACCACATATGGTATGCAAAACATTATATGAGATAAAATCATGGTTATATATCCTAATTGTAATTTTAAAAAACCATATAATCCCATAAGAGAAATTGCTGTTATTATATCTGGATTTAAAACTGGCAAATAGTTAATATTCAAAACCATATCTTTTTTTCTACCACGTAATTCTGAAATACCTATAGCTGAAAGTGTCCCTATAAAGCTTGCAACTATAGTAGCAACTATTGCAACTATTAGAGTTGTTCTGACGGCAGAAATTATTTCAGGATTTTCAAAAAGTTCAACGTACCATTTAGTAGTAAATCCAGCCCACTTTCCACGTAATTTACTATCATTAAATGAAAATACTATCATTACAACTATTGGCGCATAAAGAAAGACAAATACAAGTATAGTATAAATCCTATCAATTATTTTTCTCATACTATATCTCCCTCTAAATCTCTACCAAATCTTCTTTGAATAGCTAGTGCTAGAATTAAGATTATCATAAGAATTATAGCTGTAGCTGAACCAAACCCCCAGTCGCCAGTAAAGGTAAATTGTTGGTCAATAAGATTACCTATCATGTATACTTTCTGTCCTCCAAGCAAATTGGAAACTACAAAAGTAGAAATAGCTGGAATAAATACCATTATAATCCCAGTATAAACACCTGGTAAAGAAAGTGGAAAAATTACTTTTCTAAATATAGTTTTCCTATCTGCTCCTAAGTCTAATCCAGCATCAATTAGATTAGGATCAACTTTCTTAAGAGCATTATAAATTTGAATTACCATGAAAGGTAAGAATTCATAAATCATACCCAAAATTACTGCCGTTGGAGTATACATAACACCAAGTGACTTCCCTCCAAGAATAGCTATAAATCTATTAAGAATCCCATTCCTACCTAAAAGTGTTATCCAACCATAGGTCCTAAGTAAAAGATTAATCCACATAGGCATTATAAATACAAAAATAAGGGAAGAAGCTATTCTCTCATCCATTTTTGATATTATATATGCAACAGGATAACCTATTAAAAGACAACCTAGAGTTGATAAGAACGCTATAAGTAATGTCACAGATAACATTTTTAAGTATAAGGGTTCAAAGAACTTCCTATAATTTATAAAACTAAATTTAAAATGGTCAAAAGCTATAGATTCGGAGCCATTAAATGAATAAAAAAGTATTAGTAATATTGGTAATATTATAAAAACTCCTGCCCAAACAAGGTATATATTCAAATATTTTTTCATGACTTCTCCCTCTTAGAATAAATATCAAAGTCTTTACTAACTTCCTCCATAACGTGTATAGCATCAGGGTCGATTGCAACACATACTTCTGCTCCAATAGGAATATTTTCTGGATTGTGGACATTTATAGAAAAATCTTTACCTGTAATTTTCAAATCATAGTAAGTTCCCTTAAACATCGAATTTTCTACTTTGCCTCTTAGATTAGCTTCATTACTTAAATATAAGTATTCAGGACGAAGCATTACACTTACACTTTTTCCAGGCTCCACCTTGTCTACGCAAGTATAATCATAACCTAAGAAATTTACTTTTGATCTATCTACCATCTTTCCTTTAAAGATATTAGAATCCCCTAAAAAGTTTGCAACAAAAGCATTTACTGGCTCTTCATAAATGTATTGTGGAGTCCCATATTGTTCTATAATTCCACTATTCATAACAGCAATTTTATCAGACATAGATAGGGCTTCTTCTTGATCGTGAGTTACATAGATAAATGTAATTCCCACTTCCTTTTGAATGTTTTTTAACTCCACCTGCATCCTTTTTCTAAGTTTTAAATCTAAAGCTCCAAGTGGCTCATCAAAAAGTATAATTTCTGGTTTATTTACAATAGCCCTTGCTATGGCTACCCTTTGCTTTTGTCCACCTGATAATCTAGATATAGCACGATTGCCATAACCGCTTAGATCAACTAAATCTAAAGCTCTACTGACCTTAATTTTAATATCCTTTTCTTCTATCTTTTTTATTCTTAAACCAAAGGCTACGTTATCGAAAACGTTAAGATGTGGAAATAGGGCGTAATTTTGAAAAACCGTATTTATATTCCTATAATTTGGTGAAATATTGGAAATATCTTTTCCCTCAAATATAACTTCTCCCTCATCTGGATGTTCAAAGCCAGCTATTATTCTAAGAGTTGTTGTCTTTCCACATCCAGATGGGCCTATAAGAGTTAAAAACTCTCCTCTTTCCACTGATAAACTTATATTATCTATTATCTTCTTGCCATCGAAATATTTGTTAATATTTTTAAGTTGTAAAACTAGACTCATCTTCTTCTCCTCAATATGCAGCTAATACATCTACCCAGACGTCATTATAAACCTGCATATAATCTTCTAAATCTTTAAACATTTCAATCTCTGGTAATTTTTCAAAATCTGGATAAGCTATCTTAGAATTTGCTATATAAGCTGGAAGATTCTCTCTAACTCCTTTTACAGCCGAGGTAAATCCCTCCATCCATTTAGCATTGATACTTGCTACTTTAGGATCTGTAAAATAATTTATAAAAGCTTCGGCATTCTCTTTATTCTTAGCACCTTTTGGTATAGCCATAGAATCCACTTGAAGATTCATACCTTCCTTTGGTATTACATACTTTAGATGAGGATTTTGCTTTTGCATCATCAAGGCATCTCCTGAATACATCACAGTTATAGCCGCATCTCCTTGAACTACCAAATCACGGGCCTCATCTGTAAGATAAGCATAAACCAGAGGCTTTTGTTTAATTAATTCTTCTTTTGCTTCATTTATCTGATCCATATCTCTCGTATTTATGGAATAGCCTAGCTTTTGTAAAGCTACTGATAGGCTAAGTCTAGGCAAATCATACATTATGATTTCTCCCTTATATTTAGGATTCCATAAATCAGCCCATTTTGTTATAGGTTCTTTTATAATATCTGTATTATAAACTATACCAAAATGTGATGTAAAATAAGGAACTGTATATTCATTACTAGAATCAAAATCTAATCCCTTATATTCATCATCTATGTATTTAAAATTAGGGATATTAGAAAAGTCAATTTTTTCCAACATATCATTCTTCTTTAGACGTTCTACCATGTAGTCTGAAGGAAATATTACATCATAATTATTTGAAGATTGAGATAACTTTATAAACATTTCTTCATCAGAAGTGAATGTTTCATAAATAACATCAATACCTGTTTTTTTCTCAAATTCTGGTATAAGATCTAAGTCTAAGTATTCTCCTGCATTAAATACTACTACTTGCTTCTTATTATCTGACTTACATGATGTTAAAAATAGTAAAATCAAAACTAATAAAAAACTTTTCTTTCTCATATTCCCTCCTAGCTTTTTTAATTTTAGACAAAAAAAGTCCTTGAACATTATATTGAACAAGGATTTTATAATCATATCTATTTACCCATTATTTAAACCCTATAGATATGAAATTTATTACAAGGTTTGGCAATTTTGCCCCCTATGGTTGTGAGTTTTAGCTATATAAATGAGTCTAAAGTATAGCTAAATGTGAGCTTGCCCACCAATTCTTACCCCATAGATGTTCTTAATGTATTTTCTTTTTTTATTATATTGTTGAGACAATTATAAATTTAAATATTTCAATTGTCAAATTATTTTTCGCCAAAAACTTTATTTAAAATAATAGTGATAATCATTGTAATTATAATCACTAATAGAGTAGGTCCTAAAATAAATTCTTCATTCAAGATAAGTCTATATATTATAAATCCCAATATCCAACTTGTTGTATTTAATATATTATAGTCTCCCACATATGCTTCGTTTTTTAGTATAAAATAGTCAGCAATTTGGATAGCAATCATAGGAGCAAATACTGATCCAATAAAGTATAGAAAGTCTGTGATATCATCCATAGGAAAAATCATTGCACTGATAGTACCTATTATACTAACAATTACACCTACTTTTTTCTCATTAGCATCAAGCTTTATAGATTTAAAAGTAAGCCCTGAAGAATACGCATCCATAAAAGTTGTATTTACTGTTGATAAAATAATTATAACTACAGCAAATACTCCAAGCTTTGTTATAGAAAATATAGAAGCAAGAGATGTCTTACCTGTTATTAATGATCCACCCATGCCTATTACATACATCCATATAGAAATCAGACTATATACTATAGCTGAAACAAATGTAGATTCTCTACCTTTTTCTGCATTAGATGTATAATCACTGATTAAAGGAAGCCAAGATATTGGCATTGCTACTGCAAGCTCAACTGCTGCTCCAAAACTCATACTCTCTTTTGCCGGTCCAATAGATAATATATCATCTTTGAAAATATATCGTGAAAGGATTATTGTCAATATAAATAAAAGTGTCATAGAAACTGTATTGACTTTTCCAAGATCACTGATACCTATCATAAGCCAAACTATAATTAAAGCTCCTGTTAAAAACGCCCATAAGTTGTGGCCGAAAGAAAATATTTCACTTGAAGAAATAGCTGCATCATAAATCATAATCGCAGTCCAGCCTAACAATTGTAAAAAATTTAAAAAGGAAAATATCTTTCCTCCCTTGCTACCAAAAGTAAGCTTTGTAGTTTCCATGGCACTTCTTTTGGATAAGGCTCCTATAAGACCCGCTAGGTATAAAAATATAAATCCTATCAAGTGCCCAATTAATATTGCTAAAAATCCATTTTTAAACCCCATTGGAGCATAATAAGTACCCGTAAGAATTTCAGCTATAGAAACTGCCGCACCAAACCAGATCAATCCATTTTCAAATACACTTGTTTTTTTCATAACTAATTCCTATACTTTTCTTTTATATCAAAAGCATGATTCATAGGACCACTTCCTTTGCCTAGATCAAGTCCATCCCTTAAAGCCCCTTCCAAGTACTTTTTAGCAGCTCTAACAGATTCTTCTATAGATTCACCCTTAGCGAGATTAGCTGCTATAGACGAAGATAAGGTGCAACCAGTTCCATGAGTATTTTCATTGTCAATGCGTTGTCCATTAATCCATGTTTTTTTAAGACAATCAATCTCAAATAATACGTCATTGGAATCATTTATAGAGTGTCCTCCCTTTAAAAGTACATTTACACCAAGTTCATTGGCCACTTTTTCTGCAGCAGTTTCCATATCTTTATAACATTTTATTTCTAAACCTGATAATATCTCTGCCTCTGGAATATTAGGCGTTATAAGATCTGCTAATGGTAATAATTTTTCCTTAAGGGTATCTATAGCATCTTCTTTTAATAATCTTGCTCCACTTGTTGCAACCATTACTGGATCGATAACTATATTTTTTGCATCATATTCAACTAATTTATCAGCTATAATAATTATTAACTCTTTATCAGAAACCATGCCTATTTTAACTGCATCTGGATATATATCAGTAAAAACTGCATCCATTTGGGCTTCTAAGAAATTAGGCTTTACATCCATTATATCTGTAACCCCTGTAGTATTCTGTGCAGTAAGAGCCGTAATTGCACTCATAGCAAACACCCCATTTAAAGTCATAGCTTTAATATCAGCCTGTATACCTGCTCCTCCAGAACTATCAGAGCCTGCAATTGTAAGAGCTGTTTTCATTATTCCCTCCTTTTTTTCATAAAAAAAGAACACCCCTAGAGGTATTCCAATTCTATCTTAGCTTTCCTACGTTGGCATTATCCAAAACAGGTAAGGTCGATGGTCTACCATCCTCTCAGTCCTTTGTATAGAACTCCCTGTTCAATCTTATTTTCTTTATATTTTCATTTTATAAAACATAAAAATATTTGTCAAACTATTTATTATTTAGATTCTTATAAGTAATTGGTGAAAATAATAATATCATAGGATATAATTCCAATCTTCCAAATAGCATAGCTAATGTTAGAGTAAATTTTGAAAGATACCCCATATTTGCAAAACTTTCAATAGGTCCAAATTCACCAAGTCCTGGCCCTACATTATTGAAAGTTGTAGCTACAGCAGTAAAGGAAGTTTCCAGATCATTTGTATCCAAAGTTACTATTAGCATAAAAATCACAAATAATAAAATATAAACTACCAAGTATTTATTCACAGATTTCTCGACTTCTTCATCAATTCTTTTACCATCCAGGGTATTTACTGTAACTCTCTTGGGATTTATAGTTTGTTTTACTTGATTTACAGCTGATTTACAAAGCATAGTAATTCTTGAAACCTTAAGTCCTCCAGCAGTTGATCCAGCTGAGCCTCCTATAAACATTAATAAGATTATTATATTTCTAGAAAACATTGGCCATTTACCATAATGGGCTGAAACATAACCTGTGGTTGTAATTACTGATATGACTGTAAAAAATGCATTAACTCCCGAATAAAATTTATCTGCATATAGTGCTGAAATGTTAATAAATATTAATATTGATGCGGTTAAGACAATTATTGCATACCATTTAAGCTCTTCAGATTTAAATGATTCTCTCACAGATTTAATAATTGCATAATAATATAAGTTAAAATTTATACCAAATAAAAACATTGCAATAGCTAGTACTATTTCTATGTATCTTGAATCATAGTAACCCACAGAAATTCCACGATTGGCAAATCCACCTGTTCCTGCAGCACCAAAAGCAAAAATAATACTATCAAATAAATTCATTCCACCGAATAATAAGAATATTGTAGTTATAGCAGTCATTATTAAATAAATAATATATAAAGCTCTTGCAGTATGTGATAGCTTTGGTGTAATCTTTCCAAAAGTAGGTCCAGGGACTTCAGCTTGCATAAGGTTTGTGGATTCTTTGTTGGCTTTTGGTAAAATTGCAAGGGTAAAAACCAATATTCCCATACCACCAATCAAATGTGAGAATGATCTCCAAAATATTATGGAGTGAGGTAATATTTCAACATCTGTAGCTACAGATGCACCGCAAGTTGTAAAACCACTTGCCATTTCAAAAAATGCATCTAAAAATGTATGATAATTTGTTGGAGTTAAAAATAATGGTATTGCTCCAATTATTGAATAAAGAATCCAACAAGAGGCTGTTGTAAACATAGCTTCTTTAGTATAGATATGTCCCTTTTCACTACTAAATTTAAAAAGTAAGGTTCCTATTGTTGCTGATAGTAAAATTGGTATGACAAAATATAATTTATCACTTAGACTTTCCTTGTAAATAAATGAAACAATTAAAGGAAAAATCATTAAAATTGCTAATACTTGAAGTAACCTTCCTAAGGCGTTTTTAACTACTTTTAAATTCATATCTACTCCAAAATGTCATCTATTTGAGTGATGTTTTTATTTTTTGTAATCAATAATACTCTATCACCCATATCAATTACCGACTCTCCACTTGCCACTTCAATATCTCCATTGTATTCAGAATGTTCGATAATAGCTACAAGTGTTCCTGATTTTATTGGCAGATCTTTTAATTTTTTATTAAATACTCTAGAATTTTCACTAACTTCAAATTCTAAAACTTCTACTTGATCATCTTCAAGCTTGTATAGATTACTTAAAGTTGAAACTCCTCTAGCATCTTCTTTTGATCTGATAAGTCTATTTATATAATTACTAGCTGCTGTTTTTGGAGTGAACGTAGCATCCAAATCCAAAACACCAGTTATTTTTAATAGATTGGTTCTATTTACTTTTGCAATTATCTTATCAATCCCGTATCTTTCTGCCATTAGAGCAATCAAAATATTTTCTTCATCTATGCCTGTAAGAGAAACTACTGCATCAAAATTTTCAACCCTAGTTTCTTCTAATATATCAGGATCCGATCCATCTGAATTTATTACTATGGCCTCTTTATATTCTTCTTGAATGGATATTGCTTTTTCTCTATCAATTTCTATAATTGTAACATTAAAATTACGTTCTAATAACAAGCCTGTTAGATGTCTAGTAATCGAACTTGCCCCAATTATTAAAACATTCTTTATTCTTATACTCTCAGGTATTTCTGATTTATAAAATTTATCTATACCTGATTTTGTTCCCATTATATAAAGTTTATCTCCACTTTCTAATATAAAATCACCATTTGGTATATATATTTCACCATTAACATTAACGATTCCTATGATTATATCGAATGTTCTAAGATAAGAATTCGCTTCCATCAAGCTATGTCCAGCAAGCTTAGAATTCTTACCAAGCTGTATTTCAATCATTAGAGCCCTATCTTTAAGGAAGCTTTGCACATTTCTTGCATGAGAATATTTGATTGATCTCTGTATGGATTTGGCTGCCAAAAATTCTGGATTTATTATTTCATTTGAGTTAGTAATATCTTTTATACGATCATAATGATTTACATATTTTGGATCTCTAAGCCTTATTATGATATTTTTAGCTCCCAAGGATTTAGCTAAAGAAGATGCTATTACATTTACATCATCACTCATAGTTAAAGCTATAAAAAGATCACATTTTCCTACATCTGCTTCTTCTAAAACATCAATATCACGACCATCCCCAACTATAGCCATAACATCATTTTGTTCAAGTAATCTATTTAAAACCTCTTTATCCTTATCAATAACTAAAATATCATGATCTTGTAAGGATAATTCATTAGTCAAGTGGGAGCCTACTTTTCCTGCACCCAAGATTATAATGTTCATTTCTTCCTCCTCAGCCTAATAAGTATAGCATTTTTATTTACAAATTCAACTATAAACTATAAATAATCTAGTATTTAGATCTTTATAGTTATTACCCTATATTCTCTTATAAGTAGAAGGCGTAAATAATAATAGTAAAGGATATATTTCAAGCCTACCTAAAAGCATAGCAATAGATAGAACAAATTTAGAAGCCTCCCTTAATTCATAAAAACTTTGAGCTTCACCAAATTGCCCTAAGCCATTATAAGTAGTAGCTACTGCTGTAAAAGCCTCTAAAAAGTTATTTATATCAATAGCAACTATAGCAAGTAGTATAAAAAATATTAGTATGTGAATTATAAAATAACTCATCACTGATTGCTGCAACTTATCATCCACTGTCTTATGTTCAAACTCAACTACTGTTATTCTATTGGGGTTAATCATCATCCTGAATTGATTCACTGAAGATTTTACCAACAAAACAAGCCTAGACATCTTTAGCCCACCAGCAGTAGAACCAGCCATACCCCCAACATACATAAGTCCTACTAAAATCACTCTAGAAAATATAGGCCAAGTAGATGTATCACTCCCAACATATCCTGTTGTAGAAGATATGCTAGTTACAGCAAAGACTACATCGACCAATTGCCTTCCTAACTTCTCATACATGCTAAAAGTATTTATGAAAATTAATAATATAGAAGTAATAAGCATAACACTATACCATTTTAACTCTTCAGATTTATAGAAGTTTTTAGATCTTTTAAAAAAAGCCATATAATAAATATTAAAATTTATAGAAAACATAAACATTGCAATAGCAAGCACTATTTCTGTATAAGTTGAATTGTAATATCCTACAGATAAGTCTCTATTAGCAAAGCCCCCAGTTCCTGCTGCTCCTAAACCGTATATAATAGAATCAAATAGGTCTAAGTCCCCTAAAGATAATAAAATAATAGTTATAAGAGTCATAGATATATAAATAGTATATAAAACTTTAGATTGATCAGCCACTTTAGGTGTAATTTTACCAAAAGTTGGCCCTACAGACTCAGCTTTCATTATCATAGTTGATTTTTTGCTTTGTTTTGGAAGAATGGAGACTGTTAGAGATATTATTCCCAAACCACCTATAAATTGAGCAAAAGATCTCCAAAAAATTATAGAATTTGGCAAGCTTTCGACATCTCTAGCAATAGTTGCTCCTGTAGTAGAAAATCCAGCTACCGATTCAAAAAAAGCATCAAAAAATGTATTGAAGTCTCCTGGATAAAGGTATAAAGGAATCGCTCCAAATATGGAATACACTAGCCAGCAAATTGCAACAAGTGTTAAGGCGTCTTTTGTATTGAAAGTTTTTTTAAACTCTATTTTTTCATAGAGTATATATCCACTTAAAAATATGATAAGTGCAGGTATAAAAAAATCTAGTAGATATCTTAGAGGTTCCTTATATATAATTCCTACCAAAAAAGGAAATAGCATCATCCCCGCAAACAGCATATTAAGTCTTGCCAAGGAGTTTAAAATAAATTCTTTTTTCATTTTTTCACCAATATATCATCTATCTCTTTGAATGCTTTCTTTTTTGAAACAACAATTACTTTATCATTCTGACTAATACTTGTATCTCCGTTTGGAATAATAACTTGATTTGTATCAAATTTTTGAATAAAAGCAACTATAGTATCTTCTTTTATATTTAATTTCTTTATAGGCACTCCTATTATAGTAGAACCTTCTAAAACCTTAAATTCAACTGCCTCTACTTCATTATCTTCTACCAGGTAAAGACTACTTATAGAAAATCCTGATTTATTTAGCTTACCCCTTATAATCCTTAATATATGATTAGCTGCTTCTTTAATAGGTGTAACTGTCACATCAATATCTAATACCCCTGTCACCCTAAGCAGATCTTTATTATCAACTCTAGTTACCACTTCTTTAACTTCAGCTTTTTCAGCCAAAAGTGCAATAAGTATGTTTCTTTCATCAATCCCAGTTAATGCTATAACTGAATCATAGTCCTCTAAGTTTTCCTCTGCTAAAAAAGTAGAATTTGCTCCATCACCATGTATTACGATAGCGTTAGGAACTTGACGATGAAAATCACGAGCCTTTTTCTCATCAATTTCAATAACTTTAACATCGAATCTCTTTTTAATAAGATCGCTTGCCAAATAATATGCAATTCTAGATGCTCCAATTAAAAGAGATGATTTAATATCTGTATTATTCCCAAATTCTCCTAAGTATAATTTTCTAAGATCACTAGGAGTCCCAATAACATGTATGCTGTCTAAAGCTTCGATTATAAAATCTCCATTTGGAATATGTATTTCTTCATCTCTATCTACAATAGTAATAAGTAAATTTTCCAGAAATCCATTTTGACTTAAATCCGATAAACTATTACCAACCATCTTAGAATTACTAGGAATGGTAAATTCTATCATTTGAACTCTACCTTCAAAAAAAGATTCTACCGAGCTTGCCATAGCATAGTCTAGTGTAAGTTCAACTTCTATTGCAGCAAGCATTTCTGGATTTAGAAAATAATCTATGCCCATAAATTTTTTCATAAATTCATAATTTTCTTGATATTTAGGACTTCTTGCTCTTGCTATAGTAAATCCAGCACCAAATACTTTTGCCATATTACCCGCAACAATGTTTACCTCGTCATCATCTGCAAGGCTTATAAAAAAATCTGAATCTCCCACCTCGGCTTCACGAAGCAAAGATGGATCTGTTCCATCGCCTAAGATGCCCATTACATCATTTTCTGCTAGGAGATAATTTAGTGCATCTTGATCCTTTTCTATAACTAAGACATCGTGACCTTCATCTGACAATACAGATACTATATAGGATCCTACAGAGCCTGCACCCATTACAACAATTCTCATGATTAATCCTTTCTCATTATATTTATATTTTATAATAAAAATGACAAATAATAAACCACGCAAAAAAAGAGGCTTAAAGCCTCAATTTAATACTAGTATTATTGCTTGAGATCCTCTCCCTCATTTAAGAAAGTATAAGCATATTGAGCTAATACTAGTGCTCCATCTTTAAAGGCAGACTCATCAGGATTAAAGTTTTGAGCATGATTTGTTGGAAAAGTTGACTTATCATCTGGATTTCTTGCTCCAATGCACATATATGATCCTGGCATTCCTTTATAATCTTCAAATCCTGCAAGAAGTAATCCAAAGTCCTCAGAGCCAGCAACTCTAAGATCAGTTTTTACATGATCCTTACCGAATATTTCACTTGCAACTTTAACGGCAGTATCTGTCGATCTTTTTTCATTTATAACTGGACCTGCTCCTTGATTATAGGTAAATTTAGCACTGCCTCCATACATATCCGCTGAAATATCTGCTATTTTTTGAAGTTCTTTTAAAAATTCATCGGCTGAATCATTATCAAAAAATCTAAAACTTCCTGTTAATTTGGCATCACTTGCTACAGCATTTCCAACTGATCCTGCTGAAATGACTCCAAAATTTAACACTATAGGTGTATTTAAAGCATCTACTTTTCTTGAAACTGCTCCATTTGCTCCATTTATAAATGTATTTAACATCATAATAGCATCACTACCTAGATATGGTGTGGAACCATGAGCAGACTTACCTTTAAAGCTAACTTCAAAAAAATAGTTTCCAGCCATTACTTGGTTATATCCAGTAGCAGCATATCCTAAATCAAAATTTGTAAATATATGAATAGCAAATCCACTATCTACTCCCTTTGTAACGCCTTGTTTTACTACTGATTTTCCACCATCTCCTGTTTCTTCTCCTGGTTGGAATAGTAGTCTAACAGTTCCTGGTAGCTCATCTTTTACTTCTATTAAAGCACGAGTAGCTGCTAATAGCATAGCAACATGAGTATCGTGACCACAGGCATGGGATTTACCTTCATTTTTAGATTTAAAGTCAAACTCATTTGTTTCTTGAATTGGTAGGGCATCAAAGTCTGCACGAAGCAAAACTGTCTTTCCATCACTATCTGGATTTATATCAGCAACAAGACCTGTTGGTTCAAGTTGCTTAACCTCTAGTCCATATGATTCTAACTTTTCTTTTATATAATCATTTGTTTCATACTCCTGCATAGCAAGCTCTGGATTTTGATGAATTTCGCGTCTTTCTTTGATTATTTGATCTTCGTCATTATAAATTAACTCTTTTAATTTTTCTTTAGACATCTTATCTTCCTTTCTGTTACCAAGTTTATCCCCTAAACTTCGTAGGATATTTTCTCATCATTATCTATTTGTTCTTTATATTTATAGTCTAGATAATGATCTGATAATTCAACTAAGGCAAAAACTAAAGCTATAAATATTATATAGATAACAAATAATATTGACAAAACTAATGAAAGTGAGTTTCCTACAGTTGTTGGCTTCGATGATGCAACTACAATTATAAATATATACAATATTGATGGTAAAATAAGCCATTTTAAGTATGTCTTAAAGGTTTTAGAAAACAAATCACTCCCAATTTTAAAAACCTTTTTAAAAAGTTCGCCAAAAGATAAATCAGGATTATCTGCTGCTACAAAATGATTATATGCAGTAAAAAAAGTATATACTATAGATAATATTGTCAATAATATTAATAATCCCATCATAGATCCAAAACCAGCAAAGTTATTCCCAGATATCATTGCACTTGTAAGGCTTGATATTAACCCAATTCCAAAACCTACAATTAATAAATATGGTAATATAGAAATAATAAAACAAAGTCCAAACAGTTTAAGTGTAAGGTAGTTAAAGTTATCAAAGTACTCTCCTAAACTTCCCATCCTATTAAATACAAGTCCACGAGCTATAATGAATCCAAAAATTGTTTGTACTGCTGTAGTTAAGATCGTATTTAGTATACTAGATCCAGTATTAAAATCTGAATTAGCATATGCTCCTGTTAATGATACTATTAGTACTAAAATTAATGTTACGATGATCTGAATGATAATTACAGATGAAAATTTATAATCTCTTCTCACTATTCCTCCTTAATGTTTATATCATCAATACTTATAACTTATATATTTATTGAATCCATATCTCTTCACCTTTATTTATGGGTTCAATAATCTACTTGTTTATTAATTACCCAAATTTGGGTAGTTATATATTAAGAGGTGAAGAAAATGATTATTAGATTTAACCAAGAAGATCATGAAGCGCAGGCTTTTGATAGTGATAAGAATAAAATTGCTTATTGCCAATATGAAGAAAAAACAGATACTACTTGGGCTATTACCCATACAGTTGTAGATAAAAACCACCAAGGTGAAGGACTTGCTGAAAAACTTCTAGATGAGGTTTGTAACAATGCTCGTAAAAAAAATGTAAAAATTATACCTATATGCTCTTACGCTGAGAAAAAATTTGATAGCCAAGCTGAAAAATATGGTGATTTAGATGCTAGGTAATAACTTTCTTGCTGGGATTTTCCCAGCTTTTTTTAATTGTTATTTTTTCTTTACCAAGTAGATGTTTTTTGCTATTATATTTCTTAGATTATTTTGTGAAATGAGGAATTAATTTGAAAAATGATTTAAGAAAAAAAGCCGCTATACTTTCTATAGCTTTATTTGTAGCAGGTAATAGTATAATTTCTGGTAGTCTTGTATTTATGCAAGAAACATTTGACATATCAATTACAAATGCTGGATTTTTAATAACTCTCTCATCCATAGCTACAATTGTAACTATGATTTTAAGTGAAGTAATAACTAAAAAAATAGGTATGAAAAATTGTGTATTACTCGGATTATTTTTAGTAGCAATAAGTTCCATTTTTCCTATTATAAAAACTAGTTATTGGTCAGTTTTTATAAGTAGAATTATTATGGGAGCTGGAGTTGGCCTTTTTAATGGTCATAGTGCAAATTATATAAATGTATTTTTTGAAGGTGATGAAGCTTCAAGACTACATGGTATAAGAAATTCTACTGAATTTATAGGACAAACAATTTTACTATTCATAGCTGGACTTTTAATTAAAATAAAATGGACTTTCTCATTTTTAGCCTATGCTTTAGCTTTTATTGTTCTTTTTTATTTTGATAAAACTATTCCTGATATTAATATTGAAGAAAAAGAAAATTTAGGAAAATTTCATTTTAATAAGCAAATCTTTTTTTATATATTCTTTGGCGCTGTTATGATTATGAACGTAAGTTCTCTAAGTATAAGATTCCCTACAGTAGCTACACTGGCTAAGGGTAAGGGTGCTGATATTAATATATACATGATAGCCCTACCACTATCTGGTATGATTTCTGGGTTTCTTTTTGGATTTATAAATAAAAATCTACGTGAAAAGACTATTCTTTTAGGATTAGCTATATACACAATATTTAATGCAATTATTGCCTTATTAGGCGATAATATGTATGTATTTTTACTTTGCATGGTCCTAATAGCTTTCTCACAATCACTTTGCACACCGTATCTTTTTGCAGAAGTTTCAAGATTTGTAAGAGGTAGCCATGCAAGGATTGCAAACAACCTTATTTTTATAGGTTGCAATATGGGAGGATTTGTAGCTCCTTTTTTTCTAAATGTAATTAATAAAATTCTGCATACAAATTCAATAACACTTTCCTTTATATCATTTAGTCTTATATACTCTATTATGTTTCTAATAAACTTGCGTGAATTTGTAAAGACAAGAAAAATAAAGCTTTTGTCACAAAATATATGATTCCAATATTGTAGAGTATCTTCTAAAAATATTTGACGCTAATGAGCCTTATAAATTATCATCAAATGTACTAAGAAGTTACTCTAATAGCTAAATTGCAATTAGTAAGCCTATAATTTTGCTTATTTTATAAATATACTACTGCCATTTTCTGATATAAAATATTAACCTAGTTTAATAGGAAATATACTAATTTATGTACTTTTCTAAAATTTAATAAAATGTTAAAATATGATAAAGGAGATTATTATGAGAATGGTTGAAATAATAACAAAAGAAAACTGGATTAAAGAATATGACTTCTTTAATAAATTTAAAGAATCTCCATATTTTGATGTCCTACTAGAAACATATGAAAACTTAAATACAGATATACTTTTTAAATCCAAAGTCCATGGCCAAGCTCACATAGAAAGGGTCATTTTTTATTCGTTAATCTTATCTTGGAAATATAGCTTAGATAAAAGAGATACCGATATTTTAAGATATGCAGCAAGCCTTCATGATACAAAAAGAGAGAATGATGGATGGGATGTAGAACATGGTAGACGAGCTGCCATAGACTCAATAGATTATGCCAAAATCAATCCAGATGATAAAAATATTTTGCAAGCAGTTATTACTGCACATTCTGCTAATGACAATGATATGAAAGATATTATCGAAGAATTTGAAGTAAAAAACTTTGATAGAGCAATTTTTTTAACAAAACTATTTAAAGATGCTGATGGTCTGGATAGAGTTAGGATAAATAGGCTTGATACATCCTATCTTAGAAATGAATTTTCAAAAGAAATTGTAGATTTCGCCTATGTATTATTTGAAAAATACTAATGAAATTGACATATTAAGCCATCTATACTAAAATTATATTATATTAAAAAACTAGGAGAAAAGATGTCAAAAAGTATCAAAAAACTATTTTTAACTTCATTGGTATTTTCTCAAATTTTTATAAATCCAAGCTTGTCCCATGCAGATTCCATAGTTCTAAACAAAAATATAACTGATGGGGTAAATATTAGAGTCAAAGAAGATGTAAATAGTGAAATATTAGGTGGGATCGAAGATTTTACTCCCTATGAAATAAAAGGAGAATCAGACGATTGGTATCAAATAGAATATGATGGTCAAAAAGCTTATGTTGCCAAAAGATGGTTCTATAAGTTAAACCATACTAGTATAATTTCTGAGACCAATCTTAAAGAAAAACCTGATAGCAATTCTAAAAATCTTACCGACTATAAACTTAAAAAAGATAGTAAAGTAACTATCCTTGCCTTTGAACCTGATAGCGAATTTGTAAAAGTTTCGTATGATGAAGATTTTAAAGACAATGAGAAAATAAATGTAAAGAATCTAGCAGAAACTGAAAATGATTCAAAAAATAAATCAAGTGATAATAAAAGCAATGTTAAAACTGTAACACTAGGTAGTTTAAGTAGCTCTCTTGAAATCCCTGAGGTTGTTACTTTATCTAGCGAAAATAAAGACAATGATAATCAGAAAGATGATAAAAATAATAGCAAAGGATTGAAAGAAGGTTATGTAAAGCTATCCTCACTAGCTATTTCAACTAAAAGTGGTAAGGATCTTGATGATTTTAAATCTTTTTATAACGATGTAAATAATCATATAAAAACTCAGCTTAAAAGAGAAGAAGAGTTAAAAAATCAGATGAAGAATATTACGGAAGTTAGATATGTAACTACTACCACCTACGGAAATGATATTCAATCCAATAATCAAGAACAAACAAGTGTTGTGGATAATAGTCAGACTATAACAGTACCAGTCACAGGATCAGAAGCTGGTACTAAACTATATAATTGGGCAACCCAATTTGTAGGAAGACCCTACGTTTGGGGTGGTGTAGATCCTTGGAATGGTATAGATTGCTCTGGTTTTACTATGCAAATATATAGACAAATAGGCATAAGTCTACCACACTTTGCCCAAAGTCAACAAAGATATGGTGTAGAAATACCTTTAGGTAGCGAAGCAGCTGGAGATTTAGTATTTTTTGGAACAAGCCTTAATAATATAACCCATGTCGGTATGGCAGATGGTAATGGTAATATGATCCACGCTTCAAATCCAAATTCAGGCATAAAGATAAGTCCTATCAGAAATCCAATTTCTATAAGAAGAATTATTCAATAAAATAATATAATATGATTATCCCCTATATAATTAAAATTTAGGGGATATTTTTATTCTAATCTTTATATTAATTTAGTTAGAAAAAGAGATTTATCCACTACGCTTCGGTCGAAATGGATGGGTAGCTTTGTTCTCTTTGTTTTAAAAAATAAGTACAAATGTCTATATCGATTAAATGAAGGATATAGAGAAATATCATAGGTATTTCCAGATTTCTAAACTTCGATTCGCTCCAGTCGAAATAGGTGGATGATTTTATGAACTTTATTTATAGAATAATGACAAATAACTATATTGGCTAAATAGAGTACACAAAAAACATCATAAGCAATTATAGATTTCTCCACTCTACTTTGCTTCAGACGAATAGATAGAAATTTTATGTACTTTGATTATAAAATAAGTACAAATAATATACCAACCCGACTAAAGTAGAGAGATCTCTTAAGTACATCGATATTTCTAAAATATCCTGGCTAGATCTAAATTTGTTTTGTTATTTTTTTCAAAGCATAAAAAAACTAGCTGAGATAAGCTAATATCCTAACTAGTTTTATTTATCTAATCATTATTTCCAGAAAAAATATTTACAAACGAATTTGCTATTGACTTAAAGAAGTTAAGTAATGAATCAAGTAAGCCACTATCTTGAGCTTCTTTTGCTATATTATCAATTGATTCTTTATTATCGTTATAAAATTTATTTGCATTATCAGCAAGTTCATTGCCGAATTTCATAAGATTTTCTCTTACTTCTTCACTATCTATAGCAGAAGAATTTTGATATTTATCAAAGTAATTTATAAGTATGTTTATATTATTATCACTTAGAACGTTTTGGAGATTTACATCTTTTAATGCATCTTGTATATAGATACCGATTTGATTAGCATCAGCTGCTTGTCCTGTTTCTTCTTTATGATCAGCTAACTTTTGCTTAACTTCTATAACAACCTTATCTAGATCCTCAGGTTTGAAATTATCTTTTCCTTCATTTTCTTTAGATATTTCATTTACCGCTTCCAATTCATCTTGAGCAACTTTTGCGCGTTCTGGATCTACTTTTTCTCCACTTAAATCCATAGCAACATATACTCCAACTAATGCTGACTCTCCTGTAACCGGTTTTGGACTTGCTACATAGATTTCTGCATCACTAATACCTGCTGTTATGGCAGCATTTGTATATTGTCCTTGAGTGATAGATGTAATATTTGTTGGAGTTACAATATTAACTTTGATTCCAGATTTTTCTGGCAATTTTTTAATATATACTGATGAAATCATATTGCTATTATCAGTATAATATCCTAAATATTTTTGTAAGTCACTTCCCGAAGCCCTACTATAATTTATATTTGAATCATTCTTCTCTACACCAAAAGCATCATTCATTTGATTAATTTGTTCTTCACTTAAAGCCGCTCCATAAACTACATCGTTTTTATTTGAATCAGCACTTTTTGCAAAGGAAATCGATGGCAGTAAAATACTTAAGACACAAACTAGTGTCAACAATCTTTTTTTCATAAACCACTCCTATAAACTTTCAATTTTTTCTATGATTGGATTTAATTCTGCTGGATTAATATCTTCAATTAGACCACTATCAATTTTTGAAGATATTTCTGGATTTATTGGTAGTTTTGCTATGGTATCAATATTATGATTTTCTGCAACTTCATCAACGTGACTATCACCAAATATCTTATGCTCGCTTCCACAATCTGGGCATTTAAAATATGACATATTCTCTACTATTCCTATTACTTTTTTACCCATCATGCGAGCCATCTTAAGTGATTTTTCTACAACCATTCCAACTAAATCTTGTGGTGTTGCTACCGCCACTATTCCATCTATTGGTAAAGATTGGAATACTGTAAGTGGTACATCACTTGTTCCTGGAGGCATGTCTATGAGCATATAATCAATCTCTCCCCAATCTACATCCGAATAGAACTGCTTGATTACCCCAGTTACTATGGATGATCTCCACACTACTGGATCCGTCTTATTTGGTAGGATCATATTAACTGATATAACTTCTATTCCATCACGAGATAGACCTGGGTACATAAGTCCTTCTTTAGTACCTCTTACACTTTCGTCTATACCAAAAGCTTGTGGTATAGATGGTCCTGTAATATCAGCATCAAATATAGCTACTTTGTAACCTTTTTTATTTAATTTATTAGCAATCATACTAGTTACAGATGACTTACCAACACCACCTTTACCACTCATAACTGCTATAACATGACCAACTCTAGAACCTTCATGAAGATTAACCTTAAATTGATCGAAATTTCTTTTTTTTTCTTCCATCATAAACTCCTTTATTTGAAAAGAAAAAAGCATTATTAAAAATGCTCTTCTTTTTATTAATTATATTCAACTTTCATTAAATTTCCATTAAAGTATTTACAGTAAATTATTAGTTATAATAAAAATATTAAAATTCGATCTTCATATCTCCATCTTTTATAAGGTCTTTTTTATACATTATCTTATAAATTATAAAAGATAAAATAGCTGGAAGGATTATTTGTAAGACTAGAATTTGTAATAAAACTGCACCTATTCCCCTACTTGACCCTAAAGTTTCTAGAGTAGAAATTTGTCCTACTAAACCGCTTGTTCCCATACCAGATCCTAAAGGTGAATTCTCCATCTTAAAACCTACTGTTGCAATTGGACCAATTATCGCTCCTGAAAGAGTTGCTGGTAACCATATCCATGGGTTTTTTATTATATTAGGTACTTGAAACATGCTAGTTCCAAGCCCTTGGGCAAGTAAACCTTCTATTCCATTATCCTTATAGGATACAACTGCAAAACCAACCATTTGTGCGCAACATCCCACTGTAGCTGCTCCTCCAGCAAGTCCCGATAAACCTAGCATCATGCAAATTGCAGCTGAAGATATTGGAAGAGTCAATGCCACTCCTACTAAAGTAGAAACTACAATACCCATTAAAAATGGCTGAAGTTCTGTAGCATGCATTATAACATTTCCAATCCAAGTCATAAAACTTGCCACGCCTGGGCCTATAAAATCTCCTAGAAAAACTCCTATAAGAATTGTAACAGTTGGTGTAATTATTATATCAAGCTTTGTTCTCTTTGAAACTAACTTACCAAATTCTGTTGCAAAAATAGTAGCGATGTAAACTCCGACTGGCCCACCTAGCTCATAGGCACCAAGACCAACTATTGTTGATGCAAATAAAACTAAATTAGGAGCATTAAGTGCATAAGCTATAGAAACAGCAATAGCCGCACCTGTAGCTTTCCCAACTAGAGGCCAAATCCTTTCCGTAAAAAAGCTTATAGCAAAAATATTTCCTATAGAATTTAAAATAGTTCCTACTAGAAGAGAAGCAAATAGTCCAAAAGCCATTGCTCCTAGAGCATCTATAAAATATACCTTAGGAGAAAGACTAATACCTTGTTCATCTAAATATTTTCTCATAAAATCCCCTTACAATTTGATGAAACTAGTATACCACAAATATTTCCCGTTGTATATACATGTAAGCATTTAATTTACTAACTAATTCTATGCAATAAATTAATTAAAATATTAGCTATTTCTTATTTCAAATATCCCTTAGCTTTAAGAGCTTTTTCTATTTTTTCTATAACTTCTATACTTTCAGCACTTATGGTGTGAAAATGATTGTTTAAGGTTAGGTTTTTTAGCGGAGTAGATTCGTCCATACTTTTTACGAAATTATTTACGCCATTTCTGGAATGGATGTCTAGGTCTTTTTTTATAATTCCATATACTGGATGATTTATAAATACATCTATTATTACTCCCCCATTATCAACTATAGTATTTAACTCGTCTTTTATATCTTTATCTTCATGGCTTGACTCTATAATCCTAATTATATTTTTACTATCGCCAATTTTATATCCCTTATTTGTAGAGATTATATTTATACCAAAGGCTTTAAGTACTCCTATGTCTTTTACGATTATTTGTCTAGATACAAAAAAGTGTTTGCCTAAAGCTTCCCCGCTTATAGGTTTTGACGCTTTTTGTAATAATTTAATAATTTCTTCTTGTCTATCACTTAATTTCATATTTTCCCTCTTTAAATAAGTATACCATCTTCTCTTGACTTTTATAAAAAAATCTTGTACTATATGAAAAATGACATTGATAAGAAGAGTAGCTTATAGGAAAAATAAAGAGAGTCCCTGTTTGGTGCGAAGGGATATTTGGAATATATGTGAAAAAAGCCTTTGAGTTTCTTTGGGGATAGTAATTGATCTAAAGACGGGTTTGCCCGTTATAGCAAACGAGTATGATGGTACTTATTGAGATGTGCTTTGTGAAAAGTGCATGAATTTGGGTGGTAACACGGCATTCGTCCCATAGCGGATTAGAAGCACGTGTATTTTTTTTGCTTAAAATAAACTAATCCAAATTTTATGAAAGGAATTATTATGAAAAGAATAAAAAGAACATTATTGAATCTGATCTTAATTTTATTTGCATTTTCAGGTGTCAGCTACGCAAGTAACCAAGATCCAGTATTAAGAGTTGGTATGGAAGTAAATTATGCTCCATTTAATTTTTCAGAAGTAGATGATAAAAATGGAGCTATCCCAGTTGCTAATTCAAATGGTGAGTATGCCAATGGCTATGATGTAGCCATAGCAAAGGAACTTGCTGATAAACTCGGAATGAAGCTAGAGATTTATAAGATAGATTGGGATGGATTAATACCAGCTCTTACCAGCGGTAAAATCGATGCTATAGTAGCAGGTATGAGTCCTACCCCAGAACGTAAAGAACAAATAGATTTTACAAATAGTTATTACAATGCAGAAGTTGGAGTAGTTGTTAAAAAGGGGTCTTCATATGAAAAAGCAAAGAGTATACATGATTTTAAGGATGCAAAGATCACAGCCCAACTTGGAACATTCCACTATGATTTGATAGATCAAATGGATGGAGCGAAAAAGCAACAAGCTCTAGACTCTTTTCCAACTATGATTACTGCAACAAATGCAGGTACAATAGATGGTTATCTTTCTGAAGAATCTGGCGCAGCTAGCGCTGTTAAATCAAACCCTAATTTAGTATTTTTAAGTTTCAAAGATAAAGATGGGTTCACAATAGATAAAACCTACACTTCTGTAGCCGTAGGGGTAAAAAAAGGTTCAGAACTTACCGAAAAAATTAACAAAGCTCTAAATAATATCCCAGAATCAGAAAAAAAAGACATAATGGATAAAATGGTTGACTTAACAAACGAAGTAGATAAAGATGAAAATCCTACTAGTGAGCAAAGCTTTGGAGCAGAGATGAAATCTATATGGCAAAGATATTCCTCACTATTTATTAAAGGTATATTAAATACATTATTTATAGCTATAGTTTCTACCACTTTAGGATTTTTGATTGGTCTATTGGTAGCAGTTATTAGAAAAATACAAGTTAACAAAATAAAAAATCCTATCGGTTATGTCCTTTATAAAATCATCAACTTTGTCCTAGGAGCTTACATAGAAATTTTTCGCGGCACACCTATGATGGTACAAGCTGTAATAATTTTTTATGGACTAAAGCAATACTTTAATATAGACCTATCAACTATGTTTGCAGCCATACTAATAGTTTCAATAAATACAGGTGCTTATCTATCAGAAGTAGTGCGTGGTGGAATCAATTCTATAGATAAAGGGCAATTTGAAGCCTGTAAGGCTTTGGGAATGACTCACTGGCAAACAATGAAAAATGTAATCATTCCTCAAGCTGTAAAAACTATCCTACCATCACTCGGTAATGAATTTGTAATAAATATCAAAGATACATCAGTACTTAATGTAATATCAGTTACAGAATTATTCTTTATGAGTAAGTCAGTTGCAGGATCTACCTATCAATTCTTCCCAACTTATCTCATAACAGCAATAATCTATTTTGTATTAACTTTTGTAATAACAAGAATACTATTATTAGTTGAACGCAATATGAATGGACGTGACTTTATCCATGAATCTAGTACAGGAGTAAAACATGCCAATAATTGAAGTTAAAAATCTAGAAAAAAACTTTGGAGATAATTTAGTACTTAAAGATATAAATTTTAGAGTAGAAAAGAACGAAGTAGTGTCAATAATTGGTTCATCGGGTTCTGGTAAATCTACCCTACTTCGTTGCCTAAATCTCTTAGAAACACCAACAAGCGGTCAGATCCTATATGATGAAAAAAACATTTTAGATAATAGTTTTGATGAAAGACATTATCGCTCAGAAGTGGGCATGGTTTTTCAAAACTTCAACCTTTTTGATAATAAAGATGTTTTAGAAAATTGTACCCTTGGACAAGAACTTGTTCTACACAAAAACAAGAAAGAAGCTAAAGACTTAGCTATGGAATATCTAACAGATGTTGGTATGGATAAATTCTTCCATGCAATGCCAGATCAATTATCAGGTGGTCAAAAGCAGAGAGTCGCTATAGCTCGTGCCCTTTGTATGAATCCCAAAGTTCTATTATTTGATGAGCCTACAAGTGCTCTAGACCCAGAAATGGTCGGAGAAGTCCTAGATGCTATGACTAATCTTGCTAAAACAGGTATCACTATGATCGTAGTAACTCATGAAATGGACTTTGCTAGAGATGTATCAACTAGGGTATTATTCATGGACAAAGGTATAATCCTTGAAGATGGTTCTCCAGAAGAAATTTTTGAAAATCCACACCATAAAAGAACACGCGAATTTCTTTCACGTTTCTTAAATAAATAGGAGTTTAAATGAAAGATTTAGTAGAAATATATTCATCAGACAATGATTCATTTGCTGTAGGTTATGTGATCTATCAAAGTGATGATAGATTATTCACCCACCTTGTAGATGATCAAGGTAAATTTGATGGTTATTTATTGTTTGATAAAAATACAATTGACGGTATTGAAAAGAATAGCGAATATCTTAAAAAAATTGAAACCTATATGGGTTTTTGGGGCAATATCTCTATAGGTGATAGCGATAACGAGATATACTCTTCTAAACCTGACTTTATAGATCTAATAAAATATGCCAAAGATCATAAGAAAATCATAAGACTTGCGACAAGTTTTAATTATTATGATTCTATAACTGGTTTTGTAAAGGACTATAATGACGATATTGTCAATATAGATGCAATAAATACATCAAATGCCAAAATATTTGATACATTCGAAATACCAATAGAAAAACTTATAAGCCTAGAAATAGAATCAATAGATAATTTCTTGCTAGGCTACGCTTATAAAAAATCATGAATAATACACTTTTATTAATAATTTTAAATCTAATAGGTAAACTTTTTGCTTTTGGTAGAGAAATGATATTTTCTTATGTATATGGTACAGGCCCTATAACAGATGCCTTTAATACCTCAACTACAGCTGCTACCCTCATATTTTCAGTAATAACTTATGCACTAAGCAAAACCTATATACCAACTTACGAGGAAATAATAAAAAAAGAGGGGGAAAAATCTGGAGATAAATTTACAAATAACTTATTGAACTTTTCCCTTTTTTTGTCAACGTTAATAATGATTTTAGGGTTGATATTTGCTCCATCAATTGTTAAGCTCTTTGCAGCAGGCTATAGTGGAGAAAAATTAAAAATAGCAACTTTATTTATGCGTGCCATAATGATTACCATATATCCAAATATATACGCTGCTATTTTATCTGCTTATTTACAAGTTAAGGGAGACTTTCTTACACCAGCATTACCTTTTCTAATCCTAAATGTAATACTATCTATAACAATAGTTATATCTAAGTCCAATGTAAGTATTATAGCAATCGGTATATTTTTAGCCTACCTTGTCCAGTTTGTAGTATTTCCAAAAGCTATTAAAAAAGTAGGGTTTAAAAGAGGAAAAGTAAAATTCGTATATGATGAAAACATCAAAAAAATTGTTCTTTTATCCCTGCCTACTACATTTTCTATGGCAGCAGTCTATATATCAACTATTGTAGATCAATCATTTGCTTCTTTAGTTGCAAGCGATGGTGGAGTTTCTATACTAAATTATGCACTGAAGATTATAAGAATAATAAGTTCTACATTTATAGTGCCTTTCCAAGTTACTGCATATCCAATTATAGGCAAACTTGTAGCAGAAGGTGATATAAAGGGAATGAAGGAAGTTACAAGTAAAACAATGGTTAAAATACTTATACTATTTGTCCCATCAATTATAGGTATGATGGTCCTATCAAGGCCAATAATATCATTTGTATACTATCGAGGTGCTTTTTCATATCAGGATATGATTATGACAAGTGATGTATTATTTTACTACACACTTTATTTAATAGGTCCTGCTATAGTAGATGTACTTTACCTATCATTTTTTAGTCACCAAAATACAAAAGTACCAACTATAATATCATTTGTTCAGTTAGGTATAAATATAATCCTCGATTATACTCTTTCTAAAGCTTATGGATTGGTTGGGTTAGCCCTTGCTACAACAATTAGCCAAGTAGCTCCGATAGTGATAGCCTTTATAATCTATAATAAAAGCTATGGAAGCTTAAATATAGGATATATTTTTAAAAATTTAATAAAAATATTATTAGCTGGAGCTATAATCGGAGCATTTGCAAACTACTTCTACAAATTAAGACCATCTAATTTATGGTTATTAGTTACTATTGCCCTTACAGGACTAATTTATCTTCTTATCGTATATTTACTAAAAGTCGATGAGCTTGATGAAATAGCATCTGCCTTTAAGCTAAAAAAGAAAAAATCATAAGAACTTTATCCATTAAAAAATCCCCAAAATCTAAAGTACGATTTTGGGGTATTTCTATCTTAGGAAAAATTATAGAAAAGTCTATGCTCTCTCATCTGTAGCAATTACATTTACTCCTGTATCTAGGACGTTATCAATTACTACATCACCTATATGCACTGGGGTTTTAATCTCAGTATTATTGATTTCTTTCATACATTCAAATATTAATCCTTTTGGAATAGCAGTTTCTGTTTTTACTGGAACACTGTAAGCATTACTTCCAGAAATTTTAACTGTCGAACATACCATCCTCTTTGGATCCTTTACTTCATCTCTTACGTAATTTTCTCCACGTTTACAGTTATTTCCTGATATATCTGTTATCTCTTCCCCATCCATGGTTACTACTACTTGACAACCTAATGGGCAATTGATACATGTGAATTGTTTTTTCATACTTCCTCCAATTTAATAGTGATTTTTTTAGTTTCTGGATCTATATCTTCTTTTTTAAGTCTGAGTAGTTCCATTTCACCTGGAGCTAGAACTCTTTTTTTACGCTCAACTATGCATTTATCATCTGTATATACACAAATTTTTCTAGATGGGTATACGTTGTTCACTCTAAATTTAACTATTATTGATTCATCCATATTTTCATAATCTATAAATTGAGGAAGTGTGTATGATATGCCATTTCCTGCTTCTAGATCAATTGTATGCTCTGATGTTTCTTTGAATTCACCTTTTATATAGTTTGCTGCATTAACTGCTGCAAGTTCACTTTCTTCCGATACAAAGTCTACTAAATCATGAACGTGTAAAACATTTCCTGCTGCAAATATACCATCTACATTTGTCATTAGCTTATCTGATACATAAGCTCCCTTTGTTCTTGGATCTAGCTTAATATTTGCCTCTTTAGTAAGTTCGTTTTCTGGTAGAAGGCCAACTGAAAGAAGAACTGTATCACATTCTACAAATTTTTCTGTTCCTTCAATTACTCTTAAGTTTTCATCTACTTTTGATAGATAAACTCCTTCTACTCTATCAGTTCCTTTAATGCCTGAAATTGTTGTTGAATAATAAAGTGGAATATCATAGTCGTGTAAGCATTGAACTATATTTCTCTTTAGACCACCTGAAAATGGCATAAGTTCTGCTACACATTCTACTTCTGCGCCTTCTAGAGTCATACGTCTTGCCATGATAAGTCCTATATCTCCAGATCCTAATATAACTACTTTCTTTCCTGGTAGATATCCTTCAAGATTTACTAATTTTTGAGCTGTACCTGCACTATAAACACCAGCTGGACGACTTCCTGGAGTATTTAGCGCTCCTCTTGGTCTTTCTCTACAACCCATAGCTAGAATTATTGCTTTTGGTTTTACTTCAAACATTCCACGTTCTTCATTCATTAATAAAACTGTTTTATCTTCGTGAAGATCCATTACGATGGTATTCATCATTATATCTATATCTCTTTTTTGAGCTTCATCAATAAATCTATGTGCGTATTCAGGACCTGTTAACTCCTCTTTGAATCTTTGTAACCCAAACCCGTTATGGATACATTGATTTAATATACCACCTAATCTATTATCACGTTCTACCACAAGGATATTTTTGATTCCTTCATCGTAGGCTTTTACTGCTGCTGAAAGTCCTGCTGGACCTCCACCAATTATTACTAAATCATAGTCTTTCATTTCTTCCCCCTACTTTGCTCTCTTTTCAATATAGAAAGAGTCTTTACCTTTTTTAGTTATCTCTTCTTCACTAACGCCAAGTTCTCTAGACAAGATCTCAATAATTGATGGTAAGCAGAAACCACCTTGGCATCTACCCGCTGTAGCTCGACAACGTCTCTTGATTCCATCTACTGTTCTTGCTCCAACAGGTGCATGGATGGCATCTACAATTTCGCCTTCGGTTACTTTTTCACATCTACAAATGATCTTGCCATATAATGGATTTTCTTTAATAAGCTCATTATGCTCTTTCCTTGTCATCTCACTTGTTTTTGGAATAGCTTTTCTACCTGGCTTAAAGTCAGATTTTTCTTCTAATTCTAGGGAGTCTTTGATAAGATCTGCCATATACTTACCAATAGCAGGTGCTGATGTAAGTCCTGGCGATTCTATACCTACACAATCAAAAAATCCTTTTTTACTTTCCTCTAAGATAAAGTCTCCGTTTGATTCATGAGCTCTGTTTCCTGAAAAAGAGGTGATTACTTGACGAACAGGAACATTATCTACTGTATCATTTACTTTATCAATTACTTCTTCTATAGCCTCTCTAGTTGTTACTAAGTCTGCTTTATCATCAACAAAGTCTGATGTAGGTCCTATCAAAGTATTATCATCAATTGTAGGAGTTACAAGTATACCTTTACCTTTTTCTGTAGGTAGGTTAAATAAGACATGATTTACATATCCTTTTGTTGCTTTATCAAGGAGTAAATATTCTCCACGACGTGCTCTGATTTCAAACTTATTATCATCAAATACCATATCATGGATTTGATCAGAATATAAACCTGCTGCATTTACAACTGCCTTTGTTTCTATTTCTTCACCATCAGCAGTAATTAACACATAGTGATCTTCTTTTTCAACTATATCTTTAATTTCTGCATTTAATTTATATTCAACACCATTTATATTTGATCCTTCAGTATAAGCTATGTTCATTAAAAATGGATCTACTATACCAGCTTCTTCACAGTATAAAGCAGCATATACGTTTTCTTCAACATGAGGTTCTAATTCACGAATTTCTTCGTTATAAATTATTTTCATGCCACCAACACCATTTTCTATACCTTGATCATATAGTTTTTGTAAATTTGGGAAGTCTTTTTCATCATGGCATAAAACTAAGGTTCCTATTTGCTTGTATGGAAAAGATAGCTCATCTGCTAACTCTCTCATCATGTGGTTACCTTCAACATTCATTTTCGCTTTCATACTACCTGGCTCAGCATCATAGCCACCGTGGCAAATAGCAGAGTTTGCTTTTGATGTCTCTTCGCAAACATCAGCATGCTTTTCTACTACAAGGAAATCTCCCTTGTATTTTGATAAATTGTAAGCTACAGATGTGCCTGTTACACCTGCTCCTATTATTACAACATCTTTCATATTCTTCTCCTTATATGTACTAAAAAAGAGCCAGTATATGGCTCTTTTGGGCAAAAGAGTCCTAGAAAATCCTTAAACTCTTTCTCAATTACTATTCTACTTTAAATCCTTAGCCCAGTCTACTGATCTAGAAATCGCTTTTTGCCAATTATAATCTTTTTTATCTCTTTCTTCTTTAGAAATTTCTGGCTTAAATACTTTATCAATCTTACGATTTTCTTTGATTTCATCAAGACCCTTGAAATAACCTACTGCTAGACCTGCTAGATAAGCTGCTCCTAAAGCTGTAGTTTCAAGTGTAGCTGGTCTTTCTACTGTTGTCTGAATCATATCAGCTTGAAATTGCATTAGGAAATTATTTGCACTGGCTCCCCCGTCAACCTTAAGCTCTTTTAGATCATTACCCGAATCAATACTCATTGCTGCTAAAACATCATTTGTTAGATATGCAAGGGATTCAAGTGTAGCTCTTACTATATGATACTTGCTAGTTCCTCTAGTAATACCTACTATAGCTCCTCTAGCATATGGATCCCAATATGGAGCACCTAGCCCTGTAAATGCTGGCACCACATAGCATCCATCTGTATCATCAACTTTTGTAGCCATATATTCTGTATCATCAGAAGCATCTACTATTCTAAGTTCGTCTCTTAACCATTGTATCGCAGAACCTGCAACAAAGATTGAACCTTCAAGAGCGTAATTTACTTTGCCTTCTTCAAGTCCCCACGCAATCGTTGTAATTAGACCATTTTGTGATGAAACTGCTTCTTCGCCAGTATTCATAAGTAGGAAAGCACCTGTACCGTAGGTATTTTTAGCTTCACCTGGGTTAAAGCATGTTTGACCAAACAAAGCACATTGTTGGTCACCTGCCATACCTGCAATCTTAATTGGAGAACCAAATAATTTTTCATTTGTTTCACCGTATACACAAGATGATGGTTTTACTTCTGGAAGCATACATTTTGGAATATTAAGCATTTCACAAAGTTCATCATCCCATTCTAAAGTGTTTATATTATAAAGCATGGTTCTAGAAGCGTTTGTATAGTCTGTTACATGAACTTTACCACGAGTTAAATTGTATACTAACCATGTATCAACTGTACCAAATAATAATTCACCATTTTCAGCTCTTTGTTGACCATTTTCAATATTATCTAGAATCCATCTGATTTTTGTAGCTGAGAAATATGGGTCAACTACAAGACCAGTTTTTTCTTTTATCATTTTGCCATAACCATCTTCTACGAGCTTATCAGCCATATCAGCGGTACGGCGACATTGCCAAACGATTGCATTATATACAGGAGCACCTGTTTTTTTATCCCAAACTATAGTAGTTTCACGTTGGTTAGTAATACCAATTGCAGCAATATCACTTGCATCAATATTTTTCTTAGCTAAAGCTTCAGTACAAACTCCAAGTTGAGTTGACCAGATTTCTGTAGCATCATGTTCTACCCATCCAGCTTTTGGGAAATATTGGGTGAATTCTTTTTGTGCAACTGAAATAATTTGTCCTTCTTTGTCAAAAATGATTGCTCTGTTACTGGTTGTACCAGCATCTAAGGCCATGATGTATTTACTCATAATATCCTTCCTCCTACATAAGCCATACATTATAATTGGATGATGAGATTGCAATAGCTTCTGAATTTAAGGCATCCATAACTTCCTTCTTTGTAGAAATTAATCCGCCAGCAACTATTGGTATATTAGTTCTTTTTTTTATGTCCTTAATTTGATTAGGTAATATTCCAGGAAGTATCTCGATTATATCACAGTTAACATCTTTTATAGTTTGTTTCATATTTTCAAAACTCATACTGTCAATAACAAAAAATCTTAAAACTGCGAAAAGTCCAAGTTTTCTTGCATAAACTACATTAGAAGCCTTAGTAGAAATAATTCCATCAGCTTCAGTATATTTTTTTATAAAACTTGCAGCAAACGAAGAGCTTGAAAGACCTTCTATAAGATCTTCATGGACTATAACAATCTTATCCCTATCCTTAAGTTTTTTTACTATAATTGGTATAGTTTCAATATTGCCATAAAGTACAAAGACAATTTTATTATCGCATTCCAAGCATTTTCTAAGATCTTTATTATTTTTTATTGCCATAATCACTGGATTACTATAAAGCTCCTCGAAAATACTTTCCCTAGTCATAAAACCTCCATTTAAAAGGACAAAACGAGCCCATTCATATTCAATTGGCTCGTTTCTCATCACTCATATTATTATATATACACTTTATCATAAATTTTATAGTTTTGCAAATCTTTTCCTAAATATTTTACTAGAAATTTTGCTTACCTTCTGTTACACCATCTCCACTTAAAACTTTTGGGATTGTTTTTAAAAATATTTTCAAATCATTCATAAAAGTTAATTGACTAGCATATAAACCATCTGTATAGGCCTTATCTTTTGGAGATAAATTATCTCTACCAGATATTTGTGAGAGTCCAGTAATACCTGGTTTTGCTGAGTAAGCATTATTAGCAGCTCTTAAATCTAACAATTCTTTTTCCTTTAAAATTACAGGTCTTGGCCCAACAAAACTCATATCACCTTTAAGAATATTAATTAACTGTGGGATTTCATCAAGACTTGTCTTTCTTAAAAACTTTCCTAAAGGAGTTATGTAAGCATCTGGATTATCTAGCTCCCATGTGGAAGCGTTTTTGGGAGCCGACATTTTCATAGATCTAAACTTATAGCATAAGAAAGGCTTGTTATACCTGCCTGCTCTTTCTTGTTTAAATAACACAGTTCCTTTCGGTTCATATATTTTTGATATAATAGCTATTATCAAAAATAATGGGCTAAGGATTACTATAAGTATTAAACTTAATAAAAAGTCTAATAATGGTTTTATTAAATTTTGATACATATAACCTCCTTGCCCTCATTTAGTCAATTCGTAAACAAAGCAAGTTCTTTTTCGTTTAATTCTCTATAATCGCCTTCATTTAGGAATGGATCCAGTCTAAGTTCCCCTATTGCGATTCTCTTAAGCTCTACTACTTCATTTCCTAAATTTGAAAAAAGTCTTTTTACTAAATGAAACTTTCCCTCAGTAACTTTTACTATGGCTTTTTTATCATCTATTATCTTAAGTTTAGCTGGACGAGCTTGATAATCATCTTCTGCTATGTAAACACCTTGTAAAAATTCTTCTACTAAAGACTCATCTATTAAATCCCTAGTCTCTACTTCATATGTCTTTTCAATATTTGAATTAGGACTTGTAATCTTATGTATAAAATTTCCATCTGTTGATAAAATTAATAATCCTCTAGTATCTTTATCTAGCCTGCCTGCTATAGATAAGTCAAGGGTTTTATAAAAATCATCCAAAATATCAACTACAGTGGGATCAACATCATAAGTTGAAGATATGTAACCTTGTGGTTTATTCATCATTATATAGATATTTTCAAAATATTCTACAAATTCCCCCATATAAAAAACTTCATCTACATTAGGATCAACTTGGGTTGATGTATCTTTGACAATATCCCCATTAATAACTAGAGCTCCTTTTTTTGCATTACGCTTGATATTTCTTCTTGTATCAAGGTTAGCATTTCCAATCATCTTATCTACTCTCATCTATTCCCCCTATCACTTTGTATACAGCTTGGTTAAGTTCCTTATAAGATTCATAGAAATCTTCTAGATACTTACTACCTTTAGCTGTTATATAGTAATACTTACGGCGTGGACCTATCTCCGACTTTTTATAGCCTCCCAATATATAACCTTTTTTTGTAAGTCTCTGCAAAATTGGATATACTGTACCCTCTGTCATAGTATAGAAGCCATTATGCTTTAGCTCTTCTACTATTTCATAGCCGTAAGTTTCATTATTTTTTATAATATGGAGAATTACCCCATCTATTACCCCTTTTAGCATTTGAGATTCTATCATATTATCACCTTTCTATATTGTATAACATAGTAGACAATAATCAATACCTATCACAATAATATTTCATAGGGCAAAACTTACACTCACTTGTATCCGATGTTTTACCATATATATTCTCGTTTAAAATATTTTTTGCTATCCCATCAATAACACTTATATCAAAATTTAAATCTTCTACTTTAATTAACTCGTCTTTTTCTATAAAATAAAGATATAAATTATTAGTTTTTTCCTTATTAAGCTCCATAAGATACTTATAAGTTACCAGCTGATTTTTATATTTTTTTAAAGTCAAATCATCAAATGACCCTGTTTTTATATCCATAATAGAATTGTCTTCTAAGATAATGTCAATATTTCCTTGGAGTATATAAAAATCCCTATCTAACTTGTAATTTGACTCTGTGTCTATCACCTTGAAATCTTTCTTGATAAAATTTAAAATAACATTTTTATATTTTAAATTATTCTTTAAAAAAGGTTCTATATTAGAATCGCTAGGATATTTTGAAATATATTCACTTAGCTCATGAACTCTACTACCATAAATTAAGTTTTTAGTTTTAGGTAAACTATAGGACAACCTTCTTAAAAACTTATATTTAAGTGGACATGCGTTATATATTTCTATATCTGTAGTATAAGCCAAAATTTGCTTATTTCTTTTTTCTTCATGCCTTTTAAAATCAATAGTTGAAAGAATTGAACTATCATTAAGCTTTTTCGAAAAATTTTCTAATCTATAATCTCTAGAATTATCCAATAAAACTAGCAAATTCTTAGCCCTAGTAAATGCAGTATAATATTTTCTATAAAAATCTTTAATCGGCCTTTTATTATCATTTTCTTTATAAGAGTAATACTCAAGTAGTCTAGGATGATCTCCCCTAGGGTAATCATTAAGACCAGATACAAATACCACATCAAATTCTAACCCTTTAGAATTATGAATAGTCATAAAGTTTATAGCTTCATATGATTGATTCAAGGCTTCAAATTCTCTTATAGAATTTGTCTTGTAAAAATAAAATATATAACCATAAATAAATTCAAAATAATAATCAGAATCATTTTTATCAAAAATTTGCTCGTACTCACTTAATTTTCTTGAAAAAATTCCTATATTATTAAGAGCTCTATCATTTTCTATACTTCCCAGTTTTTTATCAAGAATTTCTTTTAAAATTTTTAAACTAAAGGACTTATACAAAATCTCAGTTAAACCAATATCTTTTTTGTTTCTAAAATAAGATACTAACTTATCCATTTCCTTAGATTTTATAGTTTGATCATCAAATAACGATGCTAAATACTGTCTATATTCCAACTTCTTTTTTTGCTCATAGCTTAGATAAGGATTATCCTCTAAATTACTAGGATAAGAAGTAAATGCTCTTACAAAAATATACATAAGAATTCTTATTTCATATCTTTCAAAAAAATTACTTGATCCCATATTTAAGACTGCAAGTCCCTTTGATTCTAAAAATGCTTGCAAACTTTTAGGATAATAGCTATTAAGGGTAGGAAAAAGAAAACCTATCTGGTTTAAGTCAATATCTCTATTTAAAAGTTTTATAATTTTATATAGGTTTTCAAAATTATCAGCTCTGGCCCTAACAACCGAATTCTCATTCTTGTTATCTTTAAAAGAATTTAGCACCTTATTATCAAATTCCTCAACATCCATCCATGACTTTGCTATATCAATTATAGATTGATTGGAGCGATAATTTATATCTAAGCTATAAAAATTAGCATCTACTCCTAGTTTGTATTTACAAACTTTACCAAAATCCAAGAGATTTTTAGGATCTGCTCCCCTAAAGCTATATAAGGACTGATCATCATCTCCAAAAACCATAATATTTTTATCTTTTATCAGCTTAAAGGCTATCTCTTGTTGAATAAAGTTTGTATCCTGATATTCATCAATTATAACAAAATCAATAGAGTTTCTAATCTCTTCTCCAATTTGAGAATCACTTAATAAATCATAAAAGTTTTTTAAAATCAATTGAAAATTTATCAAATTATTTTCTCTTAATATCTCTAGATGATTTATATAAACTTCATATGCTAGCCTATCCTTTGGATTATTTGAAATTTTTAATGAATTAATGTCTATTAGATTATTAGTAATATCTTCAAAAACTTCTTGTATAAGGCGAACTCTATTGCCACTAAAGCTTTCCTTAAAACCATTTATTTGTTCAAAACGATATAAGTTTCTTTCCAATAAATATCCTTCTGTATAAGAATCGATTACCTCAGCCTTAAAAAAGTTATTATTAAGCTTCTTATATTGGTCTATATAAATATTTGCTAAAGAATGGAAATTTCCTATTTTCAGATCTTTTAGGTCCGTATTTATATTTTCTTTTGTAAATTCTGATAGTATTCGACTATTAAGTTCTGCAGCTGCTTTTTTAGTAAATGTGGTAATTAGGATTCTATTAGCTGGAATATACTCATTTTTTACCAAATCCACAACTTTTTTTACAATTGTAAAAGTCTTACCTGTTCCCGGCCCTGCGATAATTGCAGCTGGAGTTTTAGCTTCTTCTATTACTTTCTTTTGGGCTTTATTAATCATAACAATAGTTCATAGGCATATCTCGGCATAGGTCTACCATTATCATTTATATAGATAATTCCTATATATGAAAACCCAAGCTTTTTTATAAGCCCTCTCATCCTAAAATTATCCTTATGAGTATCAATCCTAAGTGAATCCTTACCATTCTTTATTGCAAAATCTTTTATTTGCTCAAAAAATAGGCTTCCTATTCCCTTTCTAGCTTTATTTCTATCTACACAAAATGTATGGATTGTAATGGAATCATCGCCTTTCATAGCTTTTCTTACACTGGCATAAGTAGGATCGTAGTCAGGGCTAAGATAAGCATAGGCTAAAATTTCTCCATCTTTCTCATATACGTAAGAATTATTTCTTGAAACTTGTTGACCTAACAATGACAAATTAGGTGTACCATTTTGCCACTGATCAACGCCATCATTTTTTAATGATTTCTTAGCTTGTTCTAATATTTCTGATACTTTTTCTAAATCTTTAAAATTTGCTTTTCTCATAAAAGCATTATACCATTATTGTTTTTAAGTAATTTGTGAAAATTCGGGTAAAATTTAACATAGACGATAAATAATTAGAATTTAAAGAGGTGTTATATATGTACGATTATTTAATAATAGGAAATGGTATAGCTGGTCTTTCTGCTACAGAAGAGATTAGAAAAAAAGATGCTGACGCAAAAATACTTATAGTATCAGCTGAAAAACCAAGCACATATTGGAGAACAAGACTTTCTGATTTGATTTCTAAAGAATTCAATGACGATGATATATATGTAAAAAAAGAACCATGGTATAGCGAAAGACATATAGATGAAAGACTACAAACAGCTGTAGATAAATTAGACCTAGATAGAAATGTAGCTGTCCTATCAGATGGAGAAGAAATAGAATATGCAAAAGCACTACTTGCAACAGGAGCACATCCATTTGTACCACCAATAAAAAATATTAGCAGCGATGGGGTTTTTGCTATAAGAACTATTGATGACCTCATGAATTTTAAATATTATGTAAACGGCAAAGATAAAGTTATTGTTATAGGTGGAGGCATTTTAGGACTTGAAGCTGCTTATTCTGCAAAACTTCTAGGTAAAAAAGTTACAGTTATAGAAAGCTTTGACTATTTATTATCTCGTCAACTAGACCAAGATCTTTCTCAAAAACTTGAAAGTACACTAAATGATATGGGAATTTCAACTTATACAGGTAAAAACACTAGTGAAATTTTATCTAAAGATGGCAAAGTGATAGGAGTTAAGCTTGATGATGGAAGTACTATAGATGCCGATGCAATCATGGTTCAAGCTGGCGTTCGTTCAAATGTAGAAGTTGCTAAAAATTCAGGACTTGAAGTAGATCGAGGAATTATAGTAGATGATACTTTACAAACTGAGAAAGAAAATGTATTTGCTGCAGGAGATTGCGCTCAAATAGGCAATTTTACAATTGGCTTATGGACTTCCAGCCAAGAAATGGGCAAAATTGCAGGACACAATATGACAGGTAGCAACGAATGCTACGAAAAGCCAAAGCCATTCTCAACTTTAATGATAGGCGATACAAAGATATTTTCGGCAGGAATTACTTCAGGTGAAGGTATAGAAGAAATATCTAGTGAGAAGGACGGAAATATCTACAAGCTATTTAAAATGAGCGATCAATACGTAGGTGGAATTCTTTGGGGAGATATCAAATATCAAAATGATGTTAAAAATATAGTATTTTACCACGAGGAATTAGAAAATACTAAATTATCCGAGATGTTTAAATAAATTTTATATTTGAAAATTTATTTACCTAAGAACAGGACAATAGTATGTCCTGTCTTTTTTTGCTTAATATTAGAGATCTCTCCACTTCAGTCGAGATGGTATGTATTTCCCACAATTTTATTAAGCAGGCTCCAACCATTTCTAACAGAGCAAAAGGAGTGGAGAAAGCTTAGTAATAATCAATACAAGGATCCCTCCGCTTCGGTCGAGATGGTATGTATTTCCCACAATTTTATTAAGCAGGCTCCAACCATTTCTACCTGAGCAAAAAGGAGTGGAGAAATCTATTGATTTGCTTTGTCTTAAAAATAAAATTATAAATTTAATGCTTTATAAAAAATCCCTCAGAATCATTAAAATATATCTGGAGGGACTTTTCTATTATTAACTTTTTAAAATCAATTATTAAATACTAAAATATTATTACAATTTCATAGAGTTTTGTCTACGTCTAAGTCTTGTTATAGTAGCTCTTTCATCGATTTCTACCATATTCATTTCTATCAATGTATCTTTTGGGATATCACAAGTTGCTACTGTTTTTGGTGTTATTAAACCTATAGGAAGTAAGTCTTCATTCATCGATCTTGTATGGCTTGTAAGTTTACCATATACTTTCTCACTTCCAATACCATCCAAGCTTTCTCCTGCTTTTATATCTCTTTTTGCTATTGTTATAGTATCTGCAACTTGACCTTGGATTGGAGCAATTGTTGGTTCATTTTCTACAACTGCATTATATATTGTAATAGGCGCCTCAAGACTTGTTAAGTGATATGGTCTATACATTAGATAATTTGGACCATCCCCAAATCCTAGAAATTTCATAAGATCTCTTACATCCTCTTTATCACTTGTAGCAATAATAAAAACTCCAGGAGCCATTCCTTTAGAAAATTCTACTATCTTATAATTATCTAAAATTCCACCTTCTCTTTTTAACTTAAAATCTTCAACAGCTGTTTCCGGACTAGTATCTATGCCATGGCAGCCAAATGTATCTGGTAAAAATCCTAAGGCATTACATACAGAGTTAAGCTCGAGCATAGTATTTGTGCCATCTACAAAGCTTGTTAACATTTTTGCAGATAAGTTTTTTCCTTTCGCCTCTTCTTTTAAGGTTTCTGGAGTTGCATACTCATCAAGTTTATTATTTTTACCTTTTGCAGCTACAAGAACATCTAGGCCCATCCCAAAAGCTTGATCGCATAGATCTATAATTGCACCCGGTTCATCTCCTAATATTCCTGTATAAACAACTCCTGCTTTTTTTGCCATATCATGTAAAACAGGTCCTACAGTTGCTTCACACTCTACATTAAATGAAATCATATGTTTGTGATATTGTATTGTTTTGCGAGCTATCACAGCACCAAACGAAGGATTTCCTGTGCAATCTATAACAGCGTTTATTTGTAAAAGCTTATAGCTAAGTCTATAGTTAGTAGACACACACACATAGCCTTTTTCCAATACTTCATATCCCTCGTTATAATCATCAGTGTATATTATTCTTTCTTCTGGAATACCCGCTTTTTTTAAGGCATCTATGGCTTTTTGTGGTGTTCTATCAATTACTAGTTTAACTTCCATAGCGTCAATATTTGATAATTGTGAGATAAGGCTAGCACCCATCTTTCCTGCTCCTATTATTGCAAGTTTAATGGATTCACCATTGTATTTCATTTCATTTAAGTTTCTACTTATTTTAAACATCTAAGCTCCTTATATAATCACTGGCTATCTTGGCAGTTGATGCTGCCCAGCTAATATTGTAGCCTCCACAAGCTCCCGCCACTTCTTGGCATTCTCCTATAAAGAATACATCTGGATAAATAGTAGAAGTCATAGTTTTAGGATCTATATATTTGATATCAACTCCACCAATAGTAACCTGTGCATTTTCTTTATCATGAATTTTTTTAACCGAGAAACTTAAGTTCTTTAGGCTTTTTGTTAAGTTATCAAAATCCTTATCACTTAAATTCCCGCTTATTTTTTTTAAACTAACATTTGATATATTTAGTATATCATCTATTAGTTTCTCATTTATTATACCTATTAATATATCCTTTATAGGTCTGCTTGGAAATTTTTTTGATAACTTGAATAAAAAATTTCTAAAGTCTTTTCTATTATATTCAGGGAAAAAATCTATTCTAATTTCACATTCTCTGTTTTTCATTAAGTGTAAAGACAAATCATTAGAAATATCTAAAATAGCTGTTCCTGTCAAGCCATAATCTTGGAATATAACGTCATCCACCGACTCTTTTACATATTTACCGTCTACAAATAAGCTTGCTCTTGCAGAAACCTTAGTTCCCTTAGCCTTTTTTGAAAGTTTCTCTTTTGTTTCATAGTTAGTTATTGCATAGGTCATTTTTGTAATAGGAATCTCATCTTCTATAAGCTCAAAAATTTTACCATCTGAGCCAGAGTTTTTAAGAGTAATACCTCCTGCAGCTATAACTAACTTATCGTATGAGTAATTATTTGTAGATGTCTTTACTTTTTTTCTCTTAAAATCAATGCCAGTAACTTTTTCATCAAACATAAATTCTATACTTTCTTTAGCTGATAAGTAAAGAATATCTCTTACAGTCTTACTAGACATAGTCTTTGGATAGCATCTTCCTGATGGAAGGTGCGTAGTTGCTATTCCAAGTTCATGAAAGTACTCTATAAGATCCATGTTTGTAAAATAATCTATTACATTTTTTACAAAATCATCATTTGATGAAGTAAAATTATCCACACCATAATTAAGATTAGTGAAATTACAACGACCGTTTCCAGTTGCAAGCAATTTTCTTCCCGCAAATTCATTCTTATCCAAAACTTTGACATCGGATTTTCCCATAAAGTTTGCAAAAAATAAGCCTGCTACTCCTGCACCAATTACTATAATTTTCATTGAGCTGCTATCGCCTCAAGGACAGTTTCATACTCATTATAAGGAGTTTTTTCATTGCCATTTAGTTTTAAAAAATGCTCCTCACCCTTACCTAACATTAGGATATAATCTCCCTTATTAGCTTTACTTATTGCATAAATCATTGCTTCTTTGCGGTCTTTTATAGTTTTGTATTCTCCATCATATTCTTTAATACCAAGGACAATTTCATCTCTAATTTTTTCATAGGTTTCAAACTTCGGATCATCAGTTGTTACTACTGCAAAGACATCATTTTTTGCACAAGCATTACCTATTAGTCTTCTAAATTCAGCATTTCTATCGCCATTTATGCCGAAAACTGCTATAGTTTTTACATCTTTTGGAATAGACTTAAAAATAGCTTCAAAGGCTCTTGGGGTATGAGCAAAATCTATTATTATATTTTTTCCTAAGTCATTTTTTACATACTGAAATCTTGATGGAATACCTTTAAATTCTTTTAATTTGCTAGATATTTCTTCTAAGCTAGCTCCCATAAGATTTAATGTAGCTATGGCTGCAAGTTTATTATAAATTTCATAATCAGCTATAGAATTTATAGTAAAATCTACTCCCTTTAACTTAAAATCAGTAGTAGTTTCATTTTTCTTAATATCAATCGCTCTATAGTCTGCATTTTCATCTAGGCCAAAGCTTATAGCATCTATAAATCTTTCCTTAGCCTTTTTGCCATATGGATCATCTATATTTATAAGTTTATTTTTAGAGTTTTCAAGCAAAATCATCTTTGCATCAAAATAATTATCCATAGTTTTATGATAATCTAAATGCTCTGTAGAAAGATTAGTAAATATCCCATAATCAAAATCAATACCCATAAGACGATTTTGATAAAGTCCATGGCTTGATGCCTCAAGCACCACCCTATCGATTCCGTTTTCTAAGCTCTCGTTAAAAATCTTATTTAATAGGTAGATATCTGGGGTAGTATTTGAATTATCAGTTCTCTTATCCCCTATAAAGGTGCCATCTGTACCAATATTTGTAGCAGAACCATAGATTTCTTTCATAAGATAATATATAGTAGTCGCTGTTGTAGTCTTACCATTAGTTCCAGTAACTCCTATTACCGTCATCTTTTCTGATGGATAGTCTTCTAGTATATTTGATATAACTGATAGAGTCTTTCTGCTGTCACTAACTTTGATATAGTTGATACCATCTTCAAAATCTATATTGTTTTGGTAGACAACGGTTTTTGCTCCATTTTCTATAGCATTAGCTATATATTTATGACCGTCGCTAAGATTTCCAGCTACGGCCACAAATATATCATTTTCTTTTATATTTTTTGAATTATTAGTAATATTTTGTAATTCTATATTATTTTGTTTCTTATATTCTACATACTCAATTTTTTCGAGTAGATTTTCAAAGATCAATGTACAATATATCCTTTCTTAGCCAAAACATCCCAAATTTTCTTAACATGTTCTGGCCCATTAGTTTCAAGGGTGATTTCTACATTAATGTTCTTAAATCTGGATGTTTCTTTTAAACTATCGTGATTTATAGAAATAACATTTGCTTTTGTATAAGCAATATTAGCAAGAAGTTCTTGTAATTTTCCTGGAATATTTGGTACCTCAACATTAACTATGGTTATTCTACCAGTTTCATATAGACCTCGATTTATTAATTGAGATATAAAGCTCATATCTATATTGCCACCACTTATAACTGAAACTACATTTTTATTATAAAAATTAAGTTTTTGAAGTGCAGCAAGACTTAAAGCTCCTGATGGCTCTGCTACTAACTTATGTTTTTCCATAAGATTTATAAAGGCCATTAGAACTTCTTCATCTGTTACAGTTATCCAGTCATCTACATAGTCTTTTGCTATATCATATGTATGTTTACCAACCTCAGCAACTGCTGTACCGTCAGCTATTGTATCTACACCCTCTAACTTAATTATTTTACTACTTTTGATAGATTCTTGCATTGAACGAGCTGAGTATGGCTCTACACCTATCACCTTAATAAGCGGGCTGATTTCCTTGATACATTTTGCAATACCAGCTATAAGTCCACCACCACCTACAGGTACTATTACATAGTCTACGTATTTTAACTCTTCTACTATCTCAAGACCTATAGTTCCTTGACCCTCTATAACGTCAAAATCATCAAACGGTGGTATAAATGTATATCCTTTTTCTTCAGCTAGAGCTATAGCATGGTCTTTACATTCATCAAAACTTTTTCCATATAAATCTACCTTAGCCCCATATTTTAAGGTTCCATCCACCTTTATCATAGGAGTTTGCTCAGGCATACAAATCGTCGCATCTATACCTAGTTTATTAGCAGAATAAGCTACTCCTTGAGCATGGTTTCCTGCACTTGCAGTAATAATTCCAACTTCTTTTGATTTATCATCAAGTTTTGAAAGCTTATTATAAGCTCCTCTAAGCTTGAACGATCCAGTTTTTTGTAAGTTCTCTGGCTTTATGTAAACGTTATTATTGCAGACTCCAGAAAAATAATCTGAATAAAATAAATGAGTAGGGTTGATAACTTCATCAACTCTTAATTTTGCTTCTTTAAAATTTAACATAATATACTTCCTTTCTCATTAAGATTATAACAATATTTTAAAATTTGTAAAAATTTTTTCTCATCATAAATCATTTGATAAAATATAGCTTAATAAAAATAATTTATGAAATTGTTTTTATACTCCTATACTATAGAATATGACGGTATTTCTTAAAACAATCAAGGGCTAAATATAAAAAAGGCATAGAAAAAGAGGGCCAAACCCTCTTTCTTATAAACCTAATTTTGCTTCTATAGCTGGTTTATCAAAACCTACTATATCTTCTCCATCTATATTGATAACTGGAACTCCTCTGTAACCTTTTGATACTAGGTATTCAACAGCATCGGGATTTTCATCTATATTCATTTCTGTAAACTCAATATCATTTTCATTAAAATATTGTTTAGCTGCTTTACAGAAAACACATGTGTTTGATGTGTAAATTTTAATGTCTGCCATTATTATCTCCTTAACTTTTATTCTTACCTACTAATTTATACCCAATTTTTTAGATATTTCAAGAATTAGTAATATTTTACAAGTTAAAGTTCTTCAAATTCCGCCTTAAATTCCTTATTGTTTAAATTTCTTAGATTATTTATCTCATATTTACTATATCCGTCTTTAGAAAGTATGTTGGTATATCTGATTTTTAGTTGATAGACCTAGGCCTAGATTTGTTGTATAGAGTTTTTAAAAAAATATCCCCTTGTTTGGGGATATTGATTTACAGGTTTATTTGATTGGCAAGCTTTATATAATCATCTATAGATAAATTTTCTGCTCTTAAGTTTGCTTTTAGACCTGTCTTTTCAAAGGCCACTTTTAAATCTTCTTTATCTACCACATCTGACATAGAATTTAGAATAGTCTTGCGACGTTTATTAAAGCCTGCCCTCACTAGCTTAAAGAGGGTTTCTTGGTCTACATTTTCATCATATATCCTAAGCTTTAAGTTAAGGATAGTAGAGTCTATCTTAGGCTGTGGCATGAATACAGATTTTGGTAGATTTACTAGAGTTTTAGCCTCTGTGTAAAACTTTATAAAAACTGAAAGGGAGCTATATTCCTTATCCACCTCACTTGCTACCATGCGCTGTCCAACTTCTTTTTGCACCATTATGGTCATATCTTTGCAAGGAATACCTGTTGTTATTAACTTTTCTATGATTGGAGTTGTTATATAGTAAGGAAGGTTTGATACTACTTTAAAGCTTTCTCCATCAAACTCTTCTTCTATTAACTTAACTAAATCTACTTTTAGTATATCTTCATTGATAATCTTTACATTATCAAATTCTTCTAGGTTTTGCTCAAGTATTGGGATAAGGCTTTTGTCTATCTCTATTACTACTACTTTCTTGGCAGTTTTTGCCATTTCATAAGTGATAGTTCCTATACCCGGGCCAATCTCTAATACATTTTGATTTTCTATATCGGCTGACTCTACAATCTTATCTACGAAATTTTTATCTATAAGAAAATTTTGGCCTAGGGACTTTTTAAAAGAAAAATCATAGAAGTCAATTATCTCTTTTACAACCTTTGGTGAATATAGTTTTTTCATAGCTTCTCCACCGCCTTTTCAAACTCTTCCCTGCTGATTCCAAAAGAGTTTAATTTACTTAGCAATTGTTTAGAGTTATAATAACCTATACCTAATATATTGCCAAGTTCTTCACGTTTTTTACTTGCTCCACTTCCTATAGAAAGTCCATTATTTAAAAGATCTGCCATTACAAATTCATTGCGACTTTCTGTTATTTCAGCCTTAGCATTATTTAGTGCATCTATTATAACTTCTGGGTCTGCATTTTCCACACCCAAATCTCCCTTTTTTATAGCTTTCTTACGATCTATGTAGGCGTGCTTAGCTGTTGGAATCTCTCTAGCTATTTTTTCTCGTATCTTCTTTCCAGCATGATCTGGATCTGTAAAAATTATTATTCCTGTACGTTCATTTATTACTTTTAATTTGTCTATTAAATCATTGCCAAAAGCTAAGCCATTGGTTGCTAACATCTCAGCATCTACTGCTCGTTTTACATTAGCAATATCATCTTTTCCTTCTACTACTATTGTTTCTTTAATCATAAATTAAAAAACTCCTTAGTGTTATTGTAAGTGCGTTTGGCAAGTTTATCTATTTTCATATCGCGTAAGTCTGCCACTTTCCTAGCAACTTCTACTACACGTCTTGGATCGTTTCTAAGTCCTCTATATGGTTCTGGGGTTAGATATGGACTATCTGTTTCTATCATAAGTCTATCTATAGGTACATTCCTAGCTGCAATTTGCTCGTTTTCTCCATTGTTAAATGTAACAACTCCACCAATTGATATAAAAAATCCCATATCCATATAGGTCTCCAAAGTCTTTAAATCGTCTGAAAAGCAGTGAATTTGAATTCTAAGATCCGTATAATTCTTTAAGATTTCTATAACATCATCTTTTGAATCTCTAACGTGAATCACTGCTGGTAAAGAAAGCCTTCTTGCTAGTTCTAACTGTTTTATAAATATTTCTTTTTGCTTATCCTTATTATCATCTTTCCAATAATAATCAAGTCCTATTTCACCTATTGCTACTACTTTCTCATCTTCTGATAGCTTCTTTAGTTCTTCTAAATCAGAATCTTCAATATTCTCTATATTTTCTGGATGGATGCCTACCATAGGGTAAATATTATCATATTTTTTTGATAATTCTATCACTTTTTTTGAATCTTCTAAATTTGTAGCTGGATTTATAATAGCTTTTATAGCAAAATTAGACAGGTCATTTAAAATAAATAACCTGTCATTATCAAAAGCCTCATCCGTAAGATGACAATGTGAATCTATTAATTTCATTAACTAACCTTACTTCCTGGTTTCATATCTTTAAGAGTTGTTAACATTGATAATTCATCTTTATAATCTGCTGCAAGCATCATTCCTTCTGATTCTATACCGCGCATTTTTCTTGGAGCTAAGTTTTTAACTACTATTACATTTTTGCCAACTAAATCATCCATATCATACCATTTTTTGATGCCAGAAATTATTGTGCGTGGTCTATCTTCTCCAATATCAACTTTGAAAACATAAAGCTTATCTGCATCCGGATGATCTTCACAGGATAGAACTTTCCCTACAACTAAATCTAGCTTAGCAAAATCTTCATAGCTAATCTCAGCTACTTGATCTTCTTTAATCTCATCATCATCTTTGGTATTTCCCAGTCTTTTTTTAATTAATTCATTGTTTTTATCATGAAGTTTGACTAGTTCTTCTTCAACATCTAATCTATCAAACAAGTTATTACCTTTTGTTACACTAGCACCTTCTTCTATAAGTCCAAACTTTGATGCAGAAGCAAATCCTTTGTTATCTGTTCCAAGCTTAGCTAAGATTTCTTTAGTAGTATTTTTCATAACTGGTTCTATTAACTGAGCTACAATCCTAATAGATTCAGCAAGATTATATAAGACTGTATTTAATCTATCTTTTTTATTTTCATCGCGACCTAAGATCCATGGCTCAGTTTCATCTACATACTTATTAGCTCGACGTATAAAGGTCCATACAGTTTGCAAAGCTTCATTAAATTCAAATGAGTCCATTTGTTCTGTATAATCATTATAAGTTTTAGCAGCCAAATCCTTAAGCTCATCATCAAAATGATCAGTCTTGCTGCCTTTTTTTACAATACCACCATTATACTTATCAATCATAGATGTGGTACGACTTACTAAATTTCCTAGGTCATTTACTAAATCAGAATTATATCTTTCCATATATTTCTTACTTGAAAAATTTCCATCAGATCCAAAGTTAAACTCACGAAGAACAAAATATTTTAGAGCATCCACACCATAAAGTTCTACAAGCGGTTCTGGATACATGATATTTCCCTTAGACTTACTCATCTTATCATTATCAAAAAGAATCCAACCATGAGCAAATACCTTTTCAGGAAGCGGAAGATCTAGAGCCATTAATAGTGCTGGCCAAATTATTGTATGAAATCTTACTATATCTTTTCCAATTAAGTGAACACTTGCCGGCCAATATTTTTCAAACCTTTTAGGATTGTCACCATAACCAATAGCCGTTAAATAACAAGATAGAGCATCTATCCAAACATAAACTACATGTTCATTGTCAAACGGAACATCTACTCCCCAATCAAAAGAATTACGGGTAACAGATAGATCAGAAAGTCCCTTATCTATAAAGTTATTGAGCATTTCCTTTTGCCTAAATTGTGGTTCAAGAAATTCCGGATTGTTTTTAAATAGTTCTTTGAGCCTGTCCTCATATTTTGAAAGACGGAAAAAATATGATTCTTCTTCTTGATATTCTACATCACGACCACAATCTGGGCATTTTCCATCAACTAATTGACTTTCTGTCCAAAAAGTTTCACAAGGTGTACAATAATATCCCTTATATTCACCCTTATAAATATCTCCTTGATCATAAAGTTTTTTAAAGATATTTTTTACATCTTCTTCATGTTGAGCTTCTGTTGACCTAATAAAAGTATCATAGTCAATTTCAAGTTTTTTCCAAAGTTCTTTAGTTTCATCAGCAATAATATCTACAAATTTTTGTGGACTAGTTCCATGAGCTATAGCACTTCTCATAATCTTTTGTCCATGCTCATCTGTACCAGTTACAAGATATGCGTCATACCCATTTAAGTTTTTATATCTTTTTAAAACATCAGCAATAATTGATGTATAAGTGTTTCCAATATGTAGGTTACTATTAGGATAGTATATTGGAGTAGTTATATAATAAGGTTTTTTTTCTGTCATAAGCTATCCTTTCTCTAGAAATCATATAGTTATATCATACTTCAAATATATTAATACTCATAATCAAACTACTAATATAAATTTAATGTGATTTTAATCAAATCAACAGATTAGTATCTAATTATATTATAATAGATAACTTACTTAATCAAAATATTTATACTTTAGAAGATTTAGATTTATGGTTGATGGAAAATTTTTGTTAATAATCACATTAAGTCTTTCTAATATTTTCATATTCAAGATCTATCTTATTTAATTTCTTCTATTTTATAATGGATCTCCGTGTGATATTAATTATTTGAGATACATATAAGTCCAAGAGATTTCTCCGTTACATTACGCTTCGCTTCATTACAGTCGAAATAAAGGGTTGTGTTTACCATCTCGACTAAGTGAATGAAATGAGTGCATGGAGAGATCTCAATTTATTTTAAATTTCATATCTTTATTTACTATAAAGAACCCAAGAGATTCCTCCACTTCATTACACTCTAATTAAAACGGGATAAAGTTCATCACATCGACTAAATGAGTGTAAACGAATACAAAAAATTTGTCATATCTAAAAATCGTGCTAATAAAAGATAGTATCTGTTACTAGCACGATATGATATATATTATTATATTATTTATTTAAACTATCAACAAAAGATTTAAGTTCTTTATCATTAATATCTTTTTTTAAATTTGTCCTTGCTTAAAATGCGCTTCTTTTGCAGAAATCTTTAATCCTTCTGTAGAATCACCCATTTCACTAGAACCTGAAGTTGCAAATGTTATAATACTCTTTCCATCAAGGTCATGCTTTTCCAAAAATGTATTTATAATTGTCGGAGCTACACCCCACCATATTGGATATCCTAGATATATAGTATCATAGCTATCCATATTATCCACTTGATCAGATATTTCTGGTCTATGTGACTTATCATTCATCTCCTTACTAGAGCGACTTTCTTTATCTTTCCAGTTTAAATCATCTGCAGTGTAAGCAACTTTTGGAACAATCTCGTGTAAACTTCCTTCAACTACTTTAGAAAGCTTGCTAGCTACTTGTTTAGTATTACCTGTTGCACTAAAATAAGCTACTAATGCCTTATCCATAATTACCTCCATTATTAGCCTTATATATAAAACAATATTATTATATATTTAATTGTAACACAAATATACCTCAAAATTAATTGCAATCAATAGCTGAAAAGGATTTTTTGATATATTAATATCGATTTACTATGATAAAACAATTGATTGATTTCTAACCAGCATGCTATTGCAAAGATAATTATAAAAGGTACATTATTAATAACTAAATAAAACTTATAATGAAATCCAGTAAGGAACTTTTCCTGAATTACACTTTCATTTTGTTTAACACCGGCCTTGGGTGTGGCAAGGCACAGAGTATAAAAAGAGGTGGTACCGCAGATATCTTGCCCTCTTATGCTCTTTTTTTATACTTAATTTTAGGAGGAATTATGATATATACTTATGATAAAGAGTACAATGATGTTTTTACAGAGCTTGTTGAACGTGGATATTTTGAAGCTGCTACTGATGAAGCTGAGCTTAAAGAAAAGCTTAAAAATGAGAAACTTACTTTCTACTGTGGCTTTGACGCAACTGCTGACTCCCTAACAGTAGGTCATTTAATCCAAATTATGGTTATGATTAGGATGCAAAACTACGGCCATAGACCTATAGCTCTTCTAGGTGGTGGAACCACTATGATAGGTGACCCATCTGGCAGAAGCGATATGCGTATGGTTATGAGCGAAGAAACTATAAAGCACAATGCAGAAAGTTTTTATAAACAATTCCAAAGATTCTTAGAATTTGGAGAAGATGCAGCTATAATTGATAATAATAAGAATTGGTTACTTGACCTAAACTTCGTAGAATTTTTAAGAGATGTAGGAAGCGAATTTTTAGTAAATGAAATGATCAAAAAGGATGCTTACAAAAACCGTATGGCAGCAGGTGGACTAACTTTCTTTGAATTCTCCTATATGTTATTACAATCATATGACTTCTTAGAATTATATCGTCGCCATAATTGCGTGCTTGAAATCGGTGGGTCTGACCAATGGTCAAATATTATAGGTGGTGTAGATCTAGTTCGTAAAAAAGAAGATGCTAAAGCTTATGGTATGACTTTCTCATTACTTACAACTGCTGATGGTATAAAGATGGGCAAATCTCAAAAAGGTGCAGTATGGTTAGACGCAGAAAAAACAAGTCCTTACGAACTTTTCCAATATATGAGAAATGTTGATGATAGAGATGTAGAAAAATTCTTATTACAACTAACCTTCCTACCAACTGAAGAATGTAAAAGACTAGGTGCTGCAAAAGATGCCTCTGAAATAAACCATGCCAAAGAAGTACTCGCCTTTGAAGTTACAAAGCTAATCCATGGTGAAGAAGCTGCCAAAGAAGCACTTGATGCAGCCAAAGCCTTATTTGCTGGTAAAGGTAATGAAGATGCAATGCCAACAACAGAAATATCAAAAGTAGATCTACCAATAGGTTTACTACAACTTATGACAAATGTAGGGCTAACTCAGTCAAATGGTGAAGCAAGAAGACTTGTAAAACAAGGTGGCGTGTCAGTTAATGATGAAAAAATATCTGATGTAAGTTTTGAAATCACTGAGGATTCATTTGAAAATGATAAGATAATAATCAAAAAAGGAAAGAAAAACTTCCATAGAGTACTTTTAGTATAAGTAACTTTGACTATTAAACTGGGGATCTCTCCATGCGCTCATTCCATTCGATTAGTCGAGATGGATACCCATTTCGACTGAAATGTAGCGAAGCGGAATGAAATGGAGAAATCCCTTGATATTATAAGTAGATCAATTACTTAACATTAATCGGGAATCTCTCCATGCGCTCATTTCTTTCGCTTAGTCGAGATGATCTACTTCAACCATCCATTTCGACTGGAATGGAGCGTAGCGGAGTGGAACGAAGAAATCTCTTAGACTTTTATGTATCTCAAATAACTAATATCACAAGTAGATCTCTCTGCTCTATTCGTTCGATCTAGACGGTAAATTCAATATTACATAAAAACACTTCCAAAGTAAATCTATAAAGATTTTACTTTAGAAGTGTTTTTTAATATTTATTATCTTTTTAAAACCCTAGCTGGTGCGCCTACTGCTGTTGAGTGGCTTTCAACGTCTTCTAGGACTACAGCGTTTGCACCTATTTTTACATGATCTCCTATATGTATATCACCTAAAATAACTGATCCTGCTCCTAGCATTACGTCATTGCCCACTGTTGGATGTCTTTTTCCTATTTTATTTTCAACTGCGCCAAGGGTTACCCCATGATAGATTAAACAGTCATCTCCTAATTCGGCAGTTTCTCCTATAACAACACCCATTCCATGGTCTATATAACATCTTCTACCAATAGATGCTCCAGGATGAATTTCTATTCCTGTCTCCATTCTAGACTTAAATGCTAATTCATTAGCTTCATAGAGACTTCCATTAACCCAAAGTTCATGAGCTCTATAGTGTGAGAGAAGAGCTTTAACTCCTGGTGAATAGAGTATAGCTTCTTCCTCACTTCTTAGAGCAGGATCTTTTTTAAGAGCAGATTCCAAAAGTTCTTTCTTATATTTATCGTAGCTAATCATTTATTGGATATAACTCAGTAGATAAGTATCTTTCACCAGTATCTGGTAATACCGTTACTACACTTTTACCTTCACCAAGTTTCTCAGCAATTTCAATAGCTCCTACTACATTAGCACCTGATGATATACCTACTGCAAGGGCCTCATCTTTTGCTATTTGTCTACTCATTTTTATAGCATCATCACCCGCTACGCTTATTATTCCATCTACAACATCAAAGTCTAGATTTTTAGGAACAAAGTTACCTCCTATACCTTGGATTTTGTGGCTAGAAGCTTCTCCTCCAGATAATAATGGACTTTCTGCTGGTTGTATAGCATATACTTTGATATTACTATCTTTTTCTTTTAGTCTCTTACCAACACCAGTAACTGTTCCGCCTGTACCTACACCAGCTATAAAGGCATCTGGTGTGATCTCTGATAATATTTCAGGACCTGTTGTCTCATAGTGAGCTTTTACATTAGCAGGATTTGAGAATTGATCTGGCAAGAAATACCCTTCCTTTTCTGCCAATCCCTTTGCCTTATCTACAGCTCCTTGTAAGGCACCTTCTGTAGTTCTTATAACCTCTGCACCATAAGCTTTTGCTAATTGTTCGCGTTCTTTACTCATTGATGCAGGCATAGTTAGTATTAGCTTATAGCCTTTTGCTGCACATAAAGCAGCTAAGGCAACTCCTGTATTACCACTAGTCGGCTCTACAATTGTATCACCTGGTTTAATCTTTCCTTCATTTTCTGCTTCTTCTATCATATATAAAGCTATCCTATCTTTGATAGAACCAGCTAAGTTATTTTTTTCTACCTTGACATATATGTCAGCTCTTCCTTCTTTTTTTAAGGAATTAAGCTTAAGTAACGGAGTATCTCCTATTAATTCTTTTGCATTATCTTTAATTGTCATATCGACTCCTTTTATAAATATATTTTTCATAAAATATAAATAAATTTATTATGCAACACTTGTAGATATTATTATAACGAATTATTTTCATTAATCAAGTAAATAGATATATTTTACAATAGCAAAAAAATAAGAGCTAACCCATTTTTGAGCTAACTCTTATACAAAATAATTGGTATGTTTACGTATTCTGCCATTAAGTTTATATTATCTTAGGAGTTTTACATGAACTTGACAGATAATTTAATCATCACTTTTACTTATCACCTACTTTCTTTAATTAATTTTAGTATGTCTATATGGCTTTCTTTAGCAGCTAAATATTTAAGTCTAGTTTGATTATATAAATTAAAAAGTTTACATTTTTCTTCTTTATTTTTATAGACTTTCCAATATCCACTGTAAAGATAATTTCTTCCTTCGTTTTCAATAAAACCTATAACATCTTCAAATGGATAGCCCAGTAACAAACCAATTTCATGTGGAAATTCATTTTGAGCCAATCTTTTTTTCAAGCAATGAATGCAAGTTTCGATGCTATCTGTTTCATATCCATAAGTATTTAAAAGGCATTTTGTATTATTAGATCTAATACAATCGCTTAACAAGTTTTTTCTATAGCATAAGATCGATGAAGAATTCTCTCTAATAGATATGATAGTAAAATAAATATCATATTTATTAAAATTATCATTCCATATTCTTACCATTTTATCTAAATTGCAATACTTATTGCAAATGGTAAATAAATTCGAAGGTTTGATATTTCCTAAAACCTGACTACAATAGAGAGCTAATAATTCTTCTCCCATCCTTATAATTTGCTGCTTAAACTATCAGCTAAATTATAGCAAGCTTTAATATCATCATCTTCTGGATTACCATAGGCAGCAAGGCCATCAGCTGCTAGATTTATATCATCATTCTTACATCTTTCTTGCCAATCAAGCATCCATTGTCCATCATTCCATTCATATGAACCAAAAATAACTACTGGCTTGTTATCTAGTTTGTTTTCAACTGACTCAAACATTGGTTCAAATTCAGCTTCCTCTAGTTCTTCACTTCCCATAGCTGGACATCCAAAGGCAAATCCATCATAATCTGCTAAAGTAGAAATATCAAAACCTCTTACTTCAAACAAATCTGCCTCTACATTTTTCTCTTTTAATCTAGAAAAAATAGCGTTTGCCATATTCTCTGTATTACCTGTTCCTGACCAATAAATTACTGCAACTTTTGACATATTAATTCTCCTTTGTATATTAATTATTATTTTAGTATCAGATAACGATACTCATTATCAACATCTATCAAAATTTTTTGAAAGAAGTTATTATATATTAGTAAATTATAATCTTACCATAGGAGTGTTAGATTAATAATTCACTAATATATAACAATAACTTCTTTCAATTTTTAATTAAAATTTATTTTTATTGAACCCTTTTTGTGGATTATGCCCTGGGCAATCTTTGCACCCCCCTTCTGCATCATTTTTTATAAATCTAATATATACTATATATGAGCATAATAAGAGTATAAGTATCAATAGTATACATGATTGTAAGTTCATATTTACCTCCTAATTGTGGGCTAGTTCTGTTCTATAAGACTTATTTTCTTTTATAGAATTATCTGGCCTTAATAGTAAGTAAAGCAATGCTATTAAGACTATAATTGCTACTATAGTTGCTGGAGTGAATGTCTTATATGCTATAAGTCTTGCAAATTGGTAGAAAATGAATGTAATCGCATAAGCAAATCCCATTTGATATCCAACAGTTAACCAAGTCCATTTAGTATCACCCATTTCTGTTTTTATAGCTCCAACAGCTGCAAAGCATGGCATACATAACATATTAAATAATAAGAATGCATATCCTGCAATTGGTGAACCTATAGCAGTATTAAATGCTGCTAGTAAGGCATTACTATCTTCTGTAACTTCCCCACCTAAACCTAGTAGTACACCCATGGTTGATACTATATTTTCTTTGGCAATAAATCCAGATATTGTAGCCACAACGGCTTTCCAAGTACCAAAACCAAGTGGAGCAAATATAAAAGCAATGAAAGAACCTATTACACCTAGGATTGAATTGCTTCCATCTTCTGCTGCTAAGTTAAGCTTAAAGGTAAAGTTAGTTAAAAACCAGATTAACACTGCAGATAATAGAATAATAGTTCCAGCACGTTTGATATAAGCTTTTGTCTTATTCCATACATCTCTTAAAACTGACTTTGCTCTTGGTGCATGATAAAGAGGTAGCTCCATTATAAATGGTGATGGATCAGATTGGAATTTTTTAAATTTCTTTAAGATAACACCACTCATTATAATAGCTGCTATACCTATAATATAAAAGCTGAAGGTAACTAAAGCTCTATGTTCTGGGAAAAATGCTCCTGCTATAAGAGCAATTACAGGAAGTTTTGCTGAACAAGGCATAAATGAAGTTGTCATTATGGTTATTCTTCTATCCCTATCATTTTCAATAGTTCTAGAAGCTTGTATACCTGGAACAGCACAACCTGTAGAAATCATAGCTGGTATGAATGACTTTCCTGAAAGACCAAAGTTTCTAAAGAGTCTATCCATTATAAAAGCAACCCTTGACATATATCCTATATCTTCAAGTAAGGATAGTAAAGCAAATAGTACCATCATTTGTGGTAAAAAGCCCAAAACTGCACCTACACCAGCAAGCATTCCATCAGTTACCAATCCTATTAGCATCTGATTTATATTAATTGACTCTAACAAGCTAGCTGCTCCAGGTACCAAAGTATCTTCAAATAATCCATTGACAGCGTCAGTACCTATTGTTCCTGGTGAATACTTAAATACTGATAGAGAATATACCAAAAACATTGTTAGGGCAAAAATCGGTAGACCCCAGATCCTTGATGTAACTACATTATCAATCTTCTCAGTTTTTGATAATTTTGATTCATGTTTAGTAAGAACCCTATCGCTTAAAGCATCTAATCTTTGATATCTTTCATTAGTTATAATCGATTCAGCATCTTCATCAAAATATCGCTCACAGTCCTTACGAATCTCCGCTACTTTATCACTATCTTCTTTTGATAGCTTTATTTTATTGATCATAGCAGTATCATCCTCAAAAGCTTTTATAGTATAAAACCTTCTAAGATCATCACTTACATAAGGATCTATTGTATTTCTTATATCAGCAAGCTTATTTTCAAGATCATAGGAATAATCCATAGGATTTGGATAATAATCATTATCCATAGTATGAACTACCTCTTTAATAAGGGTATCCACACCCTTTTCTTTACTAGCAATAACTTCTACTACAGGACATCCTAGTAAGTCTGATAGAGCTTTCTTATCAATTTCATCTCCCCTATTCCTTACTATATCCATCATATTTAAAACTATGATAGTAGGTATACCAAGTTCTATAAGCTGACTTGTAAGATATAAGTTTCTTATAAGATTTGATGCGTCAACAAGATTTACAATCAAATCTGGTCTATGCTCAATTAAGTATCCACGAGCTACTTTCTCCTCTAGAGTGTAAGGTGATAAAGAATAAATACCTGGTAAATCTTGGATTGTTATATCACTATGTCCTTTTAGATTTCCTTCTTTTTTATCAACTGTAACCCCTGGCCAGTTACCCACTCTTTGATTTGATCCTGTTAATGCATTAAAAAGTGTAGTTTTCCCAGAATTAGGGTTACCTGCTAGGACTACTGTATAGCTCATGCTTCCTCCACTAAAATATTTTCTGCATCTTCTTTTCTTATTGTAAGCTCATAACCTCTAAGACTTACTTGTAAAGGATCACCCAGAGGAGCCACTTTTCTTACATAAAGCTCAGTTCCCCTAGTAAGACCCATATCTAATATTCTTCTCTTAAAAGGTCCATGACCGTTAACTTTTTCGATAGTTAAGGTTTCACCTATACTTGCTTCTTTTAATGATTTCGTCATTAATCCTCCTCACATGTAAAGTTTCTATAATGTACTTTTAATATTAGCTATATACAGAGTTATTATAGAACTTTTTATATATAAACCAAGATTTTTTATAAAATATTAAAATATAAATAAAGTTTTGCGGTTCTTTATTGTGTATAAAGTATACCACATAAAATAATGATAATCAATATCATATTTTATTTTTATTTTTCTCCTCAATGCCTAAATCTACACATTTAAATTAAACTTGCAAAAAATAAATAATTAATGTACATGATTTTTATAAATTATTTATAAAGATCCCAATAATCTATAAAAATAATTTAGCTTGATTCTAAATTTATAAATGCATTAAGAATGGTTGTTGAAAAATTATGAATAGTTATAGTCCTATTATTAGAAGCTTCTCTTAGAAAATTTTTACATAACCTGCTAGCTCATTAAGGCAGAATTTCCATAGAGGTTCTTAATGGCTTTGAGACGATTTATTAATTCTGCAACAACCTCTTCGTAAATATACATTTAATCTCTATTTGCTTCAAAAAAGTCATACATCAATTCAAAGCTTTCTAATCTTTGGGAATAATCTGAGAATGTATGATCGGTTCCCTCAATTTCCTTATAAATTGCATTTTTGAAAGACTTGTTTAATTTTTCATTGGATTTTTTTGATATAATGTCATCCTCATCTCCTCTTAATATTTGTACTGGACCATCATACTTCTTAGCTTCTGCGTACAAGTCGTAAGAGGTGACATCAGCTATAAATTCATCACTTATTTTTAGTCCTCCTACATCATCTCCATCTTTTCTATTATAGGATGACCTAAAGGTCTTAAGCAGTGAATCCATTAATGAATTTTCTTCTGCACTAAAGTCAGCTGCTGGAGAAAACAGTGAAAGTGCCTTAGGTTTCTTATAACCTGCTATAGCAGTAGCAACTGCTCCACCCATAGAATGTCCCTTCCAAAACAAATTATTACTATCTACATAAGTTTGCTTTTCTACAAAATCATGTATCATTTTAGCTTCTTCAATTTCACGAGATAGGTCTATATCAAAAAAACTTCCATCAGATTCTCCGCAACCTGAAAAATCAAATCTAAATACTATATATCCATTCGCAGTAATATATTTTGAATTTTGAATATTCATAAATTGTAAACCATTTCTATCATCTGCAAATCCATGAAAATATATTACAGTAGGATACTTTTTATTCTCATCAAAATCATCTGGAGTATTTAAGACCCCTCTTAAAACAACATCGTTACTTTTTTCAATTTGTTTATATATATATTTCATAAAAAAACCTCTTCCTTTTGATATAATATACCCATAATGAAAATTGTGATATTTTAAGGAGGTGTCATGGATAATAAAAGATTTTTATCAAAGATGAGCATAGGTTTAGCTATTATTATGGTAATATCTTTATTTTATATAATATCTAGTAATTTTAAAAAAGAAGTTAAAGATTATAAACTAGGTGAAAACCTATATTACACAGGTACTATAAAGAAAAATAAATTCCAAGGTAGATCAAGCCTTAAAAGCTCTGACGGTACTTTTTCTGGAGCATTTAAGGATAGTAGATTTGATGGTCCTGGTCTATTCAAGGGAGATGATTATATGTATATAGCAAATTTTGATAAGAAAAAAGGCAATTCTAATATTACAGTCTTTTTAAAAAATGGCAATTCTTATAGAAAGATAGATGGTAAGTGGAAAGAAATGGATGATGACAATGAAAATTAAGGGATTAGATTTTATACGCGTCTTTGCTATACTATTAGTTTTATCCTATCACTTCTTTCCCGAGGTTTTACCCGCTGGATTTTTAGGAGTTAATATTCTATTTGTACTTTCAGGATTTCTCATAAGCTATCATTTGATAGATGAGATACATGAAACTAAGAGAATTGATATCAAAAACTTTTATTTTAAAAGATTTATAAGGATATTCCCCCCAGTACTGCTTATGCTGTTTCTTACGACACTTTTTGCTATAAGCATAAATAAAGATTATACAGTAAGGTATTTTGACCAATTTATATCAGCTTTCTCCTTTAATTACAACTATTTTGAAATTCTTAGAGGAGGCTCCTATGAAAGTCAATTTATAAGGCAACTTTTTATGCATACTTGGTCACTTGCCATAGAAGTACACTTTTATATAATCTGGCCTTTAATCTTACTTCTTATTTGTAAGAAAAATGAAAATAATAGAGCCTTTAAACGTAAATTTTCGTCTAATTTTATGGATATTTGTCTAATACTTTACTTAATATCATATATATTAACGTTTATACTAACTCTAAATAAAAACATAAATACAGGCTTTGTTTACTTCTTTGACCTTACACGCATGGGCTCTTTTGTAATAGGTAGTTTATTAGCTTCATTTATAAAAAGATTTTCTATTAAAGAACTGCCTTACAACAAAATCACCCTCATTTGTACAGGACTTATAGCAATACTTGCTCTAACTTTATCTTATGATAGTAAGATTACTTATTGTGTAGGATTTCTTTTAACTGACCTTATAAGTTCTATCATGATAATTGTAGCTTATTCAAACAAAAATTTATATGAAGACAAGATTATGAAAAGATTTTCTGACTATACTTATGGATTATATATATTCCACTGGCCAAGTTTTGTTATAGTATCAAGCTTTGTACCAGATACTAAGGGCTTACTACTATCAATTCTTATAACGATATTGTTGGTATTATTTAACTACCATATCTTTGAGCCAATCTTTAACAACAAACAGGTTAGACCAATTATTAAAGATAGGAATACAAAAAAGATCAACTATGAGAAGTACAGAGTTGTATTTCAAATAAGCATAATTTTGATGATAATAGTAAGTTTTAGTCTAGCCCATACTATATCTAATGCATCTAGTGATATGGTTGGCCTAGAAAAAGAAATACTAAAAGAATCTATACTCCAAGATATAGAAAAAATTAAACTAGATAAGAGTCAAGTTGATATAATAGAAGAGGAGAATAACGGCTTTTCTTTAGATAAAAACGCTAATGGCCCTACTATAACATTACTTGGCGATAGTGTAATCTTAGGAAATAGAGAACTACTCCAAGAAAGTATTAATAAGCTTTATGTAAATGCGGAAGGAAGTCGCCCTCTAGAAAGCGGTTCAGACTTAATGAAACAAATGAAAAGCGAAGGAAACCTAGGACAAATAGTAATAATTGCCTTAGGTACCAATGCCCAAGTAGAACCTTATGAGAGTCTTAAAAAAATTGTAGAAACTCTACCAAAAGGTAAAAGACTAATACTAATTACATGTTATGATAACCGCTACGACCAACCCCATAGAGTAAGCGTTGCTATGAAAAAAATAGCTAAAAAATATGATTTCATAACCCTCATGGAATGGGAAAAAGAAGGCATTGCCCATCCTGAATACTACCAAGGAACAGATGGGGTACATTTTTATGGAAAGCAGGATGCCTACCAAGCTTATCTAAAACTATTAGAAAAATCAATAAATGAATCACTTAAAAACCCAGCAAAAGGAGAATAAAATGTATTTTTTTGTAAATGATTATAATGATATTGGAAGAAAAGATATTCTTCAAGCTCTATTAAATGCACAAGATGAGTATAACTTAGGCTATGGTTTTGATAGCCATAGTGAAAATGCCAGAAATCTAATAAAAAAAGCTTTAAAAAACGATAATGTAGATATACACTTTATTCCTGGAGGCACCGGCGCAAATGTTTTAGGTCTTGCCTGTGGAATGAATCAACAAGACTCAATAATTTCAGTAAGCACTGGACATATAGAAGGCCATGAAGCTGGTTCTATTGAAGCAACAGGTCTAAAGATAGAAACTATAAATTCAGATAATGGTAAACTAAGCTTAGAACTCCTAGAGGAAAAATACTCTCACTTTAACAGTGAATATGTAACAGTTCCTAAAAAAGTCTATATATCAAATACAACAGAGCTTGGAGAAGTCTATATAAGAGATGAAATAGAAGAAATTTATGACTTTTGTAAATCACATGATATGTATCTATTTATGGATGGAGCAAGAATAGCCCACGCATTGGCAAGTGAAAAATGTGATTATACTTTATCTGATCTAAGCAACCTATGTGATATTTTTTATCTAGGAGGAACAAAAAATGGCTTACTATATGGAGAAGCCCTTGTCATAGTAAACAATGAATTAAAGAGAAACTTTATCAACCTACAAAAGCAAAAATCTTCACTTATGGCGAAAGGTTTTGTAAGTGGGATAATGTTTGAAACAGTATTTTCTAAAGAAAATGGATACCTAGAAGGAGCAACGCACGCCTATAAAATGGCCAAAAAACTAGCAGAAGGTTTTACATCTAACGGATATGAATTGGCTTACCCATTTGAATCTAATCAAGTTTTTGTAAAATTAAGTGATGAAAAAGTAGATAGTTTCCAAAAAATAGCAAAATTTGAACTTATGGGCAAAAGAGATAACAACAATGTAGGTCGCTTTGTAAGCACTTATAGGACAAGTAATAGTGATATAGAAGGATTTTTAGAAGAAATATAAAATAAAAACAACTAAATGAGCTGAACCCCAAAATCAATAATAAGGATTGAAGGACTCAGCTCAAAATGTCTACTCTATAATATTATTTTAATTTTTTAATATCTTTTTTAGCATCTTTAGCTTTATCAGCTACATCATCTGCTAGGTCCGCACCTTTATCTATTGCCTTATCTTTTGCTTTTTCTCCCTTTTCTTTAGCATCTTCTGCTATATCTTCGCCCTTTTCTTTAAATTCTTCACCTTTTTCTTTGGCTTCTTGTGAAATATCTTGACCTTTTGCTTTAATATCCCTGTAAGCTTTTTTGCTCTTATCAGCTACATCATCGATTATTTCTTCTCCTCTATCAGTTTCAGCTGATAGTTTTTTTGTCTGACTTGTAGCTTCCTTTATAGCTGGTGCATTTTTATAAATCCAGTAAGCGGCTCCTGCTGCTGCCCCTGCTATAAGTATAGTTTTTCTTCTTTCTGCTCTCTCGTATTCTTCGTCTTCAAAGATCTCCCATTCTGGCATATGATCTTTTGGATCAAAATGTTTTACTTTATAAGCTGTTGTTGCAAGATTTACTACATCTCCTGCATCTAAAAGACCTAATTTGTGATTCAATTTAGCTAAATTTGTTAATGTTTTTAATTTTGACATAATACTCTCCTTTTGTTTATTAATATATACCCACTTTTTTGCCTAATATAATATTTGACAATCTTCGCACTCTTCGTCTTCTTCATAGTTATAAATAAATCCACTATCTATTTTTTCCCTATCTCTAAGACCACGTCCTTTAACCAATGTATCACCATAAAATAATTTTTGATCTGTCTGATCACTTTCATGTATGGAGCAAGAACTCAATCCCAAAAATATGACCACTATGAAGATTAACTTTTTCATATATCAGACCTCCCTAACTCCTACAGCATGAGGATTTTCCTTTAGGCAAATAAATAATTTCATATTACCTATTTTATCTTCTTTAATATCATATTGATAAAATTCTATATCTGGCCCTAAGCCATGAAAATATTTTTTATTTGGAAAATACTCTTTATAAACATAATCATAGGCTTCTTCCAAGTTTTCACCATCAACGCCTACTTCTAAGTATATGGACTCATCTAGTTCGTAAGTTCTAAATCTATTTTCCTTTATTAGGTTATCATCAGAAAGTTCAAATCCAACAGAATATATATATGATTTATCTATAGCATTATATTCTAATAAACCAAATGCTGATCCTAGCTCTTTTAATATATTCTTATATTTACTTAAAAATTCATCTCTAATAGGCTTTGCTTCATTCCTCTTACATATCTCAAAGCTTCTTACAGCTATTTTCAATGCTTGTTTCTTATCCACATTAACTTGCATAATATCTCCTTATTAACTATATAAACCTTTATACCCTAAAATAACATATTTATATTAAATAGTTGAAAACGTTATAATTTATAATATAATTGAATATAGAAAGATAATTATCTAACAATATATATTATTAAAATGGAGAAGTATATTTGAAAAAAAGAGGTAATTTACTAGCTATTATGCTAGCAACATCTATGGTATTTGCAGGGTGCGCAAACGATAACAACAAAGAGGATGATAAAAATGAGCCAGCTGTAGAAGAAAGTAAAGATAAAGAAACAACTGAAACTACAGATGAAAAAGAAGATACAACCGATTCTAAAGAAACTACTGAAAATAAAAATTCGGAAAATAATGATGATGAAAATACAGAAAATGTTGACAAAGAAGATAAAAAAAACGATGAAAAAACAGCAGACGAATCTTCTACAGAAGAAGGAAATGTTGTTCTTCACAGAGCTTATCCAGCCACTGAAGGTAGATCTTTCCCAACTATAGTAGTAGCAACAAGTGGTGATAAAATTGTAGATGCCTTTATTGATGAATATCAGTTTTTTGACAAAAATTCTGAATACAAAGGTGTCCCAAACTCAGATAAAGAATTTGGTGAAGGTGTAAAAGAAGGTAGAATCCTAGCTTCAAAAATTGATAACGAAGAGCTCTACTCTGATGAAATGAAAGAAGCTGGTGGGGAAGCTACACTAATGGATAACTACAATGCCATTATAGACTATGTGAAAGGTAAAACCATAGATGAGCTTGAAGATTTCATCTCTAATAATGAAGATGAAGAAATTATTGATGCTTTAACTGGAGCAACATTCAAATCTACACCTGAACTATTAAAATACGTTGTTGACACAGCAAAAGATGATATGTTCACTATAAGTGGTACAGCCGAAAATCCAGATGATATAACATTAAAATATGCTATAGGAGCTCCTCATGGAGAAAAAAGCTTTGGAAATGCTGTAGTTGCTCTTGAAGGAGATAAGATTATAGCAGCAAGTATTGATGAATATCAATATCTTGAAGCAGGCAAAACAAAATTAGATGTTAAAAGTGACTTTGCTAAAAGCTATGCAAAAGATAATATTGTTCTAGGAAGTAAACTAGAAAATGATGAAGCTTATTCCACTCTTATGAAAGATAAGGCTAAAGCTACAAAATCAATCAAAGAAAACTTTGAAGCAATCGAAAACTTTGTTGCAGGAAAAACTATAAATGAAGTCAAAGATGTAATAGCAGATGCCAAACCAGGTGAAGCTATAGAAGCAGTATCAGGTGCGACATTAGTTGATACAGCTGGTTACCTTCAATTAATAGTTGATGCAGCTGAAAAATAATAAATAAATTAACAAAATGGGCTGTTGCAGAATGAACAAATCGTCCCAAAATCATTAAAAGAACAAGCTCTATAGAAATTTTGTATCCACGAGCCTACAGGCTATATAAAAAATTTCCTAAGAGTGCCTTCTGATGATGGAACGATAAATATTCATAGTTTTGCACCAGCCCCATTTTATATTAAATTAGTTCTCAAAAGTAAAATTAGCATGACAAGCATAAGAATTATGCCAATCATGGTAAAAGCATCTATTCTTTTTTTTAATGCAAGTATAACTAATGATATGGATAATAGAAACATAAATAAAAATATCTGCAAAAATTTATATTCACTATTATTAACCATAAAATAAACCATAGCGATAATACCTATCATAGTGAAAGCTATAGCTATATACCTTTTCATTTTTTTTCTATCTAAAATATAGTCTAAGAAGCTAATAATAGCCACTGTCATAAGGGCTGGCCATATCATATTTTTTATAAGTAAAATTTCCATAACTTCCTTCTACTTGCTATAGCTATTAAAATAGAGAGCGCTCCATTCACTCCGTTCGGACAAGATGGTAATCCATGGTTAATACCCCAACCCATTTCGACTGGAGCTAAGCGATAGTGGAGTGAAATGGAGAAATCTCTTGTATTCGTAATAGTAAGTAAATTTAAAACTCATAGCTAATTGAGGTCTCTCCACTCTCTTCGTTCGGTCGAGATAGATAATTAAACTCCATTGATCTTTTCGACCAGAGTGGAGAAATCTAACCTCTAACCATTTCGACCGAAGTGGAGAAATCTCAGATTATTAATAATCAATATTTAATTTATTTAGCTACCAATAAATCGCTTCTAATATAGCCTGTCTGACCATCTATAGATATCCTTGACCAATCATCGGATTCTCCTAGCTTTAGTATCTCATCTCCTGCTTCTACTGTAGTCATGACATTTGAGCTTTCGCTTGGAGCTACTCTTACATTTACTACGTTTTCTACAGTATACATAACACCATCACCGCTATCACTCGAATCGCTGTCAGTCCCTTGAGTATTATCAGCATTTTCTTCTGTTTGAGTATTTACTGTGTCCGTATTCTCTTTGGAATCCACATTTGATTTTTTTTCTAAGGACTCATCTGTTACTTCTTGTTGAGCTTCACCTTTAGGATGTCTCACAGACACATAATTGTCATCAGAAGAACAAGCTGTTGTTGCTAAAATTAAACTTAAAATAGCTACTATCTTAAATTTATTATTCATCGGCCCCTCCAAATAATTCATCGATTTCATCTTCAGCATACATATAATCTGTTATTATGATTCCTAATATATTTGCATTTTCTTTTTCTAATTGCTTGATAGATTCAAATGTTTGTGGACTATTGCTTAAATCATAGCTTGAAAATACAACCACTCCGTCAGATTTAGCCGCAAACATATTTGCTTCTGGTATATCTCTATTTGCCGTAAGATTTATAAATACATAGTCATATCTATCATGTGCATTTGTATAAAATTCTTTTATCGCTTCGGAGTCTAGGTACTTATCCGCATGACTTGCAACATCTCCTGTATAAATATAGGATAAATCCTCATAGTTAGGATCAGTCACTACAGCATCATCTATAGAATAATCTCCAAGAATAATATCTATAAATCCCTTGTCCTTATTATTTTCAGTTACTTTTGCCAACTCATTATCACGTAGATTAGCATCTACCAATAGAACCCTATCCCCATCTTCTACCAAATGACGAGATAGAGTCACTAAACTTTCTATTTTTTGAGCTTTCTCACTTGATGCAGTAAATGCAACTGTTACAAGATCAGTCCCTAACTTTTCTGTAAGTCTATCTTCTAGATTATAAAAAGATTGCAAAAGTATTTCTCTGTTTTCATCTACTTTTTTTCTAAACATCTAAGTCTCCTTTTTCATAAGAAGGAATTCTACCTAAAACTTCATATTTGCTAGATGACACATTGTCCTCAGAAGCATTTTCTATTTCTTTTTTATCAATTACTTGAGTTGATCCACTTTCATAACTTACTGAATCATTAGAAGCTTCTTTGCTAATCTTCTTTCCTTGAGCTTTCTTTATTCTTTTAATAGGTTTGTCTTTAACTTCTCTTACTTCAGTAAGTTCTTCAGACGTTTTTTCTGTGTTTGCTCCTAATTTTTTGTTAGTATTATTTATATGAATCATATCAAAAATAGCCCAAAGTAAGAATCCTAAACCACCTGTAAATAAGGCGTATCTTAAAGTATTGTCTAGTTGGCTAGCAGATCCATATGAATACTCCATAACCTTGGCCCCAGAATTATATATATTATTTAAAACTCTTACAGTATAATCAGCATATTGATCAGCCAAATCCTCTGCTCTTAGTTTATTATTATCTGTAACAACAATGTCAATAATTGATGAATTTTCAACAGGACTGATCTCTAGCTTATTGTCAAGCTTACTAGTAGGCCAGTCAATTTTAAGCGTTTCTAGTGTTTTTTGCTTAATCTTTTGACTATTGACTGTTGCAGCATAGGTTGCTGATGTTGCAGCTGCATCATTGATATTCTCTATATTAGTTGTAACTACCTTTGATTGGGCCTGATATTCTTTGTATCCACCAAAATTCAAACCAAAGTAGGTTACCATTCCAATTATTATCCCAAAAATAATAGCTGATGGGATTGCTGAAAATAAGGATCTTTTATTTTCCATTCTTTCCTCCAAATTCATTCGCACCCGCTAGCATGAACTTACGAGCCTCTTTAATGTTTATCTTTTCTGTAATTTCCTTATGTCGTCTCAAAAATTGTTCTATATATAGTTTATAAGTCTTAGGAAAAAGAGCACGAGATAGCATTCCTTTATCATAGAAAAACTTCTCATCATAACCTGTAAACCAGGTTGATTCATCATTGTAGACCTTTGCTATAAGTTTTGTACTTGTCCTAAGCTTAAGACCTACTTTAAGGCAATCTCTTATAAATAAGCTATCTTCTCCAGATCCATTGCCAGTTCCTGCACCAAAATACGTAGAAATTGAAATATTGTTTCGCCTTATACTTTCTTTTTTAAATACAAAATGCACTGATCCGTATCTTAGAGAATTATATATCGAAAGATCTTTCTCTTCTTTAACCTTTACAATTTCTTTGCCATCTTGATATATTATAGTTTTAAATATGAAAAAATCCACATTTGGATGAGCTAAGAATTCATCTTTAATCTTTTTAGAATAGCCACTTTCAAATACTTCATCATCATCTGCAAAAACTAAAATATCTGATCTTGAATTAAGTATAGCAAGATTTCTACTAATACCAAGTCCTCTAGTATCTGATGAAATCATCCTTACTTTATAATCACCAGTGTCGATTTCTTCATAGGCATTGTAGTCTGTCTGATTTATTATAAGAGCATCTGTTTCTAGGTTAAATCTCTTATAACAATCTATAGACTCCTCATTCATTGTCGATATTAGAATCTCTATATCCATATTAAACCCTCGTAGTCTCAGCCTTTTCCCAAGTAGCTTTGCTCTTGCCTGTGACCTGATTGTGGGCACCTTTAAGTTGAGCTGTCATCATCATCGTATAATAGTACGGGAAATATAAAACTTTATTTGAAGTTCCTGTAAGTTTTCCAATTATTGCGAGTATAAAGAAAATCACTTGTCCTATAAAAAATACCCTATAAAATATACCCGCATTTATCAAAGCTAAATTTGATATAAACAATACTATATGGTTAAAAGCTTGTAAAAACCTTAGAGTCTTGTGGTTAAAGTGAAAGAAAGAAAACCAACCATACTTAAAAATATTTAGTCTTTTTAGGTTGGTAAATATATTTGATAGAATCCTTCTTTGCATTCTAACTTTTCTCTTATACTCATCCTCGGCTGTCTGTCCTGCCTTTTCAACTGCTATAGCATCTGGATTGTACAGGGCTCTTTTTTTATTAAGACCTGCATATAAAGGCATTTCATAATCGTGGCTACTTACCAAGTCATAGTGTCTATAATCTTTCTTCCTTACAGCATAAATAGCCCCATTGCCTGCAGCAATAGTTTCTATTTTTGACTCAATTTCCCTCATACCAAGCTCAAAGTCCCAATAGGAATTTTCAGCCACTGCAGATGCTACATCATCATCCTTAGCATAGATTAATGATCCACATACATACTCTATAGAATCATCTGTAAAATAGCTTACAAGTTGATCAATAGCATCCTCTTTAAACATAGAATTAGCATCAGAGAAAACTATAATCTCTCCTTTTGCAACATCCACCGCTTCATCCTGAGCATTAGTCTTACCGAGATGATTTTTTACAGTATTAACCTTGATATCATACTGAGGATGAGTCGCTATAAACTCTTCTACTAAAGCAACTGTCCTATCACTTGACGCATCATTAGCAACTATCACTTCATAAGAAGGATATGTACTTTGTATAATATTTTCTAATTTTTTTTCTATAACTTTTTCCTCGTTATAAGCTGAAATTATGATTGATACAAAAGGTTTATAAGTTAAATCCTTTTCATTATCTCTCTTTAATATCTTATCTAAAATGATAAGAGTTAAAGGATAACCAATCATAGCATAGAATATAGCAAACAGTGCTATAAAAAATATAATCTTCATCTTCTCTCCAATCACTCTTAATTATATAATATATACTACCTATTTCAAAGTTTTTCTTATATAATAGTTAATAGAAATTTTTAAAAAAGAGGTATATATGCAAATCGAACTAGATATTTTACAATCCCTAGGTGTAGCAATAATAGCCTTTATCCTAGGGCAATCAATTAAAAATAAAGTAGAATTCTTCAAAAAATTCTTTATTCCTTCTCCTGTAATAGGAGGACTAATTATTAGTATTATAAACCTAATACTGAGTCAAAGTGGACTTTTGTTTATAAAATTCGATGAAATTATTCAAGACTTTTTCATGAACATATTCTTTACCTGTATAGGTCTGTCATGCAGTTTTAAAGTTCTTAAGAAAAGTGGTTGGTTAGGTCTAAAACTTGCCATAGCAATTATTATACTTTTACCACTTCAAGATCTTATAGGAGTAGGACTTTCTTATGTTTTAGGCATTAATCCACTTCATGGCATAGCTATGGGTTCCACATCTATGACAGGAGGTATAGGCTCTGCAGTAAGCTTTGGGAAGATTATGGAAAGCTATGGAGCAACTAATAATACGACAATAGGAGTAGCAGCTGCAACCTTTGGACTTTTAATAGGCTCTTTGGTAGGAGGTCCAACAGCAAAAAGACTAATCCGTAACAATAATCTAAAATCAAAGGGCATTTTATTAGAAAGAAATAAAGAAGAAGTCAAAAAAGAAATTAACCAGCAAAGTCTAATGCAAGCAATCATAATAATTGCTCTAGCATCATTTTTAGGAACATTTATCAATAAACTTTTAGGACATACAAGCATCAATTTCCCATACTATGTAGGCTGTCAATTTGGAGGACTTGTAGTAAGAAATATATATGACGGATTCAAAAAAGATGTAAAGATAAATAATGTTGAGATTTTAGGAAACATCTCTCTAAATCTTTTCCTAGCCTTAAGTCTTATAAATTTAGACATAAGTGCAATACTCGATCTAGCCCTACCAATGTTTATAATCATGTTTGCTCAAGCAATATTTATATCAATATACACAAGCCTAGTTACCTTTAACATTACAGGTAGAGATTACGATGCAGCAGTAATGGTAGCTGGACATTGTGGAGTAGGACTAGGACAAACACCAAATGCCATTGCAAATATGGAAGCAATTATAGAAGAAGAAGGACCCGCAGACGTTGCAATGTTCGTCTTCCCAATAGTGCTAGCTATAGCAGTAAACTTCTTTAATCCTATTGTAATTACATTTTTTATTAATGCTTTTAAATAAGAAAACTTTTAATACAAATGAAAATTAGTATACTCAATCTTCCCATTTCAACTGGAACGGAGAAACCTCTTTATTCCTAATAGTAAGTAATAATATGAAACTTAAAGCAACTGAGATCTCTCCGCTCACTTCGTTCGGTCGAGATGGTAGTTCATGGTTAATACCTCAATCCATTTCGACTGTAGCGAAACGCAGTGGAGCGAAATGGAGAAATCTCTTGTATTCCTAATAGTAAGTAAATTTTAAAACTTATAGCCTATTGAGATCTCTCCGCTTACTTCGTTCGGTCGAGATGGTAATTCATGGTTAATACCCCAATCCATTTCGACTGTAGCGAAACGTAGTGGAGCAAAATGGAGAAATCTCTTTACTCCTAATAGTAAGTAAATTTTGAAACTTATAGCCTATTGAGATCTCTCCGCTCACTTCGTTCGGTCGTGATGGTAATTCATGGTTAATACCTCAATCCATTTCGACTGTAGCGAAACGTAGTGGAGCGAAATGGAGAAATCTCTTTATTTATATAAATCAGAAATATATAAATATAGGATTGGAATCTCTCCGCTTACTTCGTTCGGTCGTGATGGTAGTTCATGGTTAATACCTCAATCCATTTCGACCGAAGCGGAGAAATCTCAATCCAACGCAGTTAATTATATAAAGGAGCAAATAACATGTCTAACGATTACTACGTATATATAGTATCAAACAAAACAGATTCAACTGTATACATAGGTATGACCCATGATCTAGAAAAAAGATTATACGAGCACAAAAACCACCTAGCAAAAGGCAGTTTCACCGATAAATATAACTGTTATAAGCTAGTATATTATGAATGGATAGATGACTACGATTCTGCCCTAGCTAGAGAAAAGCAAATAAAGAAATGGAATAGAAATAAGAAAAATAAGCTAATTAATTCAATAAATCCAGAATGGAAAGACTTGTCCCTAGAATGGTATAAATAGATATTAATAGATCTCCCCACTCTCTTCGTTCGGTCGTGATGGTAGTTCATGGTTAATACCTCAATCCATTTCGACTGTAGCGAAACGCAGTGGAGCGAAATGGAGAAATCTCTTTATTCCTAATAGTAAGTAAATTTTAAAACTTATAGCCTATTGAGATCTCTCCGCTTACTTCGTTCGGTCGAGATGGTAATTCATGGTTAATACCCCAATCCATTTCGACTGTAGCGAAACGTAGTGGAGCGAAATGGAGAAATCTATTATACTCGTATAAATCAAAAAGACGAGCAAAAGCTCGTCCCCTTTTTATAACAACTCTTATTAACTTAATTACAATTTAAAACCTAAAAGAACTATCATCATCTTCAGGCAATAAAATCAAGGCAATACCAGCAACTGCTGCAACACCTATAGCAACTTTTTTTAGAGAAATTCCTCTTCTATTTGCCTTTTTCTTTGCTTTGTAGTGTTTCTTTATTGATAAGGTATTGTAATTTTTATAAACTGACTCAGGCGTATTATATAAAGTATTTGGTCTAGGATCATTAGAATAATAAGTACTTTTCAATTGATAATCTGCTGGTACTTGCCCTTTGACATTAGATTCATTTACAGGGAAATCTAACACCTTATGATTACGGCGAGTATATCTATCATTATTTTCAATTAATTTGGAGTCCTTATTTACTCTATTATATCCACTTTCTATGTGATTTTCTTTATAATTAATATCTCCGTTATCAGCCTTTATTACAACTTTAGTATCTTCTGGTATTTCCTTGTAATTCACTGATTTTCTTTCTCTACTCAAGTCATTATAATTAGAATCTACCTTATCTTGATAATTTGCTCTTTCTTTATCTTGAACAATTTTATCTTTACTTGGAGCTTCAATGTCCTTTTTGATATTCCCATTAGTTTTAATTACAATTGTAGAATTATCTTTTTTTGATTCATTGTAATTATTTTTTATATTATCTTTATAAAATACTTTTTCTTGTGATCTGACAGACTTATTTTCATTATTTTGGCTTTTAATATTTTTACCGTCAGATTTTATCACAATTGTCGAATTATTAGTAGTATTTTTCTTACTAGAAGTACTTGGATTAATATCTTCTCTTTCAATTGCTTTTACAGGCACAGCCTTAACATTATTATCTTCAACTATAGATTCGTCAGTAGACGCTTTATAAATTTCTTTTTCTACAATCTTACTATCTGTAGAATTATTAGCTACTTTATTTACAGCTATAGTATCAATTTTTTCTGTTTGCAAATCATCAGTAAGCTTATTATCATTATCCCTGCTATTATCAAAGCCAAAACCAGTATATATCTCTTCTCCACGATCTAGTTTTTTGTCAATATCTTTACTATGATTCTCAGAATTTTCTTTTTTCTCTATATCTTCACTATTATCAAGAACTTCATGGGCATTTTTACTTTGATCTACTTCACTAGGCCCAGTTTTTTCATCATATTTATCAGTCACAATATCCTCCTCGGGTAATCTGTTATAATATTAGTAAATATATACCCAGATTGAGAAAATTTTAAATACAAGGTATTTTAAAATTATCGTTTTGCAACGTAAAATTTGCGTTCCACTTTGCGTTTCATTTTTGGAACGATAAAGTGTTTTTCGTTGCATAATAACTTGCATTTGTATCTTAAGTAAATATCCCTTCTCATTTAATAAACCTCAAAAGATTCGTCCAAATACGTCCAAATACAAAGAAGGAAGATTCTTTTTTTCATATCTTAGCTCATAATCATCTATAGATCTTATAATAATTTGATATTTACAATCTTTAGAAAATATATATAGTTGACTTGCATGAAATGAACCAAAACCCATCAAAATAAGATTGTGCGATGAAATGATCAACTGTCCTTTCACATTTTTATTGCTATTTACAATACTATTAAATATTCTAATTAAAGCTTTAGCACCTATTGATGAATCCAACTCATCAATTAGTACTGTATTACCCACAAATATCCCTAAAATATCTATTAATAAATTTACAATTTTGCGTATACCTTGAGATTCATAGGAAATATCATACTTATGACCTTTGCGTTTAATAACTAAATCATAACCTACTTTGTCTTTAACTTTCCTTTTTGTATACTCAAAATCATCTATAGTTGAATCGAGATCACTCAATACTTCTACAACTTCTTTTTTATAATTATCAATTGTAAGCAAATTTGTAGAAATAATATTTTATAAGTTATAATAGAATGATTTTACAGTATAAATGCAAAACACTTTTCACAAATATTTTTTATAAAACAAGCTAATAAAAAACATCAAACACCATATTTATCAATATTATCTTATTATCCAAATTAGATATAATTTTTTAGTATAACTTATTATAGTAATTTTAAAGAATAGTTCAAAGGATCTAGTATAAATTTATTTAGCTTCTTTAAATATAGCTTGGATTTCAATAATATACCTATAAAAGTCATTTTTTTTATTTTTTCCAGAGTTTGAATTAAATGAAATAATTGCATTTTTTATAACTAATAACGAAACAAGTAATATAGATGCTAAAACTGAGTACACTATAAAAAGACATAAACTATCACCTGATAAAGTTTGTATGTAAAACGGAAAAGTAATACTAATTATTAGCACAATAAGATTAATTAAACTATCAATAGTTAATATTCTAAAATTTTTATTAATCGAATCTTGTTTTTCGATGATATCTAGTGAAGCTAGCGAAAGTTTTGTTAATTCATTTGAATTAAATAAGTTTCTTTCTTCTAGTATATCAATAATTCTTATTATATCTCCAATATCCCTAGATTCTTCTATTGGCTTAAGAATAAATAATAATATAAAAATTGGAATTGATAATATTATTAGAATGATTACTTTATCTTTCTTAATTGATTCAAACAATTTATTACTGATTAGAGCACATGCTATAAATAGAATTACAAAAATTAATAATAGTGCAAAAGTTCCATCTGTTTTTTTGACAGAATAGTGTATATTTTTTTTCCAATTACTTGAAAAATTATCGGGATTATATTTTTCATATTCACTATATATGTTATTTAACTTTTCTTTATAATTTTCTATCTCTTTAGAGTTTTCATTTTTAAGTTCAATTTTACAATCACAACTAATTTTTTTTGATTTCTTTTGTTCTTCTTTTGACATATTATTCTCCAGTAATTACTTAAAAAAGACTCAGGAGCTTATCCTGAGCCTTTCTCTTTTATTGCTTTTTCTTATTTTTCTCTTAGTTTAACTAAACCTTAAGCTTCTTCGTAAGAGTTTCTTCTTTTCATAGCGAATGCTATAGCCATGATAACTATACCTGCTACGATGAAGATTAGTGAACCAATACCACCTGTTTGTGGGATTGTTACTTTCTTGTTCTTGATTTGTTTAGCTGATTCATCATTATCAGCTGCGTTGTATTTAATATTTACATCTTCAGTTGAATATGAACCTTTTTTAACTTTAAATTTAAGTTGTTTTTCCTTAGGATCTAGCTTAGCATATCCTTTTGGAGGAGTTTCTTCTTCTAATTTGTAGTCATTGCCGTATGCTAGACCTGTAATCTCAAATTGACCTTGTTCATTTGATTTTAACAATACAACATTAGTAGCGTCTTTTTTGCCCCAAGCATAACCTTCACCTGCACCAAGATTATCTTTAACTGCTTTATCATAAGCTTCTTGTGCTTTATCAAATTCTGCTTTAGCTTGTTGACCTTCTTCAGATTCTTGTTCCTCAGGACTTAATGCATCATATTTTGCTTTAGCATTATCTAATGCTTTTTTAGCATTTGTTACAGCAGTGTTATCTTTTTGAGCAGCTTTTACTAAATATTCACCTTTTGAATTTTTAACGTAAAATTCTGCTCCAGGAAGTCTTTCACTTCCGTCTTGATTTGTTTTAACGAATTTTTTACCACCTGTTACTACAGAAACTTTTGTAGGTTCAAGTGTTTTTGGATTTTTTGTATCTTTTTCGTTGTTGATTTCTACTACACCATCTTCACCTTTTTTGATGTATTCTGGTGCATATCCTGAAACTCTTTCTATAACTCTGTATCCTGAGTTATCATCTAGTCCTGTAAATGTGTGATTGAATGACTCTGATGGATTTTCTTCATCATATGTTTTAGTTACAGAATCTACATCTGTCCATTTTTCTCCATCTTTCTTTTGAAGGATGTAAACAACTTTTGCGTCTTTATCATCTTCTGTTACAGTATTTTCCTTAGCCCAAGTTTTTGTAACTTTGATTTCTTGGTTTTTAGGTTTTACTGTTTTTGACTCATTGTCATTTGATGGATTGTTTGAGTAGTCTAGTTTGATAATGTTGTCATCTGGTGTATCTACTTCTGCTTCACTGTTTACTGTTGCAGAGTATGTTAATGTGATTTCTACATCAGAAGTTTTTGCTGCTTCTTCAACTTTGTCTAGACCAGATTTTAATAATTCAAGTACAAATCCTTGTTCTGATGCAACTACTCTGTAGTCAGCTTCTGCAAGGCCAGCACCTGAAACTGTTAGGTCTTCATTGTATGTTAGACCTTTTGTCATTTCATCTGACCAAACAAGTTTTTTGTAGTGAGAATCTTTTAGGATTTTTGTTTTTACTTCATAAGGAATTTTTTTACCAACATATGCTTTTGCAGTCTCTTTTGTTTTATCATAGTTTTCGTATTTAGCACCAGCATCTGCACCAGCACCTTCTTCTGCTTTATCAAATCCTTCAGCGTGTTCTAAAGCTGAATCTTTTGTAAAGTTTTTGTCGATTTGTGGTTTTTGTTGTGTGTTTTTTGGGTATACGTGCGCATCTGTTACAACACCCTTATTGTTTACTAATGGAAGTGTAATTACTGATGGTACAGCTTTTGCCGCAGCAAGAGTTTCTTCATCTTCACCTTTGTAAGTAGATTTAGTTAAATCTTCTACAATTCTGTATTTTCCTTCTAGTTTTGATACGTCTTTTATTTCTAAACCATTTGCAGTTGTAAGACCTTGGTAACCTTCACCTAGGTCTACCCAGTCAGAATCTTTATTTACGTCTGGATCTGTTCCGTCTTTAGCAGGCTTTTGCAATTTGAAGTATACACCTTCAATTTCTTTTGCTGAACCTACGTATTCATTGTTTTTATCTTTTGCTAAAAAGAAATCTTGTAAACTAGTAATTTTATTACCATCAAATTCAGTACCATTCTTACCTTTTGTTCCTTCATTAAAGTCACCAAAAGCTTTTTTATCCATTAATATTTTATGGATTGTCAAAGTTTCAGTTACATCACTTGTAGCAGATGGTGTTTCTGGTGCTGGATCAGCATCACCTTCAGCAGCATTAGCAGATGTGAATGGTGCTACTAGGATTCCTAGAACCATTGCAAAAGCTGATAAGAATGACAATATTCTATTTGTTGCTTTTTTCATATTTTGTTTTCTCCTTTTTATTAAATTTTTTGCGAAAAAGCAATTGTTGATAGAATAATCAATTCTAGAATGATCGCATAATTAATATAGATTATGTAAATTATTAATTATAAATTTAGAATGATTATAATATCAAACAGTGATCCTTAGCGAAAAACTCCGAAAATACTTAAAAGAATCAGTAGTATTTTTTCCAAGGCAAATGATGTCTTAGCATGGTTAGAGACGCTAACCCCAAATTTATTTTACCGAAGAATGTGACAACTGAATACAACTCATTGAATGAATCAATTACTTGAAACGTGCTTACTTTTTAAATATTAAATTAATAAGTTGTTCATATAATATTATACATATTAGCCACAAAATATACAATAGTCTTTATGTAGGAATAGGCTATTTTTAGCGAAATTTACCAACATAATTAAAATTTGTAAGTTTTGTGTGTATTCCTTGATAAATTTGTATAATATATAATTCATACTTGTTTAATATACTTTGCTTTATATGAATTGCAAGCTATCTTTATGATATCTTAATCATCAATTTGTTATGATTAATTTTAATTCACGAATAATTTTTTAATTGTTTTGCTGGAAATTTCTCAAGCTTAGGTATATGCTAAAGATTTCTCCATTTCATTCCACTTCGTTTCACTACAGTCGAAATGGGTGTGGTATTATTGCCATCTCGACTAAACTAGCGGTAGCGAGGGCATGGAGAGATCTCTAGTTTTTTGTTTTTATCTATTATTCTTACGTATATTAGGGATTTCTCCACTCCGCTTCGCTTCGGTCGAAATGGATTGGGTATTTTCACTTATTAACTACATAATGGAATTTCTTCATTTTTCTCAACTTCATTTTAATTCAGGCGAAGTTTGTAATAGAGTTCTATTTCCATCTCGACTAAATGAGCGGTAGCGAGGGCATGGAGAGATCTCTAGTTTTTTGTTTTTATCTATTATTCTTACGTATATTAGGGATTTCTCCACTCCGCTTCGCTTCGGT
>NZ_JAGGLS010000006.1 GCF_017874535.1 Anaerococcus nagyae
TGATCGTTGCCTTGGTGGGCTTTTATCTCACCAACTAGCTAATCAGACGCAAGTCCATCTTACACCGCTAATACTTTGACCATAATTGCATGTGCCTTTATGGTTTTATAGGGTATTATTCTTCGTTTCCAAAGGCTATCCCCTTGTGTAAGGCAGGTTACTCACGCGTTACTCACCCGTTCGCCACTAATCCGCTTTAATTCTCCCCGAAGGGTTCATTAAAGTTTCATCGTTCGACTTGCATGTGTTATGCACGCCGCCAGCGTTAATCCTGAGCCAGGATCAAACTCTCATGAAAAATATTTTCTCTACTTAACGTAGTTTTCTTTTTTTATTCATAAAAGCTTTTTTGATTCAAGCTCTTCATTTACACTGATTTTTTTTCAATCAATGCGTGATTTATATTTATCCTAATCTATATACAAATAGATTGGAATCATTATTTAAGGTTACTCAAATTAATTGCTTTAAGTTTAATTACTATTTAATTATAGATAAGCTATTGCTTATCTGGTTCATTGTTGTCGCCTCTCAACGACAAAATATATGATACCACGTTTAAAATCTCTTGTCAAATATTTTTTGCAATATTTTAATTTTTTCACTGAAATTCGTTGTCTCAGCAAACGCAGTACTTTTATAGTATACACCATTCAGAAGCTATTGTCAAATATTTTATAAATTATTTTTTAAACAGTCTTTCTAAGTGGTGATATTTATGTTACTAGCTTTTTATTTAAATGTCAAGTTTTATTTTATGTTATGATTTTTATCTTTTGTGATTCTATTTCCAAATATATTTATAAATAACAAAAGCACATTTAACTATGCCTAATATTAATCTTTATATATTCCAAGTAGGATAGTTAAATATGCTTTTTATTTTGGATATCATCTTGCAAAACTATGGATAATTATCGTCTCATCATTAGAAAGTTCTCTTAGGAATTTTTTACATAGCCTGCCGGCTTATAAATGTAAATTTTCCGTAGAAATTCTTCTAATGATTTTGGGACGATTTATTCATTCTGCAACAGTCCCAGTTTCCAACATTTCTTTTTTATCTACTGCTCTATTAGCCTTATCTTTTAAGTCGTATCTTTTATTTAAGTCTTGATTCAATATTTTTATATTCTGTGGATCAGGAGTTTTTTCTGGAAAAGATATACACTCCTCCGTTAAAACATCGAATAGATATGTATTTTCCATATTAATATTAATTGGAATTTCTTTATTTGATACTATTGGGCTAGAGTAATTAAATCTCATAGCTATAACTGTATCATCGCTAGTAATCATATAAGCATAAGTATCTGATCCCATATATTCTACATTATCAAATTTAACTTTTATTTCCGAGTTTTCATTATAATTAAATTCTTCTGATCTAATACCTATTAGAATCTTATTACCGTCACCTTTATAATTTAGTAAGTCTTTTGCCTTGAAAGCCGGAAGTGGAATTTCCTTACCAAATAAGTTTACATAAAAGCTTGATCCGTCTCTATTAAGTGTAGTCTTTACTATATTCATTTTTGGTGAACCTATAAATTCTGCTATAAACCTATTTTTGGGACGATAGTATAGGTTTAAGGGTGTATCGAACTGTACTAATTCACCTTTGTTGAGTACAGCTATCCTATCACCCATTGTCATTGCTTCTACTTGATCATGGGTTACATAAATGAAAGTTGTGTCTAGTTTGTTGTGGAGTCTAACTATTTCAGTTCTCATTTCAACTCTTAATTTTGCATCTAGATTTGATAATGGCTCATCCAACAAAAACACTTTAGGATTTCTTACCATAGCTCGACCTAATGCAACTCTTTGCCTTTGTCCACCAGATAATTGAGCTGGCTTTCTATCTAATAAATCTTTAAGTTGCAATGTTTCAGCTATTGCTTCTACTTTTTGATTAACGGTATTTTTATCAATTTTTTGCATTTTTAGTGCAAAGCCCATATTTTCCCTTATCGTCATATGTGGATATAGTGCATATGATTGAAATACCATTGCTATATCTCTATCTTTTGGTGATACATTGTTCATTTTTGTATCATCTATATAGAAGTCACCTGAGCTGATAGACTCAAGACCTGCAATCATTCTAAGCGTTGTCGATTTTCCGCAACCAGATGGTCCAACCAAGACAACAAATTCCTTATCTTTTATATCAAGATTTATATCTTTTGCTCCCTCAAATCCATTTTCATAAACTTTTGATACATGATCTAATCTTACTCTTGCCATATTTTAACCCTTTACCGCTCCTGTCGTTAATCCTTTTACCATATTTTTTTGTGCGAACATGAAAATTATTAGTGACGGTATCATACAAACTACTACCCCAGCTATCATTAAAAGCATAGACTGAGAATCCGCTGAATTTAACATAGATATACCTATTTGAACCGTCCTATATCTATCAGATCCTGTAATTAGTAGTGGCCACATATACATATTCCAAGCTCCCAAAAATGATTGGACCGCCAAAGCTCCAATAGTGGGTTTTGATAAAGGAATTAGTATTTTAAATATAAAACCCAAATCACTTGCACCATCCATTTTACTTGCTTCATATATTTCCATTGGAAAAGATTGAAAGGCTTGTCTAAATAAAAATATTCCCATAGCACTTGTTAGATATGGAGCAACTAAACCAAAGAATGAATCTGTAAAACCCCAACCCGAAATCATCAGAAAATTAGAAATTATAGTTGTTTCACCTGGTATCATAGTGGTTGCCATTATAACAGCAAAAAGCAAACCTTTTTTTCTAAAATTTAGAAAATGTAGAGCAAAAGCTGCGAGTATTGCAGTTATCATTTGGAATACCGTAATAATTATTGAAACTATTAAAGAGTTTATTATATACCCTTCAATAGGCGCTATCTTAAAAACATCTTTATAATTTTGCAAAGTTGGGTTTGCAGTAAAAAATGTCTTATCATACAATTCATGACTAGGTTTTACGCTCATTACAAAAGCATATATTATTGGAAATAGAACTAAAATTACTACTATAATGTTTAAAATAAGCCTGAAAACTCTAGAGCCGTCCACACTTTCTTTCTTGGTTATTTTTGCATTTAACATTCTAGTTTGATTTCTATTACTACTTACTTGCATTCTTATCTCCATTTGATCTAAAGGCTATAATAGTAAGAATCATTACTATAAAAAATAAAACTACAGATTCTGCTGAAGCATAACCATATCTATAGTTCATAAAGGCATTTTTATAAATATCATGTACTATGACATTGGTTGCTTCTCCAGGACCTCCTTGGGTAAGAAGTTTAATCTGTCCAAAAGATTGGAATGCATTTATAATATTTGTTACTACAACAAAAAACATAATAGGTTTTACTGATGGTAAGGTTACGTGTATAAATTGATTCCAAGAATTTGCACCGTCTATAGATGCCGCCTCATATAAACTATCATCTATACTGGCAAGTCCTGATGAAAAGTATAAGAAGTTCATACCCGAGTTTAACCAAGCTGTAAGAATACCAACACTCACTAAAGCCCATTTAGGATCTCCAATCCAGTTAATGTGTGTATTTAAAATTACATTTAAAATACCAACTGATTGATTAAGCATAACTTTAAACACAAGAGCCATACCTGATGAAGCTATAGCAATAGGAAGAGAATAAGCTGCTGAAAATATTCTAATACCCGGAAAATTAACTCTACATAATAAGGCCGTAGCAAATCCAAGTAATACTCCAATTATTACAACTATTAATACATATATAAAAGTTACTTTTATGCTATTCCAAAAAGACGCTGATGATAAAAGATTAGAATAATTTTTTAATCCAACAAAGAGTGTATTAGCACCCATATTATCCGTAGTGTACAGACTACGGATTATAGTCTGTACAAAAGGATAAAATACAAATATTATTAATAGAGCCAATGCTGGTAGCATATATAAGTAGGCTTTATTGTTATATTCTTTCATTACTTGTTAACCTTATTATAAGATTCAAGAGCATCATCCATTTCTTTTGCCATATTTTTACTTGCATCTTCTGGACTCACATTTCCATTTAGCATTTCTTCTATATATTTTTCCATAACCTGACGAGATTCTTGGAATACTGTTGAAAGAGCTCCTTGATCATCTGGTGTTGAGTCGTGCAATTGATCTATAGCTGTTTCAAATTGTGGAGATTCTTTTATTAATTCTTTAAACTTATCTGTATCTAATACGCCTTTATTTACTGGGAAATAACCTGTATTCGCATTCCAATATGTTTGAGAATCTACATTTACTAGGAATTTAATAAAATCCCAAGTACCTTCCATTTTTTCCTTATCTCCCGAATCAAGAGCGTATAAAGATGCACCACCAATTGATACACCGTGATTATCGCTAGCATCAACGCCTGGGAAATAAGCAGTTCCTACTTCAAATCTATCTCCAACTTCTGATAGAATTTGTGCTAGTGATGCAGTTGATGCAAAAGTCATAGCACTTGTTCCAGAATTAAACTCTGGTACACCTCCTTGCTTACCAACATTTGGTGCAATACCATCATCTTCTAACTCTTTCCAAGCTTTAAGTACATTTGTGACTCCGCCATTATCGTTAAATACTGTTTTTGTTGGGTTAGCTTTTCTACCATTTTCATTATCAAATAAGTCAAGACCTTGTTTGCTCATAAACTGTTCAACCCACCAACCATAAATACTCATGGATATTGGCATATCTGTTACACCAGAATCTTTTAATTTTTGTCCAACTTCTTTCATTTCTTCTAATGATTTTGGTGGCTTAACTCCTGCTTTATCGAACATATCTTTATTGTAATATAGAAGTGGTGTAGAAGAGTTAAATGGCATTGAATTTAATTTCCCATCTACTGTGTAATAAGCAAGTAGATTATCTTCCAATTGGGATAGATCATAATCATCCTCATCTACGAAATCTTGAATTGGCTTTATAAGACCAGAATCGATCATATATCTTGTACCTAGATCAAAAACTTGGACTAGATCAGCTCCAACATCCTTGCCTGAAGCAGATGATCTTAATTTTGTTAGAGCATCATCATATTCACCTTGAAATTCTGCCTTTACAAAATATTTATCTTGAGATTTATTGTACTCATCTACAAGATGATCTATAGCATCATTTAAATTTCCACCCATAGAATGCCAAAATACAATAGTGGTTCTATCACCTTTATCCGCAGTAGATTTTTCATCCTTAGATGCATCCTCATTATTACTTGTAGAAGTACTCTCCTTTGGTGTACTCGATGTATCACTATCACGTCCTGCACATGATGTGAGCGTAATAAACATTAAGACTAACATTAGTCTACTAGCAATTTTTTTAAACATAATTCCTCCAGTTTTCTATATTTCTTTACAAGTATAGACAAATTATGTAAAAATTTCTTATATAAATTGTAAGGTTATTGTAAAATTATTTTTTAACTCTATCAGGATAATCCGTTATAAGTCCAGTAGGATTACAAGGTAAATACTCACTGTAATCGTAATCAGATTTACCAAACCAAATATTTATACCTATATTATTCTCAGCAAATTTTTCAGCTAATTCTTTGTTTATAGTAAAATTGAGAGGATGATAATACTCCATCCCTAGATTTTTCACGTACTCCCGAGGCTTATAGAGTCTAGATGATTCAAGAACACCACATTTTATATTAGAATCTAGCTCTTTAAATCGCACTAAAGAATTATGGTTAAAAGAAGAAACTATAATTTTTTCTCCTAAATTATATTCTTTTATTAGTTTATAAACTTCATTTTCTATTCCTTCATAAGTTATAATAGACGTTTTTAGTTCTATATTTGTCATAATGTCAAGGTCTTTAGCAAAATCAAAGTACTCTCTTAAAGTTAAAATTTCTTGTTGTTTAATTTCTGGGTATAATTTAGATGCATTTAAATTCTTTAATTCTTTTAAAGTCTTCTCTTTTACAAGACCCTGTCCATCTGTAGTCCTTTCAAGAGTTTCATCATGTATTATTACAAGTTCACCATCTTTTGAAAAATGAACATCAAATTCTATTCCATCAGCACCAACTTCAATCGCTTTTTTGAAAGCAAGTAACGTGTTTTCAGGGTATCTTCCCTTAAAACCTCTATGAGCAAAATTAATCATATAAATCTCCTAAACTCTTATTTCATCTATCCCTTAAATAAATAGTCATATAAAAAAGAACTGTCTTAACATTAGACAGCTCCTTTCATAATTAATTGTCATCCTATGTAAATCTTATCTTAACTAATTATTAAAAACAGTGATCTGCAGCACCCTTGCTTGCTCCGCCAATTGTTCCAATAACTCCACCTATAACTGAACCCACACCAGGATGTCCTGTTGCTCCACCAATTTTAAATCCAGTATAAGCTCCGCCAAGTCCACCAGCTGTACCTTCACCAGCAACTCCTGCTACACATTCTTTAGTGCTGTGTTCTCCATCAGCATATGCTTGATGAGTAGGTAATACCATGCCAATGCCTAAGGCTAGAGATGCAATAACTAAATTTGCCTTACCAACTGTTTTTTTTAAATTTTTCACGATGTTTCCTTTCAAATACTACTTATTTTCCATTTTACATTCTCATTCATTATATGTACGTACATTACAAAGTAACATCTTTACGTTCCATTATTTACCCGATGATTTTGTCTCTAAACATATTCTTCTATAATTTTAATATTTTATTCTTATTCTCTAATCTGATATAATACCTTTAACAAGAATATAGGAATAATTATGGGTGAAAGTAACGTAAAAGATAATCAAATAAATACAAGAGATGAGTTTAAAAGTAAATGGGGATTTACTCTAGCCTCTATTGGATCAGCCGTAGGTATGGGAAATATTTGGAGATTTCCTGTTATGATTTCTCTTTGGGGAGGTATGAGTTTCTTTATCCCATACATTTTATTTGTCATTTTAATAGCATCAACTGGAGTTATTGAGGAATATACTTTAGGAAGACTAACCAGATCGGGGCCAGTTGGTGCTTTTAGATATGCAAGCGGAAGAAAGGGTAAGGCAAAGCTTGGAGAAAGATTAGGTATCATACCCGTTTTAGGATCTTTAGCCTTAGCTATAGGATATACCTGTGTTATGGGTTGGATATTTAAATATACTTTTATGGCTATTGACGGTAAACTTAACTCTATGGGTACTAATATGGATCTTATAGTAAATACTTTTAATCAAACTGCGTCAAGCTTTAGCAATAATAAATGGATTATAGTTGCAGGAGTCATTTCCTTAATGATTATGTCCTTAGGTATAGCCAATGGTATAGAAAGGATTAATAAAATTTTAATGCCCATATTATTTTTCTTACTCTTGGGACTTGGAATTTATATTTATCATCAACCCAATGCCATAAACGGCTATCAGTATATTTTTACTATTGATCCTAATAAAATCTCAGACTTAAAACTTTGGGTTTTTGCTTTTGGTCAAGCATTCTTCTCGCTTTCTATAGCAGGAAACGGATCTGTAATCTATGGATCATATTTGCCAAGCGAAGAAGATATACCCTCAGCTGCCCGTAATGTAGCATTCTTTGATACTTTAGCAGCTATGTTAGCAAGTTTAGTTATAATTCCAGCCATGGCTGTGGGGAATGCTAACTTAAGCGAAGGCGGCCCTGGACTAATGTTTATTTATTTAGTCAATGTATTTAATCAAATGCACGGTGGTAGGATAATTATGATTTTATTCTATATAGCAGTTTTATTTGCTGGTATAAGTTCGATTATAAATCTTTACGAATCACCTGTTGCTTATTTAGAAGAAAAATTTAGATTTAAAAGATTTAATGCTGCAGCTTTAATAAATATAACGGGAATAATAATGGCTATCCTAGTGCAAGGCATAGTAGGAGCTTGGATGGACTTTGTTTCAATTGTAATAGCCCCATTAGGTGCCCTACTAGCTGGAATAATGTTTTTCTGGATGCTAGATAAAGATTCGGCTCTATATGAAATAAATAAAGGACGCACCAAGCCTATAAATTCCTTATTTTATAAACTAGGTAAATACGTTTACTGTTTACTTAGTATCTTAGCCTTAATCTTGGGTATTGCTTTTGGAGGTATTGGTTGATTATATAAAAATAACTCAACCAATCAACCCAGCAAATAACAACTAATCTAATTATTACAAAATAAATTTAATCATGATAGTTTTTTAACCTCTTGAATGATAATATCTAATCCCTTATCTATCTGTTTAAAATCAAGCTTAGCAAATCCAATCAAAAACTTATTTTCATATCCTTTTTTATCATAAGTATAGCCATTTATAGGCTTGATTTTAACTCCCTTTTCTCTTAAATTTTTTATTAATATTGTATTATCAACTGGTATAGTTTCTATAACAAAGGATATACCAGGATTAGTTGATAATATTTTTATATAATTTGAGTCTTTAAGCTTTTCCATAATAAAATCATACTTTCTAGAATAAAGAACTCTCATTCTATTAACCTGTTTTTCAAAATATCCTCTATCAATAAAGTAAGAAACAGCTTCTTGAACAAAATTAGATACAGAGCATCTTAAAATCTGGAGCTTATCATCATGCTCTCTAACTATATGTTTAGGTAAAACCATATAACTAATCCTTACAGCAGGACTTATAGTTCTAGAAAAATTACCAAAGTATATAACCTTATCATTTATATCCATAGCCATTAACGGATAAATTTTATCTAGTTTGTATTTAAATTCTGCATCATAATCATTTTCTATTATGTATCTACTATCTTTTTCATTGGCCCAATTAAGCAATGATACCCTTGTATGATAATCCATAAAGTATGTAAGAGGAAATTGTCTTGCTGGAGTAACAACTGGTAAATCTATTCTTCTATCTATATTTCTAACAATAACTCCATTAGTACTTATATCCATTGGGAGATTATCTATATTAATAAAAATAGAATTGGAAGTGTATTGATAGCTAGGATTCTCAAATCCAAATACTTTATTTGGGAAAATTAATCTAACTATCATTAGTAGCTCATAAGATCCAGGAGCAATTATTATTTGATCTTCATCTATATGTATATTTCTAGCAGCACTAAGATGTTTTTTTATCGAATATCTTAAATTATAACTGCCTTTAGGATCATCCTGACTTATAATATCCATATCTTTAGAATTTATGGTATTTTTAAAAGACAGACCCAAATTCTTATAGTCAAAATATTTATTACCTACACCACTAAATGAAAAATCATATTTTAATGGTAAAGCTTCATGTATATCTTTCTCATGAGAATCCATATTTTTGATACTCTTATTTAGAGGATCTATTCTACTAACAAAATAACCATTCCTATAATCAGAATAAATGAGTCCTTCTATTTCTAAAAGTTCATAAGCATGAATTACTGAATTTTTTGAGATTCCAGCACTAGTAGAAAGATTTCTTATAGATGGAAGTTTATGATTTTCCTTGTATGTTCCATTTAATATTTTTTCTTTAATATCTATGTAAACTTTTTCGTAAATAAAACTACTACTCATTTAGCTGTATCCTTTTTTTATTTTTATTTTGTCACTTTTAATTATATTATACTTGATTTAGAATTAAGCTAGGAGGTAGAAATGGCATTTGAATCAATCAATAATAACTTAAAATCAGGCGTTATAATGGATGTAATAAACGTCGAACAAGCTAAAATAGCAGAAGATGCTGGCGCTGTAGCAGTTATGGCTCTAGAAAGAGTACCAGCTGACATTAGAGCAGCAGGAGGCGTGTCCAGAATGAGTGATCCAGAGATGATATTAAAAATTAAAGATTCTGTATCAATTCCGGTAATGGCTAAAGTTAGAATCGGACATTTTGTAGAAGCACAAATTTTAGAAGCTCTTGGCATTGATTACATAGATGAATCAGAAGTATTAACACCAGCAGATGATTTTAATCATATTGATAAAAAGGTTTTCAAGACTCCGTTTGTCTGTGGAGCAAGAAATTTATCTGAAGCACTCAGAAGGATCAAAGAGGGTGCAGCAATGATTAGAACAAAAGGAGAAGCTGGTACAGGTGATGTGGTTCAAGCTGTAAGACATTTAAGAACTATTACTACACAAATGGCTGAAGTTGCTGCTTTAAGAGACGATCAGTTATACACAAAAGCTAAAGAACTTGAAGTTGACTATGAACTTTTAAAATATGTTAAAGAACACAAAAAACTTCCAGTACTTAACTTCTCAGCAGGAGGGGTCGCAACTCCAGCAGATGCAGCTTTAATGAGACAGCTTGGAGCTGAAGGTGTTTTTGTTGGTAGTGGTATCTTTAAATCTGGTGATCCAGAAAAAAGAGCTAAAGCAATAGTAAAAGCAGTAGCAAACTATGATGATCCAAAAGTTTTATTAGAAGTATCTAAAAACCTAGGTGAAGCCATGGTTGGAATTAACAAAGACGAAATCGAACAAATAATGGAATTAAGATAAAAGGAGATTAAATTATGACTAAAGAATACAAATTAAACGTACCTACACCAAAATCTTTCTCATTTGTAAAAAGAGATATTCAAAATGTTACTATCGAACAACGTGAAGAAGCATTAAAAAGAACCCACTACAACGAATTTGCTTTCCCAGCTGGTATGCTTACAGTAGATATGTTATCAGACTCTGGTACTACAGCAATGAATGATAGACAATGGGCTGCAATGTTCATGGGTGATGAATCCTACGGAAGAAATAATGGTTACTACGTACTTCTAGAAGCATTTAGAGATTGTTTTGAAAGAGGAGATGACCAAAAAAGACCAGTAGATATGATTTTATCTGGTGAAAAAGATATTGATAAATTAATGGACGAACTTTACCTTTGCGAATACGAAGGTGGTTTATTCAACGGTGGAGCTGCTCAATTAGAAAGACCAAATACTTTCATAATGCCACAAGGCCGTGCCGCTGAATCAGTATTATTTGAAATCGTTAAAAAAATCTTAGCAGATAGATATCCTGATAAACAATTTGTAATTCCTTCTAATGGTCACTTTGATACAACAGAAGGTAATATCAAACAAATGGGATCTATTCCAAGAAACCTTTATAACAAAGACTTACTATTAGAAGTTCCTGAAGGTGGAGAATACGAAGTAAACCCATTCAAAGGTGACATGGATATCGACAAACTTAGAGAACTAATAGAAAAAGTAGGTCCAGAAAATGTACCACTTATTTATACAACAATTACAAATAATACAGTTTGTGGACAAGCTGTTTCAATGAAATCTATCAAAGCAACCGCTGAAGTTGCAAAAGAATATGACATTCCATTCATGTTTGATGCTGCTAGATGGGCAGAAAACTGCTACTTTATTAAAGAGAACGAAGAAGGATACAAAGATAAATCAATCCCAGAAATAGCTAAAGAAATGTTCTCATACTGCGATGGATTTACTGCATCTCTTAAAAAAGATGGTCACGCAAACATGGGTGGTGTATTAGCATTTAGAGATAAAGGAACATTCTGGAGAAAATTCTCTGACTTTGATGAAAATGGTAATGTAACAAACGATGTAGGAATTAAAATTAAAGTAAAACAAATTTCATCATACGGTAACGATTCATACGGTGGTATGAGTGGTCACGATATTATGGCATTAACAGTTGGTCTATATCAATGCTGTGATTTCAACTACCTTGAAGAAAGAGTTGGTCAATGTAACTACCTAGCAAAAGGATTCTACGATGCAGGAGTTAAGGGTGTTGTACTTCCAGCTGGTGGACACGGAGTTTACATCAACATGGACGAATTCTTTGACGGCAAAAGAGGACATGATACATTTGCCGGAGAAGGTTTCAGCTTAGAGCTTATCAGAAGATACGGTATAAGAGTATCAGAACTAGGTGACTATTCAATGGAATATGATCTAAAAACTCCAGAACAACAAGAAGAATTAGTAAACGTTGTAAGATTTGCAATCAACCGTAGCATGTACTCAAAAGAACACTTAGACTATGTAATTGCTGCTGTAAAAGCTCTATATGAAGATAGAGAATCTATTCCAAACATGAGAATTACAGCTGGTCATGAACTACCAATGAGACACTTCCACGCATTCCTTGAACCATATCCAAACGAAGAAAAATAATAAGTAAATGGCTAATAACTCCCAGTTTAACTGGGAGATATTAGTATATATAAATGAGGTGTTTTAATATGACTGACAATACAGTAAAACAAAGAGATGGATTCACCAGTAAGTGGGGCTTTATACTAGCTTGTATAGGTTCAGCAGTAGGAATGGGAAACCTTTGGAGATTCCCAGTAATGGTATCATTATTTGGCGGTATGACTTTCTTAATCCCATATTTTATATTTGTTATCCTTATTGGATCTACAGGGGTAATCGAAGAATTCTCATTAGGAAGACTAGCTCAAGCAGGACCTGTTGGAGCTTTTGGTTATTGTACAGGTACAAAAGGAAATAAAGAAACTGGAAGAAAATTAGGTATCATTCCAGTTTTAGGTTCTATGGCACTTGCTATAGGATACACTTGTGTTATGGGTTGGATTTTTAAATATACATGGCTTGCCATAAATGGCACACTATCAGGCTTTGGTGGAGACATGGGTACTATCGCTGGAACATTTGAATCCACTGCCACATCTTTCGGTAATAACATTTGGCTTATAATTGCTGGAATCGTTTCCTTATTTATAATGTCTATGGGAGTTGCAGATGGTATAGAAAAAGCTAACAAATTCATGATGCCAATACTGTTTTTATTACTAGTAGGACTTGGCATATATGTAGCACTTCAACCAAACGCAAGTAATGGATTTAAATACACATTTACAGTAAATCCTGATATGCTTAAAGATCCAAAACTTTGGATATTTGCCTTTGGTCAAGCATTCTTTTCCCTATCTATAGCCGGCAATGGTTCAGTCATATATGGCTCTTACCTACCAAAATCAGAAGACCTTCCAAGTTCAGCTAGAAACGTTGCTATATTTGATACAATCTCAGCACTAGTTGCAGCTTTAGTAATCATCCCAGCTATGGCAGTTGGTGGCGCAGAACTAAGTGAGGGTGGTCCTGGACTTATGTTTATATATCTTGTAAACGTATTCAACCAAATGTCCGGTGGTAGGATAATTATGATGGTATTCTACATAGCTGTGCTATTTGCTGGTGTATCATCTATCATTAACCTTTATGAAGCTCCTGTAGCTTATTTACAAGAAGAATTCAACTTTGAAAGACCAAAAGCAGCTGCTACTATAAATATTATAGGTATCATAGTAGCCATATTTATTCAAGGTATAGTTGGCGAATGGATGGATGCTGTTAGTATCTACGTAGCTCCACTAGGTGCTCTTCTAGCAGGTGTAATGTTCTTCTGGGTGCTTGATGAAAAAACAGCTCTTGCTGAAGTTAACCTCGGACGTAAAAAACCAATCGGTAATTGGTTTATACCATTAGGTAAATACTTATACTGTGCTATGGCAATAATTGCTCTAATAGCAGGAGCTATACTTGGCGGTATTGGTTGAGTAAATTTAATAAAATTTACTAAAAAAACAGTTTAATTTACAGATAAATGAAGTCCTAATAATTTAAAGAGGCATTGCTGATATATTTCAGTAATGCCTCTCTTATTTCTTACATTATCGCTTTTCTTAAATCTCTTAGAGCTTCTCTTGCTACATCCATAGCCTTTTGCATAGCATCTTTACTTGTCATATCAACACCTGCTTTTTTAAGGACATCTATTGGATACTCACTTTCTCCAGCTTTTAGATAATCTAAATAAGCTTTTCTATCTTCATCTGTTCCTTTTAGGATTTTTTGGCTTAGTGCTACCGCTGACATAAAGCCTGTTGCATATTGGAATACGTAATAGAACATATAAAAATGTGGTATTCTAGACCATTCTGTTGAGATATATTCGTCAACATCTATGTCCTTGCCAAAATAATCACGGTTTAGGTCACCGTAGATTTTATCAAGTCTTGCTGCTGGGATTGGCTCTCCATTTGCTACTAGTTTATTTACCTCGTGTTCAAATTCAGCAAATAATGTTTGTCTAAATACTGTAGATTTGAATTGATTTACAAAGTAATCTAATAGATATGCTGTTTCTTCTTCACTTTGACTATTCTCCAACATATAATCTAACAATAATAACTCATTTGTTGTAGATGCAATTTCTGCTAAAAATATAGAGTATGACCCGTAAATAAATGGCTGAGTCTTCCTTGTATAATATGAATGCATAGAATGTCCAAGTTCATGAGCTATAGTAAATACATCACCTATACTATCTGTATGGTTAAGTAAGATGTATGGTTGGGTATCATACGATCCTGATGAATAAGCACCACTTCTCTTTCCTTCATTTGGCATAACATCAAACCATCTTTGCTCAAATCCCTTTCGAGCAACTTTTACGTATTCTTCACCTAATGGTTTTATTGCTTCTAGAACTATATCGCGAGCTTCATCAAATTCTATCTTTCTATCATAATCTTTTACAAGTGGAACATAGATATCATGGAATCCTAAATCATCAACACCTAAGAAATTTTTTCTCAATGTTGTGTAGTTTCTATGAATATCCATATTATCGTGTACTACTTCTAATAAGTTATCATATATTTCTTCATCAAGATTATTAACAGATAGGCTCATCTGACGTGCTGAGTCATATCCTCTAATCTTAGAAACTATATTGTGGCTTGTAATCTCTCCATCAAGTAATGAAGCTGCTGTATTTTCAAATTGCTTATATACTCCATAATAAGTTTCATAAACTCTGCGTCTAAAATCTCTATCCTTATCTTCTTCAAGTAGTGTAAAGTTTGCATCAGATAAAGAAACCTCTTCCCCATCTTTCTCTACAGATGGAAATTTCATATCTGCATTAGAGAAAATCATATAAGTTGTCACAGGATTTTCCCTTAATTTAGAAAAGCTTGCTATTATCTTTTCTTGATCTTCACTTAATACATGGTCTTTACTTCTAAATAAATCTTCAAAATAGTGATCATATACTTTAAGTTCTTCTTTTTCTTCTAATAGTGATTTAATTTTCTCATAATCTTCCCCAAGAATTTCTGGTGTTATAAAAGATAACTTTTGAGATATTTCTGAATCTACTATAGATATAGTTTGAGTCATTTCTTGATATTTGCTAACCCTTGTATCCTCATCGCTTTTTAAACTTGCGTAAACTCCAGCCTTATAAAGTTTTCTCATTAAGTTCTCATAATCTTTTAAGAAGTCCAGGAGACTGTCAGCATTTTCTGTAATTTTCCCCTTATATTTTCTCAATTGCTCTGCAAGATCTTTACTTTCATCTATATCTTTATAAAAATCTTCATCTTGTTTATAGATTAGGCTAGTATCCCAGGTTAATCTCTCTTCTACATCATTTCTTTCCATAGTTATCTCCTTTATTTTTCTATATCTATATTCATTCCCATATTATCAGGATTAGAAGTAGTCTTCACAAGCAATAATCTGCTCTCATCTGTAATGTCAGGCAAATATCCGATATCAGCTTCTTTACCTTCTACTAAAGATGTTACAGGTCTTGATTTAACCTTATAAACATCTAAAAGGCTCGGTAAGTAATCTCTTTCTGTTTCAATTCTATGTTTTATAGCTTCATTTATATTTCCACTTTCACTGTAATTAGGTACTTCGATCATATCCCCAAGTCTTTCTACACTTGTAATTATATTATCAGTGGAATTTCTAAATAATAGATAATCCATAAGGCTCATATACCTATTAAAAAGATAATAAGCGCTATATGTTTCCGTATTATCTACAGTTACCTGACTGACTAATAGCATAGAACCTGACTCAGACTCAATCTTATCATAAGAAACCATGGTTGTTAGATTATTAAAGCCAGCTACTGGCCCATACTCTCTTTCGGTAATACCATCACCTTTATCATAGGATAGTATAGAGGAAATCCCACCAGATTCTTGAATAGACGGTTTTATGGAAATTCCTATTTGACTTTCTCCAATGTTCGTATCTATTATATTTCCAAGGCAGTCATTGAGGTTCATATTTTTTCCTGTTCTTCCTTTTCCATATATAGATATAAAGTCTAATCTTTCTTTAGAATTTTCTTTATCATCAGAACTATTCGATTTAACTTCTAAACTTTGATTACTATCAGCTGAAATATACTTAACAGTAGGCATTTTAATATCAGAACTTTCTATAGGTTTATTCGCAGAAAGTTCCTTTTCAAAATCTTCTCTAGATTGAAAATCACAGGCTGATAGGCTAACTATTAGTCCTAGAATTAATAAAACTTTTTTCATCTATCCACCCATAGTCATTGACTTCATACCTATTCTTACAAATAAAATCATAATAACTACAAAGGCTGCTATGGATATAGCTTGAGTACTTGTAGAAAGACTTCTATTTACTACTGGGAATATGCCAGAAAGAATTACACCTGCCAAAAGACCACCTAAATGACCTAATATACCTACACTTGGGCTTAGCAATGAATAGACTATATTAATAGCTATAACTGTAAGAAAGCTAGCACCAAAACTCCTTAAAATCTCATCACCTCTATAATTGAGCATTATACCTAAAGCCAGACCAAACATCCCATAAAGGGATGTAGATGCACCAGCACTTATGGTATTAGGAGTCCCAAAGGCAAAAGTTAGAAGATTACCCATGATACCCGCTAGAAGATATATAATTAAAAAATTAATACTTCCATAGAGTCTTTCAAATACTGGCCCTAGCTGATACAAAAAATACATATTAAATAAAATATGAGCAATACCTATGTGGATAAAGCTTGCAGTAAATAGTCTCCACCATTGGCCATTTGCTATAAGTCCCTTATGAACAGCTCCAAATCTTATAAGATTGGCTGTACTCTCGCTTCCTCCTGTGAAGGTCATAATAGCAAATACGGCTATATTTATTATCAGTAAAGCTCTAGTCACCTTGCTTTCTCCTAAATTCTTAAAATTATTCATACTTTAATTATACTTCTTTCTTTTTTTTGCTAAAGTGCACTCTTGTGGCTAAAATAACCTAATAAAAAAGTGAGATCATAAATAGTAAAATTTAAAGATGATGTTTTATTTAATAAACTTAATATCTTTATGATATTTTTACATATATTAATAATCTTTCAAATTGCTATTTATTTCTGTAGCCAAAGCTCGTATAGCTTCTTTTAGTTCCTCTCTATCAAATTTATCTGAGATATCATAGCTATATATGTAGTTGAAGTTATCCCTAGCTTCTATTTTTTTGCCATACTTATCTTCTAAAAAGATTATACTTATGTCTTTATTATAAGCCTTGGCATATTTTGATACATTTATAGAACTTGCTCCGTCAAATTGATCTACATTTTCTCCTAGTATCAAATAATCATAATCCTTTACAAGCTTATTAAAGTCTTGTTTTTCTAAAACCACATCCATTGATCTAGTAATCCTTACTCTAAAAAATGTATACAAGGCCCAGGCCACTCCTCCACCAGATCCTAAAGATGGTAAGTCTATTGAATCTATGCCTAGAGTCTTTTCTATGATTTGCTTAAAATTCTTGGATCCTTTATACAAAAATGCTATATCTTCAATACTTGCCCCTTTACGATAAACTCTACTTTCCAAAAAAGAATTATCTCCAAAAAGTGTTGTATCAGAGCTTGTTGCAATCGTTATAGGAGTCCTAAAAAGTCTATAATCTATATTATCAATGTCAACTGTAGAAACCTTAGCCATATTCTCTGCTATAGGATTAAGCTCACTTCCACTTTCATCATAAAAGCGAGCCCCCAAAGCATAGAGCATACCCATGCCAAGGTCATTAGTAGCAGTATCCCCAATGCCTATAAAAAATGACTTAGCTCCTGCATCAAGACCATCAACTAACATTTCTCCAAAACCTAGGGATGAGGAGCGCATAACATCTAAGTCATCCTTATAGATTAAACGCAAACCTGAGGACTCAGCCATTTCCAGTATAGCTTCATCATCTTTCATTACATATCGTGCTGTTATTACTTCATTTTTAGGATTATGTACATTTACGTAATGATAGTCACCATCTAAAAGGCCTTTCATAGCCTCAACTGTCCCTTCTCCTCCATCTAAAAATGGAATTACATAGGAGTCACAGTCCAGTTCTTCTTTAAATATGTTGCCAATTTCTATTGAATTTTCAAAATTTTTTATCGAATCTATTGCTATTAAAACTTTCATTCTTACCTCAATTCAAACTCTCTCTTTAACTTTACCCAAAATAAGGTAAAGACGCACAAGCTTAAGCTTTACAAAATAAAGGTTAATGGTTATAATAAACAAGAAAGTCATGGACTTTCGCTGTTTAACTCAGAAATCTTAAAGAGATTTCACCCATCAAAGACCATTACCTATGCGTAATGGTCTTTTTATATTTAACATGATGATACTTATATGTTATCATTATAACTGAAATTACATGAGGGGTGCTAAAATTGGCTGAGATTATACCCTTTAGTCTTAAACCTGATCTAGATAATGCTAGCGTAGGGATTTCTTATTCTAATTTTAGCTATTCCTACAAAAGGAGAGTTATATGCAAGATTCCAAAAGACTAAAAAGATTTGTCTTACTTGCCATGCTTGTTGCAATTGGAGTTGTTATTTCGCCTATTTTAAGAGTTCATGGTTTCGCACCTATGCAGCATTTTATAAATGTCATCTGCTCAGTTTTATTAGGTCCTTATTATTCCTTAGCCTGTGCCTTTATGATTGGCATAATAAGAATGAGCCTCATGGGTATTTCACCTTTAGCCCTTACAGGAGCTATATTCGGTGCTTTTTTATCAGGACTTTTATATAAAAAATATAATACCTTTATCTCAGCTTGTATTGGCGAGGTAATAGGAACTGGGATCATCGGATCCATAATAAGTTTCCCTGTAATGAAGTTTATAGCGGGAGATAGCAAGGTAGCCCTATTTACATTTACTCCAAGTTTTATAATAGCTACAATTATAGGGTCTGGTATAGCCTATATATTACTAAAAGCTTTAGAAAAAAACGGTAGCTTAGCTCAAATGAAAGAGAGTCTTAATGATTAATTTTGACAATATTTTTGATAAATTAGTAAGTGAAACTCATACTATTCATTCTATAGTAAGTCCACTTATAGCAAATGATTTAGCAAATGTACTTCTAAGCTTAAATCAAGCACCTTTTTTGGCAGAATATATAAGAGAGGTTTATGAAGTAACAGAAAATTCCGATGCACTTTTAGTAAATCTAGGAACTCTAAATGAAAGTAAGATTTTAGGAATAAAAGAGGCCTTAATATCAGCTAAGAAAAATAATGTCCCAATAATTCTAGATCCTGTAGGAGCATCGGCTACAAAGATAAGACTTGATTCTAGCTTATATTATCTAAAGCACTATCCTATAAATGTCATCAAGGGTAATTATAGTGAGATATATTCAATTTATAGCAAAAAGCTTACAACTAAGGGTGTGGATTCTCATTATATTAATAAAGAAGATCTTCTAAAAATAAGCCAAGATTTGTCTACTATGTATAACACAATAGTTGTAGCAACTGGCAAAGAAGACATAATATCTTACAAAGATCAAAGCTTGATTCTTAAAAATGGTAACCAATGTTTGCAAAAAATTACAGGTACAGGTTGCATACTAGGAGCTATAATAGCAGCTTGCACATCATTTGAAATGAGCATGGAGGCAATTGCTCTTGCTATTTCCATAATGAATATAGCAGCAGAAAGAGCCGATAGAACTAAGGGAATGGCTAGCTTTAAAATATCACTTTTAGATGAAATATCCCTTATAAATAAAGAAAAGTTGAAGGAAAGGATAATGTATGAAAGACTTTGATTTAAGCTTATATCTAGTAACAAATAGAGATAAGCTAAGTAACGAAGAATTTTTCCATGTCATAGAAGAATCTCTTAAAGGAGGAGTAAGCCTAGTTCAATTGCGAGAAAAAGATGCCCCAGCCCGTGAGGTAATAAAAATTGCTCGCAAATTAAAAGATCTTTGTCACTCCTATAATGTTCCCTTATTGGTCGATGATAGAGTTGATATAGCTCTTGCAGCAGATCTTGATGGAGTACACTTAGGAAATGAAGATATGGATGTAGCTGATGCTAGGAGGATACTAGGCACTAATAAAATAATAGGCTCAACTGCCAAAAATCTAGACTGGGCAATCGCTGAAGAAAAAAAAGGAGCTGATTACCTAGGAGTAGGAGCAATATTTGAAACCAAAACCCATGTCAAAACAACTAGGACAAGTGTAGGAACCCTAAAAGAGATAAATGACAATATAAAAATTCCAACTGTAGCTATAGGAGGCCTTAATTATGACAATATAGACATACTAAAAGGCTCAAAGGCTAAGGGAGTTTCTGTAGTTAGGGCTATTATGGATAGCAAAGATCCATATGAAGATACCAAGAACTTAAAAGAAAAAATTGTAGATGTACTAGAACTAAAATAGGGGTTGTTGTAAATCAATAGATATCTATCGTTCCATCATTGGGGTGCCCTATCAGAAAATTTGAGATTTAGCTCGTAGGCTGACAGAGACATTTTCTGAGAGGGAGTTCGAATGATTTTGGAACGATTTATCTATTTTGCAACAGCCCCTTTTAACTGTTAAAATAAGAAAGATATAATGTATAAACAAGCTATATTTTATCCAATAACTTGACTAAAAATATCCTTTTAATATACTAAATAGAAGGAAGAAAACCTTGCCTATATTAGACTATTTTTTATAGTAAGATAGCAAGTCTTAAAATCAGTTATCTAAATATATTATGGAAGCCAAGCTGTCCATCCTATGGTTTAGCAACTAGGTCCATATTATATAAATCTAATTAGCAAAATTTAAATTAAGTTTAAATAAGTCATACCCTAAGCCAGGGTATTTTTTATAATAATGAGGTAAGCAAATGAATGAGAAAAAAATAGAAGAAGCAGTAAGAATGATTTTAGAAGCAATAGGAGAAGATCCTAGTAGAGAAGGACTAGTAGAAACTCCTGAAAGGGTTGCTAGGATGTATAAAGAAATCTTCTCTGGTATTGGATCTAATGCAGAAGATATCTTATCAAAAACTTTCAGCCATAATGGAGAAGATACTGTTGTAGTCAAAGATATTCCCTTTTATTCAATGTGTGAGCATCATCTAGTTCCTTTTTTTGGAAAAGCACATGTTGCATATATTCCAGACGGAAAAGTAGCTGGTCTATCTAAGATAGCTAGGACAGTTGACCACTATGCTAAAAAACCACAACTTCAGGAAAGACTTACTTTAGAAGTGTGCGAAGATATAATGAAGTACTTGGATGCTAAGGGTGCTTTGGTAGTTATTGAAGCTGAACACTTATGTATGAACATGAGAGGTATTAAAAAACCTGGTAGTGCTACTATTACTTCAGTAGCTAGAGGCAATCTAGAAGATGAAGAACTAAAAAATGAAGCTTATTTATTAATGGGTCTTAAGTAAGATAGATGAAAAATGCTAATATTATTTTAAACCACCCTCTAACACAAAATCTATATAAGAAGTTAGATAAGTTTGAAGATAAGAGAATATACTGTATTCACGATCTAAGTCACAGCCTAGATGTAGCAAGAATCTGCTATATCCTAAATTTAGAGAATAATTTAGGTATAAATAAAGATTTAATATATTCTACTGCTATCTTGCACGATCTAGGAAGAGTTTATGAATATGAAAATATAAAAGACCACCATATAGCTTCCGTAGATATAGCTAGAAAAATTTTAGAGTCCACAGACTTTAAACAAGATGATAAAGAAAAAATAATAGATGCTATTAAAAACCACAGAAATAAAAATCAAGATGACCTATTTAACCAAATCTTTTATAAGGCAGATAAGCTATCCAGAGATTGTTTTAATTGTAGGTCACAAAATTCTTGTAGGTGGAGTAGGGAAAAGATGAATCTAAAATTAGTTTATTAGGAGATACAATGACTGACTATATAAGTATTAAGGGACTAGAAGTTTTTGCCTATCATGGTGTATTTGAATCCGAAAAAAATCTAGGACAAAGATATAAGATAGATTTAAAGATCGGTACAAGAACTCAAAGGGCTGGACTTACTGATGATCTGGAAAAAACTATCGATTATGGAGCTTTAGCTAAAGAAGTGTCTGAGAATTTTTCTAGAAAAAGTTTTGATTTAATAGAAGCAGCAGCTGAGGATACAGCTATTTTCATTTTAGATAATTATAAAAATATAGAAGAAGTATATGTAAGGGTAATCAAGCCTTATATTCCAGTTAGAGAATCTATAGATGAAGTAGCTGTAGAAATATTTAGGAAAAAATCTATTTCATATATAGGCTTAGGAGCCAATATAGGAAATAGAGAAGAAAACTTAAACAATGCTTTAAATCTAATAAATGAAAATAAATATATGAAGATATTAAAAAAATCTAGCCTATACGAAACTGCTGCATGGGGTGTAGTAGATCAACCAGATTTTTTAAATATGGCAATTAAAATAGAAACAGTACTAAGCCCTCATGAACTTTTATATGAACTAAATAATATAGAAGAAAAGTTAGGAAGAACTAGGCTAAGACACCGGGGTGAAAGAAATATAGATCTAGATATATTATTTTTTGATGACCTAGTTATCTTTGAAAATGACCTAATCATACCCCATCCCTATATAAAAGAGAGAAGCTTTGTCCTAGACCCGCTTAACGAAATAGAACCATATTTAAATCACCCAGTTTATAATAATCAAATAAGAGATTTAAAATCAGACTTAGATAGCAAAAATAAAAATTAAGCGTTTTTTATTTTTGTAATAATCTGACTAGATACTAAATGTTCCTTGAGTGAATGAACTCTTATAACATCTATATCATTTATAGTAGCATAGCTTGTTAATATTGCAGAGGCTAAATCACTATTATTTAAGCCCTCTGCTTTTTTTATGTCACTTTCAAAGCCTAGCTTATCTACAATATCCATTAAAAATCTCTTTCTAGATACTCCCAAAAATGTAAAGCAATCTCTACTTTTTATAAGATCAATATTTTTTAATAACTTTAAATTCTCATCATAAGTTAAGCCAAAGCCAATACCTGGATCTAGCATAATCCTATCTTTCCCAATATTATAACTTTTTGCAATCTCTAGAGATTTATCTAAATATATATTTAATAAGTCTAAAATATCCTTGTCCCTATACTCTCTTATCTCACTTTCTGAAAAAGGCATAGAGTCTTCATATCCTAAAGTATCCGGGCTAAATTTAGGAAATTTTTTACTATCCTTATGCTCTGGTCTAATGATAGTTGGATTAAACATCAAAATATAGCCTACATTTGAATTTGATATAACAGAAGCCATATTAGGGTCTCCTAAAAGTCCAGTGATATCGTTTATAATATCTGCACCAGCTTCTATAGCAGCTTTCGCAACTTTTGATTTCCAAGTATCTACTGATATAATAGAATCTGGTATCTCTTCCTTGATCTTTTTAATTACAGGTACTATTCTATTTATCTCCTCTTTAATCTCTACAAAATCGCTATGAGGTCTGGTAGATTCCCCACCTATATCAAAGAAATTTATTCCATACTTATAAAATTCTTTGGCCCTGTTTAAGGCTTCATTTACCGAGTTATATTCGCCCCCATCAGAAAAAGAATCTGGTGTGACGTTGATAATAGCACATATTTTAATTTTTTCATCACTTAGTTCGCTGTTATTAAATTTAAATTTTTTCATAGCTTATCCTTTAATTGTTTATATTTCTTACTAAACTTATCATAATATGGGCATAATGTAAAACTAAAAAGAATAGTTAAAATTAAATATAATATATAACCATCAAAGAAAGTGTGTATTTTATTCATTCTTATATATATGTATAATTATAGACAAGAATCTAGAAAAAAAACTATAAGGAGATATTATGGATAGAGTAAAGAAGTTTTTTTGACTTATATAATAGTAACTTTGCTAATCGTAATTTATTTCTATATCAGAGATAAACAAATAAATTATGACTATATAAAAACAATACTTATACAACTAATTGTTATGATTATTGTTTTTTACTTATCTAAAAAAAATCTAGATAAGTAAAAATATGCAAATAGGGCTATTTTACATGAACATTATCCCCTATATCTAGGATTTATTTATACAAAACAGCCCTTTTTAATATCTACTATAAATAAATTTATATAGAAACTTCCTTAGGTTTTAATTTATTTTCTAAAGCACCTAAGAGTAAGTCTGCTATAACTGCCATAAGTGCTGTAGGTATAGCACCTGCAATTATTATCGGACTACCATTGGCTACTGTGATACCTCTAGTGATTATATCACCAAGTCCTCCAGCTCCTATAAAAGTTCCTACAGCTGTTACACCTATTGCTACTACTAGGGCATTTCTGATACCACCCATTATTATAGAAACGGATAAGGGAAACTCTATTTTTCTTCTAATCTGACTTTTTGTCATTCCCATACCTTTAGCAGCATCTACTATGGCTGGAGAAACTGAGTTTATCCCTGCTACCGTATTTTTTAATATAGGTAGTATAGAGTATAAAAATACTGATAAAACTACAGTATTAGGACCTGTACCTATAGCAAACATAAGTATGGCAAGCATAGCAAGAGAAGGTATCGTCTGCATAACATTGGCTATGCTAATGAAAAAATTAGAAAGCTTCCCCCTTCTTGCTATCAAAAACCCTAGCGGAATTGCTAATATAGATGCAAATAATACTCCATAGATTGATATTAGGAAGTGTCTAATAAACTGTTCAAACACATAGGATCCATTTTGTGAATAATACAATAAAACTTTATTCATATTTTCCTATCCTTTCCTTTATATCAAAGTCCTTAGAACTATTATCATCTTCAAAATAGTTATTTTTTTCTAAAAACTCTTTTGCTACAACTGGTGGTTCCACTAAATCTTCATCCGCTCTTCTATTTAACTCTTGCATAGTTTTTGTATCTATTTTTCCACTAAGCTTTGATAAGATGCTATTTACTTCGGGATATTTGTTTATTATATCCTCTGTTGCTACTAAAGAACAATCATAAGGTGGGAAGAGCTTTTTATCGTCTTCTAATAATACTAAATCATATGAAGCTATTTTACCATCAGTAGAATATCCCAAAACAACATCCATTTCACCAGATGCAAGCGCAGTATATACTAGACCGATTTGCATAGGATATATCTCTTTAAATTTGAATCCATAAATATCTTTAAAGGCCTCATATCCATCACCTTTTCTACTAATCCAAGCTGTATCTACTCCTACCTTTATCTTATCTTTCACTTTTTCTAGATCTGATACTTTCTTCACATCATTTTTCTCGGCAAAATCTTTTGTTACCATAAAAGCATAGGTATTTTCAAATCCATAAGACGGATACCATAATCTATTCCATCTCTTATAATATTCATCTTGAACTACTCCCAAAGCTTTATCTGGGTCTTTAATAGGATCCATGCCAAGCTCTCCTGTCAAGGATGTTCCTGTATACATACCTGCTGATATATTTACATCTCCCTTAAGCATAGCTATATGATTTAGAATAGAGGATGAAAGATTTGGTATCATTGAAACTTTTAAGTCTGTATAGTGTTCTATCATTTGTCTATCAATCTCTCCAAGTATTAATCTTTCAGTATTTGAACCAGAAGCTATTACAATATCTTCATTAGCATCTGCCCCAATTCCTGGAAGGGTACAAGAGGTAAATATCAAGCTAAGTGATAGGATAAACATAATGAAGCTCTTTTTAAATTTCATCATCCAACCTCGCTTACTTTCTCAGGGGACAATCTATCTTCGATTCTTCCAAGTAAAAAGTCAATTAATATTGCCATAAGGGTTACAGGTATAGTTCCCCATATAACCATAGGTAAAATCGCATTATCTAAGCCATTAAATATATAATCTCCAAGTCCACCTGCTCCAACATAAGAGGCGAGAGTAGCCCAAGCTAAGACATATACAGCTGATAATCTTATTCCACTCATTATGACAGGCATAGCCATCGGTATTTGAACTTTAAATAAAACTTGTGACCTAGACATTCCCATACCCTTAGCAGCATCAAGTAGGTCTTTATTCACACCATCTATGCCTAAATATGTATTTCTCATTATAGGAAGAAGAGAATATATAAATAAAGCTGCAATTGCAGGCTTAACACCTACACCAAAAAGAGGAATCATTAAAGCTAAGAGCGCAAATGATGGTACTGTTTGAAGAATAGAAGCTATGGCCATGACAATTTTTGCCGCCTTTTTGCTTCTTATAAGAAGAATTCCTATTGGTACTGCTACAATTATTCCCAAAATTAAGGATATGGCAGAAATATATAAGTGCTCTCCACATTTAGCTAATAAATCAGCATAGTTTTTGCTAAGAAAATCAGCCATTGCTGTCACCTTTATTTCCTAAATTTTGTTTAGAATCATGGGATGCTTCTTTCATTAATTCTTCCAAATTATCATCTTTATCTCTAGTCTCCTCTTGCTTATCTGATGAATCATCCCGCAAGTTTGTATAAATCGTATCTACTATAGTAGCTCTAGTTATGAGCCCTATTAATCTATTCTTATCATCTACAACTGGTAAGTTTTTAGTATCTAGATTGTATACATCACTTATAGCATTCATTATGCGAGTATTGCTAGTGATAGAGTAGACTGGCTTAGTAACTTCATCTAGATCTTTGACATTTTTACCGTATTTTAAAATATCAAACATACCAACTTGTCCTAAGAGTTTATTATCTTTATCTACTACAAACACCGTATCTACTCTCTTTTGTCTCATTAAAAGCAAAGCATCATAAGTATTTTTTTCTAAGCTTAGAGATATAGGATTTTTTAACATTATCTTATCTACAGTCTCATAAGAAGTCTTAGCTTCATTTAATTTCTGTTCACCCAAAAGATCTCTAACATAATCACTAGCAGGGTTTTTTAGAATATTTTCTGGTGTATCAAATTGTATAACTTCACCCTTATTCATAATTACAATTCTATCTGCTAGAGTTAAAGCTTCATCCATATCATGAGAAACAAATACTATAGTTTTGCCCATTTCTTTTTGAAGTCTTTTTACGATCTTTTGTAGGGAATCACGAGTTATAGGATCGAGAGCACCAAAGGGTTCATCCATTAGAATAATATCTTGGTCTGCTGCTAGAGCCCTAATAACTCCTATCCTTTGTTGTTGTCCTCCAGATAGTTCTTGAGGATACTTATCAAGATAGGATATAGGTAAGTCAACCTTCTCTATTAAATTTTCTGCTATAGGTCTAAGCTTATCCTCATCCCATTCTAAAAGTCTTGGAACCAAAACTATATTATCAAAAACCGTCATATGAGGAAATAGACCAATCTGTTGAATAACATAACCAATTTTTCTTCTTAAATCCACAGGATTATAATCCTTTATATTGGATCCATCAATTAATATTTCTCCCTCGGTTACTTCATTCATGCGATTTATCATTCTCATACATGTAGTCTTTCCCGAACCACTAGTCCCAATAAAGCATATAAACTCACTATCGTTAAATTTTAAATTTATATCCTTTACTGCGACTTGATTGCCAGGATAGATTTTGCTAACATCTTTAAATTCTATCAAGTCACTTACTCCTTTCGTAATAATTATTTAGTTATATTAAAACAAAAACTAAATTATCAGTTTATTTATACCCGAAAAGAGTGTATTTTATAATAAAACCTAATATGAAGCCTATATTAACTATTAATCCTCAGATTGATAGTTTATAATATCAGATATCAGATAAAGTGATCCACACCATAATACCAAGTCGTTCCTACCACATATATTTTTTGAATATTCATAAGCTTTTTTATTGTCCTCTATAGTAATAGCAGCCTTAAACTTTTCTTTAGTAATATCACTGAGTTCATCAAAGTCAAAGGCTCTAGGATTATCAATACTTGTAACTATTAATTCATCTGCTATTTCGCTTAATCTTCTTATTATGTATTCATAGTCCTTATCATTTAGAACTGAAAATCCTATGATTAATTTTTCATAAGAAAAACTTTTAAGTGTATCTATCAGAGCATCTATAGCTTCTTTGTTATGACTCCCATCTACTATAACTCTAGGATTACTACTAATTGTTGTAAGTCTGCCTATATTTTCTGTATTTTCTAGTGCATCTTTTATAATTTTTTCGTCAATATTAAAATCTTTCTTAAAATAATCGAGGATTAGTAAAGCCAAACACGCATTATATATTTGATGTTTTCCCAAAAGCTTTAATTTTACATCCTTATAATTTCTAAAATCGAATATATTAGCCTTATCATCAGCTTGCTTTATCTCAATATCATCCTTACTAAAAGTAAACGAACTACTATTAGTATCTTCTACCTTTTTTGAAAATACTCCCATTGCGACAGAATCATTTGGGTATATGAAAACAGGACAATTTTCTTTTATAATTCCAGCCTTTTGGTAGGCAATTTCCTCAATACTATCACCTAAAATATTCATATGGTCCATAGAAATTGTAGTTATTACAGAAGCTAGCGGTTTTTTTATAATATTTGTACTATCGAGCAGACCACCAAGTCCTGTTTCTATAATTGCCACATCAACTTTTTGTTCATAAAAATATATATAAGCCATGGCTGTAAGAACTTCAAAATAGCTTAGGTAATATCCCTTATTGTCTAGCATTTCAATAGGTTTCTTAAGCCTTTTAACCAAGTCAACAAATTCATCATCACTTATATCACACTCGTTTATAGCTATGGCTTCATTTATCCTCCTAATATAAGGAGAAGTAAAAGTGGCAGTTTTGTTCTTACTAGCTAGAGCTTTAGCTAGCATTTTTGTTGTTGATCCCTTGCCATTAGTGCCAGCTATATGAATGGTTTGTATCTTATCTTGAGGATTATCAAATTCTTCTAAAAGCAATCTTATCTTATCTAGAGTATGTACTCCCTTAGAAGTTCCCCTATTAAGAATATAATTGGTAGCTTCAGTCATAGTAATATCGTTCAAAATAACCTCCTATTAATTTCTCACAATTTTATTTCATTAGATCATAAAATATCTATCTTTACCTTTAATACATTCAATTCTTCTTGCCAATTGCTAGTGCTAATTTTATATAAAAGTTTGACAGGAAAGGCACCTTAATCATATCCATTCTTTCCGCCTATTATGATTTGATCAACTTTATTAGCCATTATATTTGGAAGTTTCTCATTAAATCGTACATCCTTAGTATTATAAAAGTATTTAAGCTTCATCTTTTCTCTAATTATAGCATAAATAGTCAAACAAAAAGCCCCTCAAGGGGGCAAAACAAAAACATATATTTAAAATTTTTAGGGACCGATCTATTAATTATAACTATCTAATTGAGATATAGTTAATTATGTATTCTACTGGATAGTTAACTCCATTTTTTGTAACTCCATTAACTTTTACTTGAAGTTTTGTTCCAGGTTCATAGTTCATTCCGTATCCAAATGTTACAGCTCTTGAATTTCCTCTAAAGCTATGATCAACATTTAAGTCAGTACTTACTTGACCTGTTGCAAGATCTTTTACTTCTACTGTAGCATTTGTTAAGTCGAAATTTTCACCAAACATTAATGAAAGTGATGATTCTGGTGAATGAAATTCGCTTATAGCTGTCTGTCCTGGATAGGCGTAAACTGTATTTGCGTTTTCTCCATCATAATTATTGTTATTTACAAACATTGCATTGAACTCATCTGTTTGCCCAAAACCAACTGAACTTGATTGTGGATTAAGAATCCATCTTCTATGTCCAACTTCTAATTGATTATCTTTGCCAAGGTCATCTTTTAAGTATTCTACTACTGAATCAAGTAAGTTTAATTGGCTTGATAGATTTGAATTCTTAGCTCCATTAACGCCATTAGCATAAATTGCTGAGTTAGATTCCATACCATTTGGTAAAGCAGGGAAGTGATCGATTTGTAGGTTAAGTCTATTTATCATTGTTGCAGCTTGTGCATATTTAACTTGATCTTTTCCAATTGTAAGTTCCTTTATACCTGAAGCATATCTTGCAGTATTTGCAATGTGTAAGGCATCAAGTTGAGCAGCATTTGAAAGTGTACCTACATTTAAATTATTCAAATCAAGACTTGGATTAGCCGAATAAATATCTTCACTTTCTGGATTTATAAGACTTAATCCGTAAAAATCAGCTTTATTAGAAGCTTGGGATTGATAATTCTTCCAATATGATTTGACTTCTGCTTCAGATGGGCTAGATACTGTAAGACCACCAGTAATATTATCAGGTTTGCTTGCCTTTACTTCTTTAGTATCTGTAGAAGATACCTCTTTTTCAACTGCTTTTGGAGTTGATGTTGCTTTTGCTGCTAGATTAGATACTTCCTCTTTTGAATCTTTTGTATCATATTCTACTTCATATTCATCATTAGATGCTAGTAATTTCTCAGCTTCAACATCATCTTCTATATATTCTAAATCTTCTTCATTTTCTTCAGCTACTTCTTTAACATCATCAGAGATTTCTTCTGCAAGCTCTTTATCTTCTTCTTTTACTTCTTCTGCAATTTCTTCTTTATCACCTTCTAAAACTTCATCAATTTCTGGTGTTTGTTCTTTTAGCTCTTTATTATTTACTACAACTTCTTCAAACTCTTTATCTTGCGATTCTTTTTCTTCTTCTTTACCTTCTATATTTTTTTCTTTAGATTGTTTCTTCTCTTTTTCTTTTTTAAGTTCACGTGTTTGAGGGATTAGATAATTTTTATTATCTTCTTCTTTTATTTCTATATCTTCAGCTTTTGGTTTTTCAACATTTGATACTTTAGGTTCTTTAACTTCATTAGCTTCATTAACTTCTGTTTCTATTTGAGCTTTGCCTATTTCTACACCTTTGCTTTCAACAGCTTTTTCTGAGCCACATCCTGTTGCTGTTAGTAGCGCTAGTGCTAATACTAATGTTTTAACTTGATTTTTCATTTGTGTCCCCCTTTAACTTGTTTTTGTTTTTTGTTCTTTTCTTATTTCTCATCTTTAATCTAATTTAATTATAGGGGAGCATAAAAAGCTTAGTTTTTTTTGAAATTCATTATCAATAATTTTAAATAAAATGTTATAAATTACTGCTTTTTAGACAAAAAAGGATGTCTCAATACATGAGACATCCTTATAAGATACTTATATAGTTGTATGCTTATATACAAATTTATTTATGTTTTCTTTATTATTTTTATAATCTATTTGATCTGCAATTTCTATAGGTAAATTCAAATACTTTTCTTTTAAATCCTCCTTAGACCAAACATTATATAGCTTGGCAAGATTATTATAATTTACCATTAATCTTTCAACATTTTCTACTGACCAGTGATAGTTAATAACCCATTTAGTAAGATCTATAGATTTCTTGTAACAATCCTCATAAATTTTATAATCTCCACTCTTTATTAAATAAAGATTAGCTAAATTATTGTAGATAATAGCAGTTTTTTTTCTTTTTTTGTAAGGATCTTTTAACATCTTAATAAGTTCAATTGCTTGTATATATACATTTTCAATATCTTCTAAGCTATATCCTATATCTAGCATATGACATGCTAAATTGTTATATATTATTAAAAGCTTTTCTATATTATCATCATCTTTATATTTTCTTATAAGATCTTTATGAATTTTTATAGCTTTCCTGTAATAAGTTTCACTCTTCTTATTATCATTTATCATAAAATAAACAGATCCAAGATTTGTATAAGATACCGCTAGATTTTCTCCATATTTTTTATCACTTGTGCTGTCATTAACAGTATATAATAAGTCTATAGCTTTATTATAACAAGATTTAGCATGTTCATAGTTTCTCTTATTATCAACATATAAAAACCCTAGGTTATTGTAACTTGTGGCTAGATCAATAACCTCCTCGTTACTTTTACTAATATTTAAAAGATCTTCTTTAAGCTCTATAGCTTTTTCATAGTAATTATAAGATTCTTCTAATTTCCAATCAGCATAAAGGCTTGCCAAATTGTCATAAGTTATAGATAGATTTTTCTTAGCAGAAACTATCTCTTTACTTTTTAATATAGATTCAAATATTATCTTTGCCTTAAGATAAAAATCTTCTGCCTTAATCTTATCATCTATTAGTTCGCTTGAAAATAAATCTCCTATATTATTATAAGATTTAGCTAAAGTCTCCTTATTCTCAAAGCTTGGTTCTATGTTTTCTATTTGACTAATAATATCAATGGCTCTATAGTACCAAGTTTCCAATCTGTTATAATCGCCTTGGCTAAAATATACACTAGCTATATTTATATATCCCATAGCAAGTGTCTTTTTAAGGCCTATATCTTCATACTTATTTAAAAGTCTTTGAATTATTGCTATGGTTTTTTTGTAGTAATCCTTAGCTTTATTCATCGCATTTTTACCGTAACCACTTGCGTATAGGTTTGCTATATTGTTATAGGCTATAGCTAAGTTTTCATTATTTATCATTGTGTTATCCAAGCTAACTATTTCTTCAAACATATTGACGGATTTTTTATAATAATACCTAGCTTTTTCTTTACTTCTTGGACCTAAGTCTAAATAAAACCTAGCAATATTGCTATAGGAATTAGCTAAACTTTCTTTATTATATAAAGATTTATCTACATCAAATAAATATTCATTTAATTTTATAGATTTTAGTAAATATTCTTCTGATCTTCTAAGATCCTTTTTTGATCCTAAATTATATTTCATACCTATAAATCTCAATTGATCAGCATAGAATCTAATTATTTCTTTGTCATTAGGATATATTTCTAGTAGCTTTTCTAAATATTCTAAAAGTTTTATACCATTATGCTTAGCTGCTTTTAATGATTCACTAGTTTTTTCCTCATATGATCTGTACGCAAAATAAGCTAGTAAAATTTTTTGAATATTTAAATCAAATTTTATAAAATCCTCAAATAAATCTTTTATCCAAGCATCATCTTCATAATTAATGCTAATATTATGCAACTTAGTTATAGATTCTATTGATGATTCTATTTCTTCAGGACTTAATTTAGAGATATTTTTAGCTATACCTTCTAAAAGCTCTAAAGCAGATTTTTTATTTGATGATTTATAGGCAGAATAATATTGCTCTTGCAATTTTATAGGATCTTCTACTGGTAAACACATAAAGGCATTAGCTATATCATTATGAAGAGCAGACTTTATTTCAGTATTTAAGACTTCTAATACAGCTTGCCTTATAATCTTATGAGTAAAGTCAATCCTTAAATATTTATCTTCTAAGAAAAATGCTCTTAAATATCTCTTTAAAGTTGCAAAATCTAGAGAATTATAAGATTCTCCTTTTAGTTCATAAATCTTTTTAAGGTCGCTTTCCCTAAGTCCTCTGCGAGAAACTGCAAGATAGCTTATAGTATTTTCTACCTCATCCGTATTAGTATCCAGATTTTTGCTAGCTTGAGTTATAAGTTCTAAGATTAATTTTTTAAGATCATTTGGCATTTTTTGAATGAGTTCTTTTTGATATGAAGTTATCTTTTCATAACCATCTCCTGACCTTATTATATTTAAATAGTCTAGCTCATTCATCATCAATAGCCTTTGTACTAATAATGAGATATATAAAGGTGATTTACTTGCTTCTTTGTTTATTATCTCCTCTTTTATTTCATAAGGTAATTGCTTGTTATTATCAGCTAAACTTGAATTGATAACAGCAAGTCTGTCATCCTTGCTTAATTCTCCCAAAGTATAATTGGTGTAATTATTTAAAAATATAAAATCATCAGCGTTTCGCTTATCATCCAGATATGATATGATGAATTTAACCTTACTGTCATCAGTTAAGCTTAGAGGTTTTATCAAATTTGAAATACTACTTGGATTATCAAGCTGATCTATAGCATCTATCAATATTATGATATCTTTTTTACCCTTGTTAGAATACTCCCTAATAGCCAACTCATAAAGCTTCTCTTCCTTGCTCTTATTTACAGGGTTTTTATTGCTTTCTTCTATATCATTTTCAAATTCGCCTATTATTTCGTTTATCGGTAAGGTTTCAAAAGTTTGATCTTCTTTTTGAATAATTTCATTTATATACTTTGTTATTATTCTCATAAGTCCAATTGAACTTGTTGTTTTTGGTGTAAGGGAGGAAAAAAATATAAGGGAATGAGTATATTTACTAAGATTACTTGATATCTTAGACATCAGAGTTGATTTCCCATTACCACTTTCTCCTTTGATAGTAATAATATTTTGCCTTTTAATATCTTGCATAATCTTTTCTTCTATAGATCTTCTAGCATTAGATATGACAGATTTTTCCCTAGCTTGAGTCATATGATAGAGAATCTCTTTTTGATTTTCTGTTAGGTCCTCTTTGATAAGATCATCTTCTAAGAGCACTCTAGTCATATCATTTTTGGCAAATTCTATAAATTTTTCAGTACCGATTAAATTACCATCCTTATATACAACATCATATTCATGGATATTTTCTGCTGGTAGAATCTCTTTTATCTCTGCTTTTAGCTTTTCAATTCTAGCCTTCTCATTTTCATCTGATTCATAGATCGTTCCTTTAACATCACCACTTATATTTCTAATATAGGCATAGGAATTTTTAGCATATTGAGGATTTCTTAAAAATGCATAATCTACTTCAAGATTAGTTATAGATTTTTCTATAAGCTCATTTTCATCATAAATTCCATATCTTATACCTGTTTCTTTTACTAAGTCATTATCAGGAATCCAACCATATCTATCTCCTAAAAGTACACAAAAATATGGTCTCTTATTTTCTATCTCATCAAGGCAAACTTCTAAGATTTTTTTGTCTTTATCTTCTTCATCCTCTGTATCTGTATCAATGCCCCATCTCAAATCTTGAAATTTAATTCCTTCTATTTTATTTTGATAAGCTTTTTCATTTAAATCAGGAATTAGCTTTGTTTGAATCAAATCTCTTTCTATATGCATATCCCTAAATGTGCTTGATACAAATACTTGTTTCATTACTCACCTAATTTTCTATATTCTTCCAGTTTTGATCTGCTCTTGCTATATTTTCTAAGTAGCCTACCACTCCATTTTCTTTTAACATTTGACGATCTATAATATATACTCCGCAGGCCTTGGCAATTTTTTTAACTGAGACTTCTATACCATCACTATAGCTATTTATAAGTATTGGCTTAGTATCTATACCAAATTGTTCTGACTCAGCCTTTATCTCGTATACATCCTCTTTTTTAAGTTCTTCTTGGATACAACTTATTATAAAGGTTGAAAATTTTTTAGTACATACAACATCTATATGATTTCCCACAGCCTGGCTAATAGGCGTCAAGTCTCCGTAGGCCTTCCATTTTAACCTTACATCTACTTTTATCTCATCGAATACAGAGCTTTTTCTTATAAGCTCAAAATAAGTATAAACTTGTAGAGCTATTCCTTTTTCAAAAAATTCTCTAAAAGCTATATCACCCATTTCATAGTTAAGATCTAAATATCCATCCTTATAACTAACATATTCTTTCTTATCTTTTTGATTGAAAACTCTTACTTCCTTATCATCATTTATACTTTTGTCTAGATTTATCATCATATTGTTTAAGTCATCAGCTAGCTTTTCGCCATCTTTATAAACAACTTTATATGAGAAATCAAGATTATCACTCATTCCATAGCAATAAAAGTTTTTAGGTTTTTCATTATAAATAAGCGGAAAGTATAATTTCCTTAAGTCAAAATTTTGGAAATATTTTTTTAAATTATTACTTATAAACTCTCCTAAACGAATCGTCAGATTATCATTTATAGTTTGCAGTTTTAACTTTCCTGGATTTGTTGGATACTTATAATCTATAACTATCCCTTCTTTTTTAAGATTATCCAAAAACGAAGTAAGTTTAGAATATTTGACTTTATCATCTCTTCTGAAGATAAAATCTCCTATTTCCATCATATTAGTTTTTTCATCTTTGGGATAAGATAGATCTATAATATACTGATCCATACTGTGTCTAAATATTTGTGTAAACTCCTGCCACTTATAGGATGGTAAGGACAAATATGTAAGCCATAGCTTCTCATAATAATTGCTAAGCCTTGCTAGATTACTCTCACTTGTGGCATTATAAAATTTAGCGTTGTTAAGAAAGAAAGTTTCTTCCACAGTTAAGCTTCTCTCATTTGTATAATAATCAACAGCCTTATAGTTGCCACCCCACTTGTTTGACCCAAGATACTCTACATATTCTAAACCATCAAATTCTTCTCTATTAGCATCTGTATGGGTATTTAAGGTCAAGTCTACTATAGCACTTTCCTTACTATAAAGAGTCATTTCATCATAGCTAATTATTTCTATATTTAATGACCTTTGCATTCTCCTATCTTTCATAAAGGAGACAATTCTATCAAATTTCTCCCTGTACTTGTCTTTATCATCTGTAAGTAAAATCAAATTCTGTGGACTAAATTTTATAGCTGCAATGACATTTGCCCATAAGAGTTCATTTTCTTTTATAAAGGGAGTAAAAATTGTTTTGATAGATCCACTTTTAATAAGAGGTTTTGCATCTATAATCATATAATCTAAGTACCTAAAAGATTTCTTTTGATTGCGCTCAATCAAAAGATCAATATCCTGTTTAATAAGCTTATAATCACTAAAAAGATCATCTTTTCCATAAAAGTCTTTTTCAAATATCTCATCTATAATACTCATTAGTTGTTTTAAGGTATTTATAGCAAAAGCTTCCTGATCTATCATTCTATCTGTAACATTGTAAAGTTCTTCCCATAAAGGGAATATCTCCATTAAAGTATCATTAGTATACCAGTTGGTATTATTTAGACTATGGCTTATCCTATCCATTACCTTTTTATCAAGATCTTGAGTTTTGTAATATAAATACTCATAAATTTCATTGCAAACTTTCTCAAATTCATCATCCTGACCATTTTTAAACTTCTTTATATCTGTATTAGCAATAAGTGGATGGAGCTTATGAATTCTATCTATGTGATTATTAGAACCTATATAAGCATAAGACTTAAACTCTTCTTTACTAGGCCTCCTATAACCTTGTGTTATCATAAACCTATTCCAAGTATGATGTTCTCTATCAGCAAATATATTCCTTAAACTTATACTCTTGGTATTTTGTCCAGGCTTAACTACTTTCTCATAAAAGTCACGAGCTATATCACTAGCTTGATAAGATCCTGCCATATAAACTCTGTATCTCATAGAAAGAGCCGACCTTATAGATGACTTTACGCTATGTAGGTCATCTCTTATAAAGTCTTGCCATATTTCATTATCATCAACTCTCTCACCTTTATAAGCTCTAGTATAAAACCTATGAACATTATAGGCTTCTTCTAATATGCTCTCACTATATTCTTTACTTCTAAAGCTTGCTGCACTTGTTATATCTATATTAAACAGTCTCAAATTATTTATTTCTTTACTATCTAAATTATTTGTATATCTTGTATAGTTTAGTATGATATGATTTTCTTTCCTATCCTTAAATTTATCAAAAAGTTTAAATCCTAAATCATAATAATTTTTACTATCATCATGCAGGATTATGATATAAGTACTTTCTATCATATCTAAATCGGAGGAAAAGTTAAGCTTAGCATAAGCTTTATCTGTAATCTTATGGTTAATATTATCATCCTTGACTTTGCCATTTATAGTAATATGACAAGTTTCTTTTAATAAAGGCATAGCTTTAGTCATTTGTTGATAAGCCTTCTTAGGATTTTCATTATATATATTAAACCTAATTTCTACATCTATAAGATCAACCGATGCAAATAATAGGTTAAACAATTCTCTACCTCTAGATAAACTTCCTACTAAAGCTATATCAATATAGGAAACATTTTCATCTTTACTTATGTAATTATACAGGGGAAAAGAATCCATTATATAGGCTGCAGACAATAAGTTTGATATACTCTTATTCTTACTAGTATCCAAACCTCTTTAAATTTCATCTAGTCTTTCGCTAAACTCATTTACCGTAAGATATCTATGAATTGATAAACTTTCCTTTAGTAAATCTATTATCCTATCTGTAGTTTGATTATTTAAGAATATTCTATTAGATTTTTTAAGTAATACTTCTCTTATATTACGAGCTAAATAATCCATATTTTCATTTTCTAAATCTTCAGGATACCTATCCATCAATAGATAAAAAAATGTTACACCCAGCATATATAAGTCTATCTCTTCACTTATAAATATATCCTTTCGCTTATTTATATTTGAAACATACCTAAGTTCAGGCGGAATGAAAGCTCTTTGTTTTGGCATATAAAATTCATTTATATTATCCAAATCATCTAAAAATACAGCAGCATCAAAATCAAATAGCTTTACAGTATCTCTTTTATAATCATAAAGGATATTTGCTGGCTTTAAATCCATATAAATAATATCTTTTTGGTGAAGCAGAGATAAGATTTCCGAGCTTTGCTTAAGTATACTTATGATCCTAGCTAAATCTAAATTGTAGTATTTGTCTACACTTTGTGCATTATCTATATCATATAAAGCAAAAATGTAGTCAGAAGATTTTTCCAACTTATATGGTCTTACTATCCTATCTTCAAGGACTGGATCTATATCAATCACTTTAATGTGTTTATCATATGATTCTATAAATTTTTTTTGATCACGAACTAAGTTTATAAGATCTTCTTCATTTTTACTTTCATAGTGGATTATGTGAGGATTTTCCTTATCTCTAACTCCTTTTATAGAGTCATTTGGAAAAGTCGGAAAAAATTCTTTCATAATCATATTTTTCTTTGGAGGATAATTATCATCAATTATAACTTCATAGACCAAACAAGAAGACCCTGTTCCTACAAGTCTGCCTACTTCCGCTTCATAAATGAGGTCTCCCTTATCTCCATAGATCTTAAATCTATGACCTGAAAGTGATGGTCTTGACTTATCCAGGGAATCTTTTATTTTGCTAATAAATTCTTCTTGGGTCTTAAAGTTTTTCATTAATCTTCTCCTATATTTATCAGGTACTTAGCCCACAAATCCCTAAAGGCGTCTATTGGTTCATCATAGACTACTAGCTTTAATAAAGTTTCCTCATAAGGATTTGAGATATTGTACTCATAAAGTCTTGAGTTACGTAACTTAGAGTCCATAAAGATCAAATAGTCTCTTTTCCTACGAGCTGGTGTAGATAGCTTATCAAACCATATATCTTCATTATCTAATACATAGGATAAAAAATATAGAGTTATAAGCCTTGGTCTGGTAATTTGAGAAATTTTGCCTTTTTCTATAATGGCATTCAAATTTTCATGCTTAATCCTAGTCTCCTTTAACAAGTCATCTAAAGCTTCTACTTCTTCATCTGATAAAGTTACATCCTCTGTTGATATTATGGCATCTTTATTATAAAGATAGGTTAAAAGCGAAGATAATCTTTTTTCTGATATATAAATAGAATCTTGATTTATATCTATGATTCCTTCTATATTATTTTGATAAATAAAATCACTGTACTCCTCACTAGAACCTAATACAGGAACCTCGTCTTTATACTTATAAGAAGCGCTTTGAACACTTACTTCTTTTTCTATCTTTTGTGTACTTGCCTTAAGAATTATTTCTTCTTCTGGATAGTATACCTTAATTTCTCCTGTCTTTTCTGATTTAAATTCAAAACCTGTATCAACAGGAATTATTATATCATCAGTAGATTGATAGAATATTTTTACATTTCCTCTTGAAAAATAATCAGCATTTGTAGTGTTATCATCTGAATTACCATATTTTACATTAGAAAAGGCAGAAATTTCATCAGATAATTTTTTTTCTACTTCTCTAAATGTAGATATAAATTCTTTAAGAATTGTACGATTGGTATTTTCTAAAACTAAAACCTTGTGATAAGCAATAATATTTAATATTATAGAATCATCAACTTGTTCCATATTTCTATATTCATTTATGTAATCATCTAGAGAATTTTGTAGGATAGTTGTGTTAAGGTTAGTCTCTTTTTTTCTTTCTTTAATATTAGCTTTTTTTTCATTATTATAAAGATCCATTGCTCTTACAAAAAAGTTTACAGAATTCTTAGGAAAATGCGCCAAAGCTATATAAATCATAGCTTCTTTTTCATCCCAAATATTAAGTCCCGTCTCTTCTAAAACTTTCATAAGAAAAACTTCAAGTTCTTCTATTTCTATACCTAGACCAAATCCATAGATGAACATCTTATCTCTGCTAATAACACTCGCCTTGAAGTCTTTTCTAATTTGAGTTTTTTTCCAAACCTTTCTCTTATCCTTATCATATTCTAATGACCCATAAACTTCGCTTTTGGATCCGTGGGGATAAAGGTTCTTTTCACGAAATAACTCAACAACTAAGTTTACTATTTTTTCAAATTCAGCATTCTTTTCACCTTTTTGAATAGAAGTAAATATATTACTTGCTATTTCACCTATGTCTTCTTTTTCTATATCCAGCCTATCGCTATAACTTGTTAACATATAATTAATTATGTATTTATAAAAAGGAATTTTCTTTCTTAAAGATATGGTATTATTAGTCCCTATCTCTATACTTTCAATATCAAGATATTCCCCAGAACTAATATTCTTTTGCCACTCAAACTCATTAATCTCAATAATGGCAGTTTCGCCAGAAATTATCCTACCTTCCATATATACTCCTTTATTTATATATATTCATAGCTTTGGTCAAACTCATCTTTATCAATTAAGTTGAAATCTACATCAACTATTCCATTCCTATCTTTTATCACTTTATAAATAAGAACAATATCAGATTTTTTGCCCCATAATACTGTTCCCCATAACTTTGCCTCATAGAAATAATCATACGAGCCTAAATTGACCTTTAGCATACCAGAATTCAATAGATAATCTATAACCTCATCCTTCCTATCTTCATAAGTCCAACTCAAAATTTCTCTAGGATATTGTTTATAATTATAACCATATGTATGTATATGATATTTTAAAAATCTATCACGTCTATTTGGATAAGGAATTTTGGACTGATCTATTTTAATAAAGTCTCCCTTATAGGCAATTTCTCCATCGGATTTCGATTCTCTCGAGTAAATCTCATAAAAATCACTATGTTTTTTAATTTTCCCTAGAAGTATAAGTTTTTCCTCTAAACTCGCTCCACTACCAAGTTCAAAAGCAGTCACCTCTACATTAGTCTTCTTCACTTTTTTCATACTTTCCCCATTAAATAAATCTTTATATTTAGCTATTATCAAACAATTAAAATCATTCCCTAGGTCATTGCTCGGATATATTTTACCTCAAAACTATTTTTCATAAACTTATTTATATATTAATTTATAGATAATAAATATATTTAAAGAATCCTCTCATTAACTATAATTCAATGCATATTATAAGAATATATTTTAAATCAAGAAAATTATAACATGTACTTTATATAATATTAAAAATATTTATAATTAATTTTTCCAAATATGGGTATAGTCTAAATGCCAATAATTTATTATAATCAGTAAATATAAATTTGACTTTTAATTTAGAGTGATTATAATTATTGTGTAAGAGAAAACAAGAACATTATACAAAGGAGATAATTATGGCTTTTATAGGTAAAACTTTACCAGAATTTAATTTAGACGCTTATGACCCAAAAAAAGATGAATTCATCACAGTTTCAAGTGAAGATCTTAAAGGAAAATGGACAGTTTTAATATTCTATCCAGCAGACTTCACCTTTGTTTGTCCAACAGAACTAGAAGATATGCAAGATAACTACCAAGCTTTAAAAGAAGCTGGGGCTGAAGTTTACTCTGTATCAGTAGATACTCACTTCGTACACAAGGCTTGGCATGATAATTCAGAAAGAATTAGCAAACTAGAATACACAATGATTTCTGATTCTAACAAAGAATTAGCAAGAGAATTAGATATTCTTGATGAATCAGGCAAGGCATTAAGAGCTACATTTGTACTTGATCCAGAAAATGTTATCCAAACTGTAGAAATCAACGCCGATGGTATTGGACGTAAGGCTGACGTTAATATCAACAAAATCAAAGCTGGTAAATATATTGCATCTCATCCAGGTGAAGCTTGCCCTGCTAAATGGGAAGAAGAAGGCGATGACGTATTAACACCAGGTCTTGACCTTGTAGGTAAACTATAAGACTTGAGGATCTAAAATTAAATGTTAGATAAAAATTTAAAGAACCAGTTAGCCCAATATCTTGACATGCTTAAAACAGAAGTCGTTATTGGGCTTTCTGTTAATAATGATGAAAAAGGCGAAAAAGTTCGTGGATTTATAGAAGATGTAGCAAGTCTTTCTGATAAAATCAAAGTAGAAGAAAAAGACCTTGAATACAAACCAAGCTTTGAACTAAAAGGGGAAAAAGAACACGGACAAATTATATTTGCAGGAGTCCCACTAGGACACGAATTTGCATCATTTGCACTTGCCCTACTTCAAGTAGGTGGAGTAGAACCAAAAGTAGATGAATCTACAAAAAAACGTATACAAGCAATTAAAGATACTCAAAATCTTGAAACTATAGTATCCCTATCATGCCACAACTGTCCAGAAGTAGTCCAATCATTCAATATAATGGCAGTCCTTAACCCAAAAATCAACCACACCATGATAGAAGGATCCATGTTCCAAGAAATAGCAGAAGACCGTGATGTCCTTGCAGTTCCAGCAATCTTTAAGGATGGCCAATTCCTTGAAGGTGGAAAACAAACCATGGACAGCCTGCTCGAGCTAATAGGTAGCAAGAAAACATCAGATGACTTTGAAGGAAAGCCAGCCTATGATGTACTAATCATCGGTGGAGGTCCAGCAGCAGCAACTGCAGCAGTATATGCAGCAAGAAAAGGTGTAAAAACTGGCCTTGTAGCAAGTGAATTTGGTGGACAAGTTGTAGAAACTCTTGGAATCGAAAACATTCCAGGATTCAAATACACAGAAGGCCCAGAATTCATGGCAAAGATGAACGAGCAAGTAACAGAACTTGGAGTAGATGTCATGACAGGAGCCCTTGCAAGTGATATCAAAGAAGCAGAGCATTCTGCAAATGACCTAAGACTTATAGAAGTTAAACTTGATAATGGAGCAAAACTAGAATCAAGAACTGTTGTAATAGCAACAGGAGCAAGGTGGAGACTACTAGGCATACCAGGCGAGACAGAATTTAAAAACAAGGGTGTAGCATACTGTACCCACTGTGATGGCCCACTATTTAAAGGTAAACCAGTAGCAGTCATAGGTGGAGGCAACTCAGGAGTAGAAGCTGCCATAGACCTTGCAGCAATGGTTGACCATGTAACTGTTCTAGAATTCTTACCAGAACTAAAGGCAGACCAAGTCTTACAAGATAAGCTATACGGCCTAGATAATGTAACAGTTATCAAAAACGCTCAAACAACAGGCCTTTATGGAGACAATAAGCTAGAAAGACTAGAATATACAGACCGTGAGACAAACAAAGAGCATAGCATAGATATAGACGGATGCTTCATCCAAGTAGGACTAGTGCCAAACACAGAATGGCTAGAAGATACTAAAGTAGACCTAACAGACAGAGGAGAAATAAAAGTAAACCCAGACGGATCTACAAGCCTTGAAGGAGTGTTCGCAGCAGGAGATGCAACAACAAGTCTATTTAAACAAATAGTAATAGCAGCAGGAAGCGGTGCAACAGCATCCCTTGGTGCCTTTAATTACTTAATGAGAAACTAGAATACAAGCAAAAAAACCGGAGTTATGCATAATTCCGGTTTTTTGTCATTATTTATCATTAAAATATTATCAGAAATCTCTATATAATAGGAATTCTAATTTAAATACCTTTTAAAAATGTACTTAGAATTAACTCTTTATTTATAACCTCGGTGATTTTAAAAGCTAGAATATTCATATATTAGCTAAATATATGTTTCAAATCTACTATTGTTGCAAAATCAATTATTTTAAAATATTAAATAATATAAATAGAAAACCTCCCGACCAGCAATCTTTAAGCTTATCAAGAGATTTTCTTCTTAAATTATTATATATTTTTCTTATTATATTTATTCTTCTTTTCTTTTATTTTTAAAAATATTATCCGCCCATAAAGAATAGTGAAAACTATTATCACTGGTAATGTAATTTCAGTTATTACATTTGTGAATGTATTTAAAAATAAAACTATAGATGCTACAAAAAACAATATAGATTCATACTTAATTAACTTATCATTTTCTGTATCAAACAATTTAGTTGATACTAAAAACATAAAAACCACTACACTCCAAAAAATAGAATTAGTATCAGAAAAATAAACTGAAGCAATTATCAAAAATAAGAAAAATATAATTAAAATTGTATCATATTTTTTTAACATGCTGTGTCCTTATTCCTATACTAATTATTTAAGATAAATCTTAATCCTTATAAGTTTTATGAAGCCTCTTGTACACAATTATCTAAACCTGTTACTGTAGTTATCGCACCGCCAACTGTTCCAAACACTTCCCATAAACTAGGTTCATTCTTTATAAATTCTGGTCTATTTCCAGTTTGAAGATATAGCAATAATGCTGACGCTAATGCTTTTACACCTCCAGCAGCTTTTACAAGGGTTTTAACCCCTGATATAGTTGCTCCAGCTCCACTAATAAACAAAGCTATAGATCCTATACATTTAGCATCTTCCCAAGCACCATATGTAGTTACCATATTTGTTCTGGATTCTAAAATCTTGTTAGCTTCTTCCTCACTATCAACAAAGTAAATATTTTTTTTACTAAGATACTTTTCTAGCTCATCTTCATTTTCTAATAAATTGTCGGGAGTTTGATATAAAGTTGTTAAAGCTGCTTCTAACTCATTTTGATTAATATTAATTTCAACATTACTAGAGCTTGCCAAGCTAGTTGCAGGGCCTGCAGTAATAAGCATTGAAACACTTAAAGATGCTAGTACTATTTTTCTTAAAAGTTTCATTTATTCCTCTTTAAAAATTTTATTTCACTTACAATCATTAAATACCCAATATTTTTCCATTCAAACAAATCATATTATATATTTTATCAAACTTAAGTCAAAACTAAGTCTAATCTGAAGCTAGTCCCTAAGCTAAGTAATTCAATTTTTCAAACTAATTTATCAAAGTAAATCTATAATATATTAATATTAATTTATAAATTTTAAAATCAAATTTGACAAAAACCAAATCACCTCCTATAATTGTATCAAGAAATAAAAACGTTGATGAGAAAAGTAAGTTTTCTAGACCTGCCCAGAGAGACTGTGGTTGGTGAGAATAGTCGTGGAAAGGAAAACTGAAAATGGCCTCTAAGTTGGTTGTCCGAATATTTAAGACAATCCGTGTGCGCACGTTACAGCGATAGGGTATAAATTTGTACCTGATGAGTTATTAATTGTGAGATTGATATAAAATTAAGGTGGTAACACGAGTGACCTCGTCCTTTTTAAGGACGGGGTCTTTTTTAATTTTGCCATAGGCGTTTTATTTCTGAAAATATATTAAATAAAGGAGCTAAAAATGAGCAAAAGATTTTTAACAGTAGGATCGTTACTAAGAGAAGAAGAATTATTATCATACAAAGATGAAATCAAAAAACGTGATGATATCACCTATCCATTTTATGAAGATCTCAAAGGCTACAAAGAAGCTGAAGATAAGGCAGTAGCAAATGTGGTAAAGGCACAAAAAGAACATGACCTTGTTCAAATCACAGATGGGGAATTCTCCAAGTCACTATGGCACTTAGACTTCGTATGGGGCCTACACGGCGTAGAAAGATATATTGCAAATAATGGATATTTCTTTAGAGACAAGGATGGCAAGGAAGAGAAATACGAAACTAGAAAAGATATCGGTATCAAAATAGTAGATAAGCTAAATGGGAAAAACCATCCCTTTATCGACCACTTTAAAAGGCTAGAAGACCTAGCTGGTGATACACAAACTAAGCTAACCATCCCATCACCTTCCCACATATACGGAGAACTAACACTATTTATAGGCATAGATGATGGTTACTATGCTGGCAAAGAAGAAGAATTTGGCAAAGACCTAGTAGCTTCATACAAGGACTTTCTAAAAGAATATAAGGAAGCAGGTGGAGAGATCATCCAGTTTGATGACTGCCTATGGGAGCTATTCTCTGATGATAACAACGACTTTTCATTTACTTCAGACAAGCAAAAGCAAGAACACCATGAAGAGCTTGCCCACAAATTCATAGATTTAAACAACGAGGCAATAGACTACGGCCACGAGCTGGGACTAAAAGTCTACGCTCACAACTGCCGTGGTAACTACGAGTCTAGGTCAATGAGCGATGGAAGCTACGAATCCATAGCCCACCTATTCCTAGATAAGCAACATTACGACAGGTTCTACCTAGAATGGGATGACGAAAGAGCAGGATCTATCGAGGCTTTAGAAGTATTCAAAGACAAAGACAACGAAATAGTCCTAGGACTTTTATCAAGTAAGACAAACACCCTAGATGATGAAAAAAGAGTCCTAGACCTCCTAGAAAAAGCAAGCGAGATAATAGACAAAGATAGACTCTACTTATCCCACCAATGCGGCTTTGCATCATGTGATGAAGGAAATGAACTTACAGTAGATGAGCAATGGGCAAAAATTGACCAGGGCCAAGAAATAGCTAAAGAATTTTGGGGAGAATAAGATAGTAGAATCTGGCAAATATTTATAAAACAATCATGTACTTTAAGAAAAACTTCAACCAACTAATAATTACTCTTAGCATTTGCTTGCTATTATATATAAAAAATTGCTAGTCCATCTAGCCACATAAATTATAAAAAACCTTTCTACTATATGCTAATAAGTCAAAGATAAAAGCAGGATTACTTCTTAAAAAATCCCAGCCCTAGGGGTGGGAAAGAACAAAAAAATAGCAGAGTAAGCTTTAACACTAACTCTGCTATTAGATTAAACTTTATGGGGTCATCTTAATATATAGGCTGATTTTTATGATAATTTTTAAAAATATTTATACACTTATCTGTTAAACTTATTTTCCATCGAGTTTGCAATTCTTACTAAGAGTAACATTACTGGTACCTCTACCAAAACTCCTACCACTGTAGCAAGGGTTGCACCTGAGGATAGTCCAAATAGTGAAATAGCAACAGCTACAGCTAATTCAAAGAAGTTAGATGCTCCTATCATACCGCATGGAGCAGCTATAGAATAAGGTAGCTTTGCAAGATATGCCATGCCAAAGGTAATGGCAAATATCAGGAAGGTTTGAAGAATAAGTGGTACTGCTATAAGAGCAATATTTAGAGGTTGATCGATAATTTTCATCCCTTGGAATGAAAATATAATTATTAAAGTTAGTAATAATCCAACCATAGTATACTTATCAAAAGATGGTATAAATTCGTTATTTAAGTAATCTTCGCCCTTATTTTTTATAATATACCTTCTAGTAATGATACTTAGGATAAGAGGAACTACTATAAATAGTATGATTGATAAAAGTAGAGTCCCCCAAGGTATATTAATATTGCCCCTCTTTAGTAAAAAGCTTACTATTGGTATATAGGCAATTAATAAAATCAAATCATTACTAGCCACTTGAACTAGGGTATAGGCACTATCCCCTCTTGTTAGCTTACTCCAAACAAAAACCATGGCTGTACATGGAGCTGCCCCTAATAAAACTGCACCTGCTAGGTACTCTGATGCTAGACTTTCATTAATAATATTTTTGTAAATTCCAAAGAAAAATAATCTAGCTATTAGATACATAGTAAATGGTTTGATAATCCAGTTGGCAATCCATGTTATAAATAAACCCTTAGGATTATTCTTAATATTTTTTATACTGTTAAAGTCTATCTTTAGCATCATTGGATAGATCATAATCCATAAAAGTATAGTTGTTGGAATAGATACATTATAAAACTCAAACTCTCCCAAAGCCTCTGGAATAGCAGGTAGGAAGCGTCCAATTAAAACACCTATAGCCATGCATATCAAAACCCAGAATGTAAGGTTTCGCTCAAAAAAGCTTATATCTTGTTGTTTTTTCATCTATCTACCTCCCCATCTATCTCTCGGATTAGGTCCTTTAACTTTCCTTCAATTTCATATATTACTTTGATAAACTCCTCATCAGACTTACCAGTAGGGTCTTCTATGCCCCAGTCATACTTTTTGTGTTTAAATGGAAGGAATGGGCATACCACATTGCAACCCATAGAGATGACATAATCTACCTCTGGTAGGTCATCTATAAGTTTGGAATACTGGTCTCTTTCCATATCTATCCCGTGTATTTCTTTCATAAGCCTTACTGCATCTTGATTTATCTGATCTACTAGCTCAGTTCCTGCAGAGTAAAAATCTATTTTTTCTCCAGCAAATTTCTTGCCAAGGGCCTCAGCTATCTGAGACCTGCAAGAATTGTGAACGCATATAAATGCAGCTTTTGTTTTTTCTGTCATATATACCTACTTAATTAATTTATCTAAACTAGATCCTTTAATCTCATCACTTGACCATGGGATTATTGTGAAGTTACCATCTGTGCGCTCGTCAACTTTATTTATCCATTCTAGCTCACTATTAGCCTTAGCTTCTAAAGTTTTGTTTCTAGAGCCAGTTTTATATATAGATGAATTTATAATCCACCACTTGCTATAAATTCCCGCTCTTTTTAGGTCTTCTTCAAGTCTCTTAGACTCATAGAAAGGAGTAGGTTCAGCAAGGGTTACAATTAGGACCTCTGTTTCATCACTATTTTTTAGTCTAGGTAGAAGTTTTTTTGCTGATTCTGGAACATTACCTTGGTTTTTTTCTATCTCTTGGTTGTAGGATTCTGTAGAGTCTAGTAGAAGAAGTGTATGTCCTGTTGGAGCTGTATCGATTACAACAACCTCATCATCCGCCCTATCAACTATATCCGCAAAGGCTCTAAATACAGCAATCTCTTGAGTACATGGTGATCTTAAATCTTCTTTTACATACTCTAAGTCATCATCAGACATGGTTTTTTTAGCATTTTCTAGAACTTCTTCTTGGTATTTTTTAAGCTCCTCTTCTTCATCTATATGGCTTATAGTTAATAAGTCATCTTCTTCAAGCATGCCAGTCAAATGGTTAGCTGGATCGGTTGTAGTTAGGTGGACCTTCTCTCCCTTAGCTGTAAGTCCTTTGGCAATAGCAGATGCCATAGTAGTCTTTCCTACACCACCTTTTCCCATGGTAAAGATAACTTTCTTATCATTTTTATATAAGTCATCTACTATATCTTTTAGCCTTGTGCTTTCATTTATATTAATATCTACATCACTAGTATTTTCCTTATCCTCAACCAGATGTGATCTTAGGTTTTCGATACTATTTAAGTTGTATCCCCTAAGTGGGATAAAGAAAGTTTTAAGATTCTTAATAGCTTCTGGCATATTATCTAAAGATTCTTTTTGCTTTTTATAAAAAGCTTCTGACACTTCATCGTCATGGCCACTTAATAGTCCATTTATGATAAGGATTTGATTGTTAATACCTAATTCTGATAGTTCATGAGATGCTCTATTTGCTTCAAGAAGAGGAGTTTCCTCAGGTCTTGCAACTAATACTAAGCTTGTAAGCTTTCTATCAGCTAAGGTATCTACAGCAAATTTGTATGTTTCTTTCTCATCTTCTAAACCTGATAATTGACCTAGGCATGAAGCTCCGTGAGTACTTTCGCTGATAAAGTTAGTCCAAGCAGAAGGAAGCTGAAGCATCCTTAGGGTATGGCCAGTTGGCGCAGTATCAAATATTATATAATCATATTTATCTTTAAGGTCTGAAGCAGTTATAAACTTAGAAAATTCATTAAAAGCAGCTATTTCAACGGTACAAGATCCGGATAATTGCTCTTCCATATTTTCTATTACACTATCAGGTAACTGTCCTCTATAGGGAGCAACCACACTTTCCTTATACTCATTGGCAGCTTCTACAGGATCTAAGTTTGCAACAGTAAGACCATCTACACCTTCTATCCTTACACCCTTATTATCAAGCTCAGTTTCAAAAACATCTTGAAGGTTTGAAGCAGGGTCAGTACTTATTAATAGGACTTCATTGCCCTCATCAGCTAGGCTGATAGCGCTAGCACAAGCAGTAGAAGTCTTTCCTACTCCTCCCTTTCCTGTGAAGAATAAGTATTTAGTTAGGTCGATTTCTTTAATATCAAATTGTTTCACTTAAAGTCACTTCCTTTTTCTTAATTATATTAGCAGCAGCATCCACTGCCAGAACAGCAAGATCCACCGTCATTATTTGTTTCTTCTATGGCATCATTATCTAAAAATAACATTTCATAAAACTCTTCATTGCTAGGATACTTAGCTGTCATAACAACTTCATCATCCACTATTACAACTGGTAGGATATCTTCACCCTTTTCATCTAGGAGACTATTAACAGTTTTGTTTTCCACAAACTCCTTAGTATTGTTAGTTAAGTTATATCTTTCAATGCTAGCTCCACTTTTTTTAAGCTTGTCTACTAGAGTAGACACTCTCATAAGTTCCTCATCTGGACTTGGTCCACATACACCTGTTGAACAACACATAGCACCTTCATATATATACATCTTTTTCATAAAATCCTCCCTTAATTTAAAATCATAATAATATATGTAACAAAATACATATAGACACATTTAAATATTTCTATATGTTTTAGAAAAAATATTTGCCTAGGATTTTACACTTTGCAAATACAGTCATCTTGGATATGAAATATAAGCTTTAAACCATCCTCAATCTCATCTAAACTAGCCTTATCTAAAGAGTAGTAGGTATTCTTACCCTCTCTTCTGCTAGAAACAAGTCCAACCTCTTCTAGCTTTCTCATATCATGAGATAAGGTGGGTTGGCTTATATCAAATTTTTCAAGTATCTCACAAGCACAAAGCTCATCGCAAGATAACATATCTATAATCTTAAGCCTCTTAGGATCAGATATTACCTTTAACTTTTTAGATATTTGTTCATAATCAACACTCATAATCCACCTCATATAGAAATATCTCTATATGTTATAATACCGGTGGATTTGGGGGTGTCAAATGGGGTGGGGAAAATTTGATATAAGTTTTGTTGACAATAGTGAAAGTTTGTCGGACTAAATCCTATGATAAGAAGTTATAATATAAGTTGATTAATAATTATTTACTAAGGAGATCATAGTTCTATCTTATTACTCTTTTATTAGACATTTCTCCTTGGTATTTTCCTTTAGAATACCAATTAAGTCCGCTCCACTCACTGTATTTTAATTCGTTAATTCCTACATTGAATCTTTTCTCTCCCATATTTGTCCAAAACAAAACATAATTTTTTTCTTCTAAAAACTTATCTATATAATCTTTTCTTATTATAAACCTATGGGAATATTTATTATCAACACTATCATATGCAATTAACTGATTTTGAGCATCATAAAAGTATCCATCATATTTTTTTTGTTGAATTTTTAGTGATTCAATTAATTCTTTACAAGGGATGTGAAAAGATGTTGGATCGTCTTGAGATGCATCAAACTCTTCTTCCCAAACATACTTATGGAATGCAGGTAGTATATCAGCCACCTTCTCTTTTAATTCAATCTCTTCTTCCCATTTTTTTGATTCAAAAGTTATACTGAATCCATCAAGTTTAGGTAATTTACCTTCTCTTTGTATTATCTGTTTCTCACCAGTCTTTTTTAAATATTCGCTCCATTCATGCGTGAAAGTATCTTTATATCCTGATGACCAGTAATACTCTCTATTGAACAGATTGTATATAGAACTATATCCTTCCGGAAACCATCTTCCTAAAAAGTTTTTATTAATTAACGATTTTTTCAATCTATTAAATTCTTCTTCTTTAATAAAATATCCTTGGGAGATTCTCCAAATATTTTGCTCTCCATTACGATTATATTCACTATTTTTTGTATAGCTATCCGCTTTACTATATAATTCTTTAAAATTATATAAAACAATCCATTCCCTCGAACTATCATCAGATTGGATTAAGGATTCATCAAACATATTTGCTTTAAGCGCAGTCCATTCTGTAATTTTCTTATCGTCTTTTTCCTGCTCAGATATAAAATCTTCACTATTATTTATGGTGAATTTAGGCTTTTGATTATCAGGTAAACATATTTTCATATTTACTGTTGGATCAAAATCCCTAACGTAAGGATTCCAAGACCCTATAAATTCAAAACCATCACCATATAGATCTTTTAACTGATTTTCATCTGATACTCTAGCTAAAATATTGTAAAAAGCTATCCATTGATACTTTTTACCTATTCTTTCTAATTTTTTTGTATCATGTCTATCAGTATAGCCAATATGATAATCATAAACTCCAAACAGTTCATTTTTATATCCCAAATCATTTAATATATACTGCACAGCATAATGATATAAATTTAAAATATCAACATCTTTAAAATAATTTAATGCCCCTTGAAACACGTATCTTCCAAAATCACCATATCCCAGACCTTTTATATCCGGTCTCATAGAAAAATCGATCATATTTAATCCATTATCCATTAGTAATTCCTCATCGTAATATTTTTTTTCTGATACTATTGGAATTTTTTCTGAATTATATGGTGGAAGTATTCTTTTTTTATCAATGGAAGTTTCACCATTCCCATTTATAGATAAATATTTTTCTATTATTAGCCTAGCATAATCACGCAATAGTATATCAGGATATACATTTTCTTTATTGAACACTGATGAATAAACATATTCTGCTAATTTCTTAAATTCCTGTTTGTTGCTATCCATGTTTTTTGTACAAGCTCCAAAAACGCATCCATATAATCTTTGTATAACATAAGGGTCATTGACACCTTCAAATCTTTCTAAAGTATATAAACATAAATCATAAGAATTTTTTAATACCTCAATTAAAGCTTTCGAAGCCTTATCTCTTAAATTTCTATTAGATGATGTGAATAGCCAAGCTAGGAGTGTTATTAGATGTTTTTTGTCTTCCATATTTAAACCATCTATACTTCTTCCTACTTCAATATATTTTATTATTTGATATAATCTATCTTCATCATGTGCTAACTGATTAATATATGTAGTCCAAATTCTGTCTCTATTATTTAAATTTTGTTTATATAAAACATTATGCAAATAGTTAGAATTTAATTCACTGTCACTTTTCAAACTATTTTCGATTAACATTTTAAAAAAAGTTTCTGGAACTATAGAATTGTTTTTTACTATTTTATTGAAAGATTGAATATCTATATTCCTAGAGTCCCTTACTGATTGACCTTCAATATATTTGTCTATTAATAAACCAATACTCTCCTCATCATCTAATTTAGTAAGGGTGTCATTTATAGGATCTACATTAAATCTATTAAAAGATAACTCACATATAAAATTAAATATATCTAAATTATTAGATTTTTGTATTTTTCCATCACCTATCTGTAATAAATAATTTATAGAAGAAAATACATTTTCGATATCTTTAGATTCCTTTACTACATATTTAGCTTGTAAATAATCACCTAATAAATTATAACTAAAACTATAATATTCCTCACCTTGTACATGAAAATTTAATAGTAAGCCATTTTTAAGTAATATTGGAATGATATCTAATGCTCTTAGACTGTACACACTCCAATACTCTAGTCTATATAAATCTTTCCTAGATATTGACATATCATCATTTTGATAAAGAACAGATGCTATATCTAATAATAAATCTTTAAGTATATTATATTCATATTCTAAACTCAATCGTTCTTTTACTTCTAAATAAGTTGTATCAGTAATATCTTCAAAAAGTTTAGAAAAGCTCTTTTCACCTTCTGAATAAACTTCACAATATAATTTTAAAAATAGTGGATTAGTTAGTTCATAATTTAAAAAATCAGAAGGAGAAAAAGTTATATTGTAGTAATTAAAAAAACTATTCATTGCTTCTATACTATCTCCACTAAATCCAAAGTGTTCTACTTTCGCTATTTTATTATTCTTAATTTCATTTTTTATGTGTTCGTTTAAAACGTATTTTTCATATCCATTTCTTATTGACACTATTAGTTTAATAAATTTTCTCTTATTTATTTCCTCATATAAATTAGATAGGTTATTTTTCCATATTTTTTTGAAGTTGCTTTCATTTACTGCATCTATAAAAATATATACATCTCGTTTATTAATTGATCCTATACCTTCTAATATATCTAGAAATTCATTAAAACTATAATCTAATCCATAATTTTCCATTATTTGATTCATGACAGTATTATTATTTATAAAAGTATGACCTAAAATCAATATTGAATAATCATCTCTATCAATTATTCTTTTATTAGTACTACCAAATAAATGAGACTTACCTGAACCAGCTTTACCTGTAAGTATTAGCATTTTATTACTAATTATTCCTTTTTCATTTTCACTTAATTCAATTTCCTTATAAAAGTTTAATAATTTTTTTAAATACAAAGAATTTCTATCTAGTTCATTTAGTTTATTATGGTATTCATTTTGTAGATTATCGATTTTAAGTTCATTAGATAGTCCATCTTTTTTCTCGTTTATATCATTTATTTCGTTATTAATTATTTCCATTGAATTAGAAAATTCATTTTTTAATTGACTTGACCATTCAATGGCTTTATCCATTGTATAATAGTCTACATCATCTAAATTTTCTATTCCATCTATAATATTATCAACAACCTTTGATATTTTCTGGCTACTAATTTCTCGATTTAAATCCAGCAAATAATCTTCTAAATCTTTTTTCTTATTGTTAATATCAATTATTGCTTCTTCATATCTAATAAATAAATTTATATAGGATTCTGCTTCTGTTTTCTCATTTAATTCAGGATTATATCTAGGACCTAAGATAGCTAAAGATTTGTTAGATTCATCCTCAAACCATTTCTTATCTATACTATGTTTTTTGAAATAGTATGAATATAAATCCTTATGCGTAATAACTTGATCAAGTATTTCTTTATTTGTTATGAGTTCAATTTTTATACCAGAATCGCCTAATGAATCTTTAATCTTAGTAAAACCTGCGCTTTCTATATCTAATTCTCTGTTGCAATATAAATATAAAATATCTAATTTATTACTGTCGTTGTTAATTACTTTATCTGTTGATTTTTTTATCTGTGGGTAATCATTTCTAGAAAGAAACTTTGCTTGAAAAGAGATTCTTGATCCTGTCACCTCACTAAATAAAGGATATATCTCTGTTCCTGGGTGATTAGGCTTTGAATTAAATACTGTATCGTTGGGGAAAAACTGTCTTCTAAATAAATTTCTACATAAATCTTCAAAACTCTCTGTTGTATTTGCATTCACCACTTCAAATTGCGCCCAATTAATTGAATCCATTTTTAAAACCTTCCTTTTTTAAATATATAATATATTTTTATTGTTGTTAAACCTATCCTATATCTCTTTTTATCGAAAAATATAAATTATGAATCAATATAATAGTTGAAGAATGATTAAATCTGTAACTAAAAGATAATTATTATTATAAATTATACTTCATATTACATATATAAATGGTAAGTCATTCTTAATTTATCTTTTTTCTTCCGATGTTTTATATATATCATTTACTCCCCAGTTTCAAATCTATACTAAAACCTGATACAATATTATTAATAGCTAATTTTACTATATTAGATTTGAGGTTTTTATGACACAACCGTTGATTGATTTTAATTTTTATCCTATTAGGCTTACTCTTAAGAATCTGCTAAAGGATAAATCTACTAAAAAAAATATAATATGGGCTACCAATACTTATGAGTACTTGGGAGCTAGTTTTGATGATAGGTCCGAAATGAAGGAAGCTTCTTTTACTCATGGATTTGTCTTAAATCCTAGGACCAGCAAGAGTGCAAAAATACAGCTTGATCGAACCAGAAAAAAGGCTGAGGTCTATACCCCATCATGGGTGGTCAATCTTATGAATAATCATTGTGATGAAGTCTGGTTTGGTAGGAAGGATGTATTTAATATCCAAAATGACCAAACTTGGGAACCTATAAGGGAGAAAATAACCTTTCCTGAAGGTAAGACCTGGCAAGACTATGTAGAATCTAGAAGATTAGAAATCACTTGTGGAGAGGCACCCTACTTGGTATCTAGATATGATGCCGCAAGTAGTGAGCCTATCAGACATACTATAAATAGAATTGGTATCTTAGATAGAAAGCTTAGGGTAGTCAACGAAAATACAAATACTAAGGAAGAGTGGGTTTTGTGGGCTACTAAGGCAGTTATGTCTTGCTATGGATATGAGTACCAGGGAGATAGCCTACTTTTAGCTAGAATAAATGTCCTATTAACCTTTGTAGAGTATTTTGAGAGACGCTGGGATGAGGATGTTGATAAGAAAACGCTCAAAAAACTATCCAATATCATATCTTGGAACCTCTGGCAAATGGATGGTCTGACAGGTAATGTGCCTTTTGGTGCACCACTTGGTGAGGATAATCAGATTAGTATGACAGAGGTCAATAATATGACAGAAGTAGAAAAAGAAGAACCAGTAGCATGTAGAATTTATGATTGGAAGGCAAACAAATCACAGTCCTTCGCATCTTTAAAGGAGAATATATGAAAAAATTTGATTTTGTAGTGGGTAATCCACCTTATAATGAAACTATAGAGGGTAGAAGTGAAGAGCCACCAATTTATCATTTCTTGTATGATGCTTCTATTAATATTGGAAATAATGTAACTTTTATAACTCCTTCCAGGTTTTTATTTGATACTGGAAAAACGCCATCAAAATGGAATAAAAAAATGATAAATAGTATACATTTTGATATTCTAAGTTATGAACCCGATGGATCCAAAGTTTTTCCAACTACCGATATTAAAGGTGGTGTAGCTATTACATCGTGGGATAACAATAAAATCTTAGAACCTATAAAGATATTCTATCCCTATGAAGAAATTAAAAATATTGTAGAAAAAGTAAAAACTATAAGCGATACATTCTTTGATAGCATCATATATTCAAATACAAGTTATAAATATGATAAAGCTTTCTACATAGAAAATCCTGGTTTTGAAAATAGGGTTTCCGGGGGGTCTAAAAGGTACTTAACATCATCTTGTTTTGAAAAATTTCCAGAAGTATTTACAGAAAAAAAAATCAATCAAAATAGTATAGAAATAATCGGAAGAAAGGACTCTAAAAGAACTAAAAAATACTTTAACAAAAAATATTTGAATCCTCCGCAAAATTTCTATAGTTATAAGCTTGTGATTCCAAGCTCAAATGGTAGCGGAAATTTCGGAGAAACTTTGAGTGATCCTTTTATAGGTAAACCTATGGAAGGATATACAGAAACATTTGTAACTTTTGGTGATTTTACGAATTCTAGAGAAGCAGAAAACATTCTTAAATATATAAAAACTAAATTTTCGAGAGCTATGCTTAATTCAAGAAAAGTTACTCAAGGTAATAAAAATTCAAAAGTTTGGAAAAATGTTCCACTCCAGAACTTCACAGAAAATTCCGATATCAACTGGACTAAATCAATTGCTGAAATAGACCAACAACTTTATAAAAAATATGGCTTATCTGATGATGAAATTGCCTTTATCGAAGAAAAAGTACAGGAGATGGAATAATGAGAAAAGCTAAGATAGATACTACAAAGCCTGTTGTCCCTGTTTGCTATGCCTATACTACACCAGGAGTGACCTACCATGAGGGATGGACTAAGATTGGCTATACAGAAAGAGATGTTGAAAAGAGGGTTAAGGAACAAGTAGCTACTGCTGGCATTAGATATAATATAGAATGGGCTAACAATGCTACTTATGAAAATAGTAATCAAACCTTCAAGGATACTGATTTTCACAAATACCTTATAAATATGGGTGTGAAAAGAGAAGATGGCAAAGAATGGTTTGAAATTGATCCAGATTCAGCTGAGTCAAAGTTTTTTAAGTTTAGAAAAAAAGAATTTTCCTATGATGATCTAGACCAAGCTCTTCCATATAAGCTAAGGGCAGAGCAAGAGGATGCGGTAAACAAAACTATTAAGTATTTCAAAAGTCATAATAATCCAGAGTTCTTGTGGAATGCCAAACCTCGTTTTGGTAAAACACTAACTTCCTATGACCTCTGTATGAAGATGGGTTTTGAAAAAATACTTATAGTTACAAATAGGCCTGCCATTGCTGATTCTTGGTATGATGATTATATTAAATTTATAGGACCAAAAAGTGGTTACTTTTTTGTTAGCCGTGTAAGTGGTATTAAGGATGAGAAGTATGTCTTTTCAAGAGATGAGTATATGGATTTACTTGATCCTGATACAAGTAAGGGTTGTATAGAATTTGTAAGCCTACAAGACCTAAAGGGTTCAATACATTTTGGTGGTGATAAGCCAAAGCTTGATGAGGTTGCAAATACTAATTGGGATATACTTATAATTGATGAGGCCCATGAAGGTGTGGATACTTATAAGACTGACCAAGCCTTTCATCAAATTAAAAGAAAAAACACTCTCCACCTTTCTGGAACTCCTTTTAAGGCACTAGCTAATTTTAAGTTCAATGATGATGCTATATATAATTGGACCTATCTAGATGAGCAAGATGCTAAAGAAAATTACAATACTAAAGAGTTAGAAGAAAATCCCTATGAAGTTTTACCAAAGCTTAATCTATTTACCTATGAAATGTCCGATATTATCATGGATAAGCTCGATGATGGTATAAATTTAGATGGGGAGATGGTTGAATATGCTTTTGACCTAAATGAGTTTTTCTCAACAGATAAGAGAGGAGCTTTTGTCTATGATAAGGATGTGGATAAATTCTTAGATGCTCTTACAGATGAAAATAGAACCAAGTTTCCTTTTTCTACTCCAGAGCTTAGAGATGAAATAAAACATTCTTTCTGGATACTTAATAGAGTTGATTCTGCAAGAGCTTTAAAAAGAAAATTAGAAGTTAATCCGGTTTTTAGGGACTATGATATTGTTCTTGCTGCTGGGGATGGCAAAACTGATGATGAAGTTATAACAGAGGAGTCTTTAGATAGAGTAAGGACTGCAATAGAAAAATATGAAAAAACCATAACGCTATCAGTAGGTCAACTTACAACTGGGGTTACTGTACCTGAGTGGACAGCTGTACTCATGCTTGCCAATATGAAATCTCCATCTCTTTATATGCAAGCTGCTTTTAGAGCACAAAACCCTTTTCTTTTCTCAGATGGTAATAACTATTTAAGAAAGAAAAACGCCTATATTTTTGACTTTGATCCAGCCAGAACCTTAGAGATTTTTGAACAATTTGCTAATGACCTATCCCCTAATACCAGTGGCGGAAGTGGAGACGAAGAGACTAGAAAAAAACAAGTAAGAGAACTTTTAAACTTCTTCCCTATATATGGTGAAGATGAAAATGGAATTATGATTGAGCTCGATGCTGAAAAAGTATTGAGTATTCCTAGAAAAATAAAGTCGGTTGAAGTTGTAAACCGTGGATTTATGTCAAACTTCCTGTTTGCAAATATATCTAATATCTTTAGAGCACCAGAAGTTGTTAGAGAAACACTAACTAAGATAAAACCATATAAAGAGACGAAAGTTAAATCAATCGATATAGATGATGATACTGCTGATAATCTAGACCTTAATCAAAATGGTGAGGTCAGTATATCAGATGAAAAGATTATAGGCCAAGCTCAAAATATCTTCGGTGAAAAAATCTACGCAGATATAGAAGATAACATTAAAAAGGTTGAAGATAAACAAGTTATTAAGAAAAAACCTAGTAAAAATGAGCTAGAAAATATAGTCGATGTTTATAGCAAGTCTGTGAGCGACCCTATTATGGAAATTGCTAAAAATTCTTACAAAAATCAAGTATCTAAATCTGTAGAAAGAGAGATTACAAAATCTATTGGAGATAAGGTGGGTGCTATAGTTAGAGAAGAATATAGTGATTATGAAGTAAAGAGAAATAAGCTCGATTTTGAAAAACAAGAAGAATTAAAAGCTTCTAAATCTTCAGAAGAATCTAGTCAAATTGAGAAAAAGTACGAAGACTTAAGTAAGTCTCAATATGATGAATTTACCAAAAATGTAAATGAAGCTTTTGAGGACCATGATATTATAGAATATTCTAAAAATACTACAGTAGAAATCATAGAAACTGATGAAAAAGAAAAGCAAAAGAAAACAATAGAAGATGATATTAGAGATAGGCTTAGAGGATTTTCTAGAACTATACCATCGTTCCTAATGGCCTATGGGGATTATGATACGAAATTGTCAAATTTTGATCAGATTATACCTAATGATGTCTTCTTAGAGGTTACAAGTATAAGCTTAGATGAATTTAGAGAGCTTAGAGATGGATTTGATTATATAGATGATGAGACTGGAGAAGTTAAGCACTATGAAGGTAATCTCTTTGACCAAAGAGTATTTGATGATTCTGTAAAAGAATTCCTAGATAAAAAAGAAAGTCTAGCTAACTATTTCGATGAGGAAGTTAAGAGAGATATTTTTGACTATATCCCACCACAAAAAACTAACCAGATATTTACACCTATAAATGTTGTAAACCAAATGTTAGACCTGCTTGAAGAGCAAAATCCAGGATGTTTCGATAACCCTGAATTTACCTTCATGGATCCTTACATGAAGTCTGGCCTATATGTGGCTGAGATTGTTAAAAGGTTATACAGAAGTGATAAAATTAAAAAACTTTATCCGGATTCACAAGAAAGACTTAAGCATATCTTTGCTAAACAAGTTTACGGTCTTGCTCCTACAGAAATAATTTATAAAATAGCTACAAACTATATCCTAGGATTTAGTAAATATATAAAAATTGATAAACATAATTTAAGGCTTCTAGATTCTCTAGACAGTATACAAAATGATAGTTTTGAAGATGATTTAATCAGTGTCTTTCCTGAGCTAGACGAATAGTAATTGAATCTTTGATGCTTCGTAGTATTAATAATCTAAATAAAATTATAATAAAAAATGGAATGCAAGTGGAAAATATCCAATTTGCATTCCATTTTTATATTCAGATTTATATTACAGTAATTCATTCATAAGTTTTTGATTTTTATTTAAAAATTCCCCATTAATATCTCTCCAATGATCCCAACCATTTTTAAAACCGTGAAGTATTAGATTAGCCGATCTAGTAAGGGCTGTTCCATAAGTTGATTTAGATGTAACTACATAATTTTCTAAAAATATAAGTTTATCACCATCATCGTAGATAATGCCATCTTCTAAAAGTTGGTCTCTCTCTTCTTCAACATCTGGATATTTTTCTGGGTTATCAAATTTATAAAGTTCAGATCCTTGTAGTATTTCAACATCGCCGGTATCTAAATATAGATAAACTGCAGCTTTTACTTTAGTAGTTTTTATGAATATTTCTTCCTTTTTAATAAACTTATCACTAGTTTCTGGATATGGGAAAAGACGGTTGATTTCACAGATGAGTTCTTCAGTTCTTTTGTCAATCTCTTCTATATTCCATTTATCTTTTTCTAATAATTTCTGGTTTATAGTTAAATGTGATGTAGATTTTAAGACATCATTTTTATATTCCCATGGGTTGTTTTTCATCTTACTATTGTCAGATTTTGCTGCCAGAGTTAGATTACCTAACCTATTAAGATTTCTCTGGTAGTCATCTTCAGTAGTCCTAAGCATTTCTATCCATTCTCTTGTAGGTGTCTGTGGCATCAAATGTTCTACACTTAATTTTTCTAGTCTCACAGGAGCCGGATTATTATCATGTTCTAGCTTATCTAAGAATATTCTTAAGGCCGATTTGTTCTTATACATGTTTGAATTAACAATTAAGTCATGTATTTGTTTATCATCTGGTACGTACATACTATTATTAATGTTTTTGTACACTAAGTTTTTCTTTAAAATAGATGTAATGTTACTATAGTTTTCCTTGCATTCGATCTCTATATCTTTAATAAGAGTTGGAAACAACCTTGTAATTGCATTAGTGTCTAAGTCCGCTAAGGCGCGTCTAATTAAATAATTATTTATAACATATATACACTCACTCAACTGCTTTATACTAATTAAATTTTGATCATACTTATCATATAAATCCATTATGAGTGAAGCTGGCATTTCAGATAAGGTTTTACGGTATTCCCCTATAGACTTACTTATGTCAGGATCTATACTTGATATGTCTTTGTAGTAAACTTCGTTATAGAATGATGCATACCTGATTATTTCTTTAAAAATTGTTTCTTTATTTAATATCTGGCTTTCTTTCTTGTACCATTTTACGAATTCATTGTATACACTGTTTTTATTTGGAAGATTATAATTTTTAGCTGCTAAAAATAATCTAAAGAATGATTCTAGTTTTTTAGAATCATTTCCCAAAAATCTTTCAATTTCCATCCAATAGTCTTTATAAAACTTTTCTTGAATTTCACTATCCATATCCATCAACAAAAAGTTTCTTATTAGGTCTGATGCTGTTAATTTGACGCCTGTGGCATTGATAGATTCAAAGATTTTTTGGGCGTTATCATCTTCTGAAAGAGGGATACAAACGACATATAGCTGATTTAAAGCTGTTAGAATTTGATTTAAATCATACTCTTTATTTAACTTTTTTATTTCTTTATAAATGTACACAAAATTTTTGTAAACAGTGGAATTTTTATTTGTTATATTTTCAAGCTTTTCGTTAATAATGAGTTGATAAACATCATCATCTGCTACTAGTGGCTTTAATTTGTATTTAATCCTTTCGCTAGCAAATGGATTGGTTAAAAACTGTCCATCTAAAGCTACTATAGCATCATCCATTTTATTTTCTTTCATTATGTATCTAATAGCATATAGGATTAAAAAAGTTGTAGTGAGTCTTTGTTGACCATCAATAACCGAGAATTCTTTAGTTGAAAAGTCAATAGCTGTATCTATATAAATGATTATTCCTAAGAAATGATTTTTGTATTCTCCATTTAAAACACTTTTCAAATCATCCAGATATTGTTTGACTTCTTTATTGGCTGTCCAAGTATAATTTCTTTGATATACCGGAATTACAAATTGACTTCCACTACTTTTTTGAATAAAATCTAATAAACCTGTTCTAATTGGTGGTTGTATATTCGACATTCGTTCTCCTAATAATTGATTTGAATTTTATTAGATACATTATACTGGTTTGCACATGCCTTTCTTTGAATAAATTAGAATATAAAGTATTCACACATTCTGTGAAAATAGGCATCAGAATAGATATAATAAACAATATATGTTAGTTATAGAATTGTATATAAAATAAAAGCAACAAGTAATAATTGATCCTAAGGATTGATCAGACTGTTGACAAACTAAAAATTTGCCCATTTCGACCGAGTGCAACGAGCGGAGAAATCTCATGAGATCTCTCCATGCGTTCGTTTCACTCACTTAGTCGAGATGGGTTATAGCGTGATTTTATTTTTGAATTATTAATGAATTATTAAACTGATTTTGTCTACGCCCTGATTGATCCTAAGGATTAATATATATTTACAGATAATAAATCGACTAGGTAAATTTACTTTTAAATAGTATGCTTTCCTAGTCGATTTTTTTATCTTTCTTTTTTAAAAATATAATAAAAAACTATAAATGGTGATATTATAAAAACTACAGGCAGTATTAATTTTGAAAATGTAAAATAATCGGTATCTTCTAGTTTGTTTCCCATATTTTTAACTGCTTGTGGGAAGGCTATTACTGATATGGCTAGAAAAACTGTAAGTATTAAAAATGGCATTTGTTTTGGGTCTTTGTTTAAGGCTCCCTCCATTATTCCAAAGTAATATATGAAATAGAAAACTATTCCTATAGCAGCGTACAAAATATCCCAAAATATTCTTGAACCAAGGGACTTATCCTCTTCTATCTCATTGTCTTTTTTAAAGTAGTCTATATCAACTCCGAATATTTCAGATAGTTTAACTAGATTATCCATAGATGGTTCGCTAAGTCCTTTTTCCCACTTTGATACAGCTTGCCTTGAAATGTTTAATTCTTTTGCTAAATATTCCTGGGTCAAGTTCAATTCTTTTCTTTTATTTTTAATTTTTTCTCCAATCATAAAATCTCCTTTTTTCCTATTGTAAGGAAATTTTTCAAAAAAGCTAGCAACTATAGGGCAACTTAGGCACTTTTCCCTATATTTTTTAGTTTTTTCTTTGTATTTTGCTAATTTATAAGATTTCTCTACTTATTTCATGCAATCGATGTGAGTGGTTAATTTTTTAATAAATTATTAAAGTTCTTTATTTATAATTTTTTATAATATATTTTTATTAGAATAATATATTCTCACAAATATGTTAAATCTTTCCATCACTGTTTCACAATTTAACCACAAAAAAAGCAGTTAGATATTTCTAACTACTTCTATATTTTCTCTTAAAAAACTTAAATACCATTATAGCCAAAAGCACTATCCCTAAGTATCCATTAACCACATAAATATATTTGACCAAAATATTAAAGTCAAATAGTAGTCCTACTACTATTCCGGCTGCTCCTATGAGTACAGTTGCTAGTTTGAATCCCTTGGTGCCTTCTTCAAAGAACCTTGCTATAGGGTTCCATAGGAGTGGGACCGCTGAGGTGTAGATTCCTAGGATGATTGTTAAGGAAAATATTTTGCCTAGGATAGGGTTGATATTTCCTGCTAGTATTAGGGATGGAATTTGTGAATCGTATACCTTTTCTATAGATAGGATAATGGCAAAGTACATCACAAGAATGGCTAATGATAGGCCTATGGCTCCTAGGATTTGGCCATCCCTAGCTTCCTTGAAGTTTTCTGCCTCACTTCCCACTGTTGCAGAAAAGGCTCCTAACCACATCATGTTAAAGCCTACATAGGTTAGGGCTGATACGAAAAATCCTAGCTTTGTGGACTTGGTAAGGTCATTGCTAGCGCTTAGGACCTTGATGGTTTCTAAGGACTCTCCTAGCCCTCCTCTATTTTGTATTATAGAAATTCCTCCTACTAGGATAGCTAGTACTACTATGACAGGTCCTATCTTTCCTATAATCTCTACCATGGTCTTTAGACCAAATGCTACTGTTATTATGGCTAGTATTCCTAGAATGATTCCTCCTAGGTAGTTGGGTGCATGGTATTGGTACTCGACTGTAGCATCGGCGCCTGCTACCATAACTGTAAATGATAGAAATAGGAAAAAGGTAGAAAAATAATCATAGAAAGTCCCTATCTTCTTACCTGCTATTTCCTTATATACATCATTTGGATTTGCCAATTCTCTCTCATGGCCATATGTTACAAACTCAACTCCTACAAATGCAAATAGTATAAACGATACTACTATTCCTAAAAGACCTTTTATACCATATGAAGCAAAAAATTGCATAAGTTCTTGGCCTGTTGCAAATCCTGAACCTATCAAAAGAGCCATAAACGCTCCAGCATAGATTAAGACTTTTGACATTCTAACTTTTTTATTCATAATTCTTCCTTAATGTTTTCTTATCTACTTATTTATAGGTAATAATATACTTTAATGAATTGAAAAATCATAGGATATATGTTGTCAAAAGTCTCAATTATGACTAAATAATTATTTTAATGTAGCATACATCATTGCCTTTATAGTATGAATCCTATTTTCTACTTGGTCAATAGATTTTGCTTTGCCTGATCTAAAGACCTCATCTGTAACTTCCATACCATTTGATAGATCAAACTCTCCCTTAAACCTTTCTGCTACATCTCTGCCTATTTCTGTATTTGTATCGTGAAAGGCTGGTAAACAGTGCATAAATATAGCATCATCATTTGTCATATTCATTATCTTTTGATTTACTTGATATGGATAAAGTTTTCTGATACGAGCATCCCACACTTCTGGTGCTTCTCCCATAGAAACCCAAGTGTCTGTATAAATAATATCTGCATTCTTGACAGTATCCTCTATCTCTTCGCTAAAGTTTACTTCTGTATGATGATTTCTAGAAAAATCTTTTGCTAGGTCTATAACTTCTTTTTCTGGCCATAGGTCTTTTGGAGCTAGGGCTGTGAAATTTACGCCTAGCTTAGCACATGTTACGGCAAGGGAGTTCGCCATATTATTTCTTGCATCTCCCATATAAACAAAGTTTAAACCATGTATTTTACCAAAATTCTCTCTTATAGTCAGCATATCTGCTAACATTTGAGTTGGATGCCACTGGTCTGTAAGTCCATTATATACTGGTACACCAGCGTATTTAGATATTTCTTCTACGATTTCTTGTCCAAATCCCCTATATTCTATGGCATCATAATATCGTCCTAGAACTCTTGCTGTATCTTCTATGGATTCCTTTTTGCTCATTTGACTATCTGACTTATTTAAAAATGTAACCCCCATTCCTAAATCAAAACCTGCTACTTCAAATGATGAACGTGTTCTTGTTGAGGTTTTTTCAAATAGCAAAACAATATTTTTTCCTGTAAGGTATTTATGATCTGTCCCCGTTAGTTTTAATCTTTTGAATTCTTCTGCTAGATCTAATAAATAAAGTATCTCTTCTTCACTAAAATCAGCTATTTTTAGTACACTTCTACCTCTTAAATTGATTCCCATAATTTCCTCCTATTCTCCATCTAGAACTGTGTCTGAAAATACTATAAAGCTATTAAGTCCTGGTTCTTTATATAGGGAAAGAACTCCATATTCTACAATATTTAACTCTCTATTTTCCTTAAATCTTTTATCAGGACTACCATCCTTATTGGTATGCTCATATGTTTTACCTAGTAGTGTAGCATCAGCTGGAGGTCTATCTTCTTCCAAAAATGTAAGCTTATGCAAACTTATTTCCATATCATTAAAGCTTAAAGCAGACATTTTGGATCCTTCTTTAATAAACAATGCATCTGGTAAAAATATTAGTTTAGTTTGGTCATTAGACAGAGTAAATGTTTCTGCATTAGTTTCTATTTCATCATTATCCTTACTAAATTTCATTGATATACGCTGGTTAATCTTCATATCAGCTTCACTTGTTTCTGGTAATTCCTCTACTGATCTTACAAGCCAAACTTGGTCAGATTCCATGATTCCTGCAAGGAAATCATTGCTAGCATCTAGCTCTTTCTTAGCATCTTCTGTCATGTCATAGTCTATAGCAATTTTGTCATTTGATTTGTTATAAAATAACAAAATAAGCCCTAAAATAGCTAGGATCAAAAACAAGGGATTGACAATAGCAAGACCTATACCAACTACCACTAGTAAAATAGCTAGGATTTTTTTGCTCCTATTTTCTTGACTAATCTCTATAACATCTGCCATTGATCCTGGATTTATAGCAGAAAGGTCATTCTCAAATCTTCTCATATTTACACTTGTTGGCTCACTTGACCTTGACTTTGTATTTTTTGAGGATGACTTTTCCTTGCTAGCTGTATTAATTTTTTTATGAGGATTTCCAAAATCTTTTTGATATGAAATGCCTGTTCCAGGTATATAGGCTGTACCCCTGATGTTACCATTTGCAGTACGAGTTATCCTGTATCCCTTGCCACCCCAGCTAAAACCAGGACCCGTCTTACTCATATTTACACGAAAACCCTTACCGAGATTTATACTTTTTCTATATCTAATTCCCATATTAACTCCTTATAGATATTATACCAAAGATAAAACATTTTAATAAACTTAAAATAATTAAACTTGACTTTCAAATATTTGAAGTATAATAATGATGTAAATAAATTATATTTAAACTTGTTTTAATAAAGGAGTTTTTATGAATAAATTCAATACAATTAGAACTTCAATTCCAGCTTTTTTTAAGGCTCTAACAAATAAAAATACACCAATTATAGCTAAACTTGCTGTAGTCGCTGCAATTGCTTATGCAATATTGCCAGCTGACCTAGTAGTAGATGCTATTCCATTTTTAGGTTGGTTTGATGATGCCATCGTCATGACAGTCTTATTTTCTATAGCAAATAAAATGATCCCAGATTATATAATGGATGCCAAAAAATCTGAAGTAATAGATGATATTGACTATGAAATGGTAGATTAAGGTTAATTGTTAAAGAAAAAGAGTTATTACACATGAGTTTGTGCAATAACTCTTTTTTATATACAAAATTTTTAGTTTATTTTTTACTTAATTTTATCCATAGCTTCTCTTAGGTCTTCTATTATATCTTCTGCATCTTCAAGTCCAGGTGAAAGTCTTACTAAACCTGGATCTATACCTGCTTCTTTCAAATCTTCTGGACTATAAGTTGAATGAGTCATGCTAGCTGGATGTTCGATCAATGTTTCTGCATCTCCTAAAGAAACGGCTAATGAACATAACTTAACATTGTTCATTATAGTCTTGCCTGCTTCTAAGCCACCTTCAACTTCAAATGATATCATAGCTCCGTAGTCATTCATCTGCTCTTTTGCTACTTCATGATTTACAAAGTCTTCTAAGCCAGGATAGTTTACTTTCTTTACCTTTGGATGATCTACTAAAAAATTAACTATCTCTTTGGCATTTGCTATATGCTTTTCCATTCGGATTCCTAGAGTTTTCATTCCTCTATAAATCATAAAAGCATCATTTGGGCTAAGCACTGATCCAGTAAAGTCTTTTTGACCTATAAATCTAACTTGAGTCATTAAATCTTTTTTTCCTGCTGAGAATCCTGCTATTACATCTCCATGGCCATTTAGGTACTTAGTTGCTGAGTGAACTACAATATCAGCTCCAAGTTTAAGTGGATTTTGTAAAAATGGTGTTGCAAATGTATTATCTGTTATAACCATAGTATCTTTACTATTTGCCTTGGCAATCTCTGATATAGCCTTTATATCAATAACATCAAGGGTTGGATTAGCTGGAGTTTCTAGGTAAACTAACCTAGTGTTCTCCCTTATAGAGTTTCTTACATTATCAAGATCTGTCATATCGATAAAGTCTACTTCGATATTAAATTTTTGAATTTCATTTAAAAAGGCGAATGTACATCCATAAAGAGTCTTACAAGCTAATATATGATCTCCTGCTTTAACAAATGGCCATATGGATGAGGTAATAGCCCCCATACCAGATGAAAATGATACTGCTGCCTCAGCATGTTCAAGTAAAGCAAGTTTATTTTCAACTGCTTGGTTGGTTGGGTTACCTAATCTTGAGTATATAAATCCATCTTCCTCAAGGGCAAATCTTCTTGCTCCTTCATCTGCATCTTTAAATATAAATGTTGAAGTCTGGTATATCGGTATACCCAAACTTCCAAATTCGTTGCTATAATCTCCTCCATGGATTGTCTTTGTTGAAAATCTTTTATCATTAAAATCTTTTATCATTATTTACCCTCCTAAATTTTACATTGTTAACCTTAAAATCTATAATTGAATATATAAATACTTTAAGGAGTTACTTATGGACTTAAATAAAATATTATATGCTGTAGAAGTTTCTAAAACTGGATCCTTTTCTAAAGCAGCATCAAAACTATATATCTCTCAGCCCGCTATATCTCAAGCCATAGCAGATTTAGAAAACGAGCTAGGATTCGAGATATTTATAAGGACAAATTCTGGCTGTCAAACCACTCCAAAGGGCTTGGAGTTTCTGATCAAATGCAACAAATTAGTAAATTCATACAGCGCTCTAAAAAGAGAATACATACATAACCCCAAAGAGGATGAGCTTTCACTAAGAGTTTCTAGCCAACATTACAACTTTATAGTATCCTCCTTTATAAAATTGATTAATAAATATAAGGAAGATAACTTTAAATTTTTTCTTAAAGAAAGCACTTCCTTAGAAGCCATAGAACATGTAGAAAAAGACTACAGCGATTTAGCTTTCATATATGTTAATTCATCTTATGAAAAAGCAATATTTAGCTTATTTAAAGATAAGAAATTAACTTATAGATCATTAGCAAACGTTAACCCCCATATATTCTTAAGAGATACTCATCCCCTAGCAGCTGAAGATATGATAAAATCCGAAAGCCTTTACAATTATCCTATGATTATATATGAGCAAAATGAAACTACAATATTACCTGAAGAATTTACTAACTTACCTGACCACAAACAAATTATATACACTAAAGATAAAGGAACTACCTTAAGTCTTATTGCAAATTCTAATGCTTTCAATATAGGAACTGGTTGTATTGATCCTTACTCTGGATTTCCTAATATAAAATCTATAAAGCTATATAATCCAGAAAAACTTTCTATGGATATAGGATACATATATAAGTCATCCAATAAATTAAGTCCTCTTTCAAAAGAATTTATTAAACTTACTAAAATTGAGCTTATAAATTGTTTGCCTGAAGATTCTTCTGTGAATTAGCGCTATCCTTTGGGAGATCTTTCTCGTAGTCCCATTCTCCTTTCGGGTTAGCATATGGTATGTATACTGATATTACAGCAAATATTAACAAAATGAACTGATACCATAAATATGGCATTATATCTAAGGGACATACAGATCCATTCGTAAATCCAGCTGCTATTAAAACCTGTGCAGAGTAAGGTATAATACCTTGGAAAATACAAGCAAAGGTATCTAATAAGGAGGCTGATCTTCGAGGGTCAATTTTATATTTACTGCACATATTTTTTGCTATAGGCCCAGAAATTATGATAGCCACTGTATTATTTGCTACAGCTATATCAGCTATAGATACCAGAGTTATTATTCCTACTTCTGCGGACCTCTTGCTTTTTATAGACTTCTCAATCTTTGAAATAATCCAGTTTATACCGCCCTCCTTCTCAACCATATGAGAGAGACCACCTATAAACATGGATAAAAGGAATATTTCAAACATACCAGTAAATCCTTCCCATATGAGCTGTCCAGCATTTAATAAATCAAAACTTGTCTTAGTTAACAATAGAATAGTTGAAAAAAATACTCCACCAGTTAAGACTACTAATACATTTACTCCAGCAAGGGCTGCTATAAATACAAATACATATGGTAGTATATCTACTATATTGTATGAAATATTGCTTATTTGAGGAGTACCATCGGGTTTTGCTAAGAATAAAAATAGAAAAAACGTTATTATAGCACTTGGAAGTGCCATTCTAATATTTAATTTAAATTTATCCTTCATATCTATTTTTTGAGTTCTAGTTGCTGCTATGTTAGTATCTGATATGATTGATAGATTGTCACCAAACATAGCCCCACCCACTAGAGCGCCTAACATCATAGCAGGATTTGTTCCTCCTGTAGATGAAAGACCTATTGCTATAGGACCTAGAGCTGTGATAGCACCTACTGATGAACCTGTTGCCAGTGATAAAAAGGAAGATATTAAAAATACTCCCCCTGTAAGAAATCTTACTGGCACTAAGCTTAGTCCTATACCTACTACAGACTCAACTCCTCCTGATGCTTTTGCTAAAGTTGAAAAGGCACCGGCTAGTAAATAAATTAAACACATTATAATTATGTTTGAGTCTCCACAACCCTCTATAAAAGTATCTGCTTTTTGTTCGATACTACCTTTAAAAATAATAAAGGCTACTATTATGCCTACAAATGCAGCTACAGGTGGGGGAAGCTGGTAAAAGGCCATCTCTGCTCCTGAAGCTTGTAATACAAGCCCTGTTAACAAATATAGAATAATAAAAACTAGCATAGGTATCAAAGCTTTTGCTGATTTTCTTTCGGTATTCATTATTCTCACCTCCATTCATGATAACGTTTTCTAATTAAATATTAACATTAAACGCCAGCAATGTTAAATATCTATAAATTATATCTGTTATAAGAGTTACTTATAGCCAACAAATATAAACTTTTCCAAATGTGTAACTTTCAATTAATACACACAAAAACTCTCAGGGAAGATTCCCTGAGAGTTTACTCTAAATGTAATTATTTTACAAGGTTTTCCTTAGCATATTCTATAATATCATCAGATTCATACATAGCTTTGCCATCTACTACTAGGCATGGTACTTGGATCTTGCCTCCAACTTTTTCAAGCTTTTCTTGATTTTCATATCCTGCTGTTTCATCTTCTATATTATATGAAATAAATTTTATAATACCATTATCTTTAAAGTAATTTAATACTTTTAAGCAAAAAGGACAATCTGGTTTAAAATATAATTCAAAATCTTGTTTTCTTACTATTTCCTTAGTCATATTTACTCCTTTTTATTTTATCTAGTATCTCTTATAGTTTATACATACCCAATTTTTAAGTTCGTTCGATAAAAGAATTTAGTTGACAAGCATTTTGTATCTTCATATAATTAGTAAAATAAATAAATTATAATCTAAATCATAAAGGAGAATAAATATGGATTATATCAAACTTGCTAAAGATAACGAAGATCTTTGCATAGAAATGAGACGTGAACTACATAAGATCCCAGAATTGGAACTAAACTTACCAAAAACTGTTGCCTTTGTTAAATCAAAGCTTGATGAATTTGGCATTAAGTACAAAGAATACGTAAATGGCAACGGTCTATCAGCCTTAATAGAAGGAAGCCTGCCAGGCAAATGTCTTGCTATCAGAACTGACATGGATGCCCTTCCAATTACAGAAGAAACTGGTTTAGATTTTGCATCTACTCATCCTGGCAAGATGCACGCATGTGGACATGACTCTCATACAGCCATAGCTCTAACTGCTGCAAAAATTATCAACGAAAACAAGGATAAACTAAAAGGATCTGTTAAATTTATCTTCCAACCAGGCGAAGAAATCCCTGGTGGTGCAAAACCTATGATAGAAGAAGGAGTCCTTGAAAATCCTAAGGTCGATTTCATAGTCGGTATGCACGGTGGTCACCTTGCTGATGTGCCTAGAGGAAGCATTGCCTTTAAAGAAAATGAGATGATGGCTGCTATGGATAAGTTTACTATAGAAGTCAATGGAAAAGGTGGACATGGAGCAAGTCCTCATGCTGCAGTAGACCCAATTATAATTTCTGCGGAAATATTACTAGGTCTGCAAAAAATTATATCAAGAGAAATAGCACCCGTGGATAGTGCGGTAGTTTCCGTTTGCAAAATTGATGGTGGATTTACACAAAATATTATCCCAGATAAGGTTGATATGATGGGTACATCTAGAGCATTAGATGAGGACGTAAGAGATATTGTTGAAAAAAGAATCAGTGAAATATCAGATGGTATTGCTAGAACTTATGGTGGCTCCGCTAAAGTAAATTATCAAAGATTTTATCCTGTGCTAGATAATGATCCAGAATTTACAAATCAAATTAAAAGTATAGTTTCCAAAATGATCCCAGAAGATGTATTTGAAATGAGAAAACCAGTAATGGGCGGAGAAGATATGGCGTTTTATCAAAAAGAAGTACCTGGTTGCTTTATGTTCTTGTCAAATCTAAAAGAACATTCTGATGGTATATGCTATCCTAATCATAGCCCTAGATTTAACCTTGACGAATCACTATTCTATAAGGGAGTTGCTACATTTGTGGCTTCTGCTTTTGAAATACTACAATAGGAATGAATTATGCATAAATTTAAATTAAAAGAAGATCTAAGGCTACATATATCAGTAATTATTATAGCTATTATAAGTATCCTCATAGGGCCTAAAAACTTAAATATAGGAGGGATTACCATAGTCTTTTCTCCATTAATATGGGCTATGATATTAGCATTTGCTTTATACATGTCTCCTATAAAATCAATGAGTGAAAAGGATGCACCGTCAGCAAATTCTATGATGAGCTTAATGCTTGCAATACTAATTGCAAAGCTTGGAGTCGCAAGTGGATCACAGCTTGAAGCTATCAAAGAAGCTGGACTTGCCCTTGTACTTCAAAATTTTGGTAATCTTGGAACTATAATTATTTCTTTACCAATCGCCATACTTCTAGGTTTAAAAAGAGAATCAATAGGCATGTGCCATGCCTTAAGTAGAGAGGCCAATGTTGGACTTATCCAAGATAATTATGGAGCAGAGTCTCCTGAATTTAGGGGTGTAATGGCCGTTTATATTATAGGAACTATCCTTGGACCTATAATTTTAAGCATACTAACATCAATCACTATTAGTTTAGGTATAGTAAGCCCTCAAGCAGCAGCTATGGGAACTGGTGCAGGCTCAGCATCTATGATGACAGCTGGGCTTTCTGCTTTGATTGCTAATTATCCTAACCTAGAAGCAGAGATGACAGCATTTGCAGGACTTTCAAATCTAATCTCGAGTGTAATAGCCTTGCCACTAGGTATATTTTTGGGATTACCACTGACAGAATTTTTATATAAAAAGCTAAATAGGCTTAGAGGAGGAAAAGATGCAAAAGTTCAAAACTGATTTTCCATCAATATTAATAGCTCTATTATTTACTATAATAGCCTGCACAGTTTCAAATATGATAGGATATGATACATTTGGTAATTCCCTACCTGGTATAGTAGTTCTATCAGCTATTACTCTTGCTGGTTACTTCCTATCCTATGTAGTCCCTCTTAAAAAGATATCATCTGTACTATGGATTTCTATAATAGCAATTTTGCTTGCAAGTCCAATATCCCCAGTTTCAGACTTTGTTATAAAAAGCGTAGAAGGGGTTAATATAAATGCGATAATTACCCCAATACTCGCCTATGCAGGAGTTATAATAGGCAAAGACTGGGGAGCTTTCAAGTCAGTTGGAATCAAGGGTATAATAGTGGCTATATTTGTAATAGTAGGAACTTTCCTAATATCATCACTTCTAGGTGACTTCTTTATGGGAATATTTAACTAATAAAAGTATTAACTCACTTAATGTATTTATGGTTAATTATTTAGTCTATATAGAACTAACATTTACTTACTAAACTTAATAAAATAGATAATGAAAAATCGCTAAGTTTTATTAAAAAGCTGTTTTAAAAATTAATTTCTATATTAATTACCCCATGCTTAATAAGCTTAGCGATTTGCATTATTATTATTTTCTTTTCATATGTGTTAATAATTTATCCTACTCTTGAATCTTTAATTTTTTCATTAAATTTAATATATTCTCTTTAGAGTATTCTTTTAATCTCAAATGTATTATTATAATCAATAATACGGCTAATATCCCTATTGATATAATGATATTTAAAAAGTCTGTAAATCCTTTTATTATACCAAACTTATATAAAATAAAATTAATTACTATAACTATGATACATGAAATACCAATTCCTTTAATAATAGGATCCATATATATCTTTTCAATCTGTTTTTGGCAAAAACCCATATGTTTTAAAACAGCAATATCTCCTACTGAACTTTTTAGACTAATCTCATATATTAATGGCAATACTATTAAAGTAAAGATAAATAAAATTACAATAACTAGCTTACTAATCTTAAGAGTAGAAGATATACTGCTATCCAAATCATTATAGTACATAAAAGCATCTGTTTCTTCATAACCTTGCTTGGTCAATAATTTAGCTACTTTTCTTACATTAGATATATCACTAGTCTTTACTAAAATTTTCTTTAAATCTTGATTCTTATAGTTTTCAGACATCTTTTCACTTATTTTTTGAAAATCTTCTTGGCTTATTAAAAGTTCATTATCTGAAAAATATTTAGATAAAATAGAATTCGAATCTATGCTAATTAATTTAAAATTCTTATGAAATAACTTATCAGAGCTATAATTTCCATCCTTTTCTTTTACTATTGGTATATCTAATCTTATATTTTTTAGACTACTATTAAACTTTATAATTGCACTATTTGTTACATCAATAGAATTGTCTTTAAAAAGATTATCAGAAAAAGATTTTAAATAATATACATTTCCATCATTAGCAGATATTCCAAAATTTATAGCATAGGAAGGATATATATCTACCTTATAAGGTGAATCCTCCATAATTTTTTGGATTTCTTCTATATCTTTTTCTTCTAAAGATCTATTCTCATTATTAGAAGATCTTGCCATAGAAACTTCTACTATTTTAGCATAGTCATTATCGGTAAAATTTGACTTTGTCATTTTATATTGACCTAATGAATAAGACAATACAAATGATAAAATTATAGATACCAAAATGAAAATTATAAAAAGAATATTAAGAATCTTCTTTCTTTTATTATTTACTATCTTGATAATATTATAGTCCATATATTTTAGCCCCCTTTAGAGTCAATTCCTTAATATCTCTATTAAATATAGGCATTTGATCATGAGTAGCTATAAGTACTATTTTTTCTTTAAAAGTATCCAGTAAATATTGCATAAGATCCTTGGCGTAGGTCTTTTCTATATTTGCTGTTGGCTCATCTAGAAATATTACATCCTTATCTTTTATTATTAACTGAGCAATTGATAGTTTTTTTCTTTCACCACCAGATAAATCAGAAACTTTTTTATCTAATAACTCATCTATCCCAAGTTTAGTAGATATAATATTGATTCCTTTTTGATCTATTATTTTATTTTGAGCATATTCTTCAAGCTTCAGATTATCTCTTACAGTTAGGTTTTTTAGCAAAAGATCATCTTGATATAAATATCCTATGGATAAATTATTTAAGTTAACTTCTCCTTCATAGTCTTGGTCATAGGAGGATAATATATTTAAAAGAGTGCTCTTTGATGTGTACCCATAAAACTGGACACAATATATAATTAACTAATTGTAGTGGATGCTAACCTATACTTTGTAGGTGGCATCCATTTTGTTTTTGATTGAATTCTTTCGTTATTGTAATAATCAATATATTCCTCAATTACTTTCGAAAATTCTTCAAAAGAGCTATAGCTCTTTTCATAATCATAATAAATTTCATTTTTTAATTGTCAATATAATATTAATTTTTTATAAATGATAAATTGTAAATAAATAGAATGAGTCAACTCTAAAATTAAATTTAGAGATGGTGAGAATATAAATAAGTAAAAAGAAGGAAAAAAAGGCTGTTGCAAAATGAATAAATCCTTCCAACATTATTCATAGTTTTGCAACAGCTCCAATTAAATTTTTTTATTTACTTTCAAAAGTTCTGGAAAAGTCTGAAAACCACTTTAGCTCTTCTTTTGCTGTATGATCGTCCCAACCATATTGACCTATTAAAAACTCTTTGAAGTTTTCTACACTTGTAAAGTCTGCTTCTAGGGGTTCTGTTTTTAGATTGCCCCAGTGGGCTATTGCTGAGTCTCTATGCTCAGTCCATAAATCTTTTATATTTAAATTTGCCATATTAATCTCCTAAAATTTGATCTTTTTATTCCCAAGGATACTTCATATATATATATATAATTTACTCAGATACTTCTCCTAATTCATATATATTTAGATCTAAGTCGTTAAAGTTTGAACTTGCTATATCTATCCTTGCTCTTAGGGTATCTAGGCTCGTAATAATCTCTACACCATATTCTATAGCCTTACGTCTGATCTTAAATCCGTCACGTTCGCTATCTCCTGCCTTGGTTGGCGTATTAACTACTAGATCTATTTTTCCACTTTCTATTAGTTCTAATATATCTATATCTTGATTTTCGTTATTACCTATTTTTGAAACTCTAGTTGAGTCTATACCATTTGCTTTTAGCATATCACTTGTTCCATAGGTTGCTATAAATTCGTAGCCTAGATCTTTCATATCCTTAGCTATTTCTAAGAATTCTTCCTTATCTGTGTCATTTATTGTTGCTAAGACTTTTTTGTGGTTTTTAGATATAGGTTCTCCACTTGCAAAAAATCCTTTATAGAGTGCTTCTTCTAAGCTATTACCTATGCCTAGTACTTCTCCTGTAGATTTCATTTCTGGTCCTAAGGATACTTCTACACGTGCAAGTTTATTTAAGGAAAATACTGGAACTTTTACACAAGTCATCTTTGCTTCTTTGTATATTTCTGTTCCATATCCCATGTCTTTTAGTTTTTCTCCCATCATAAGCTTTGTTGCTATATCAACTATTGGAAGACCTGTTACCTTTGAGATATATGGAACTGTACGGGATGCCCTAGGATTTACCTCTATGACATATAAATCATCGTCGTATTCTATAAATTGAATATTAATCATACCGTTGATTCCAAGTTCTAGGGCAAGTTTTGTAGTATAGTCTAATATTTTTTCTTTGATTTTATCGCTAATATTTATAGGTGGATAAATTGACGTTGAATCTCCTGAGTGAACTCCTGCACGTTCTAAGTGTTCCATGATACCAGGAATTAGTACATTCTCTCCGTCTGCTATAGCATCTACTTCTATCTCACGACCTATGAGGTACTTATCTATAAGGACTGGATTTTCACTATCACGATCAAAAGCTGACTCTAAGTAAGATCTAAGTTTTTCTTCTTCATAAGTGATTTCCATACCTTGTCCACCTAGAACATAGGAAGGTCTTACGAGTACTGGATAACCTAGCTTGTCTAAAGCCTTTATACCATCCTCTACACTAGTAACGCCTACTCCTTGTGGATGGTTTATATCTAGTTTCTTAAGCATCTCTTCAAATCTTTCACGATCTTCTGCCCTATCTATAGCATCAAATCCAGTTCCTAGTATATTTACTCCATACTCGTCTAAAGATTTGGCAAGCTTGATAGCTGTTTGTCCACCAAAGGCTAGGATAATTCCATATGGTTTTTCTATATCTATAATCTCTTTTACATCTTCTTCAGTAAGTGGTTCAAAGTATAACTTATCAGATGTGTCAAAGTCTGTACTTACTGTTTCTGGGTTATTGTTGATAGTTATAGTTTCAATGCCCATATTTATAAGAGATTTTATAGAATGTACTGAGCAATAGTCAAACTCTATACCTTGACCTATCCTAATTGGACCTGACCCTATAACTATAACTTTCTTCTTATCATCTACTTGTACGCTGATATTATCATTATAGGTTGAATAATAATAGGCACCATTGTTTCTAAATGCTGATGTATCTACTTTTTTGTAAGAAGGACGAATATCAAAATCTTTTCTCTTTGCTATAACTTCTTTTAAACTAGCATTAGTAGAATCTGCTATGAGCTTATCAGCAAACCCTTTTTGTTTTAAATTTAGGAAAGTTTCCTTATCAAGGTCAAAGAAAGATTTTTCTTTTAATCCTTGTTCAGTTTTTACAAGATCTTCGATTTTTTCAAGGAAGAATATATCTATTTTTGTAATCTCATGAACTCTTTTTATAGAATTGCCACGTCTTATAAACTCAGCTATATCAAAAAGTCTCTCATCATCTGGATACTCCATTCTTTTTTCTAGTTCTTGATCAGATTTAGTCTTAGAAAACTTAGACTCTAAACCAAACTTACCTATTTCTAGAGATCTAATGCCTTTTAAGAGAGCTTCCTCAAAGTTATCACCTATGGCCATAACTTCCCCTGTAGCCATCATCTTAGTGCCAAGTTTTCTGTTAGCATTTTTAAACTTATCAAAAGGCCATTTTGGTATTTTTACTACTGTGTAATCCACAGTAGGACTTGCTGTACCAAGAGATTCTCCCGTAGTTTCATTAAGAATATCATCAAAGTTAAGTCCTGTGGCAATCTTTGTAGCAATTCTTGCTATAGGATAACCTGTTGCCTTACTTGCTAGGGCTGATGAACGAGATACCCTTGGATTAATCTCTATAACTGCATATTCATCATTTTCTTTGTTGTAAGCAAGTTGAACATTACAAGCACCCTTTACACCGATTGCCTCTACTATATCAAAGGAAGCTTGTTTTAACCTATCAACAGTTTCTTTTTTAAGAGTTTGACATGGAGCCACTACTATTGAATCTCCTGTATGAACTCCTACTGGGTCCACATTCTCCATATCGCAAACTATGACTTTGCCACCATTATTATCTCTTAGAACTTCAAATTCTATTTCAGACCAACCTTTTATAGATTTTTCTATAAGACATTCATTAACTGGTGATAAGGAAAGCCCAAGGCTTAGAGTTTCTATTAATTCCTTTTCGTTAGCTGCAAATCCTCCGCCAGTACCTCCTAAGGTATATGCAGGTCTAATAACAAGTGGGTATCCAATTTTCTCTGCTGCTTTTTTACCTTCTTCAAGACTTGTTGCAATCTCTGATTCTATAATAGGTTGACCAATTTCTCTCATAGTTTGACGGAAAAGATCACGGTCTTCACCCTTTTTAATAGCATTAATATCTGTTCCTATAAGCCTTACATTATATTTATCAAGTATACCCGACTCTTGTAAGTCAAGGGTCATATTTAGCCCTGTTTGACCACCCATAGAGGCTATAACTGAGTCCGGTCTTTCTTTTTTGATTATTTCTTCTACTACATCAATGGTAATTGGCTCTATGTAAGTCTTGTCAGCTACACCTTTATCAGTCATTATTGTTGCTGGATTTGAGTTTACTAAAATAGTTTCAATCCCTAAAGATTTAAAAGTTTCTATAGCTTGAGTTCCAGAATAGTCAAACTCTGCTGCTTGTCCTATAACTATAGGACCAGATCCAATTACAAGTGTCTTTTTAATAGAATTATCAAATGTCATAAGTATCCTTTCTTAAAAATAGGCAAAAAAAATTTGTCTTTGAAATCACTAAAAATGGACAAAAAAAATTTGTAGAAAAATCTTCCTAGAAATTTTTTATCCTTATCATTAAAACACTTTTTAGAAAAAATTACAAGTTTTCTTATAAATTTTAATCTATATAAATAAAAATGGGGCCGTTGCAAAACTATAAATAACTATCATCTCATCATCAGAAGAATCTCTTAGGAATCTTTTTACATAACTTGCCAGATCGTATAGGCAAAACTTCCGTAGAGGTTCTTCTGATTATTTTAGGACAATTTATTCATTCTGCAACAGACCCTTTAAATTTCATAATAATATAGCAAATAGTAATAGAGGACCTACTACTATTAATAGACCTGGTAGAAATACCTTAAGTGCTGCTAAAAACATAGCTAGACGGTCGTTTTTTTCCAAATTATCCTCATCTAGTAGCAGCTCTTTTTGATAGATTTCTTCTTCACTTTTTCCTTCAAATCTATCTATAGGCTTTTTCATATAGCACTCATCTCTTCTAATTCATGGTCTAATTCTTTTTTGGCTTTCCTATTCTTTTCGAGAGCTTTTTGCTTCTCCTCTTCACTTACTTCCATCAAGTGACAAGATACATAATGGCCATTACCATAGTCTTTAAGCTCTGGAACATATGTTTTACAAATATCCATAGCATATTTACATCTAGTATGGAAACGGCATCCTTTTGGTGGATTTACTGCTGATGGTATATCTCCCTCAATAGTTTGCAGTTCTTGCCCTTGGTCTACGTCTGTTCTTGGTATAGCTTGAAGTAAGGCCTTAGTATATGGATGGTATGGACTATCGAAGATTTGTTCTGTACTTGCTAATTCTACAAGAACTCCAAGATACATTACACCTATTCTATCAGATATATATTTTACGACTGATAGGTCATGAGTAATAAATAAATAAGTTAAATTATTTTCCTCTTTTAAGTCTTGAAGTAAATTTATAATTTGTGATTGTATTGATACGTCAAGAGCTGATACCGCTTCATCACATACTATAAAGCTTGGTTTAAGGGCAAGGGCTCTTGCAATCCCTATTCTTTGTCTTTGCCCACCTGAAAATTGATGAGGATATCTATGCAAGAAATATGGTGCTAGACCACATTCTTCCATAATTTCTTGAATATATTCATTGTATCCCTTATCTTTTCTAGATTTAAATAAATCGTGACCTAGGACGCCCTCACCTATGATATTACCTACTGTCATCTTAGTGTCGAGAGATCCATATGGATCTTGGAAGATCATTTGTAGGTCTTTTCTCATAGCTCTCATTTCTTCATCATTTAATTCTGATAAGTCGATACCACTATCTCTTTGACTTTCTAGTTCTTTAAAGCCTTCATTACCAGCAAGACTCTGCCTATATTCTTCGATTTTGTTGTATTTTTCGCCAACTTTTTTAGAAAGTGTAGCTCTTTTATCCAATAAATCCTGGTATTTTGAATCATTTTCAAGTGCTTTATGATACTGATCCAATTGTCTAGTTCTCATTTGGAGCTTATACTCAAATATTTCTATAGATTCTAAGATAGCTGCACGTTCTTTAAGAAGCTTGTAATAATCAGCTAATAGATTAGATACCTTAGCTAGATCTTTGCTGGTTAAAAGACCTCCAGCAATTCTTATCATATTAAGATATTTTTCTTCTATCTCACGTCGTTTAAACATAGCCTTTTCATTAAATTCTGCTCTAGCCTCATCTGTATCAGCTTTATCTAGATTAGCATAAATTTCTTCTAGCTCTTTTTGAGCATTGGCATAATGAGGAAATTGACTTGGAATGTTTTTAATCATTTTTCCCATATATTCAGGAGCTATATCTTCTAAAGTTTTTCCATAATACAGAGTTGTTCCCTCTGTTTGATCATATATTTGAAGAAGTGTTCTACCAAAAGTTGACTTTCCACACCCTGATTCTCCTACAAGACCTAAAGTCTCTCCTTGGTAAATATCTATAGTAATTGATTCATTAGCATGAACATAAGATCCTGGACCTTTATCGAAAAGACCTTTTTTCTTTAATGGAAAATATTTTTTAAGATTTTTTATCTTAAATAAGACCTTTTTATCTTGTGTATGTTCCATCTTCTCTTTCCTTTCTATTTGGATAATGGCATCTGATTTTTTGATGTTCATTAAGTGCAACTAGCTCAGGCATTTGATTTACACATTTTTCTGTGGCAAAGCTACATCTATCTGCAAATTTACATCCTGGTGGTAAGTTTAGTGGATGTGGTACAGAACCAGGGATTATATCAAGTCTTTGGTTCTTATCACTTGTTATAGATGGTATTGAGTTTAATAAAGCTACCGTATATGGATGGTTATAGTCTGTTATATCATGTTTAAATATAAATTCTACTGGTGATTGCTCTACTATCTGTCCTGAATACATTACCGCAACTTCATCTGCCATTTGATTAATTACTCCAAGGTCATGGGTAATAAAAAGAATAGAGGTATTAAGTCTATGCTTTAAGTCATTCATAAGTCTTAGGATTTGAGCTTGTATAGTTACGTCTAGGGCTGTTGTAGGCTCATCTGCTATAAGAAGTTTGGGTTCACAAGCAAGAGCCATAGCAATCATTACCCTTTGGTTCATACCACCTGATAGCTCAAATGGATATTGTTTAGCTACTACATGCGGATTAGGTATCTTTACAGATGCTAGGAGCTCTTCGCATCTTTTTGCTGCTTCGTGTTTGCTCATATGCCTATGGAGCATGAGTACTTCTGAAATTTGTTTTTCAACTGTAAATACTGGGTTTAGGGAGCTCATAGGTTCTTGGAAAATCATAGAGATTTCATTACCTCTTATCTTTTCCATTTGGCTACGACTATATTTAGTCATATCCTCACCTTTATAGATGATTTCCCCTTCATATATCTTTTGATTAGGTTCAAATAACTGCAAAATACTCATAGCAGTTTGACTCTTACCTGAACCAGATTCTCCTACAAGACCTAAGGTCTTTCCCTCATCTATAGTGAAAGAAACCCCATTAACAGCCTTAATAAGGCCTTTTCTTGTAGAGAAATATGTGTGAAGCTTGTTAATTTCTAGTAATCTCATCTTTTCCTCTATCTCTCATTTGCTCTTGGATCTATAGCATCACGCATAGCATCACCTATAAGGTTTACTGAAAAAGATGCTAAAAATACTGCAAGTACTGGGAATATCCATCTCCACCAGTAGATGTTAAGTACATCAGAGCTTTGTGCTGCTGTTAGCATATTACCCCAAGATGGTGTAGGTTCTTGAACACCAAAACCCAAAAATGATAAACCAGATTCTGTTAGTAAGTTTCCAGCATATCCTAAAGTTGCATTTACTATAACTATAGAAAGTATATTTGGCAATATATGTTTTATCATTATAGACCAGTTTCTCACACCTAGGGCACGAGCAGCTGTAATATAATCACGTTCACGTTCTGCAAGTATTTGTCCACGTACAAGACGAGCAAGTCCTGTCCAACCAAGCAAACCTAAAAGTATCATTACCATAGTAATCCTCTTTGTTTGACTGGCTCCTGGCGGAAGTAGAGCTGATAAGGAGATAAGCATTGGATAAAATGGGAATGATGAAATAATTTCAGAAATTCTCATTAATACATTATCAACCTTACCGCCTGCAAAACCTGATATCATACCAATTAATACACCCAGAACTACTTGGATCACTGTAGAAATAAGGGCAATTATCATAGTCATACGACCACCATGAATAAGTCTTGTAAAAATATCACGACCTTGGTCATCTGATCCAAATCTAAATCCATTAAGACCCCAAGTTTTAATTCCACCTTCTTTTTCTACTGCATATTGATTGAAGTAAGAAGCATATATTTGGTCAAATTCTCCTTCAGGAGCATTTAGCTCACCGTAATTATCCTTACCCCAAGTATAAATTTTTCCATTTTTATCAAGTGCAGTAAATGTTGTATCTCCACCTTGAATATCCACTATTGGAGCTTCAAATTTTGGTATCTTATCCCCAGTAAGTCCCGAACGAGAAGGACCCCATACAAAAAGTTCACCCTTATCATCAAGTGCTGCTGCAGATGAACTAGATAAGGCTACTTTTTTGATAAAGTGTGACCCATCTGTTACTTCACTTGGCATAGCTGTTTGATTTTCCGCTCCCATTACACCTAGTAATTGAACAGTACCATCTGTCTTTGCTACTATCATATTTATTGGAGAAGTGTCAAAATCTTCTACTTTGCCTTGAACATCTGATGGTATTAGATTAAGACGACTTGCCATTGTAGAACCCCAAACAACGATATTTTTCGCATTTGTTAGGACAACTGAATATTGAACACCTGCACCAAGTTTTTTTATACCTTCGCTTTTGATTTGACTTTCTTGCATCTTTGGCATTTCAGTTTGTTGGAAAGAATTATTTCCCCAACCATATATTTCGTTATCTTCAGTTGCTACTAGTATATGTCTATCTCCTGCAGTAACATCGGTAACCTTTTTGCCATCGAGACCATCTTTTACCTTTTCAGGTATAGATATAATCTTATCTTCATTATCTGATCCCCAAACATAAACATTGCCTTCTTTAGTAAGGCCGACAGCAAATGTATTACCTATGGATATTTTCTCAGTTCCTTCTTTTTCCATCTCTTTAGGGTAGTTCATGTAAGCTCCTCCTGGAGCTACATTAGTAAGATTACCTTGTGAATAATATTGATTAAATGGTAATATAGCACTCCCTACAAATACAATTAGGATAATTGCTATAAACATTATAAGCCCAATAACACCAAGTGGATTTCTAAAGTAATTTCTGACAGCTACCTTACCTGGAGAAAGGATAGCTTCTTCTTTTAATTTGTCATTTTCATTATTTTGAGGATTTTGTCCCACATTTGTATTTGATCCATTTAAATTTTCACGAACATCTGGATCAAGTCTCTGATCTTCCGCTAATCTAGGCTCATTAGCCATATCAGGTGTATCACTTGAGAAAGTAAAACCCCTTAGGGCATATGATTTTAAAAACCTAGCATAAGATTTTATTGATTTATTAAAAGTTTTATTCATATTACCCCTCTTAAGCGTCTAATTTAACCCTTGGATCTACTAATGCGTAGGCTATATCCATTAACAAGTTTCCTAAAAGTGTAAGAACCGCATAAAACATTGATAGGGCTAGTATGATATTGTAGTCTTGGGCCATAACAGCAGTTATAAGCTCATTACCAATTCCCCTATAAGAGAAAATTCTTTCTGTAATAGCAGAACCAGAAAACATTCCAAGTATAGCCCAAGTAAGAGCTGTAACAACAGGAATTAAAGCATTTCTAAAAGCATGAGAATAAATAACTGTCTTTTCCTTAAGACCCTTAGATCTAGCTGTTCTTATATAATCCTGATTTAAAGCATCTATCATAGAATTTCTTACATATCTGGAAAGACCTGCAAGAGAACCTATAGTTAAGGTTATAGTTGGAAGTGCTAAGTATCTAACCCATTGACCAAATGTATTTTCACGAGGCATACCATTGGCTGGCAACCATTTTAGTTTAAATGCAAAAATATAAATTAAAATTAGACCTATAAAAAATACTGGTATAGACATACCAATTAGAGTTAAAGTCTGGAAAGTCCTATCAAAAACCCCGCCTCTATGGGTGGCCGACCTTATACCTATAAGCACCGAAAGAATAAATGATATTATTGTAGAACCGAGATTTAGATAAATAGTGTTTTTAAGTGGTTCTCTTAGATATTCACGTACGTCGCGTCTTACTCTTATAGACTCACCAAAGTCACCCTTTAGGGTTCTACCTAACCATCTAACATATTGTTCTGGTAGCGGTTTATCAAGACCATAACGTTCTGATAAGGTTTGATATAATTCTTCTTGCTGAGCCTTGGTCATACGTGTACCCGTTGGCATCATTGCTTGGATAGGATCTCCAGGCATGGCCTTAGAAAAAGCAAAAAGCAAAATAGAGATTATAAGAGCTACTGGTATTAAGTTAATAATTCTCTTTACTATATAACGAAGCATAATTTCCCTTCCTAGTTCATATTTAAATTTCAATTATTCATTCCAATAAATTATTAAAATGTAAAATTTAAATAATAAATTTTATTAGTACTATATTATAATAATTCACAAATTTTGTCAAATAAAATACCGTTCTCAAACTCTAAATCATGGGATTATAGATGATTAATTTTTCTATTTTTTTTATTTCCCCAAAATATAATTATGCAATAATTTTTATAAATACAAAATGATATATAATTTATTCATAACAAAAATCAAAAGAGACTGTTGCAAAACTATAAATAATTATCGTCCCACTATTAGAAGGTCATCTTAGGAAATTTTTTTACATAGCCTGCCAACTAGTGAATACAAAATTTCCGTAGAAATTCTCTAATGATTTTGGGACGATTTATTCATTCTGCAACAGCCCCTATTTAGTTAAATCTATTTTGAAAGTGACATTGCGTTTATTTGATATGAAGCTGGCCACTGAGGTGTATTTATATCAAAACCCTGAACTCTATTTGTATACCCTGTGTGGTATTGATTAGAGTAAAGCGGTATTTCTGGTAGATAGTCGTTATACCATAATTGGAAGTCTTCCCATTTATCTAAGTATCCTTCTTTATCCTCTGGATCTGTCTTTCTAAGAGATTCTGTTACCTCATCGCCCTTAGAGTCGTTTGTCTTAGTATGGTTATCAAATCCTTTAGAGTTAAATTGATAGTATGGATCGAATGGCGGTTCAAATGATTGTCCCATATTAAATGCTGTATATTCCGCATTTTCCGTTGGATTGTAGTAGTAGTCAAGCAATGTAGCAAAGCTTCCAGCTGTTACGTTATATTCCATACCTACTTGCTTAGCATTGTTTGGAACTTGATTAGAAATCAATGTAGTTATAGGTGATTCATCAGAACCATATTGATTTACAACAAGTCTATCACCTTTTTCATCATATCTATAGTAGTCAAAGCCATCTGAATCTTTACTAAATAAATCATCAGCCTTTGACTTATCCCAAGCTGTCTTACCATCAGATTCATACTTATATGGACTCTTATCTAATAATTCATTAGCTTCATCTAGGTTTAGTTGATAGTTTACTAATTCTGGATTGTTCTCGAGGTCTGCTCCTCTTTCCTTATACATCCATTGGCTAGTACCATACATGGCATTTGTTACTACACCATAACCACCTGCAAATTGTTGAACAAAAGAGTTTCTATCCATAAGATGTGCTATAGCTTGTCTAACCTCTTTATATTGAGTTGAGCCTCTATCTGTTAAGAAAGCTACGTTGCCATAACCATTTCTATCATAAGTGTTGTATTTAATTTTTCCTTCATCAGCGGCACTTCTCATATGTTCAATTTGTCCACCTTCAGTTTCATCTTGCCATATATCTATATTTCCATTTTCAAGAAGATCAATTGCTATATTTTTATTTACAAACTGAACTATTACATGAGGAATGCTCGCTTTTTCACCTTTAAAATTTCCCTTGTAGTTTTCATTTAGAGAAAGTTTAGCCATATTATTAGAGTAACTATCAAATACATATGGCCCACATACTACTGATGGATTTAGCCTATATTCATTGGCTACTTTTAGCATAGCTTGTTCTTTAAGCTGCTGAATAGGATCTACATCAGCATTTAATCTTTCTTTAAGACTAGCTATTGCTTCATCATGAGCTTTTTGACTTTCCTCATCAACTTCAGAACCTTCATTCTCCTCTTCAAATTGTTTATTTAAGTTTTCAATTTGCTTTTCAATAGATTCCTTATAAGCTTTCTTATCCTCTTCTGTAACCTCATAACCGTCTTTAACTACAAGTTTTTTACCATTATCGCTTATTGATAAGTTATCAGTTACTACATGCATTGGGAATGGAACTTGTTGGGCTAAATAAGATTCTTCATAATAAGGCAAGAACGATGAGTCTATTGTTACCGAAAAAGTATAGTCATCAATTTTTTCAAGTCCTTCAAATTCCTCAGCAGGATTGCTAGTATCATGGAAAGCTTCATAGCCTTTTAAAGAATCTTTACCTACTGCTGTAGCTCCAGTTACTGGTATGTATGATGAATCAGAGAATAATAAGCTATAAAATAGATAATCATCTGCTGTTACAGGCTTACCATCAGACCATTTCAAATCTTTGTTTAACTTATAAGTAATAGTTTTAGATCCATCTTCATTCTCAACTTTTTTAGGTTCTTCAGCAAGAACTGTATCATTATTTACCCATTGTCCAGATTCATCCACTACTGCAGTAGCATAAGAATTAGTCCCTTCAGTACCTATAAGTCTTCTTACGATAACATCATAAGAATTGTTAGACCATCCTTCAAAAAAGTCTCCACTCATCTCACTTGTACCAATTACAAGAGTATCATCTCCTGTTACATTGTTAAAGTCAGCAAGCTCTGCCTTATCTTTTTCAGAAAGGCCTTGTTTATCTTCTTCGTTTCCTAATTCAGTAGAATCTTCATCAATTTTTGAAGTATCTTCACTCTTAGATTCGTCTGTTTTTTCTACATCTGATTTCTTATCTTTTTCATCAGATGTATTTATTGAATCATTTCCTCCGCCACAGGCTGCTAAAGTTGTAGCAAGTCCTAAAGCCATTAAAGAAGAAAAGACTTTTTTCATTTTCATAATCTAACCTCCATAATTTATATTATTGATATTCTATTCTTAATTTTAACTTTTGTCAATACTTTATATGTTTTTTTATTTATATAATTGCATTCTTATACATTGTATTCGCTATAATTTAACGAATATATTTTTTCATTGTAATTTATTCCATAAACCTTTATCATATTATAGCAATACTTTGTTAAAATAAACTGTTCTTTTATCACTCCGTGTAAAAGTAAACAAAATTTTTACTATTTCTAAAAATAGATATAAAAAAACAGCAGAATAAACTCTGCTGTTTAATAATCTCTATTATTTTTCCAATGATAATGCATTGATCTGATCAGAGAATCCCCATGTTGGAGTACTTACATCAAATCCTTGAACTCTATTTGCATAAGCTGTGTGGTATTGATTAGAATAAAGTGGTATTTCTGGTAGATAGTCGTTGTACCAAAGTTCAAAATCTTCCCAATTATCTAGATATCCTTCTTTATCCTTTGGATCTGTTTGACGTAATTTAACTGTCAACTCATCTGCTTTAGGATCATTTGTATGAGTCTTGTTATCATTACCCTTAGAATTATATTGATACCATGGATCAAATGGTGTACCAAAATCTTGTCCCATATTGAATGCTGTATATTCTGGATCTTCTTCTTGTGTGTAATAATATTGAAGAAGTGTAGCAAAAGAACCAGCTGTTACATTATATTCCATACCTGCTTGTTTAGCGTTGTTTGGAAGTTGGTTAGAAATCAATGTAGTTATAGGTGATTCATCAGATCCGTATTGATTAACTACAAGCTTCTTGCCATTTTCATCATATCTATAATAATCAAAATTATCTGCGTCAGAGTTGAACGCTTCTTCTGCTTTTGCTTTATCCCAAGCAGTTTTACCATCAGATTCAAACTTATAAGGTGTTTTATCAAGTAATTCATTAGCTTTATCTATATTTAATTGATAATTTGTAAGTTTTCCTTCAAGATCAGCCCCTCTATCTTGATACATCCATTGACTAGTACCGTACATACCATTAGTTACTACACCGTAACCACCTGCATATGATTGGACGAAAGAATTTCTATCTATTAAGTGAGCTATAGCTTGACGCACTTCTTTATACTTTGTATTTCCTCTATCCGTTAAGAAATTTATAGAACCATAACCATTTCTTTCATAAGTATTGTATTTTATCTTACCAGCATCTGCTTCTGATCTGATTTGGTCAATCTTACCGCCATCAGTTTCTTTTTCCCAAACGTCAATGTCGCCATTTTCTACTAAGTCAACAGCTATATTTTGGTTTACATATTGAGCTATAATATGTGGTATAGTTGCCTTTTCACCCTTGAAGTTTCCAGCGTAGTTAGGGTTTAGAGATAACTTAACCATATTATTCTTGTATTCGTCAAATACATATGGTCCACAAACTACACTTGGAGCTAATCTATATTCATTAGTTATATTAAGCATAGCTTGTTCAAGAAGTTGTTGAGTAGGATCTACATCTCCGTTAAGACGATCTTCAAGCTCTTTTACTTGATCATCATGTTCCTTTTTAGCTTCATCATAAGCTGATTTTTCATCTTCTGAAGCATCATCTGCTGGTTTTTCATTATTTTCTTCAAAATCTTTATCTAAATTGTCAATTTGTTCTTGAAGAGAATCTTTGTATTTTTGTTTTTCTTCTTCACTTGGTTCATAGCCATCTTTAGCTACTAGTTTGTTACCTTCTTCATTAAGAATAAGGTTTTCACTTACTACATGTAATGGAAGTGGATCTAACGCTGCTAAAGATACTTCTTCATAGTATGGTAAGAATGAGCTATCTATTGTAGATTCGAAAGTATAATCATCAATTTTCTTTAAACCTTCGAATGTATCACTTTTACCTAAATGATAATCTTCATATCCTTTTAAGGCATTTGAACCAATTCTTGTAGATCCAGTTACTGGTATAAATGATGGGTGAGAATATATTAATGAATCATATAAATAATCATCAGCAGTGATTTCTTTTCCATCTGACCATTTCAAACCTTTTTTAATCTTATAAGTATATGTTCTAGAACCATCTTCATTGTCTGTAACTTTTGGATCTTCTTCAAGAACGGCTTTATTATTTACCCAAGCACCAGTTTCATCTTGAACTACTGTTCTATAGCCATTATTACCTTCTATACCAAGAAGTCTTCTGACTTGTACGTCGGATGTGTTGTTTTGCCAACCTTCTAGGAAGTCTCCAGAAAATTCTCCGATACCTAAAACTATAGTATCATCGCTTGTTTGAGCATCGAAGTCTTCAAGTTCTTTTTGATCTGCTGCATTTTGTTCGCCTTCTTTTCCATCAGCTGTTTTATCATCTGCATTATCAGCATCTTGACTATCATCTTTTTTATCTTCTGTCGCAGAATCCTTAGTCTTTGAATCATCTTTTGATTTTTTTGCTGAATCTGTATCTCCTCCACATGCCACTAGGGTTGTTGCAAGTCCTAAAGCCATTAAGGAAGAAAAAACTCTTTTCATTTTCATGGTTTACCCTCCATTAATATTTTGTTAACTTTCATTTTAATCCTTATCGATCATTTTGTCAATAGTTTATATATAATTATTATATATTATTAAGTATTTTTATACACAAAGATGATTAATATTTAAGGATTATACAAAATCATTTGGATTAAATTCCACAATTCTTTATCTCATTAAAATATTGGGTACTGATATATAGCCGTTTAGGATATGGATTTCCCAAGTAAAGATTATTAATTATTATTTATGCTCATTATGCAGTTTTACTATAAATTATTAATTACTCTTTGACTAATAAAAAATAGGCTTTATAAAAAACCTACTTTAAAAATTTTCTTTATCTAATCAAACTTATAGAATTGTTTTTATTATCAATATTTAAAACTATATACTAGCAGAAAAGATAATATATGAATTTATATTATAACAAAAAAAGAGCTCTTATAGAAAATCAATTTTCTACAACAGCTCTTTAAACATGTTATTAGTCTATCTTCTATTTAGGTACTTCTTACTAGAGTTTGAGCCTACTAGTCTATAGTACCTAACTGGTAAACCTCTAGAGTCTCCCATATATCCTTTTCTAGGTGTTACAGCTACTCCATTTTTGCTATATGTCATATGGATAATTGTATCTTTATGTGGGTTTAATATAAATCCTGTATGACCTGCTGCTCCTGCTGAGCCTCCTGGTCTTCCTGATACGAATATATCACCATATTGAAGTTCATTTTCTTTGATTTCATACATAACCTTACCCTCTGCTCCTAGTTGGAATAAAGTTTCTGTATTACCCACCCAAGCATTTTTACTTAGGAAACCACCATATATTAATGATCTATAAACAGCTGAAGAACAATCGGCTTGAGTTGAAGAGTTTCTTCCAGCTCCCATATTATAAGTCATTCTTCTATCTCTTGCATTGAACATCCATTCAAGAGCTTTATCTAAACTCTTACTTCCTGGGATATTATTATCTTCTTTTGTTGCTATTCCATTTTTATCAACTGTATATACTACTCCTCTTTGAGTAATTTTCTTATTTGGTGTCAATCCATTTTGAGTGAAATAGTAGTATTGATTATCTATTTTCCAAACACCTTCTTTAACATATCCATTTGAATTAGTATGATATTTTTTTCCATCAAGATTTACCCAAGAGTTTCTAACAACAGTTGCTACACCTCTATTATCAATTCTGTAGTATTTTCCAGCAGATATTACAGATCTATTTTGGATCATTACACCATTGCTTTCAAACACATATGTATTATTATTTATTGTCTTGGCACCTTTTGCAAGTTTACCATTTTGATCAGATCTATATGTCTTACCACCCATGCTAAACCAAGCATTTTTAGGGTTTTTAACCACACCATTTCTATCAACTAAATAATACTTGTCAGCAGCTATTAGCTTTTTATTTGTTGAAAGTGCACCTTTACTATCAAAATAATATGACTTATTCTTGATAGTTGCAATACCTTTTAATAATTTACCATTGTTATCATTATAGTATTTACGATTATTAATATTTATCCATTGATTCTTAGGATTTATCATAGAACCATCATTGGATACATTGTAAAATGATTTATTCGTTACTATAATTTTATTTCTTTGTAAATGACCTTGCTTATTGAAATAATACTTGCTGCCATTAATCTCCTTGATACCTCTTATAATATTTCCTTCTTCATTCAGATAGAAAATATTCTTATTAATGCTTGACCACATAGATTTTGGATTTGTAGCAATACCATTTTGATCTATATCATAAATTTTATCTTCTATAAGAATACGAGCATTCTTAACTAATTTATTATCTTCATAGTATTTAACATTACCATTTTCATTAACAAGGTAGCCAGTACCTTTTTGTGAGTAATAATTTGTTTTTTCTAATTTTGTTTCTTCTTCTTTAGATTCATCATCATCTAATTTTTTTGATTTATCATTGCTGGAATCTGATTTTTCTTCATCAGCTTTATTATCAGAAGTAGTATTTTGATTTGTATCTAGAGTTTGATTTTCATTTTTGTTAGTAGTTTTTGCTGGCTTATAATTAGGATTAAAGATTTCATCGAGATTTTTGTTGTTATAATAAACTACATCATCTAAATTTTCCTTAGATATAGTTTCTTTATCTTCATCTTCTTTATAGTCATTCTCTATACCATCAGAATCTTCTTCTTTTTTATCTTGCTGTTTATCATCATCTTTGCTAATATCGTCCTTATCAGCTTCATCTTCAAAATCTTTATTAGCTTCAGGATTTTCTAAAGATTCATTTACTTCTGGTGTTTCTTTTATTTCTTTTGATTGTTCTGATTCTTCATCTTGTTGTTCTAAAGTATTTTCTTGTGGTGTAAGACTAGTAGTTTCATCTGTTTTATCTATAGAATCATTATTAGTTTCAGAATATTCATTTGTTCCATCAGAAATAAAGCTAGATTCATCTTCACTAGCTTCAGTTGTGCTTGAATTTTCTGCTTCGTTATTTGTTTGAGTTTCGTTATTATCTAAATTAGTCGACTTGCTCGGTTCAACATTTAGGTCATACCCCTCATCCGCATAAGATTTATCAGCTAAGCTAACAGTTGAGGATACAAATAATGTTGAGGCAAGTAACAATGTTTTATTTAATTTTTTCATTATTCTCCCTCACTCTATATTACAATATTATTACAAATTTAATTCTTTCGCTAATCACTGCCCCTATTATAATATATCTTTCTGATAATTGCAACAAAAAGGTTACAGTTTTATTAAAAAATATCAAGACTTCTTACAAAATTAGTTAAAAATTAATTACAATTAGGTCTAAAGCTATTTAAATTTAGCTATATATGGTAAAATAAAAGCAATTAAGGAGGCCTTATGAAAAAAAATAAAATTATTATAAGCTTATCTTTAGGATTACTTCTTACATCTTGCAATCAAACAAATAACCAAAATAAAAATTCAGTGTCAGAAGAAACCATAGCCCAAGCCTTAGATGGAGAAAAAGAAAAAAAATCTAATGAAATCTTAGATTCAGATGATAAAGAAAAAAAATCAAAAAAATTAGGTGCCGATGACTGGAGAGATATAATAGTAGATATGGGAGATTTTTCCCAAACACTTGCAAAAAATCTTACAGATGATCAAATTCAAGAACTAGTAGATGATGCTACTAAAAAATCAAAAGAAACTGGATATTGGGATGTAAAAGATTTTGTATTTCAAGAATTATCCAGACAATATCCAGAATTATCTAATAAATTTCCTTTAGATACTATAGGAAGAAGAGAAAATTGGACTGCATCTAAAAAAGGTGAAGTTACTGATAAATTTAACTATGAAAGACAAGTCATGGCAGATTTGGGATATCCATCAAATTCTGTTTGGTCTATAGATGATAAGCTAATTGAAGATGCCTTCCATACAGCTTATGAAAATGATCCAAAACTTTATTATGATGATTATGTTAAAAATGCAGCCGATTTACTCTTTGAAAAAATAGATGATCAAGAAGAAAATAAAGCAACCGAAAATGCAGAAGATGATAAAGAAAAAACAAGTGAAGAAAATGTAGAAGAAACAGATAATAATACTTCTAATAATAGTGACAAAAATAAACTTAAAAAATATGGATCAAGTCAAACAGACTATGATGCTATAAAATCAGCTCTAGTGCAATACTATGAATTTAGTCCTTCAAGTGTAAATCAAATGACCAACGAAGATATAGATATAGCCTATACACGCGCTTTAAAAAGATTAGATGAAACAGGCTTTGGTGATATAGGAGTAATATTTGAAGAATTAGGTAAGATGTATCCAGGCTCATCAACAATGTATCCAGGAGATGAAAGCGAGAATTCTGAATCAAATAATTAATAAAAAAATGAACTGTTTTGTGTATTTTTATAATGCATTCCAGTTCATTTTTTATAAATTATCCTTATTTTATTTTCTATTTATTCTTTAAATCATTAACTATATTAATGACTCCTGTTATAGCTATAATAGCTGCTAATATAGTCATAAAATCGTAATTACCGGTACTTAAATTTTTTATAAGTAATATAATTGCAAATATTATAGCTATTATTTGTACTATTTTTAATGTTTTATTCATATTCTAACTCATAAATTTATTAAATAAAAAATTTCTATAAATCCCTAAACTACTGCACAATTTTTTTGGAATCCTATAAACTATATATAGTAAAATTTATTAAATAAAAAATTGAACTTCAAGTTAAATCTGATTTCGTTTATATTTACTTAAAACATACCAATCTTATCTTTTGAACCATCTATCATAATATTTTTAACCTGTGTATAGGCTTCATAAGTAAGTTTATCTGTTTCACGACCTATACCTGATTCTTTATAGCCACCAAATGAGGATCCTGCTGGGAATTGATTGTAAGTATTTACCCAAACTCTTCCTGTTCTCATTCCATTTGCTACTTTCATTATTCTATATATATCATTGGAGTATATTCCACCTGCTAGGCCATATCTACTATCGTTGGCTTTTTCGATTACATTTTCCTCATCTTTAAATTTATCTACAACTATTACAGGACCAAAAATTTCTTCCTTTACTGCATCATTATCCTCTGGAACATTTGCAAGTATGGTTGGTGCAAAGAAAGCCCCTTTATCTAGTCCATTTTCTGTAAGTGGATGACCACCTGTAAGAACTTTTCCACCAGCAGCTTTAGCTTTTTCAATAAATTTTTCAAGTACTGCAAATCTTTCTTTATCTCTCAAAGCTCCCATTTGAGTTTCTAGATCTAACGGATCGCCTACCTTTACATGTTCAAATGCTTTTACAAGTTTTTCTACAAATTCATCATAAATTGTTTCTTGAATAAATAATCTTGAACCTGCTGAGCATACTTCACCTTGATTAAATAATATACCTAATTGAGTGCCTTCTATAGCTTTATCAATATCGCAATCATCAAATATGACATGAGCTGACTTACCTCCTAGCTCTAGAGTTGCTGGTATTATATTTTCGGCTGCTGATACTCCTATATGACGGCCTATCGCTGTAGATCCAGTAAAGGCCAATTTATCAAATCCATGATGGTGTTGTAGATATTCTCCAGTTACTGATCCTTTTCCTGTTACAAGATTAATAAGACCTTTTGGAAGTATATCTTCGATAATACGTATAAACTCAAGAATAGAAAGTGATGTATGACTTGATGGAGAAATTACTATAGTATTTCCTCCTGCTATTGCTGGAGCAAGCTTCCAAGCTGCCATTAGTAGAGGAAAGTTCCAAGGTATCATTTGTCCAACTACTCCCCATGGTTCACGTTTTCTAATTGATATAAATCTTCCACCGAGTTTTGTAATCTCATCTTCATCTGCTCTTAGAATGGCTGCAAAATATTTGAAATGATCAGAAACTAGCGGAATATCTCCATTAAGTGTTTCGCGAATTGGCTTACCATTATCCATTGATTCTAGTTTTGCTAAATATTCTCTATTTTCATCAACCTTAGCTGCTATATCTAATAGAAGTTCTACTCTCTTCTCTTTTGACCATAAACCATATTCTCCATCGAAAGCTTTGCGAGCTGCAACAACAGCCTTATCCACATCAGCACTATTTGCAGCAGCAAATTCACCAAGCTTTTCCCCAGTGGATGGGTTAATAATATCTATATATTCGCCACTTTCCGGCTTAACCCATTCGCCATCTATAAAAAGTTCATATCTATCTAAAGTATTCATATATCCTCCTAAGTATTATAATTTAATCAATTGATATTTAATATCAATTTACCCTTAAAGTTATGTATTCAAAACTAAAATAAAATTTGTACAATAAAAAATCACACCATAATTGAACTGATCGACTCCTTAAGTTGTATTAATATCTACAACTTTTTTAGGATCAACTTAAATTGGTGTGATTTTCTATTTAGAAGGAAAATTTTAAATTAATAAGTTTTATACAATACTATCCTAGTATTTTAATGCCTCCATTGTTTGTATTAGGCCATTTACATTCATTTTTGAAGGACGAATGTATCCTAATTCTTCTTTTGCTCTATCAATAGCTTCTGCTACTTCTGGTCTGCTATCTCCACGTCTTTTTGCCTTCTTTAGATCTGCTAAAAGTTCTTTCAATTTATCAATTTCATTTGGCATTGCTCTTTCATCTTCATTACTTAGAGCTACTGCTACAGCTTGATCTAGTCTATCTGATAATTGATAAATTTCTAGAACTGTTGCTTGTGGACGTAATCTACCATTTGTAATCTCAGCTACTTCCTTATCCAATTCTTTAATTACATAAGTTGGTTTATTTTTTAATTCATTATATTTCATGAATCTTGCCTTGTGAAGTTTAACATCTAGATCACTTCTTACATACATATTTGCTGTATCATTTAGGCCCATTTCTGGATAAGATAATAGTTTTGCCTTTAATACTTCAAATTTTGCCATGTAAGCTTTCATATCTTCTACTGTATGAAATGGTGATGCTGCTATGACTAAGCCTTCAAATACGTATTCAGCTATTTCTGCATGGGCATCATCAACTTTGTATCTTAGTTGTGTTGTTGCAAATCTAATTGCTCTACCAACTCTACCTAATACTAATAATCTTTGCGGAATTGATGCTGGGTCATATAGGTCAGCAGCACTAAATCCTTGTGAAGATTTTTCTATATTATCTTCAATTTCTAATGTTTTTGAGTTAAATTCATCTACCATTTCTTTATCTTGGTCATCTGTGATATTTAGTGAATTAACTTCATCTCTCATTGACCTAATTTGTTGTTTATATACTTCTGCCTCATCCATTGTAAGACTATTTGTTTCTTCTGGTGTATCTACTATAATATTTGAAGCAAATGTTGGAGCAATATGTCCAAATGTTAGTGTTATTGCTAGGGCTGATGCAAAAATTTTATTAAGTTTCATTTATTTCTCCTTTAATTAAAAGCTAATTCTATATCTTGACTGATATCTTTTATATTGACTGTGCCTGATAATTCTTTTTGCCATGTTGGTATATCAAAGCCTGTATATTTTTTAACTGCCTTCCCATTTTTTAGATATATTCTATTGTTTATAGTTTTATTTCCGTAAAAAAGTGTAATATCGCATGGACCATTGTAAGCCTTGTCATTTTCCATAGCTTCTACACTAATAGTAAATACTCCTGCATTCCTTGGTGAAATCTCAATATTTGTAATAGAATAAGTTTTTTCCACTTCTTTTTCGGCTATGTTTACTTTTATAGATTTTTTTATACCATTTACACTTGTTGCTGTTACTTCTGTATTACCAGGGTTAAGGGCTGTTATATTTCCATTTTCATCTATACTTGCTATATCTGGATTAGAAATATCATAAGTAAGAGTCTTATCACTTACTCTTTCTGGAAATACTAGAACCTTTTGTCCTAGTGGATAAGTTTCACCTAATTTCATTTCAACAGATCCTACTGTAAATGATATATCATTTACTTCATCGGAATTATTTTTAACTAATTTTTCCTGTTTATCTGTATCTTTTTTTGCACTTAAATATTGATCATTTGCACCAGTTGGTTCTAGCATTGGTAGGCTTGTTGGTTCACCTGGATTTAGGATTTGTAATTCAAAATCTTTTGTTATTCCGTTATCTAAAGCCATAACAGTGATAATTACATTACCTGTTTTTAGAGGAATGATTTCATTGCCTATAACACGAGCTACATATGGGTTTGATGAGTAAATTATATAATCTTTATTTTTTACCTCTGCTGGCATGATTACAGGTCTTATCTTTGTTTTATTATCTATGTTGATAGCTCCTGCTCCACCTTCCATAAATTCGATTTTTTCTGCTCTAATTTTAGGTCCAGCAACTTTTTCTATAGCTAATATTAATTTTTCCTCTTCTTCATCAAGCTCTCCACAAGTGACGGTGATTCTCCACCATAATCCTGCTGCTTTGGATATTTCCTTATCCAATTCTCTAGCTTGAAATTTTCTACCTGTTCTATTAGCATCATTTCTTACCTTGCGAGCTTCTCTTATAGTTCTATGATAAGCAGCCTTTTTATAAATGGTTGCTATATCTTCTGGTGATAGATCAGGATATGATAGAAGTTCTTGCTCTAAAGCTTCAAATTTTTCTATGTATTCCATGATTTGACTTTCACTCGCAAATGGATTAGCAGCATATACTATTCCTGTTAGTATATATTCAGTCAGCTTTGTATGAGCTGCTATAATCTTATTTGATAATTCAGTACTACCAAACCTTATTGCTCTACCTATTCTTATTAAAAGTTGAACTCTAACTGGAATAGTTGTTAAATCATAGATGCTTCCTTCTGCTAGTCCACCTTGACGAGATAGCGTTCCGTTTTCTACACCTTGTTCATAATCGTCTATTTCTAGACCCACTGTTCTTACTGCCTCATTAAATTGTTTTAAGCATTCTTCATACTTTTCATCGGCAGCTTCTACTCCTTCTACTGACTTTTGTGCTTTAGTTAGTTCTTCTCTAACTTCTGCAATTTCTAGCTTTTGTTGGTCTGATCCGATATTAGTATCTACTGTTATGCCTGGTTTTCTTTCTCTAATCAATGTATCCTCATTGATTTCAAGATTATTTGCATAAGCAATAGAACTGATACCTGGAGCTACTGCCAAACTTGACATTAGAAGTACAAGAGCTATGGCAACATTTTTGCTCTTTTTCATATTTCCCTCCCATTGGATTTATTTATATTTAGCCTTACTAAATACCACAATTATTATTAGTTCATACTATAAGCAACACTTGATTGAGTATTGACAACTTTTAAGCTAGTTACAAAATCTTTTTTCCAAACTCCAAAATCACCTCCAGAATATCTAATACTAGCTTTGCCATCTTTAAAATTCACAGTATTTATTCTTGTTGTCCCTTCAGATATTGTTTCTACAATACCCATGCCATTATAAAGATTTCCATCTTCAAAAGCTTCAAACGATAAAGTAAAAAATCCATTTTCTCGTTGTCCCACTTTTATATCACCAAGTTCATATTGTTTTTGAGTAAGACCAACAACTTTTTTAGGATATTCTCTTATAAAAGCTTCTGACTTATTATCCTTAGAGAATTCATAAGATATATGATCCTCTATATCACGTAGTTTTAGATCTGTTTGAAAGTTAGTTCTCCAAACACCAAATTGTCCACCATTATATGTGATACTAGCTTCTCCATTTTTAAAGTAAAGTGTTGACGTTTTTTCTACTAGCTTATCTTCTTTATTGCCAGCCCTAGTTGTAATAGTTGCAGGACCTTGATATCCCACTCCATTTTGACTGGCTTTAAGGCTTATAGTGAAATATCCACTTTTTCTTTGTGATACATCAAATCCATCTAATTCAACCGGATAATTTTCAAAGTTTGGTAGTACCCTTACGTTTACTGATTTTTTTATATTGTTATTTGTTTTAACAGTTAATGTAGTTTTTCCTACAGATTTTGCTGTAACTAGACCATTTTTATCGATATTTGCTATTTCTGGATTTTTTGATTCATAAGTGAATTCTCTTTTAGCAGTATCTGGATAAACTGTAATCTTTTCTGATAGGTCTAAAGTTTCACCTTCCCTTAGGCTTGCTTGAGGAATTTTTATAGACATATTTCTTATAATGTAAGGATCTTCATATGGCTTTGGAGGATCCGGGAATTTTTCCCCATTATCTATTTCTCCATTCTCATACAATTCGTTATCCCCTACCACAGGTATTTCACTTAATTTGTCATAACGTAAATTTTCTGGAATTATTTCAAGGTTAAATCTAGATCTTAGAATTCCACGAGAAACTCTTGTTTCTACTAATATATTTGCCGTTCCAACTTTTTTAGGAACTATCACTCCATCTGCTTTTACATCTACTATATCTGTATCTAAAGTGTAGATCTTTATGGCTACGTTTTCTATATCTTTAGGTTCAATTATTGGAGTTAGTTTTCCTTTTTTATTTATTCTTAGATAACCACCAGCTCCTTCTGCAACACTTATATTTTTAACCTCTTTAACAGGTTCTGGAGTGTTAGGATCTACTGGTAATTCATCATCTCCTATAACTTCACCTGTTGTAGTAATAGCCTTTAGGCATACATTTGCTCCTTTTAGTTCGCTTGAAAGATCAGTCCATTTTTTACCATCACTTGATACAAAAGATTGACCAGGTTCCGAATCTGCTTTGGATGAAAAATTATTTATTCTTGCTTCAACTGCTAGAGGATATTTGTAATTTGCCTTTGATGAATCTAGATATGCCATCACAGCAAATTGTTCACCTTCCTCTAATTCCATTTGACTAATATCAATTGTATAATATCCTGGATATTGTAAAGTTCCTGAAGCCACTTCTACTTTTTCACTATCTAATTGGCTAGTCCTTTCAATATTTCTTACTACATATAGTTTATAATCTGTATACATACTTACATTGAAAATTCCAATTTCGTGAAGAGTTTCTTTACCATCTGACTTAAAGATATTACACATATATCCTTGTTTATTATAGCCTACAGATCTAGTAGCACCTAGTGGATCATATTGGTAAATATGCCCATTAGGATCTTTTTTCTTGGGTATAAAACAAGCATTAGATTTACCTGCATAAACATCTTCATAGGATACATAATAGTATCCATTATCCATATAGGAAGATCCCCATGAATTCTTACAAATCCATGCACCATTCGCCTTTGGCTTGATTGAGAATAATTCTTTTGGGAAGGTATCATCCCAACCAACTATAGTAACTGCATGATCATCGCTGCCCCCACCTGGGTTAAAGTAGCTATTATTTTTAGCATTTTCGTAGTACTTTGAACTATTGATAGTTGTATAAACACCACCGTATTTCATAATAGTTTGTTTGATATCCGTAGTATCTACAAAATTGTACACATCTGGTAGATATAAAACTTTATCAATGTCTAAGACCCTATCTACATCTGTTGGAGATACTGATATTACTGGATCATACATATCGTCTTTTTCATCAACAGGACCTGACCATCTAGCCATATATGCTGCAGCTATATCCCTATTTCCACCATCATTTGGACCCCAGTCAAATCCATGGGTATTTCTAAGATGCTTTTCTGAAAAATCAAATTTTCCATATTTACTTAAAACTGACTCCATAGAACCATATGTAGCAAAAGCCCAACATGAACCATTTTTTCCTTGATTTTTAACAGGTGATACTCTATTATGATCTCTAAGATCATATTTTTCTGGTAAATTTGAAGATTTGGATCTTGTCCTTGTCTTTATATAATCAAAATTTACATCTAATGGAGATACCTTATTACCAGACTTTTGAGCTGCCTTAAATTCATCTGATATCGGGCTTACTTCTAGTATTTCATTCTCATCTTTTGAGTCTTGGTAGATATCTGTAGGATCTGGAGCTATTTCTAGCTGAGGAATAAGTTCTGCTTCTTGCTTTTCTTGTGTGCTAACTGAACTATCAGCTTTTTGATCCGTAGCTAAGGCTGGATCGGCTTGGAATATTAGTGATCCCATAACCAATAGAGCGAATAGATTTTTTAAGTACTTCTTTTTCACGATTTCCTTCTTTCAATTTGTTATTTAGGGTTTGATATAAACTGCCGATAAGGCCATATACTTTATAGTTATTGATAGATTAAATTTATAATTTATCTACAGAAGTTAAAATTTATTCAGATGATATATACATAGTGATAGAATTTTAATATCAAATTGTCTATGAATATAAGTGCATATCCTAGCAAATCACTACGATATATTGTTAAAAAGAAATAAAGACACAATGGTCTTTATAATGTAAAGTTTATAAAACTTAGTTTTAATAAATAGATATAGGCTCAACTTCTGAAGTAATCCTATAAATTGATATAGGTTCAGTCTCTGGATTTCTAGAATAAGTTATCATATTATCTTTAGCTTGTAATTTTGCACTTGAAAATATAGTAAGAGTAAAAATTAATAAGGTACATAATTTTTTTATATTTTTTCTTCTCATATCTATCATCCTTTCAACTATAATTATATATTACTAACAAAAAAAAGTAACCCCACAGTTTTGTGGGGTTACTTTTCTTCTAATATTGAGGATACATTTTTTCTTATAATAAGTTTCAATTCAGGCTTAGCTAACAAGTCACATAGGACTAAAGATTTTTCTATATCTTCACTAAAAGAAGTTTCATTTAGTTTAAATTTACTAATCCCAATTAAGTAGTAAACCAATATTATTCTCCTATAATTATTAGTTTTAGAACTTATATCTATAGCTTTTTGGCAAATATTTATTGATTCTTTATAATTTTTTTGTATGTAATTGTATTTAGATAAATTATATAATATATCTATATAATTTATATCTGTAACCTCTATGTTCTCAGCTAGATAATCTAAAATAAGTTTTGAATTAGCTTCAAAATTATTATAAAAGTAATATTCTGATAATTTTATTAATATTCTTTTCTCTATATCACTATATGAATTTTTAAATCCTTTTTCTAGAGATTTACCATTAATCTCTAAGGCTTTTAATAAACAGTTACGAAAAGTTAGATAATCTTTCTTTATATCCTTCTCATATATACCTTCATAATATAATATATATTGCATAAGTTTTTTTTCATATGATGAGGGAATAAAATCTTTTAATTTTTTAAGCTTATCAATATTGGTATGCAAATTATCTAAAGAAAGATTTTCTAAATCATTGTCTATGATCTTGATCTGTTTGTTAATCAAATTCCATGAAGAACCACTATCATCCATTAAAATAATCTCAAAATCTATACCCAAAACATCAAGAATTTCTAAAAAATTATCTACTCGTGGATTATTATGGTTGTTTTCGATTCTTCTAAGACTCTCTTCAGAAATTCCAACCATAAGAGATAAATCCTTTTGAGAAATATTTCTACTTTTCCTAATTCTTCTAATTTCACTACCTATAAAGCTATAGTCATAAGACATTTGCTCCTCCTTTACATGCTATATCTTATAGTATAGGATTTTAATCATAATTATCTTACCAACAATAAACGATTTTACAAATAATCTATAAAAGTTTTTAATTTCTTATAACGAATTGTTACATTTTTACAATAACGTAGTATTATGATAAATTTTTCAGCTATTATATACTATTAAAAAATTATTGTTTCATGTGAAACAATAGTTAATGTTATAATCATATACATAATAATAACGATTACTTTTTAATAAGGATTTTTTACCTCTGCAAATAATGTCCTATTATATATCTAAATAACAAGTGTTTTTACTTTCATCCCGCTAAACTCACTAAATTGAACAATAAAAATCACACCAAATTTATTCTTGGTGTGATTTTATATAGCAAAACTCATTCAAATTCTTTTTTTAATATTTTGAATAATTCTCTGCTAAAATAGTTACATATTCAATGTTATTATTTAGTACAAATTTTGTTCCATTGGATTTCATGCTCTAAAATATTAGAGCAAAAAATCTTAATTAAAGTCTTGTATATAAACAATTATATATTTTTTTGATTTCGAGATATTTTATTAAAATATTTCAAAATATGTCTTTTTAAGATTTTCATCTAATAATTTTATATTATTGTTTATAATAATATACATTCTATCACAGAGTTTTTCTAAATATTCATGTTGATGAGAGCTTATTAATATAGTTTTATCTTGTGACTTAAGATTTTTTATTATATTAACTACATCAACATTTGATTGAAAGTCAAGAGCGTTGAAAGGTTCATCTAAGAATATTAAATCTTGACCCTCCATTATAGCTTGACATATACCAAGCTTTTGTTTCATACCTTGGGAATAATTCTTAACTTTAGTTTTATCATCAGGATTTAATCCCACACTTATCATAGTTTCTATAACCTGATCATCCGTAATTAAGTTTTTTATATCTGCCAGCATTTTTAGATTTGTAAAACCATCATAAAATTCTATATATCCTGGCTGATTTACAAAGTAACCTATATCTTCTGGAAAGTCTAAGTTTTTACCTACTTTTTTGCCCTTAACAATTATCTTACCACTATCATAATCTTCAATACCTGCAAGCATCTTAAATAGTACACTTTTTCCTGTACCATTACTTCCTACTATGCCTACACATTCTCCTTTATTTATAGTAAATGATACATCTTCATAAAGGATTTTTGTGCCAAATTTTTTACTCATATTTTCTACTTGTATTGCCTTCATAATTATAACCTCTATTATATTTTAAAATTACTATAATTAAATATAGTAAAACTACTAATAATTTAACAAAAATCACTGAACTGATTTGTCCATCTTCTAATAAATTCACTATCCCATAATTTATTTTTAATACATCATAAGAAGCTAGGAAAAAAAGAATAAACTTACTTAGTAAGATTATAACTATAGCGAATACTTCTCCAATAAATGATGATAGGATATAAAATAATCCAAAACAAAAAAGAAGATTTATAGCAAATCCTACATTATATTTACTTAATATACCTAGATCGTAAATCATCCCATATGCTTCTTTAAGAAAAGTAGAACTCAAATCAGATGTCTTTCCTATGAAAAACGTTATATAATTTATCAAAATTACTATTAATATATAGATAACAATATAAAAAAAATGAATTTTTCTTACATTGTATTTAAAGTCCTCAATATTCTTAAATCTTATAAGCAACGGTTCGTTAAAATAATTCTTAAGCCTACTCTTAGATAAGCCAAGTATAAATATAGGAGTAGTATTTACTATAGTTAAACTTAAGAAAGATATAAAAGATTTCTCCTTAGTAGAACTACCAAACAAAGTAAGAAGACCTAGCTCTCTAATACCAAAGTCTATATTATCTACATTCTTTATATATGTAAGTATGTATAAGATTAAAACTACTAGAAGACTTATAGTTATATCTTTTCTATTTATTATTAATTCATTAAACGATCTATTAGTCTTTGCTATTGTTTTGGGCTTAACTACAGAAAAAAGTATGATTAAAATTCCAATAGCAATTACTAATATAAATTTAAACAAACCATTTACAATTAGCCCATGGTGTAGCAATATATAGTTGTTGAAAAATAAAACTGGAAGCTTCGTTTTTAAATCAGTTTTAAACCCTATATATGTAAGAATATATATGATAATAGCAGATACAATTGTATTTTTATATCCCTTATTTTGATTAATCTTGGTTAATAAGGCATATAATACAGTAAAACCAAATATAAAATATATAATAACAGCAAAATTAGCTAAAATTATATTATCAAATATATTTATATATCTATTATATAAATCGACTATTTCACTGTATCCTTCTAGCCTTATAGGACTTATAGATGTGGTATTTTTAAAATTTAAAGCGCCTATTAGCAAGAGTATAAGTATATGAGCTAAAAAATATAAGTTTAAAAAAGCTAAAAAATATCTTATCCTACTTAAGTTATAGGCAAATATATTTTTATACCTAAGCTGTTGAGTATAATTTATGTCCTTTATATCTTTTGAAATTATTACAATAAGCGAAATTATCATACAATACAAAACATAATAATGATCTGTCAAATTCAAAAGTATAAAATCCCACATGCTTATATCATATAGTATCGTTAAAAGAAGCTAGATAAGCAATTGCTTTTTTTTCAATAAATGTACAATATTTAATTTTGTCTTTAGACTTTGTATAAATTATTGTTTTGGGAACTACATCAATAAAATCGTTTAAGTTTTCTGTAAGTGAATTCACACTACAATGTGTTTTAGCGTAATAATTATAGAGAATTTTACAACAATACTTATACTCCAATTGACCATTTTTAGTTTTTAAAATATCCCCAAATATACTTTCTAGGGCAAATTTTAAATCTTATTTGCTAACTTCTACCGCATAACATTTTTTCTTTAAAGAAAAACCATTCTTAATTAATAAATCAATTAATTCATAATTATCAGAATTGACTCCAGTTTGAAGTGGACCATTATATTGATCAATCAATTTATCAAAATCCTAATTTTTTAATCGCTTGTATTTTGTACAGCACCTATAAGGCGCAAATATCAATACTAACTATTATGATTGCCGAGTATTTTAATCATATGCACCACTTTTCAAACTACTGCTTAATCAGTTTTTCCATTTGTTTTATTTACTGACTTTCCTGTAAAAGGGTAATAGTATTCCTTTATACTTATTCAGTCAATGTAATAATCTTATTTATAATTGATTTAGTATATATTTTTTTATTTTTTTCATTTCTTCCCACTATATATACATAATATCCCCTATACCAAAAATATCTATTTCCTTATTTATATTTCAGATTGGCGTGCATATTGAATATTATTAATGAATTTTTACTTTTAGATATACATAATATGTGATATTATCTATTTTTGTGTAATTTCTATAAAAATGTGGACATAGCTCAACTTCTATTATTTTTATTCTTTTTCTTAAACATAGTTCTCAAAGTATAATTACTATGTATTTTCTTAGTTATCTATATATTACTTGGCTTTTATATTTTGATACAAAAACTACATGATATTTACATCTCCAGCTTGTATGTTATAAAGTATTTTTATCCATGAATAACTCCATGTGATTATCACAACTATACTTTACAAAGGTTTTCTTGGTGCTTGAAGCTAAAGCTTAATCCCTCTACCTACATAGAAGGTGGATTTTTATTTCAATATTTTTTGTTCGATCAACTCACTTAAGTTAACAACAAAAATCATACCTCATCTAAAATCTTATATTCTATAGTAAACTAAATATAAATTATAATAATCCACATTTATGTGTATTGTAATTATATATAAAAAATATTATTATATTAAATAACAAATCATAGGAGATGAAGATATAAATTAAATAATATTATATTAGTTGGTTATTTATTAGGGGAATATTTTAAAGTAATTAAAACAGAGAAAAAGTAATGAAGAAAAATAATAAGTTTGTTATGTTAATTTTAGCAATGGTAATGACAATTAGTTCATTTTTACCAAATCTTTCATATGCATCTGATATGTCTTGAGGGAGTAAAGAATTAAGACAAGATACTCAAGTAATAGATGTTACCGATGAAAATGGTATTACTTGGGGTGTAGAGATCACTGAAAATATATATTATAGTAATATAAAAAATAATTCAAAATTCTTAATGAATTATTCTTCAGCTCCTAAAGTTGGTGACAAACGAAAATATACGGTTAAAATTTCTAATGAAGCGATGGGATTACCTTCTGGTGTTGCTAGTACTATAGGTCTAGCATCTGGAACTAAAGTCGTTAAGATTGCAGCAGATGCTATAGCAAAAAAATTAGGATCTAAATTTTTACCTGGACTTAATATTATATCTTGAATGTTAGGAACAGGAGCTTTGATTAATGGATTAACTGGAAAATCTGGTATAACTTTAGCTATTGATTTAGAGTATAAGAAAGTATATTCCTATTATACAGGTAATTATGAAGAAGGATGGTATCCAGTTAATTTATCGGTTGGCCGATATTAAGGGAGATTTAAAAATGGATAGAAGTAATAACACATACTTAACTGTATTACAGTTAGTAGCTGTAATTTTGGCAGCAATTTTATTTTTTAAAAATATAAGTAACTCAGTTTATGATGGTATGACTATAATATCAGGAGTTATAATGTTTACAGGTATTATTAATATAGTTAAGAATATTATAAAAAAATAAAAATGCTATATATTACTTGTAAAAAGATTTTTAACGAGTAGATTTTACGTAATGAACTTATCTTCAAAAGTTAGATCTAAAATCAAACTTAAGGAAGTCAGTTTTTATTCTGACTTTTGGGGTTAGTACAGCTATGGTTTTATTTTAGTTTTGCTAGGCTTTTTAAAGCAACTTATAAGATAGATCTTAAATAATTAAGTAAATCATTTTTTTCTAAGGGGGACGTATGTCCTAAAATGCAAGTGTTACAATCTATTCTCTCTATAGTTTTTATTAATGAATTTAATTTATCTATATCCATATAATTGTTATTAAAGAAATCTTCACTTGTAGAATCTCCTAAAAATAAGATTTTTTCTTCAGGGATATAAATTAAAACTGTATCTTCAGAATGAGGCGCTTTGGTATGGAAAATTTTTGCTTTAATACCTCCAAGATTAATTACAAGTTTCTTATCGAATTCAATATCTGATAAAGTGACAATAATATCCTCATTATTTGCATATTCTCTAGCAAGATAAATATTTTCTTTTTTTATATTATCTAAATAAGAAGAATCTCTAAGTTTATTCTTTTCTTCTTTTAAAAATTCATTGGTTTTTTTATGAGCAATGGATAATCCATTTATATTGTGCATACCAAAAGTATGATCCCAATGCCAATGGGTAATAATTGTCACTTCTGGTTTTTTTTAATTTTCTGCTTCTAAAGATTTGTAGAATTTATTAACATGGTCAGCAGAATTTCCTGCGTCTATGGCAAGAGAAAACTTCTCACCTTTTACATAAGCTAATAGGGGCCTGTCAGTCTGAGTTTCATGAGGTAGATAAAATATTCTATCACTAAATTTCACTAATTCCATTTGTAATCCCAACTTTCTGGTAATAAGTCTTTAAGTAGTACCTCTTCTAGTTCTGGAAGCACTATTATAGTTTCTATATTTTTATTATCTATTTGCGAAATAAATTCTCTGCATCTTCCACATGGAGGTAAAATGCTTCCATCTTCATACACGACAATTATTTTATTAATTACAGTCTCATTATTTTTTATCATTTCAGCAATAGCTGATTGTTCTGCACAAAGACCAATTGAACATGGTAAATCAATGCAAATACCTGTAAATATATTTCCTTCTTTACTTTCTAGGGCACATGCAACATGACCTGCAGTTCCAAACTGCTTTAAATCAATATGATTTATATGATTATATGCAATTTTATACAATTCTTTATTAGTCATTATTTTTCCTTTTTTAATTATAATTATTAATATATAAATATATTGATCTTTACTTCAATCATTAAATATCTAGTTTTACTATACAATTATAAAAATAATTATGTAAAATTAGATCAAAATTTATAAATGGTTATTAATTTTTAAAAAATTAGACCTCAATTGAAGTCTAATTTTTTTATTTATTCTATTAGTTAAAACATACCCAATTTATCTTGGTATGCATCTACCATGATGTTTTTAACTTGGGTATATTCATCTAGAGCAAGTTTATCTGTTTCACGATCGATTCCTGATTCTTTGTAGCCACCGAATGATGATCCTGCTAGAAATTAGTTGTAGGTATTTAACTATACTATTCCAACCCTCATTTCATAATCCTATAGATACCATTTGAATTGAAACAATTGAATAATAATATAACAAGATATAAAAAATTTATATAATTAAAAAATCTATTAAAAATAGATAAATCGTTCTAAAATTATTAAAATACCCTATTAGAAAGTTTAGTCTATATGAGAATCGAAATACTAGATCTCAAGCTTTCTAATAGGGTGTCCAATGATATAACAATAGATAACTATTGATTTGTAATAGTTCCTTAAACTTCCTCCATTTTTTCTAGTTCTAGTGTGAACTTTTGGAGTATCTTCTTTTCTATTCTACTTACTGTCATTTGAGATATATCTAAGGTACTAGCTATATCTATTTGTGTACGTCCCTCGTAATACCTTAGTTCAAGTATTTCTTTTTCTAGATCATTTAGTCTCGCTGTTGATTTTTCTATAAGATCTGATAGTTCTACTGAATCGAAGTTCCTATCTTCTTCTCCTATCATCTCTGCAAGGTCTATGGAATTTTCTCCTTTTTGAACTTGATATTTCATATCTAAGCTTTGTGGAGAATATACTTTGCTTGCTTCCATAGTTTCTAGAATAGTTTCTTCATCTTCCCCAAGATAGTCTGCTATATCTTTTACTGTTGGAGTTCTTTGAAGCTCCTGGGGTAGAGTTTTTTTGGCAGAGTTTATCTTTTTATATAAGTTTTGAATCCTTCTTGGTACTCTTATTACCCAACCCTTATCTCTAAAATATCTTTTGAGTTCTCCCATTATAGTTGGAGTAGCAAATGAAGAGAATTCGTAACCTTTGGTCGGATCATATCTGTCGATAGCATAGATTAAGCCAAGGCTTGCTACTTGATAAAGATCATCTTTTTCTATGCCCTTTCCAACGTATTTATTTGATAAAATATCAACTATATACATATGCTCTTCTATAAGCTCATCACGAAGATCCTTATCACGGGTTTGATAAAACTCTTCAAACTTTCTTTTGATCTCTTCTTTATGCTCTTGTTCAGTTTTATCTTTGTCTTTCTTATCTGTCATAACTATGCCTTTTGTGTGATTTCGATAGCATCCTCACTTATATTAACTTCATCTGCTAACTCTTTAAGGATTAGATCACGCATTTTTAGTGCTCGTTCATCTAGGGATTTATCTTTACCTATAACTTTTATAGATAGACTTTCATCTTCTGGTAAAAATTCAACTGTTATAGCCTCATCACTGAGCTTATAATTTATAGCTTCGCTTACTACTACTCTTAAATCCTCTACCTTTTCTATATTAAATCCTAAATCACTAGCTAATGAAGCTGTAAATAGTCTGATTGACTTTATATATATTTTATTCGGTGGAATTTTAATACTTATATTTTCCATTCTTTACTCCATATCAAAAAGAGCAGTAAGATCTGTTATTTTGAATAATTTTTTGATGTTTTCTTTAGCATTTATGATTTTTATACTCTTACCATTTGCATCTAACATTTTGTATATATTCATAAACATACCAAGACCTGTGGAATCCAAATATTCTAGGTCGGAAAGATCTAATACTATATCTTTATTTACATCTATTTGCTCATCAATGAATGACTTAAAGTCATCTTCAGAGTATACATCTAAATCGCCTATTAATTTAATAGTTTGAGTATTACCATTTGTTTCTAATTTTTTATCAAACATTTTCTTCCTCTGCTTCTACTTCAATAGTACCATCATACTTTGCAACAGAAACTATCTTATCTGTTTCATCCTTAAGATTTTTAAGTGTCACACCCATGGTATTTCTACCTGTTGTTGATATATCTTTTGCTTTAATCCTAATCATATCACCATTTAGGGATACCATCAAGACATCATCATCTAGATCTACCGGAAGGGTATCTACTACACAGCCTGTTTTTTCTGTGACCTTATGACATCTGATTCCTTTACCACCTCTGTTTTGGTTGTTGAAATTGTTAAAGGAAGTCTTTTTACCAAAGCCATTTTCTGTCACTACTAGTAAGTAAGTTTCATCTCCTCTGATATTCATTGCTACTACTTCATCGTTATCGCTAAGTTTTATAGCACGAACACCACGAGCTTGACGACCCATACTTCTTACATCCTCCGTATTAAATTGGATAGTCATACCATCTTTAGTTGATATTATTAGTTCTTCTTCTTTTTCAATATGACGTGCTGAAATTAGTTTGTCATCTTCTTCTAGACCTATAGCTATTATTCCATTTCTTTGTATAGATGTGAAATTAATTGCATCAGTTTTCTTTATTTTACCATTTTTTGTTTGTAAAACTATCTGATCATCTTCATTTAGTTCTGATAGACTCATAATTTCTGTTATCTTTTCTCCAGTATTTAGGCTTAGAATGTTTATAATAGCTTGACCACGGCTTGTGCGACTCCCTTCTGGGATTTGATATCCCTTTAAGGAATAAACTCTACCAAATGACGTAAAGAATAGTAAATCTTCATGAGTATTTGTTGTCATTATGCGTTTAATAAAGTCATCTTCTTTAGTATTTGCCGCAGATATACCTTTACCACCTCTATTTTGTACTTTGTAGGTATCTACTGGAAGTCTTTTAATATATCCATCATTTGTAAGAGTAATTAGTATATCTTCTTTTTCGATTAGTTCTTCTATATCAATCTCACCCTCGTCAGCTACTATTTTAGTACGACGTTTATCTCCGTATTTTTCTTTGATTTCATTAAGCTCATCTTCTATAAGTTCGATTAATTTCTCCTCAGAATCTAGAATAGATCTTAAATAAGAAATTGTTTCTTCAAGCTCTTTATTTTCAGCATTAAGCTTTTCAATTTCGAGTCCTGATAGACGTTTTAATCTCATATCTAAGATAGCTTGAGATTGGAGATCTGTAAGTCCAAATCTCTCTAAGAAAATCCCTTTAATTTGCTCATCATCATAAGAAGATCTGATAATTTTGATAATTTCATCTATATTATCTATAGCAATTATCAATCCTTCCACTATATGCTTGCGGGCATTTGCACGTGCCAAGTCAAATTCTGTTCTTCTAGTTACTACATCTTTTTGATGATCAATATAATATTTTATTAGTTCCTTAAGATTTAATATCTTTGGAACACCATCTACTAAAGCTAGATTTATTATTCCAAATGTTGTTTCTAATTGAGTATATTTGTATAAGTTATTTAAAACTATATTAGCATTTGCATCACGTTTAATTTCAATAACTATACGCATACCTTTTCTATCTGATTCATCACGTATATCAGATATGCCGTCTATTCTCTTATCTTTTACAAGATCTGCAATTTTTTCTATAAGTCTTGCCTTATTAACTTGATAAGGAATCTCTGAAACTATTATGCGTTCACGATTTTTCTTAAATGGCTCAATCTCTGCAATACCACGTAGCTTAACCTTGCCACGTCCAGTTTCATAGGCTTCTTTAATACCTGATTTTCCTAAAATCTTTGCACCTGTTGGAAAATCTGGACCTTTTATGATTTTATTTAATTCTTGGATGTTAATCTCAGGATTTTTCATATAGGCAATTGATGCATCTATGGCTTCATTTAGATTATGCGGTGCCATATTTGTTGCCATACCTACAGCTATACCATTAGAACCATTTACAAGTAAATTTGGAAATCTGGACGGTAGAACTATTGGTTCTTTTTCTTCTTCATCGAAGTTTGGCATAAAATCTACTGTATCTTTGTTGATATCGCGTAGCATTTCTTTGGCAATTTTACTCATCTTAACTTCTGTATAACGCATAGCGGCTGGGTCATCCCCGTCTATAGAACCAAAGTTACCTTGACCTTGGGCTAAAGGATATCTAGTTGAGAAATCTTGAGCAAGTCTTACAAGAGCATCATATATGGCAGAGTCACCATGAGGATGATATTTACCCATTACTTCTCCGACTACTCTTGCTGATTTACGGGTTGGCTTGCTTGGATCTAGTCCTAGGCCATCCATTCCATAAAGAATCCTTCTATGTACGGGTTTTAACCCATCCCTAACATCGGGTAAAGCACGAGATACTATTACGGACATGGAATAGTCTAGATAAGCATCTTTCATTTTATCTTCTAGATCTACATTTATAATATTATTATCATTATTAATTTCTATCATCTTGCCTCCTATACGTCAATATTGCTTGCGTATTTGGCGTTTTCTTCTATGAATTCACGTCTTGGTTCTACTTTTTCTCCCATAAGTAGACTAAAGATATTATCTGTAGTAGTTGATTCAGAATCTGCTAATACTCTTAGAAGTACTCTATTATCTGGATTCATAGTAGTTTCCCAAAGTTGCTCAGCGTTCATTTCACCAAGTCCCTTATAACGGTTTATTTTATAATTAGCACCATCAAGATCTTTTAGGACTCTATCACGTTCTTGATCTGAGTATACATAGCGTTCGGTTTTGCCATGACTAATTTTATATAAGGGCGGTTGAGCTACGTAAATATGTCCATCGTCTACTAATTCTCTCATGTATCTATAAAAGAATGTAAGCAATAGTGTTCTAATATGAGCACCATCGACATCGGCATCTGTCATGATTATAATTTTTCCATAACGAAGTTTTGATATATCAAAATCTTTACCTATACCTGTACCAAATGCTGTAATCATAGCCTTAATTTCTTCCGAATTTAAGATACGATCAAGTTTTGCTTTTTCTACATTAAGGATTTTTCCTCTTAGAGGAAGGATAGCTTGAATTTTATTATCACGTCCCCCTTTTGCAGAACCGCCAGCTGAGTTACCTTCGACTATAAATATTTCATTTTCATTTATATCTGTTGATTGACAATCGGCAAGTTTTCCTGGAAGTGTTGCAGAATCTAGAATTGATCTTTTACGAGTTAAATCACGAGCCTTGCGAGCTGCTTCACGAGCTCTTCTAGATGATAAGGCTTTATCTAAGATTACTGCTGCTACTTTTGGATTTTCTTCTAAGAATGCTTCAAGTTTTGATGAAAAAAATGAATCTACTGCTCCACGCACTTCTGAATTACCAAGTTTTGCCTTAGTTTGTCCTTCAAATTGTGGCTCAGATATCTTTACAGATACTATAGCAGTCATCCCTTCACGAACATCTTCACCTTGTAGATTATCTTCATTTTCTTTTATAAAATTATATTTTCTAGCATAATCATTTACTCCACGAGTTAAGGCTGATCTAAATCCTGATAGGTGAGTCCCTCCTTCTGGAGTTAATATATTATTTGCAAAAGTTAAGATATTTTCGCTATAAGAATCTGTATATTGGAAAGCTATTTCTATTTCTGTATCCTCTTGACTACCTACAAAATGTGGGATAGTAGTCATTATTGAATCTTTGTTACGGTTTAAGTATTCTACAAATTCCCTAACTCCACCATCATATTTAAAGGTATCTATAGATTCATCTCTTTTATCTTCTAATATAATTTGAACACCAGAATTTAAAAATGCCATTTCACGGAATCTGCGTTCCAAAGTTTTTTTATCAAATACAGTTGTTTCAAATATTTCAGAATCTGGTTTAAAAGTTATTGTTGTACCAGTCTCATTAGTTTCGCCTAGAATTTCAAGATCACTTGTAGCTACACCACGCTCAAAAGTCATCCTATGAAGGTGACCATCTCTTTTTACTTCAGCTATAAGATACTCCGATAAAGCGTTTACTACAGAAACACCTACACCGTGAAGCCCTCCTGAAAATTGGTAGGCAGATGAATCAAATTTACCCCCTGCATGTAAGACTGTAAGAACTGTTTCTAAGGTAGATTTGTGAGTTTGTGGGTGTTCTTTAACAGGAATACCTGATCCATCATCTTCTACTGTTATTATGTTATCTTCTGATACAGTTACTTTTATGTAATCACAACGACCAGCTAATGCCTCATCTACAGAGTTATCTACAACCTCATATACTAGATGATGTAAGCCCTTTTCGCTAGTTGAGCCTATATACATACCAGGTCTAAGTCTAACAGGTTCAAGCCCTTCTAAGACCCTGATATTACCGGCATCATAATTGTTTTCTGTCATAATTTTCCTTTCTAAAATCAAGATTAGCTATTAATTTAATCTTTATTAATTATCAAAAATTATTCCATTTTTTATATATCTAATGCTTGATTTATCTACCATATCCAAACTCTTGGTATTGGTAGCTGTAATAATTGTCTGATAGCCTCCTAAGTTTTCTAAAAGAAACCTCGATCTTTTTTCATCTAATTCTGAAAAAACATCATCAAATAAAATGACAGATGTTTCACCTGTCACTTCTTTTATCAATTTAACTTGGGCTAATTTTATATTTAATATTGCTGACCTCTGTTGGCCTTGAGATCCAAAGTTTTTTATTAGCTTATCATTTATTAATATATCAACATCATCCTTATGGATTCCTTTTTGAGTTGTCATATATCTTAAATCATCGCTTCTTTTTTTAAAAAAATTTTGATAATAGTCTTCTATACTTGCTGCATTTATATCTGGATTATAAGTAAGCTTAAGATTTTCTTTTCCTTCTGATAAATTAAGATGATAGTCCCTTGCAAAATCATTTAAAAGATTTATAAATTTTTTGCGTCTTTTATAAATTTTATAGCCGTATTTTACTATAGATTTATCAAAAGCATCCAATTGTTCTTTAAAGTAAGGACTATTTTGATTTTTTAAAAGCTTATTGCGTTCAAAAACAAGCTTATCGTATTCTTTTTTTGTTTTCTTATAGGAAAAATCTATGCTTACTATTATATCATCTATAAGATCACGTCTTAAATTAGGACCTTCCTTTATAATTAACAAGTCTTCAGGGGTAAATAATACCACAGAAAATAAAGCCTTTAAATCCTTGTTTCTCTCATATTTTACTCCATTTACAGAAATTTTCTTACCATAAGCATCTACTTCTATTACTACATCCTTAAAATACATGCCTTTTCTAATAAGACCAGATAATTTCATAGATGACTTATTAAAGCTTATTATGTCCTTATCTCTATTTTTCTTAAAGCTTGTCGCATTGGCCAAATAATAAAGTGATTCTAGCAGATTAGTCTTACCTTGGGCATTATCTCCAATAAAGATGTTAATCCCATCACTAAAGCTAAGCTCACTATTGGAATAATTTCTAAAAGATTTTAAATTTATCTTATCTATCCACATTATAATTATATAATAGTTATACTTATATCATCAAAAATTACTGTATCACCCTTATAAAGTTTTTTACCTGGAATAAAACACTCTTCTCCATTAAGAATGACTCCCTCATCTTTTATAATAGCCTTAGCAAGACCTCCTGAAGGAATTATTTGAGTGACTTTAAGTAAATCTTTTAAGGTGATCATTTCAGTTTCAAATTCTAAATTTTCCATAAATCTCTCTCTTAATTTGCAAGTCTTACCGGAAGTACTAGATAAGTAAAATCTTCATCTTCGTATTTACTATCTACTGGATATATTAGACAAGGATTTAATGAAGATTTAAAACTTAATTTTATTTTTTCACTATCAAATGCACGAACACCTTCTTGCATATATCTTGCATTAAATGCTATATCCAAATCTTCTCCTTCTTGTTCTGTTTCTACTACTTCTTTTACATCTCCTACTTCTGAATTAGATTTTATAACCATATGATCTTCTGATATTTCTATTCTTATAAGATTTGCCCTACCTGGATCTGATAATACTTGAGCACGATCAAGAGCACGAACGAGAGCATCTCTATTAAGTATTACTGTAGTATCAGATATATCATTTATTATATTTCTATAATCTATGAAATTTTTATCTATTACTCTGCAATACATAGTAGTAGCATCACTTTTAAATACTATGTCATTTTCATTTTTATAAATATAAGAAGTATTGTCATCAGAAATAATTCTAGACCATTCTATAAGAGATCTTTTTGGAATTATAAATTCACTATTTTCATAATCACTAATATAGTCTATGCTGTTTTGCTTAAGAGCTACTCTATATCCATCAAGAGCTACCATATTAAGCTTGTTTTCTTTTAGTTCAAATAAAATACCTGTAAGAGCAAGCTTTGTTTCATCCATACTTGTAGCAAACTCTGTTTGTAAGATAGATCTTTTAAGCTTATCATTTCCTATCTCTAATGGTTTTGTTTCTGGTAAATCTAAGTCTTGTTTCTCAAAGTATTCAAAAGCTATAAGATTAAAGTTAGAATTTTGACTCCTTATATTTATTTTGCCTTCTTTTGTTTCAATTTTTACTGTATCGTTTGGTAATTTTCTTATTATATTAGTAAATAGACTTGCTTTTACTGCCATTTCACCTTCTTCTTTAATTATAGCTGATATAGATGTCTTTATTGTAATTTCTCCATCAAAAGCAGTCAGTGAAAGTCTATCTTCTTTAGCTTCAAAGTATATTAATTCATGTATTTGTATATTGGTATTTTTACTTACTGCTTTATTAGCTATGTTAATAGCATTCATTAATTCATTTTGTTTTACTTCAAATTTCATGTTATCTCCTCATATAACTATATATATTTAGTAGTATTAGTAGTAGGTGTTATTAATATGTGGATAAGTGATCAAAGTAGCTTTATTAAGCCAATATTTTTACAAAATTAATTCTTAATAAGTCTAGGATAAGTTATATAGTTTTCCACATATTAAATTCATCATTAAGATACAATATTAAATGCTATTTTATCCACATGTTAATCCCCTAAGTTATGCACATTTTACTCCATAATCGACTTTTTAATATTTTCTATTTCGTCATTGAAATTTTCATCAATTAGCATCTCATCTTTAACTTTATCTATACCATGCATAACTGTTGTATGGTCTCTGCTAAAGGCATTTGATATAGTTACTAGACTATCATCTAGTATGTCTCGAGCAAGATACATAGCTATATGCCTTGGTTTTACTATTTCTTTTTTACGAGATTTACCTTTTAAATCTGATAATTTCACAGAATACTTATCAGCTACTATTTGTTGAATATCATCTATACTTACATGTTTTTGCTTATTTAGTGATCTAGTATTTACTCCTTTTTTGGCATCATCCATGCTTATAGTATTTCTATTATCTCCTTTAGCATAGGCTATGGCAGTAGATAAGGCTCCTTCTAGATCTCTTATATTTGTATCTATATTTTCTGCTATGTAAGTTAATATTTCACTATCAATATAAGCTCCTAGTTCATCTGATTTTTTTTGAAGTATTGCTACTCTTGTTTCAAAATCTGGCTTACCTATATCTACTGTGATACCCCAGGAAAATCTTGAAAGTAATCTATCTTCTAAATCCTTGATTTCTAGGGGTGGTCTATCTGATGATAGGACAATTTGCTTATCTGCGTAGTATAAGTCGTTGAAAGTATGAAATAACTCTGTTTGTGTCCCTTCTTTGTTTGATAAAAATTGTATGTCATCTATTAATAAAATATCAGCTGACCTATATTTATCTCGAAATTCTTGATTTAGATTTTGATTTTTATTCTTGCTAGTTGGCTGAATGCTTGCAATTAGTTCATTTGTAAATCTTTCACTTGATATATACATGACATATAAATCATCACGTTCTTCAAGAATTTTATGGGCTATTGCTTGCATTAAGTGGGTTTTACCAAGTCCAGATTCTCCATATATAAATAGAGGATTATATACCTTGGTAGGGTCATTATTTATAATATTTTGAGTTACAGCACTTGCTATGGCATGAGCATATTGATTTGATTTACCTTGTACAAAATTTTCAAATGTATAATTGCGATCTAGTAAAGGTTTTGGAAACTTAGACACCTGCTTTAGTCTCATTTGTCCATCTTCTTCATAATTATTGCCTAGAGTTAATATTTTACTGTAAGAATCTGAATCTTTAGCTATAATTACTACCTTTATATTATAGTCATAGTCTCTTGTAATCTTATCTAGATTTTCTTGTAATGCTGGAGTCCATATTTTTTCATAGACAAACATCATCTCAGACTTAGGAATCTCTAAATAAAGGGTATTTTCATAGAGATTTAAAGGCTTTAATATATCTATCCAAGTATAATATTGTTGGCTATCAGCAATATTCATTTTCATTTCATTTTTTAATTCATCTGTAATGTATTCTAAACTAATCATTACTACACCTTTCTTCACAAAATCTATCCACAGGCTATAATAGGCTTTTCGATAGGATTTAGTTAAGATTTTCAAACTTATCCACTATTGTGGATTAAATTGTGGATAAGTTTCTGTTTATAAGTTTTTTATTTAAAAATAAGGATTTTAATAATATGAATTTTACATAAATTTTAAAATTAAAAACTTTTCCACAAAAGTTAATCTTTTAAAAAGGAAATTTGAGATTATCCATATATTTTTACACATCAAATTATACTCTAAAATAGAGCTTTTGACAACTTATCCACAAGAAGTAGATAAATTTTGGGAAAACTTAATTATCATATTTATATTATCTTAATAATATTTGTGTAATTGTGGATAAGTATGTGTATTTATTAAAACTTTTTATATTTATCAAGAGAATTCAAACTTTTAGATTTTTTTAAACATATATTCTTATATTTATCCATATAATTTTTTGGTTAATATCCTGTGGAGAAATAATTTATGTAAAAAGTTATACACATTGCATTATTATTAGCTTATCAGTAATTATTTGTATATTTATGAGTTAATGGATAGAAATATTATTCATTTATTGTTATGATGGGTTATAAGAGCTTAAAATCAACAAAAAACCTTGACATATTAACTATTTCTACATATAATAGTATGAGTCTAAAATTTTATGAGGAGGTGTAACTATGAAAAGAACCTATCAACCAAATAGAAGAAAAAGAGCTAAAGATCATGGTTTTAGAAAAAGAATGTCTACTCCAGGTGGCAGAAGAGTTCTAAAAGCAAGACGTAAAAAGAATAGAAAAAGATTATCTGCTTAATTATAGTAGGCTAGTTTATTAGCCTATAGTTAAGCAATCGCTTTATTAGAAATTTAGGACACAAATGGAAAAGCGACTTAGTTTAAGAAAAGATACAGATTTTAAGCGTGTATATAAGAAAAGTGATGCTTTTTTTAATAGAGATTTTACTATATTAATAAAAAATAATGGTCTTGATCATCCCAGATTTGGATTTTCTATCAGTAAGAAGATTGGCAAGGCTAACCAGCGCAATCTACTAAAAAGAAGGCTCCGTGATATAGTAAGAAAAAATTATAATAATCTTAATGGAGTAGATATAATTATCATTCCTAAAAAGCATGTAACTGACTTTGATTATAAGTCTCTTAAAAAAACCTTGGGTCATGTATTAAACAAGGCATTTAAAAAGAATAAGATTTTTTATGTTAAATAAAATTTTTATTAGAATAATTAATTTTTATAAAACTTACATTTCTCCACAGTTAGGCAGAGGAAAATGCAAATACTACCCTACTTGCTCGCAATACGCTATCGAGTGTTTTACAAAATATGGGTTTTTTAAAGCTTTTTTTATGTCTTTGTGGAGAATTTTAAGATGTAATCCTTTTTCTAAAGGTGGTTATGATCCTGTTAGATAGACTATTAGACCTGCATAGGGGTTTTCCCGAATAAATTTATGGAGTATTTATGTTAAATTTTATAGCTACTTTACTTGGTAAGCTAATGAGGTGGATATACGATTCACTTGCAGCAAATCAAGTAGAACCTAGCAATATAAGCTTTTACGCTATTGCAATTATACTTATGACTCTGCTTGTAACTTTGCTTACAGTACCAGTTACTATTTCTCAACAAAAACAAGCAGAAAGTACACAAAAGATAAAACCAAAGATGGATAAAATTCAAAAGAAATATTCTTATGATCCTCAAATCATGCAAAAGAAAATGCAAGAATTATATAAGGAAGAGGGAGTCAATCCTGGTTTCTCATCCTGTTTAATGATGATTTTGCAACTTTTAATTCTTTTTGCTTTATTTAGGGTTATGCGTGATACTAAAACTTTCGTATTTCCAGAAGGTATAGAAGGTATTAGAAAAGATTTTTATTGGGTAAGTGACTTAACTAAACAAGACCCATATTGGTTTGGTCTTCCACTTTTAACGAGTTTATCCCAATTTGGTGTTCAATTATTTTCAATGAAGACCAATCCACAAATGTCAGAAGGTCCTATGGCTGGTATGAGCAAGACATTTTTAATGATGCCTCTACTCTATTTTTTCATGTTTAGAAGCCTTCCTGCAGGTCTTCCACTTTATTATACAATGAGTTCTATTATAAGACTTATAATAATGGTTATATTGCATTTTACAGTTAAAAAACCTAAACAAGTTCAAACATTCGAGGTAAAAGATGAGAAAGTCAATAATAAAACAAGCAAAAACTAAAGATGAAGCTATTAGACGTGCTCTAGCAGAAATTGCTAAAGAAAGGTCAGAAGTAGATATAGAAGTTATAAACGAAGGCTCTAGCGGATTTTTAGGGATTGGAAGTAAGGATGCCGTTGTTCGTATATCTTATGATGAAGATATAAATGAAGCTCTCTTAGATATTGAAGATGAGATTAAAAGAGATACAGTAGGAGGCTCTGACTTCGATCGTGAATATAATATAAAAGATCGTAGCAATTATTATAAGGACGAAGCTTCTGCAAATTATAAAGATGAAGGTCCTATAGCAGAGGATGATTCTAAAAAGGAAGATTATGCTCGTGATGGAGCTGAGTTTGAACAAAGTATTCATAATATCAAAGATGAAGAAGAAAATCTTGGAAATTATGAGAGACTTCAAAAGATCAATTCTTATGAAGAAAATTCCAAGACTTATAAAAAAGATACAGAAGATTTATCGAAAATCCTTGATCAAAGAATCGATTCTTTAGAAAAAAGAGATATAAATAGACAATCAATAGAACCAGAAGAACTTAAAAGAGAAAATAATGAAAAAGATAATTCAGTTTTATTTACTAAGTTTGAGGATGATTCTAATATCAAGTCTGATAAAAAAACAGAAAGTTCTAATCTTACAGAAAAATTAACCTTTGAATCATCCGATTCAGAGGTTAACACTGATAAGAATTTAGATGAAATTAATGAAAAGCTTTCTGATGACTTTAAAGCTAATAATAGTCATGATATAGTATATGATAAGCAACAAACAGATATAGATAAGTACTATAAAGCTAAGGAATTTTTGGAAGAAATTCTAAGACAAATGCACTTTGAAAATGCTAGTGTATATGGAAATCTAGAAGGATCTATAATTAAACTAGATGCTAAAGTAGAAGAAAAGGATACAGGTATTGCTATAGGAAAGGGTGGGGCAACTCTTGATGCTATAGAGCTTATTATAAGAAAATCAATTGACTCAAGAGCTAATAATTTAAGAGTAAATGTAGATATAAATAATTATAAAAAACGTCGCGATGAAAAGATTAAAGAACTTGCTAGAGATACTGCAAAAAAAGTAGCTAAAAGTAAGAAAGCATGGAATCTTAAATACATGAACTCATATGAAAGACGATTAGCCCATGAAGAGATAAGTAAGCATCCAAATGTAGATAGCCATTCAGAAGGTCAAGAACCTAAAAGATATGTAGTTGTAGACTATGTTGGAGAAGATGAAAAATAGAAATTTAGTATTTTATATACTTAACTTAATAAAAATATACTTTATGCGGAGTATTCCTGTTCGTAGCTGGAATACCCGCTTTTTTGATATTAATCAACATTTGTAATCATAAAACCAATATGTAGTCTTATTAAATCATTAATATTTCTGGGATCATAACCGGTTATTTCTTTAAGTTTATTTAACCTATATTGTACAGTGTTTTTATGAATAAAAAGTTCATCTGCACATTTTATTATTGAACCGTTGTTTTTAACATAAGTTTCTATTAGATTCTTGTATATATTAAAATCCTTATCTTCTATATTTGATAAAACTGTGGATCTATATTTACTTAAAGAATTTTTATCTACAGAGGTTAGTAAAAGTTCTAAATCAAAATTTTTATATTCGTAAAATTTTTTATTGGTTCCTGAAATCTCTCCCCAATTAAGAGCTATATTTGCTTGCTTATACATTTCTTTTGATAATTCAATATTATTAAATGATTCACTAATTCCAAATTTGAGATTATAATTGGTAGCAAGATTTATCTTATTACTTACTTTTTCTAACTGTTTATAGGTAATATCTAAATCCCAATGAAAGCTATATATAACTATTTCATTAAAAAATACAGCATATATACAATTTTTACTATATAAATATTTGTTCAGTATTTCATATATCTGATCAATATATTCGATAGATATATGAGAAGTGGAATTTTTTCCTACAGCTAGTATCATTTTATCTTGAAATTTATCTGAGAAGTCTATTTCCTTATTTAGATTATCTCCGTGTATTAATCCTTCTATATAGTATTTTATTCCTTCTCTATTTTTTGCTTCTATAGATTGGTTATAATTTTCTTTGATTAAAATTTCCGTCATTTTTTTAATAATTGTGCTATATTTTATGATTTCTTTTCCGATTCCTGTAATACCTATAGCACCTATAACTTCATTTTTAAATACAACAGGCATATTTATGCCAGGCCTTGATCCCTTATAAGTGTGCAAATCTTTTACAATTACATCTACGTTTTCTTTTACACAAATAAAACCTGCTTGATGAAATGTTGATATTCGTTTTTTATCAGTGGAATATATAATGATTCCATTGGTATTTATAAAATTTATATCCTCGTTTATGATTGTGTTAATTTCATCAACAATTGATTTAGCTATAGCTTTGCTTATGACCATACTATCTCCTGTAACAATTATTTTTGTAATAATATTAATTATTTTAGTATAAGTAACATTATACTATTTATGATTGTTTTATATAATTTATATATAGGAGGTAATATGAAGATTTTAGTTATGATGGATTCTTTTAAAGGAAGTTTGTCATCTATTGAGGCTGGCAATACAATTAAGAATACTTTAGAGAAAAGAAAAATCCCTCACGAGGTAGAAGTCTTACCTATAGCTGATGGTGGGGAAGGGACTGTAGAATCTCTTATAGGTTTATCTGACATAGAGGAGATAAAAGTTAAGGTAAATAATCCCCTATTTGAAAGTCAGATTGCTAGATATGCTTATTCTGAGAAAAGTAGATTAGCTATAATGGAAATGAGTCAAGCAAGTGGGTTAACTCTAATAAAAGATAAACTTTCACCTATGAAAGCAAGTACATACGGAGTGGGAGAAATGATTATTGATGCTCTTGATAAAGGAGCAAGGCACTTTGTTATTGGAATAGGGGGATCTGCAACTAATGATGGTGGTATAGGTATGCTATCTGCTCTTGGATTTAAGTTTTTAGATATAGATGGTAATGAAATCAAGCCAGGTATTGAGGGAGTTTATGATCTAGTAGAAATCGATGATAGTAAAGTGGATCCTAGGGTTAAAGAAGCAGATTTTGATATAGCTTGTGATGTCGATAATCCTCTAAATGGAGAAAATGGATCTGCTTATGTATATGGACCACAAAAAGGAGCTACATCTGAAGAAGTTAAAATTATAGATGAACTACTATTAAAATATCATAATATTACAAAACAATACATAAGTTCTGCAGATAATTCTATTAAGGGTGTAGGAGCTGCTGGAGGCTTAGGTTATGGATTTAAGACTTTTCTTGATGCAAACTTAAGTCATGGAATAGATCTAATACTAAATTTACTTGATGCTGAAAATCATATAAAGAAGGCTGATCTTATAATAACTGGAGAAGGTAAAATAGATTTCCAAACTTCAATGGGAAAAGCTCCTGTGGGAGTTGCAAAACTTGCTAAAAAATATAATAAAGCAGTTATAGCTTTTGCTGGAATCGTGGATAATGAAGCGGTGGCAGTAAATAATGAAGGTATAGATGCTTTTTTTCCTATTATAGATAAAATAACTAGTATTAATGAAGCCATGTCTATTGAAAAAAGTAAAGAAAATTTGAATAGATGTGTCACTCAAGTATTTAATATTATAGATATGTGGAGGTAAAAATGGAAGGGATAGAATTTAGTACTTTAGGTGCTGTATTAGGTCTTTTAATTGCGATTGTACTTATTATTAAAAATTTTCACTCAACTTATTCACTGATTCTTGGAGCGATAATAGGTGGTATTATAGGAGGTGGAGGCCTTGATGGTACTGTTAAAGCTATGATATCAGGATCTGCTGGGATGATGAGTTCAATTTTAAGAATTATGACAAGTGGTATACTTGCAGGATGCTTGGTAAAAACAGGGGCTGCAGAAAAGATAGCTGAAACCATAGTAAATAAGTTAGGAGAAAAAAATGCTATTATATCCATATCTATATCTACAATGATTATATGTGCAGTTGGAGTTTTTATAGATATATCTGTTATAACAACCGCTCCTATTGCACTTGCGGTGGCTAAAAGGACAAAGATGAGTAAATCTGCATCACTTTTTGCAATGATTGGAGGAGGAAAAGCTGGCAATATCATAAGTCCAAATCCAAACACTATTGCTACTAGTGAAGCTTTTGGAGTAAATCTTAATTCACTTATGGGGATAAATATTATTCCAGCATTAATTGCTTTAATAATTACCATAATTTTAGCTAAAACTATTAATAGGAAATTCAATGATATAGTTACAGACAATGATATAGATATTGTTGACAATTCTTTAAAAGATCTTCCAAGATTTGCAAGTGCTATAGCAGGACCAGCTACTGTAGTAATATTACTTGCTCTTAGACCATTATTCGATATAGTGGTTGATCCATTAATTGCCTTACCATTAGGGGGTATAGTTTGCTTATTTGTTTGTGGAGAGATCAAACATATAAGTGAATATTCTGCATATGGTTTTTCAAAAGTAATAGGTGTTTGTGCCCTGCTGATAGGGACTGGTACACTTTCAGGTATTATATCAAACTCACACTTACAAACAGATATGATAAGCTTAATAGATACCTTAAATCTTAAACCATTTATCTTGGCTCCGTTATCTGGTATTTTAATGGCAGCTGCAACAGCTTCAACTACTGCTGGAGCAACTATAGCATCAAAAACTTTTGCCAATACTTTAATTAGCGCAGATGTAAATAGCATAAATGCAGCAGCTATGGTTCATTCTGGTGCAACAGTGCTTGATTCTTTGCCACACGGTTCATTCTTCCACGCTACTGGTGGTAGTGTAAAAATGGTAATTAAAGATAGATTAAAACTTATCCCTTATGAAGCATTGGTAGGATTTGCATCTACAATTACGGCTATAATTATTTATTTGATTTGATAGATTTTTAGACTTAACATCTATTATCTAGGTCAAATCATTGACATTTTAACTTTTTCCACTATAATTCATATGTTATAGACCACTAGTCAAAGTAGTGGATATTAATCGTACTATGAAAGGAAAATATATGAGTGAAGCTACTATAGCAGCTATTTCCACTCCACAAGGTACTGGTGGTATATCCATTGTTAGGATGAGTGGAGATAAGAGTAAGGAAATAATTGATCAAATTTTTAGACCTATCTATGGTGGGCCTATAGATAGTCAAAAAGATAATAGAAAAATGCGCTATGGAAACATAGTAGATGATGATGAGATTATAGATGAGGTTATGGTAAATTTTATGATAGGTCCATCTACCTATACTAGAGAAGATATTTGTGAAATTAATTGCCATGGTTCTTTCATTTCTGTAAAAAAGATCTTAAATTTAATATTGGATAAGGGAGCAGTTCTTGCTGAGCCTGGGGAATTTACTAAACGTGCTTTTCTTAATGGTCGTATAGATTTATCTCAAGCTGAAGCTGTGCTTGATATAATTAATTCAACTAATGATCTCTCCCAGGCTCAAGGTATAAATCAACTTAATGGATCTTTGAGAAAGGAAATAGATAGTATACGTAAATTTTTACTTGAAGCTCTATCTAGATTAGAATATTCTATAAATTTTACTGAAGATGGGGAAGATCTATCTCCAGATGAGATAATTTCTTATATGCAAAAAGCTAATGATAAAATTGAGAAGCTAATTAATAGCTCAAATAAAGGCAAAATAGTAAAAGATGGAATTAATACTACCATAATAGGTAAGCCGAATGTTGGTAAATCATCGCTTTTAAATGCATTACTAAAAGAAAATCGTGCTATAGTTACTGATATACCAGGTACTACTCGTGATCTTATAAGTGAATATATTAATCTTGGATCCTTTACTTTAAAAATTAATGATACAGCAGGAATAAGAGATACAGAGGACATAGTAGAAAAAATTGGTGTTGATAAATCTATAGAACTATCTAAAGCTAGTGATTTAATTATTGCCTTATTTGATACTTCTAGAAAATTTGATGATGAAGATAAGAAAATATTAGAATTAATAGAAGATAAAAATGCTATTATCATTCTAAATAAGACGGATTTGGATTCTATATTTGATAAGTCCTTGTTGGATGTGAACTTACCTATTATAGAAACTTCTATGACAGAAAATATAGGAATTGATAAACTAGAAGAGACTATAACAGAAATCTTCGATGCATCAGAGATCAATCGCGAATCAATCCTAATAACAAACACTAGACATGAGAGGTTATTAAAATCAGCTAGCGAAAAATTAGCCTCATCTTTATATGATATAAAGATGGGCATATCTCTTGATGCAGTTGAAGTTGATCTAAGAGGCTCTTATGATGATCTTGGACTTATAATAGGGGAGTCAGTTTCAGATGAAATAATGGATAAGGTCTTTAAGGAGTTTTGTGTTGGAAAGTAAAAATAAATATATACAAGATGCTTATGATGTTGTTGTAATAGGAGCAGGGCATGCAGGTTGTGAAGCAGGACTAGCTTCTGCTAGACTAGGGATGAAGACATTGATTCTTACCACAAGTCTTGAATCTATAGCGGATATGCCTTGTAATCCTAATATTGGTGGTACAGGAAAGGGACATATAGTTCGTGAGATAGATGCTATGGGTGGCGAGATGGCTAAGGTCATAGACAAGACATTTATTCAATCGAGGATGCTTAATACATCTAAAGGTCCAGCAGTACATTCTCTAAGAGTCCAAGCTGACAAAAGAAAATACCATGAAGAAATGAAAAAAGTTATAGAAAATGAAGCTAATTTAGATATTTTCGAACAAGAAGTTGATAATATAAACTATGAAGATGGCAAAATTGTTTCATGTGAAACAATACAAGGCGCTGTATTTCCATGTAAGGCAATTATAGTCTGTACAGGAACATATTTAAATGGAAAGATCCTGATAGGAAACTTTGAAAAAATTTCAGGACCTCATGGTCTCTCTGCTGCAACTTATCTATCTAATACGCTTGAGAAGATGGGGTTCTCACTTCGTAGATTCAAGACAGGAACTCCTGCTAGAGTTGATAGAAAAACTATAAATTTTACAAAAACAGAAATACAAGCAGGCGATGAAGAAGTAATTCCATTTTCATTTGAGAATGAAGGTGAAGATTTTTCTAATAGGAAACAATATGATTGTTATCTGACCTATACAACACCAGAAACTAAACAAATAATTATGGACAATATAGATAGATCTCCTATTTATGGCGGTAATGTTAAAGGCATTGGTCCACGTTATTGTCCTTCAATAGAAGATAAGATGATAAGATTTCCAGATCGTGATGTTCATCAAGTATTTTTGGAACCTGAATCATTGTCAACGGATGAGATTTATGTTCAAGGTGTTTCATCATCAATGCCACAAGAAGTTCAAATGGATTTTTATAAGACTATAATTGGTCTTGAAGATGCAAAAATTATGCGTCCGGCATATGCTATAGAATATGATATGATTGATACTCGTGATCTTAATCTGACTTTAGAATCAAAGAATTATTCTGGTCTTTATTTTGCAGGACAAATCAATGGCTCAAGTGGCTATGAGGAGGCAGCAGGACAAGGTCTTATAGCTGGTATAAATGCTGCTCTAAAAATCAAAGGAGAAGATCCGTTTATTCTAGACAGGTCAGATGCTTATATAGGAGTACTAATTGATGACCTCGTTACAAAAGGCACTAATGAACCATATCGTATGATGACAAGTCGCTGTGAATATAGATTAACCATGCGTCAAGATAATGCAGATGAGCGTTTAACTAAAAAATCTCATGATATAGGTTTAGCAAGTGATGAGCGTTATCAAAAAATGTTAGAAAAGTATGATGCTATAAATATAGAAAAAGGACGACTTAAAAAAATAATCTTAACTCCAACAGAAAAGACAAATAAGACTTTAGAGGAATTAGGAACAAATCCTATAGTAACTGGTGTTTCACTTTATGATTTGTTAAAAAGACCAGAATTAGACTATTTTAAAGTTGAAATATTAGATAAAGATAGACCAATATTACCAAAATTTCAACAAATACAAGTACAAACAGAAATCAAATATGAGGGATATATAGCAAAACAAATGGCTGATATTGATAAGTTTAAGAAGCTTGAAGAAAAGAAACTTCCAAGTGATTTTGATTACACTAGTATTGATGGTCTCAAAAAAGAAGCATCAGCAAAATTAAATGAAATTAAACCTGGATCTGTAGGACAAGCAAGTAGAATTTCTGGAGTCACTCCCGCAGATATAAATGTTTTACTAATTAGATTAAAGACTGGAGAAGTAAGTGGATAAAAATAAAATGTACGATATATACAGAGAGCATCTCTTGGAGGTAAACTCTTATACTAATTTAACAACTATAACTGATCCTAGTGAAATAAAAGTAAAACACTTTGATGATTCACTGTCTATAATAGATTATATAAGTGAGGATAGTAAAGTGCTGGATGTGGGATCTGGAGCAGGCTTTCCTGGGATACCATTAAGAATAGAAAAAAACTTTGATTTGACATTAATAGATAGTGTTAATAAAAAAGTGAGATTTATGAATGAAGTTATAGAAAAACTTGAACTTAAAAATACAAGAGCAATCCATACCAGAGCTGAAGATTTTGCGAAAGAGAAGCGTGGAAAATATGATGTTGTTATTTCACGAGCAGTTGCAAATATGTCAACTCTATCTGAGCTTTGTATTCCATTTTTAAAAGTAGATGGATTGTTTATTGCCATGAAAGGACCTAAAGCTGATGAAGAACTAGAACAAGCAGGCAACGCTCTTAAAGTTTTAGGTGGAGAAATAATAAAATTAGATAGATTTGATTTAGCTGGCAATGAAAGAGTAAATGTGATAGTAAGAAAAATTCATCCAACAAAAGTTAAATATCCTAGGGGAAAGAATCTTCCGAAAAAGAATCCGTTATAGGATTCTTTTTTTGTTTCATATGAAACTTTTTGTAAAAAAAAAGAATGGGTATAATCTTTAATTATAAAAAGCGAAAGGAATAGTATGGATAAAATAAAAAAATTTTTAAAGATAATAGCTACTTTACTTGCTATATTATTAGTTACATATTTGGTATCTGCAGTTATGTCTCTTGCAGTAATTGATCCAGATAATCCTAATGCGGGACTTTATATATTATTAATAACTCAGTTATTAATTGCTATAAGCACTTATATAATTATTAAAATAAAGAAAAAACAATATGGAGCTTCGTATATTAGGAATAAAGGATTTTTATCTGATTCTTGGAAGATGATAATTATTGGATTTGGTGCTGCTGGATTTGGAAATATGATTATAGGATTATTGATGAGTTTATTAGAAGACAATATTCTTGTTAATCATAGTATAGATATAGTAAACGCAGCTTTTGATGCAAATGACATTTTATCTACTATAATACAAACAATATTAGTAGTAATAATAGCACCAATTACTGAGGAGGTTTTGTTTAGAGGATTTGTATTCAATGAAACCAACAAGATTTTTTCGCTTAAGCAAGCTATAATTATTAATGGAGTTTTATTTGGATTATATCATATGAACCTGCTACAAGGGATAAATACATTTTTTCTAGCTATGGTTTTATCTATAGTTTATTATTATAGAAGAAATATATACGACTGCATTATAGTTCATGCTTCCAATAACTTGATAGCTATTTCATCTGTCATAATACCTCAGTATCTTAATGTTATAGGCGTGATTTTAATCGTATGCTTCTTTATAGGAGCTTACTTTATTTATAGATTGGTCACAAATAATAAAGACAATGAAAGCTTATATTAGTTGTTAATAAAATTTATGATATACTAAAAATAGAAAAGGAGTAAGTATGAAAGCACAAATTTTTTCGATTGGAACAGAAATATTGCTAGGGAATATTACAGATACTAATTCTCAATTTATTGCTAGACGTCTTATGGAAAATGGTATAGATCTTTATAAAATGGAGACTATTGGAGATAATGAGAAAAGACTTTATAATGCTTTTAAAGCTTGTGATGGTAAAGTTGATTATGTAATATCTAGTGGGGGATTAGGACCTACACCAGATGATTTAACAAAAGAAGTTGCTATTAAAGTATGTGATCTCGCTAGTGAAGTTAAAGTTGATGAGTATTCATATAATAAACTAATAGAGTATTTTAATGGTAATGAAGAAACAGCAAAGGCTAATATTAAGCAGGCTAAATTTCCAACATCTGCTATTATTTTAAATAACCCTATTGGTACTGCACCTGGATGTATTATGGAATCCTCACTTGGAACAAAATACATACTTATGCCTGGGCCTCCCAATGAAATGAAAACGATGTTTAATAATGAAGTTAGTAAATATATAAATAAAATTGCTATAATGAAATCTAAAAATGCTAAGATAGGCATGTTAGGTGAATGGGATATGGCTAGGCGAATGGATTTAAACTGCACTCATCCTACAATAAGTCCGTATATAACTGATGAAGGTCCTATTTTACGTGTTACCGCTAAAGGAAATAGTGAAGAAAGTGTTGATAAAGAATTAACAAAAGGATTGGATTTAATTAAAAAAAATCTGGGAGCTTATGTAATAACAACAGAAGATATTCCTAAAGAAAAAGTTTTGATTAAGTTATTAAAAGAAAGAAAGGAGATTGTATCCACTGCTGAGTCTATAACGGGGGGATTGATTGCGTCATCTATAATAGATGTTTCTGGTGCATCTGATGTAATAAATGAGTCATATGTAACCTATTCGAACGATGTAAAGCATAAGTTATTAAATGTTTCATATGAAACAATAGAAGAGTATACTGTAGTAAGCGAAGAAGTTTTACTTGAGATGTTAGATGGATTGTATAAGCTTACATCAAGTAATCTATGTCTAGCTAGTACAGGATATGCACATACTGGAGAAGTTTATATAGGGATACTATATAATGGCAAGAAATATACTAGACACCTTAAGCTAAATGGAGATAGAAACAGAGTAAGACTTAGAGCAAAAAATGCAATTATTGATACAGCTATACTAATTATGAGAGGTGACTATGAGAGTAATATCGGTTTTTAATCAAAAAGGAGGAGTAGGAAAAACTACAACGGTTGTGAATCTTGCTGTTGCATTAAATCATTTAGATAAAAAAGTTTTAGTGATAGATATTGATCCACAAGCAAACACTACAACTGGATTAGGATTGGATAAGTATAAAATTGATAATTCCTTGTATGAATTATTTTATGAAAATGAAGATGATAATAGCAATATTGAGGAAAATTCAAACTCTGAAATGGTTAGAGATATAACAAATAGTGAAGATAAAAGTAAGAAAAATAAAGATTTAGAAAAAAACTTAGAAAAGAATAATAAAGAAGAGACTGATGATACTGAGCTTGATTTAGAAAATTATATAAGTCATACAAAATCAGGAGTAGATCTTATAGCATCGGAGTCAGCTTTATCAGGTCTAGAGGTAGAGTTAGTTGAGCTAGATGCATTTGAGAGAACTCAACAACTTAAAAATATTCTTTTAAATCTTACTGACGATCAATATGACTTTGTATTAATAGATTGTCCGCCATCTTTAGGTTTATTATCTATAAATGCATTAGTAGCTAGCTCATCTATTATAATACCAATTCAAACAGAATACTATGCCCTAGAAGGTGTGATTGAATTAATGAATACTTATAATATGGTAAAAAAACAATTGAATAAAAATTTGGAAATCGAAGGAGTTTTGTTATCTATGTTTGATAAGAGAGCTGATTTATCTTATGAAGTTGTAGAAGAAGTAAAATCTTATTTTAAAACCAAGGTATTTAAGTTTATGATACCAAGAAATTCTAAATTAGCTGAAGCTCCAAGCCATGGACTTTCAACAATAGAGTATGATGAAAAATCATCTGGTGCAATAGCTTATTTATCTTTAGCGGGAGAGATAGTGAATAAAGAGAGTGAGGTAACTAATGGCAAATAAAAAAACCTTAGGTAGAGGCCTACATTCATTAATACCTGAAGTTAATGAAGATTCTTCTGTAGATGATTTGAATTCATCTGACTATAAATTAAAAACTTCTATAGCTCAATATAATAACATTGAAGAAAGTAGATTTAATGATAAAATAGTAAAAATTTCTATAAACAATATAAAGCCAAGAATAGACCAACCTAGAAAAAGTTTTGATGATGAAACAATTATTGATTTATCTCATTCTATAAAAGAATACGGATTATTAAATCCTATTGTGGTTTCCAAAGTTAATGATAATTATGAAATTATTGCAGGGGAACGTAGATATAGAGCAAGTAAAAAAGCAGGATTAAAAGAGATAGATGCAATTGTCAGGGACTATAGTAAAAAAGAAGTTGAAATATTATCCTTGATTGAAAATGTTCAAAGAGAGGATTTAAAAGTTTTGGAAGAGGCAAGTGCATATAAAAAGCTTGCAAGTCAATATTCTATGACACAAGAACAGATAGCTAATACTATGGGAAAATCTAGATCTTATATAGCTAATACCATGAGATTATTAAATTTAAATGATTTTGAAAAAAAAGCTCTTAATGACAATAAAATTTCCTCAAGTCAAGCTAGAACTCTACTTTCTATAAAGGATGATAATGAGAGAAAAAATACCCTTGACGATTTTATAAAAGGTAAGACAAATATTAGAAAAGTTGAAAAAACTAATACAAGAAAAAAATCAAGCAAATTAAAGAGCACAAGTAAGACTTATGGTCCAAATATTGATGCGATATTAGTAGAAGATTTAGAAGAAAAGTTTATGGATAAACTATCAACTAAAGTATCTATAAATAAGTCAAATAAAATATATAAAGTAAGTATTGATTGCTTTACTATTGAAGATATAGAACAGTTATATGAAAAGCTTGCAAATGAAGATTAAAGATATGGATGTATCAACCCTTATTAAACAAACAGGAAAAGCTGAAGCTAATCCAGGTGGAGGAGCGATATTGATTTTAATGTCAAATTTAGCTGTTAACTTAATGCTAATGATGAATAAAAAAGAATGGAACAATCTAAAAGAAGAAGCAATTGTTTCATATGAAACAATACTAGAGTATTCCAAAAATTTAGAAGATTTGATGCAAGATGATGTAAATAACTTTAATTACTTAATGTCAAAATTTAAAGATAATGATCTCCAGGAAGAAGATTACCTTAAAGCATCTAGTGCTCTTTTATCAATGATAGAAATCAACTTGAAGTCTTTAGAAATACTAGAGTTTTATCTTAATTATGGCAAAAAATCCACTTTAACAGATGGTGAAATTGCCAATAATCTATTAAGAGAAGCAATTTTCTCCGCTTTTTCTACTATAGATGTAAATATCAAAAATACCAATGTATGTATAGACTATGAACAAATAAAAAAACAAGCTTTAGAATTATATGAAAAAAATAAAAAAATTATTGAAAGAAGGAAATGATGACAGCTATTTATGTAATCTTAGCAATATTATCTATTATAGTTATAATAGAGTTTGCCTTGATTCAATCTATGAACAACAAATTACGCCGACAAAAGAAAAGATATGATCATCTTCTAAGAGGAAATAATGAGGATGTAAACATAGAAGAATTATTAATAAACTTGAATGATCAAATAGAAGCATCAAATAAACAACTAAGATCTATAGATCAAAGATCTTTAGATGCTCATGATTCTACTATGGGTGCTATTTCAAATACAGCAGTAGTTAGATATGATGCATTTGATTATGGAACAAATGAGCTATCATTTTGTTTATGCATGTTAGATAATTTTCATAACGGAATAATCTTAACTAGTATCTATGGGAAAGATGGTTCTAGTATATATTTAAAGGAGATTGTCAATGGTCAATCTAAGAGTGAACTATCAGAATATGAAGATCAAGCTCTTAAAAAAGCAAAAGGTTAAAAATTTAACTATTTAACCATAGTACTTCGATATTATTTGAAAAAAAATTATCTATTGAATATTAACTTTGTCATATTTTATCAAATAAGGGTATAATAGAAGCACAAGTAATGAAACGTTATTTTAAGGAGGAAATATGGCAAACTCATCAATATTAGAAAGTGCTAGAGAGGCCATCGAAGGAAAAAATTTAAAAATAGTTTTCCCAGAAGGAAACGACAGTAGAATTTTAGAAGCTGCTATTAGACATAATGAAGAAGGACTTATTCATCCAATTATCTTAGGTGATAAGGGAGAAATCCAAAAAGTAGCTAATGAAAATAACCTAAAACTTGGAAAACTTGAAATTATAGACCCAAATTATGATGAAAGTTTTGATAAACTAGCTGATTTATTTGTAGAAGCTAGAAAAGGCAAAGCTACTAAAATGGATGCTGAATACATGCTTAAAAAAGATCATAACTACTATGGTGTTATGATGGTAAAAGCTGGTATTGCAGATGGTATGGTATCAGGTGCTGTAGGTACTACAGGTGATACAATTAGACCAGCCTTACAGCTTATTAAAACAAAACCAGGTGTATCAAGAGCTTCAGGAGTTATGGTTATGATAGGACCTAATGGAGAACAATTAGTATTTGCAGATACAGCTGTAAATATTACCCTTGAATCTCAAGAAATGGCAGAAGTGGCAGTAGAATCTGCTGAAACTGCAAGAGGTTTTGGTATGGATCCAAGAGTAGCTTTACTTTCATTCTCAACAAAAGGATCTGCTAGACATGATCTTGTTGATAAAGTATCAAAAGCTACTAGAAAAGCTCATGAATTAAATCCAGATTTACCATTAGATGGTGAGTTACAATTTGATGCTGCTATCGATCCAGCTACAGCTAAAAACAAAGCCCCAAAATCTGATGTAGCAGGAACTGCTAATGTATTTATTTTCCCAGACTTACAAGCAGGTAATATTGGATATAAAATAGCTCAGAGATTAGGTGGATATAAAGCTTTGGGTCCAATACTTCAAGGTCTAAATGCACCAGTTAATGACTTATCTCGTGGATGCTCTGCACAAGATGTTTATGAAATTGCAATAATTACTGCTAGCCAATCAGTAGATAAATCAATTTCTTAATATTATTTATAATAGATATTTATATAAGGAGACAACCTATTAGGAGGTCTCCTTATTTTTTGAAAATTTTAAGTAGAAAAATAAGTACTTTAGCTAAAGTAAAAGAAAATACTAAGCTAGTTTTATCTATATCTATTCTTTTATTAGTTTAAAAATCTTTTTAATAGTAAATGGATATTTATTAAACTTTTATCTGATCCCTAGCTGTGATTTTACAGCTAATAAGGATCTTATAGCTATCTAAATTTCTTAATAATATAAAGCTTATAAAAGTAATAAAATTAGTGCGTGCTAGAAGATCTTTTTTAAAAAGGCAAAATAATATTTATATAATAGAATCAATAAATACAATAATTATATTAGTAAAAAAGATCATTTATAAAAAACAAATGAGCTATATGTGAGCAAATGAATTTAGAAAGAGAAAATAAGGGTATAATATACACACTACTAGTTATGGAAGTTAGGTGATTAGTTGATTAAGGCTATCTAACTACTAAATTAAAAATAAATTTATCCTACTGGTAAAAAACATAATTGAACTAATATAATCAATAAATAATAGGAGGATCAATAATGCGTGAATTAGATTCATTAGAATTTAGAGAAGAAATAGAAAACGGACAAGGACTTAGCCTTGTAGATTTCAATGCAACATGGTGTGGACCTTGCAAAATGCAAGCACCGATCCTTGAGGAGCTTGATAAAGAAGAAGGATACAATATCTATGGAGTAGATATAGATAATTCAGAAGATATTGCCCGTCAATATAATGTAAATGCAGTACCATCACTTATGATTTTCAAAGACGGTGTGTTAAAAGAAAGCTTGGTAGGATTTCAATCAAAAGATGTACTTGAACAAGCTATAGGTAAATACTTATAATGAGATATGACATGGCAATAATCGGTGCTGGCCCAGCCGGGCTTAGTGCCGCTTTAAATGCAAGTGTTAGAAATAAAAATATAATATTATTTGGTGTAGATTCCCCATCACTTACAAAGACGGCATGGATAGATAATTATCTAGGCTTTACCCATATAAATGGTAATGAGTTAAATAAAAACTTCAAAAAATCTATTGAAAGTAGAAAAAATATAGAAAGGTCAAATAAAAAGATCCAGCAGGTCTATGCTATGGGAGATTATTTTTCATTAATGCTAAAAGATAATGATATTATAGAAGCTACTTCTGTTATAGTTGCCACAGGTATAGATCTTAAAAAAGATTTGGAAAATGAAGATGAGTTTTTTGCAAAAGGCGTAAGTTATTGTGCTACATGTGATGCCGCTCTCTATAAAGGAAAAGAAGTAGTAGTTATAGGCTATAATGCGGAATCGGTTGAAGAGGCAAACTTTACTTCAGAGATTGTAGGAAAACTTACATATGTAAATATGTATAAGAATGATATAGGCCTAAATCCTAGTATAGAAATCATAAGTGGTGAAGAGCCATTAGAATTTATAGGTGAAGATAGGGCTAATACGCTTAGATTTAGTTCTGGAAAAGAAATCTCAGCTGATGGATTTTTTATTATAAGAGATTCTTCAAAGCCTGAAAGACTAGTTCCATCAATAGCTGTAGATAAGGAACATATTATAGTTGATAAAAATTGCAGAACTAATATTAGGGGGCTTTATGCAGCAGGAGATATAGCAGGTAGACCTTATCAGATAAATAAGGCTGCTGGTCAAGGGCAAATAGCATCCTTAGATAGTGCTAAATATATTACATTAATAGAAAATGGAAAGTATGAAAAAGATTTCTGGAATAAATAATATATTAAATAATACTATAATAAATATTATTTTTAATTAAATTAATTGAAAATAATATTTTTTTGATTGCAAAAAAATTAATAATATGTAAAATAAGTTAGTAGATAAATTATTATCCAGGAGGAAATATGGCTACAGAGCATATAGATTTTTTTGAATTTAATAATTCAATTTTCTCAATGATAAGAGAGATTTCTCATAAAATTGACATATTGTTACAAGACACAGCAACTGAGACAGGTATTACTACCTTACAATTAAAGATGTTAATAACTCTTTATGCGAGCGGAGATGCTCAATCCATAGGTAATCTTGGAAAGGCCATCGGTGTTACTGGTGGTAATATCTCAAATATATGTAAAAAGCTAGAAAAACAAGGGTTCGTTGATAGATTACGTTCTGAAGAAGATGAGAGAGTAGTAAATGTAACTCTTACCGAAAAGGGACGTAAATCTGCCGAAAAGGTTGGACAATATTTTGATCAAATTAGAACTGATATACCAACTGATGGAATAGATGTTAACTTGCAAACTATAATCGATGAATTAGGAGCCCTTGATGAACTGCTTGATAATTACATCTCAAGGAGTGGACTATAAATGAAAGATAAAAAGGATAAAGGTAATAGACCTCTACTTTATTATTGGATAATTGGAATAATATTATATATAATAATACGTTTTGCAATAAGTCCAATTGTAACTCAAGGAGAGGCAGAAGAAGTAAGCTACAGTCAGTTTGTATCAATGATTGAGAAGGACCAAGTAACAGAAGTTTCAAAAGATGATACAAAGTATACATTTAAAGCTATTGTAGATGGCAAAGAAAAAACTTATGAAACAGGTCTTTGGGCAGATACTGATCTTACAGATAGATTATTAGAAGCTAAAAAACATAATAATAAGCTAACTTTTTCTAGAAAAATAGAAACAACTATGAATCCATGGTTAACCCTATTTTTAACGTCTATTTTACCGCTATTATTCTTATGGGTGATTTTTGTTTTTGCATCAAGATCTCTTACGAAAACCATGGGTGGTCGCGGTGGCGCGGACTTCATGAATTTTGGTAAATCCAATGCAAAAGTTTATGTAGAAAATAAAACAGGTAAGACATTTAAAGATGTTGCAGGACAAGAAGAAGCCAAAGACAGTTTGTTTGAAATAGTAGATTTCCTACACAATCCAGGTAAGTATAAGGAAATTGGTGCTAAAATTCCAAAAGGGGTACTTTTAGTAGGGCCTCCAGGAACAGGTAAGACATTACTTGCTAAGGCTGTAGCTGGTGAAGCAAGTGTACCTTTCTTTACTATATCAGGTTCAGAATTCGTAGAAATGTTTGTAGGACTTGGCGCTAGCAAGGTGCGTGACTTATTTAAACAAGCTAAGGAGAAAGCGCCATGTATAGTGTTTATAGATGAGATTGACGCTATAGGTAAAAAAAGAGATACTGGTGGATTTTCTGGCAATGATGAACGTGAACAAACACTAAACCAATTATTGAATGAAATGGATGGTTTTGATGCAACAGAAGGCGTTGTTCTTTTAGCTGCAACAAATAGACCAGAAATCCTAGATCCAGCTCTAACACGTCCAGGACGTTTTGATAGACAAGTTGAAGTTGAACTACCTGATAAGCAAGGTCGTGAAGATATACTAAAGGTTCATGCAAAAAATATTAAACGTGAAGATGATATTGATTATGAAGAAATTGCTAGAAGAACAGCAGGTACTTCAGGTGCTGACTTAGCAAATATAGTAAATGAAGGTGCCTTGCGTGCAGTAAGGGAGCGTCGTAAAAAATTAAGTCAAGAAGATCTAGAAGAATCGATAGAAGTAGTAATTGCAGGTCAACAAAAGAAAAATGCGGTCATTTCCGATGATCAAAAGAAAATTATTGCTTATCATGAAGTAGGTCACGCTTTAGTAGCAGCTATACAAACACAGAAAACACCAGTAACCAAAATTACTATTGTTCCAAGAACTGGTGGTGCTTTAGGCTATACTATGACAGTTGATGAAGATGAAAAGTATATTATGACTAAGCAAGAGCTATTTGATGAAATCTGTACTTTTGCAGGTGGACGTTCAGCAGAAGAACTTATATTCAATACAAAAACTACAGGAGCAAGTAACGATATAGAAAGAGCTACAGCAATGGCAAGGTCTATGGTTACAATCTATGGCATGGATGAAGACTTTGACTTCATGCAATTAGAACAAATCCAAGGTAGATATCTTGGAGGAGAAAGAAATTTAATAGTTTCAGGTGGAACTGGTAATAAAATAGACGAGAAAGTACAATCAATTATCAATCAGGCCCACATGAGAGCTGTAGAGATATTAAAAGAAAATATGGATAAGCTTCATGAAATATCAGATTTCTTATTAAGAGAAGAAACTATTACAGGTGAAGAGTTTATGGAAATTTTGAACCGTAAAGAAGAAGATTCTGTGGATAAAGAAGAAATCAGGGAGAACACAGATGTAGATTTAAGAAATCTAAATGATAGTGAAGTAGAGAAGGAAGATTTACCACCTATATCTGATGATGAAAATGATTTGCCAGAAGCACCAGATACTGATATTTAAAAATCTGAAAGATGCTTTTGAATAGTATAGCTATTCTTAGCATCTTTTTTTTTATTAGAATTTTAATAGTATAACTTAACAATGTATAATAATTTGGTTTTAAATTTGTTATCGTTTACATTTATTAAAATATTATGCTATAATCATATTTAAGGTGGCAGATCAATACATATAAGAAAGAGGTGAAAAATGACAAGTAAAGAATTAACCAGAATTGCATTAAGTACAGCCTTGATAGCTGTAGGATCTTTTATAACAATTCCTCTAGGACCAGTTCCATTTACGCTACAAACCCTATTTGTAATATTGGCAGGCCTATATCTAAAACCAGCTCATGCAGCATTATCAACATTCTTATATATGATAATAGGGCTAATAGGTGTGCCTATATTTGCAGGTTTTTCTGGAGGGCCTCAATCTTTAGCTAGCCCTACATTTGGATTTATAATAAGCTTTATACCAATGGCTTACATAATTTCAAAAATGGCACATGGAAGTATGGATAACAAAAAAATTATAAGTGGAATTATAGTTGGAGTTATAGTGAGTTATTTAATCGGGTTAATTTACTTAAAATACGGTCTAACAAAATTAAATGGTGTAGAAGTTCCTATGAAAGAGGTTTTAAGCCTAGGATTTATACCATTTATAATCCCAGATGCAGCTAAAATTTTAGTGGCAATTATTGTATATAAGAGGACTTATAAGTATGTAGATGATTCTAATAATAAAATAGAAAGTACTAGTTATGAGTCAAATACTACAGGTAATAAATAAAATTTTATTTTTTACACTGATTAATTTACTTTAGTAGATCTCTCTATAAATTTTAAATAGAGATTAAAATTTAGCAAGGTTTTTATAAAAGAGAATAATTATGTAATAAATTAAAATAAAGGAGGCTAAATTATGAGCCAAATACTTGAAAATAATATAGTTTATCTTTTAAAATCAAACGAGATAAATCGTGCCTTAGATCTTGTTATTGATAAGACATCTGATAATCAATTAAACACTTATAAGGTCTTATCAGCAAAACTAATGATGTTATTAGGACAATTAGATAGATTTAATGAGTATATCAAAAAAGTCAATATAAAGGCTTATTTTTCTAAGGGTCCATCAACTTATATGTACTATTATATGTACTATTCACTAGTTGAACTAGATTATGAAAAAAGAGAAGAGTACCTGGATAAATTTGAAGAAGCATCAGATTTATTAAATGATGATCAATATAAAATTGAAACAATTTTAAAAGATCTTACAGATGAAAAGCTAGCTTGGATGGAAGAGGAAGAGCATTTAGAATCTGTTGAATCTACAAATACTTATATGAAAGGTGAACTTGAGAAGGGTCATAAGGTCAGAATAGTAACTGCTGATGAGCAAATTGCGGGAAAAGGACAAAAAGATCATTTATTTGTTTCTCCAAAAGGTGGATTATATATTAGCTTAAATATAAAGGTACCTGACTCTGATTTAGTCTTAGTAACTTCACAAGCGGGTGTTTTAGTTGCTAAATCTTTAAAGAAAATATCTGATGAGGATATAAAGATTAAGTGGCTTAATGATTTGTATATAGATGATAAGAAATTTGCAGGTATACTTTGCGAATCAGCAGTAGATTGTAAGGGACATGCTCAATATACAATAGTTGGAATTGGTATAAATCTTGTAGAAGAATCTCCTATTCCAGAAAATTTAAAAGAAAAAATGACGACACTTCTAGGCAAAGAAGCTGATCTTTCCACTCGAGACATTATAGAAAATGTAAAATACTATGTTGTACCAGCTATATTTTCTATGCAAGAGGGAATTTGCCATACAAAACTTTTAGAAAAGTACAATGAACTAATAGCAAAAAAAGATGATCTTGTTACTGTCTACAATGAAAGTGAAGAAATTTCAGGAGTTTTAGTGGGATTAGATGAAAATTTAGATGTTGTTTTAAATGTAGACGGAGAAGAAAAATCCTTTTCTTATGGTTATTATAGATTAAAATTTAATAAATAATAATTTTTAAATAGAAAAAATAAAAAATATCAGTTACTAATTTATCCAGTATCTGGTATTTTTTTTACTATAATATAATTGTTTTTAATATTAAAATTATGGATATGTATAATTATAATATATTAATAGGATTCTTTTTATTTTGAATACTTTAGGGTATCATTTTTATGTAATTGATAAGATATACTGGAGGAAAAATTGAAAATAGCACTAGGACAAGTTGCCCCGATTAAGGGGGAAGTTGATAATAATTATAAATTAATTGAAGATACGATTAGAAAAAGTAAAAGCAAGGGAGCTGATGTTGTAGTTTTACCTGAAGCATGGAATACTTTTTATTATCCTAAAAATATAGAAGAACTAGCTGATGTTGATGGGGAAAGATCCAAAGAGTTTTTATCAAATATTTCTAAGGAATTAGATATTAACATAGTTGGAGGTTCAGTTGCTGTCAAAGAAGACGGCAAAATATACAATAGAAATTATAATTATGATAGAAACGGAAAACTCTTAAGTGAATATGACAAAATACATCTGTTCTCCCCAGCAGGTGAAGATAAACTTTTTACTAGTGGAAATAAATATGCAACTTTTGAAATGGATGGAGTAAAGTGTGCAGTGGTACTTTGCTATGATGTAAGATTTGTAGAGCGGACTAGAAAGTTTGCTTTAGATGGTATAGAAATTTTATTTATATGCGCATCATGGGCAACATCTAGATTAAATCATTGGGAAGCTTTAAATAGAGCAAGGGCCATTGAAAATCAGATATTTGTAGTAGGAGTTAATTCTACTAGATATAAAGATGATTCAGGTGGACATTCTATGATAGTAGATCCATTAGGAGATTATATTGTAGAACCTTATGAGACTACAGGAGTAAAAACTGCAGAAATAAATATGAATCAAGTCAAAGATGTTAGGAAACAGATGAATATATATAATGATAGAAGAGCGGATCTATATTAGTATAAAAATATAAGTTAAAATATCATCACCATTTATCTCTAAGGTGACCCCATAAAGTTGGACCTAATAGCAGAACAAGCTTTAATACTAGCTCTGCTATTTCTTTGTTCTTTCCTACCCCTAGGGGTAGGAAACTTTTATGCTGCATTTCTCTTTCTAAATTCTATTGG
>NZ_JAGGLS010000007.1 GCF_017874535.1 Anaerococcus nagyae
CTCTCATGAAAAATATTTTCTCTACTTAACGTAGTTTTCTTTTTTTATTCATAAAAGCTTTTTTGATTCAAGCTCTTCATTTACACTGATTTTTTCAATCAATGCGTGATTTATATAATCATCCTTTTTAAAGAAATCAACTTGGTTAAAGTTGTCAATAACTTTATCGTTATTTATTGATAGGTTGATTATGTTTTGTGTTTACATAATCATTGATATTAAATTTCATTTTAGATGTATAATACATCTGGTTCATTGTCGTTTGTTTGTAACGACTTTATTAGTCTACCACTTAATTTTTGCTTTGTCAACTTTTTTTAAAATATTTTTACAAAAAGTTTACTCGGCTTTACAAATTAACTGTTTCGACTTTATTTAGTCTATCACCTTTTTGATATTGTGTCAAGTGTTTTTTTGTTTTTCTTTTAAAACCTCTTGGCATCTTTGCGGTGTCGACTTTTACTATTATACAGACTTTATTTTTTTTGTCAAATCTTTTTTTACTTTTCTTCTCTTGGATTATAATTTACTATGGATACCATCTTTCCATCTTTATTTTGTATTTTTCTTATTTTTTTATCAAAATCAAGACGCTTTATCCATATTGACTTACCACAGCCTAAACACTTTAGCTTCATATCTGCACCCATACGTTCTATCTCCCACTTATTTTCTCCGCACGGATGCCCTTTTTTTAATGTTATTACGTCCTTTAATTTATATTTCTTCATTGAATTCCTTTCCACTTGCTATAGACACTGTTTGTATACTTGGATTTAGATCTCTATGATAAATCTCATCTATTATGAGTTTTCTTTCTTTTCTTCCAAGAGCCCATTGATATCCCGGCACTGCTATAGCTGTAGTTTTTGCTACATATGATGACTCACGTATTTCCATTATTCCAAATAGACTTACATCTTCTAGGATATATTTACCTAATTCTTCATCTTCTTTTAGTTTTTCTGAAACAGAATTCACTATATCCTGAGCTTCTTCATATGAAACATCGTAAGATAGATATATATTACATTCAAATTTCATTGGCCCACTATTTAAATTTTGTACATTTGTTATTTGAGAATTAGGGATGGTATGCAAAGACCCATCATAATCTCTAATTTTTGTATGACGCATTCCTAATGTTTCAACCGTTCCTTCAACTCCAGCAGTCTTTATCCAATCTCCTACTCTGTAAGTATCATCAACTATAATTATAATTCCGGTAACAATATCTTTTACTAAGGTTTGAGCACCAAAAGCTATTGCTACCCCACCTATCCCTGCTGTTGCTATGATTGATCTAGTATTTATACCAATCATATCCAAAATTATCATTAATACTATAAAACCCACTATAAATCTTATAACTGTATATAGATTTTTACTGAGGGTTTCTATCCTCACTTTTCTATATCCATCTTCATCTATTTTGTTCGTAAAGGCTCTACTTATAAAATGAGATAGAACTTCTAATAATATTTTCCCTAATACTAAGATAATTAGAATCATGAGTACATCTTTTAAAAAATCAGTTTTAGTTAATTGATTTACATTTATATCTGGCATTATACCAACCTTTCTTTTTTAATCATAATATATTTAATTCTATCATTAGTCAATAATTTACACATTATAATATCTAGTTAATAAAGTAAACACTTATTTAAGATAACTAGATATTCCTATATTACGAATTAAAGTATTAAATATTATATAATCTTTATCATATTTTTTCTTATAGTCTAAAAAAATATCCATTTGGTATCTACTAGCCTCTTTTTGTAAACAAGTGACACATATGCTAACTACACTTGTAGGAATATTACACTTATACTTCTTTTAAAATAAATATAGTAGCTTTTGCTGAATTGATAGAACTTTAGGAAATAATCTACAGAAGTTATTTATATAGAATATATATAAATTTTTATATCAAAGTATTTTTCTAAAGTAATATATTCTTAATAAGTGTTTAGTTTACGATATTAAAATTAAAAAAAGCACACGAATATGCTTTTCAGAACGTAGACAAAGTATATTTTATAACTTGTTAATAATATAAATTAAGATACAGTCCATCTCATCTAGATGAATATACTTTCACTTAGTAAATTCATCTCTAAAACTAGTCCAAAAGTAAGAAAAAGTTTGTCTAGCAAACGAGCTTTAATGTGCGTGAAACGAATGCATTAAGAAATCTCATGAGATTTCTCCGCTCACTACGCTCGGTCGAAATGGTCGATTTTATATTTTTTTAAACAGACTAAAAAAGCACCCGAAGGTGCTTAATGATTTAATATTATCTTAAGTTTATCTTACCAAAACCTGCAGATGCATTAATTTCAAGATCAGTTTTATCTACATTTGTAGAAATTTCATATCCTTTATTTTTTTGCATCTTGTTTTTGTATTTATCACTTATATTTAAACCTTGACTTAAAACATTAGCTTTTATATCTCCTGTAAAGTCTTGGCTATCAACTGTTATATTACCAAATCCAGAATTCAACTTGACTTCTTTACTATCTTTAATATTATAAATTCTAATATTTCCCGAATGTGTATCAGCCTTATATTTTTTTACATCCAATCCATCTACTCTAATATTTCCGCTAACAGCATTTATGTCTGCACTTTCACCACTTATATTAGATAGATATACTGAGCCATTTACATTATTTACACTTAGATAGCCATTAGTATTCTTAAGGTCAATTTTACCATTAGTATTATTGACATCTATATTGCCACAAGAATTTATGATATTAATTTTTGCATTAACAGAGTTTATATTTATCGCATTAAAATCTACATCTTCAATCTCAATATTTCCATTTATAAGATCAATGTCAAGATTATCATATAAATTTTTTCCTAAAGATAAATGTAGTATACTTGTAGCATCAAAATTATGATAAGATTCATTGATTCCTACTTCTAAATTATCTCCATTAATATCAATTTCTAAATAATCTAATAAATCACCTTTTTTTGCCCAAATATCTTGAGTAAGAGTAATTGCTGAATCGCTTGCCCTTTCTACTAAGACTTTACCATTAGGTATATCAATATTAATAGAATTTATTTCATCATCTATTCTCATTTCCTTATGAGTATTGGTTTCGCCTTTAATATTAAATTGGTTAATATCTATATTATCTAAATCAAAATTGCTAATTGTTTCACTTGTCCTTTTTATTACACTATCAAGCGATTGACTAAGTTTTGATACAAAATCACTATTAGACCTAGATTTTTTACCACCGAGAGCATCTATTAGATTGCTAGCTTCCTCGACTGTGATTTTGCCTTCCTTTAGCATTTCTAGAATCATTTGTTTTTCATCATTCATCTTTTAATCCCTCCAATAATTCACGAGCTTGGTCTGCTGTAATCTCGCCATTATCAAGCATATTAAGAATATCTATACGGCTTTCCTTTTTATCTATAGTTCCACCAAGTTTATTAACTAGTTTATCTATCCTATTTCTCACTGTTGGGTAAGATATGCCTATTTCCTCTCCAACATCTTTTATGCTCCCTCTTTTTTGTAAAAATAATTCTATAAATTCTTTATCTTCCTTATCAAGCCTTGAAAAGTTATCCATTTCAAACTCTCCACTAACTTCTGTATAACAATTCTCGCATCTATATGAAGTAATAATCATTTCATCGCCACAGTTTGGACATTTATTAATCATAGATAGCCTCCTTTTAATATAAATATACTATGATTTTAATATTTGTAAAGTCAAAATTAATATTTTTAATAAATCTGGTCATTTTTATTAAATTATACTCGTTTCTCTATTCAATATTGATTTTTACAATTAAAAAAACTGTTGAAAATAAATAGTTTTACTACTTATTTTCAACAGACTTAAATTATATATAATCACGAGCCCAGTAGGATCTAAGGCTCCTTACTATCCATAAGATTGTATTTAACATAACTACCGCTAAAAATATCATGCCTAACATATAGAAAGAAGCTAATATAACTTCATTTTTTCCAATAATTTTAGGAATCAGATTATAAATTATTGCCAGGGTGAAGAAAAATATTATCCACTTACCCGCTGTTTTTACATTTCCATTAAAATCTGGATAGATTTTTTGTTTTTTGCTATATCTCTTATTAAAATTATCTCTACGAATTTTTATTTCTTGTCTACTTTCTTTATCTGCATGATCTATAAGTGCAGAGTAGTAATGCTGCATATCTTCATTACTAGTTGCATATTTTTTAAGATTATCTATTTCCTCTTTACTATAAGTGTGACTTAGTATTTTGCTAGTTATCATAGCTTTTGATTTATAAGTTTTACGCTCATCTCTAAGTTCCTTAAGATCTGATATATTTCTTTTTTGCCCTATTAACATTTCTGTATCTAGTTCATATTTTTTCATATATTTAAAAATATTTGTAAATACTAAGACAAATACAAACATTATTAACATTTGGCTTACTATTATTCCTATATCATTAAAATCTAACTTATAAGCCATCCCTAAAATTACTCCTGGAATAAGTAAAGTTATTAGGGAAAGTATTAAAAACTTTAGGATTGATCTCATAATTTTAACACCTTTTCATAACATTCAACTAATCTCTTTCCTGTATTTATAAGAGATTTTTTCTCTGCTTCTTCGTAGCCTACCTCCGCTAATGATGGTAAATCACTTTCTAGTATAGATTTTATTTTTAGTTTAAAATCACTATAATCCTTACCCTTGTATATATTTGTTCCATTGATAAAATCTTTTTTAAATATTTCTATATCTCTAACTAAAATATCTGCCTTAGTTGAAAGGGCTTCTAGTAAAACTATGCCTTCTGTCTCTTCTCTGGTTAAAAATACATATAAGTCCGAGCCACTATAAGCTTCTCTAAGCTCTTCACTTGAAATATATCCTGGAAAATGTAAATTCTCTGTTTTATTTTCCATAGCCTTTTTTATTTCACTAGGAAGAACTGCTTGATTGAGTTTACCAAACCAAACGAATTCATATTCTGGCATAGCCGATGCTAATTTTATAAAATCATCTATTCCCTTTCTCTTTATAGGAAGACCCACAGATATTATAGACTTTTTGCTTTTATCAAGTCCATATTTTTCATAAAAGTTTTCTCTATCACAAACCTTACTTTTCCAAAAATCTAGATCTATTCCGTTAGAAACAACCTCTATTTCCCTTTTAAGTTTATAACTTTCTAGAATTTCTTTGGAGTATTCTGTAGGAGTTAAGACTAAATCTCCCTTATTGTAGCAATGAATCAGCCAACGCTTAAAAGCAGGAGCTATCTGGTTACTTAAAATAAAAGAATTTTTAAAATCCTCTTTTGTAGAATGTCCATGGTAAACCACCCTTTTACCATCTCTATGAGCTTTATTTGCAAAAGCTACTGATTTAGGAAAGACTGTATTTATATGTACTAGATCATAATCATCTTTTTCATCCAAGGTAAAATCACAACCTATCAGAGATAAGGCTCTTATCTGATGATCTATAGCCTTACCTACTCCGCTTTCTTTAACTGTATCATAATCTTTTGTGTATAAAAGAACTTTCATATCCGTACTCATTTACTGCCTTTTTATATAGATCTTCACACTTAGAACCAAAACTTTCTACAGAAAAATTCTCTAGAGCGTAGGACCTAGCATTATCAATTAGCTGCTTATGAAAATCCTCATCATCTAAAACTAAATTCATATAGGAGTTAAATTCTTCAAAATTATGGTACCTATATCCATTAAAGCCATCTTTAATTACACCTTCTAGAGAATTATCATCTCTACAAATAGCTACTGTTCCATTTGATAGAGCTTCATAATAAGTTAGTCCTTGAGTTTCTGAAGTTGAAGCTGTAGTAAAAATATCAGCTGCTTGATAATATTTATTAACCTCACTAGGTTCTACCATGCCTACAAAATTAATCTCTTTACTAAAGCTTTTACTATAAGCTTTTAGCTTATTTAAGTAAGGACCTCCACCGACTATATAAAAGGCTATTGAACTATCTTTAAGTTTTTCATAAAACCTAATAAGTTCCTCAATATTTTTTTCTTCAGCTAAACGACCTAAATAAAGCAATATTTTCTTATCCTTATCTAAATCAAGCTCATCTTTTAAATCTTCTTTATAGATATCAGGTATGCGAATACCAGTCGGTATAACAGCTATTTTATTAGCATCAATATTATAAGATTCTAAAATTTTAGCTGTTTTTTTAGTAGGTGCTATTATGTATTGACACATATCTGCAAAGGTCTTGCTAGCCTTAGCAACAATTTTAACTCCTGCCGCTTTATTTTTTATAAAGTAATGAGTGTAATCCTCATAAACTGTATGATAGGTATGGACTAGAGGTACATTTAACATTTTAGAAAGTGATTTAGCCATTACAAATGTAGAAAATTCACATTGGCTATGGATAATATCTGGCTCCCATTTTTTAATGGACCTAAGATGGGTCTTAGCTAAGATATTTGTAACTCTTGCTTCTGGATAAATTTTCCTAGCGGAAAGAGATCCAACGTAGTACACATCCTCACTCTTATAGCTTGAAATAGTATTAGATAGAGTTAGAACTCTTACTTCGTGTCCTTGATTTTCTAAATATTCTTTTAAATTTAAGACTGAACGCACTACCCCGTTTACTACTGGGTAATACCAGTCACTGCTTATAAGTATTTTCATAAATTCCTCAATAATACTATATTTTCTTTTTTATTATTTACAATTTTAACAATCTATTCTAGTTTTAATTAAATCAATAATTAGTATAGTCTATAAGAAACGAGGTGGCATATGGGACCATTAATTGCAACAGATATAATACTTCTAATTTTTAGCCTATATATAGGAGTGTTTTTTAAACATTTTCATAGCTCATATCCAGAAATGAAAGTAGGTTTTCATTTATGGGAAGTTTGCTATAATAAAGACTCTTGGGAATATGGCAATAATTTTGCAGGTAAACTTGCCATAATATTAGGAATTGCTTTATTTGGTATAATTTACCCTATACTCTTATACATGGGCCTAAAGAGAAGTTATATGACTGTATTAATTTTATTACTTTCAGTTATTTATTTCTTGCTATTATTTTTTATAGTAAAGATTAGGGTTCGTAAGAAATTTAACTTAAAAGATGAGTGAAATCTAAGTTAAATTCTGGGTAGTTATATAATAAGATAGTTTATAAGCATTATAAGAGAAAGGAAATTATATGGATAGTATTTTTGTAATATTAACTACATTTTCAGTTGTAATTGTAGCTTATCAAGCTGAAAAAAATAAAAATAATAGCAAAAAAACTCTTTCTTATAAAATATCTAAAATCATTGCAAATATTTTAAATTTCATTGTATTTTTAGATGTTAATGATGTAAATAATATTATAAACGATATAGAAAATAAGAACTAAGGCGACAATAATATCGTCTTAATTTCTTATTCTAAAGGTCTTTTTTCCATATATTTTCACTAACAAATGAAAAATTATTATTAAAGCAAACATAACATAACTTAAAACTAGTAAAACAATTTGTCCACTTATAGATAATTTTGAAATAATAAGCGGAATAAAAAGCACATTTAAATATCCTAGCAAAGAATTTGCAAATTTGTATCCCTTTCCTATATTAGTAGCTTCATAGTTAAATGGTTGAAAAATATAATATAAAAATAAATCAAGAGATACATAAAATAAAAAGCTAACAAGGACAAAAATTTCACAATATATTAAAGTTCTTAAATAAAATTTCTCAAACACAATAAAATTTAATACATTTACCAAAATCCCAGTTAAAAGACTAAGCATTTTTATTTTTAAAACAGTTTTGTACCTAAGCTTATACATAGTAAAAATAGCTTTTTCTTCCCTATAAAAGCCATATTGGAGCAATGGCCTATCACAATTTAAAAACATTGCTCTATTAATATTTGGATTATAATAAAGTAAATACATAAATATTGGTTGAGATATTATCAATATATTTAAAGTATCAAAATTAAAATCCGCTTGCTTGTATTTAGTAAAAGCAATAAGAGTGATAATTATAGCAAATAAAATTCCTGCTTTTTTTAAAATAGGTTTTACAATCACCCTATTATGTCTTGCAAAAAATAAATTATTTAAAAGCTCATATCCTCTGCCATTTTCTTTTTTATCTGTTTTTATGTCTGTATCCTTAAGAGCCAAACTATCATTTGCAATCTGATCCAAATCTACATTCATATCTGTATCTTCAAGCTTTGCATCTTCCAAAAGTTTGCCATATTCATCAAATTTCAAAAGATATTTGCTTGCAAAAATAGAAATTATTAAAGTTATTGTAAAGACCAGCATCAAGATATTGCTATCAATATCTTTAATTAACATCAATCCAGCAAATAAAATAATAAAGACAATAATATTTACCCAAGTTTTGTCTGCATATATTTTATCTTTTTTATTTAACAGCGATAAGGTAAAGGCATTGGAAATAATTCTTATAAAGGCAAGAATAAAGCTTATTAAAAACCCATTTTTAAATCCCAAAAATATTGTAAAAGCAAAAACTCTCCCAATTCCAAGCCTAAGTGGATCAAAAACCCCTTGAATCAAGCCACTTTCTTTTGCAAGCATCTTATATTGCTTGTTTAATTTATGAATTTCTACTTTTCCTCTGCTAATAGAATTTGAAAGTACAGCAGGTGCCAGATAAAGACTTAAAAATCCTAAATTTGTTAAGGCCAAGTCTACAAAATCATTGTAAATATTATCTGGAAAATGCCATGAACCTTTAATTAGCCATAGAAAAAATCCCGCATGAAATAAGGCAATAAAAAATGTAAATATGCACTTTAAAATCTGATCAATAATGCTAAGTATAGGTCCTATGGCAAAAATAAACTTTTTAAAAGCGTAAGCTTTATACTTATCCCCTGTATATTTTCCAATTAAAGGCAAGTGATGAAAAAAATAAATAATATGATTTACCTTATCCGCTAAATTTGCATTTTCTGTAATCCTATATTTTTTATAATATTCCATATTAATCCTCCTTTTGTAAAAGATCTATTATCTTCTCTTCAAAGTCTGGATTATTTTTAATTTCCCTATCTACTTCCTCTATTTGGCCCTTATGTAGTAAAACTATCTCGTCTGATATATCCTTAGCTAGATCTAAAATATGAGTAGAAAAAATTATAATATGGTCATTTTTTATATATTTTATAAGATTTTTCATTTCTTTTTGAACAACTACATCCAGAGAATTTAGCGGTTCATCCATAAGAATTACTTTTGGTTTTAAGATAAGAAACATCATCATTTGAAGTTTATTTCTCATGCCTGTAGAATATCCTTGGATAAGCCTATCCTTATCTTCCTCATCAAATCTTACTAGGTCAAAATAATAATTAGGATCTAGATTATCATTAATTCTTTCTTTATTTACATCTATAAAAAAATTTATAAATTCTCTAGCAGTTAAAAACCTTGGCAGCTCTGGTTCTGCCAGCATAAAAAATACATCTTTTAAATTAATATCTATTTTCTCATCATCTTCTAAAAGATATATCTCGCCGCTATCTTTTTTTAATTCTTTTGAAATCAAAGAAAAAAGAGTTGTCTTTCCTGCACCATTTCTTCCTAAGAGAGCATATATTATCCCTTGGTCAAATTTGGCACTTAAATCCATTAAGACGCTTTTTTCTTCAAATTTTTTTGATAAGTTTTCTATAACCAGTCTCATATTTGCTCCTATCCTTAATATTAGTTATGAGTATATCAAAGGATTGGATTTTAAACTAGAATAATCTATAGTAATCAATATAATATTATTTATATATTATATTCTTTTAATTGATATGATTTCAGAAGGGCTATCTATTATAAGATTAGGGTTTTCTCTTTCAAGAATCTTTCTATCACGAAATCCCCATGAACAACCAATAGTAAATATGCTGGAATTGCTACCACATTTCATATCTACTTCACTATCTCCAAAGTATAAAATTTCTGAAAATGGCACATTAAAATGGCTAGCGATAATTATTATTCCTTCTGGGGATGGCTTTCTTTTATAGTCCTCTCTATAACCTAGTATATAGTCAAAATAATCTTTGCCAAAAATTTCTTTTAAAACTCTATTACTCGTAGAATCTGGCTTGTTAGAAAAAGCTGTTAGTATTTCTCCATTGTTTTTTATAGAATCTAAAGACTCTTTTATACCCTCGAATGGCTTAGTAAGATAGCTCGGGTTATCATCATAAGCCTTGTTGTAACTATTATAAATTTCTTCATGAAGATTATCATCACCAGTAAATTCAGCATATTCTAAAGCTTTATCAACTAAGACTTTAGGACCATTACCTACAAATTCTCTTACTTTATCTTTTGGTACTTCTTTTAGCCCATAAGACTTAAAAGTTTCATTTAGATAATAATTGATAGAATCTATAGTATTAAGCAACGTTCCATCTATATCAAAAATATACATTATATCCCCTTTTCTTTTTTATATTCTTTTCTAAAAACTCTTACCCAAAATTTGCATAAAATTAATTATTTAGGGAATTAATAATTTTAAGAACATTTTGATTGATAATTTTACTCCATTGTATATACATTATGGTAAAATATTAATAGTATGTAAAGAAAGAGGGTTTTATGAACAACAAAAGAAACTTATCCATGCTAAGTGATTTTTATGAATTCACTATGGCTAATGGATATTTTAACAATGGAATGAAGGATACTGTAGCAATTTTTGACGCATTTTATAGGTCTAATCCAGATGAAGGCGGTTATTCAATTTTTGCAGGTCTAAATGATATTATAGATTTCATAGAGAATCTATCATTTTCCGATGAGGATATAGAATATCTTAGGAAAGTAGGCAATTTTTCTGATGATTTTCTAGACTATCTTAAAGACTTCAAATTCACAGGAGACGTTTGGTCATATCCAGAAGGGTCTGTTATGTTTCCAGGAGAACCTATAATAACTGTAAAAGCTCCTATTATCGAATGCTCAATACTTGAAACTTATTTACTTTTATCAATGAACTTCAATTCATTGGTCGCAACTAAGACTAGTAGAATAGTCCGTGCTGCAGGAGAAAGATTAGTAATGGAATTTGGATCTAGACGTGCTCAAGGCGCCGATGCTTCTTTAACAGGAGCAAGAGCAGCTTATATAGCAGGTGCCCCTGTATCAAGTAATACACTTTCTGCAAAAACTTATGGATTTAAGCCATCTGGAACTATGGCTCATGCTTGGGTACAAGCTTTTGACAGTGAATACGAAGCTTTCAAAACTTATGCAGAACTATATCCAGATAATTGTATATTATTAATTGATACCTACGATACTATGAATAGCGGCTTGCCAAATGCTATGAAAATATTTAAGGAAGTTCTAGAACCAAAAGGACTTACTGGCGGAGTACGTATAGACTCTGGAGACCTTGCTTACTTATCTAAAGAAATAAGAAAAATACTTGATGAAAGTGGTTTTACTGATACAAAAATAGTTGCAAGTAATTCCTTAGATGAATTTAAAATTAATTCATTACTATCTCAAGGAGCTCAAATCGATTCCTTTGGCATAGGAGAAAGACTTATAACAAGTAAATCTGATCCTGTATTTGGTGGAGTCTATAAACTAGTAGGAATCTATGAGGATGACGAACTTAAATCAAAAATTAAAATTTCTGAAAATGTAGAAAAAATTACAACTCCAGGTTTTAAGAAAGTTTATAGACTCTATGATAAAAATACTGGCAAGGCTGAGGCAGACTATATAACTTTAAGGAATGAAGAAGTTGATGAAAATCAACCACTTGTAATATTTGATCCACTATTTACATGGAAGATGAAAAAAATGGATAATTATGAAGCTCGCCTTATGCAAGAGCCTATTTTTGAAAATGGTAAGCTAGTTTATAAAGAACCTAGCATTGAAGAAATCCATGAATATTACCAAAGTGAGATGGAAAGTATTTGGGATGAGGTAAAGAGATTTGATCAACCACATAATTATTATGTAGACCTTTCCCAAGATTTATGGAATCTAAAGCAAAACTTAATCTTAGAAGCTAAAAGAGGACAATGATTGCTATAATAAGTGGGGCAAGTTCCGGAATAGGTAGAGAATTCGCTTACCAAATAGATAATAAGAATTATGATGAAATTTGGCTTATAGCCCGTAGGTATAAAAGACTAGTAGAAGTAAGAGATAATTTAAAAACACCAACAAAAATACTTGCCCTAGACTTATTAGATGAAAAAAGCTTTTTTATAATAGAAAATGAGCTTAAAAAAACTAGCAACAAAATCGGTCTATTAATTAATTCTGCTGGTATGGGGATTAATGATTACTTTGAAAATATTAGTTTAGAAGATAATGAAAAACTTATAGAACTGAATATAAGTGCTCCTAGTAAGTTAATTAAGATTGCTTTGCCCTATATGGGAGAGAATTCTACTATAATAAATGTAGCAAGTGTATCAGGGTTTATTCCCCAACCTAAATTTGCAGCTTATGCAGCTAGTAAGTCCTATCTTATAAGCTTATCTAGGGCCTTAAATAGGGAACTAAAAGATAAAAAAATCCATGTTGCCACCCTATGCCCAAACCCTGTAGATACCGAGTTTGGAAATAATAATGAAAATAATCTTAAAAAATATGGAAAAGAGGATTTGCATATTTTAGTAAAAAAAGCCTTAAAAAAAGCAGCTAAAGGAGACTTAATAACCACCCATCATGCTTCTAAATTTATGCTTGTGATCTCAAAAATCATCCCCCACTCATTCGTAATGTGGATTGAGAAAATTAACAAAATGTATTAAACAAAATTATTTTCTAGCAGTTTCCTTAGCTAGGATATATCCGCCTATTAGACCAGCTTCGTTTCCTAGCTCTGGGAATACTATGTATTCTTCACTACTTGGTATAGACAAGTAGCATCCTTTAATTTTATCAAATTCTTCTCTTATTTTTTCAATCATCCCCTCTTTGTTGGCAACACCACCACCTATTATAATTATGTGAGGTCTTAGAATAAGAGTATAAGTATATAAAGCCTTAGCTATATACCTTGCTGAAATTTCAATAGCTGGATCACATATAGATAAGTCTTCCCCTTTTCTGCCTGCTCTTTTTTCTATAGCTGGCCCTGAACATAAACCTTCAAAACAAGATTTGTGATAATCACAAACTCCTTTAAAGCTGTCATCACTATCTTTTGAAATTTCTATATGACCCATCTCAGGATGTGAAAATCCTTCTAGTAGTTTGCCATTTTGAATATATGAACCACCTATACCCGTTCCTATTGTAAGATATAGGCAACTCGGTTTATCCTTAGCAGCGCCTAAATAATATTCTCCAATTCCTGATGCTCCTACATCGGTTGTTAATCCCATTGGAACATCTAATTTTTCGCTTAAAGATGCTAATAAATTAAAGTTTCTCCATAATTTTTTAGGTGTAGCTAATATATAACCATAAGTATAAGAATTTTTATCGACATCTATAGGACCAAAAGCTCCTATACCAATAGACTTTATTTTGTATTTACTGAAAAATTCCACTACTTTTTTCATATTTTCATTAGGATTGCTAGTTTTTATCCTATATTCATCTTTCAAATTCCCATCATCATCAAAAATCGCACTTCTAATCTTTGTTCCACCTAGCTCTATTGATCCATAATACATTTATCTACCTCACTACATTTGATTCAACTATAGTTAAATCACCATCAAATTCATAAGAACTTACTTCGTTTGTTAATATGAAAAAGTCTCCTTTCTTAATGTTGAACTTTTCTCCATCAATAATAAGCTCACCTGCTCCATCTATCACTGATTCTAAGAGATAGTCTTTATTCCTTATCATTGATTGCTTACCTTTAATTTTTATTTCTCTGACTTCAAAAAATTCATTAGATGTTAAGGTAGTCTTTATCATATTTTCTATATTCTCTACTATAGCTTTTTCCTCAGTCTTATTAATTCGTATAGCTTCTAAAGACTTTTCTATATGCAATTCTCGTAGATTGCCATTTTTATCAGGTCTATCATAATCATAAAGTCTATATGTCACATCACTTGCTTGCTGTATTTCTAGTATTAAACATCCTTCTTTTATAGCATGGACAGTCCCGGCAGGCACAAAGAAAAAATCACCTTTTCTAGCAGGAACTTCTCTTAAAACCTCATCCCGCTTTTTGTTATTTATAAAATCTATTGCTTGATTTTTATTATCGACATTTAGTCCATAGATTATCGAAGATTGATCATCATTTAATATATACCAACACTCTGTTTTTCCTCTAGAATTTTCAAGTTTTTTGGCCATATCATCATCAGGATGAACTTGAATAGATAAGTCTTTTTTAGCATCGATTATTTTTACTAAGAGTGGAAAAGTTTCTTCAGTTGGGTTTGCAAAAAGTCCCTTATAATCTTTATAAACCTCGTCTAAAGTTTTTCCAGTAAGATCACCATTTATAATAGTTGAAGGAGCATCTTTCATTGCTGATATAGCCCAATACTCACCTATAGAATTTGAATTTATATCGTAATTAAATTCCTTTTTTAATCTATCTCCTCCCCAAATTTTTTCTTTAAATTTTCCATTTAATATTAGTACCTTTTGCATATCATAACCTTTCTAAAATATTTAAAGTATCTTTTATTTGTCCATCATCTGGATTATCAATATCTTCATAAGGAGCTCCAAGAGTAACTATAATATATTCCTTACCATTTTTGCTAGATAAAGTTGCCCAACACAAGCCTGCCTTATCAGTTGTGCCACTCTTACCTCCTATTATTTCAAATCCTTCATAAGTATAGTCTGCTAAATGTCTAAATACAGTACTCTGCATATATACTCCCTCTGGGTGATCTGCAGTATGTGTAGAAATATATTCTTTTTTAGTAAATATCGCTCTAAAATCAACATCATCTAGGGCATATTTTAAGAGCATCGCTATATCCTTGGCTGAAGAATAATGCCCTGGCTCATCCATACCATCTACATTTTGAAAATGAGTGTTTTTCAGATCAAGTTCTTGTGCTTTTTTATTCATAAGTTCTACAAATTCAAGTATTGATCCAGATATATTTATAGCAAGAGAATCCGAAGCTTCACCACCAGATGGTAACATAGCTCCGTAGAGTAAGTCCCTATATGTAGTTGTTTCTCCACCGAAGAATCCTGCCATTGAAGCGTTTTCTTTTACCAATCTTTGATAACTTTCTGTATCGACTGGAGCAAAAGCTCCAAGGTCATCAATGCTCTCAAGACTTACTAAGCAAGTCATAATCTTTGTAAGTGATGCCATAGGCAGCTTTTCGTTTTCATTATAAGACGTAATCTCTTTATCATCAGTCAAATTGTAGACATATACTGCTTTAGAGTTATATTCAACAACTTCCTTAGTTTGCTTTCTTACAGCAAGTATCAGAGCTACTAGAAGTATCGGTAATAATAGATATAATAAATTTTTCCTTTTCATATGAGCCTCAAACTTTATAAATTCATTATTTTGTAACTAGTATACAATATTTTTATATTTTTATAAAGATAAAAAAAGCAGAGAAAATGAGGTAAAGCTCAAAATCTCTGCTTAATGTAAACTACCTATATTATTAAATGGGTAAAATCTATAAATTGCATGTCCTTCTAAAGAGTCTCTTTTTATAGGACCGAATGTTCTAGAATCCTTGCTTATATTTTTAATTCTGTTATCTCCCACAACAAAATACTCATCTTTCGCTAAAATCCAAGAACTAATTCCTAGTTCTTCATTTTCGTAAGTATATGGAGCATTTGTATAATCTTCTTCTAATTTTTCTCCATTTATATAAAAGCTACCATCTATAAGATCGATCTTTTCGCCAGGAAGCCCTACTATTCTTTTAACATAAAGCTTTTTAGCAACATCTGGAGCATCTAGTATCACTATATCTCCTCTTTCATAATTCCTAAAATTAGTTCCAATTTTATCAACGAGAAGTAGGTCTTTTTCTTTAAGGGTATCATCCATAGAATGACCTTTTACAGTTGTAAAATTAAATACAAAAAGTCTAAAAATTAAAGCGATTGCTAAAACAATTACAAATGTTTTTAAACCATCTAAAAATTCTTTCTTATTAGTTTCACTATTATTCATAATCTAGTAACCTACTTAATATCCCTTATAATTTTATCAAACAAGTTTTTGAACTTATTCTAGCAAAAGATATCTTATATACTCTCCTTTAAATTAATTATATTCAAAATTATATAAATGTATGTAAATGATATAATTATAGCCTCTAATTATTATGGTAGCTAAAGGTCATCTCTTTAAATCAACTTATTTCTACTAATACTTTAGCTAAAATAATTTAGGAGCTGATAATCATTTAAACAAGATTTTATCTATTTTTTAAGACTTACTAAGAAAGTTCGTTTACATAAATAAGATAAGCTACTCATAGAAATGAACTTTCTTAATCGTTATTTTAAACAGTCATTAATTACTTCTTTGATATTTGATATTTGCCTTACTTTTATATCTTTAAAATCGGATTCATTGATTGAATTTCTTGCTACATAGCATTTCTTATAGCCAAGTCTTTCTAATTCTTTAATCCTCTGTTTTATTTGAGGAACTTTTTTAAGTTCTCCTGTAAGTCCCACTTCTGCTATAAATACAGTCTTATCATCTATAGGTTTTTTTAAATAAGATGAAGCTATAGACATCATTATAGCTAAGTTTACTGATGGTTCTGAAAGCTTTAAGCCACCTGTAGTCTTGATTATAACATTGTAATCAAATAGATTAAGCCCTGCTCTTTCTTGAAGAATAGATATAAGGGTATTCAAATCATCCTTACGAAGAGAGTCTCCTATTCTTTGTGGATACGGTAAAAATGATTTGCTTACCAGAGACTCAATTTCTACTTCTAACAGTCTAGATCCTTCCTTGGTTACAGATATTGCTGAACCTTCTATAGCACTTTGACGCGAAGTTATAAAATATTCACTGGGATTGGATATCTCTATAAGACCATCTTCACTCATCGAAAACAGTCCAATCTCTCCAGTTCTTCCAAATCTATTTTTAGTAGAAGTTAAGACTCTAAGATCTTCATCACTTTCTCCATCTAAAAGAAGTACTGTATCTACCAAGTGTTCTAATGTACGCAAACCAGCCATTTCATTAGCTTTAGTCATATGGCCAATCATTATTACAGCTCGTTTTTTTAATTCATCTTTAGCAATATCTACAGCTTTATTAGCAACTTCTATAGTTTGAGTAGGACTTCCTGCTTTATTATCAAATTCAGCTAAAGTAAATGTCTGGATGGAATCTAGAAATACTATTTGAGGATCTATATTTCTAATTTCATTTACAGCACTATCCATAGAATTAGTTGAAAGAATCCACACATTTTCTGGTAGATTTTCCATAATTCTATCAGCACGAGACTTTATCTGACTTTCTGATTCTTCTCCTGATATATATAAAACTTTAAGCCCCTTATCTGCATAGGACTTTGATAGTTGTAGAAGTAAGGTTGACTTTCCTGCCCCTGGACGAGCAGTAAGAATTGTCACACTGTCTCTTACCAGACCTCCTCCAACGGCTCTATCAAATTCTTCATAATCAGACTTTAGTCTTTGAGATTCATTGATTTTAATATTCTTTAATCTCTTCGCTGACTTATCTTCTATTACTTGCTTATTCTTATTCTTAGCTTCTGTAAGAGTAATTTCTGTAAGTGTTCCCCATTTACCACATTCTGGACATTTTCCTGCCCAAAGTGGTTGAGTATGACCACAGTTACTACACTCGTAAGCTTTTTTAATTTTCGCCATTTATATCTTTAATAAATTTATTTACTGAAAATTCATAAGCAGCTTTTTGTGGACTCTCTTTATATAAATTTTCATAAATATCACGTGGAGTAATTTGTTTTTCTAATAAAACTATTAAAGGATCTATATATTTTCTATCTTCTTCTATTTTATCTATTATATCTAACATCCATTCATAGATTCTCTTCTCTTTATAGAGAGCTTGAATGCCTTGAATAGTAGCTATTTTCTTTAAATCTTGAACACTTTCATAAGTCATATCAGAAAATTTTTCATATACATAATCTAATACGTCCTCATCGTAGAATATATTTTTAATTAAAGCTATTGCGGCAAAATTATATGGATAAGGTATGTTATCAGGCATCCTGACTTCTATATACTTTTTGACCCTAACATCAGGAAATACTATTGAAAGAGCATGGTAAATCATATCCGTACTAGAATCTTGATCCATGACTTCTTCAAATGTTTTATCTTTAGTAAATACTTCTTTTTTATCTCTTTCTATAAAGATACTAGGAGTTTTAAGGATCTTTTTAGCATAAGTTTCATAACTTAAATCATCATCAAATGAAAATGAGTATATTCCAGTTCTATCCTTATCGCATTGTTCCCATATAGTTTGTCTTAGATTGTGTTTATCATAAACTTTACCTTCGAAAATATAAGCATTATCAAAGATACTATATAAAAATGGAGATATAGCATTAGCTACAAAATACTTTTTCCTAAAGTCATACTCATCTTTATAATCTATAGCTACTTGTAGACTACAAGAGCCTTTCATCATATTATGAGCTAAAGCTCCTCCAAATTCTTCAAAATAATCGTACATATACTTATACCTTTGCTTAGGGATCATCTCTATATCATCGATTTTTTCTTTAGGTTGATAACCTATTTGTAGCAAGAGCTTATTTTCTTTTTCAAAAATAGGAATAATATCCTCCATAGCTTGCTTATAGTTTTCAAATAATTCATCTATTGAACTAGCAGCATCAAAGGCAAGCTCAAATTGAGCAGCTGGCTCTATAGAAATAGAATTTCCAGCTCTTCTAAGACCCATAATATTACTATTTTCGTAGCTGGCCTCATATCCAAGTTCTTTTACTTCTTCTAATAAATCACTAACCCCATCTTTTTGCTTATAACGTGCTGTATTTAAGCTATCTTTATCAACTGTGAAGTGTTCAGCTTCAAATCCAACTTTAAAATTTGTCTCAGACTTCTCACCTGATTTTATATAATCAACAATTTTTTGAATTTTTTCATCGTAAGTCATAACTACCTCATTTCTTACGTTTTTACAATTATTATACTTTAAATAAAGAAAATAACGTTAATTATATACAAAAAAGAAGCTATTATAAAATAAATCATTAGCATTTATAATCACTTGGTTTGTAGATAATTACAATAAGTAAAACTTATAAACTAGTAATAAAAATATTTATTCTATTATAGAAATTTCTAAATTTATGCTTTTTAAAATTCTTTTTTTTGAATTAAACTCATATTATAAAATTGTTTATAAGTAGGACTATTTTTTATTAAAAACTCATGTGTGCCTATAGCTTCAATAGATCCTAAAGAATTTAAAACTATTATTTTATCAGAATTCATAACTGTTTTTATTTTATGAGCAACTACCACTATTGTCATCTTATCTTTAAAAGAAACTAATATATCATTAATAACTGATTCACTCACAACATCAAGGCTAGAACTTGGTTCATCTAATAGCAATATCTTAGGTTCAGATAATAAATTTCTTGCTACATTAATTTTTTGCTTTTGCCCTTCTGAAAGTAAGATGCCTTCTTCTCCAATTACTGTACCAAGACCTTGATATTTATCTATAAACTTATCTATCGTTGTTAAATATGCATATTCTCTTAAAATATCATCATCCAGATCCCTATTTTTCCCATATTTAAGATTATTTCTTATAGTATCAGAAAACACCAAATTATTTTGTAAAATAAAAGATACATTATTCCTCAAATCATATGGAGAAATATCCTCCAAATCGTATCCTCCGACCGTAATTTTGCCTTCATAACCACCATAGAATTTATATATTAGTGATAAAATAGTTGATTTCCCAGATCCACTTGGACCGACTATTGAAACAAATTCTTTATTATTAATAATAAAATTAAGATTATTGAGTATACTAGACTCTCCATAAGAAAAGCTTACATTTTCGAATACAATAGATGAATTCATGTTTGTAACATGATCTTTATAAATACCATCATCTTCTGTATTAAGATCCAAAATCTCACTAAGTCTTGAGATAGCACCTCTTGCTTCAAATAACTCTGTAAAATCATTTAATAACTGAAGTATTGGTGATATGACTTGGACAACATACATAAAGAATATTATTAAATCCGAAATATTTAGTCCGCCTTTATAATAAGTAAATGATAGATATATAACTAAAAAGGTCAAATGGTAAACTATCAGCGCTGCAGATAAAGAACTTAAGCTTGCACCTACCAAAACCATTCTCTTCATATTATTAGATAAAGCATTAAAATAAGAAAAATGCCTTTTCTTTTCATCTTCTTGGGCATTGAAAGATTTTATAAGCTTAATATTATTTATTGATTGAGTAAAATTACCACTTATATCTCCTAAAAGTTTTTGTTGATTTCTGTATATATTTTCTAACTTTTTATTTACAGGTAAATTTACTAGCAAAAAAATCGGAACAATTAAAAGAACAAATAATGTTAGTTTAAGATTTATCTTAAATAAAAAGATCAAAGCTCCAATAACTATAACAGAGTTAATTATTATATCTGGTATTATTACAGATGCAATTTTTGAAATTACAACTATGTCATTTGTTAATCTACTAGATAAATTTGCTGGCTGATATCTTTCTATTACTGAAATTGGTAAGGCTATAACATGAGAAGAAAATGTTTTTTGTACATTCTCTATTGCCGTTGCTCCGACTGTACCTAAAAAATATGTAGCAACTGTTTTTATAATATATAGGACTAGTATAAAAAGTAAAATCAGACCTATTATATACTTATGGTCCATAAGATACTCAATAGCTTCACTACTTGCTAGTTGACCAATTATCTGAGGTATCATCAAGGTTAAAAAAGAACCTAAAGCACTAAAAATTATTCCTAAAATTAGCTTTGAATGAGGTATGCTTTCTTTTAGCAAATTATAAACAGTTTGATCTCTTTTCATATTAAAATTCAAGCTTCCTAAAATATTTCCTACTCAAAGTCCAAAATATACCTAGATATATTGCCAAAAGCAGTGTCATCAATAGCATACATTTTCCAAAACCAAATTGTGAGTATAGATTAAAATATGAATTAGGGAAAAAGTATTTTGATAACCCCAACTTATTGGATATACTACTAAAAAGTGCAAAAAATAAAGTAACTACTAAAGTAACACTATTATTAAATCTAATTGATAAAAAAACAGCTATAACTATAGTAATTATGTATATATATAATTTCCCAACAAGAGAAACCCACATGATTTTCCTATCTGTTATATTGCTAGCAATAAATTCTCCTGATCCATAACTTAAATTTTTAAAGTGCAAATAATAAGCTATTAAAGCTGAAAAAAAAGTAATAATTGAAAATACTATATAAACTAAAATAACAGACTCAATTTTTGCATCAATTACTTTACCTCTATCTATATCCTTAAATAAGTATAAAGTTCCTTTTTCGATTTCCTGATTGATAGAATAAATAACCAAATATATCAAAGCAACCAAGGGCAACACAGTATCGAAAACTATACTTTGACTTAAATCAAAAAAATCCATAAAACTCATTGAGTCATCCATACCCCCAATCTGCATAAAATTAGTAGGTAAAAGTGAAATAATCATCAATACTAATGGGAAAAATCCAAAAGCCATAAATATTTTAGCTGGTTTCCTCTTATAAGCAGTTTTAAAAACAGGCATAGTTAAATTGTTCATAAAATACCTCCTAACTTTCAAAGTACCTATTTATATCATCAGCTTTTTCTGAAATATTTAAAATACAATTAGAAGAAGCAAGATCTGCTAATAAGCCATTTAGTTTGTCAATATTTATCGATTTATCTATTTCTAAAGCTTTGCCTTCATCCAAAATCTTAATAGCACTATCATCAAGATTTTTTATTTGCTTAGATTTCTTTAGCTTTATTATAAGTTTTTTATTTTTTTCGTTATTAAAAGATTGACTCAACTTACCTTGGTTAATATATATGAATCTATTACATAAGGTTTCCAATTCTCCTAATTGATGGCTAGATACTATCATAGACACTTTTCTATCTTCAGACCATTCTTTTAATATATTTATTAGTTTATTAACACCAGTTGGATCAAGTCCTACAAACGGCTCATCTAAAAGTAAAATTTCAGGCTCAGCAACAAGAGCCATTGATAAAGCTAGTCTTTGCTTCATACCATAGGAAAATCTAGATGGATAATCATCCTTTCTCTTCCACAAATCTAACAATTCTAAAGTAGGCTCAATATTCTCTTTGTATTGAGTTTTATTATGGATATCTAAATAAAAATCCAAATTTTCCACTACAGTCAGATCTGGATAAAATACAGTTTCTATAAGAATTCCAAAATCATCCAGTCTATTATCCTTATCATATAAACTTTCACCTAAGTATAATACATCCCCATTAGTAGGTTTAATAGATTTGGAAATCAGCTTTAAGAGAGTGGATTTACCAGCTCCATTTCTACCGATCAGCCCTAATATTTCTCCTTTTTCAAGCCCAAAACTCACGTCATCTAAAGAATAAAAGTCATTAGTCTTATACTTTTTACTCAAATGATTTACTTCTAGAAGCATTCTTATTCCTTACTTTATTTTTAGAGTTTTTGTTGGTTGATGTCATTATTTTCGTTAAAAGATATCCTATTGCAACATACATTATCAAAGAAAAAATAAGCTGAGAAACATCAACAGGACTATTAGCAATTTTTACTGACATTTGTCCTACATCCTTGCTATAAGCATTTTTAAAAACATCCCATTTTCCATTATTTTTTACTATATTTCCAAATATTATATAAGTTAAAAAACTTATTAATGGTAAGAGATAATGATACTTATTAACTATATGAGTTGCATCAAACTCTTTTTTTATAAGAACAGCGTTTATTATTAAAGGAATTACTAGCATTATAAGAACAAATGCTAAACTCATCTTATCTAAAAATATTCCTAATATTAAAAAAACTAGGCAATTTAAAATAATAGCCTTTATATATGTATTTTTTGTTACATTTTCCATAATTAACCTCTTTCTACTTGCTTAAAAATTAAAAAAATCAACAAGTGTATTATTTATCCAATGGAGGGCGAAAGCATTTTCATATCCAAATTTATCATATAGTAAATATAAAATTATAGACATTGGAAATTTACTAACAATATTTATAAATATATTAACATTAAGATGAAGAATTAGTGAAAATAACAATGATCCTATAATTATAGCCTGTTTTTTATCAAATCCTTTTTTTAAAATTTCATATATAACGAATCTAAACAAAAACTCTTCACTACTTGCCACAATCATATTTCTAAAAATATTTACACCATCTACCTTAAATACTAATTTGAATAATACAAAGCCGACTATAGTATAGATTAAATAATTCCTATAATTGATATTAAAATCATTAATATCAATGCCGTATATTCTCTTAGACAAGGATAAAGGCAAGAATATAAAAAAAATAATCATTGACAAACTTAACCAAATTGTAGACATGAGAGTAAGATTATTTTCATTAGAACTAATAATAGTTAAAAAACCAGACATAACATAGCTAATTCCTGCTATAGCAATAAGTGCTAAAGACATAAAAACTAATTCAATTTTTTTTGAATCCACTTCAACTTCTTTCATAATTCACCTATACCAATTTAATGCTGTAATTGTACAATATGAAATATATTCTACAAAGGGTATATTTAAAATAAGCGCAGAAAGGAACTCCTTTCTGCACTTTTCCAACTTCTATAATTACTATCTATTGACTATAAGTCCATTCTCTAATATGTATTTATTATATTAAATATTTAATAAACATTTATTTTTAAATTTTAGAGAATAATCTTATTACCAATGCCATTTTTCTCCTTTGTAACCAAATGATACAATACCAAGGTTAACTTCTTTTTTGTTAAGTAATCTTCTTAAGAAATTCATAATACACCTCCTTTTTTTATTTTTAATAATTAGCTATTCTAATTACACTTTTATTATAATAAATCTAAAATTATAGTCAATGAACTTACATAAATATTACAAATTCAATATTTATATGATTTATGTAAATATTTTATTAAGCTTTTATTAAAAATATAATACAGTTTTTAATATTTATTTTGTCTTATATTTTAAATTAATATAAGTATGACTAACATTCAACGTTTTTAACTTTTCTAATAAACTTACAAAAATTTTACTATATTCTTACAAAAATAAATATTTTAAGGTATAAATTTTTCTAAAAATATACTCCATATAAATTTTTACAAAAACTTTACAAATGAAATTATAATAAGATGGATTATAATACTATTATGAAAACATCTTATTATTTACATAGCATTGGAATTTTAAAATTGACATACTCTAAGGAAAAGATTTATAAAATTGAGAAGTAGACAGATTTGGTAAATACGATGAAAAGTCTTTGTTTTCAGATAGTATTAATCAGGAAATAAAAGAATACTTGAATTCTAAAAGAGAGAATTTTTCATTTTATAATAATATTGAGCTTAAAGGAACAAAGTTTCAGATGACAGTATGGAATGAACTTAAAAATATCCCTTATGGAGATACCAAAACCTACAAGGAAATAGCGAAATCCATAGGTAAACCCAAAGCCATTAGAGCAGTTGCAAGTGCAATTGGAAAAAATCCTATTATGATAATAATACCTTGCCATAGAGTAATAGGCTCTGATGGTAAACTACATGGTTATGCTTACGGGCTAGATTTAAAGAAAAAACTACTTGCTATAGAAAAAGCTCCTACTAAAATAAACTAAAATAGTCTATCAACTAGTAAGAGCTTCTATTTTTAATTTATCCTCTCAGTAGACTCTCCATCAAAAAAGTGCAGAGCTTCTGGATCTAGGGTAAAGTAGTGCTTTTCACCTATATCGTAATCAAAGTAGCCTGGCTGACTTATTACTATATTGGTTCCATCATTTAATTTTGTATAAAGCAATTGTTCCTTGCCTAGCATTTCAATTACATCAATACTTGCACTTAGGGTATTATAATCTCTTTTTTCAGCTATAAATCTTTCTGACCTAATTCCTAGATAAACTTTTTTACCTTCATAATTTCTTATAAGCTTACTATCATTATCTGAAGGTCTAATTTTAATCTCCCCTGTATTACTTACAAATATTCCATCAGTGATTTTTCCTTCTATAATATTCATAGTCGGAGATCCTATAAAGCCTGCAACAAATAGATTGTTTGGCTTCCTATAAAAATCTGTAGGGGCTCCCACTTGTTGAACTATCCCCTTATCTAATAAAACTATCTTTGTTGCCATTGTCATAGCTTCTGTCTGATCATGGGTTACATAAATACTTGTGGTATTTAATTGGTTATGAAGCCTTACAATCTCCACTCTCATAGACTCACGTAGCTTAGCATCAAGATTTGATAAAGGCTCATCCATTAAAAATACTGCTGGATTACGTACTATGGCACGACCTAGGGCAACTCTTTGTCTTTGCCCACCTGATATATCTGATGGTCTATTATAGAGATAATCCTCAAGCTGTAAGATTTTTGCAGCATTTTTAACTCTCTCATCAATTAATTTTTTGCTTTCATTTTTCATATTAAGTGAAAAGGCCATATTTTCATAAACTGTCATATGTGGATATAGGGCGTATGATTGAAAAACCATGGCTATATCACGATCCTTAGGCTCTACCTTATTCATTATCTTATCATAAAAGTATAAAGTTCCTTCTGTAATAGAGTTAAGACCTGCTATCATCCTTATTAGAGTCGATTTACCACATCCGGATGGTCCAAGAATAACACAAAAATCTTTATCCTCTATATCTAAATCTATATTTCTTATAGTGAAATTTTCACGACCTTCATACTTTTTCCCTATATTGTCTAATTTTACTCTCATCTAAATCTCCTAACCCTTAACAGCACCACTTGAAAGTCCTGATACTAGCTCATCTTGTAATATAAGGAATAATATCATAACTGGTACTGCAGATAAGAATCCACCTGCTGCAAATGCTGGCTGATTCATCGTTCTCATATCATTAATCAAAGTAAATAGTCCTGTTGCTAGTGTATAATCCATAGGATTAGTCAACAGTATCTTTGGCATTAAGTAATCTAAAAATGGTCCTATAAAGCATTGCAATGCAATTATTGCAAGCATAGGCCTAGCCAAAGGCATAATTATCAACCTATAAACCTCAAAATTTGAACATCCATCTATACGAGCTGCTTCATCTAACTCTGGACTTATGCTATCTAGATATCCTTTTAGTATAAAGGTATTTGTAGCTATCGATCCACCAGAATAGATTAAAATAAGCATTGCAGATCTAGAAAAAATAGGAATTATACCATTTACTATAGAATGTATTGCATAGTAGGCTGTGATCCCTGCAAAAGCTGGAATAATTTGCACTAGCATTATAGCTATAAGGCTTGCCCTCTTTCCCTTAAATCTAAATCTAGAATAGGCATATCCTGTAAATGATACAAATATCAAAGTTAAGATCGTAGTTATAACAGCTATTTTTAGTGTATTTAAAACCCATCTTAAAAAATAAGTTCGCTCAAATAAATATCTAAAGTTATCTAGACTAAACTGAAAATCACCTGCCATAGAAATATATTGGCCTTGATTTCCATTAAAACTACTCATAGTCATTATTATAAGTGGAATAAGTATTATAGCTGCCCATACTATAAGTAGTAAGTATGTTAAGAATAAGGCTATCTTCCCACCAGTTGATAAGGGTTGCAAGTCTGATAAATATAGGTCATTTTCTTTATTTTTTTTTCTTCTTAGCATATTAATACTCCTTAAAAGCGGAAGATTTTCTATAACCTAAGTAAGATATAATAATTAATATTATTGATATAAATACTGTTATAGCGGCACCTATCGCCTGATATTGACTTTCCATTGTTAGCTTATAGATATAGGATATAAGGATATCTGATGATCCAGCTAAATTTCCGTAAACTTTAGGATTAAACGGTCCACCCTGATTGTAAAGGTAAATAATGGAGAAGTTATTAAAGTTAAATGTGTATTGATTAATAAGCATTGGAGCTATCTGGAATAGTACCAAAGGTATGGTAATTTTAAATGTTCTTCTTATTCCACTTGCTCCATCTATACTTGCAGCTTCATATAAGTCTTTAGGTATTGCTTGAAGCACTCCTGTTGTTAGTAAGAATATATATGAATGACCTAGCCATCCTTGTATTAAAATCAAAGATAATCTTGTCTGGTAGGTGTTATTCTTTATATCTAAGCTCGTATTAAATAGCGAAGAAAAAGCATTAGACAATACCCCTCCACGACTAGTCATAATAGAAAAGAACATAATAGTTATAAATGCAGGAACTGCCCAAGGGAGTAGGTATACTGTCCTAAAAAATTTCTTTCCCTTTATTCTTTCATTATTTACAAGAAGAGCAAATATAAATCCTAGAACAATAGCAAGTGTTGATGCTGCCAAAGTCCATACTAATGTCCATCCAAATATCTTCCAGAAAGCCTTACCTGCTATACCTTGACCTTTAGCAATTGTTATATAATTAGAAAGACCTGCCCAGTGAAATTTATTTTGATTTTGAGGATTCATATCAGTAAAAGAGATCAATATTGCTGTAACAATAGGTACTATTACTATAAACACTATTAGTATTAAAGCTGGAGTAGTTATAAGATATGGGAATCCATCTGTCCTCATAAATTTACGAGTTTCAAACCAATTGTTTGGTCTAATTCCTGCCATCTCAGCTTTCTCGACATTGCGGGTATCCTTAAAAGACTTAATATATATAAATATTGCTATCAATATAAATACTAAGGCAATAATTCCCTCAATCATAAATAGGATTGACCTATCAAGTCTGCCTCCGCCCTCTGCAAGGCTTATCAAACCTGCTATACCTTCGCCCTGATAATTGCCAAAACCTAAGGCATAAGGAATAGCAATCATATAAATAAATAGACTTCCTAAAAAAAAACATATGGCCTTTTGCCATTGACCATTTAAAAGCTGTCCTAAACCCGGAAGGAGAATAGATACTATAGATCTCCATGGTCTTATCTTTTCTTTTTCTATAGGAGTTCTACGGCGAGCTTCAGCTAAATCACTGGATAATATTTTCCTTTTTCCCCTAAGATCTTTTTTAATCTTATACTTTAGACTTTTAATTTCTTCTTCTAGAGAAACTTTGGGATTTTGGAATTCTATAGCCTTATTATTATCTTCAAAGCTCTTTTTAAGCTTCTGCTTTTCAGACTTATAAGCTTTTTTAGAAATAAGTTTTTTACTATAACTTTCTTTTAAAAATCCTAAATCTTTATCATATTTTCCCTTTAAAGCTTTCTTATCTTCATCTATTTTTTCATTAGCAATTCTTATATCCTCTTCTGTCAATAAATGAAGCTTATTACTTTTTTCAGTAAGTTGACTTTTTAGATATAAATCATGGTCTATAATGTCTGGTATTTCATTTATATAAATATTAGCTTCTTTAGCTTTAAGCTCAGCATCATAAGTCAAATCTGAATTAGATTCATAAAAATCTAACATGGATTGAGCCAGATAATATTTTGCCGCCAAATCTTTAAAATCTTTTGAATGAGCTTCCTTTTTTGATATTATGGAAGCCTCCCTTTTTTTAATATTTAAGAGTTTCTTTTCCTCTTTCTTATATTCATTAAGCTTAATATTATAAGGATGACTAGACTTACTTACATCTGTCTTCCCTTCAATTTGATCGATTATATATTGGTTTTTCCTAGGATGTAGGTTAGCTCGATCGTCTACTAGGTATTTTTCATATTTCATAAATTCCTAGGTCCTTTCTTTTGTTATTATAAAATAAAATAAGATTATATGTAGGATAATGACTAAATAATAAAAAATAGATTTTATTCTAAATTGCATTACAACATTTATAAGCGAAAGGAAAGTAGAAAATCCAAAAAACATCCTATAAATGTTGTTAACACCTCTTTTATTTATAGTAAAAAATGTATATATGGATATGATTATAGGGTTAATCGTGCTCAAAAATAAATTAAATAAAATATAATTTAAATATTGATCGTAAGAGCTTATCCCATTAGCATATTTAAAATTGTTAAAGAAATTGATATCCTTAGCAAAAAACATAGCCTCCAAAGATGAAAATAATATTATCAAAGCTGATACTATGAGGATTTTCATTAAAAATTCTTGATTTTCTCTATTCTTATTCATATAAAACATAAAAGGTCAATTGCTTGACCTTTTTAAATATCCTTTTAGTTAAAATTTTCCATCATTGATTCAAATGATGCCTTTAGTTCATTATAAGCCTTTTGTTCATCTTTAGGTGCTACTGAGTTCCATGAAAGAATAGCATTTTTATAAGTATCCCAAACGTCTGTCCATTCTTTAAATAACGGTCTTCTTGGAGAATTATTGTATGACTCTATAGTAGCACTAATAATTTCTTTATCCTCATCTGGCAAATCAGAATCCTTATAAGTTTCTGCATCTACATTTTCAAGGATCTTGCCAGTTGACTTAAATAAATCCACTGCATATTCTGGGTTAACAATCTCTTTAATCATCTCATCTGCTATAGCTACTTTGTCACTATCTTCTTCTATTCTAGAGTTAATAGCAAGCCCCCATCCACCTTGCCAGTGAGCAAGTGGTTTACCATTTAATGTCAAATGATTTATTGGATATACTTTTAAATTGCCTTCACCTGCTTGTTTAGAAATAGGATCAGCATCCCATGGTCCACCTAAACGTGCAACGCCACCATTACCTGTCTTAAACTTATCATCTATATAAGCCCAACCTGCATCAGCATCAAATAAAGGTGTACCTGCATCATAGTGTTTTTTCCAGTAATTAAATATTCCCTTGATAGTAGCTTTCTTTTCTGGCTCTAGATCTTTCCAATCTTTTGTCATATCAGTATATAAAGTATCATCATCTTCTTGTTTTAAAAGTTCAATTTCTGAAGAATTAGTAGCCGCTACACCATACCAAGCATCAAATAATGGGAATAGTACAGTCTCTGGATCTTCTATATCATTAATCTCTATTGGTTTTTCTATATCAATGCCTTTATCATCTGCATTAGCTGTGTTTACATAAGTTACTAATGATTCTATATTATATGGAAAAGCAAAATATTCTCCATCTATATTAAAATTCCCACCTATACCTTCGTCAAAATTATCCCATCCACCAATTTCTTTTTGAAGTTTCTTAGAATCAATAGCACCCAATACATCATTTCCATGAAGCACATAAAGCCTATCTGCTGGTATAGCAAATAAATCAGCTACATCTTCATTAGTTGCATCTGTCGAGTCTAATATATCAAGATGATCAAAAGCAGATACTTTCTTAAATTCTATATCTGCATTTGGATATTTTTCTTTAACTCTATTTGCAGCTTGTTCATAATGTGGTAGCCAAGCTTCTTCAACTTGTACTGTTAACTTAGCACTTACATCAGCTGCATCTTTGCTCTCATTTGCTGAATCTTTTTTACCTGCACCACAAGCAGATAAAACAAAAGCTAATGATAGAGCAGCTAGCCCTTTAAAAACATTCTTCATTTAATTCCTCCTTGCTTATAAACGCATATGAAAACGTTTATTACTTCCTTATTATAATAAATTATTAAATATTTGTCAATATTAGTATCTCTAGATATAAAAAAACCACCCTTTGCGTGGTTAGACACTTTTGACAAAATATAAAATCAACTTTGTCTATGTTCTAACCATCTTAAGGGTGGTTTATGAGTAGCTTTATTTTTTAGGATTATTCTATAGATTCAGTGGCTAGAGATTCTTTTTTATCCTCTGCTACGTTTTCAAATTCTAATTTTTCATCTTTTACAGTTAGTTTAATAACTGCATCGCGGTCTAGCTTATTATCTAGGATATCTTCTGCAAGTCTATCTTCTATCATCTTGGTTATATGACGTTCAAGTGGTCTTGCTCCATATTCTTCATTAAAGCCGCCTTTTGCTAGAAGCTTTATGACATCTTGATCGTACTCTATATCAATATCTATGTTATTTAATCTTTGACGAGTCTTATCTAACATTAGCTTGGTAATCTCTTCTATATTTTCTTCACTAAGAGGGTTAAACATAATAACTTCATCTAGTCTATTTAAAAACTCTGGTGCAAAGGCATTTTTCACTTCACGTTCTATAATCTCACGAGTTCTATCTTTACTCTTCTCTTCTATGTCACCTGTTTCAAAACCTATGGTTTGCTTTTCATTAAGACTTGATACGCCTACATTACTTGTCATAATAATTATTGTATTTTTAAAGTCTACTGTGCGACCTTGTCCATCTGTAAGCCTTCCATCATCCAGGATTTGAAGAAGTAAATTGAAAATATCCGGGTGAGCTTTTTCAATCTCATCAAATAGAATTACAGAATAAGGGTGATTCCTAACTTCTTCTGTAAGCTGGCCACCTTCTTCATATCCTACATAACCTGGAGGTGAACCTACTAGACGAGATACGGCAAATTTTTCCATATATTCACTCATATCCATACGAATTAAGTGTTCTTCTGATCCAAAAATATTTTCTGCTAATGATTTTGCTAGATAGGTCTTTCCTACACCAGTTGGTCCTACAAATATAAAGGAACCTATTGGTTTTGCTGGATCTTTTAATCCTACTCTAGCTCTTTTTATAGCATGCGCTACTGATTTTATAGCTTCATCTTGACCTATTACTGTCCCTTCTAGTTCATGATCAATATTTGCATATTTTTCCTTTTCATCTTCTGTAAGTTTTGTAACTGGAACTTTTGACCAAGAGGCAACTATACTAGCTATATCATCGTAATCTATAAAAAGATTTGCTTTATCCTTATTTTTCTTTTCTATTTCAGCTTCTATTTCAAATTGAGTTTGGTTTATCTTATCTCTAAGCTCTGCTGCCTTTTCAAAATCTTGATCTCTTACAGCTTCTTCTTTTTGAATTGTTAATTCTCTAATCTTATCTTCAGGATTTATATCTTGTTCTTCTTCTTGATAAGATTTTATCCTTATCTTACTCATCGCCTCATCTATTACATCTATAGCCTTATCTGGTAAAAACCTATCGTTTATATATCTATCAGTAAGTTCGACTGCTGCATTTATAGCTTCATCAGTGATTTCTACACCATGGTGAGTTTCGTATTTGTCCTTAACTCCATAGATTATTTTACGAGTATCGGCTAATGATGGTTCTTCCACTTGGATTGGTTGCATACGGCGGGTCAGAGCGCTATCTTTTTCAATATATTTTCTGTATTCTTCTATTGTTGTAGCGCCTATAATTTGTATATCCCCTTTGGCAAGAATAGGTTTTAAAATATTTGCAGCATCCATAGATCCTTCTGCAGCTCCTGCTCCAAGTACCATATGAAATTCATCTATAAATAAAACTACATCATCATGCTTTGATAGTTCATCAAATAACTTCTTAAGTCTATCTTCAAAATCACCACGATATTTTGTACCTGCTAACATGCTTGCTAAATCTAAACTTAGAATTGTCTTATCTTCTATAATTCTTGGAACTTCACCTTCTACTATTCTTTGGGCAAGTCCCTCGGAAATAGCTGTCTTACCGACTCCAGGTTCACCAATTAGAATAGGATTATTTTTAGTTCTACGCATTAGGATTTGGATGACTCTTTCAATTTCCTCATCTCTACCTATTACTGGATCAATTTTTCCATCCTCTGCTTCTTTATTGAGGTCTCTAGAATATTTAGTGATGTTTTCAGATAATTCTCTCTCATTTATTGAACTTTCAACTTGACCTGTTAAAAGTTCCTTGAGATTCCTCTTTACAGTTTCTTTTTCTACCCCTGATAAGAGGAACATTATATTAGTTAGAGAGTCCTCGTCTGCAAGTATTGCAAACAGAACATTTTCTTCTCCTGCTGATACTTGACCATGTCTTGATGCATTAAGCCTTGCAAGTTCAAAAATTTGCCTTACCTTTTTGCTATATTCTGTTGCTGGACGTACTGCTTGACCTTGACCTATATTATTTATAACTACTTGGCGAAGCAAATCATAATTTGCTCCAGCCGCTTCTAGCGCCTTTGTCGCTACAGAACCTGTCTTCATTAGAGCAAGGAGCAAGTGCTCACTACCTATATAATCATGGTTTAGAGAGTATGACTCGCGTCTTGCTTGTTGGGTTAGTTTATTTAATCTGTTAGCTTCCATTCTCTCTCCTTCATATATGAGTTAAGAAACTCAGCTCTATCAGGGTCTTTTTTACCCTTATACTTGTTTTTGGTTAAGTTAAATATCAAATAGTCTAGCTCATTACTAGTTAAGTCAGTATTAAAGCCTAGTTTATTATACTTTTTAAGCCTATATAACTGGCTAGCTATAGTATTGAGGCTCTTTAGATTTTCACTATTTAAAGTATTTAAACTAATATTTATTTCTTCTAATATATCTTCATCTGAAATATTATTTAAAATTTGATAATCTCTTCTAAATCTTCTCTCATTTCTTACCAAAGAATCTATATTGACTGCAAAACCATCTACATAATCATCCATGTTGTCTCTATAATTACCAAAGTTCTTTACAAGATATATGTCATCTACATATTTGTCATAATATTTTGGAACATATCTTTGAGCATACATACCGTGACTCATAAGTCCTTGTTTGAAACCATAATAAGATTCTTCTGCATTTACTAATCCAAACAAAAACATCTTTAGTCTAATTTCAAGACCTGCACCTGCATTTCTAGCATCACTTGTTAGGTATCCATATTCTGCCATAAAAGAAAAATCTAGAAGTTCATCCAGCTCTCTTTCTACTTCATAAGCTTTTTTATAAGCTTTTTTAACATCTAAATCAAAGTTTTTTATATTTATAGCTATGTGGTCACGATCATTAATTGTCAGAATATAATCATCCTTGATAACAATAGCTATTTGAGCTAGCTTACTATCACAATCTTCTGATAAGACCATGTCATTTATAAGTTTGTTTAAAGTAATTTCATCAATCTCACTTAGTAAAGTAACTTCATCTGGATATATTTTCTTGATTCTTTCTATCACTCTTTCGCTATCCTCATAGGTCATTGTAGTAGGAAAATCAACATCCTTTAGATTACGTCTTAAAGAGAGGTTAGAATTTAGAATTATATCTTTTGCATATTCTATCAATTTTTCACCTTCATATTTAAATCATCTATTCTTTCCTTTAAAGAAGCTGCCTGCTCATAATCTTCTGTATCTACAGATTGTTGCAGTTTTTCTTGAAGATCTTTAATTTCTAAAGCCACTTCTTTAAACTCACGATCTTTTTTAGGTAGCATACCCGTGTATTTATCATAATTATTATAAGTTCTAAGAACTTTTGGAGTTAGCTTTTCGCTAAGTTTATAGCACTCTTCACATCCAAAAATTCCTGATTTAATATTAGATTCTAGGTTACCACAATTAGGACAAGTTTTTTGATTAAGCCCTTCCATATAGTTATATGGATGGTTGTTTTGATTGAACTTATATTCGTAATATCCATCAATCATATCATCCAAGGATGGCACAAATTTTTGGATCAAATTTTCTAAATTTGATTTATTAAAATTAAGGTTATGAAATTCACTATCACTACTTTGAGCATTCATATCAGTATAATAAGTCATACACTCATTACATAGATAGAAATCATGCTCATAGCCATTCACTATGGCTTTGACGCTAACTGTTGCTTCTTTGCCACATCTTTCACACTTCATAATTAACTCCTTGCTAAAACACTTAAGATGATATTTTTTATAATGTCAGATCGTACCCTATTGCGAAATTTACTATCTACTTCTACCAAAGCCTTATCGCTTGTAGCATACTTTGCCATCAAAAATTCATCCTTAGTAAAGTATTTTCTATTATATAAGTCAACAAACAAACTATCAGCATTTGCTTCAGTCATCTGTTTGTTTAAATTTTTTACTAAATAAGATAAGTAATTATCTTCTTCTACTATAGTAATGATTTTTATAAAACCATTACCACCTCGCTTGCTTTCTATTAGATACCCGTTATGAGGGGTAAATCTAGTTGAGAGAACATAGTTTATTTGACTTGGCGCACAATCAAATTGCATGGCCAAATCATTTCGTCCAATTTCAAGCATCCCATCAGTAGATTCCTCAAGCATAGCCTTTAGAAATCTTTCTATATCTGATGTAAGACCTGCCATAAACTCACCAGCTTTCTGAAGTTTCTTCTTACTTTACAATTATTATATTAAAGGTCAAGAAAAAGTTTGACTTTTTGACTATCTCTGACCTTTGGTTTTAAAAAAATAAGAATCCATTGATTCTATATAAATAGTACTTTTATAGTATGAATTTTCAAGTAATAAGATAATGTAAAAGCCAGAAGAACACATACTCTTCTGGCTAAATTAATTTTATTCAAAATCTGACTTATATTGTGTTTCAAAAGCTTTTAACTCACTCTCTACATCACTATCTGAATTTGATAGAATTTGTTCTAAAGTAGATCCTATATCATTATATGCTTGTTGGCTTCCTGGTGCTAATGGTCTTGAATATAAGTTCTTTGTCGCATCAGCAAGTATCGGAGCTATAGATGAATCAGAATCTTTATATTTACTATCTTCTAAGGCACTTGTTCTTGCAGGCATGTATCCTGTATCTAGGGCAAACTTGATTTGTGCTTCTTTACTTGTTAAATATTTTAAGAACTCAAATGCTGCTTTCTTTTGAGCGTCATCTGCATTATCAAACATGTAGATATTTGTTCCTTGTTGTACCGCACTTTCTGCTGGATATGGAGCTGCAGCATATTCAAATTTATCTTCTACACCATCTTTTACGTAAACCTCACCAGCATTGGATCCTATATATGCTCCTACTTGTTCATTTGCAAACGGACCTGACATATATTGATCTGTTCCTGCTATTCTAAAGTATCCATCTTTAATACCATCTAGATAGTAATTTACAGCTTCAACTGACTCAGGAGATGTTATATCAAGGTCTTTGTCCATTTCCAATCCCTTATTATGAAGATATGTTGCATAGAAGTTTGGTAGAGAATCAAATCCTACTCCTGGAATATTTTTTTCTTCATAAATTTTCTTTGACACTTCTTTAAGTTCATCATAAGTTTTAGGAACTTCTAAACCTAATTCATCAAATAAAGTTTTGTTGTACCATAAAACTTCTGTAGACTTGTTAAATGGTAAGCCCATAATTTTACCATCTTGTTCGATTTCTTCTCTTACTCCAGGAAGTATGTCATCATAATCTTCTATTCCATCTTCTCCTTTAACCATATCCGTAAGATCTGTTACTAGGTTTGCATCTTCAAATTGCAACATCCAGTCAGGATAGGCTTGGGTAATTGTTGGCAAATCACTTGGAGACTGCATTGTTGCAACTAGAATTTGATTCAAATCTCCATAATTACCTTGATTTTGTAGATTAACTTTGATATTTGGATGTTCTTTTTCAAAATCTGCTACAAGGCTTTCTAAAGCCTCGCCTTGACCACCACCCATAGCATGCCAGAAAGTTATTTCAGCTTTCTCATCTTCACTATCATTTTTAGATTCTTCTTTCTTATCATCGTCTTTCTTATCTTTATCTTCTTTGCTTTCATTCTTAGTATCTTCTACTTTTTCTTCTACTTTAGCATCATTTGTAGCTGTATCAGTTTTTTTATCTGTATTGACATCTTGATTGCTACAACCTACTAAAACAGCTAAAGATAACATTAAAGTTGTAAGTAACGAATAGACTTTCTTGTTCATAACCTCTCCTTATAAAATATACATTTATCATTACTGTATTTATATACCCATAAAAAACGATTTAACCCTTAATTCCTCCATAAGAAACTCCCTTAAGAATTTGCTTTCTAAATATAAAGTATAATACTAAAATTGGTAGAATTGTTATAGTGCTTGCAGCCATTTGCAAGTGAATATACGATCCTGCTTCTGTAGCAAAGGCTGATAAACCGTTACTTATCATCCTCATATTTTTACTATTTGTCACAAGTAAAGGCCACAAGAAAGAATTCCATCCTGTTATAAAATTTAATAACCCTATAGTAAATAACGTAGACTTTGATAAAGGAATCATAACACGACTTATAAACTCAAAATCACTAGCTCCATCTACTTTTGCTGCATTATAGTAATCCATAGGTATAGACCTTAAGAATTGTCTTAGATAAATTATATAAAATACACTTGCCATAAAAGGTAATATCAATGCCAAATAAGTATCCAAGAGTGAAAGCTTTGCTATAGTTCTAAAATTAGTAAAGACTATGATTTCAAATGGGATCATAAGTAAGGCTAACAAAATATTTTCTATAGCCTTTTTATGCTTAAATTTTAAAAAATTTAGTGCAAATGCAGCAAGAGTTGTAGTTATTAATGTTCCTAAAGTATTAATCAAAGTGACAAAAATAGTATTAAGGAAATATCTGCCAAAAGGTGCAACTTTCAAAGCATCTTTATAATTTGTAAATTGAACGGTCTTTGGTAAAAATTTAGGTGGTATACTTGTAACTTCTTGAAAACTCATAAGCGATGATGAAATCATATATATAAACGGAAACAGGGTTATAGCTGCCATTAATATTATAAAAATATACCCTAGAACCTTTAAAAATTTATTCATAATACCTCCTATTTACTTATCCTTTCTATTATCTTTCTTTGCAAGAAAGTCAAAACTAAAAGCATCAAGAAAAGTAAAACCGCTGCTGCCATAGCATGTCCGTACCTATACTCTACATAAAATTTATTGTAAATATAGAAAACAGCTGTTACAAGGTTATTGCCTACACCAGCCTTTCCATTAAATAAGGCAAAGACTTCATTATAAACCTTAAAGGCAGAAATAAAGCTTGTCAAAAACAAAAATGTTATAATTTGTGAAAGCTCTGGAAGAGTAATCTTTATAAATTGTTCCCACTTGCTTGCTCCAAAAGTTTCAGCCACCCTATAGTAGTTTTTATCAATCCCCTTAAGACCAGACAAAATAACTATAATATTAAAAGCCAAGGCATTCCAAATACCAAATATAACCAAAGCAGGCATATTGTAGTTCCTATCATTTAGAAAATCAAAAGGTCCTATATGAAATAGTCCCAAAAAGTAATTCAAAAATCCATATTTACCATGGAATAGATATCTAAATACAATACCTATAGCAATCACAGATGTAAGATAGGGTATAAAAAATATAGTCTCAAAAAATTCTGATCCCTTTACCTTATCGTATAGTATTAGAGCTATAAGCATAGAGATTATAAGTGATAAAGGTACTACTGTAACAGCATAAATAAAAGTATTTTTCATAGCAAGTCTAAACTGTGCATCATTAATTACAGCAGAAAAATTTTGAAGTCCTACAAAAGTCGGATTTAGTATACTATTTGACTGCATCGACATATAAAAAGTTCTAAAAAGTGGATATATTGTAAAAACACCTATAAATATTAAAGCAGGTAAAAGATAAAGCCAAGCTCTCGGTGAATTCTCAGCTTTATAATTGGATTTTTCTTTCATCAGTAAACTCTCTTTCCATCTTCTTCAAAAAGATATATTGATGAATAATCTATAGTAAGAGATACTTTATCATTCTTATTTATTTTAAGCTTACTATCAGCTATAACTCTTGAGGCTACACCATCTAAAGTAAAGTGCAAAATCATATACCTACCTATCATTTCGATATTTTCTACTCTAACAATTATTCCGCTATCAGCTAACTTAAAATGTTCTGGTCTGATTCCTATAAGATACTTATCTTTATCTAACATTTCTTTAAATCTATTTTTATCAAAGTCATCCAAGCTTATAGAAAAATCATCACTTACTAAAGAATTCTCTATTTTTCTCATTTCATAAATATTTATAATAGGATTACCTATAAATTTTGCCACAAATAAATTAGCAGGCTCAAGATACAAATTTTGAGGTATATCATATTGCTGTATAACCCCATCATCTATTAAAGCTATATAATCAGAAATCGAAAGTGCTTCTTCTTGATCGTGAGTTACAAAAATAGTTGTAACTCCTACATCTTTTACAATATCTCTAATTTCTTCACGTATAGACAATCGAAGTCTGGCATCCAAATTGCTTAAAGGCTCATCCATCAGTAGTATCTTCGGATTTTGAACAAGAGCTCGAGCTATAGCAACTCTTTGTTGTTGACCACCAGATAATTGATTTGGTTTTTTATCTTTATAATCTGTAATATATGTTAGATCCATATACCTTTGAGCAACCTTATTAGCTTCAGATCTTTTAATCTTATTATCTCCTACAGTCAAAGGAAAAGTTATATTTTCAAGTACTGTCATATGAGGGTATAAAGCATAATTTTGAAAAACCATACCTATATTTCTATCTTTAGGATGAAGATTTATTACAGACTTATCATCAAACAAGATATCTCCATGAGTGGGATCTAGAATACCCGCTATAATGTTAAGAACCGTGGATTTCCCACACCCAGATGGTCCCAATAGGGTTACAAGAGCTCCATCAGGGATTTTTAGATCTATATCCTTAAGGGCTTCATAGCCATTTTCATAAATTTTATTTAAATCTTTAATTTCAATCATAAATTCCTCAGATAATTTTTAATAAATGTATCATTCCAATATAAAATTTAGATAAGAACAATGTAAAAATAATACTCTAACTTCTATTATAATACATAAGTTATAAAACTATAAGCCCTAAATAAAAGACCATAAAAATGTTTCTATCCATTCTTATGGTTTTATAAATTGTATTAACTTTTAGTCTCTATTTCTATTGCCAAATAGTAAGAAAAGTCTTAAAAATTGTAAAGCTGTCGTAAGTGTTGCTGCTACATATGTGTAAGCTGCAGCTTTTAACATATTTGCTGCATACTTATTTTCCTCACCTACAAGCATACCAGATTCTTCGAGAACATTTAGGGCACGTCTAGATGCATTAAATTCTACTGGAAGAGTCACTATTTGAAATAATAATGTTATAGCAAATAAAATTAATCCTATATCTAAAAGATTTTGGCTAGAAAGAAACATACCAGCAATTATAACTGGAAAACTCAATTTAGATCCAAAGTTCACAGCTGGGACAAGCCAAGATTTAACTTGTAATGGTACATATCCTTCTTTGTATTGAATAACATGACCCAACTCATGGGCCGCTACAGCTACAGAAGCTATAGAAGTATCTTTTATAGATTCTGGTGAAAGAGCAACTTCTTTAGTAGCCGGATTAAAATAATCTCCCATAGCTTTTGAAATCTGTTTTATCTTTATATCATTATATCCATGAGTATCTATAATATAATCTGCCGTTTGTTTTCCTGTTATATGTTTTTGTGTATCAATTTTACTATATTTTGCAAAGGCTTTTTGAACATTAGCCTGCGCAATCATCGTTATGATAAATCCGATAAGTACAAGAACGTAAGTTCTATCAAATCCATAATAATAAGGCATAAAAACCTCCCAATCTTTTTTATGAATTATACCCTAAATATAGATACTAATAAAAATAAACATAGAAAAAGGGCTCTAAAGGCCCTGTTTCTTTTAGAAAAGAATAAGTTAGTCCTAGTTTTCAAAAGGGAAAACTATAAGGAATTAATAATGAAAAACCTAGCTATTTAATAGCTACTTATATTATAGCATAGAAAAAAATTATTGCAAACATTTTCTTAAATTTATTTGATTATTTTCTACACGCTATAATTTCCTACTATTTATAAGTTAAATCTTTAACTCATATTTTTCTTTCGATTAGATTAGCGTTTTCATTTGATCCTATCAAGATTAATACATCACTCTCATTTATTCTAGTATCATGGTTTATATCCATAATCATTTCTTCATCTCTCATAATACCAACCATGTTCATTTTGTATTTATTTCTAAAATCTAAATCTCCTACTGTGTTGCCTACCCACTCTTTTTTAGCTACAATCTCTATTAATGAATAATCATTAGAAAATTGAATATTTTCTATTAAATTAGTTCCTGATAAGGACCTAGCTAGTCTTTCAGCTGTATCTAACTCTGGATATATAATATAATCTGCCCCGATCTTCTTTAATATCCTTGCATGAGATTGGCTTGTAGCTTTTGCTATAACTTCTGGAATGCCTTCATCTTTACAAATTAGAGTTGCTTCTATAGAAGATTCCAAATCCGTGCCAGTTGCTATTATTGCAACATCATAATTATTTATCCCTAAAGATTTCATAGCTACATCTTCTGCTATATCCGCTTGTACAGCACTCGAAACATTGTTGGCTATTTTTTCTACCTTATTTATATCTTTATCAACCGCTGTTACATACATCCCTTTTTCAAATAATTTTGTAGAAAGAGCTTGACCAAATCTACCTATTCCTAAAACAATTATATTTTTTTGCATAATATCTCCTAACCTATACTTATAAAACTTTCTGGATATCTAATTAATTTTTCATCTGTTTTTAAACCAAAGGCAAAAGCCATAGTCATTGGACCAACCCTACCTAGGTACATGCAAAAGCCTATTAAAATTTTAGCAATCTTAGAAAGCTCTGGAGTTATTCCTCTAGTAGCACCTACTGTTGCCAAAGCAGAAACTGTTTCATATAAAATATCTATAAAACTGAATCCATCTATCAGAGATATAAAAAAGCTTACGATCAAAACTATAAACATCGATATAAATACTATAGATAAAGCTTTCTTGATATTTTGATCACTAATTCTTCTTTTAAAAATTACAGGTTCTTTTTCATTTTTTATAACCGATACTGTAGCCAATAATAATACTGCAAATGTTGTTGTCTTAACTCCTCCAGCTGTAGATCCTGGTGAACCACCTATAAACATAAGTATTATAAGCACCAAAGCGGTAGATTCTTTAATTTTTCCCAGCTCTACTGAGTAAAATCCAGCTGTTCTTGCTGATACAGATTGTAAAAATGATTCTAATATACCTGCTCCTAAACTCTCTTTTTGTAAAACTCCACCATCTCCAGATTCAATTATAAAAAAACCTAAGGCACCAATAACTATTAAAAATATAGTTGTCATTAGTACTAGTTTGGTGTGTGTAGATAAATTTTTTAAGCTTCTCTTATAATAAAGTTCACTAGTTACCATAAATCCAAGACCACCTATTACAATTAAAGCCATAATTGTAATGTTTACTAGATAATCACTTCTTAACGGATAAAGAGAATCCCCCAAAGTATCAAATCCGGCATTACAAAATGCTGATATAGAGTGAAATATAGAATACCATATACCTGTCTTAATGCCATAGCTTGGTATAAACCTAAATGAAAGCAAAACCGCTCCAATGCTTTCTACTGCTAAAGTGAATACTAGAACATACCTAAATAGCTTAATCATTCCCTCTGTATTTTCTACATTTAGCTGCTCCTTTAAAATAATCCTAGACTTTATTCCTATCTTTTTTCCTAAAAGCAGAGGTATTAAAGAGGCAACAGTCATTATCCCTAAACCACCGATTTGGATTAATAAAATAATAACTAATTGCCCCATGAAATTCCAGTGTTCGGCCGTATTGACAGGGCTAAGTCCTGTTACACAAGATGCACTAGCTGCTACGAAAAAAGAATCAATAATTCCAGTTCTATTACCACTTTGAGTAACAAATGGTGTACTTAAAATCAACCCGCCTATTGTAATTAAAATCAGAAATCCAATAGCCAAAACAAAAGCTGGATTTTCTGTAGAATTTTGAATTTTTCTATTCAAAAATTTACTTTGCATAAATAAACCTTCCTTAAAGACCCAAATGGGATGTCGCAGAATGAATAAATCGTCCCAAAATAATTAGAAGAACCTCTACGAAAATTTTGCCTACACGGGCCAACAGGTCATGTAAAAACTTTCCCAAGAGAACTTTCTAATGATGGGACGATAATTATTCATAGTTTTGCAACCGCCATTAATCTAATGCAATTTTACAACCGATTATTTATAATGTCAACAAAGATACATCAATCTATTTTATAATTTTTTACGGGTATAATACTTATAAAATTAAAATAATCATACATTGAAAGGAGATGAAATGAAAAAGTTAAAAAAAGCTGTAAACTTATTATTTTTAAGTTTTTTAGTTTTTATACCACAAACGGTCTTTGCTGAAAACTTTGATCATATCAATATAGATGTTGATGTTGATAAAAATGGTATAGGAAAAGTAAATGAAGAGTGGCAAATTGATGAAAGAGATAATGATTTTAGTGAAAGATATAAAAATATTGAAAATCTAAAAGGAATTAAAATTGAAGATTTTTCCGTATCCATGGACGGTAAGAATTTTAGCCCAAAAGATCCTTGGAATATAGATGAAAGTTTTGAGCGAAAAGCTTACAAATATGGTCGCATAGACGATAACGATAATGAAGTAGAGCTTTGCTGGGGCATATCTAAACGAAATGAAAATAACACCTATGAACTAAAATATAAAATTAATCCAATAATAATTGGTCTAAATGATAGCGATATGCTATTTTTCGAATTTGTAGGAGCACGTCTAGATCCAAAACCAAATAATTTTACTATAAAAATAAATTCCTACAATCCTATAAATGAAAATACAAAGATGTGGGCTTTTGGATATGAGGGAGATATTGATAACAAAAATGGAACTATTGTTGCAAAAACAACTGGAGACATTAGCAAAGGAAGAATACTACTCAAATTCCCAAAAGGAACTTTCAATACCAGCTACAGAGAAAATAAAATTTTTGATGACTACAAAGATGTGGCCTTTGAGGGTGCTAACTTTGAAGACAGCGAAGGTACAGCCCAGCTTACAGATGACGATTCGGATTTTCCTGCTTTTTTAGTAGCCATTGTTACTCTATTTGGTATAGGTCTTGGAGCATTTGGTATAAAAAAAGCTGTGGATGAGGCAAATACCTATAAATTTGCCAACATAAAAGAAATACCAGACATAAAAAATATAAAACATTATAATTTTGATCAAATACCTTATGAGGGAAATTTAGAAGATTTATATTTAATTGCAAAGAATGCCTACCCAAATAAAACAAATTTTGATAATCTTATCAATGCATTTTTCTTAAAATGGATAAATGAAGGAGTAATTAGCTTTATAGAAGATAAAAAAGACCACGGGCCTTTTAAAAAATCCTTAGATCAAATAGAAATCAATCACAAACTAGAAAATATGGGACAAATAGAAGAAGATTTATTTGGATATCTCATAGGCGCAGCATATGAAAAAGATAGTGGGAAAATCACAGAATCATCATTAAAAAAATATATGAAGAAAAACCATAAATCCTTAGAAAATCTCTCCCAAAGAATAGACAAATCTAGTTTAGATACATTAATATCAAAAGGATATGTAGAAAAAGTAACCAAGGCAAAAGCAAGAGGCAAAACAAAAGAAGAACTCCATCTTACAGAAGAAGGTATGGATTTATACAAAAATTTTGTAGGATTCAAAAATTACCTAGAAGACTATGAAAATATAGATACAAAAAAAATTGAAGATATAAGCATTTTGGATAAATATATGATATTTGCTGCTCTGTTTGGTATCAGCGAAGATGCCTACGATAGATTTGTAAATGTAAATCCAGATTATGCATATTACGGGTTTTATAACTACCATATGATCCACCACATAAGTAACTACTCTCACGCTACAAGTACAGGTGGAGAAAGCTCATCCTTTGCAGGAGCTGGTGGATCAGCATCCTTTGGCGGAGGAGCCGGAGGATTTGGCGGTGGCGGAGGTGGCGGCCGTTAAAAAATAAAATAAAAAGTCTAATAGCAAAAAATGAACTGACTCAAAAAAGTTAGACCTAAAAACCTAACTAAAGGAGGTCAGTTCTTTTATGGCAAAATATAGCACAGAATTCAAAATGAAAGTAGTAAAAGAATATTTAGAATCCAATATCTCATATAAAAATTTATCAGATAAGTACAATATAACAACTTCAAGTATAATTAAAAACTGGGTAAATGCGTACAAGTCACAAGGCTTTGAAGAGCTAAAAGTAAAAAGGAAAAATACACAATATACAATGGAAAATTTCTTTGGAATATTAAAACAAGAAATATATTACGGAAATAAATTCTATTCGTACGAGCACTTAAAGAAAACAATTGAAGACTTCATAAAATATTATAACGAAGAAAGAATAAAAGAAAAACTAGGATATTTATCACCAGTAGAATATAGAAAGAAGAATGCAGCATAAAAATTTCCTACCCCTAGGGGTAGGAATGAAACAAAGAAATACCAGAGTAAGCTTTTAAGCTAATTCTGATACTAGGTCCAACTTTATGGGGGCACCTTAAAAAACGCTCTTAGACTTTTATCTATTTATAAATAACTTGTACCTTATTATCCTTAAAAATTTTAAGGATTTCATCCTTTTTTTCGATAGGAAAACGCCAAGTATCAATAGAATTTGAGTTGATGACCAAAGTAAATATCGCTTGCTTATCCTCAGTTATAAAATTTACTTGTTTCAGATCAGAAAATTCATGTTTTTGATTGATAAAGGATACATTTCCTTGAAAAATAAAGCCATCATGTAAAAATCCCCTATTAAATCTAGCTGCAATAACATATATTGATATAACTACACACATAACAAAAGTTTCGCTAATCTTAAATTTTATAAAGTATCCAAAAACTATAAAAATAAGCCACACAAATAAGAGAGATAAAGTATCCATCTTATTAATAGCAGGTCTAATAATAATATCCTTGCCTTTATAAAAAATAATCCCAGCAAGAATTAGAAAAATAACAGTAATTAAATAAACCATAAAATCCCCCATTCATTTGTTAATTTATACAAGTATTATATAATAGAAGAAAGCTTAAAGTAAATAAAGGATAGACTATGAAAAAATTATATTTTAAAGAAAAATTTTTCAAGATTACAGATCATTATCCAATTTTGGATGAAGATGGGAGAGAAGCTTACTACCTAGATCAGGATTTTACATTTATAGGTTATAAGTCAAGTGTAAGTGATCCTAATGGAAAAAAAATAATAAATATATCAAGAGAGCTTATAGCTTTTTTCCCAAAGTACACTATAGACTTTGCTGATGGATCCCAAATGGTTATTCAACAAAAATTCGAGTTTTTTAGACACAAAGTTCATGTTTACATGGATAATGAAACTTTAGAGCTAAAAGGCGATATATTCCACTATGACTTTGATATTAAAAATAGCTCTGATAAAAATATAGGAACAGTAAACAGGAAGATTTTTACTCTAACAGATACTTACGAACTAGCAATTTTTGATGAAAATTATACGGAGGAACTTATAGCCTTAGTAATCTGTCTAAATAATATGATAGATAGAGAACGCGCCAATTCATCAGCATCTAACGGCTAAGGAGAGAAAATGACACAACAAATATTAAATTATATAGAAAAACTTTGTAATACTCCTTCCCCAACTGGATATACAAAAAGAGCCGAAAAATACCTAATAGACGAGTTTACCAAAATGGGATACGAACCTTACCAAACTCATAAAGGAAATGTAGTTGTACCTATAAATGAAGGCAATAGTAATGGATTGCTCTTATCAGCTCATATTGATACCCTAGGTCTTATGGTTAGATCTATAAAATCAAATGGTAGAGTTCGTGTTACAACACTTGGTGGATTTCCTCTTTCTTATGCAGAACAAGAAAATGTTACAATCATAACTCGCGAAGGCAAAGAATTTACTGGAGTATTGAGAATAAATAATCCAGCAGTCCATGGTTCAAGCGATCCAAAAGAAATTACCCGAGATGATATTAATATGGAAGTAGTAATAGACGAAATCACTAATTCTTTCGAAGAAACCGAAAAACTTGGCATATCTGCAGGAGATTTTATAGCTCTTGATCCTAGATTTAGAGTGGACAATGGATTTGTGAAATCTCGTCATCTAGATGATAAGGCAAGTGCTGGACTTCTTATGGCTATTGCCAAAGATATAAAAGAAAATAATATAAAAATCAATCGTCCACTCTATATGACTTTTACAGTTTATGAAGAAGTAGGACATGGTGCAGCCAGCGGTCATCCAAAAGGAATAACTGATATGGTCGCTGTAGATATGGGTGTAGTTTATGATGACCTTAAGACAGATGAAACCAAAGTTTCAATATGTGCAAAAGATTCGTCAGGTCCATACAATTTTGATCTGACTAATGATTTAATCGAAATTGCTAAAACTGAAAATATAGATTACGCTATAGACATCTATCCATTCTATGGATCAGATGCCTCAGCAGCAGTTGTAAGTGCAAATGACTTTCGTCATGCCCTAATAGGCGCAGGAGTGGCAGCAAGTCATGGCTATGAAAGAACTCATGTAAATGGACTTAATGGCCTTTATGATTTACTAAAAGCTTATATTCAAAAATAAAATCCCATTATTAATAACTTTTAAATAAAATTGTTGTAATTTTTAATATTTTGGTTATAATTAAAGTAGCAGAAAGGGAGTAGCCCAATTATTTAGTCGTCAGAACGAATTTATATTCCGGTTAAATAAACCCTCACAAGGTGGCAAGACTTTTGGCGGTACTCGTCAAAAGTCTTTTTTATTACCATTTTTGCAAAAACATTTATAGGAGGAATTATGGACTACCAAGGTTCTAAAAAAGAAATATTAGAAAAAATTGGATCTGATCCTAAAAAGGGTCTAAGCTCTAATGAAGCAAGTAGCCGTTTGGAAAAATACGGACCCAATAAAATAGAATCATCCAATAAGAAATCTCTGGGCAAAAAAATTCTAGAGCAAATCCTTGATCCAATGGTAATCTTACTTATATTAGCATCAATAGTATCCATGTTTACTGGAGATAAAATAGAAGCTATTATAATAATTGCAATTGTAGTTATCAATGCTATTATGAGTATCTACCAAGAAGGTCAAGCCGAAGATTCTGTAGCAGCACTACAAAAAATGAGCTCTCCAGAGGCTACAGTTATTAGAGATGGCAAGCGTGGAAAGGTTAAAGCAGAAGATCTAGTACCAGGAGATATAGTTGTTCTTGAAACAGGAGATATTATACCAGCTGATATTAGGCTTCTAGACTCACGCAACCTACAAATTGATGAATCATCTTTAACAGGTGAATCTGTGTCAGTAGAAAAAGATGCTGAAGAGCTTTATGACAAAGAAGTAGGTATAGGAGATCGTAAGAACTTTGCCTATTCATCGTCAATTGTAACCTATGGACACGGTGAAGGTCTTATAACTTCAACAGGTCATAATACAGAAATCGGTAGAATAGCAACAAGTCTTGATACCGTAGAAGATAAGCAAACCCCACTACAAAGGCAACTTAAAGACCTATCTAAAAAGCTTGCTATTTTAGTAGTTATCATATGTGCATTAGTATTTGTTGTAGGCTACTTTAGAACATCAATGAGTATATTAGATAACTTTATGGTTGCAGTATCTCTTGCAGTAGCAGCAATACCTGAAGGACTTACAGCTGTTGTAACTATAGTATTATCTATAGGTATGAATAGAATGGTTGATAGAAAAGCAATAGTTAAAAACTTAGTTTCAGTAGAAACCCTAGGTTCAACTACAGCAATTTGTTCAGATAAGACAGGAACTCTTACACAAAATGAAATGACTATAACAAAAGTTTACACAGACTTTAAAGAATATGATGTTGAAGGAAGTGGATACACTCCAAAAGGTGATATCTCACACAAAGGCGATGTAATAGATGATGATAGTCAAATTAAGCTAATCATGACAATTGCATCATTAAGTAACGATGCAAACTTGATTGAAAAAAATGGATCCTACGAAATTACAGGTGATCCTACAGAAGCTGCAATGCTTACTCTATCTGAAAAATGGGATATTGTTCAAGAAGACTTAAACGAGGCTCATCCAAGAATAGATGAAATCCCATTCGATTCAGATAGAAAGATGATGACAACTTTCCATAATATTGATAAAAATTATTATGCAATGACAAAGGGTGCACCAGATGTTATGATTAATAACTCATCAAAAATTATGATAGATGGTAAGTTAGAAGATTTCACAGATGACTTAAAAGAAAAAGTTCTAAAAGAAAATACAAAACTTGCTAAACAAGCTCTTCGTGTTATGGCATATGCCTTTAAACCATATGAAAGTCTTGAAAATGAAGAGCTTTCAACAGAAAATATAGAACGTGAAATGGTATTTGTGGGCCTTACAGGTATGATTGACCCACCAAGACCAGAAGCCAAAGCAGCTGTCGAAGAGTGTCACAACTCAGGTATAGATGTATTTATGATAACAGGTGACTATTTTGAAACAGCCCTTGCTATTGCAAAAGAACTTGGTATAGCAGAATGTGAAGATCAAGCCATGCAAGGAAGCGACCTAAATAATAAGTCAGAAGAAGAAATCAGAGAAATAGTAAAGACTAAGAGAATCTTTGCCAGAGTATCTCCACAAAATAAGGTGCAATTAGTAAATGCCCTACAAGCAAATGGTGAAGTAGTAGCCATGACAGGAGATGGAGTAAATGATGCTCCAGCAATCAAAAACGCTGATATAGGTATATCAATGGGTATCACAGGAACCGACGTTGCCAAAGATACTGCTGATATGATCCTAGTAGATGATAACTTTGCTACAATAGTAAATGCAGTAGAAGAAGGTAGAGTAATTTTCTCAAATATTAAAAAGTTTGTATCTTTCCTACTTTCATGTAATATTGCAGAAGTGGCTATAGTATTTTTATCAATACTATTTGGCTTACCAAGTCCACTTACACCTATTCAACTACTTTGGCTAAACCTAGTAACAGATGCTTTTCCAGCCCTAGCACTAGGAGTTGAACCAGCGGAAGCAGATATAATGGAACGTAAACCTCGTGATCCAGATGCTGCAATTACATCAGGTGAAACAGGAAAAGGAATCATCTTCCAATCCATAGCTATAACAATATCAGTACTACTCGCCTATGTCATAGGACTAAAATACATCTTCCCTAACAACATAGAAGGTGCACATACAATGGTATTTGCAACACTTATAACAAGTGAACTTCTAAGAGCATTCTCAGTAAGAAGTGAAAAATATACTCTAAAAGAACTAGGTTGGTTCTCAAACAAGAACCTAGTAAAAGCAAATCTATTATCCTTTGCCCTATTACTAGTAGTAATGTATGTTCCAATCCTTAGAAAGCTCTTTGAACTAGAATTTATATCATGGCAATGGTGGATAATACTACTACTATCATTCCTACCACTACTTATAGGCGAGATTAGAAAAAGAATTAGAAAATAGTTTAAAATTAACTTAAGTAAACTATGTAAGATTTTACGTATAAAAACCTCCTGATTAGTGTAAAGAAAATTAATCAGGGGGATTTTTATTATGAGAACAGATCAAAAAACTGGAGTTAGGTGGCTCCAGTCTTATTTACTATATTCTTATGACTTGTTATCTAACCATTATTAAAGAAAAGATCTTATGAATGTATAAGGCGGCTTCTATAGTTAACTTTTTTTATAACTTGACACATATTCTAAATCTGAAAATCAAAAATATACCCTATACCTAAATCACTGTTAAAAATATACATAGTTCTATGGCCATGCTTATCAATATTTTTTTCAAAAGAGTATACAGTATTAGGCTTTTTTTCTAAAGAATCTATAGAATCACATAAGTCATTATAATTATCTATCTCAGACTCGTATGTCGACATCATTGTTTTGAACCTTTTTACCTCCTTATAGTAATTATCATCTATACTTTTTCCGTCTATTTTTTCATCTTTTTTAGATTTAATTTCATATATATCAAAATAATCATCACCAAAAGCTCTTTCAGATTTAAATATCCTCTTTGTATAATAAGGCTTATCTATATGATAAGGCTTTTCTAAAACTATCAAAGATACCCCTAATATTATTGTAAAAATTAAAAAATATATATTCTTTTTATTTTTCATTTTTATTTCTGCATTTCTATAGAAACATTTATAGGTTTTAAAACATCGATATGCTGATTTAAATATCCCCAATTATTAACAAGTGTAGAAAATGTATTTTTATAGTCTGTTTTTAGTGAAAAGTCAAATGTATCGGTAATATATAATTTATTAGTTTTACTGTTAGAATACTCAAAAGCATGGATCGCATAATATAAATCTTTGCTATCATTCATTGTAAATCTATCACTATCTTCTCCTGATTGTATCCTATCATAGACTTTCGTTTTCTTTATTGCTGTAGAAAATGCACCATTTGCTTCATAATATCTCATGCCATCAACCGAATATTCTACAAGTGTTCCGGATAATGGATATCCATTATTTCTAGCTATTTTTGCTGCTGCTTTCCATGCTACTTTCAATTGGTTTTGTACACTAGAAGAAGAACCTGTAGATCTATAAGATATATTATTTTTATTATTAGCTACATAGTCAATAACTTCGTTTAATTGATCATCATCCATATTATCTAATGACTCTGTCATTTTTAGATTATCTTCAAGTGTATTAACATCTAAAACATCAATCGGTGTTTCAAATTTTTTTGCAGAAACATAAGAAACACTATTTTGAGACCCATTATCTAAATTATCCGCTTTTACATTCTTTAGTGGAACTAAAAACATAAATGTAAACATAGCAACAATAGTGACTTCTTTTAAAACTTTATTCATTTTATCTACCTCCATATAATTTTTTAACCATAGATTACTCTATTCCTATTAACAGCTTACCCAATTCATTAGTAATAAAACAAAAAAACATAATTCCATATTTATAACTCATCTACAAAAAAGCTTGTATTGAACAATGATAGAGGAACTTAAAGCACGATATATGCTTAAAATCAGGTCTTAATCTCAAGCATTTATATACCTTGATGGGAGAATTTAAATTGAAGTTTGAATTTGAATAAGTCACACTAGCATAGAATTAGATGTCTATATGTACACAAAAACTTATAAACACTTATCCTTATTTAAGATCTAGGTCAATCCATATCTTTGAGTTAAATTCCTATTTTCCCTTGTGCTTTTGCTTACGCTTTCTTTTTTTAAGCTCATACTTTTTCTCCTTTTCTAATCTCATTTTTTGTTTTTTATTAGCTTGTTTTTCCAACTTATATTTTTCTTTTTGCCTTTCCAATGCTAATTGAGATTTTGTGGATACTCCTACCTGTTTGCTTTGTCTTCCAGCTTCTCTCTGCAGTCTTTTAGGATTAGTTGCTTTCTTTTTAAGTTTAATATTAATATCTTGACTAAATCTAAGCTTATTATAATTTTTCAAAATAAAATTATATACTTCGTTATTTGTTGGCTCCGAACCAAAAACCACCCTACAAACTGATAAAGAGTTATCCTCAACCCTCTCAAAAACTCCTACCCAAAACGGATCCTCAAAATATACAGTTAATTTTATTGATACTTTATTCATACATACCCTCCTTTATTTTTTCAAAGAATGGACAACCCGGAGGGGAAGGTTACTTACCTAAATAAATAATATTTAGACGACTGGGCTACCTACCAGTTCTAGAATATCATCTGATATTCATTGCGTTTCTATCTTTGACTAGTTCATACTATACTATATTTAAATATATAATTAACTAATATAAATTATTTTTAGATTAAAGATAAATTATCCTTGTTAATTTTTTATTAAAACATTATAATACCAGTGGAGATGGTATTTCTAGTGAAAACTATACTCTTTTACACCATTATATTTTATTTTAAAAAATGAGCTTATATAAGTAATGAGACTCAAAATATTAATTAGTTACTTAGACAAGGCCATTGATTTTTTATCGTTAAAAAATAGATTATTAATAGCCTTGTTTTTTTAAGGAGATTTTATGAATATTGAAATGTTAGAGGGAAAAATACATAGAGCGACAGTTACAGAGGCTAATCTTAATTATGTTGGCTCTATCACTGTAGATGAAGATTTACTTGAAAAGTCAGGTATAAGAGAATATCAAAAAGTACAAGTTGTAGATATTGATAGTGGAGCAAGGCTTGTAACTTATACAATAGCTGGCGAAAGAAATAGCGGTGTAATTTGCCTAAATGGTGCTGCTGCAAGACTCGCCTGTCCTGGAGATAAGGTAATAATTATGGCTTATGCAAGCTATAATAAGGAAGAATTAGAAAATTATAGTCCAAAAGTAGTCTTTGTGGATGATGAAAATAAAGTTAAGAAAGTATCAAATTACGAAAAACATGGAACTTTATCTTAAGTAAAATATAAATTTAGTGGTGTATGAGGCTATCTCTAATATATTTAGAGGAGATTTTTATGAAAATTGTTAAAAGTATTGATGAACTAAGGAAAGATTTAAAAGGATATAAACTAGAAGGCAAAAGTATAGGACTTGTCCCTACTATGGGCTTTTTACATGAGGGACACGCTAGTCTTATAAGAAAAGCTCGCGCAGAAAATGATATTGTAGTTGTATCTGATTTCATAAACCCTATACAATTTGGTCCAAAGGAAGATCTTAAAACCTACCCTAGAGATTTAGAATCTGATAGTAAGCTATGTGAGAATATAGGTGTAGATTTTATTTTCGCACCAGAAGCTAGCGAAATGTATCATGATAGAAAAACTTTTGTAGATATAGAAGATATGTCCAATAACTTATGCGGAGCAAAACGACCTGGTCACTTTAGAGGCGTTTGTACAGTTTGCACTAAGTTATTTAACATCACTGGAGCCGATAGGGCTTACTTTGGTCAAAAGGATGCCCAACAAGTAGCTATTATCAAAAAGGTTGTTTTTGATTTAAATATTCCGATAGAGATTATCCCTTGCCCTATAGTAAGAGAGGATGACGGATTGGCTTTATCTTCTAGAAACACTTATCTATCAGATAAAGAAAGAAAGGCTGCCCTTTGCCTATCAAAAGCTATCTTTAAAGGAGAAGAATTAGCTAAAAATGGGGCTAGCGTTAGTGAGGTTTTAGAAAAAATGAAAGAAATCATATCATCTGAAAAACTAGCTAAAATAGATTATATAAGTGCAGTAGATTTAGCTACTATGAAAGATTCTAAAGACTTTGCTGACGATAGGCTTATTGCTATAGCAGTATTTATTGGAAAAACCAGGCTAATAGATAACTTTATTTACAGAGTTTAATATGAATAAGCTAGCTAATATATCCCAAAAGATAAGCAAAAATATTGGACTTATAATAATAGTTTTCTCATTAATAGCCTATTTTTTACCCCAATATTTTTCGTGGATGACCTCATACACTACTATATTTTTGGCCATAGCTATGTTTGGTATGGGAACAAGTATTGATGAATATTCATTCAAAGAAATATTAAAACATCCTAGAGAAGTGATAATAGGTTCCCTTGCTCAATTTACAGTCATGCCTTTATTAGCATGGGTTTTAGCTATAACTTTTCATGTAAATAAGGATATAGCTTTAGGGATAATTCTAGTTGGATCTTGCCCTGGCGGTACAGCTTCCAATGTCATCACCCACATAGCAGGAGGTGACGTATCTATGTCAGTATCTATGACTATACTTTCCACACTTCTTGCACCTATAGTAACACCTGCCTTGGTATACTTATTAGCTGGAAGATGGGTTGATGTTTCAATAATTGCTATGTTTATATCTGTAGTAAAGGTGATACTATTACCTATATTGGCTGGTATACTAGTGCAAAAAATTAGTCCACAAACAGTTGAAAAATCAAAAGATATGTTTCCATTAATTTCATCAGCTGCTATAATTCTAATAATAGCAGGAATAATAGGTGCAAACTCTGAAAAAATCGCCCAATCAGGACTTATAGTATTAGTAATAGTAGCAATTCACAACGCCCTAGGTCTTTTAGGTGGTCTACTGGTAGCAAAACTAGCCAAAATGGATTATGATAAGGCAACCGCCCTTGCAATAGAAGTAGGCATGCAAAATAGTGGGCTTGCCATACAACTTGCAAGTGTAAATTTTACTCTAAATCCACTAGCAACATTACCAGGAGCTATATTTTCTATTTGGCATAATATAGCGGGGTCTATATTTGCTTCTATTAGGAGAAACAAGCCTAAGAAAAAACTTATAGCGACAATTTAATTATATTAAAATAATATAGAGGCTACTACAAAGACAAACTCAAATCTTCATTTGATAATCTCTAAATATTCATTAACTAGATAGCATACTTACTAGCTAAAGATTATTATATACTTTACTTATATAAGATTTGTTTATTTATCTTGTAGATGCCTCTTTTATTATCTTCATCTCATTTAATTGTTTAATTAATGTGGTTGATATTTATTTATACCTTTAAAAATACACATATATTATTATTTTGGCTATACTAAATAATGAAATATCACTAGCCACGTCCATAATCTTGTGTAAATATATCTAGTAAAATATTTACCATACAATTCATTAATATCAATAAAGCTTGAACTCAATCAGATGATAGCTTTTTAATCATTCGTATGGCTGAATCGTTAATTATATTTTGTACTTTACCATCAATTGCAAAGTGTATTATATCATTCGATTCCTCTTAGTTTCGTTTGCTCGTTAAAACATTGTATTAGTTAAGCTTTCAAATAACCTTTTTCTTTTTATAGAATTACACAGACACCATCAATTTTTTATGAATTAGATATTTAATAGAATTTCTTATGGGTATTATCATAATATAAAAATACTTTTGAATAATGTAATAGGTAAAATAATAACAGTGAATTTAATAAAATTTTATACTTATCTCCAAATATAAGTACTTATAAAGCTGATACCCCATCTTGGTGTCCTTATGTAGTTGGTTTAGTAGGAACTAGTATAGGTAGTTTATACACGACAAATGCCGGAATGGTAAGTGATCCTGTTGCAGCCGCTATAGTAGCTGGCGTAATAGTGCAGGCTAGACTTGGGTAAGTGAACAGTGTGGTAAATAATTATGAAAAGGCCAAAAAATATACCAATATCACAATTTTATATCTCAAACTTAATATTATTTATTTGTTTTGCTATCGCAATAAATATGCTACAGGCCTCTTTAAATATTTGGTATATTCTTGCGATATTATTGGGAATATCTGCTATTGAGACTATAATTTTTTATAAAAAAAGTAATGATAGCTTTAAACCAATAACATATGAAGAAGCCTTGCAATCTGTTATCTTATCTGTAGGTATAACTATAGTATTAGCTGGTATTATTTTGTTCATTCTTTATATGACAAAATAATATTAATAATTTAATCTATGCACCCAAAGATATCGAACTCTCTTCTATTTTAAAATGTTTCTTTATCAAATTATGTTGGTAAATAATAATTAGTCAAATACTTTTCCATGAATAGGAATTCCTATTCATGGAATTTTTTTCATAAATTTAATAAATATTTCTCAAATAAGATATTTTTAATCAATTTACGTTAATAAGACTTCTAGTAAAAAATATTCCAGTCCTAAAGTTAACGAATCGTCTATATTAAAAGCTACTCTACTAAAACTTTAATAAAATTGTTATGCCTTTTATTAATCCATTTGAATATTCATAAATGATGAATTTACACATTATTATGGACTTAATTGCTATTTTCTATAATAAGTTTTCCATAAATATTTTTTTAAATTTATCTTTATCTATACTAGTCACTACATTTATATTTTTCTCACAAAGAGAATTTAGTCTTGTATCAGCTATAGTCATCCCCCTTGTGTACTTTCCATTAGTCTCAATGTCTATATGTAGCATCTTACTTTCAAATATCTCAGGATTTGTAGCATACATTACTGCTAGAGTATCGTGCATATGGGTTGTATAGTTTTCCTCAGCTCCTGCTCTTTTTATTCTTCTATCCATAATGTCTGCTAATATTTGATTTATTCTAAGTTCTGACTTTTTAAACTCTTTATGCATATTAATATCATAGGATGTTTGTGTAGTTACATTAAGGCCAAGCATATTAATCTTTACACCACTAGAAAATACAATATCTGCAGCTTCGGGGTCTGCAAATATATTAAACTCACTAGTTGCAGTTACATTGCCCATGCCTATTGCTCCACCCATTATATTTATCTCGCTTATTTTTTCTTTTAAATCTTCTCTTATAGTAAGCAAGCTAGCTATATTTGTAAGAGGTCCTACGGTAATTATTAGAGTCTTTTCATTTTCTTCTAGAACCTTTATCATAGCTTCTATTGCAGATTCTTTTTCTAAGGGTGCTAATTGGTCATCTTTAAATTCATAACCTAAAAGTCCATTTACTCCATGAAATTTTTCTGCTAATATTTGTTCACCTATAAGAGGTTTACTAAGTCCTTTATAAACTGGTACATCCCAATCCATTGCCTTAACCAAGCCACGTAAATTTCTTGTAGTATGTTCTAATCCAACATTTCCCGCTACAGATGATACCATCTTTACATCAAAAACTTTACTATTATGTAAAAAACTTATAGCAAAGGCATCATCTATACCTGGATCTGTATCAAAAATCGTATTTACTTTTTTCATTATATCTCCACTTTATTTTCTTTCATATATACTTCTAGTTCTCTATAAGAGGGTATAGAAGGGGCTGCGCCTTCTATAGTACAAGCTAGGCCTGCTGCTAGACTTGCTAGATTAAGACTTTCTTCTATATCTAATCCACTAGCAACACTAGCTAAGTAATATCCTAAAAAAGTATCACCTGCTGCTGTTGTATCTAAAACCTTGACCTTATGGCTTTTAAATCTGATTTCCTCATTTTTATAAGAATATATACCTCCTAATCTCCCTAAAGTTAATACTACTTTAAGTTCTGGAAAATTTTCTTTAAAATAATTTAATATTTCAAAAGTTTCTACAAAACCACTCAAACTACGACCTTCACTTTGATTTATTATGATAGTATCTATCTTATTTAGGTCTATAAATTTTATATTATCATCAATTGGTGATGGATTAAAAAATACCCTCATTTCTTTTTTACATGCTTGATCTACTATGTATTGCAAGCTACTGATTTCATTTTGCAAAAGAAGGAAATCTCCTTGAGAAAATTTTTCTAAAACTTCATCTACATATGCTTTTCCAATCTTTTTATTAGCTCCTGCTTCTACAATTATAGAATTGTTAGCATTTTTATCAACTTGTATAATAGCATGACCAGAATTTCCAGAAGTCTTTTTTACCAAGGACCTGATTTTATTATCTCTTAGGTAGTCCAAGAGAATTTCTCCATCTACTTCTCCTACAAAACCAGCGTGATATACATCTACTCCTGCTCTTTTTAAAGCAATTGTTTGATTAAGACCCTTGCCACCCAGACTTTCTTTATAAGAAATTGTAGCAACCGTTTCTCCCTCATTTACTATATGATCTAAATTATAAATTTTATCAATATTTAGAGATCCAAAATTTAAAATTTTTACTGGTTCTTTCATAACTAATCTCCTATAAGGCAAAAATTACACCCAAAACTGCACTTACACCTATAATTATAAGCGGGTGTACTTTTTTAAATTTTATCAATATAAATAAAAATATAGCAAATAAAGCTACTGGTATTATTCTAAAAAAGTCTAATATATTTCCAGTACTTTTAAATAAATCTACATTAAATAGTGTATATACCATGACAGAACTCATGGCCCCGAGTATCAAGCCTGCAGTCGATGGTCTTATGGTATAAAACATGTCAGCAACTATCTTTGAATTTTTAAACTTTGCCATCATTCTAGATATTATAAGTACAATTATAATTGGCGCAGTAATAAGTGATATAGTTGCAAGTATTGCTCCAGCTATACCAAAAGACTTAAATCCAGCGAAGGTTGCAATATTTATTCCAATTGCTCCAGGCGTTGACTCTGAAACTGCTATCATGTCCAATAGATCGGATTCAGTAAACCAACCATAATTTCTAGACATGTCTTGCAAAAAGGGAATAGTAGCCATACCTCCACCTAATGCAAAAAGTCCAGTTTTGAAAAATTCCCAAATCAAGCTAAGCATCTTTATTATGACCTCCCTTTCCCAATAAAATTCCAAAAATTCCAACACTTATAACGACAATTACTGGTGATATGGATAAAAATGCAATCGCTATAAAGGTTAATAAAAATATAGCAAATTTAAGTCCTGTATTGGCGTTAGACTTTACCATCTTTAATACAGAATAAAAAACAAGAGCACTTACACCAACCCTAATACCAGCAAAAGCATGTTGAATCCAAACTATATCTGCAAACTTCTCCAAAAAGTTTGCAATTATTAAAATAATTATTATAGAAGGAGTTATAAACCCCAGAGAAGCAACAATCCCACCTAAGTCATCAGCTTGAGAATATCCACAAAATGTAGCTGTATTTACAGCAATAATACCCGGAGTAGATTGGCCAATAGCATAGTAATCTAAGATATCATCACGAGATACCCATTTTTTGTTATCTACAACCTCTCTTTCCAATAATGGAAGCATAGCATAGCCCCCACCAAAAGTAAACAAACCGATCTTAGCAAATGTTAAATATAAATCAAGTAAAATATTCAAAACAAACTCCTTTTCTACCTCTAGTATAGCATAAGCTTTATACTTTAATAATATTTTACATAAAAATAATATAGCTTTAATATTTGATTTTTATAATTATTCATAAACAAATATAAAGGATAGCAAATGATAATAATAAATGAAGATTTAAAGCTTGATAGAAAGGATACTCTCACCCATAAAAGATATCCTTTTACTCTGGATAAAAACTATCAAAAAATAAGAATTAATATGACCTATAGTCCAACCCGTGTCCCTGAAAATGAACGTATAGAAATACTAAAAGAATGCATAGATAAATACATGCCGAAAGGTGAGTTTAGTAAAAAAGAAAGAGAAGATACTTTAAAAAGTCAAATAGAAAATTTTATTACCACTTCTTTATTCTATGAAGGAAACTTTATAGGGGCTTACCACAATAAAAATAACGAACAAGAAATAATCATCAGTCCTAAAAAATCCAGCCTAGGTTATAAAAAAACTGATATTAAAGCAGGAGCTTATGAATTTGTATTAAGCATGCACTCTTGCAATAGTAAGGTAAACTGTAAATTTTCACTGGAGGCCCTAGATGAGTAAACTAACATACTACCCTATAGAACTTCACTCCCACACCTACCACTCTGATGGCGGATTTTCACCAAAAGAGCTTTTACAAAACGCTCGTGATTTTGGTTATAAGGGGATATTTCTAACAGATCATAATACAAATTCTGGCCTTGATGAAATTTATGAAAATAATCTTGATAAGGAAATCCTTCCAGCATTTCATGGTATAGAATGGACTACATTCTATGGACATATGCTTATCTTAGGGAGTAAAGATGCTGGAAACTATACTAAAGCAAAACTAGATAATATAGAAGAATGTATTGATAATATTAAAAGTAATGATTCAAATATCGTTATTGGTATGGCTCATCCTTTTGATATAGGAAATCCTCTATGCACCGGCTGTCACTTTGAATATCTAGTAGATAATTATTCTAAATTTAATTATATAGAGCTCGTAAATAGCGAAGATGCTCATGCTAACAAGTCCACTTTAAAGGCTTATGATAGTTGGACTAAACTTTTAAAGGATGGTTATAAGTTAGCAGCACTAGCAGGACGCGATTGGCACAATCCATCCAATCCAAAAGAAAGCGTAGCTATTAGCATGATTGGTATAGATGGTAATATTAGCGAAGAAAATACTTTAAAGGCTATTAAAAGACTCCATACTTATATAAGCTATGGACCAATTCTTCATTTGAATTTAGATAATATTGAACTTGGAGATAAAGTATATTCTAAGGAAATCAAAGCTTCTGTTAGAATCACTGATTCAACCTTTAAAAATAAAGATGAGCTTAAAATAGTTCCTCATAAATTTGTAGTTTATAATAACGAAAAATTAATCTTAGAAAAAGACATAAACTATGATAGCAATATAGACTTTGAAATAAATAATTTTGATTTAGGGTATATAAGATTTGAAGTCTTGGGGGATATGAAAGATATGGATAATCAAAGACTAATCATAACTTCCCCTATATTTATAAAGGAGAAATAATGAAATTACTTTTTGATTGTGACGGAACTATACTTGATTCTATGCATATTTGGATAGATCCAATCAATAAAATTTTTGAGAAATATGACTTTAGTTTAAGTAGTCTTCCTGCTGAAGAAAAAGGTAAGATTGAGGCTCTTCCACTAGATGGAATGTGCGCTTTTATAGCTGAAAATCTTGCCAAAGATATGACTAAAGATGAAGTTAGAGACTATTTTAATGAAATTATAGAAGATGGTTATAGGAACTCTCTAATGCCAAAAGATGGAGCTATTAAATCCTTAGAAGAATTACATAAGGCAGGTTATCAGATGGCTATAGCTTCTTCAACTGACTCTATATATTTAAAACTTGCTTTTGAAAGGCTAGGCATAGCTGATTACTTTAGTTTTTATACTACACCTGATTTGACAAATTATAAAAAGTCAGATCCAAAATATTGGCAATATGCTATAGACAAATTTGGGGTAGATGCATCTGATATCATCCTATATGATGATGCTTTATATGCTATAAAAGTAGCTAAGAATATGGGAATACATAGCTGCGGGGTGAAGGATTTTCCTTATAATGAGAATGAATGGGATGATATAAAAAATATAGCTGATCTTACTATGGATACTATAGCTCTTATTGATAAAGATAATTTGTTAAACGAATAAAAAAATTACTATAAATATAAAAGTTCAGTAGCTGTTACAGAATGAATAAAGCGTCCCAAAATCATTAGAAGAACCTCTATGAAAATTTTGTTTTCATGAGTCTGCAAGCATGTAAAAAATTTCTTAAGATAACCTTCTAATGATGTGATGATAATTATTCATAGTTTTGCAACAGCTCCTTTATTTTTCACTATTCTTATATGAAATATAGCTAGCTATTCCAACAAGGAACAATATTATATAATATTGTTCCTTGTATCTTTATTTATTTCAGTTTTTATATTGACTTTCTAGTACTTTCCTTAAATTTTAATTAACGATATTGTTATAGGATGAATTACTTGCTATGATATTGATTTTCTCTTCACTTACCATAAACTTACTATAAAAATAATATAATCTAAATATTTTAGATTTTGTATAGATTAGCATATAGTGATTATTCTTACCTACATTATATATGTATATTCTATTGTAATTTGCATCTTTTTGTGTACTTAGCTTGTTATCTCTTATATTTTCTTATCTCAATACTTTTTCATTTTTATTTATTAAATCACTCTCTATTATAGTGAAAAATTTGTTATCGTTATAAAAATTGATAAATAATAAAAGATAGTTATCTTGCAGACTTTTGACAAAATATAAATTTACCTATTTCAATCGAACGTAGTGAGCGGAGAAATCTCATAAGATCTCTCCATGCACTCGTTTTTTCACTCACACTAAAACTCGTTTGCTAGGCAAACTTTTCTATGCTTTCGCACTAGTTTTAGAGATGAATGTAACAAATCAAGGTATATTCATCTAATCAAGATGGGTTGTAGCTTAATTTAAATTATTAATAAATTATAAAATCGACTTTGTATACTTTCTGAAAAACAGTTATCTTATTTTTTTATCCATAAAACTCCTATACCATGTCTTCTGCTCTTACATATTTGTCAAAATCTTCATCAGATAGATATCCCAAATCTTTATTAGCTTCTCTTAAAGTTAAGTTATTATCATAAGCATATTTTGCAATCTTACTTGCCTTATCATAACCTATATACGGAGATAAACTTGTCACAAGCATTAAAGAGTTATCTAAATTCTCTTTTATCTTTAATTTATTAGCTTTAAGTCCTACTAGTAGATTTTCTCTAAAACATTTTAAGGACTTAGCAAGTAAGTTTATAGATTGATCCATATTATAAATTATTAATGGCATGTAGGCATTTAATTGAAGTTGCCCTTGACTATTAGCCATAGTTATAGCAAAATCATTTGCCATAACTTGGATTGTTACCATTGTCATTGACTCAACTTGAGTAGGATTTACCTTACCTGGCATTATGGATGATCCTGGTTCATTGGCAGGTATTATAAGTTCACCTATACCACATCTAGGACCAGAGGATAAAAATCTTATGTCATTAGCAATCTTATATAGATCGCTTGCTAAGGCCTTTAGGCTACCATGACTATTTACTAAAGCTGATTTACTTGCTAACTCATAGAACTTATTATTATCACTTTCAAATTCACAATCTAATTGTTTTGAAAGCTCTTTTGCTACCTTTTTACCAAAATCACTACTTGCATTTATTCCTGTTCCTACCGCAGTCCCGCCTATAGCCAGCCTTTTTAGATTCTCACTTACTACTTTTATTGTTTCGTAATCTCTTTTAACCATTACTTTCCATCCTGAAATTTCCTGGGAAAGTTTTAGAGGCGTTGCATCTTGTAAGTGAGTTCTTCCTGTTTTTATAGTCTCGTTTTCTTTTTCTAATTTTTCTAATATTTCGATAGTCGCTTCTATTTCTTTGTATAGATTTTCTTTTAGATTTAAGAAGCTTGATATATGCATAGCTGTTGGAAAAACATCATTTGATGATTGACTCATATTTACATCATCATTTGGATGTATGATACTTTTTCCATTCTTTTTATTTGCAATATGAGCTATTACTTCATTCACATTCATGTTAGTCTGAGTCCCAGAACCAGTTTGCCAGATAGTAAGCGGAAATTGGTCATCATAATGGCCAAAAATAATTTGATTAGCTGCATAAACTATCAAGTCACGCTTTTCTTCACTAAGTCTGTCCTCAGAGAAATTTATTTCAGCACAAGCTTTTTTTATATATACTATTGCTTTTAATAGAGAAAGGGGCATTGTTTCTACCCCTTGTGGGAAGTTTTCAAAAGATCTTTGGGTTTGTGCTCCCCAAAGGGCATCTTCAGCAACTTCAATTTTACCTATAGTGTCTTCTTCGATTCTTTTTTTCATATTTTCCTCTTATAATAACTTATCTTCATCAAGAATTCCAGGTTGAATCATCTTTTTGAAATCTAAGATTTCATCTAATTCATTGGCATCTATCAAGCCTTCAAATAATACCAAATCTCTAACGCTTTCACCTGTTTCTAGAGCTTTATGAGCAATTACAGATGCTTTTTCATAACCTATATGAGGAGCTAATGCTGTTACTAAGCCTACGCTTTTTTCCACTTGATCGCTTAAATACTTCTCATTTGCTGTAATATTTTCTATACAATTTACCCTTAATGTATAAATAGCTCCTTTTAAAGTCTTTAAAGATTCAAAAAGCTTATAAAATATAATTGGCTCAAAAGCATTTAATTCTAATTGTCCTGCTTCAACAGCCATGGTTACTGTTAAGTCATTACCTATTACGCCAAAAGCAACTTGATTTACAACTTCTGGTATAACAGGATTTACCTTACCTGGCATTATAGATGATCCTGCTTGGCGAGCTGGCAACTTTATATCTGCTATACCAACTTGGGGACCAGAACTCATAAGTCTTAAATCATTTGCAATCTTTGATAGATTTGATGCATAAGTTTTTAATATGCTAGATGAGTAAGTAAATCCATCTAAATTTTGAGTACCGTCTATTAAGTCTTCATTTTGTTTAAGATTAAGGCCTGTTACTTCAGCTAGGACCGGTACGATCTCTTCTACGTAAGTTTTATCAGCATTTAGTCCTGTACCTATAGCAGTTCCACCTAAGTTTACAAATGATAGACTATGTATAGCTTTTTTAAATCTTTCATTATCTCTTTTAAGTACTCTTGCATAAGCTGCAAATTCTTGACCTAGACTTATAGGAATAGCATCTTGTAGCTGAGTTCTTCCCATTTTATAAACTTCCTTAAACTCATCTGCCTTATCTTCTATGGCATTTATAAGTTTAATGTTTTCATCATATAGTTCTTTAAAATATCTAATAAGAGCAATCTTACCACTAGTTGGTATGACATCATTAGTAGATTGTCCTTTGTTCACATGATCATTTGGATGAACTTTATCATAAACTCCTAAATTCCCACCTAAGGACTGATTAGCCATATTGGCAATAACTTCATTGGCATTCATATTAAAACTAGTTCCAGCTCCTCCTTGGATAGGATCAACTATAAAGTTTTCTCTATAAGAACCTCCTAAAAGTAAATTACAAGCAGAAATAATTGCTTCTTTTTGAGCATTGGTCAAAAGACCTATCTTTTCATTTTCAATTGCACAGGCTTTTTTCACTTCAAGGATAGCATCAATTAACTTATCATCACAAGTTCTCCCTGTAATATTAAAATTCTCACGAGCTCTTAGAGCGTTAGCTCCATAAAAAGCATTGCGATCTACTTCTACTTCTCCTAAAGAATCATGTTCTCTTCTATAATCTTGCATGAGCTTACCTCCTAATTCCATTATAGTTATATAAGAATTAATTACAATAGCCCAGGAAAAGGTTTCTTGTTTTTTATACTCTAAACTTAGAAGTAAGCTTTAAAATAAGGAGCTTTTAGAGAATAAACAAATCAAGTAATATTTTTTTAGTTTACTTAAGAACGATTAATTTTTGTATCCATATAAATTTTAAAAATTTTCTTTTTTATGATTAAATTATGATTTTGTGGATATATTTTATATAGAGATAAGTCTAATATTAACATTCTTGAAAGGAGGGGTTAAGTTGAAAAGATGGCGAAAATGGATTAATGTTATTTTTGCTATCGCCACATTACTTGCTATATTTTGTTCATATTTCTTGATATTTGATTATGGCAAAGTCAGTGCAACACTAGATAACTACAATAAGCAAAGATGGTTTTTCTATTTCTTAACTGTAGTTGCAATTTTGGGAGCATTATTAGCTTTATATGTTTTTATTAGAGCTCTTGCTCTTCCTACAATTAATAATTATATAATTGATAAAAATAATTCTGGTGAAATGCTTATTACTTCAAAAGCAATTCTAGATAATGTACTCACTACTGTAAGAAAATATCCAGAGATTAGAAGCTCAGATGCTATTGTCAAGGTCAAAAATGGAAAGTCTAACGAAATAAATACTAAGGTTAAATGTGGTGTTTATGAAGGTGAAAACTTAAATTCATTAGGACAAATAATTAAAGAAGATATTGCACAAAGTTTAGAAACTTTCACTGGTTATCCTGTGAATAAGGTAGATATCGAATTCTACGATATTAAAAAAGATTCTAATAAGAGAGTAGTCTAAGAGGGTTCATATGAATAATAATTATGAAAAATTTTCGGATTATCAAAATAATTATGAGAACTCTAAAGAAAAAAATGATAATGAAAAAATAGTTGTAGTTGAAAAAAAGAAAGATAAAGAAGATTCACTTTTTAAAAGTAAATTTAGAAATTTTGAAAGCTCTCATTGGAATGAGTTCAAATATGCATTACTTGGACTTATAGTTTCAATACTATTTTTAACAATAGGTTTTTTTAGAACTCTCTTAATTATAATCTTATACAATATTGGCAAAATTTATGGTAAGTATAAAGATGGCGATCCGGAAACTATATTTAAACTAGAAAAATTTTTTGATAAATATTAAGTAAAAAAGGAGATATTATTATGGCAAATCAAGAAAAATACAATGAAATTGCAGGCGTAAACAAAAAAGAGCAAGAAAAAAAGGAAAAACAAGAAGAAAGAATTGAAAGAGAGCAACGTAGGGAAGATGCTATAAATAACTTCCAAGATAATTTCAGAGATGATAGAGAACAAGCTCATGAATCAAAACTTACTTTCGAAGATTCTGTTATTGAAAAAATAGCTTCAATAGCTTGTCAAGAAGTTCCTGGAGTGCTAGATATGAAAGGTGGATTCTTCTCTGGAATTTCTGAACAATTTGGTGGACGTTCTCTAACAAAAGGAATTTCTGCTGATGTTGGAGAAAAAGAAGCTGCTATAGACGCTTCAATTATTCTTGAATATGGTTATTCAGCTCCAAAAGTATTTGAAGAATTAAAAAGAAATATAGCTCAATCTGTTGGACAAATGACTGGATTAAAAGTTGTTGAAGTTAATGTTCGTGTTGATGATGTAATGACTAAAAAAGAATATGAAATCAAAAGAAGAAATACAAGAAATGAAGACTCTAATTACGAACAAGAAAGTTCATTAAGATAGGATATTAGTAAGTCTTTTACGATCTATAATAACTATTAGACATAAGAATATGTTTGGTAAATAGAGTTCTATAATAAACTAAATTATCCCCAGTGGTATAAAATTCTACCACTGGGGGTTTTATTATTAAAATATTAAGATTAGTAGAATCAAGTCATATCTATAGCTTCTTTTAAAAATAAATTCATAAGATTTATATTACAGCATTATAAAAATAGAAATCACTCCTATTTTTGTTTATACTAATTAATAGAACATCTATATTAACTTTTTATTACATCCACAATATTTATACTCATATATTTCTCAAAAATCTGATAAGATAATCTTAAAATTAGGCTATAAAGAAATAAATCCTTCAAAAATCATTTAAACTTCATTCCAAAAATCGTATCTATTAGACGATGGACTACATATAAAACTTTCTACTAAAGAAAGGATAGATTTTTATTAATTTGTAACTGTCCATTTCCTAAAACTATATGAAACTTTAGTTTACTTTATATTAAACAATAAATAGCTTATAGATTTTTTATCTAGCATCTTATTAAATACATAATAGCTTAACTCTATAAAAATTCCTGGAAATAGTATAATAAGCAAAATGTCAGATATTTTATAAATAACAATTGCTACTAATGCAACTATTGCGTCTAAAAATAAGACATCTACTATGTTTACTATAATTAAAGATATAGAATTTTGAGCAACATCCCTAAATGTCATTTCTGAATATTTTGCCATTAGTAAAAAGCTTAGTTCTATAGCATTTATAATTATAAAACTTAGAATTAGTATAAGATAAAATAAAGCTGTAAATATAGGTCTTATACTTGTTGAAAAATAAAATATATCAACAGCTAAGATTAAAATTAAGCTTACATATAATATACTAACTTTTATATATTTCTTTGTAAAAGAAATAAAATTTTCTTTGAAAAATTTAAAAACTTTTATCTTTTCCTTATATCTTTCATGACTTAGCTTATCATTTAGCTTATATAAAAGTACGTGAGACCCTCCAAAAGTTAAAAAAACTAAGCCTGCTATTATTGATACTACATACATCAAAGACATTATCAGATAATAATATATTTTTTCAAATACTATATGTGCTAAATTTTTAAATTTTCTGTCCATCTTCCACCTCATTCAATTTTATCCACTTTCCAGACTTAAACCTTTTTGTAAATAGTAATCTTCTAAGGCTTTCATCAATTATAAAAACTATCCATACTGATTGAAGACCCATACCAAGCTTATTTACCGCAAGATACGACAAAGGAATTACTAAAGCGTAAGTTGTAATAATTCCTACCATAACAGGATATTTTACATCTTTTAATACATTTAAACTATTAACCAGTATTTCATTGGAAACTCTCATCGGGTCTAATAATATTTGAAAAAACAGCAAGTTTCTAACTATTTCCATAATATCTGGATTAGTTGTAAAAATCTTTACTATATAATTCCCAAACAAAGCTAATATCAAGTTAATTCCCGCTGCTATTAAACTAATCTTATTTGTATTCATAATCCCAAAATCTTCGATCTTTTCAAAGTTTTTTTCTCTATAAAGATTTCCAATAATAAGGTTACCAGAAACTCCTGCAGCAACTCCTATTGAAAATATAAAAGAAGTTATAGTTTGAGTATAGATTTTTGAGCTTACCGCTATTGTTCCCAAGGATGCTATAATTGCTGTTATAATGGTCTGACTAAAGTTATAAGAGATTTGTTCCATAGCAGAAGGTATTCCTAGTGATAATATTTCCTTTTTTAAAGGAAGCTTCTTAAAGGGTTTATCTATTATAAATAATTCTGGAATATTCTTTTTTAATGTAAGAAAAGTTATTATCATTCCCAAAAGTCTTGCCAAAAGCGTTGCAACTGCTATATAAGATATACCTCCCAGATTTAGAATAACTATTAGACTATTTCCTATTATTACAAGTACGGTATTTAAGACAGAAACACTCACCGCATTTTTTACATAGCCAAAAGCACGTAAACTCGCAAGCATCAACGAAGTCATTGCTAAGAAGACTATGCTTAACGAGACTACTCTAATGTATATAGAAGTTTCATCCAATAGTTCTTTAGGTGTTTGCATTAATTGCAGTAAATTTTTGTTAAATAAAAATACACTTAATACTATTAATAATGCTATGATAAGATTTAATATTACAGATTCCTTTAGGATTGATTTCACATACTCTATTCGTGACTTGTCGGCATTTTGAATAATTAATATGCTTGCTCCAAGTACAACTATGTTTGTAATCATAGCAAATATATTCAAAAGTTGATCGGATATACCAATTGCTGCTACCATTTGATCGTTAAAGAGTGAGAATAGAAAAACATTGAAATTTCCTATAAGCGTTAAAAATAATTGCTCTACAATAAGAGGTAAAAACAATTCTTTATATTGGCTCGTAAATAATTTATTTGTTCTCATCAATCTGAATATTTCTAGTTTTTATTTCAAATGGATCTTTGCTTATTTCAATAACAGTAGCACCTTTAGTGACGTCTCCATAAGCTTGATAGCCTGATGAATTAGCATAGGCTAAGTGGATACCAAATAGTGTACTATCAAAATTATTTTCATGATCATGGCCCACTATCATTCCCCAAGTCTCCCCATTAAGCAACATATTAGCAAATAATCCAGTATTAATTTTAGGAGCTGATATTGCTTCATTTGTTTCTTCTTGGACTCCAGAAATGATATTTCCCATACTTTGCCAATATTCTGGGACTGGTATGTGTTGGAAAACTATGCCTCTTTTTATCCCATCACCTTTTTTATATCTAGCAGAAGTCTTTCTAAACCATTCCACCTGCTCTGGACTATCCCACTCATATGTTCCATAGCCAAATTTATCATCAGCACCAGAATCTATAAAGTAGAGAATTGCAATATCCTCTCCCTTATCTTTTAGGCAAATTACATAGGACTCTTTATCATCTATTATAAAGGAGTCTTCCTTAACTGGTTTATTAGTAATGGTATTTTCATAAATTTCACGAAGTTCAGAGCGGCTTATGCCTTCTTCTGAGTCGTGATTGCCAAAGGTTATGGCTAGTGGAATATTATGTTTATCAAAATGCTCCATAGCAATGGTAAATACCTTATCAGAATCTTTAACTCCATCAGACCACATAATATCACCTGTATGCACTATTAAATCAGGCTTCTCTAATTCTAGAATTTCATCAATGAGATCAAAAGTTCTTAAATCGTCCTCATGATGAGGTAAATTTCCAAAGTGAGTGTCGGTAAATTGCACTATTTTAAATGTATTATTTTTAAATTCCATTGCCTACTCCTTAACAGATCCTATAGTTATACCTTGAACAAAATATTTTTGTATAAATGGATACATAATTACTATAGGTAATATTACAACTATAATAGTAGCCATTTGAAGCGAATCCCCTGTTATTTGTACCTTATCAAGTTGTTGATAGGCTGCCCCCGAGTTTTTAGCAAGCACATCTGCTAAACCTTGTTGACGGGTAAGCATATCTTGAAGTAATGTTGCCAGTGGTTTTAGCTTTTGATTTCTAACATAAAAGCTTCCAGCAAACCAGTCATTCCAATGTCCTACAGCTGTAAAAAGTGTAACAGTTGCAAGGGTTGGCTTACTCATTGGCAAAACCATATCAGTAAATATCCTAAATTCTTTCATACCATCGATTCTTGCCGCCTCTACCAAACTCATAGGTACTTGCTGAAAAGCAGACCTTAAAAGTAAAATATTAGTCACGCTATATAAAGATGGAATAACATAAACCCATATAGTATTGGTTAGATTAAGCTGGCTAAGCACCAAATAATAAGGAATGGTTCCCCCACTAAATAACATAGTAAAAAATATAAAAAATGTAATTTTACTTCTGCCTGGTAAATCAGGAATTGTAAGAGCCCAAGCTGCCATACTCATCAAAAATACTCCTGCAACAGTACCAATAACTGTCCTAAATACTGATATAAAAAAACCATTTACTAGATTTTTTTGTTTGAATACTTCATGAAAATTTTCAGTTGTAGGCTTTCTTGGGAAAAATGTAATCCCACCTGTAGCAGCATCCTTACCAGAGTTAAAAGCTAAGGCTAATATGTGTAAAAATGGCAAAATAATTGCAAGGGACATAAGTATCAATACGATATAAAATATGATTTGTGACCATTTGCTAGATTGCATTGGTTTTGTTGTACTTTTCATAATCCTCCCTTATAAAAACAATTCTCCGGAAATCTCCGGAGAATACTATATAAATTTTATTGATTATCTAGCAATATTAAATTTTAAAAAAATTCAAAATTTAATATCACTTATTTAATAAAATAGAATTCGTGAATTGAAATTCTACTACTCATTGGCCCTACCGAGGCGGAGGGGGTGAAATGGGTATATGGGTGTTCATGGAAAGGGAAATAGGGGTCTCCGCTACACCTACGCCCTATCCACTGGTCTAGTATACCTATATTTTTATATTCTAATTAATCTAAATACAAATTTATAATTAATAGAATATTGTATCTCCGTCTTTTTCTTTATCTTCTAGGAATTTACAGAAATCATCTATTCCTGCTTCTTCTAGGCCAGTACGAGCTTGGTCTAGTAGTGCTTTTGCTTCTTCATCACTTTTTGCATAATAAGCTTTTAATAACGCATCATTCCAATCATCAAGAGCTTGAGATAAATTGCCATCTTCTCCCTCAAATTCAAATAAATAAGCTCTTGGATAAAGACCATCTATAACTTCTTTGTTTTTATATTTTTCATCATAATTGTATTCTTCAATGATTTTTTGAGCTTCATTGCCGCCTTCATCTCTTACGCTATCTCCCCAGGATTCTTCACCAAAGTCTTCATAGTTATCCATATCTGTATAAGCAAAGTGCTCACCCCAGAATGCTCTTACTCCTCTAAAGCCTTCTTTGATAGCCTCATCTGGGTTCTCTTCTGCTTCTTTAACTAATTCTTTTTTAGGAACTGGTTTGCCATCTACCATATCGTAGTGTTTACCTTCTAGTCCATAGAAATATAGTAATTTACCTTCTTTAGAAGCCATCCAATCAGCAAATTTTACAACTTCTTCTGGATTTTTTGTAGTTGATGGAATTGCCCAACCTGTATAACCTGACTTATATGCCATTACCATATTATCTGAACCATCTGCTCTTTTAAGATCTCCTAGTGGAATCCATTCACCATTTGCAATCTCTGGTCTATAATTATGAGAGTCAGCTACTATAGCAAATGATCCATTTTGGATCCCCTCTTGGGCACGTGTTTCTTCCATGGTATAGTACTCTGGATCCATAAGACCTTCATCAATCCACTTACGAACTTTAGCTACTCTTTTTTCTGCATAATCTGTCATGCATTCGTGTTTTACTTTATCCCCATCTTTTAAGAATTTTTGGGCACCTTCACCTTCCCAAACCATGTCTCTATATGGCCAAGGTCTATCAGATCCACCCCAAGATGTTGGTCCAAGTGGCACTACAGGGTTACCATTTTTATCCTTGTAATCTCCCTTTTTAATTTTTTCAAGAAGCTTTTGCATATCTTCTGTAGTTTTTATATCATCTGTCTTTACACCAAGATCTTCTGCTATATCTTTTCTCATATACATACCACCGATTGTCTTACGACCTGGATCAGCTTCTTTTCTATTAATGGACATATGAACTAGATATGTTGCTCCATCTTGATCATCTCTCATCATGATATTATCTTTCGTATCTTTTGGTAAATATCCATCTTCAAAATATTTTCCATAGACTTTAGAATTTTTAAGTTCTTCAGATATATCAGCAAACATTCCTTCATTACTTGCTTTTAGAAGTAGAGGAAACTCTGGTCTGCCTGAATTATCTAAATAAAATGCTACTGCATCTGGTAAATCTCCTGAAGAAAGCCCAGCTGCAAGAGCCTCATAAGAGTCTTCATTTGATACAGATTCTATAGTTAAAGTAATGCCAGTTCTATCTTTGATATATTGAGCTATTTCTGGGCTGATAGTATCCTCTCCAGCATCTCCTGCTGATTCAAATACTAGAAGTTTTATTTCTCTATCTGCTATCCAAGTATCTGGCTTATCAGTATTATCATCTGTACTTTCTTTGCTTTTACCAGCTTCTTTGTCATTTTTATCTTCATTTGTAGTTTCTGTTTGTGTAGTCTGATTTTTATCAGTAGCTGTATTTGAATCTTTGGAATTTCCACAAGCTGTCAACGCTACAAGACTCATTGCCATAATGATAGCCTTGCTAAAAGTTTTTTTAATATTCATTATGTCTCCTTTTACCATAAAGAATTTTCGCCAAATTTATCTGCGATTTTGTTTACAATCACTGTCAGTAACAATCCTACAAGTCCTTGGATAAGACCAACTGCTGTTGCTGGGCCATATCTTGCTTTTTCTAGTCCTGTCTTTACTATATATGTATCAATTATCTCTGATACCTTATAGTTTCCTGGATTTTGCATTAAATATACTTGGTCAAAACCTGCTGAAAGTATGCCCCCAAGAGAAATTATAAATAGTATCATAATTGTTCTTGATATACCAGGAAGAGTTACATGCCTTGTTTGCTTTAATCTATTTGCTCCATCAATAGCTGCCGCCTCATACAATGAAGGTGATATACCCATTATTGCTGCATAATATATTATCGAATCCCAACCGACATTTTTCCATAGATATGTTCCAAATACTGCAGGATAGAAAAATTTATTATCCATAAGATAGAACTTAGATCCATCACTTACTCCAATACCTTTAAGCATTACATTAATAAGACCAGTATTTGGTGCAAAAAGTTTATTTAACATACCAATTACAACTACCCAGGATATGAAATATGGTAGATAAGTTATTGATTGGAAAGCAGATCTATGCTTAGTATTTGAAATTTCGTTAAAGATTAGAGCAAGTATTATTGGGAAAGGTAAATAAATAAATAGCTTAATTGCTGATATTATAAGAGTATTTTTGATATATGTTGGCGTTTGCCTATCAGCAAAAAACTCTCTAAAATATTGAAGACCTACCCAGCCTTTGCCATACATACCAGAACTAAAACTAAATTTTCTAAAGGCTAAGATATTTCCTGTCATTGGCCAGTAAGAAAATAATATAAAAAACACTAAAGCTGGTAAAAGCATTAAGTAAAAAGTCTTATACTTTGCTATTTTTTGAAAAAACGTCTTTTTTATAGGCTTAAAGTTAGGATCATAAGCTTCTTGACCAAAACTAGCTGAGCTTAGCTGACTTATAATGCTCGACTGAGCTATTATTTGAGTTTGATCTACGTGATTTTTCATAGTCGGATTGGTGTTTTCCACTATCTCTTTCCTCCTTTCCTATAAAATGCTTATAATCTTTTTTGCTATCTAAGGTAATTCTTTCTGTAGTTTGCCTATCGAATAAATTTACAAAATCTAAATCATAAGCAAGGGTAATATCTTGATTTCTATCAAAATCATCAAGAGTATTTACTTTTGCAATGATATTAATATTATCGATTAAGAAATGAATCAATGTTTCTGATCCTAGCATTTCTGCAAGTCTTACTTTGGTATCAAATTTAACATATCTATCATTTTCACCAACATCCTTAGAAAGATACAGATTCTCAGGCCTTATACCAAAAATAATCTCCTTGCCCATATAACCCCTTAAAGCAAGACCATTTAGCATAACATCACTTATCTTTAGTAGGCTTGTCTTAGTCTCTAATCCCTTCTCTGTTACTTTCACAGGAATGAAATTCATAGCAGGTGATCCCATAAAGCCTGCCACAAAAACATTATTAGGATATAAGTATATATCCTTAGGTGTTGAAACTTGTTGTATAATACCATCACGCATCAAAACAATTCTATCAGCCATGGTCATAGCCTCAACCTGATCATGAGTTACATAAATAGTAGTATTACCAAATTCCTTAGAAATATTTGATATTTCAGATCTAGTTTGGACTCTAAGTTTAGCATCTAAATTGCTTAGTGGTTCATCCATTAAAAATACCTTAGGATTTCTTGATATAGCACGACCTAAAGCTACTCTTTGCCTTTGCCCTCCTGATAGTTCTTTTGGAAGTCTATCAAGATATTCGGTAAGCCCAATAATACTAGCAGTTTTATCTACCCTTTGATTAATCTCATCTTGGCTCATATTTTGCATTCTTAAACCAAAACCCATATTTTCTGCCACAGACATATGTGGATATAGAGCGTAGTTTTGAAAAACCATAGCTATATCACGATCCTTAGGATGGACATCATTCATTAGCTTTTCTTCAAAATATAATTTACCAGATGTAATATCTTCCAGGCCAGCAATCATCCTAAGTGTTGTAGATTTTCCACAACCGCTAGGACCAACCAGTACTATAAACTCACCATCCTTTATATCAAGATTAAAATCACGAACTACGTGCTCTCCTTCAATATAATCCTTATAGATGTTCTCGAGTTTAATGTTACTCATCTAGTCTCCTTATAACTAAAAATTTTTGAATGCTTAATTAATTTCAAAATAAATATTAGTTTCTTATTTCCATAATTTAAATAAGCTTGTCAAAAAATCGCATTCATTATTAGATATTAGATGATAATTGTAAACTAGATATTATACAATTGTAAAATATATAAGTCTTTGATTATCAATGTATTTGAAGTTTTTTTATAAATTTTGTAAAAATACTTTGTATATTATTTACAAAATTTATATATATGTAAAGTTTAGATAAAATTTTAGTAAAATCTCCACAAAAAAATAGCTAAGTAACTTAAAGTACTCAGCTATTTTTTAATAATATCAACTTATTATAAAAGTTCTTTTCTCACTCTCTTTTTCATTAATATCATATTAAATATTCCCTTAAACACAGAAGTTAATGTCATAGCAATCCACACTCCTGCCACTCCAAATATCGGCATAAACACTAAAGAGAATGGGATTCTCATAGTATTTAATATTATAGCTATCCTTGCTGGAGTCTTGGTATCTCCCATACCATTAAAAGCTCCTGTAAGTCCAATTTCTACTGCCATAAATATTTGAGAAACAGATAAAATAGCAAGATATAAGGCTCCAAGCTTTATTGTCTCTGGATCGCTTGGGACAAATATTCTTATCAGCTGATATCTAAAGATAAATAAAACTAGCATGGATATAGCACCTATAAAAAATACTATCTTAAAGGACTTTTTGATAACTTCATGTACCCTATCAAGAAATTTGGCACCATAATTCTGCCCAACCATTGCAGCTATACCTATTTGCAGACCTTCTGTAGTATTCCACGTTATAGATTCAAGCTGACTACCTGCAGAGTAGGCAGCCACCGCTGCTTCCCCAAATCCTGCCATAAACTTATTTAGCATCATACTAACAAAAGCCATATAAGCATTCATCAAGGCAGATGGAAGCCCTAGCTTAAATATTTGACTCATCCATTCTACTCTAAGATCCCAAGAACTTATGGAATTCTTTAGAAGTTCATTCTTTCTAATAATTCTGACTACAAATATTACACTAACAATAATTTGAGCCAGTACCGTAGCTATGGCTGCACCTTTAACCTCAAGTCTAGGTATAGGACCCCATCCAAAAATCAAAATTGGATCTAGGATAATATTTGCTATAAGACCAATTGAATTGATCTTAAAAGGTGTTAAAGAGTTTCCTAAAGATTGAAAACTTTGAGAAAGAACTGGATTTATAAAGAAAAATGTTATACCTAAAGCTAATATGAATATATAATCTTTAGCATCTTGGCTAGCAACATCTGATAATTTAAAAAACCCAACATATAAATTTCTAAAAATAAGTAGTATTAAAGTATATATAATGGCTAGTATAATAGTTAAAATATAACCATTGTTTAGAACTCTAACTGTTTCTTTCTTGTTCTCTCTTCCAAAAGCTTGTGAAGCAAAAACCCCCATACCAACTTTGGGTATCATAGTAATAGAATTTGCAATCCATATCAAAAATCCTGCAAGTCCAACACCTGCAAGGGCATTAGAACCTAAGCGTCCTATAAAAAACATATCTACAAAACCGTAGGTAATCTGGATAAAAGCAGTTAAGGCTAGTGGTATTGATAATTTTAAAAGAGAAGAAGTGATATCACCCTTAGTCAAGTTTACATTTCGATCCATAAGCCCTCCTTTTTTAATATTTTACAATCATTTTGTAAAATTTCACAGAATTTATATAAGTTATGATTTAGCTATAAAATACAAAAAAAGAATGATTTATGGAAAACTTTACAAGTTGGGTAGTAACTTAAAAAATGCTTCATTAGAGATTGCCTTAATCTTAGAAAGATTAATGTTTCTATTACAATCGAAGAAATTAAAAATGATCCTAAAATTGGATTAGAGAATATAATAAATATATTACAAAATACACAAAAAACCTAATAGGAATTCTTATTAATTGATCAAGATAACTTTTTAAGAAAAAACTTGACAAATAAATATGGAAGCGTTAGACTATAGATGTAATGTAAGCGCTTACAAATTATTGAATAGGTGATTATATGGATATTTATGATATCGCACAGAAATCTGGATATTCTATCGCTACTGTTTCAAGAGTTCTAAATAATTCTGATAAAGTAAGTGATAAAGCTAAGGCAAAGATTTTAAATATTATTGAAGAAAATGACTATACTCCTAATAGAGTTGCAAGATCTCTTGCAAAAAATAAAACTTCTCTTGTTGGAATTATGGTTCCTGACATTAGAAAGTACTTTGAGTCACAATCCGCTTACGAGCTTGAACAAAGGCTTAATGCAAATGGATACCTCACTCTCCTAGGTGACAGTACTAATGACTTAACTAGAAAAAAAGCTTATCTCAACCTTTTAAGACAAAATAAAGTGGATGCTATAGTATGTGTTGGTTCAACCTACGAGCAGAATGATTTTTATGATGAAATCCTAAAATTATCAGACGAGATTCCTTTTGCTATGGTAAATTCCAATCCAATTAATAAAAGTAAAAATATAAGTTATGTTTATATAGATGAGATTGATGCTATGAAAAAAGCTTTATCTCACCTTTATCAAAAAGGCTATAAGCAACCTATGTTTGTTTCTTATGAAAAAAACTATGCTACGAGGTCTTACATAGCTAAAAAAGCTGGCTTTATAGAAGCACTTGATGAACTTTATAAAAGTTCTGATTATATTGAATTTAAAATAAAGGATTTAGAAAAAGATTTAAAAAAATTAAATGAATTTTTAAAAGTTAACTCGAAAATAGATTCAATTTGCTTTGAACTAGACTTTCTAGCAATTCCAGCCTTTAAGTATTTGATTAATCAAGGAGTAAATATTCCTCATGATATTGGTATTATAGGTTTTGATAATATTGATGCTACCAATTATGCTAGTAAAAAAATTACATCAATAGATCAAAATGTAGCGTTACAGGCAGATATAGCAACCAAAAGTCTTATAGATTTGATTGATAATAAAGAACTTGAAAAAAATAGCAATATGATAGAAGCAAAACTAATTATTAAAGAAACAACTTGATAAATATTAGTTAAATAATTCTATATTACTTATCCCATTATTTTAAAAACTTTATTTTTAAAATATGGGATAAGCAATAAAAAATTCAATCTCTGAAATTAATTTATTTTTTTATTACAATTGTAAGCGGTTACATATAGGGTTAAGAATTTCAGTAGAATATATGTCAGTATTATGTTTCAAAAGTAAATGAATTTAGTATTAAAGCTACTCCCATACTTTGCTTAATAAAATTATAGAAAGGAATAATAATGGAACTTAAACTTACAAATATAGATCAAATAAAAGAAAAAGTTGATCATAAAATTAATTATGATGTTAAAAAACTAAGAAAAGATTCTATAAAAGATCCAAAATGGCTTGCATTTGGATCTGGTAACATATTTCGAGGCTTTATAGCTCGTGTTGGTCAAGATATGATTAACTCAGGCAAATTTGATAGAGGAATCTCTGTTGTAGAAACTTTTGATCCAGAAATCGTAGAAAAAATTTATAAACCTTTTGATAACCTAGCATTATCAGTAACCCTTCATAAAGATGGGGACTTTGATACAAATTTAATATCAAATCTTGCCGAAGCTCTTACTCTTGCTGATAAAGATAGAATAAAAGAGATCGCACTTAACAAAAACTTAGAACTAATGAGCTTTACAATCACAGAAAAAGGCTACAACTTATACACTTCTACTGGAGAACTTATTGATATAGTAAAAAACGATCTAGATTCTAACCCAGAAGATGCTAGACATCTCATGAGTATAGTTACAAACCTTTTATACCAAAGATATAAAGATAGCAAGTCTCCTCTTACCCTATTAAGCTTAGATAATGCTAGCCATAACGGTGATTTAGTTAAAAAGTCTGTCATGATGATTGCTGAAAAGTGGAATGAAAATGGCAAAGTCGAAGATAATTTCCTAGAATATCTTAAAAACGATATATCTTTCCCACTTTCTATGATAGATAAAATCACACCAAGACCTGCTGGCATAGTAGCTAAATACGTAGAAGATCTTGGATTTAGTAATATGGATACAGTTATTACAGAAAAAAATACCTACATTGCGCCATTCGTGAATAGTGAGGAGGCAGAATATCTAGTAATAGAAGATAGTTTCAAAAATGGTCGTCCTCCTTTCGAAGAAGCTAGTGTGTATATGACAGATAGATATACTGTAAATCAAGTTGAAACTATGAAAGTTACAACCTGTCTTAACCCACTTCACACAGCTCTTGCAACTTATGGTTGTATACTTGGATATGAGTCTATTGCAGAAGAAATGAAAGACAAGGAACTCGTAGACTTTATCAAAAAAATCGGCTATGATGAAGGATTGCCAGTGGTTATCGATCCAAAAATTATAAGTCCAAAAGAATTTATAGATGAAGTAATTAATATAAGGTTTCCAAACCCAAACATGCCTGATACTCCTCAAAGAATTGCAACTGATACAAGTCAAAAAATATCAGTAAGATTCGGTGAAACTATAAAAAGATATATGGAAAATGACAAACTAGATTCAGCAACTCTCACATATATTCCTCTTGCAATAGCAGGCTGGCTAAGATATTTACTAGGAGTTGACGATAAGGGAAATGACTTTGAACTTTCTCCTGATCCACTAAGGGATGAATTAAGAGAAATTTTTGCTAATATAAAATTAGGAGAAGAGTTAGAAGATATCAAAGCTATCCAAAGACTATTATCAAACGAAAAAATATTTGGTGTAAACTTAGCAGATGCTGGACTAGATGATAAAGTTATTAAATACTTTAGAGAGCTAATAGCAGGACCTGGAGCTGTTCGTAAAACTTTAGAAAAATATCTGTAAGATTAAAAATGGAAAGGAATAAAACTTATGAAAATGACATTTAGACATTATGGTAATGACGATCCTATAAAGCTTAAATATATCAAACAAATCCCAGGTGTAACTGGAGTTATGTGTATGATGAATGAGTTTGAAGCTGGCGAAATTTGGGATAAGGAAACTTTTCAAAAATATGTTAATGAAGTTCATGCAGCAGGTCTTGAATGCGAAATCATAGAATCAATTAACGTTCATGAAGACATTAAAATGGGTCTTCCAACACGTGATAAATATATAGAAAATTATAAACAATCACTTAGAAATGTTGCAGAATGCGGTGTGAAAACTGTAATCTATAACTTCATGCCAGTATTTGACTGGGTTAAGACAGAGCTTAAACATGGACTTCCTGATGGCTCAAATACTTTAGCCTTTGACCAAAAAATGGTAGAAGGACTTACGCCTCGTGATATGGTAGATGGAATTCTTAAAGGCGCTGGAGACTTTCAATTACCTGGCTGGGAACCAGAAAGGCTTGAGCTTTTAGAAGAAGTTTTAGAAAAGTACAAGGATATCGACGAAAAGAAGCTTCGTGAAAACTATAAATACTTCCTAGAAGCTATTATTCCAATCTGCGAAGATCTAGGAATCAAAATGGCAGTCCATCCAGACGATCCAGCTTGGCCAATATTTGATATACCAAGAATAACCTCTACTGTAGAAGACCTAGAAAAAATTGTAAATTTAGTAGATAGCCCATCCAATACCCTTTGTCTATGCACTGGTTCTCTTGGCTCCCGCAAAGAAAATGATATTCCTGCTATACTATATGACTTTGCTAAAAGAGGAAAAATTGGAGCAGTCCATGCTAGAAACATCAAATTTACAGGAGATAGAAAATTCTATGAAGCAGCTCATAAGAGTGATTATGGTTCTCTAGATATGTATGAAATCATGAAATCCCTCAAAGATGCTGGATTTGATGGATATATTAGACCAGATCACGGACGTATGATTTGGGGAGAAGAAGGACGCGCAGGCTATGGTCTTTATGATAGAGCCTTAGGAGTAACATATCTGAATGGTCTTTTAGAAGCAATCGAAAAAGACGAAGATAGATACGATTCTAAGAAGAAGTATTAGATGATTTAGATGGTCTGACTAATGTTAGATCATCTAAATAATTGAAATTTGAGGATAACAATGAAATTTAATAAGAAATTAATAACTCTAGTTTTATTCTTTGGACTTATTTTGACTTCTTGTGGATCAAATAAAACCAATAGTAAGACTAATACCGATAAAATTATCATAAGAGTAGGTCATAACCAATCGCAAAAACACCCTACTCATCTAGGTCTTATAGCCTTTGAAAAATACATAGAAGATAACTTAGGCGATAAATACGATGTGCAGGTATTCCCATCAGAACTATTGGGATCTCAAACAGATATGGTGCAGCTTACACAAACAGGAGCTATAAATATATGCGTAGCTAGTAATGCAATACTAGAAACATTTGATAATGTATACGAAATATTTAACTTACCCTATCTATTTGTTTCTCCTGAATCCTACCACCATGTTATGGATGATAAATCTATAACAAATCCAATCTTTACATCTACAAAAGATGCTGGATTTGAGGCTGTAACTTGGCTAGATGCTGGTAGCCGTTCCTTTTATACCAAAGATAGGCCTATAGAAAGTGCGAATGACCTTAAAGGACTTAAGATTAGAGTACAGCAATCTCCTACTAATGTAAAGATGATGAGCTTATTAGGCAGTTCTGCATCTCCTATGGGATTTGGCGAAGTTTATACAGCTTTACAGGCAGGAATTATAGATGGTGCTGAGAATAATGAAATGTCCTTAACAGATAATGGGCATGGCGATATTTGTAAATACTATTCATATGATATGCACCAAATGGTTCCAGATATAGTAATTGCAAACTATGACTGGCTTAATAAGCTACCTGAAAAAGATCGTAAAGTGTTTGAAGAAGGGTTCAAGATACTAAATGAGACCCAAAGAAAAGAATGGGTAATAGCCGTTGAAAACGCCAAGAAAAAGGCAGCAAATGAACAAGGAGTAGAATTCATATATCCAGACCAAAATGAATTTGTAAAAAAAGTTGCACCCCTTACAGATGAAGTTCTAAAAAGAAATACCAAACTTCAGCCTTACTATAAGGCAATACAAAAATACAACAAAGAATATCCAGCAAAAAAGGAGATTGAGTAAAATGAGGAAAGTATTAGATAAAATAAATAGATTCTTATCTGCAGCTACTCTTTTTGTAATGCTTATATTTGTAATATGGCAAGTATTTACTAGATATATACTTAAAAGTCCATCAACTTGGTCAGAAGAGCTTGTAAGCTTTCTCTTTGCTTGGACTACCTTATTTGGAGCAAGCCTTATAGTAAGCGAACGCGATCATATGAATATACCTGCCTTTGTAGAAACGAAAAGTCCAGTTTTTCAAAAAAACATGGCTATATTTTCTGAAATAATGATATTTTTATTTTCGCTTTTTGTTCTCACATATGGTGGAATAAGAATTACAAAGCTTGCTTTAAACCAAATGACCTCATCTTTAGGAGTAGCTATAGGAATATTTTATATCCCACTCCCCTTTACCGGAATTATCAACATGATCTATTCTCTAATGAACATAGTTGATATAGCAAAAGGAAGGGTGGTCTTTATCCAAGCCGAATCAGCAGCGGCTAGTTCTGAACGCATAGCAAATCAAGCAAGTGTTGCCAAGTTTAAAAACGAAAATGATATAGATAAGCTAAAAGAAAACAAATCAAAAACTAAAAAATCAGATTATAAGATACCTCAAAATGATGATAAATTAGTATTTGAAAGTAATAGCAACAAAGGAGAGTAAAATGGGTGGACAAGCCTTAGCAGTAATTTTAATATCATTAGCTATACTCTTACTATTAGGTGTACCAATAGCTTTTTCAATAGGTATAGCTTCAATTATAACAATATTATCAACTATAGATTTAAATGTAGCAGTGCTTACTGCGGCCCAACGAACATTTGTAGGAATGAGCTCATTTACCCTTACAGCAATTCCATTTTTTATACTAGCTGGCAACCTCATGAACGAGGGTGGTATAGCAAAAAGACTTGTGAATTTTGTAATGGCAATACTTGGCAAACTTCCTGGTGCACTCCTTGTAACAAATGCGGGAGCTAATGCACTTTTTGGAGCAATCTCAGGATCAGCCTCAGCTGCTGCTGCAGCGGTTGGTTCCATGGTAAAAGAAGGAGAAGAGAAAATGGGATATGACAATGCTCTATCTGCAGCAACAAATGCAGCAAGTGCACCAGCAGGGCTACTTATACCCCCAAGCAATGCCCTTATAACCTATTCCCTAGTTTCAGGTGGTACTTCAATAGCAGCTTTATTCCTTGCAGGATATATACCAGGACTTATATGGACTCTTGCCTGCATAATAGTTGCAGTTCATATCGCAAGAAAAAAAGGATATCAAGGTGATAAAGATAAGTTTTCTTGGGCAAATCTAGGACGTGCAACTCTTGCTGCACTACCTGCTCTTGGACTAATCTTTATAGTAATAGGTGGAATTGTAGCTGGAGTATTTACAGCTACAGAGGGATCAGCTATATCAGTAGTTTATTCACTCATATTAGGGCTTATATATAAGAATCTTAACTTTAATAAAATAATAGACATCATTATAGAATCAGCGAAAATGAGTGCAATTGTAGTATTTTTAATAGGTGTAAGTAATATCTTATCTTGGGTTATGGCTTTTACAGGTATACCACAAATGATAGGAAACGCTCTATTATCAGTAACAGAAAATCCAATCATCCTACTTTTAATAATGAATATTATCCTACTCGTATCAGGTACCTTTATGGATGTAACTCCAGCTATACTTATATTTACACCATTATTTTTACCAATAGTAGAATCCTTTGGAATGAATCCAGTTCAATTTGGGCTTATAATAATTTATAACCTATGTATAGGGAATATTACTCCACCGGTTGGAAACACTTTATTTGTGGCCATCAAAGTAGGAGATACTTCCCTATCCAAAGTCATGCCATATATGATTAGATACTATCTATTCATACTAATAGGACTAGTACTTGTTACCTATATTCCTGCTATAACACTAGCTTGGCCACAAAGTGCAGGATTACTATAAAGGAGCTTTAGATGAAAAAATTTTTAACAAATGACTTTCTATTAAATACAGAATATGCAAAAATACTTTATCATAACTATGCAAAAGATATGCCTATTTTTGATTGGCACTGCCACCTTGAAGCAGAAGAAATATATAAAAACGAAAAAATAAATTCTATAACAAAGGCCTGGCTTGGAGGAGATCACTACAAATGGCGAGTGATGAGAGCAGTTGGTATAGATGAAGATCTTATAACAGGAAATGCATCGGACCTTGATAAATTCAAATCCTATGCTGCTACAATGCCTAACCTAATAGGCAATCCAATCTATCATTGGACACATCTAGAGCTAAAAAAATATTTTGATATAGACTATTGCCTAGAGCCTGATACGGCAGAAGAAATATTTAATATTACAAACGAAAAATTAACTCAAGATGATTTTAGACCACGTGAACTTATCAAAATGAGCAATGTGGCTGCAGTGTGTACTACAAATGATCCTATAGATGATCTTCACTATCACGACTTACTAGCAGAAGATGAAAGTTTTCAAACAAAAGTAAAACCAGCATTTAGACCAGATAAGGCCATATCCATAGAAAAAGATAGCTACACTAGCTATATAAAAGAATTATCAGAAGTAGCAGGAGTAGAGATTAATTCATTTGATACATTAAAAGAAGCTTTAGAAAAAAGAATGAATTTTTTTAAAGAAAAAGGATGTGAAGCAAGCGATCAAGCTTTCAAATACATTCCATTTGAAGAAATAAGTGATAAAGAAGTAAATGAGATTATAAGAAAGAAATTAAATGGAGAAAAACTTGAAATAAGGGAAGAAGATGCTTATAAAACTGCTCTTATGATATGGTTAGGTAGTAAGTATAATGAACTTAATTGGGCTATGGAACTTCATATAGGTGTTATAAGAGATAACTCAACTAAGCTTTACAATAAACTCGGTAATGATGTTGGAGCAGATGCAACAAATGATGAGCCTTGGGCAGAAAATCTTGCTAATCTCTTAAATATAATCGAGCAAAAAGGAGCAATTCCAAGAACTATAATATTCCCACTTAACCCAGCCGAATTCTACCCAGCTTCGACAATTGCAGGTTCATTTAATAGAGGGAATGATGAAAATGTTCTAACAGCACAGATAGGACCGAGCTGGTGGCACATAGACCATAAGGAAGGAATGCTTGATCAGATGAAAATTATGTCTGCAACATCTGCTTTTGCAAAATCTATAGGTATGATAACAGACTCAAGATCCTTCCTATCATATCCAAGACATGAATACTTTAGAAGACTTTTATGTAGATTTATAGGAGAAATTATAGCTGATGGTGAATATCCATGGGATGAAGAATTCTTAGGAAATATGGTAAAAGATATTTGTTTTAATAATGCTAAAAACATTATAAAAATAGACTTGTAGGAGGCAAGAATGTTAAAATATGACGTATTAAATAAAGTTCACGAATTAGGAATTGTTCCAGTTATTAGAGGAAATTCAAGCAAAGAAGCCCTTGATTATTGTAAAGCCTTAATCGATGGCGGAATAGATATACTTGAAGTAACTTTTACTATACCAAATGCCTTAGATGTATTTAAAGAACTCAATGAAGAGCTTCCTGAAACAGTTACTCTTGGAGCAGGTACTGTGATGGATAGCACAACTGCAAGACTTGCAATCTTAAATGGAGCAAAATTTATAGTATCCCCAGGATTTGATAAAGAAGTTGCAAAAATGTGTAATCTATACCAACTACCATATATACCGGGTTGTATGAGTTTTACAGAAATAACAAAAGCATTGGAATATGGAGTAGATTTAATAAAACTATTCCCAGGTTCTCTAGCAGGACCATCCTATGTAAAAGCAATTCACGGTCCACTTCCAACAGCAAATATCATGCCCACAGGCGGAGTTAACTTAGATAATCTTGAAGAATGGTTTAATGCTGGAGTCTTTGCAGTAGGAGCTGGATCAAACCTTGTAAAAGGTAACCATGATGACATAGTCTATCAATCTAAAAAATATCTAGAAACTATAAAAAAGGTACGTAGCTAAATGAAAAAAATAGTAACCTTAGGAGAGATTATGCTAAGACTCTCACCTCCAGGATATGAAAGATTTCTGCAAGCAAACAGCTTTGACATAAACTATGGAGGCGCAGAAGCAAATGTAGCCATAGCCCTTTCTAATCTTGGTTATGAAACTCAATTTGTAACAAAAGTACCAGACAATGCAATAGGCCATGCTGCAATAAATTCTCTAAGAAAATACGGTGTTCACACAGAAAATGTTATTTTTGGTGGAAATAGATTAGGTTTATACTATCTAGAAAAGGGATACTCTGTAAGAGCTAGCAATGTAATTTATGACAGAGCAGATTCAGCTTTTGCTAATGTAAAAATCGATGATTTTAACTTTGATAAAATTTTTGATAAAGCTGACTTATTCTTAGTTACAGGTATAAGTCCAGCAGTAAGTCCTAATGCTTGTAAACTTACAAAAAAGGCTCTAGAATTTGCCAAAGAAAGGGGATTAACTATAGTTATAGACGTAAATTACAGAGCAAAAATGTGGAGTCTAGAAGATGCTAACGAGACTATGAAAGACTTACTCAAATATGCTGATATAATTATAGGTTTTAGTCCAGATATCCTATTAGAAATTAAAGACGACTTAAGTGATGACAAACATGAAAAATTACTAAAGAGAATGGTTGAAACTTATGGAGTTAAAACCGCAGTCTCTACCTTTAGAAAAAGCCATTCGGCAAACCGCAACTCCTTATACGCAAGACTCTACGATGGCAAAAAACTATACACTAGTAAAGAATATAGCTTTGATATAGTCGATAGAGTTGGTGGAGGAGATTCATTTACAAGCGGTCTCATATCAGGATTATTAGATGGTAAAGATACTCAAGAAACTCTAGAATTTGCCACAGCTACAAGCGTATGGAAACATACTATATTAGGAGATGCTAATGTTTTAAGTAAAGAGGAAATAGAAAAGCTTTCAAATGGAGGATCTACTTTAGTACAAAGGTAACTTAAACCGTAACTTTTTTAATACATTATCTCCTTTTCTTTAACTTTATAAATTTTATATATGTAGTAAAATCATCAAAAATATCTAAGCATTAGGAGTTAAAGATGAATGCTAATTTTAAGATTGATGGAAAAATTTTGGAAACGGATAGACTTATACTAAGGGCTTTTGAAGAATATGACTTGGATGATTTTTATGAATATGCTTCTATCGCTGGAGTGGGAGAAAAAGCCGGTTGGAAACACCATGAGAGCAAGGAAGAGTCAAAGAACATCTTAGATAATTTTATAGAGGATAATAAAACCTTTGCTATTTATCATAAGAAAGATAATAAAACTATAGGATCTATTAGCGTAGAAAAATATGGACCAGAAGAGGAACTTATAGAATTCAAAAGTTATATTGGTAGAGAATTAGGCTTTGTATTAAGCAAGAATTATTGGAGATGTGGTCTTATGAGTGAGGCAATATTTAAAATCATTGAATATTTATTTAATACTCTAAACTATGATTTTTTATTAGCAGGTTATTTCGCTTACAATGAAGCGTCCAGAAATCTCCAGAAAAAATGTGGCTTTAAAGCTTATAAAAAAACAGTTTTTACTACAAATATAAATACCAAGGAAGCTGGCACATTAAATATTCTATTAAATCCTAATAAAAATATAAACATTAAACCCAATTATCTATAAACTTTTTTAAAAAAAATCAAAATCGGCTACTACATTTTACCAGTTAAATGTAATAGCCGATTTTTTATAAACCATTTGTTATTTAAGGAGTAATTTATTTTCTAGAAGTCTACTTTTTCTCCATAGTAAGCTGCTTTATATATCCTTTTGATATCGCTAGCAGAAGTATTTCTAGGATTTGTCAGTGTACAAGCATCTGCAAAAGCATTTTTGCTCATTTCCTCTAAGACTTCATTAAAATCTTTTTCTGCTATTTCTGTATTTTTACCATCTTTTATACATGATGTAATACCTACAGAAGCGTTCAATTTTCTGACTTCCTCTGCTATATCATCTATACCGAGAAGCCTTTCTAGTTGATCATATTTATCACTTTCCTTTCTGTTGTAATCAATTATATAAGGTAACATTATTGCGTTTGCCTCGCCATGAGTTAAGTGGAAAATTCCACCAATTTTATGAGCCATGGAGTGAACTATACCAAGAGAGGCATTTGAGAAAGCCATGCCCGCAAGTGTTGAAGCATCATGCATCTTTTCCCTTGCATCTAGGTCATCTCCATTATCATAAGCTTTTTTAAGATTATCAAATACTAGCTCTATAGCTCTTAGAGAATGAGGTTTTGTATAATCATCTGCCGCTGTTGAAACATAGGATTCTATAGCATGAGTCATAACATCCATACCTGTCTGAGCAGTAATTAGAGCTGGCATTTTTGAAGGAATCTCAGGATCCACTATAGCAACATCTGGAATAAAATCAGCATGTACTAGAGGATACTTAATCTTACTTTCTGTATCTGTTATAACAGAAAAAGCAGTAATCTCCGATGCAGTACCCGATGTAGAAGCTATACATACCATTCTTGCCTTAGTTCTAAGTGGAGGATTTTCAAAATTAGCAAGCTTATTAAAATCATAGTCTGGGTGTTCATAATAAACCCACATGACCTTTGCTGCATCCATAGCAGAACCACCGCCTAAGGCAACAATCCAATCAGGCTTAAACTCTGCCATCTTTCTCCCACCTTCTATACAAGTCTTGATAGAAGGGTCAGGCTCTACTCCATCTATTATTTGAACTTCTATTCCCCCTTGTTCAAGAATTTCCTTGACCTTGTCTAGAAATCCAAATTTTTTCATAGAAGATCCCCCGGTCACTATGCTAGCTTTTTTGCCATCAAGTTCTTTTAGATAATCTAGTGCATCTTTACCATGCACAATAACTCTTGGAACACTGTAAGTTTTTAGTGGCATAATCCTCATCTCCTTTTGTTAATTATTTATTTATCATTATTTTATTATAAATCATTAATTTTGTCAAATAATAGACCATATTCTTTATAGCAAAATTTAAACAGTGCATTTCTAAGCATAAATATAAATTTGTACATAAAAAGGGTAAACCTAATTGGCTTACCCTTCTCTCATTAATATTTATTTTTAGACTGTTCCATCAATATATTTTTCTTTTAATTTTAAAGCTGATGGACATACTGCTATACCGCCTTGACCTGTTTCTCTAAGTCCACTTGGAAGAGCATCTCCTACTCTCTTCATTGCATCTACTGCTTCATCAAAGGTTACATACATTCTAACTCCAGCCATTGCCATATCAGCACTTGCTAGAGCATTCATAACTCCATTAGCATTTCTAAGGTTACATGGGAATTCTACCATACCACCTATTGGATCACATACTAAACCCATAATATTTAATAGAGCGCAAGTTGCTGCTTTTTCTTGAGTTTCTATATCAGATCCTCTTAAGTAGCATGCTGCTGCTGCTGCCATTGCTGCTGCTGAACCTGTTTCTGCTTGACATCCACCTTCAGCTCCTGCAAATGTAGCGTTATCAAAAATTACTTGACCTACTTGAGTTGCTACAAGCATCGCTTCCATAAGCTTTCTATCGTCAAAACCATATTTATGATACATAGTCATAAGTGTAGCTGGTAGAATACCTGAAGCTCCTGCAGTTGGAGCTGCAACTATTCTACCCATTGCTGCATTTACTTCTGATGTTGATAAGGCCATTGCCATAGCCTTAGCTGCAGTTTCTCCTAAGATTGATTGTCCACCTAAGAAATAATCATTCATAGTTTTTGCATTCCCACCTGTCATACCAGTTACAGATGTTACAGGTTCCTCAAGGGCTGCATGAGCTGATTTTTTCATTACATCTAAAGTTCTTTGGAGTCTATCAAATATCTCCTCTTCAGTTTTATCTGAATTTTCCATTTCATCTATTATAGAAAGTTCCCAAAGCTCTAGTTCTTCTTTTTTGCATCTTTCTTTTAAAATTTCAAATTTAGTAAGCATAATATCTTCCTAACCTATATACTTGATAAAGTTAAAATCTTTACCCGCTTTAATCTTTTCAAAAATATCATCTCTTAATGGTTCATCTAGCTCACAAACTAGCATTACATTATCTCCATCTTTTATAGTTTTCATCTCATGTATATTATAACCATCATTATAAAGTATACTTGATACAAAAGCTATAACACCTTTTTGTTCACCATAAGCCATAAATAAAGTTGGTCTTTTTGCATAATATTCAATAGGATTACCATAGATTCTATTGATAACTATAGCACCACCACCTATAGATGATCCTTGAATATCTATAGGTGCTCTACCATCAGGATACTTAAATATCATTCTAACAGTATTTGGATGTACTTCTCCAAGATCTGTTTCAATAAATTTATAGCTTAATCCTTTTATCTTTGCATACTCAAATGCATTTATAATTCTATCATCTTCTGGACCAAAACCTAATACTCCACCTACTAGAGCCCTATTAGTTCCATGTCCTTTATAAGTTTTTGCAAAAGATCCATGTAAATAAAAATCTACTTCATTAAATCCTGGATCTACCATTTTTTGTGCTACATTAGCAATTTTGCAAGCTCCTGCTGTGTGTGAGCTGCTTGGTCCAACCATTACTGGACCTATTATATCAAAAATTGAAGCATTAACTGCCATTATAAACTCCTTTTTTTATTTTACAAAGAGAAAGGTAGCAATTAAATGCTACCTTGATTTTGTTTTGCAAAGGCTAAACCAGTATTATTCTGCATCAGGATTTACTGGTATTGGTTTCCAATTTTTGTCACCCTTTATTTTTCTATTATATATTTTATCTACTGCATTAGCAATAGCCACATCACCTGAGATGTTTGCTGCTGTACCAAATGAGTCTTGGGTTAGATAAAGTGAAATTAGTAAACTTGCCATAGCTGATTCTGGAGCTATACCTACCATTGGCATAAATGGAAGAGCACTCATAACAGCTCCACCTGGAGCACCTGGTGCTGCTACCATAGCAACTCCTAGAGTAGCTATAAGTGATAACATCATACCAAATGAGTGAGGCATATTATACATATAAAGAATAGTGAATGTACAACCTGTAATTGTAATCATAGATCCTGGCATATGAACTGTTGCTCCAAGAGGAACTACGAAATCTGCTATCTCACGACTAACACCATTGTTTGCTGCACATTCTAAGTTCACCGGTATTGTTGCAGCTGATGATTGAGTACCTACAGCTGTCATATAGCCTTTTACTTCATTCTTAATCATAGCAAAAGGATTCTTACCAGTGTAAGAACCGGAAAGAACAAACATCAATGTTACATATAATAAGTGAAGAATAATAATACAAATAAATATTCTCCAGAAGATATTAAGTACTGCAAATACAGAACCATTATAGCTCATTTCTGAGAAGTTACCAAAAATGAAAAATGGTAAAAGCGGTACTATAGCTCTTGCTAATACTTGAGTAATAATTGCATTAAATTCGCTAAAGCCTTTGTATAATACTTCTCCGCTTCCATTTTTTCTTAACCATGAAATACAAATACCCATCATAAATGCAAATATCAAAGCACTTGTTACATCAAAAAATGGTGTAATAGGTACTTTAAAAAACGGCTCAAGGTCTGACCCTTCTGTTGCTATTATAGAGTTTATTTGTTCTTGTGTAATAAATTTAGGGAATATGTTACTAGACATAATATATGATAAGCTACCAGCAATTAGAGTTGATAAGTAAGATATTAAAACTGTAACACCTAAAAGTTTCCCTGCACCATCTCCTAGATCTGATATACCTTTTGTTACAAAAGCTAAGATCATTAGAGGAATAATAAATGATAAAAATGATCCGAAAATACTTGAAAATGTGATTGCAATTCTGATAAACCATTCTGGCATATATCTACCAGCTAGTACACCTAAAAGAATTGCTACAAGCATTTTTGGAACTAATCCGATTTTTTTCTTCGAACTTGCCATAAAAATTTCTCCTTAAATTAAAAATTATATGTAAACCTTTGCAATAATGATTGTATCATACTTTATAAAAAAAAGAAATACTTTTCAAAAATATTCCCATGATTTACACATAGAGCTTAAATTTTTGTTAAAATATGACTAATTCGTGACTTATATTTATCAAATTTTATCAATTAATATTGTAAGTCTATATAAGATAACAAGTTTTATAACTAGTTATCAAAAGACTTAGCTTGTTTTAAAGTAATTGATTTACGCATCCCTAAAGTTATCTTATATTCTAAAAATAAATTGTGACTTAAAATCCTCCAAATGTTATAATAAAATTTTTTCTATTTTGGTAATATTTAATATTATCAGTATCTTTCAAAAAAGACACTACCTTCGCTATTAGCAAATATCATTATTAATTAATCATTTTATCTATTTTCTTTAAAATTAACCAGAGCCCTACCAATATATGTTAAGCAAAGTTCTCCCTCTGGATTGTAAACCATAAGCTTTTGGCTTACAAAACCATCTTTTCCCTCTATTCGTACTTTTTTATCTACAGTTTCTACCTTAATATCATAAAGGGTATCAGGGTAAATTGGCTTTAACCACTCTGCCTTATCTACACTAACACCTGCCACAACTCCATCAGCATCTATGCCTGTCTTTACCCATTGAGCCCAAAAAGCCATATTCGCAAAAGACCCCGATGCTATTATCTTTCCAAAACGAGATTTTTTTGCAACTTCTTTATCTATATGGATTGGTCTAGGGTCATATTTTTTGGCATATTCTATAAGTTCATCTTCACTAAAAGATAAAGATTCTATCTCTTGATCAAAAATTTGACCAATTTTATAGTCTTCAAAATACATATTTACCTCACTTCATTTTATATATACCCTAGATTGATAATAAATATCTATGTATATTTGCAAACTAAAAGAAACTGTTGCAGAGTAAATAAATCGTCCCAAAATCATTAGAAGAACCTATGCGGAAATTTTGCCTACACGAGTCGACAGGCTATGTAAAAAATTTCCTAAGAGAAACTTATATAATGATGGGACGATAATTGGCAACTACTCCTTATTAGTTTATTATTTTCTTTTACTACCAGTATAAGCTGCACTTGCTGCTACAAGAACTCCAATTACTGAGCTTGATGCAAAAATACCTGTTTTGGGATTAGCTCCAGCTTCTGTGTTCGTCTTTTTCTCTTCTTTTTTATTATTAGAAACTTTTGTGATTTCTATTGTTGTTCCTTTTGGATAAGCCTGACCTTTTGCTCCATTTGTTAGTCCACTTTCATCTGATATTTGCGATCCATCAGCTGTATTAGAAGGATTTTCATTTCCTTTGTTATCATCAGAAGTTTCTTTATCTATAATTACAGGCTCTTTACCTTCGTTGCCATTATTATTTGTTGAATCTCCTTTTGATCCAGCTTCTGATGTAGGATCTTGATTTTTGTTATCATTTGTTGCTGGTTTTTCAATTATAACTGGCTTTTTACCTTCATTATTATTTTTTTTAGTTTTATCTGCAGAAGATTCTGCCTTATTGCCTTTATTATCTTCACCGATAATCCTACTTTCTCTACTAGCTCCAAGTCTTTGAGTATTATCTGCAACATATTTAGGATTTATTTCTAGCTTATTAGTTTCTTCTAAGTCTTCTTTATTCCAAGCTTTTTCCAATCCTTGACCTCCATTTGAAGTTGAAAGCACATTATTATTTGCTTCTTCAATGTAATCCTCTGATGCATAAACTTGGGTTGCTCCTGCAAAAACTAGTCCTAATGATAATGATGTAGCTAAAATTTTCTTATACTTCATAGTTTCCTTTCTCTTCTCTTTACATTATAATATTTATTTATATTTTATACCCAAACGTTATGAAATAATCGTTAAATTCAAAAAAGCACCCACCTTAGGATGCTTTTGAGCTTTCTATTGCCTTATTTATATTTTCTTTAAGCTTATCTTTTTGTTCTTGTGGAATCAAAGTTCCTTCTATAGGGTCCCCTATAATCTTTCCATTTTTATCTACTACAATTGTTGTCGGATATACAAAAATTCCTTCTAAGTAATCTTTCATATCCCCCTCATAGTCCACAGCAAGAGCCTTATATGTAGGCTTCTTGTCTTTCATAATCCTACTATAAACTTCTTTTGTAGAATCATCGTAGTTTACATCTGTACACATAGACACAAAATCAACTCCGTCTTCTTTTTTAATCTCATCTGCTATATCATTCATCTCATCCATTTCTTCTATGCAAGCTGAACATCCCGTAAACCATAAGTTTATTACAGTTGCATCATTTTTAGCTATATCTTCATTTGAAAATGGATTTCCATCTTGATCTTTAGATGTAAATACTGGAAGTTTTTTATTAGAATCTGACTTTTCGCTTATCTCAGTACTTTCTTCTTTCTTTGCTTTTGAAGGATCATTCATACCTGCTTGTTTTGCTGGTACTTCTTCTTTATTCTCAACTTTAGTTTCTGTTTTATTATCTGATAGTCTATCTGCTTTTTGGTTGCTTGTGCAAGCAGCAAGACTAAGACCTGCTAGAATTAGTAAATAATATTTGTTTATCTTTTTCATTTTCTCTCCTTTGTAACAAAGAGGAAGATATGGCTTTTGTAGGACAAGCTTTAGTACATTCATGACACCTTATACATTCCAAGTGAGCATTATTTTTTCTTATATCTACATCCATCTTACAAACTCTAGCACATTTGCCACAATCTATGCACTTATTTTCATCCACTTTCATTTGATAGAAGGAGTATTTGTTGAAAAATGAATAAAAAGCACCGAGTGGACAAATCCACTTACAAAATGGTCTGTAAAATATTATAGATAGCATAATAGTAATTATCAAAATCCCAAGTTTTAAATTAAATAACTTTCCAAGTCCCAATCGTAGGGAAGGATTTTTGATAGCTAAAGGAATGGCTCCCTGGATAATTCCTTGAGGACAAATATACTTGCAAAAGTAGGGAGGGATTACTTCATATCTGTCTCTCATAACTAAGCCTAAAGCTAAAATTAGTGAAAATAGGATGATATATTTTATAAGTCTAAGTGGTTTCAGCTTCTTTGTAGATACTTTTTTAGTTGGTATCTTATTAAGCAAGTCTTGAAACAAACCCATAGGACACAAAAATCCACAAATTAATCTTGCTACCATCACACCAAAAAACGCCATCATCCCAAACACATAATAGGAAAACCTGTATTTTTTAGATCCCATTACAGCTTGCATGGATCCTATCGGACAAGAACCTGCTGCTCCTGGACATGAGTAACAGTTTAGTCCAGGTAAGCAAACTTTCTTAGTTGACCCATTATAAATCTTGCCCTTAAAAAAATTTGGTATATGTAAATTATATAAAAGAGCTACTAGTCCTTGAATTTTGTTTCTCGATATATTTCTTAGCTTATCCAATTCCTATACACTCCAAACACAGATTAATTGCCTTAGTAAATACAGAATTTACCTCTCCCCTATAGACTCCATATACCATAAATCCTAGGGATAATATTAGTATCGTTCCACTAATTAAATTTTTATCCTTTTTTGTCATATCTTTACCTCATAAATAATGATAGTAAATAAAACGTTAATTTAGTGTTAAGAATTTGGAAATATTAATAAAAACTTACTACCTTGTGGTTGATTATCTTTTACGACTATCCTAGCTCCTAATGTATCAGCTATTTGCTTAGATAGAGCAAGACCTATACCAAAGCCTTCCTTGTGTCTAGAATTATCAGCTTGGTAAAATAAATCAAAAATCTTTTCTTTCTGCTCAGCACTCATTCCTATACCACCATCAGAGACTTCTATAACTAATTTATTCTCTTCTTTTTTAGTATCAATTTTTATAAACCCATTATTTATATTATATTTTACAGAATTTTCTATTATATTAAATAATAATCTTTGCAACAATACATCATCTGTTTTTAAACATAAATTATCATTTTTTTCAAAATCAATTCTTATATTCTTCTTAGCAATCTTATCTTCAAGGTCAAATAAAATCTCTTCTATGAGAGATGTTACACAAACTTCACTTATATTTAAGTCCTGCTTTTTAGAAAACATAAGAACTGACTCTATAAGATTTTTAAGTTTCTCTAAATTATCATCTATTTTTTCAGCAAAATCCTGTGCATATTTATCGTTATTCTTGCGCTTAAAAACATCGACCTGAGCTTTCATTATTGCAACAGGTGTCCTAAGTTCATGGGCAACATTTGCAGAAAAATCCTTTTGTCTCCTATAATCCTTATAGATCCTATCCATAAGATTATTAAAACTTTTGGATAAGTCTACAATCTCGCTTGATCCATCTTCTACTAATAGGTTATCAGAAAAAGTTTCTGGTTTATCTATGTCAATTTTTGCTATATTTTTCTGAAGACTCTTAAGAGGAGCTAAAATTTTTGATATTATTACAGCAAAAATCATTGAGCCAATTACAATAACAAGACCTGTTACAACAAAAGAATATATTCTAAAGTCAGCTGTTGATTGTAAATGAGCATTGTTTACCGTTACTACTACAGAATTCCTATATGCTGGCATATAGCGTTCTATTTGATATAGCATCTCCTCTGTCATTTGAATTTGCTTTTGGTTTATCATGTAATTTGTAATAGTAAGCATGGATATAAAAATAATTACAACCGCTACTATTAGCTTAAATACTATAGATTGGTAGACTTTATCATTCTTCATAAATCCTATAGCCCTTACCAATTACATTTTCTATTTTATTTTCTCCGCTAACTTCCTTAATTTTTTTCCTAAGCGAAGACATATGTACTCTTACAGAATTAGAAAAACTATCAGCATTAGAATCCCAAACATGATCTATAAGCTCTTCACTAGATACATACTTTTCTTGGTTTAAAAATAAATACTCCAGAATTCCTGTTTCCTTAAGAGTTAAATTAAGCTTAGTATCCCCTACGTAAGCCTCACGGGTGGTAGTATCAAATTTCATACCACAAGCTTCTATAATATTTGATTCCGTAACAGATTTACGGCGTAAAAGCGCACGCATTCTAGCATCAAGTTCTTTTAAATCAAAAGGTTTTACCATATAATCATTAGCTCCATAATCTAGTCCCTTGACCCTATCGTCTATATCACTTCTTGCAGTTAACATAATTATATTAACTTCTTGGTCATTCTTGCGCACCTCCTTTAAGACTTCAAATCCATCCTTTTTAGGTAAGTTTATGTCCAAAACTATAACGTCATAGCTTTCTACATAGGCCATATCAATAGCTTCTTCTCCATCATAGGCCTTATCAACAGCATAACCATACATAGTTAAACCTTCTTCTAGTAAATCTATTAAATCTAAATCGTCTTCTACGACTAAAACACGCATATTACCCTCCATTTTAGCCTATTATAACATAGTATGTAGTTAAATTTTGGTAAAGAAAAAGAGGATTATAAATAATCCACTTTTATAAAAAATATTTATATCATATATTATTAGTAAGTCTAAGTTCATATTAGTATTAAAGGTATAAAAAATGATATACTTAAGTTTACTCATTCTTTTACTCTTACTACTATTAATCCTTTATACCAAGCTACTATAAAGATTGTTTCTCAGGCAGATACTTCCAATACTTCTTTGGCATATTACTTACCATCAACTTATGATTTTTTCTCTCATCTATACCTATAGAATTATAGAATCCAATCCAAGCTTCTTTAAAAATTTTCTCATCATTTGTTTCTATTGCATCCATTTCTAAAATTTCTACTTCTTCGTAAGTCCCGTTTATACAAATAGAAGCTTTTTTTCTATTTTTATCATAAATAATAAATTTTTCTGATGGCATTCTTTTTAAAAAATGATCAGTTATATGCATTAGTGAATCATGATCTGGTTCTATTTCTGCTAATAAAAATCCTTCTTGGATTTCTCTAAATCTGGCTAAACCTTTATAAAAATGAACTTCATGATTAAAACTTTTTACTATCTCTCTAAATTTGACAGCTGATTTTTTGGATGATCCTAAATATACTCTTCCATATAGAAGACAAGATTTTATCGTAATTGCAATAACTTCTTCTCTTTTCGCAAAATTTGACTTAAAAACTTTAAAGACATTAACAAAAAATTCTTCACCTATATTAGCCTTTATTGAACTTATAACTCTTTCTGCTTTCACTAAGTCAGTTTCTACAAATTCACTTTCCAAAAAGTTAACCTGATTACTTTGTGTACTGATTTCACACTTACCAATTTCCTTATATTTTACGAATATAATTGTAAGTAGTCCATCAAAACTTCCATCATAGTTATAGATCATTATTAGTTCCTATCAAACATAGATAGTTGTTCATAGTTGATATTATCAGATGTACTAATAAGAGTTCTTAGATCATTAGGATCATTAAACTTAAATCCTTTATAAATTCCATTTACAAGAATAAAATGTTTAGCTCTTTTTGTTGATATTTTCATAGCTTTTAAGCTATCATAAGTTAGCTTATGAAACTTTCTAGCCTCAATAATACGATTAGCATAAGTCCTACCAAAACCTGGCACTTTCATTAACTCACTATAAGATGCCTTATTGATTTCAATAGGAAATTTTTCAATATTGTTAATAGCCCAATTGCTTTTAGGGTCAATAGATAAATCTAAATTAAAATTCTTGCTATCTAATAAATCTTTTGCCTTAAAGTTATATCCTCTCATCAAAAAATCAGCCTGATAAAGCCTGTGTTCACGTAATAGTGGGGTCTTATCAATACCTTGGGTATATTTTGACTTTACAACTGGTACAAATCCTGAATAATAAACTCTTTTTAATGAATAATTATTATACAGTTTTTCACTAGTTTTTATTATATCTAGATCACTTTCACCACCAGCACCTATAATCATCTGTGTAGTTTGACCAGCAGGCAAGAATTTAGGAGTATGTGCAAATACTTTTCTATCTACTCCATAGACCATCATCTCGTTTTTAACATTGCCCATAGGTCTTACTATATCACCTATTTTCTTTTCAGGCGCTAAAAGCTTTAGAGATTCTTTTGTAGGTAGTTCAATATTAATAGACATACGATCAACCAAAAGTCCCATACGCTTTACAAGATCTTCACTTGCCCCTGGTATAGCTTTCATATGGATATGACCATTAAAATTATATTTATATCTTAAAAGTTCAGCTACTCTTATTAAATTTTCCATAGTATAATCAGGATTTTTGATGACTCCAGAAGATAAAAATAAACCTTCTATATAATTTCTACGATAGAAGTTCATTGTTAAATTTACCACTTCTTCTGGACTAAAAGTAACACGTACTCTTTCATTTTCTCTACGATTTATACAATACTCACAATTATATATACACGAATTAGTCATTAGAATCTTAAGCAAAGATATACATCTGCCATCCTCAGACCAAGAGTGACATATGCCACCTATTGACCCATTGCCTAATCCATTATTTTTATTTTTTCTAGAAGATCCACTAGATGAGCAAGATACATCATACTTGGCTGCATCAGCTAAAATTTCAAGTTTTTCTCTTATATTCATATTCCATTTCCTTTGCTAATATTATCTTATGGAATTTCTTATGCGGTAAGTCTATTATACTTTCAAGTCGTTCATTGTCTATTACTAATTTATATAACAATATCAAATCATATATTAAAATAATATAAATTAATTGGGTATCTATATATAATAAATTAACAGAAATCTAGCAAAAATATGGTAAAATATATATAGTAGGAGGATGTTTATGCAGATCAAAAGTTTAAATAAAACGCTTCTAGTAGCTATGCTTACTGTTTCTCTTGCTGCGTGTAATAATAGTACAGCAAATACAAATAACAGTGCAGATTCTACAGAAGTAGTCACAGAGGACAATAAAGATACCAATGATATTATTGATGAATCGATAAAAGATGCTGATGAAAATAAGGCAGCTGATTCTGATGAAGTTGAGGAAATTAAAAAAGAAGATACTAATAAGACAGAAGCAGAGAAAAAAGAGAGCTCTGAGCAAGAAAAGAGTACTAGTATAGACGTAAATAAAGAAGAAAAGAAAGAAAATAAGGTTTCTAAGTCTGAAGATACAGAGCAAGAAACTAACACAATTGAACAAAATAATAACCAAATTAATAATAATGAAGATATGAATTATCAAACAGAAGATGGTCGATATGTTTCAACTCTTATAGCTAGCAAACAAGGTGTAAGAGATGCTGAAATGTCTATTGCAGATACTTATTCAGTTGAGGCGAAAGACGGGGCTTTAACTGTTAAAGGATCTATGGATCATATGATAAATCCTGGGGATTATGAAAATGCTAAAGAACTAGACAACAATACTTATAACTTTAAAATAAATGAAAATACTAAATTCCAAGCAACTGGTGGTATGGCTGAACCTCAAACTTTTACTATTGATGAGTTTAATGAATATTACAAGGGAATTACTGAATCAGGTCTTGCATTAATTGTTGAAGTAAAAGATGGTATAGCACAAACAGTATCATTCTCATCATAAAAATAAAAAGAGTAAAGCTTAAAAATGAGCTAAGCCCCTAAACACGAAATAACTTAATAATATTTTAAGCGGAATGTAATCTGTAATCGGCAGGTGATATTCCGTTTAATTTTGTCTTTATCCTATCCTGTCCTAGTTGTGCCATTAATATAAGTCTCTATTTCTTTTCTTACTTCTTTATCTTTGTCTATTGGATTTTCTAATTTAATCTTTCATTCATAGTATACTGATTTAGGAAATTTAGCTACTTTTATCCATTCACTTACTTTTGTATAAGGATGTTCTTTAAGAAGATGAAGTATTATCTTTGTTCTTTCCTTGCTTCTGCTTCCTCTTCCAGTAGCAAGGCTTGAAATTTTTTTCGAATAGTATTTGCATTTTAAGATATTTATTTTCTTCTCTTTCAGATTTTTCTATTGGCTTTTCGTTCTTAAATTTCTTATCTGCTTTAGACATGTTTTTCCTAGGCCTTCCTCTATTATCTTCTAGCCCAGATAAACCACTTTTTTGATATGCTTTCTCCCATATATATATATCATAGATCCATTAACAATATTGAAGTACTCAGCAGTCTGTCTAAGCGAAGTAGTATAAATTTTCCTATATTGTATTACAGATAGTTTAAATTCATTAGTATATTTATTATTATTTTTCTTTTTAGTTAAGTTAGCAAATCCTCCAGAATTGTATTTAACTATCCATCCCTCAAATAGTACCTTCAGGAATATCGTATTTTTAGCTAGTGCTCTATGACCTCCTGTTTCTCCAGATAAATATTCCATCATTATTTTAATTTTAAATTCTTTTGTGTATTTTTGCATGAAAAACCCCTCAATCAATATTCCAGATTTTGGGGTTCAGCTCAGATTAGATTTACCGTTTTTATTACTTAAAGTTTACTTTTATTTCAATTATTATATTTCTTCCTTTATCATAGCAATTAGCTCTTTATATTTTTCTATTTTGTTGTTATCATTTTCTAACTCAATAGCTTCATTTATATATTTTAATGCAAGAAAATCTCCATTAATCGGATGTAAAAATAACCCTACATAATAAGCAATAATATAGTTAACATGTGCTAACAACGAGGCACTTACATTATTTTCACTTTTTAGATAATACAATTGTGCCAATAACTTAAAATATATATTCGATGTATCTATTCCTTCTTTACTAAGATAATTCTCTCCCTCCAGTACAAATTCTTCATTCAAATTATCCATCAACTCATTTGAGCTAAAAAACATATTGCTTTCAAAAGAAAAATAGTCTTCCAATATTGTATTCATTTTACCCACGCATTTGAAATAGAAATAACACCATCTTTGAGTTTTTGAAATGTTACTTCTACAACCTTTCCTTTATAATTTAAAGTCTTTTTATATGCACTTCCATATTTAGATTCTTTTCCATCAATTAATACCTTTTTTATAATTTCTTTTATTTTGTTCCATCTATTTGGATCCTTTGATCCACCTGGAACTAAACTACTCCACTTATGCTTTGTTTGAAGAATGTGATTAGCTCTATTAGAGTTTACATCTCCTAAACCATTTACTGCTCTTTCAGCCTGCTTCGATACAGCTCTTGAAGTGAGCCAGTTTTTCACCTGCTCTGCCATCCATCCGCTAACTTTATATATAGCGACTCCTCCGATTAAAATTGCTCCACCAGCTACCACTATCTCCCCAATACCGGGTATATACCATGTCCCTGCCATAATTTTCATTACATCATTCATTGGAATTGCCCCAGCAGAACGCAATGCTATACCATTTTCACTTCTACTAATATTTTTAGATACTGATTCCAATTCTTTGTCATTTATCTTATAAATATCACCAGAATAATTTTCAAGTATATCTAAAAATTCCTCGGCAGTTACTTTTCTGCCGTCTTCAAGAGTTATCACTGTATTTTCTTCAACATTAATAACTTTGCTAACCTCTTGTGCATATGAAGTATGGGAATTGCAAAAAATTCCCGATAGCATCATTATCATCGCTAATAAAAAACTAATGATTTTATTATATTTTTTACTCATGTTCTCACCTATTGCCTTTCATTTTTTTCTAAATATTGCGTTTTTACATATTAACAAATATTTTGTCTCCATTCTTAATACCTCTAAGGATTAAAATACTTCATAATAACTACACCCCCTCTAATATATTTTAATAAAAAAATCTTGACTAATTAATTCACTTTCAATGGTTACAAGAATATGTATCTTTCCAATCTAAATCAAACACCTTGTAAATACATACTCCAAAATTTTAGCTATAGTATTTGCCAACTTTTATAGATGCTTCCATTTCACTTTTTCCAGCAAGCTTATATATTTTCTTGTAATATTCAAATTTTCAACAAGTTCTTCTTGTGTAATTTTTTTCCTTTTCTAAGTTCTCTAATTCTATTCTTAATTAAAAGTTTCCCCTCATAACTATATCTACATTACACGTCTATACTTAATATTTTTGCAAGTATTGATTGCATTATTTTATTAACAATTTTTTTATACTTTTACATGTCCTATAAAATTAAAGTACACATCAATTTGTTGTTTTCGATTCTTTCCTTTTTTCCTCTCGTTGCTTCATGGACTATAATATTTTCCGTATACTCATTTATCATTGGTACGGTCAGTACCTTAAATCTGTGTATTTCTCTATCATTTTTTAGTAATTTATCAGTGTAAACCTTTCTCCGTTGCTAGCTTTCAATTTCTTGTTCAAAATACAGTATTTATTTTCTTCTTTGGCAAAGTCTGTTATTTCCTTGATTGATTTTAAGAGAATTTTATTAACTGTTTTTGCTTTGATATAGCGCATACAGCAAGTGTATTTTCTGATTCTATAGTGTTGACATACAAAAGAATAATACTATTATAATTCTTTTCTCTATGTTCTGACAGATCCATGTAACTTAATTTACTGCCACAATCTGCATATATTAAAAGTCCTATAAATGGGTGTGAAGTTGTGCCATACTTTGAACCTCTTATTACTGTATCACTTGCTGCGTGTAATAATAGTACAGCAGATATAAATAACAGCAAAGACTCTACAGAAGTAGTCACAGAGGATCATAAAGAATCCAATGGTATTGTTGATTAAGCAATAAAAGATGCTGATGAAAATAAAGCAGCTGATACTAAAGAAGACAATAATAAGATAGAAACAGAAGATGGAAGATATGTTTCAACTCTTATAGCTAGCAAACAAGGTGTAAGAGATGCTGAAATGTCTATTGCAGATACTTATTCAGTTGAAGCAAAAGATGGATCTTTAACTGTTAAAGGATCTATGGATCATATGATAAATCCTGGGGATTATGAAAACGCTAAAAAACTAGATAACAATACTTATAACTTTAAAATAAATGAAAATACTAAATTCCAAGCAACTGGTGGTATGGCTGAACCTCAAACTTTTACTATTGATGAGTTCAATGAATATTACAAGGGAATTACTGAATCAGGTCTTGCATTAATTGTTGAAGTAAAAGATGGTATAGCACAAACAGTATCATTCTCATCATAAAAATAAAAAGAGTAAAGCTTAAAAGCTCTACTCTTTTTTAGTCTGCTGCTATAAGTGATAAGCTAAACTGATAACCTGCATTTATTGCTACATTAATAGACTTTGTATGAGAAAATTGCGTTGTATAAATAGTACTTACATCTGGATTTTCTTTTTTTACTAAAAAAGTCAAATTATTTACTAAATAAGACGCTACATTTCTATAAATAGGGTCATATGAAAATTTTTCTACCCCTATTTCCCATAAATATTTAGAGTTATAGCTTGCAGAAACTATAGCTATTAACTTATCCTTATCATAATAAGCTAAAGCCATCCTATCGTCATCATCAAAAGCAAAGGCAAATTTAGTAATACCTTTGAATTTAATAAAATCTTTTTTCTTAAGTCTAGTAAATTCATAAGTAGATTCTATTCTTCTAAAATCTCTACTAGTAGTCATGAGAGGCCCCATATTTTTTACAGTCATATCGTGTTTTGTAAGAATTTCTTCAAGTTTTCTAATATTATCAAATTCCATAAACCAAACTGCAGGATAATCTTTATAGCTTTTCTCTAATTCATCTAGAAGTTTTTTATTAGAAGAACGAACCAGTAAGCTGTCACCTGCACAATTTATAGCAAGACTACATTGATTATAGTATATAAATTCTTTATTACTTTGATTATAGGTAAAAATATTATTTCCATTCAAAATTAAGTCTTCACTTATATCAAAATCGTGTTTTAATTGCCTTAATAAATTTCTATCCATATTCACTCTTTATAATTTCTATAAAAAATTAACCCTGTGTAAATCACAGGGTTAACTTTTATACTAGTTAAGCTTTATATCATAGATATCAGGAACGTCATTTGACTTTATATCATTTGAATATTTTGTTCTAATACATCTATCTAGGACATATTTTAAGTCATTATTATCCTTATAGTTTTTTATAAATATAACCTTGGAATCTTTATCTACAGCTATAATAGTGTTATTTACTCTATTATTAAGATATGCTAAAGCAGACCCATTTGTAAAAATTTCTCCTAGTTCTAAATTATGACTTGCTACAGCATCATTTAAAAGCTTAGTACTTCCAGCATAATTTAGAAGTTTTATAGAAAAATCCTCACTTGTATATTGATGGGTATTATTCCACATTTCAAAAGAACTTTCTTCTTTATAGTTTCCTAATAGATATAGCGTTAGTCCACCTTTACCTATATTTGAAACTCTCATGTAAGTATTATCATTTCGCAAAAGATTTATATTCTTTATATCTCTACCATAAAATCTTTGATTTTGCTTTTTCTCTTCTTCTGTAAGTTGTCCATAGTCGCCTCTAACTTCTCTTTGAGCATATGTCAAAGGAAAACTTGCTGCTAATTCTTCCGAACTTACATGTTCGATATATTGTGGCTCATGATCTTTATTATCTTTTGAAATTTTTTCGCTTCCTATTGGAGGGAAATCATCTCCTCCATCCTCAGCTGAATACTTAGTCCTTAATGCTCTATTAACTAAGCCCTCTATATCTTCATTTGTCATATATTTTTTAACAAATAATAATTTACCATTTTCATCTGTTACTATTATATAAGGAGATGAAACTTCCTTATCAAAGTCAAACTTTGCACCACCATAATAGAAATTATCGCCTACATCATTCATATCGTAAGATGTAAACATATAATTTAAGTCTTCAATGCCTTTATAGTTTGAAATCTTAACTAAGTTTATATTATCTCTATTTAGATATGCCGAATTTTTCCACATAATCCTTGATTTTTTATCGTTAGGAGAACCAACTAACATTACATTTACTTTTTTATCTAAGAAATCTTTGATGTAAATATCTTCTTGATTCATATTATTCATTAGGTATAAGTTCATATCCTTGCCGTAATATTTTTTATTTACATCTTTTTCGTTAGGTTCAAAGATTCTGTAGTCCCCTCTTTCACTTCTTTGAGCAAATGACATCGGATGAATCTTCTCTGGATCTTCTTCTTTTTTAGGAATATCACCTAATACATCATAATCTCCTATTTCTTTATAAGAATCTGTTATAGTCTGGTCAGATGCACTAGTATTAAGAGTTCTATCTATTACATATTTTATATCTTCGTTAGACTTATATTCTTTGCTAAACAGGAATCTTTGATTTTTATCTATAGCTACAACTGTAGGCTTATTTACATTAAATAATATATTATATGCTCCTGATACATAGATATCCCTTTTGACATCCCAAAGGGATTTAAATCTTTCTTTCTCAGCATTTATAGCAGTTTGACTACCAAGATAAGATACATTAACTAAATCATAGTCGCCATCAGATATATATTGAGCATCATCCCACATCTTTATAGTTTCATCTTTTCTATAATCTCCTATAAGGAGAATTTTGACATCTTTTTTAGCTATATCATTAAGTTCCACTCTGCTATTATTAGATTTTATCAATTTTGCATTAGATAAATCTCTAGAGTAAAGATTATTAAATCTCATCTCCTCATCTGACATGCCTTTATAATCTCCTCTTTCTTTTCTTTGATCAAAAGATATAGGATAATTATTTTCAAATTTGTCAAGACTTAAAGGTTTATAATTGTCATTATCAGCATAGTAGCCATTTGACATATTAAATCTTCTAAGTACTTCGTAATTAGATTTATATGGGAATACATTTATAACTGATCCATTTTTATCTAAAACTACGACTTGATTTTTGTTTGATCTAAATTGTCCATTTAGAGAATTACCTCTGTAGAATGAATCTTTGTAAAGTTTTCCTTTGCTAATTTTTTCTAAGTCAGTAACACTTCCATTTGTAACTACATTTACAAAGTTAAAGGCTTTTGCATCTATCTTAGATGAATTTTCAAACATCTTCATAGAATTGCTATCTACTCTGTCACCCATTAAGAATATTGTTGGACGTTTATTATCAATTATATCTCCAATTTTAACAGCTTTTCTATTTTTATCATATAAGACTAGATTATTAAAGTTTTTACCATATCTAGCTTTTAAATTTACCATAGTTAGCTTATCTGTTGTATCAAAGAAACCTAGTGCATATGCACCCTCAAATGATAATGGAGTATTTTGATCTTTAACTTCTACTTCTATAGGATTTTCTGGCTTCTGCTTATCATCATCAGATGGATCAGGCTCTGGCTTAGGATCAGGAGTTGGATCTGGTTCTGGTTTTGGATCTGGACTGACACTACTATCCCCGAGTTGAACTTCTAAGTCTTTCTTGTATTCCTTGAAACCTTCTCTATTAACTTTTATTTTGACTTTATACTTACCTAAGACATTTTCATCCGATGTTGGGAAGCTTATCTTGATATTACCCTTAGCATCTGAAGTCTGGTTCTTAGAATACAAGTCCTTGCCGTATGGGTCTTCTAACGTAGCTTCTGCTGTTGCTTTATCTAATAAGGAATTATTAAGATCTTTTGCTACTATGCTTAAGTTTATAGCATCTCCTAAATCGTATTTAGTCTTATCTGTAGAAATATCTGCTTTCATTTGAAGCATATCTGGAGTATTTGCATCTATAACTTCGTATTCAAAGAACTTAAAGCTATTTTTATATTGAGCATCAAGTAGCTCTACTTTTATCTTATATTTACCAAGGCTAGTCTTATCGTTAGTTCCTATTTTAAAGATGTGTCTACCCATCTTATCAGTTTGTCTATTATAAGATACACTTCTTCCAAAAGGATCCATTAAAGTATACTTTATATTCCTATTAGCAAGAGCAGTACCATTACTAGCATCCTTTAATTCAACATTTACTTCTACTATATCTCTACGTTTAATTCTAGAGCTTGGAGCACTTACAGAGATGTTTGCCTTTGATTGGTCTAACACTTTATCATTAGGGTCTACATTAGTGTTATTTACCTTAATGTTTTCTTTGGCAAGAATTTCATTTATATTATCAAAGTCTTTTGCATCTAAAAGATTGATTACTCTTCCATCTTTATTTAGTACAAGTATCTTGGAAGTTTTACCAAGTTTCAGCCTATCATTTCTAAGAGAATTTGCTTCATCTACTTTACTATAACCTACCAATCTCTTTATTTTATTTTCTTCCAAATAAGCCAAATCTGATTTAGGGCTTATTCTTATAAAGTTATAAGATTCATGTGATAGTTTAGCAAATTTCTCTAAACTAGGATCTTTATCTTCTGTAAATAAGATTAGACTTATCTTATCTAAATCAAAATTATCTCCTAGCATCTCCGCTTTACCGTCCAAGTTTTTGACAGGTGCTGCTAATAGATTTTTTCCATAGAGATTTTTAATTACTTTCTGATTAGATGTATCTCCTGTAAGATGTTCAAAGTATTGAGCTTTTTTAGCTGAATCATAATCCTTAAAGTTATCAGCATTTTCCTTGCTTGCTATATTAAAGATTGCTATAGAATTATAGTCTTTATATCCATCTTTACTTACTTTAGCAAGTATTTTATACTTGCCTGGATAAGTATTATCAGCAAGTTTAAGTTTAAGGTTAGCTTCGCCTATATTATTTGTTTTAATTTCTCCACTATCAAGGATAGTATTTGCTAGATCTAAAACTTTATAACTTACATTTGCATTTGCAATATAATTGTTATTTGTATCTGTACTTCTTAGCTTAAATGTAATATCATTTTTAGGATTATAAGTTTCCTTATCTCTGTTTATCGTTAAATCTAGATTCTTATTATAAGAGTCATTGGTTAAATCAGATATCTTTATATATTCTTCCATACCTTCTTCTATAAGGCGTACTGATTTGAATCCTTTTTCTTTTAACTCTTTTATAATATTATCTGTATCTATTAGATTGCTCACTACAAATAGGCTTGAATCCTTACTTAAATTATCTAAGAATAGATTAAAGTCGCTGTCATTGTAATCAAGATTAAATGAGCCTTTTATATGAGCTCTATCATATGCTGATTTTGGTCTAATATCTAGGATAAACGGCTTATTATTTGCAATATAAGTATCAACTTGATCTGCCTTTATCTTTCCTATATATGTTTCACCTGTTTTTGCTATAGGCTTATTAGTTACAAAAATTACATCTCTTAAAGATTTATTTTCGTAAGTGTCTTTACTTATATCAAAGTTAAGAACGTATTTGCCTTCTTTATCTAAATCAATATCAAAAGATGTATGTCCCTCTTTATCTGTTTTTGATTTAAGTTCCTTCTTTCCCTCTCTTGTGCTTAGTATTGCCTTTACATTTGCATCAGAAACTTTTTTACCTTTTTCATCTACAAGATCTAAGTTTACTTTTGTTTTTCCTAATACTTCATAAACTTTCTTATCGGTAGATACTTTTGCATCCATCTTTGTAAGCTTTGGTCTTTCCTCTACCAAGAAGCTTACAGTTTTGCTAGTAGATTTGTAGTTAGATTTATCTGCCTTAAAGCTTACTTCATATTTTCCTGGAACCATTGCTAGTTTATAAGACCATGTAGCTTTTCCTTTATCGTCCGTTTTTATCCTATCTACAATCACCTTATTATCTGGTGATTTGATAGACACATTGATATCTGCATTATTTACAGAGTTACCAAATTCATCTACAGATGTCATGTAAATTTCTGGCTTTTCGTCTACAAAATATTTATCTTTTTTATTTTTAGCTTCTACGCCTAAGTCTTTATAGTCTGGATTTTCTTCTCCAAATCTCACCTTATAATTAGCTCGTGCTGATGGATAGTTATAAGCTGTTGCATAGGCGCTAATAGCATATTCCCCAGCTGAAGTATACGCTTTTGGGGTCATATAGATAAATACATAACCATTGTAATCAGAAACTTTTCTCATTTTAGTTTCTTTTTGATTAGGATCTATTATACTTAATTCAACTGAAGCATTTCTCTTTGGATTATTGTTTTCATCTCTTACTTGGACTTTTATATAAGCAGACTCATTTAATTTATAATCTTTTTTAGCAGAATCAAATGATATATTTAGATATTTACCTTCTCTTTTAACAAAGAAATTAGATGATTTTTCTATATCATAGTAGCCATCCTTATAAGCTGTAGCATCTATCTTATACATACCAGTTGCATTTTGGCTAGTTATATCCATAGAGAATACTGCTTTACCATTTTGATCAGTCTTTAAATCTAATTCATAAGACTTTTGATTTGGATCAGTTATGGTAAGTCTAATATTTGCATCTGATATAGGCTTTCCTTCATGACTTACTGTAAAGTTCATATCAGCGCTTTCTTTACCTGCCATAATCTCATCTTTTTCCATAGTAATGTCAAAATCAAGTTTTGCCATCTCGGCTGTATTTCTATCAACTAATACATTTAAATTTTCACTAAAGCTATCAAAACCGCTTAAACTTGAATCTACTTTTAGCTTATAATTCCCCTCTTGATTAAATATGTCGGATCCTAAATCAAAGATAGCATCACCGTCTTTATTAGTGTATAGACTTTTCTTTATCTGTTTATCTTCTGGTGTAGTTAAGGTTAATTCTACCTTCGCATATCTTTTAATTTGACCATATTTATCCTCTACATGAGAAGTGAGTTTTATCGAATCATTTGGTCTAATCTTATCTTTATCTAAAGTATTTGTAACAAATAGTGGGTTTTCTACTGTAGGAGCAAAGTCTTTACTTTCTACATTAAAAGTATTTATCCCAATTAGCTTATTCTTATAGTAGATGTTGATTCTATATTTACCTATAGCTGCATTATTATCGAGCCTTACATTAAAGTTTGCTTCACCTGTAAGGTTAGTTTTTAGATCGTATTTGAACTCTTGATTATGGCTTGTTACAATTTCACAAACTATATCTTTATTTACTATCTGATTATTATCTTGATCTCTTAGGCCTATATTTATGCCTACTTGTTCTCCTTGCAGATAATTTTGTCTATCCGCATTTATATTTGCTTTAAACTCAGCATTAGATTCATCTACTTTAACCCTCATGGTATCAAAGACTTTTGAGGAGTTCTTAGCCTTTGCTGTTATGACACATTCACCATAACCAATAGCTCTTATCTTGCCTTCTTTATCTACTTCACAAACTGTTCTATCAGAGCTTTCCCATCTTAAATCAGATGATTTTATATCAGAAGGTTTTATATCTACCGAAAGAGTAGCTTCTTCTCCGATTTTCATTAATTTTTCTTTTTGTTTAAAGTTTATGCTAGTAATTTTCTTGCTTTGCTCATCATTTTGGTCAATATAATCAGCGCCCACTGTAAAGGCCTTCAATGATACATTAGCGTTTGCTATTTGATCTGTTAGATCAGTCCACTTTTCGCCTTCTTTACTTACAAAAGATTGACCTGGCTCTGCTGTAACTTTAGATGAAAATCCTTTTATGGGACGTTCTATTGGTATGGGATATTTATATCCTGGAGTTTTCATTTTAACTATTACCGCAAATTTTGAACCTTTTGGTATGAAAGTATCTTCTACTTTTACTTTTTCATAACCTGCAAATTCCATCTTGCCTTCACCAATACTTGTCTTATCAGAAAGACCAGCATTGTTTTCAATATTTGTATTTACAAATACTTCATACTCTGCATTATTTGCGGATGTCCATAAACCAACATTTCTAAGATAAGTGTCTTCTTTTACAGGACCAAATACATTGGCATAGTAAGATTCTTCACCAAGTCCTACTTGACTAGTCATACCTAACTTATCATACTGCCAAATTTTTTCATTCTCGTTTATATCTTTTAATATATACTGAGAGTTTTGAGTTCCTATATTCTTATCATAATAGGATACGTAATAGTAACCACCTTGATTACCCCAATTAGTTCCCCAAGAGTTTTTGCAAATCCATGCTCCATCCCCAGGAGGTGTAGTCTTGAAATTTTTTCTACTGTAATTATCATCCCATCCTACTATGGTTATAGCATGGTTCGGCACCTGATTTCCAGAATAATAATGAGCCATAGTACTTTTATTTAAATATTGGTCTCCGCCCATTACAGCTGAGTAGATACCTCCATTTTCTGTAATCATCTTCTTTAAAAGATTATTATCAGTAGCATCTCTCTTATCTGGTATGAATATAGCATGAGTAAGTTCTTTTACTACCGGAAGATTTTCTGGAGAATTAGATTGAAAAATATCATAGGGATCATCTTTTTCTAAAACGGGTCCAGATCTACGAGCTAGATACGCTGATGATACTGTTCTTGTACCACCCTCACTTGGTCCCCAATCAAAACCGTGAGTATTCCTCATATGTTTTTCTGAAAAGTCCATTCTCTCATCCGGCATGAGAACGGATTCTGCTGAACCATAGGTTGCAAAAGCCCAGCAAGATCCATTTGGACCTTGATCTTTTACACTTGTAACCTTTCCTTCATCTCTAAGGTCATATTTCGTTTCTATAGCTGGTAGAACCATATTCCTAGTAAATACACTAGGAAACTTCTTTTTTTTGGTCTTTTTATCAATTGACGAATAGTCAGTATATAAGTCGTAGGGGTCTTGTTTTAACGAATTTTTCTCTATTGATTTATCATTGAACTCCTTATTCTCAATGCCTTTAGCTGATAGATCAATATCTTTTTTCTCTTTAACATTACTTTTATCAGTTTCCTTAAAATCAACTAAATCACTACTAGTATTGTTTGAATCATTATTAGCAGCAAAAGATGGATAAGTAGCTTGTAATATAATACTAAAGCTTAAAAGAATTGAGAAAATTTTAAATTTTCTTCTCATTTTTCCTCCTTAATATAAAAGAGGGCATAAGCCCTCTTATTGAAAAGCAAAATGCTCCGTAAAGATTAATTAAAGTTAAATATTAAATAGCCACCACTTACTGTTGAGTTATCGGTATCTTCTTCATCACCAAAGTCTGGTGCTACGATCTCTTCAGAAGCTCTTAATCTATCTCTATTATAAGTATATGTTTCATAAGAACCATATTGAAGTTTATTTTCTTCATTACCATAACCAACAATTATTTCTTCATTGTCACTTGGTTTAAATCCATCTGGTAGGAAATCAAATGATGGGCTGTTTAACCAAATGATTTTAGATATTCTTGCAGGATCTGGCATTTCAGATTGAACATTGAATTCTCTCCAAGAAATTGCTTCGCCTTCTCTTAACGCTAGGACAGATTCAAATTCTTGTGGATGTTTAGCTCTTAATTCGTTTACATAATCTCTTAAGATATAAACACCTTCAGCAGCTCTAGAGTAAGAAACGTCTTTTGCTCTTCTTACATCATTAGCTTTTCTTAATTCATTTTCAAATGCATTTCTCTCATCTGCTGTTAGATATCTACTTGTTTTATTTTTGATATTTCTAATATCTCTAATTTCTTTATCAATTGTTCCACTTAGCCATTTTGGACTTGCATAAACATCTCTTTCAAGTAAAGCTGATTGACAAGCTGATTTTAGTCTTGCATCAAGTTCAATTAAATTTTTAACTTGAATTTGACTATTACCTTTTTTGTATACATCGTTAATTTCTTTAGAAAGGGAACTTCTTACAAATTCTCTCTTACCTTTAACTCCAACTTCAGATAAATCATCTCTATAATAATTATTTAATAATTTTCTAGCTTCTCTTACGTCTTTGTTAAATACTTTCTTAAGATAAATTGTTGCAAAATCATCAGCTGTTAAATCAGGCATTTGTACTAACTCATCCATAGCAGTTGAGATTCTTTCACTAGCTGCTTCTATATCATCAACTGAAGCAAATGGATTTAAAGCTGTGATTATAGCTATAGCAACTTCTCCTGCTGCCTTACTATGAGCTGCTTGAACCTTATATATAAGTTCAGTTGAACATCTGTGTATAAATATTCCTGTAAGTCCTAATAATTTAATTCTAGGTGCTATAGAATCTAGATCATAGATAGTATCTGGATTATATTTTTGTGCAGCTGGTGGTAGATCAAAAGCTCTATCTTCAGCTAAAGTTTGTAAATCTTCTTGATATGCTTTCATTAAAGGAACGTCTTTAACTTTGTTTTCTTCTAGTACTGTAGCTCCTTCTAGCATTTTAGATTCAGATAATTGAGGTAATTTGTTTTGGTATTCTTCCATTAATGAATTAGATTCATAGCTTTCTTCGCTATCAGCACTTGCTATAGCAGGAGCTGCTATGTTAAATAACATTAGAAATGCAATTGCTAATGAAAAAACTTTGTTTTTTTTCATACTATTCTCCTTAAAAATTTTAAATATACATTTTTATTTATTTGCTTGGGTCAGTAAAATCAGGATATATTAATTCTGGATTTTTACCATCCATATTTGTTGTAACTACTTCATCTCTTAAAGTGCTTCTGTTTGTTATATAACTTTTATAATCTCCGTATTGAGCCTTTTGCCCTCCAAACCCTATTATTATGCTTGAGCCAGAGGCTTGCATACCAGCAGGAATTTTATCAAAGGTTGGTTGTACTATCCATTTTATACCTGCCACTTGATATGGTTCTATATATGAAGATGGTCTTTCTAGATTGAAATCTCCAAATACTTCCCCAGAAAAAACTTGTGGATATTTATCTATTAACTCAGCATTGAAGTCCCATAAATCATATATTGATTCTGTGATCTTGTCATATCTAGGATTTTTTTCTACTTTTCTATCAATTACTTTTTTTACAAGATTTTGCCAAGTATCAAAGTCTTCTTTGCTGATTTGATTTCTATACTGTGCCTTTATTTTATTTTGGTTATTAACTTCTTTAGTAACTGTATCATTAAGCCATTTTGGATTTGCAATAACTTCGTTAGATAAAAGTGCTGATGAAGATGCAGATTTTAACCTTGCATCAAGTTCTAACAATTGTCCAAAAGTGATTTTTTGTCCAACCTGTTTATTTATATCATTTACTTCATTTCTATAAATACTTTGGATATATTCTTCCTTACCACGAGTTCCATAATTATCTTGGTCAAAAAATTTATTTTGAGATTTCCTAGCTTCTCTAATATTTTTATACATTAATTTTTTTACATATGGTGTAGCTAAGTCTCCAGAAGTCATATCTCTTATATTTTTGATCTTTTCAATATTATTATCTAGCTTTTCTATAGCCGCAAGAACATCTTTTCTTCCATTAAATGGATTTATAGCAACCATTACTGCTTCAAAACATACTTGTGCAGCAAGATTATGTGCTTCTTGAATCTTATAAATATACTCAGTAGTCATTTGATTTATAAAATGGTTGACTTTTCTTAAAAGTTGAATTCTAACTCCAATAGAACCTATATAAAAGAATTGCTGTGGATTAGTAGTATTTATCCCCGATGGTAAATTAATAGCTCTGTCTTCGCTTAGTTCTGCCAAATCTAGTTGAGCTTGCTGCATTAAAGGAATTTCATAAGCTTTATTTCCTTCAATTCTAGCTCCTTGCAAAGAATCTGACTCTTGTCTTAATTCCTCATCGCTTAAGTTTAGTTCGTAATCTTCATTTATCTGATAAAGATAGGATAAATCATCATTATTTACACTTTCAACTTCTTGCATAGCATATGAATTGCTATAAAAATCAAAAGCAAAAGATGTAGATAAGAATGTGATTACACTTAGCAATGAGAGAACACGATATTTTTTCTTCATTATCCCTCCTTTTGATGTACCTGTGCCATTTCTATAGATTTTAATATAATTATAGACTTTATAAATAGAATTAAAGATATACATTATGGGTTATTTATAATATGTTGTAAATAAAAATCTAATCTATTTATTAAAATAACTAAATTTTTAAGACCATTATTTACTTTATTATAATCTAATCCAATTAAACTTTAGAATTATTAATAAAATTTTTTATATATCTTTACCTAACTATAGATTAGCACTAGAGCCCGCAAATGTCAATACTGGAAGTCGTTTTCTTATAAACTTTGAGAGTTCTTTAATCAAATTTTATTTAAATTATATACACTTTATTAATATATATCTAGATCAATAATAAGAAATAATAAAGAATTTAAGATAAGATGTTATTTATGAACTATTTTTCACATGGCTAATTTTTTATTTTCACCTGAATTAATAGTCAAAGTTCTTAATATCTATAAATCAAATTTTAGCTTCAATATTTGTGATAGATCTTAAATAATCAATAAAAGATAAATTAATGAATGATAATGGAGGGTATATGTCAATTAGTTATTTTATCGAGCTTCTGGGATGCCTTGCTCTTTTCTTATATGGAATGGAATTGATGATGGTCTTGAAATTGTCGCAGGTGATAGGCTTAGAATTGTAATATAAAAAATGACTTCCAATTTTTTAAGGTCATATTAGTAGGAACTTTTATAACTGCAATTATACAATCATTATCCGCTACTACAGTTATGGTAGTTGGCTTTGTTAATGCAGGTTTTATGAATATCTATCCAGCAGTAGGAATAATAATGGTAGCAAATATAGGTACAACTATTACAGGTCAGCTTGTAGAGTTAAATATACCTCAACTAGCTTCAATAATTGCTTTTATAGGATTTATTTTGAACGCATTCTCTAAAAAAGAAAAGAATTTTCCAGGTAGAACAATAATGGGATCTAGGCTTCTTATTTATAAGCATAGAATTTATGAGCAAGATCATGGAAGCTTTAAAAGATTATCCAAGATTTATAACTTTGATGACCAAATTCAAAATCCTATTCTAGGTGTATTAGCTGGTGCTATTATAAAACCGCTATCATACGTCATTATCTGCTTCTTTGGGTATATTACAAGCTTTAGCTATCATTCAAATCATTTATGTATATAGTATTTGGTTTTAATATCGAAGCTTACATAACATCAGTTTTGTCATCACTTGGAGCTTCCAAAAATGCTAAGAGAGCAGCTCTCGCCATGTACTTTTTAATATTGTTGGAACTATTATTTTTTATTCTATTATCACTATTTATACCAATAGATCAAATGGCATTAAAATTTTCTAGACCTTTACCAGCTGAACAATTAGCTAACTTGCACACACTATTAATAGTGCTACTACTACGAGCGTCAAATTTTTCAAAAATAGTTTAAATATTTGATAATGAATATCATTATTGACTATATATCAATTTAATGTTAATATTATTTTATAAAAAGCTAAAATAATATTTTTAAAAAGAGGAGTTTATATGAAAAATAAAAATAAATTAGCAATTGTCAGCATTTTATCATTTGGATTAATATTTAGTGCTTGCAACAAAGACGAAGCTAAAGATAATAAATCTACAAATGATTCCACTCAAAAAGTAGAAGAAACTAAAAATACTCCCGCTGCAACTAGTGCTGCAACTAGTGATACAGAAAAAAAAGATGATGCTTCTAATAACAATGAAGAAAACGTCACAAAAGATGGAGAAAATAATAAAGATGCAAAATCTAGTGTAAGTTTATCTGATTGGCAAGGAGATTGGAATAGTATGTATGAATATCTAGAAGATCCTGAGATTCAATCAGCTTATTCTACTCTAGCAAAAAATGAAGAAATTGATGAAGATAAAGCAAAAGAAGATTATCTGGCAAAAAGAAAAGCAGATTTTGCTGGTCTTATTATAGATGCTGACAAAGTAACTTTCTTGGGTAACTTTCCAAAAAAAGATGGAAAAACTATAGGAGAAGGTACTTATAAATTTTCTAAAACAGAGGAACAGATGCTAGGAGAGCATAAAATAACTTGGAATATATTTGAAGCTACAAATGAAGATGCTCCATATAAATATCTGACTTTGATGAAAATAGATCCTAATGAAGATTTACTACATTTCCACTTCAGATATGGAAATGATTTAGATGAAATACTAAATAAAGAAAGCTGGTTTCCAACAGTAGTATCCCCACAAACTACCAATGAACAATTAATAGATGAGATTACAGAATAATACTTATATTATTCCTTAATTAAAATTTAATTTAAGGAACTGCTGTGTAATTATTTGTAATAGCTTTTACTATTATATTTAGTAATATTATCTAATTTGAAAATATTGATAAATTACAAAATACAAGTTTTTATAGTTACATGGCAGTTCCTTTTCATCAATACAAACTTTTATATAAATATTTCTATTTACAAAGCTAAATACTATTGAGCAAATATTAATTTACCTTTGGCTTTTATAAAATTTTTTAGTCAACACTCCCTATTCTCTTGATTATTAACAATTTAAAATTACTATATTATTTAAATAATAATATAATTCTACATTAAAATTTTTATGGCTGGGATAGTAGGACTCGAACCTACGCTCTCCAGAGTCAGAATCTGGTGCCTTACCAGCTTGGCTATATCCCAATAATTTTATAACATAATAATTATAACACTTACCGAGTGAGTATAAAATCCCTATACGATTTTTTTACGAGAGAATAATAAAATCAATACTAACTATAGATAGAGTAAATAATATTGTGTAGATTTATATAATATCTTTAATATATTTCAACGCTATTCTATAATTTTCTCTATAATCATTTTGATAGGATTTGCTATCTAGAAATATCTATATATTTTCCCATAAGTTCATTAAACGCCCTGATTAAAAATGATTTAGCAATTTATTGTCGTTAAAATTTTGTAATCCTTCTCGTTAATTGTAAAGTGTAATTGGGTAATTTAATTTCTTCTAATTTGGTCTTATTGTTAAAAATATTATACTATTTATGGTATCAAACGCCCTTTTCTTTTTATAAAATTATACAAACACTATAATCTAATACTAATGCAATTTTAAATCTTAATTTGTCTTTATATAATATTAATAGTTTCCAATTAAAATTTATTTCTATATAACGTTATTAACAAAGTATCTATTCGCATGTATCTTATTAGATATTTATTTATCTAACAATGTGGACGTGATAAATTATGCGGGTATAATATTTGTTGAAGTTAAGTACTTACTTCAAATATTAAAAGTTAAACATATAATTTGAAGTTTAGATTATTCTAAAACTAATTCATCTAGTCTAAATATCTAGATTATACGACAATGATGAATATAATTAGGAGGAGAAAATGAATTACAAAAAATTAAATAAATTACTATTAGTAACTGCTTTATCAACAAGTCTAGTATATGGATCTAACATGAGCAAGGTAAATGCTGCTAGTGAAAATAGTAATAAACAAAATGTCAACCAAGTAGTTAATAAGGAAACTAAAAATTCACCAACTTCAGATGAAAATTGCTTAAAAAAAGAAGATGGTTCTTACTTTGCTCAATTACTTTCTAAAAATGCAGGTAAAAGAGATAAAGAATTTGAAAGTCCATCAATCTATGAAATCAATAAATATGCAGATGTCTTAGAAGTAAAGGGAACTTTGGATTATAACAAAGATCCTGATTCTACAAATGTAGATAAAATGCTTGAAAACCAAACTCACTTTTTTACTGTAAGTAATAATACTGTGTATAATGTTCAAGGTGGCTCTGTAAATCCACAATTCTATGATGAAGATGAATTTCTTAAACACTATGATGAAGTTAAAGATTTAGGTTATGCTATAAATATAGAAGTAAAAGATGGCCTAGTAACAGAAATTACAATTTACGAATAAAAATATAAAATTTAAATAAATGATTTAAATAAGTAACCCAGCCCATAAAAGCTATCTCAATTAAACTTTTATGGGCTTTTTAATAAAATAAATTTTATCTATTAGCATAATTATACTCTACATATAATAAAAATCCACATTTAAAATAAATCATAAAAGTTGCCTTAATAAACAGGTCAGATTGAGATTTATTTTAAAATATATATAATAAGACAGCTTTGATAATTATTATCAAAGTTATAATCCCTTATTTATTCTTCAATTTTTTCTATCAACTCTTTCTATATTTCTCTAAAATATGAAAATGACAAATAAATTTTTGAATTGCTTACAGTAAATGGAATTTGATTATAGAAAATCTTGTAATTTAGAAATCAGACTAATCTATAAAAAAATATTAATAGATTTGAATAAAATATCTTCTTATCTATGGAAGCTTCTGAAATATCCATATAAATAATATCAAAAGATATAATAAAGTAATAGACTAAAAAAATAAAAAGGTTATAATTATAATAAGAATAATCAAATATATTGTAAGCAGTAAGGAGTAATAATGGATTTTTTTGGAAAAGTTGGAAAAACAATGGCTGGTGTAGGTGAAAATATTGGAATTAACAGTGATATCACTAGAATGAACAATGAAATAGAAAAAGAAGAAGTTAAAATAAATCAATTATTTTATTTTATTGGAAAATCATATTACGAAGCTCACAAAAATGACATTAACGCTGAAGAACATGATAGAATTTTGCAAGTTAATAACAGCCTATCAAGAATCGACAAACTAAAAGAAGAAATAAATAGCCTTAGAAATGTAACAGTGTGTGATAATTGTGGATCTGAAATTCCTATAAACTCTACTTATTGTATAAAATGTGGAGCAAAAGTAAGAGAGGTTCAGAAACAAGAATTTCTATGTCCATCTTGTAATAAAGCAGTAGGAAAAGATGAAATATTCTGCAGGAATTGTGGTACAAAGTTAAAAGATAATGAATAAGCTATAAAAACATAGGAATTCTAGAAGCAAAGAAGATATTATGTACGATTCTTTTTTTGTTTGATTAAGATATTTGTGTTTATAAAAAATCAAAATAGTAGTGATTAATTATAAAAATTACGAAGACGAATAAATTCTAATAGTTCAGCAACTATCAGCAAATCAGATTATTATAAATAATTAAGCCCTTCCATCCTCAATCATCAGGATGGATTTTCTTTCTCGTTAATCCACTACTTGAGTTCCATAATGTGGAATGCAAATTTTCCTTCACTATCCGGACGAGCTAATATAAAGATGTAATCCGTAAATAAAAAAGAACTATTCAAGCAACTATTTCGTAATTATCTGACAATTTCTCACTCTATCAAAAGGCTCAGTTCTAGCGAATGAGAACAACTAAGATTCATTACCCATCAGAGCTTTAGGTATATCCTTATATACTAAAAAAGACTTAGTCAAACGACTAAGTCTCTCGCTACGCTCGACCATTCTATGGAGGGTCCTCCATGAGTCGGACGGGCTTTTTTTATTCAGCAGCTTCCACCAAAATTCATTAGCTTTGCTAATTCACCGCCACTCCCGTGGCTCATTTTGGGGTTAAATGTGCCAAATCAAGACACATTTAACACTCACCGGGAGGTCAGTCCTAAAGGAGGCGGACGGCCAGTTCCGAGTACCATCGGCGTTAGTAAGCTTAACTTCTGTGTTTGGCATAGGCAAATATGCCAAGTCAAGGCATATTTGCCCCGGAAAGTAGCGTGGGAACGCGGATAAGCCTTCGTAGAAGGCGACTTTCCGTGACAGGTGTATCTTTATACTAAAAAAGACTCAGTCAATTGACTAAGTCTTAGTTATTTAGCAACTTCCTACTCTACCGGGAGGTCACCCTCCGAGTACCATCGGCGTAGTTGGGCTTAACTTCTATGTTCGGTATGGATATAGGTGTATCCCCAACGCTATCGTTACTATATTCTTGACCTAACCCGAAAACTTGTTTTCGTTGGTAGGTCAAATGTCGCGAAATAGAAAACATCATGTCCGCACGCTATAGGACTGATTTCGTTCTGAAGCCGACCTGCCAATTTTAAAGTTTAGGTTGGTATTTATGAACCTATTAAATAGCCGCTCAGTTAAACTTACCATAATACGGATTGATTGTCCATACGATTGGTTCGTAAGTTTCTAGCCAATCACGCTTTGCGCTCTTGGGAAACTCTGAACGAGGACCTACCATCAATTCATTTTTGATCAATTGGGTTAGGTCTCTCAACAATATTTCCAGTCAAGATTTAAAGTTTAGTATCCATTAGCTTAATACATTACTGCACTTACACCTTGGACCTATCAAACGTATTTTCTTTACGTAC
>NZ_JAGGLS010000008.1 GCF_017874535.1 Anaerococcus nagyae
ATCTATAATTTTATCATAGATGATTAGGTTCATTTTTAAGAACTATGCTTAAAGCTGTTCTTATACTATTAGTATATGAGCAAGCACAGTAAGTGAGTACCCACTTACGAAAAATTGATGAAGCAGAACCTTTATGGACTGCTTCTTTTTTTATCAATTTTACCTTGTTAGGGAGAGCCCTAAGACCCCAATATTTTATGATAAGGAGATATACTATGGATAATAGAAAAAGAAATAATCAACTAAAAATATATTTAACAGATGAAGAAAAGGAAGTTTTTGAAAAGAAAATGAAACTTGCTAATTGCAAAACTATGTCCCACTTTCTTAGAAAGTGCGTATTAGAAAAAGAAATTTATGTAGTAGATTTAGAACCATTTAGAAACCTACAATGGCTACTTTCAAATGCAACAAATAATATAAACCAGATTACAAAAGCAACTAATACAACTGGTGTTATTTACAAAAATGAAATTGAATCTATGAATAATCAGATAGAAAAATTATCAAGAGAAATATGGCAGATCCATTCCCTACTTCTTAATAAATCAAAAGAAAGTTCTGGTGATTAGTATGGCAATTACAAAAATACATCCTATAAAATCAACTCTAAATTTGGCAATAGATTATATAACCAAGAGTGAAAAAACTGATGAAAAAGTCTTGGTTTCTTCATTTAAATGTCATCCATATACTGCCCATATTCAGTTTATGAAAACACGAGAAGACAATGATACTAAAGGTACAGTTTTGGCAAGACATTTAATCCAATCTTTTCTACCAGGAGAGGTTGATCCTATAAAAGCTCACGAAATTGGAATGGAATTATGTAAGAAAATTTTAAAAGAAGATTATGAATTTGTTCTTGCAACTCATATAGATAGAGGGCATATCCATAACCATATTATTTTTAATAATGTTAATTACAAGACTGGTAAGTGCTACCAATCTAACAAAAAATCTTACCACAAAATCAGGTATCAAAGTGATGAATTATGTAAAGAAAATAAGCTTTCAGTCATTGATGAATATTATGAAGCTTACAAAAGAAAATATAAAACTTCTGGTAAATCCTGGTATGAATATGAACAAAACAAGAAAGGAAATTCTTGGAAGTCTAAACTTCAATTTGATATAGATAGAATGATTAATAAGTCTAAATCGTGGGAAGAGTTTTTAGAAAATATGAAAACTCTTGATTATGAAATTAAGTTTGGTAAACACATTGCTTTTCGTCATAAAGATAAGCAAAGATTCACAAGGGCAAAAACTATCGGAGAAGATTATACTGAAGAAAAAATTAAAGAAAGAATAGATTTAGCTATTAAAAACAAAGCTAATCCTATTAAAAAACGTGTAGGAAATGTTATTGATATATCTACTAATAAAAAAGCTCAATCCTCAAAAGGTTATGAAGTCTGGGCAAGAAAACACAATATCAAAACAATGGCTGATTCAATAATTAAACTTCGAGAACAAGGAATTAATTCAATTACTCAACTCGATGACCTGATCAAAAAATCTGCCGATGATAGACAAGATTTGTTAGATAAAATAAAGAAAATTGAAACTGAAATGAAGAGTTTATCTCAAGATATGGAAAATGTAAATACTATAAATAAGTATCGTGAAATCTACAAATACCATAAGAAAAATCCTGAAGATAAACAATTTGCAGATGAATATTATAGTGAACTTTCAGTCTACAAAATAGCTGCTAAAGAAATCTTGGAAAGCTATAATAAACTCCCCAATACAAAAGAAATATTAACCAAACTCGATAAATTGCAAGAAAAAAAGAACACACTTATGGAAGAGTATTCTTTAAATAAAGAACAATTTTCTGACCTAGTTCAGTATAGGAAAAACTATGAAAATTATTATGGGAAGGAAGTGGAAAGAACTTAATAAAACCTTCGAATATTTTCTATAAAGGTCTCTTGGAGTTGGTTAAATAAACGCCGTCTGTCAAGTTTCCTCTATATATTTCTTCCGCTAAATAAGATAGTAGTTCTTTTTGTGAATCCTTGTCGTCAGGAAAAATTATTTTATTTTCTTCATTAATATCAATTTTTAAGTTTAATTTTTTTGCAGACTTAATGATTTCATCTACAGAATTATTCTCAAGAACTCCAGAATCTAATATATATGCAATTTTTCTTCTAGTCCAGTTATTACAAGACTCAGCTACAGAATCTATATCATCTATAGAGAAGCACTCGTTAGAGCAAAATTTTTTTATATCATCGGTTGTTGCTTCTCTATAATATTTGTTTAGGTTAAATATTTGATTCGCCCAATAATACGATTTAAAATATAGATTACCATATTCGTAGTATGCGTCTATACAATCAGTTATAACAATACCTGGTTTATTTTCACATGAAAATGTATGTTTATTAAAAAAAAGTGTAAAATTATGGCTCTTCAGTATTTGTCTGTTAGGCAACCTTTGAAAGATTATTTTTTCGCAATCATCATAATCTGAAATAGGCACAAAGATAGCTTTAAGATCTAGCTCATTATCGGAGTTAACAGAAACTTGAGTCACTCCCAGAGGATTATTTATAGCTTCCGTTATTTCATTTGGCAGATCAAAATTTTTTATTACTAAACTCTCATCATTCTCAGGCTTATATGAACCATCAAATTCAATTGTGTTATCTTTGTACCCTTCTATACTTTTAGTAAGTGAATTTTTGATACTTGCATCGTCTTCTCTTTGGGTCTCTATCATTTTTACAGATGTTGAATCTCTACCTGCATTTTCCAAAACATAAATCAATATTCTACCTCCATTAATATATCTTCGAAAATACGTATTACTTTTCTAACGTCATTGCTTTTTCTAATATTTCTCTTGCTTAATAAAGTGAAATCTTTTCCTTGTTCCGTGCTAATTTTATATGAGTTATATCCTACTATCCTAAGTATTGGATTGTTTGTTGTTTTATTTCCTAATACCAATAAAATAGCTGCAATACCCATTAAAATCCAAGAATAATTATCTATTTCTTTTCTTAATAAATTTTTTATAAATGGAGAAAAATACGATAAAAAGCTTGCTATATACCAATTGTTTCCCTCATCATCAACATTAGTTACATTAACTTTAAATACTTGTAAATTATTTCTTAAATATTTAATAAATATTATTTGTGATATCGCTAATATAATGGATATCAATAAACATATCAATCCGACTATTGATTCCTTAGACATCAACGTGGACACTCCAATCGCAAGTATATAAGGAATAATAATTGATGAGTTGAAAAATACATGAGAAAACTTATTTAACATAAATACCTCTACTAATTAAACTTTAACAACTTTCTATTATCAAAAGCACAATCCATAACATCCACAAAATAAATCGAATGCTTTATATTTTCTAGTAGTCGCCTTTTGCTTCCTCATTTCTATATTCAATAATATCTCCAATATCACATTGAAAATACTCACAAATCTTTCCCAATGTTTCCAAACTTACATTTTCGTCTCTTCCCATTTTTGCTATTGTTTTGGGTGTTGTTGCGATTGCACATTGTAAGTCTGTTTTTTTCATATTTTTATCTATTAATAACTTCCATAATTTATTATATGAAAATCCCATATCATTCTCCAATTCTATATTTTACCTTTCTAAATGTATAGATTAACTACCTAATTATAGCATATAACGCAGATTTCTTTCAATCGTATGATTTACTGCGTTAAACTAAGCAAAAAAATAAAGGCAGTCCGAAGACTACCAATTTTTATCTCTCATCTCTTTAATTATGGTAAGTAAATAAAGAATTTTCCTAAAGATATGGAAAATATAAATACTATAAATACATATTATGAAGTTTATAAATACCGTAAAAATCCTGAAGTTAATTCTCTAATAAATATCAATATGTCTTAGTATCTTTTAAATTTTTAAACAATTTCCCAGTTCTATAGACAGGTTTAATAGGTTCTATTTTACAATTCAAAAATCGCATCTGCAAATTTATTCAAAAATTTCATATCCAGTGAAACTGTGGAAATCATCTTATATTTGCTTCTATATTTTTTGATTAGTTCAGATATTTTTATAAAAATTTTCTCTAGTATATCACACGTATATCTTATTTTTTTCTAAATCCAATACACGATTGCAAATTAAACTTGCAAATTCAAAATCATGGGTAGCTATAAAAATAATTTTATCTTTTGAATGTGACTTTAATAATTCTACAGTTTTAATCATATTTTTATAATCAAGCCCACTTGTAGGCTCGTCTAAAATAAAAATTTCTTTGTTACACAATAGTCCACAAACTATGGCAAGTCTTTGCTTTTGTCCCCCAGACAAAGTGTTAGGGTGGCTATTTTTATAATTATATAAGTCAAAATCATTTAGAAGTTCATTAATTAAATCATCTTTTACGTTCTTTATTCCTAATTTACATTCAGCAAAGACACTCTCAGCAAATAATTGATAATTAACGTCTTGCATAACCATATAAGATATTTGTTTTCTTGCTTTTTCATCAATTTTTTTAGATTTTAAAATAAACTCACCCTTATAATCAGTATAAAGTCCACAAAGAGTTCTTAAAAAAGTAGTTTTCCCTATGCCGTTAGATCCTAAAACAGCAATAATATCATCCTTGTTTGCAGAAAAACTAAGTCTATCTATAAGGCATGTATCTTTCCTATAAATTGAAACATTATTCACCTGTAAATAAGACTTATCTATAATTGATGATTTTTCTATTATATTTAAACTAGGTTTGTTTCTTGTTCTTAAACCCATAGTCTTAATTTCATCTTCAGATAAACTTAAAAAATCTTTATTGGAAAAAATTTTATCAATTTTCCCATTCTTCATATAAATAATTCTATCAACTAAATCCATTATATAATAGATTCTGTGCTCAGATATAATAACTGTTTTACCACTCTCCTTCAACATGGATAAGTGTTTTTTTAATATATCAATGGTCGGTATATCCAAATTAGAAGAAGGCTCATCAAGTAAATAAATATCTGGATTTGTTGCATAAACTGATGCAAAAGCAATTTTTTGTTTCTCTCCTCCAGATAAATGAAAAATATTTCTATTTTTTAGTTTATTTATTTCTAATTTATTGCAGGTTTCATCTAATTTCTCTTCTAAAATTTTTCTTTCTACTCCTTGGTTTTCTAGTGCGAATACAATTTCACTATTTGTATCTACATTAAAGAATTGGGTTCTAGGATTTTGAAAAACACTTCCGACATTTTTTGAAAGTTCAAACATTTGATAGTTAGATAATAATTTATCATTTATTTTTACATCACCATTTAAATCTCCTTCATAATAATATGGTATCAACTTATTTATAAGCCTTGTAATAGAGGTTTTTCCAGATCCAGAAGAACCACATATTAAAATAAACTCTCCTTTTTTTATTTCTAGATTTATATTATCTAGGCTAATATCCTTAGTGTTTCTATATTTGAAACAAACTTCATTTAACTTAATCATAAAAATACCTCAAATATATTGTAAATGCAGTAATCATTACTCCAATTATTAGAGATAAATAATCTAAAATTCCAAAATTAATTCTTATAATTGAAGTTCGTTTATTTGGTGATTCAATTCCTCTTGTGATAGAAGCTATAGTTAATTCATCTGCTGCTTTTGCTGCCATAATTATCATAGGAGAATAAATGCATTCTACGGTTAAAGAAGGGTTTTTTATAAATCCAAAAAAGGATGGAGAAATCCCTCTAAGCCCCATTGAATCTTTTATATATCGCCAATCTTCTTTTACTGTTGGCATGTACCTAAGCATTACTGCTAGGGGAATAGAAATTTTTTTAGAAACATTAACGTAATCCATAGCAGATAAAAATTCCCCCACTTTCGTTGTGCTTAGTATTGTCATAGAAAGCATACATACCGGATAAATTTTATTAACTAAACCCAAAAATGGCATAAATATGCTTCTAAAAGTATTACTTCCATATCTTACAGTTAAAATACTAAGAAAATATACTAATAGATATATTAATATCCCAGTAAAAGCAATTTTGATTTTTCTATTTATAAGACTAAAAATAGCAATTAATGCTACAAAAGCTAATTCATATTCTATTGAGGGCAAAATACTTGATATAATTATGCACAAAAATAGCAAAACTATTTTTGTGCATGGATTAATATGTGTATTCAATTCTCCTGAAATCATAAAATACCCGCCTTTTCAAATTGCTTTTTCAAAAGTTTAGAACCTATAAAAGCACTAAATAAAGCAACTAAAAAAGTTCCAATTACAATAACATAAATCATCCAATCAGCAGCTGCTGCATTCATAGACTCTATATATGTTATATCTGTCCCCTTTTCTATCATTGCATTTGACCAAGACTTAGGATCCATGAAATATACGACAAAAGTCCCTATATCTCCAAGTGCAAATACTCCAAAAGAAAGGATGTTAATATTTTTACTTTTATAAGCCTTGCTTCCTGCTATAAATTCAGCAATTATACCCATAACTAAAGTTCCAAGACCCATAGCCCAATGCATGCCAGTTGCAAATCTCAAAATACAAATTATTATTGCCAAAATAGCAATCGTTCCTCTTTTAGACACTTTCGAAATCAGAAACATAAATATTATTCCTGACAAAAGAGCACTACCCATTGGCTGATAAAAGGTTAATACAGGATTCATTCCAAAAGGCATTCCCCCAATCATATTAAATATAAAATAGAGAGCTGTGAAAACCCCTATAGTAATCAAATCCTTTGTTTTTAGACCATTCATATTATTTTTATTCATTTTTTCCTCCTAATAAATAAATTCTTCTGCCATTTTTGTCTTTTCTATTAAATTCTTGTAAACTTTTGATTTTTGTAGAAGCTCTTCATGTTTGCCTTGGCTTTCAACTCTTCCGTTTTCAAGAACTACTATCTTATCTGCATTTTCTATGGATTTCATTCTGTGTGAAATGATGACAACAGTCTTATCTTTAATCAAATTATTTAAAGACTCTTGAATTTTTTTCTCGTTGTCAACGTCAAGGCTTGCTGATATCTCATCTAATATTAGTATCGGTGCATCTTTTAAGAAGGCTCTGGCTATTGATAACCTCTGTCTTTCCCCGCCTGATAGCTCAGCTCCGTTCTCACCAATAACTGTATCGAAACCCTTATCCATCTTTTCTATAAAATCTGTGCAGTTTGCAAGTTTCGCTGCTCTTTTAACTTCTTCGTCACTTGCATCTTGCTTTCCGATTCTAATATTTTCCATAACACTTTGATTAAAGAGAACAACATCTTGGAAAACTATTGAGACCTTGTCAAAAAGAGATTCTGTTGATATTTCTTTTATATCTTTGCCATCGATTAATATTTGTCCCTCGTCATAATCATAAAGTCTTGATATAAGTTTCAAGATAGTTGTTTTACCGCATCCGCTTGCACCTACCAAAGCAGTAACCTCTCCCTGCTTAGCTTTAAAGCTTACCCCATTTAAAACTTTTGCGTCTTTATTATAAGCAAATTCAACATCTTTTAGATCAATATCAAATTTTTTTAGTTCATAGTCTTCACCCTCTTGTAGATTTTGATTTTGGATTTCTTTTAGTCTTTCAATCTTTGGCGTTAAATAAAATATTTCCATCAAGCCCTCTTTAGATGCATCTAGAGAGTCTTTTATCTTCATAGCAGCTAGTAAATATCCTACAAGGTAGAGGGCACTTATCTCTTTACTAATAATTAGATTTACGCCAACAAGTATTACGACAGCAAGGGAAATAAAGCTAAATATTGATGAAAGTGACATAGTTAAAATATTTACTATCTCTGTCTTTAAGTGCACTTTTTCACTTTTATCCATTTTTTCATAGAGCTTATCTTTCATTACCTCTGATAAACCATAGGCTTTGATCTCCATTTGCATCTCGATATTTTCCTGAAAACTTTCTGAGTTTTTTCTTAGAATATCATAATATCTTTTTTGTCCCTTAACCTGATATTTTTTAGATAAGGGTATAAATATAAAACTTAAAAGAGATGGAATAATTACAGCTAAGCCCATCTTGACATTACCTATTAGCATCATGACGGATATAAGTGGGAAGAAGAGTGCCATGCCTCCTACTTTTGGTATTGAATGGCTCATTGCATGTTCTATACCTTCAATATCAGCCATAATTGTTTGCGCTAGGTCTGAAATATCATGTTTAGAAAAGTATGATAGAGGTAGTTTTGATAAATTCTCCGCTGTCCTTATTCTTAAATCTGCACTTTCTTGATAGGTTGTGCTATATAATTTATCGTATTCGACAGAAAGCAAAATATACATTGCTATCAAGGTTAGAACTGAGAATACTATATAAAATCCCTTGCTTTTACCCATATTTTCCAAAACTTCCTGAGCAAAAATCATTAGTAATATCGCAGGAAGCATGTTTATACAGTAAACGAAAAATGAAGCCAGTGTTGCTTTACTTAAATTTCTTGCTCCTTTATCTGTAAGAGCAAATCTTTTTTTATAAAACTCCTTCATTTGAAACCCTCCATTCATTCGTACTGTTAAACATCTCTTGCAGTCTCTTATACCTTGTATCTCTTGACATTAAGTCTCTGTCAGGGCCTCTTTCTATGATTTTTCCACTATCCATCACAAGGATTTCGTCTACATCTTTAATTGTAGAGAGCCTATGAGCAATCATGATAACTGTTTTATCTTTCATCAGGTTCTTGAAAGCTTTCTGCAGCTCGTACTCATTGTCAGGGTCAATAGCAGCTGACGCTTCGTCCATAATAATAATCTTGGAATCTTTCAAAATTGCTCTTGCAATAGCTATTCTCTGTTTTTCTCCCCCGGACAAATAAACTCCTTTTGAACCTATGACTGTATTTTCTCTTTCCGGAAATTTGTCTAATATTAAATCGCATCCTGCCAATTTTAAAGCTCTCATAACATCATCTCTTGTTGCATCTTTATTAGCTAAAGCAACATTGTCATAAATGCTTTTCTTGAATAATTTCGAATCTTGAAAAACAAATGAAATAGCTTTAATCAAGGCTTCGTCAGAATATTCACTTATTGGAATCTCGCCTATCTTTATCCTTCCTTCATTTACATTGTAGAAACCTGATATAAGTTTTGCTACAGTCGATTTGCCTGATCCCGATGAACCGACTAGCGCATAGGACTTTCCTTCTTCTAATTTAAAGGATAAATTTTCAATGACAGCTTTATCGTTATAAGCAAAGCTTACTTTGTCAAATTCTATATTGTAGTTTTTAAAATTATTGACATTGCCATGGGCTAATTTGTCTTTTTGCATATCTTCGTAAAGAGCCTCTAAGGTATCTACTGCATAGTTGCCTTGAGAAATGTACATGGAGTACCACATCATTCTCATGAATGAAACAAAGAGAACTCCTGATAAAAATAAAATCATGATAAGGTCAAGTAAAATCACCTTGGCGCTGCCTAAGCTAGTCATAAAATAAACTATTGGAATAATTAAAATTGCAATCAAACCAAAAAATAACCATTGATACAAAACATAAGGCTTTTTACAAGATAGTGAATAATTATAAGCATACTTTGAATAATCTTTAATCGCCTTGTAAAAGCTTTTAAATGACTCGACATTTGCTCTAAATATTTTTACAACTTGCATTCCTCTTACGTATTCAACAGTTTCAGCGCTTAGTTTAGATAGGGCTTCTTGGTATATCTTCATAAATTCTTGCTCGCCCATCATTGCCCCTAAAATTAGGCCGCCGATTATAGTGAGAGCAAGCAAGGTGATGCCAACTCTTATACTTACTATAAAGCCTAATACAAGTACAAGTATAGGTGTGATTATTGCCTGAGAGCTATCGGGAATCATGTGAGCTACAACCTGATGTGTTTGCGCGGCATTGTCATCTATGATTTTTCTAATTTGACCAGAAGGGTTCAAGTCAAAAAACCTAAAACTTGCTTTCTCTAAGCCATCAATCCCCCTTTTTCTTAAATTTGTTTCCAGCCTAAATCCCAAGATGTGTGAAAACATTCCTGAAACAAAATAAAATATTGCTCCACTCGTTAGTGTAATAACAGATTTTAATGCCAAGCTCTCTGCTCCTGATAAATTTGAATTAATTATTAAATTATCTAAAAATTTGTAGATTAAATAATATCCATATACTGTAAGTGCAGCAGATATAGCAGAAAAAACTATAGCTAAAAAGCCAAAATATTTTTTATCTTTCACATAAGCAAATAGTTTTTTATAAATCTTCATAATAACATCTCCTTTCCTTGATATTCCTTTTAGATATAAATTCGCTTAGTAGATAATAACTATCATTGCATTTCTATTATACATCGGTTATAATTACTAATACAATAGTTTTAAATTAATAAGGCTAATTGGAATATTGTCTAAAAGGGATAGGTGCATTATGACATATTATGATCTTGTAAAAGAATATATGAAAGTAGATGAATGTAAAAACAATAAGAAGTACTCAAGTGCAGGTCATACATTTTGTTGGAGTAAAAATAATCTAAAAGAAGCAGAGGGACTTTACTGGTTTTATGAGGGAGATGGATTTATTATTGATATCCATGATTTTTACATAAAAGAAGAATTAATTAAAGAAAGTACTTATAATATCTCAGACTATATTTCAATATATTCAAGTTATGTTGTCAGTGCAAACGGAGAAAAATTTAATCCATATCAAACACTTACTGCAAACTCATTATATACTCTTGATTTTGACAATATACGAGATGATTTTCTATTTTTATTACATGAGAATTCATATTATCTTTGTGTTTCTATTGGATTTAAAAGAGAACTTTTAGAAAAACACCTATCATCTATTAACATTAATCTAAATTCATTTTATTCTTCTTTAATTGAAACGAATCAAATTATTCTTACTAAATCCTTAGAAAAAGTAGCAATGGAAATTTTAAATTGCAAGATGGACGCTCCTGCTGCTGATTTTTTCTTCAAAGCTAAGGCAAATGAGTGGATAAGTATAGTGATAGACACATACTTAAATAGAAAAAAATATAGAATTGAATCTGATGATAATAAAGCACTTGAAGATGTAGCCAGATTTTTAGATGATCATTTCGCCATGAATGTAAATCAGGAAACTCTTGAAAAAATATCTAAGATGAGCGGAACAAAATTAAAAAATCTGTTCAAAGAAAAATATGGTCAAAGCATCACTGAATACACCCAAAGAAAAAGAATGAATGTAGCTGAAACTCTTCTCTTAAATACCAAACTTCCTATAAAAGAAATTGCCGAATCTGTAGGATACACATCCCATAGCAAATTTTCCATTTATTACAAAAGATACAAGGGAAAACTTCCTAGCGAGGTTCGTAATTTAGCTTGCAAGGATCATAATTTAAAATGCGATTATTGTGATTAAAGTATTTTTTACAAGCCATGTTTTTATATGAGTTTAAGTGGATATGCATTTTTTATATGAGTTTAAGTGGATATGCATATATGACCTGAATAAATTATATTTAAAAAATGAGCAAAAAATAAAGGCAGTCCGAAGACTGCCGATATTTATCTCTCTGCACCTTTGTTATGGTCTTTCTTAGTTGACTTAGCTTTGTCGTCTGTCTTAAAGCTTTTTATTTGTCCTAATATGGACTTTTTATCTTTATCTTGACTCTTTACTTGTTCTTTTGCCTTTAAGAGCTTAGAAGACAAAATACGAACATTTTTATGTTCTTTCCCGTTGTTGTCAATGCTTGTTTTTACTTGTCCGAAGATTTTAACAAAATCTCCTTGTTTTAGTTTCTCTAAATCTTTTGTCTTATCTCCATAGGCTGAACAATTGGTATAAACTTTATTTCCATCGTCATCTTTTGAAACAATTGAAAAGTTACTTACCTTGAACTTTTCTCCATTAGCATTTTCTCGTTCAAGATTTTCTACTTTGCCAGCTATATTACCCACGAGATTTATGAGGTCGTCTTTTTCTTCAAGTTCATTGGTATTTTCAACAATCTTACCTTGTTCTTTCATATCATCAATCATATAGTCAAAGTCATCACTTAGTAGACCTGTTGTATCATTGTTCATATATAAAACATAGACTTCTTCAAGTGCCTTTTCATCATTAACACCTTTTTCTATGCTCACAAGTGCTTTTATAAAATCCTTGTAGTTATCATTCATCATTTCTTCTAAGTTTTCTCTAATATCTTTGTATTCCATAATTTCCTCCTTTTTCATAAAGCCGTCTATCTCTCTTTTTTCGTGCTTCCTCTTTCTGCTGACTGATGAGCTTCTTTCTTTTATTTTGTAACTGCTTGATTTCTTCTATGTTTTTCATTTTCTTTGTCCTTTCTTCTTGATTTTAAGCAATAAAAAAACAGTAAACCGATTTGATTTACTGCTTCGTGAATTGCTATCTTGTATCTTTTATTTGGTTATTTGAGTTTAATAAACTGGGATTCATAAATTACTATCTAACCATGTTTTTAGTTCATCAAAACTGTAATCTCCTTTTAACGCTATTCCATCTTTAATAATTGAATTCTTACATTCCTTTTTGTAATCTTCAATCATTCTCCCAAAACCACCTCCGCCATGCGTGCAAAACGGAATAATTGTCTTTCCACTTAAATCAACCGTTCTTAAAAACGATAGCACGGGTGGGGCAAAAGTTTTAAACCAATTAGGAGAACCAATGAAAACCACCTCTGCATTTTCAATAGTTTCCGCCCCTTGAATAAGAGGTGGGTAATATCCTTTTTCAATTTCTTCTCTCGCTTCTTTTACAGCTGTATTATATGAGAATGAATAAGGCTTTTGTGGCTTCAGCTCTCTCAAATCTCCATCAATAATCAACGCAATATCTTCTGCTAATCTTCTTGTTGTTCCTGAATATGAATAATATACAACTAAAGGACTCATTATAATTACCTCCTTAATTCAACCTAATTATTATATCATTTTTATTATATAATGAGTATCCTAAACTTATCCATCCTGTTCACTCCCCCTAAAATATACATAGTGTCTACACACCCTGTAATAATCTACACTTGAAATGTTCCCACAAGGTATTTTTCAAATAGAAAAATGATGCTTTCGGGTAAATGTCAATGCCCGTTCAATGGGCATAGCCGCTACTTCTGCTGCTTCATTTCAATCACTGCATCAACGAACTGTTCCGGTAAGTCAGCATGAATATCGTGACTTGATTCATAACCAGATTTAAGCGTACTGTTTTTGATTAAAGTATGAACTTCTTCTGCATCTTTTTCGTCCATGGCAGATAGCAGTATTCCATTATTATCATAATAGCTCGGCGCGGTTTCATTTGAAGGCGCAACATGAAGAATGATTGTCGGACATTCTATTTCGCTCAACATCTTTTTCTGGTCAACTCCATAAAACCAGGAAAAATCGTAAAAAGCCTCTCCGAATCGAAGATCATAGTTCCCTGTTCCGTCCTGCATGTTACGTGTTAAGAATATAATTCCATTCAGCCCGATTTCAGGAGGATAATACCAAACAATTGGCATTTTTCCACTATTTTCCCTGATTCTCTTGGAAAAAGGATTTTTGACTATAAAGTCCCAATTATCTTTTCCATCTTTATTGAAAAGTGATTTCATGTAAGTATGATTAAGATAATATCTCGTATAATTTTTCTCCACTTTTTGCGCAAGAAAATCATGGATTGTCTTAAACTCAAGATAAGAAAAAGTATTTTCTGCTCTAGCAGGCTCTGTAGAGAAGAAAGGTCCATCTTCAAGGAGAAGCCCTTTTACCTGTTCCTTTTCCTTTGCAGCTATTGCCGCTGATATTAAAGCTCCGGAAGAATGCCCCGAAAGAAATGTTTTATCACGGATTACATCTCTCATAAAATCAATCAAATCATCACGAATGGGAATAAGCTGATATTTGTCTGGATTTTTAGATGATTTCCCATGTCCGTAACAGTCTACTGCAAAGATGTGAAAATGATTTGAGAGTTTCGGTAAAACTTTTGCATAATCTTCTTTCGATACCATCTGACCGTGAATTAGTAAAAGCGGCTCCCCATTATCAGGTCCTTCTAAGTATGATATCTCACTGCCATCGTTCGCTTTGTACACTTTTTCTGTAAATCCTAATTGCTTCCCTTTTTTCTTCATAAACAGATCATTTCCATAGTCAAAGTAAATCGTTCGATATGCAAAACCCACTAGAATCACAACTATTACAATCAAAATAACCATAATAATTTTTAATCGTTTCATACGTTTCATAATATCTTTCCTTTAATTGCCTGTAGCATCTCAGCCATTTTATCACCACTTATCAATGCTATTCCCTGATCTTGATCACCCAGCAGGAGAATTGTGTCACCACTTTCTATATGGAACAAATTTCTTGCCTCTTTTGGAATTACAATCTGTCCTTTTGAACCAACTTTTGCAGTCCAAGCATAAAGCCCCTGTTCGTTTTTCTCAGTTTTATTCTCATATTCCAAGTTACTATGATATTGCTTGCTTTTTTTCATATTTTATCTCCTTGAGGGTTAGTATTCTTTGTTATACATTTCATACTATTCATATCATAAATTATTGCCTTGTCAAGTAAAAATATGTTAATCCCAACTCGACAATGCCGTAGCAATTTCATATGCTTTTTATGTTTAAAGTATTCTTACAAAAAATCACCTCGCCATTTCCTGACGAGGTGCCCTATTTTAATATATTCTTTTCATCCATCTCCTTTTATCGCAAGGCCTGATTTGAATTCCACAACCTATTTCTCATCGTAAACCGTAATCTTTTCACTAAGTCGTCTGACCGGAAGTTCAGTGTATTCAGTAATCTACCTGACCCGTTTGTCGAGAAATATACAATTGCAAACAGTTTTATTGTCTGAATATCTCCAAAGCCACCTCCGACTACATTTCTGAAGTCTCAATACGTCAAAAAGCAGTTCCATACTTACATTTCCGGAAGACAGAACTGTTTTTAAAAGATCTAAAAATGAGATTACGATGATGCACTTTTTCTTGGCAATACCATCAAAACCCGTTTATTTCAAGGCTTTTCTATACAGTTCAGTCCCTCACCTTGACATCAATACTATCGTCTCTACATCTGGTAGTTAGATTATATCTTATTTGTCTCTTATAACACAAAACAGCAACTTATATCTATTTTGTATTATAATTGTCTTCTCTAACAACTATTCTGGTCAGGCTATTTTTACATTTTATTGAGGTCATCTATTTTATTAATTTACTATAACCATTCATATAGCTTGAAGTTTCATATATTATTAATCTATAATGAGCAGCCTAATAGTATCCACCCTGCTCACTCCACATAAAATATCCATAGTGTCTTCATATCCTGTTATAATCTACACTCTAACTGTTCCCAAAAGGTGTTTCCCAAATAGAAAATGGCTTTTAAGATTTTCTTAAAAATCCTAATAGCCATTGATTTCAACAGTCTTATAACCCATCATCTTATTTTCTTGACATCAATACTACACTCTCGACATGTCTAGAATTGGGAAATTGGTCTATTATTTCGTATTTTTTTATCTCATATCCATTTGCTATAAAGTCCTTTAAATTTTCTACCTGTGTTTTAGGATTACATGATATGTATACAAACTTCTTAGGATTTATAGCGATTATTTTTTTTAGAGCTTCTGGCATTATGCCTGCTCTGGGTGGGTCTAGGATTACTACATCGTAATTTCCCTTTACATTTTCAATTTCTTCTAAGACATCCCCACATAAGAAATTTATATTTTCAATTTCATTTAATCCTGCATTTTCTTTTGCTTTTTCGACTGCTTCTGCTACTATTTCTATACCTGTAGCAGATTTTGCTCGGCTTGCCATTACTTGGGTGATGGTTCCTGTTCCAGAGTATAAGTCTAATATGTTCATACTCTCATCTATTTCTGCAAAATCAAAGGCTTTCTTGTATAGTTTTTCTGCAGTAAATACATTTGGTTGGAAGAATGAAAATGGAGAAATATTAAACTTAAGTCCTAGCATCTCTTCTGTGATATGCTCTTTACCATAAAGTAACTCAACTCTTTCAGGAACTACTGCATCTGCTGGGGAGTCGTTGATAACATGAAATATAGAAACTATATCAGCATCTAATTCTATATTTGTTAGATAATTTACAAATAGTTTTTTTCTCATATCATCAAAGCTATCCTCATTTGTAGTTACGAGTATTAGCATGATTTCATTTGTTCTAAAGGCTTTTCTAATTATAAAATGTCTAAGTAGACCCTCTCTACGTGACTTATGATAAAAACTTGTCTTTTTTTCTCTAAAATAATTTTGAACAGCAAGTCTTATCTTGTTAAAATCATCATCTATTACATTGCAAACTATAGTGTCTACTATCTCATAAAATCTATTTTGCCTATGTAAGCCTAAAACTAAATCTCCACCCTTTTTACTATCTCCAAAGGTGTATTCCATTTTATTTCTAAAGCCTTCTGTTATTGGAGACCTATTTATAGAAATATCACCGTCATAATCTATATTATTATCAGCAAATAGTTTTTTTATCATATCAAGTTTAAGCATTAATTCTGTTTCATATGGAAGCTTTTGATAAGCACATCCACCACAAATATCTGCTACTGAACAATGATTTCTACTATTTTCTAGAGATGAATTCTCAATTAATTTTAAATATTTGCCCTTTTTGAGATCTTTTCTATTTCTCGTTATTTTTACTAAACATTTTTGTCCAAGAAGACCTCCCTTAAATTCAACTATATTTTCATTTTCATCTTTACCAATCGATATATTTGGATATCTCATATCATAGACTGTCACTTCACTTGTCTTTGCTTTTCTCACCTAGTTCCTCCCAAAAGCTTTTTACTTCTTTATTAAAAGTCTTACTATCATTCACTATTTTTATATTTTTATTTTTCCAATGCTTGGGATAAAGCATGTAATATTTATATGAATTAAATCTATCATCTACAAGATAAATTATTCCCTTATCATTCTCACTACGAATAACTCTTCCAGCAGCTTGAAATACTTTGTTTATTCCTGGATAAGTATAGGAATAATCAAATCCACTCAATTGTCTTTTATCAAAATATTCTTTGATTAGATTCCTTTCATCCGAAACTCCTGGCATACCTACAGAAATTATCATAGAACCTATTAGCCTATCTCCTACCAAATCTACTCCCTCAGAAAAAATTCCACCAAGTACTACAAAAGCAGTTCTATTAGATCCTTTTTCAAATTTTTTTAAAAACTTAGTAATTTCTTTCTCACTCATAAATCTATCTTGGGTAGTTATATCATCGTCAAATCTACTTATATAATCATCATAGACGGCTGATAAATAAGAATATGAAGGGAAAAATATAAAGTAATTACCTTTTTTTGAGTTTATAAATTCATTTATAGTTTCACTTACTATGCCAATATTTCTATCTCTATCCTTATATCTAGTACTTATTTCACGAATGTAAAGATCAAAATTTTTATCATCAAAAGGCATATCCAGTTTAAGTTTTAAGCTATCTTCTGCTCCAAACATCCTAGTAAAGTAATTCATAGGAGAAAGGGTTGCTGAAAAAAATGCAGTAGATCTTGCGTTTTTATACGTATTAGCTAAAACTTCTGAAGGATCAATACACTTTATCTGATAAATTATATCGTCATTATCTTCGTCATAAGAGATTACACTGTAAAATCCATTAGAATATCTATCCTCTATCCTAAAAAATTTATTTACATCAAAGAACAAATTCAAAAGAGTATCATACAAAGGATCTTCTTTTTGATCTACTAAATATTTTTGCAATGGCTTTAAAAGTTTTATAAAGGCTTTGTCAAAATCATCAATAAGCTCTTCTTGATAGTAATATAGTTTTTTACCATGATTAGCATAAATTTTATCGAATATTTCTATTATTTCATCTATTATTTTTTTAATCTTTTTATTTCTTTTAATATTTATATTTTTGCTTATTTGATAAAAACTAGCTTTACTAAAACTAAAGCTATACATGCCGCGTGATCTTTCTAATAGATTATGAGATTCATCAACTAAAAATATATACCTATCTATTACATCATCAAAAAATCTCTTCAAATAAGTATTTGGATCAAAAACATAATTATAATCGCAAGCTATAAAATCTGCATAAGATGAGATATCTAGTTCAAATTCAAATGGGCACACTCTATGTTTTTCTGCATAAGAAGTTATTATATTATAATCCATAATATCTTCATTTTCTAATATATCTTTAAGAGCTCCATTTATTCTATCAAAATGCCCTTTTGCAAATGGACAATCTACTGGATTACATTTAACTTCATCATTAAGACAGATTTTCTCTTTAGAAGTTATGGACAAAGCCTTTATAGATAGTCCTTGATTCTTAAGGATATTTATTGATTTTAGAGCTTCTTTAGCCTGAGTATTTTTGCTAGTTAGATAAAAAATCTCATCAGATAGATCTTCCCCCATAGATTTTATAGAAGGAAATACTGCAGATATCGTTTTGCCAATTCCAGTAGGTGCATCTACAAATAGTTTTTTGGAGTCTAAAATTGCAGTATAAACTGCGACAGACATTTTTCTTTGACCTTTTCGATATTCTTTATATGGAAAATCCAATTTTTTTATAGAATCATTTCTCTTTTGATTATTAATCGCAAGAATTTTTGAAAAGTTTAAATATTCTTCTAAAAGTTTATAATAAAAATCTTTGAGTTCTTCAAAGCTAAATTTATCTCTAAATATTTTTGTAGAATAATCATCAATATTTACATATGTTAAAGTTATAGACATACTTTTAAGCTTATTATCTAAGGCATAAAAATATGCATAGCACATCGCCTGTGCCCAATGAAGTTTATTACTATCATCAATTTCTGATAAAGCTCTAGTGGTAGACTTTATCTCATCTATGACAAAACCATCTTTTTCTGATATTAGCCCATCAGCTCTACCTTCTACTCTAAATTCAACTTCATCAATGGTAGTCGTATTTTTAAGAGAATATTCTTTCTTATAATTTTTACCATATTTTTTTTGTATCGTCTGATGAGCTCTTATTCCCTCAATCATTCTAGTATTATCACGGAATCTGTTATCAACGTCACCAGATCTCATAACAAACTCTATAAGGTTTCTTACTGAAATTTTAACTAGCATTTTATCACCTTTTACTAGTATACCTTTTTAGGGTATAAATTGATAAAGAGTCTAGGAGGATTTTATGAATGAAACTATAAACAAACAACTTGATCATAGAACAATAAGAGAGTTTAAAGATGAAAAAATTGATGATAATACTATTCAAACCCTACTTGATGTTGCTAATCGAGCACCAACTAGTAATGGGATGCAACTCTTAAGTATAATTAGAATAACAGATCAGAAACTTAAAGATGAACTGGCTATAAATGGCAATCAAGAATACATGGCACGTGCCCCTTACTTGTGGGTTTTTGTAGTAGATTTATATAGGAATTATCAAATAGCAAAAGAAAATAATGAAGAAAATGATGAAATGATTGGTTTTGATAAATTTATGCAAGGCTATAACGATGCAATGATAGCTTCCCAGAATGTTACAGTTGCTGCTGAAAGTCTTGGGCTTGGTGTCAATTATTTCGGTAATATCCATAATGATACTTCTAAAGTTATTGAACTACTAAAACTTCCTAAACTAACATTTCCAGCTGTAGGGTTGGGGTTCGGTTATCCTAATCAGCAACCTCAACTTAAGCCAAGAATGGATATCAAACTCAAGAATTTTGAAAATTCTTATGAGATTTTTGATAATTATAATGAAAAAATTTCAGATTATGATAAAGAAATGACAACTTATTATGATTTAAGAGATTCAAATAGAAGATCCGATTCATTCTCTAGACAAATACCTAAAAAACAAGGCAAGCTGATTGCAAATAGAGATAAGATATTTAATACTCTTATAAATCAAGGATTCCTTATAAAATAAGATGGATAGAACCATCTTATTTTTTTAATACAGAAACATTAGAATTATCTTTTATATAAAATCTATAAGGATAATCTACTGCTTCTTTAGAATAATCTATACCTATTCTTTTATCAATAACTATATTAAAATCTGAAGAATTATCTTCTAAATATATTTTATCTGAAAAAAGATCTAATCCATTAAGATCCTTATTAATTTCTAAAGCTTGAGTTAATTTCCCTGGACCATTTGTAAGATTCTTTTTCTGATAATTATTTAATTTATTAAAAATTTTTCCAAATCTATTAATGCTTATATTATCAATTTTATTTAATGGTTCAATGGCCCTAATAAGGACTGCCTCTGGAAAATTTTCATCTAGTGTTACAAAATTCATCAAATAATGGATACCATAGGTTTGGTAAACATAAATAGTACCTGCTTTCTCATACATAATTTTATTTCTGTCAGTTTTTCTTCCACCAAAAGTATGAGCTGCTCTATCGTTTATTCCAAGATATGCTTCAGTTTCTACAATTTTTGCTTTATAAGTAATTCCATTAGTATTTCTAACAATTATTTTTCCCAACAACTCTTTTGACACTGTTAAAGTATCTCTATTAAAAAAATCTTTTCCTATCATTTTCCCTCTTTTATTTTTTATGATCTCATATATATGTTATCATATAATTATCAGAGTAGATAGGAAGCATTAAGTGTTAAGAAATGGGTTGTTGTTCTTAAACGAAGCATATCGCTATGATTTTCTGTCGCAACCGCTGCCTCTGATAGAAAGGGGATAAATTTGAATAAAAAAATAAGCACAAAGGATTTAACAACAATAGCCTTGCTGACTGCGTTATCTGTAGTTTTTAAATTTTTCAGTATAAACGTAGGTGATACTAGAAGATATAGTTTTATATTACTACCTATAATGATTTCTGGAATTTTTTATGGACCGTTAGCAGGAGCAATCACTGGAGGATTAGGTGATATCATAGGAATCTTAGTTCTTCCTCAAGGTATATTTCATCCGGGTTTTACCTTGACAGCTATTCTTACTGGATTTTCATCAGGAATAATTAGTAAAAAGATTTCGAATACTAATATTAAAAATAAAAATCTTGTAACAAGTTTAGCTTGTTCTATTTTTAATTTCTTGATAGTAGGACTTTTTTTAAATACTATATGGCTTTCTCAATTAACTGGAGCTAGCTATTGGCCACTTTTGATAAGTAGAATCATAAAATCAATTATAGAAATGGCTATGAATTGGTTATTACTATATTTAATCTTTCCAAAACTAAATAAAATTATAGTTAAATAAAGGTCTGTTGCAAAACTATGAATAAATCGTCCCATCATTAAAAAGTTCTCTTAGAAAATTTTACCTCCCATGCTCGGTGGTCCAATTTTAGTCTGCCAGTGTCATGGCAAAATTTCCTTAGAGATTTTTATAATGACTTTGGGGCAATTTATTCATTCTATAACAAGCCTGATTTTTTATTATATAAACCTATTTTATAGACTATTCTTTTTAATATTACATATATATGTTATCATGTAATCATCAGAGTAGATAGAAAGCATTAAGTGTTAAGAAATGGGTTGTTGTTCTTAAACGAAGCATATCGCTATGATTTTCTATCGCAACCGCTGCCTCTGATAAAAGGAGGATAAATTTGAATAAAAAATTTACGATTAATAAACTAACCAAAATAGCAATTCTAGCAGCATTGTCAATTGTTTTGAGAAGATTTTTCACTATAACTATTCCTGTCAATAAAAAAATTGGAATTGGTTATATGCCAATAATCTTATCTGGTATTTTCTATGGTCCATGGTTCGGAGGGCTAACTGGTGCTCTAGCTGATGTAGTGGGAATGTTAATCAATCCAGATGGAATATTTCATCCAGGTTTTACTTTAAGTGCATTTCTAATGGGATTTGGACCAGGTCTAATTTCTTTTTATTTTTTTAATGATAAAATAGAAGAAAAACTTAATTTAAAAATAATCTTAAGTTGTATATTTGGCTTTATGATCATTAGACTTTTATTAGATTCTATTTGGCTACAACAATACTCAAGAAATCCATATCGGATTTATGTTTTAAGAAGGGTTCCTAAACAACTTATAGAAACAGTTCTTAATACTATCATTTTAAAAATAATAGTACCAAGAGTCCAAAAATATGCATATGCATAATATGATGTAAGCATCAAGCTTTAGGTTTATCAACAATGGAGATATATAGTCTTAGTAGAATATATAATATAAATTAATTTCTCTCTAATACTCATATCTTCATTCTTTATTTTAGTCATTTATTTCTTATACTTACTATTAAATTGTCTTTAATTTCAACTTAATTTTTTATAATTTCTACTATAGTGTTACAATAAAATTAAGTGGTTTACTATGAAAAAAATTTTTCTTATAAAACGTACTGATCCCAAAAGTTGAACTAACAAATCAACTTAAGGAGGTCAGTACAATCTATTAAGTATAGCCTTTTATTTTTTATTGTAAGATTTTTTAACATTTAGAAAAGAATTCGATATAGATGATAAGGCATATAATTATATGTATCCTATGTATGATTTTTCTATAAAAATAAGTGTTAAAGATAGAAAAGGATTTGAAAGAAGTAAAGAATTTATGTTGGAAAATAAGATGATTGAAAATAATTTTGATATTGAAGAATTATTTTAAAGCTAATATAATTTTACTTTCTAAATAAAATGAGATGTTGCACAATGAATAAATCGTCCCAAAATCATTAGAAGAGTCCTACGAAAATTTTGCCTACACGATACGACAGGCTATGTAAAAAATTTCCTAAGAGAACCTTCTAATGATAGGATGATAATTATTCATAGTTTTTCAGCAGCACTTTTTATTAATTTTCTTCAATAAATTTATTTATATAATTAACTACTTCATCTAAATATGAATCATCTCCCGCATAGCCAGTAATAAGATGTCCATGCTCTTTAACCTTACCTACTATCATAAGATTTCTGTAGAGTTTATTTTCTCCTGTTCCTTGATATCTCATATCTGTAATTATTCCAATTATCATTCTAGGAAAGTCTATATTATTTTCTTTTTCAAATTCAGCCATAACTCCATGAGCCATAATCTCTCCTGATACACCATCATCTATGGTTAGTCCATCAAGACAAGCTATTAAAATATTTGATTTTTTTAGCTCGGCTGTATCAGCTTGAGAAATTTTAATGTCGGTAATTATATCGTCATTATTTTTCTTATCATTTATATCTGCATTTCGTTGAGGTACATATAATTCTAAATTTGTATTATTTTCAATATATGATGCAATGTTTTCTGTCCATTTAAACATAGCATCATTAAAAAAATGACTTGCTAAATATCCTCTCATTATCTCTCCTAAAAACTTCTTCCTGCGCCACCACCACCAGTGGTACCTCCACCACCTGTAAATCCACCAGATGAACCAGATCCACCAAATGATGAGCCACCTCCAAATGAAGATGAGTTGCCCCATCCAGATCCTCTAAATGGATCGGATCCTCCATAACGGCGGTAAGAATTATATGGATTATTATAATATCCTCTTCTATATCTACGCCCCGGTCTACCATAAAAGCTATATCTAGTAAACATATTACTTATAACTATGAATATAAAGAACATAAAGATAATTGTTCCTAAGCTAAGACCGCCACTATAAGATTCTGAATCAGCATCTAAGTAATAATCATAATCTCCAGTAAGTTCAACTCCATATTCATCTGCTATTTCACCTACTATAGCATTAAAACCCTCATTAATAGCCGCAGAATAACTCCCACTTTTTAGATTAGACATCATAAAGTTGTCTATAATTCTACCTACCTTACCATCATTAAGTCTTCCCTCGATACCATAACCTGTAGAGATAAAGACTTCTCTTTTATTAGTAAAGTCATCTTGGGTAATAAGCATCAGTACACCATTTTTTTTATTTTTATCACCTATTGTCCAAGAATTAAATATCTTTGTAGCTAAATCACTTGCAGGTAAACCATCTGGATTCTTCATAGTTACCACTACTACTTGAGAACCTGTCTTTTGTTCAAGTTCTCTATTTGTCTTAGTAATATTTTCTTTGGTATCTTCATCAATCATACCTAAATCATCTAGATAAAAGCTATTTGGTGGACTTGGTATGGATGTATCTGCGAAAGAAACTAAAGGAAAAAATAAAAAGATTATCGAAAATATTAAATTGATTCTAAATGATTTTTCCCTTTTCATATTTACTCCTATTTTTTATCAGAATTAAAGTCAACTGTTGGTGCATCTTGGGCTTTTTCACTAGCTTGAAAATATTCTGCCTCTTTATATCCTGTTATTCCTGCAATTAAATTGGTAGGAAATCTTTTCAAGTCCGAATTATATTCTTTTACTGCTTGGTTATAGTTGCCACGTTCTACAGAAATTCTATTTTCTGATCCTGCAAGTTCATCCATTAACTGTGTGTATTGGGTATTTGCTTTTAAATCCGGATAATCTTCTGCAACAACATTTATCTCCCTAACAGCTTGACTAAGTTCTTCATTTGCTTCAGCAAGTTCTTTTGGAGAACTAGCATGATTAATACCTGCACGGGCTTCTGTTACTTTTGTAAGTGTTTCACCTTCATAGTCAGAATAACCTTTAACAGTATTTACTAAGTTAGGTATGAGGTCTGCCCTTCTTTGCACAACATTTTGAACTTGAGCATAAGCTTCATTAACATTTTCTCGACTTCCTGCAAGTCTATTATAGGTTGGAACTATAAGTATCAATAAGGCAGCCACTATTATAAGTATGATTCCTACTGCTCCAATACCTTTTTTCTTACTATATTGTCTATTCATTTTTCCTCCTTAAGATATATATAGTATTAATACCCATTATATAAAATAACTTGATTTGATTTTATGCTATTTTGAACATCAATAATTCTTTGATTACTAGATCCTCTAAAAGTTAAAGTCAAATCTTTTTTTTCTTCTATAAATGGTCCATCTACTAAAATATCAATTAAGGTTAAAAGCTTTTTTGAATCTTCATTTTTTAATAAATCTTCAAATATAAAACCAGAGTATATCCATATAGACTTATCTATTTGATTCTTTATTTCATCTACTATCTTATATAAGTCTGCTGCATGCTCAAACGGCTCACCACCTAGGACTGTAAGTCCTGCTACATTCGGATCATTTAAATATGATATAACTTCATTTGTTGTCGATTTTGTCCATATATTTCCAAAGTTAGGATCTTGATAATCTTTATTAAAACAATTTTTACAATTAATATGACAACCAGTAACAAATATACTTGTTCTTATACCAGGACCATTAGCTATATCATATTTTCTAATTTGTCCATAATTCATATGTGTAAAACCCTGGCTTTGATTTCTTTTGTTCGTCCTTCGTTCCAGAAATTTTCTCCTAAATATCCACAAGTTCTTCTTACAACTGTAAGAGTGCTCTTATCCTTATTTCCACAATTAGGGCAATACCATTCATTTCCATCATTTAATAAAATTTCACCATCAAATCCACATTTACTACAATAATCCGACTTGGTGTTAAATTCTGCATATTGAATATGATCATAAATATATTTTATCATTGTTAAAATAGCTTCTATATTATTTGTCATATTTGGTATTTCTGCATAAGAAATACATCCACCAGTTGATAACGATTGAAATTCTGATTCAAAATCAAATTTTTCAAAAACAGATATTTCTTCTCTAACATCTACATGGAATGAATTCGTGTAATAACCCTTATCTGTAACATCTTTAATTTCACCAAATCTTTTTTTATCTATGCTTGCAAATCTGTGAGTTAGGCTTTCTGCAGGTGTTCCATAAACAGCAAAAGCTATATCATACTCTTTGCTCCATTCTTCTTTCTTTTCATTTAATAGCTCCATAATTTTAAGTGCAAAAGCCTTTCCCTCTGGTCTTGTATGAGATTTACCAGTAACTAGTATGCTAGCTTCATAAATTCCTATATAGCCTATTGTTACAGTAGCATAACCATTTTCCAAAAGTGTTTTTATAGGTGTATGCTTAGGAAGCCTTGCTATCGCTCCATGTTGAAAATGTATTGGAGAAGAATCACTTGTTACTTTTGCTAAGTGTTCGTATCTTAAAAGACCAACCTCTTTTACAAGTTCTAACCTTTTTTCTAGAATTTTAAAGAATTTTTCTTCATCATTTTTAGCAAGAATTCCAATTTGTGGAAGATTTATAGTGCATACTCCCATATTAAATCTTCCATCAAATTTATAATTACCGTCTTCATCTTTGTATGGAGGTAAAAATGCCCTACATCCCATTGGAGAAAAAATATTACCTTCGTAATTTTCTCTCATTTTCTCAGCTGAAATATAGTCTGGATACATTCTTTTTGCTGTACACTTTCCAGCAAGTTTTGTAAGATAATAAAATTTACTATCTTCTATTACGTTATTTTCATCTAGTACATATATTAATTTCGGAAACGCTGGAGTAACATATACTCCTGCTTCGTTTTTAATTCCTTGTATTCTTTGTTTTAAAATTTCTTCTATAATTTTCACAGTCTCATTTAGATAAGGATCTTTTTCATCTGTATGCATAAAAAGAGTTACAAATGGTGCCTGTCCATTACTAGTCATTAGTGTATTTATTTGATATTGAATGGTTTGAATACCTGATTCTAAATCTTTTTTAGTCATTGCCTTAGCCATATCTAAAGCAGATTTTTCATCAGCTAAGGTTTGCTTACAAAGTCTTAAATTTTTATCATAAGACTTTTTAAGATAAGGGCTTAAGCAAGATATATTAATAGATTGACCTCCGTATTGATTAGATGCAATTTGTGCTATTATTTGAGTCATAACATTGCAAGCCACTTGAAATGACTTTGGACTTTCTATTAACTTTCCGTTAACAACCGTGCCATTGTCTAACATATTTTTCATATCTACTAGGCAACAATTAAAAATAGGTTGGATAAGATAATCTAGATCATGAATATGTATTGCTCCTGATTCATGAGCTTCTACTAAATGAGCAGGAATTAATTTTCTTTTTGCTATGTCTTTTGCTACTTCTCCTGCTATTAAATCTCTTTGAGTGGATGCTATCAAAGGATTTTTATTTGAATTTTCATCCATAACGTCAATATTTGTTTGATTCAGTAAGCCTAATATATCTTTATCAGAGGTATTTTGTTCTCTTTTGTAAGCTTGTATAGATTTATATGATTCATAGGCTCTAGCAGTCGCTGGATTATTTTTGCTAATTAATTCATAATAGACTGCTTCTTCTATCTCATATATAGATATTTCATCTTTACTCTCAAACTTTTCTTTTATTATAAATGCTATCTCTTCTGGCTGACCTTTTACATATATGCCGCTTGGTGAATTCATAGCCTTTAGAATAGCAGAACTTATCTTTTCTTTATTAAAATCAACTTTTTTTCCATCTCTTTTTAATACCGTTGTCATTTTATAAGCCTCCTACTTTTAAAGTAGTATACCATATATAGTTCTGTAAGTAAATAATATACTATATATAGTATATTACAGCAAAAAACCAGGAATAAAATAAGGATGTTGCTATTTAGACCATAGAACATCCTTATAAACTTAAATTAATTAATTTTTCTTAAAAGTTAATTTTTTTTCACTATCAACATCTAAAATAGCTGTATCTTTGGCCCCTATCTTTCCTTCAATAATAAGTTTACCAAGTTTTGTTTCAACATTTGTTTGTAAATATCTTTTTACTGGTCTAGCACCAAATTCTACATCATAAGAATTAGCTAATATATACTCCTTAGCTGCTGGAGTAATTTCAAGCCCTATATCCAGATCTTTAAGTCTTTTTTTAATATCTTCTACTTGTAAATCAATAATATTGTATACTTGTTCACTTGTAAGCGGACTAAACATTACTATATCGTCGATCCTATTTAAAAACTCAGGCTTAAATGAAGCTCTAAGTGATTCTTCTACTAAGTTTTTATTTTCCTCATCAATAGAACCATCATCTTTTAATCCATCTAAAAGATAACTTGATCCTATATTTGAAGTCATTATTATAATAGTATTTTTAAAGTCAACTGTCCTACCCATACTATCTGTAAGCCTACCATCATCTAAAACTTGTAACAATATATTAAATACATCTGGATGAGCTTTTTCTATTTCATCAAATAAGATTACAGAATATGGCATGCGGCGAACTGCTTCTGTAAGTTGTCCACCTTCTTCATATCCTACATATCCTGGTGCTGCTCCTATAAGTCTAGATACAGAATATTTTTCCATATACTCACTCATATCAATTCTTATCATGTGATTTTCATCATCAAACATAGCTTCAGATAAAGCCTTTGCAAGCTCTGTCTTTCCCACTCCTGTAGGGCCTAAGAATATGAATGAACCGATTGGTTTAGATTGATCTTTAAGACCAGATCTAGCTCTAATAATTGCATCTGAAACAGATTCTACTGCTTGATCTTGTCCTATTACTCTTTCGTGAAGTTTTTCTGGTAGATGAAGAATTTTGCTTCTTTCACTTTCTACAAGTTTAGAAACTGGTATACCTGTCCAATTACTTACTACATCTGCCACATCTTCATCTGTAACTTGTTCTTTTATAGAATCAGCATTATCATTTTGAGAAAGTTCACTTGCTTTTTTAAGCTTTTCTTCTAATGCTGGTAAAGTTCCATAACGCAATTCGGATAATTTTTCAAAATCATAATTACGTTCAGCTTGATCTATCTCTACATTGACCTTATCTATTTCTTCTTTTATTTTTTTTACATCATCAATAGAAGATTTTTGTTCTTTCCATTTTAGAAAATCTTCGTCATATTTTTCAGATAAATCAGCCAATTCTTTTTCAAGAATAGCAAGTCTTTTCTTAGATGATTCATCCTCTTCTTTTTTAAGAGCAGTAATTTCAATTTGTAATTGAAGAAGCTTTCTCTTTTGTTCATCAAGATAAGTTGGCATAGTATCAATTTCTGTACGAACTGTTGCACAAGCCTCATCCATTAGATCTATTGCCTTATCTGGTAAAAATCTATCTGTGATGTATCTATCAGATAACTCTGCAGCTGCTATTACCGCACTATCTTGAATCCTAATACCATGAAATATTTCATACTTATCTTTGATTCCTCTAAGAATACTAATAGTATCCTCGATACTTGGCTCATTTACCATTACCTTTTGGAATCGTCTTTCAAGCGCACCATCTTTTTCTATATATTCTCTATATTCGTTTAAAGTTGTAGCACCTATAACTTTGATCTCTCCACGAGCAAGCATTGGTTTCATAATATTTGAAGCATCCATAGCCCCTTCTGATTTACCAGCCCCTACTAAAGTATGGATTTCATCAATAAACATAATAATCTGTCCATCAGAATTTTGAACTTCTTCTAATACTGATTTAAGTCTTTCTTCAAATTGGCCACGGTATTTTGCTCCGGCTACTAATGATCCCATATCTAAAGAAAAGATAGTTCTACCTTGAAGTGGTTCTGGCACATCATTATTTACTATCCTTTGGGCAAGACCTTCTACTATTGCAGTTTTACCTACACCAGGATTACCGATTAATACTGGGTTATTTTTCTTACGGCGAGACAAAATTCTAAGTGCATTTCTAATTTCACTATCACGACCTATTACAGGATCAATTTTTCCTTCTCTTGCTTCTTGAGTAAGATCTCTACCAAATTTTTCTAGGGGATTATTTGTTTCTTCTGGATTATCTGTAGTTACTTTTTGACCTTTCCTGACCTTATCGATAGAACTTTTAAATTCTTTATACTTTAAGCCGTAACTTTTATTTACGTCACTTACTTGTGTTTTTTCATTAAGTAAGGCTGAGAATATATGTTCTACTGATACAAAGCTATCCCCCATAGCATTTGCTTCATCTTCACTTTTTAAAAGAATTCTAGTGAAAGTCTGAGTTGGATATATATTTGATCCACCACTAGCTTGAGGAAGTCTTTCCATAAGATCTTTTATTTCATTCTTATATGCATCATAATCTACCCCCATAGTTTTAATTACTTGAGAAACTATGGAATTAAAATCTTCTATGAGAGCATAATTTAAATGTATTTCATTTACTTCGGGATTACTATTTTTAATAGCAATATTATTAGCATCATTGATAGCTTCTGCTGATTTTTGTGTAAATTTATTATAGTCCATAAACTACCCTCCTATTTCATCTAATTGTTGATATAACTTAATTGCTTCATCGGACAATTCTATTGGATTATCTATTATAATTTCAAGAAGCAAGTCTCCTTTATTTCCTTTTCTATCTTTATAACCGTATCCTTTAAGTCTAATTTTTTGTCCAGAATTAATTTTTTCTGGAACATTAACCATTAAGCTCCCATTTAGTGTATCTACTTTTATTTTAGTTCCAAAATATGCTTTCCAAGGTGTGATTTTTTCTTCTTGAATAATATCAATTCCATCTAACCTTCTATTTTCTTCGTCTTTTATAATAACTTTAGCTAAAATATATGCATTAATTCCATATTTTGAACCATCAATTTTTATTTTATTATTATTCTTAATTCCTGCTGGTACTTTAATCTCAACATTACTTGTAGTATCTTTATGTTTTATAGCTACATTTTTTTTAGTACCATTAAGGGCTTCATTTATAGTAATTTCTATCCTTGCATCCAAGGTTGATTTTTTCTTTGCATTAAAGTTTTTAGTTGATGCATTTGAAAACTTACGAGAAGATCCTCTATTGTAGGTAGATTTTCCAAATCCTCCAAATAAACTATCAAAAAAGTCTGAAAATCCGCTATCACTGCCACTTGTATAAGTATAAGATCCTCCACCAAAGTTTCCAAAATCAAATCCAAAGTCACTAGGATCGAAGTTTTGTCCTCCCGTAAAGTTGGCATTCTTTCCAAACTTATCATATTTTTTACGTTTTTTAGGGTCTGATAAAACTTCGTAAGCTTCACTTATTTCGCTGAATTTATCTGCTGCATCTTTATCATCTGGATGAAGGTCTGGGTGATATTTCTTAGCAAGTTTTCTATAAGCTTTTTTTATATCAGCATCACTTGCTTTTTTATCTACTCCTAATACTTCATAATAATCTCTATATTTCATACTACCTCCACCATTTTAGATTATAATTTGACCATCTCTGACCTTAATTAAATTATACTATGCTTATGTATATATTCAAGCTCGAATGTATAATTTTTATATTAAGCTTAATTATATTAATAAAAACAAAATAATTAATTAAAGCCTTCAAAAGAAGGCCTCAATTAATGGTCATATTTGACTACAGATATTACTTTATAATCGTTTAAAACATCTCTACCATTTAAATCTTCTAGTTCTATTAAAAATTCAAAGGCAGCAACTTCTGCACCAAGACTTTCAATTAAGTTAGCAGCAGCCTTTGCAGATCCACCTGTTGCTATTAGGTCATCTACTATCACAACCTTCTCTCCAGGATTTAAGGCATCCTTATGCATCTCCAATTCATTTTCACCATATTCTAGGTCATAAGAAATTTTCTCAATTTCTCCTGGAAGCTTTCCTGGCTTTCTTATTGGTATAAATCCTTTATTTAATCTATCAGCAAGAGGAGCTCCAAATATAAAACCTCTAGATTCTATACCTACTATATAATCGAAGTCTAAGTCTTTTATTTCTTTTTCAAGTAAATCTAATGACTCTTCAAATGCTTCTTTATTTTTTAATAAAGTAGTAATATCCTTGAAAGATATACCTTCAATTGGGTAGCCTTCTATAACTCTAATTGTTGATTTAATATCCATTATAATCCTCCAAATAAATTATACCCTAAATAATAACATCTATTCTGATATAATAATATTATACTCGTATAAAGAATAGGAGTTTTATATGCTAAATGAAAAGTTAGATAAATATTTAAAAAAAGATTATTACCCCTTTCACATGCCTGGAGCAAAAAGGAGCTCAATATTACGAAATGATTTACCTTATAAAAGGGATATTACTGAAATAGATGGCTTTGATAATTTAAATAATCCAAAAGAAATTCTACATGATTTAGAATTAAGTCTATCTAATATTTATAATGTAAATGAATCTATAATATCAACAAATGGTTCAACTTGTGGTATATTGGCTAGCATTCGCTCATTAACTTACAAAAATAAAAAAGTACTAATACAGAGAAGTTGCCATAAAGCTGTATATAATGCAATTGAAGTATTTAATCTTGACGTTGATTATATAGATATTGTCACAAATGAAATAAACGCTGTAATTAATATAGACTATGCAGGCTTAGAAAAAAAGTTAAATAATAATTGTTATGCTGCTGTTTTAATAACCTCACCGTCTTATGAAGGTTACGTTTTAGATTTAGATAAAATCTATGAATGGTGCAAGAAAAACAATACTCCATTAGTAGTGGACTTAGCTCATGGCTCACATTTTATTTTAGAAGATTTTTATAGTACTGCTTTTGATATAGCTATTACATCATTTCACAAGAATTTATCGGGTTTAACTCCCTCAGCTGGTGTACTAATAAATAATAAGTCTTTAGCAAAAGAAATAAGACGAAATATGGCTATATTTCAAACATCCTCTCCATCTTATGTAATAATGCAATCTATAGATGAAATGATAGAAAATTTTGATAAATTCTCAATTTTGTATAAAGATTTAAATAAAAATTTAAATGACTTATATTCATTAGAATTAAAAAATTTAAAATTAATAGATAATATAATTAAAGATAAATCCAAAATTTTAATTTCAACAAAAAATACAAATATTAACGGAATAATCTTACAAAATCTTCTTAGAAAAGAAAAAATTGAAATAGAAATGGCTTATCCAAATTATTGCCTACTAATTTCAACAATCTTTGATAGTAAAAAAGGATTTGAAAGATTAAAAGAAGCTCTAATTAGCATTGACAAGAGTATATACAAAATAGAAAATGATGTAAAGTTTTCTTATACAATTCCTAAGCAAGCTATTAAAATATCGGAGGCCATACTAATGGATAGTAAAAATGTTACCCTATCCAATAGCTTAGATAAGATATCAGCCTGTTTTGTATATGCCTATCCACCTGGCATACCTTTAATTACTCCAGGCGAATTTATAGACAATAGAATAATAGATAACATTAATCAACTTCAATCTAGTAATGTTTCTTTAAACATTGATAAATATATAAGAGTAATAAATTGACAAATAAATCTATAACTGTTAAGATTAAAATGTATATTAGATACATACATATTTATATATGAGGAGAATATATATGAAAAGAATTGTAACACTTAATACAAGAAATCTCCACAAAAGTAAAAAAGACGGCGGATGCGGTGAATGCCAAACATCTTGTCAATCAGCTTGTAAAACAAGTTGTGGAGTAGCTAACCAAGAATGTGTTAGCAAAAAGAATAAATAAGGGTTTAACCCTTATTTTTTTCTTTGATATTTCCTAGTGTTTTACTATAATTTTAATATAAATTTCAAGGAGAAAATATGATACATCAATATAAAGCCAAAGGCTTTAATATAGTTTTAGATACCTATAGTGGATCAGTCCATGCTGTGGATGATATCACTTATGAAATAATATCTTTATATGAAGATCATGCTAAAGAGGACATAAAAAATAAACTTACTACATATAATCTTACAGATGATCAATTTGGTGAAGCTTATAAAGAAGTTTGTGATTTGGTAAATGAAGGAATGCTATTTACAAGTGATAATTTTGCTGATTTATCGATAGACGTTGTAAATAGACCTACAAATGTAAAAGCTATTTGCTTAAATGTAGCTCATACCTGTAATTTATCTTGTGAATACTGCTTTGCAAAGGGAGGTAAATACCACGGTCCAGATGCTATAATGACAACTGAAACTGCAAAAAAAGCCATAGATTTTTTAATTGAAAATTCTGGTAATCACTATAATTTAGACGTAGACTTCTTTGGTGGAGAGCCTCTTATGAATTGGGATGTAGTTAAAGAAACTGTCGACTATGCTAGAAATTTAGAAGAAAAGTATAATAAACATTTCAATTTCACTCTTACAACAAATGGTATGCTCCTGGATGATGATAAAATAGAATATTTAAATGAAAATATGAAAAATGTAGTTCTATCTCTAGATGGTAGGCGTGAAATCCATGATGAATTTAGAAAAACTATTGGAGGAAAAGGCTCTTTTGATACTGTAGTACCAAAGTTTCAAAACTTTGTAAGTAAACGTGGCGATAAAGAATACTATATGAGAGGAACCTATACTGCAAATAATTTAGATTTTACAAAAGATGTTAAAACTTATTTAGACTTAGGATTTAAGAGAACTTCACTAGAACCAGTAGTAGGTAATTCTAAATCAGATTATGCTCTAAAAGAAGAAGATTTACCTGTTCTTTTTGAAGAATATGAAAAGTTAGCCGATATGATGATAGATGCTATAGATAATAATAACAAATTTATTTTCTACCATTATATGATAGATTTAGAAAACGGCCCTTGTGCTCACAAAAGAATCTCTGGTTGCGGATCAGGAACTGAATATATGGCTATTACACCAAGTGGAGAACTCTATCCTTGCCATCAGTTTGTAGGTAATGATGACTTTATTATTGGAGATATAAACCAAGGAATAATTAGAGATGATATTATAGAAGATTTTAAGAAATGTAATTGTTACTCTAAAGAAGAATGTAAATCTTGTTGGGCAAATATGTATTGTTCAGGAGGATGTGCTGCAAATAATTACAATGCTAATGGTGATATAAATGAAACTCATGATTATTCTTGTAAGTTATTTAAAAAAAGAATAGAAATGGCAATAGCTATTAAAATTTATGAGTACATGAAAGAATCTGAGAAAAAAGAATCTATAGCCTAAAAATTTTTATATAAAATTTTTTATATAAAATTAAGATACCTAATAACATTTATGTGTTAAATATTTGTTATTGGGTATTTTTATTATATAAGAAAAAATGGAGGAATACAATGACTGACGAAAAAAGAACATTCGAAGCTGGTAATGATACAAATAAAAATACAGATAATTTAAAAAAAGATTTAGATAAAAATGGAGAAAAGATAAAGGAATCTTTTGAAAATACTTCTGAAAATGTAAAAGAAGGATTTAAAGAAACAAATGAACACATAAAAGATGACTTTAATAATGTAAAGTCTGATGTAAAAAATGATTTTAATGATGCTAAAGATAAAACCAAAGAAAAAGTAGATACTTCAGATTATAAGAGAGTCAATACAGAAGGAACAACAACTCATACTGATAATAAGCGAGATATTAGTGAAACAAAGACTAACAATGTAGAAGAAAAGAAGCCATTCTATTCTAACTGGTGGTTCTGGGTTTTAATAGTTCTTCTTCTTTGGGCTTTATGGAAATTCGCCTTTAACAATGACAAAACTGAAACTACAGATACAACACCAAATACTACAACTACAGAAACAGTAGAACCAAAGGATAAAAACTAAGAAACCCTATGTTCAGAGGTGATAGATAAAACTACCACCTCTTTTACATTGGATTTTTCAAGACACTTAATTATTTCCAAAGCAGTAAATCCAGTAGTAATTAAATCATCTATCAATAGAACTCTTTTTTCAGTTAAATCTTTATTGCAAACAAATGCCCCATTAAGATTACTAGCTCTATCCTCTTTTCCTAATTTATGCTGAGCTTTAGTATTTTTTATTTTATAAAAACCTTTAAGGTGCTCACAATTAGTTTTATCAATAAATAAATCAGTAATCATTTTTATATGGTCAAATCCCCTATAATTTATAGTTTTTTGGCTACTAGGAGATGATAAAATATAATCACATAAGAATAAATTATTCACCATCCCATAATCATATAAAATACTAGCGAATACTTTAGATAAAGAGGTATTCCTATTAAATTTATAATCTCCTATCATTTTTTTCATATAGGCATTATAAAAATATACAGCATGTGCATCATATGATTCAATCTTAAATTTATTAGCTACATAATCTAACTTTTTAAGACAATTCTTACATAGATAATGAGCAGCTATTTCTTCTTCTTTGCACATATAACACTTATTTTTATCAAGGAATAATAAATTAATCACCTATTATAGTCTCCATTTCATTTATCCAATAAGACAAATTTGTAAATCTTTTGTTTGAAGTATTGTTATCTACCATTTGTTTTATAATGCGCTTTTCTCCAACCAAAACTACTATTTTTTTTGCACGAGTTACACCAGTATAAAATAAGTTTCTAGTCAATAACATAGGAGATACCTGCATCATAGGTATTATAACTGCCTCAAACTCCGAACCTTGTGACTTATGAATTGTGATAGCATAGGATAAATCCAAATCTTTTATATCTTCTTTTTTATATTTTACAATAGAACCATCATAAAACTCTACTTCAAGACTATATTCTTCATTATCTATATCTATTATAAATCCTATATCACCATTGTATACACCTTCAGCATCGGATAAAGAATTTTCAACCACTAGATCATAATTATTTCTAATTTGCATAACCTTATCGCTTATCCTAAATTTCTTATCATTTATTTTAATAAGTTTATTTTCAGGATTTATTATTTGCTGAATATTTGTATTTATATTAGTTGAACCCCATTGAGTTTTTTTACTAGGACATAAAATTTGAATATCTTTGACCTTATCTAGTCCATAATATTTCGGAAGTCTTTCATTTACTAAATTAGTGAGTATTTTGTCAAAGTTATTTTTATTTGCTTCTATAAAAAAGAAATCTTTACCTGCTTCATTTAATATTGGATATTCACCATTATTAATTTTGTGGGCATTAACTATAATATTAGATTCTAATCCTTGTCTAAAAATTTTTTTTAACTTAATTGTATTTATATCAGTTTCTATTATATCTTTTAATACATTTCCAGGTCCTACAGATGGCAGTTGATTACTATCTCCTACCAAAATAAGAGCTGTGGTAGGAGCAATTGCGCTTATTAGAGACTTCATAAGATAGATATCAACCATACTCATCTCATCAACTATAATATAATCTTTCTCAATAGGATTTTCTTCGTTATATTCTGCAAATGCCTCGTCTGGTTTAATGCCCAATAGTCTGTGTATAGTATAGGCCTCATCGTTTGTAGATTCTTGTATTCTCTTGGCTGCTCTACCTGTTGGCGCAAGCATAACATAACTTAAGTTATTTTTATTTAGAATCTTTTTAATAGCATTGATTATAGTAGTCTTACCTGTACCAGGTCCACCAGTTATTACTAAAAGCATGTTTTTAAACGCTTCATTTATTGCTAATTGCTGCTCCTTGGAAAATGCAGATAAATCCTCATCTATATCAACCTCAAATATATACTCACTATCTTTCTTTTTTGATAGCTCCATAGCTACATATTTTTCAGCTTTATATAAAGAACTCTTATAAACATACTCTTGATCATCAATAACTACTATAACTAGCTTTCCAGCAAGAGAATCTTCTTTTATAGTGTTACATATTTCTTTATCAGAAACTTTAATTAAATAACTAACCTTATTTATTAAATATTGAAGTTTTAAAGATGTATGTCCATTAAATTCTGCTTCGTAATTTAGTATGTGGCTAATTCCTGCAGAAATTCTAAATTTAGAATTAGATTCCATTTGCATATTACGAGCAATATTATCTGCCATAGCAAAACCTACACCACTAATATCATCCACTAATTTATATGGGTTAGATTTTATAATATCAACAGTGTTTTCACCATATAGCTTACAAATTTTCATAGAAAGATTATAGGATATATTCAAAGATTGTAAATAAAGCATAGTATTTCTAGAGTCTTTAGAAACTTCGCTAGTTTCTTTAATATCTAATATTTTTTTATCTCCGATTCCCGGTATAACTTTAAGTTTATCGGCTTCATTATAGACAATATCTATTGAATCTTCGCCAAATTTTTCATAAATTTGCTTCGCAGTTCTTTTGCCTATACCCTTAATATTAGAATTTGATAGAAAGTTTATTATAGCATCCTTCCCTTTTGGATTGATAAGCTTTATGGTTTTTACATTAATTTGTTCACCATACTTATCATGATATACTAACTCACCATCAATTTCTACATTATCTCCCTCATCAAAAAAAGGCATAGTGCCAACACAGGTGATATCAGAATCAGAAGTTTCTACAACAATAATATTGTATCCATTATCTTTATTCCTATATACTATGTTTGTTACTATGCCTTCTATCTTCATTTTTTAAATTTCTACTCTCTTGATATTTGCTCCAAGTTTTGTAAATTTTTCTACTAGATCACTATAGCCACGATCTATATGATATATATCTGAAATCCTAGTTTCACCTTCTGCAACTAAAGCTGCAATGACTAAAGCAGCTCCTGCTCTAAGATCAGTTGCTTTTACATCTGCCCCATGAAGCTTATCGACGCCAACTATGGTCGCACGATTGCCACTAGTAGCTATAGCTGCTCCCATTTTATTGAGTTGTTCAACGTGCATAAATCTATTTTCAAAAACAGTTTCTTGAATTTTACTTTCTCCATCACAGATTGTCATTAAGGCCATGAATTGAGCTTGTGCATCTGTTGGAAAACCTGGATATGGAAGAGTTTGGATATTAGTTGGTTTTAGCTTACTATCTACACTAACTTTTATAACATCTTCATCTTCCAACTCTTCTACATTAGCACCCATTTCGATAAGTTTTGCTATTACAGGTCTAATATGACTTCCTATAACATTATTAATTGTTACATTTCCTTTTGTCATAGCTGCTGCAATCATGTAGCTTGCTGCTTCTATTCTATCAGGAATAATAGTATGACGTGTCCCTGTAAGTTTTTCAACGCCTTTAATAACTATAGTTGATGTCCCAGCACCTTTAATCTTAGCTCCCATCTTTGATAAAAATGAAGCAAGATCTACGATTTCAGGTTCCTTAGCAGCATTTTCAATTGTAGTTTCACCATCTGCTAATACTGCAGCCATCATTATATTTTGAGTAGCACCTACTGATGGAAAATCAAGGTACACCTCATTACCTATTAATTCACCATTAGTCTCTATAGCTATTTCTTCATCATTAACTCGACTTGTTGCACCTAAGGCTTCAAATCCTTTAAGATGAAAATCTATAGGTCTTGCACCAATATTACATCCACCTGGAGCTTTTGTATAAGCTTTTTTAAATCTTGATAATAGCGGACCCATTACAACAAATGAAGCACGCATTTTATCCATTAATTCATATGGAGTTTCACAAGTATTTATATTAGATGAATCTATTTTAACAGTATCTTTATCGAGATAATCTACTTTAGCTCCAAGATGCCTTAGTACTTCAATCATTATCTCAACATCTTTTAACGCTGGCACTCCATCTAAAATTATTTCTTCTGTACCCAATACACAAGCTGCAAGTATTGGCAAAGCTGAATTTTTAGCACCTGATATGCTTACCTCACCGCAAAGTGGACCTGCCCCATTTATAACTAGTAATTCTTTTTTATTCATTTTAACAATCCTTTATTTTGTACCAAAAAGTCTATCTCCAGCATCACCAAGTCCTGGTACAATGTAACTATTTTCATTTAAACCATCATCTAATTGGGCAACTATAATTTTTACATCTGGATGCTCTTCTCTTAATTTTTCTATTCCCTCAGGAGCTGCAATTATACTTAATAGTTTAATTTCTTTACATCCTTTTTTCTTAAGATTTTCTATAGCATCACAAGCAGATCCTCCTGTAGCTAGCATTGGATCAACTACAATTATATCTCTTTTTTCTACATCATTAGGTAGTTTAGAATAATATTCTACAGGCATTAGAGTTTCTTCATCTCTATACATACCTATATGACCTATTTTTGCTGCTGGTAAAACTTCCAATACACCATCAACCATTCCTAAACCCGCTCTTAAAATAGGAACTATTCCTAATTTCTTACCAGATATCTTATATCCAGTAGTCTTAGTAATTGGTGTTTGGATTTCATATTCTTCAAGATCTAAATCCTTGGTCGCTTCATAAGCAAGAATTATAGATATTTCTTTTATAATTGATCTAAACTCATTAGATCCTGTATTTATATCTCTAAGTATTGAAATTTTATGTTTTATAACTGGATGGTCTAAAATTTGAACATTTTCTGTCATAATTCCTCCTAAAGGTAATATACATTCCCGGATGCTGATTTTTTCATTCTATTCATTATACTCTTACCCAAATTTATATCCTCTACACCTTCTGCAATGATGATATCAACTGCATTTGCATCCATCTTTCTTAAGTTTGTAAAAAGGACATGACTCATGACCGTTAAATCTTTTTTGCTTCCTAAGGATAAGTTATAATACTCATTAAATTTTTCTATAGACTCTTCAAAAGCTAAAATACCAACTTTTAATCCTTGATTTTTATACTCACTAGCCCTTTCTAATAATTTTTCATAAGCCTTATCTCCAACATAAACTTCAACTTTTGCTTTAGGAGCGTAATGTTTATATTTTTGTCCTGGAGATTTTGGTATGCTTTTATCATCTATAAGGGCATCGTCAAGTTTTACGTTATCTAATATTGTTCTTATATATTCATAAGTATAATAACCTGGTCTTAGGATTGTTGGTATATTCTCACTTAAATCTATAACTGTTGATTCTATACCTATATCTGCCTCCCCGCCATCTAAAATCATAGGAATTCTTCCACTCATATCAGCCAAAACGTCACTAGCCCTAGTTGGAGACGGTCTTCCTGATATATTAGCACTTGGTGCAGCAATTGGTGTATTTGATAATTCAATGAGCTTTAGAGCTATTTTATCTTTTGGCATTCTTATTGCAACCGTGTCTAGTCCTGCTGAAACCGTATCAGGCACTACAGATGATTTTTTTAAAATCATAGTTAGAGGTCCTGGCCAACACAATTCCATAAGCTTTTTAGCTTCATAATTTACATTATCAGATAAATTATATAGCATAGTTTTATTAGAAATATGTAAGATGAGTGGATTATCAGATGGTCTCCCCTTTGCATGGTATATTTTTTTTGTTGCTTCTGGATTTAAACCATCTGCTCCTAATCCATACACTGTCTCTGTAGGAAAAGCTACTAACTCTCCATTTTTAATTAAGCTAGCAGCTTCTTTTAATATATCTTCATCTATATTATTTTGGTCTATATCAAAAATCTTCGTAATCATTTTTCGCCTGTTTTTCTAATTGTTTTATTTGCTTATCAATTTCTTCGTCAATTAAAATAGTGTAAGTAGGGTCCAAGTGGATACTTAAATTTAAACCTACCTTATCTTTTACTTTTTTCTGGATATTTGTTATAAGTTGATGTGCTACTAATAAAGATAAATTTTGAGATATCTCAACATCAACTGAACCATCCAAATGTCCTTTTCCATACTCGTGTATATGAAGATTATGGTAACCTACTATAAAATTATTATCCATTAGGATATCACCGACCTTTTTTTCAATCTCAGGATCTACTCTTTGACCAATCAAATATTCTATAGAATCTTTAAAGAGATCCAATCCTGGCTTAAATACAAAGCAAGCAAGTATTAGCCCCATAAGAGCATCAACACGTATATTAAATTTACTTTCTAATATGGCACCTATTATTATTCCTGTAGTTGCAAGTATATCATTTCTTGCGTCAACCATAACTCCAAAGTTAAGATCAGAATCAAGTTGATTGTAAAGTCTTTTATTTAAAAAATAAATATAAAATTTAGCCACTATACTTAGTATTAGTACTAATATAGCAATCAAATTAAATTCAGTTTGATCTTCTAGGGCATAGTGATGTAGAGCATTAATAAAAAGTTTTGCTCCAACATACATAATTAATATACCAACCAAAAGTGATATTATACTTTCACTGCGTCCATGGCCAAACGGATGTTCTTTATCAGCTGGTTTCTGGCTAAGCTTTGATCCAAACAAAGCCATAAGAGAAACAACCGTATCTGATAGATTATTAAAACCATCATTTACTATAGCAGAAGAATTTGATGCATAACCTACACTAAGCTTAAATATAACCAAAATTATATTAATTATAATAGCTATGGTAGATGACAAAGATATCAATTTTAATCTTGTATATGGATTTTCAATATTTTTATAATCTTTTATAAATTTACTTGCAAAGAAATTAAACAAGTTATTCTCCTATTTGTTCAAGCTTTCTTGTTTGATCTTCAGCTATAAGTGAATTTATCATTTCATCGATATTACCATTCAAAAAATCTTCTAGTTGATAAATAGTTTTATTAATTCTATGATCTGTTATTCTACCTTGAGGAAAATTATAAGTTCTAATTCTCTCGCTTCTATCGCCTGTACCTACTTGAGACTTTCTATTATCTGCTATTTCTTTATTTCTTTTTTCTTCTTCAAGTTCATAAAGGCGAGCTCTAAGTACTCTCATAGCCTTATCCTTATTTTTAATCTGACTTTTTTCATCTTGACAAGTTACAACAAGGCCAGTAGGAATATGAGTTAGCCTAACAGCGGAATCAGTAGTATTTACAGATTGTCCACCATTTCCGCTAGACCTATAAACATCAACTCTAACATCATTTGGATCTATGGTTATATCAACATCATCAACCTCTGGAAGTACAGCCACAGTTGCAGTAGAAGTATGGATTCTTCCGCCTGATTCTGTTTCAGGTACACGTTGAACTCTATGCACCCCAGATTCATATTTTAATTTGGAATAAGCTCCTTCTCCTTTTACAACAAAGGTAGCTTCTTTAATTCCTCCTACGCCTTGAGTGGTAACTTCAATTTCTTCTGTTTTAAATCCAACCTTATCTGCATACATGTTATACATTCTATAAAGGTCACCTGCAAAAAGTCCGGCTTCATCACCACCAGCTCCTGGTCTAATTTCTACAATAACATCCTTTGTATCATTAGGATCTTTTGGTATTAATAAAACTCTCATATCTTCATTATATTTTTCTAAGTTTTTCTTTGACTCAGAAATTTCTTCTTTAAGCATATCAAGCATTTCGCTATCATCTGTTTCATTCATCAATTCTTGATTTTCTTCTATAGTCGATTCAGCATTAAGAATCTCTTCATATTTTTCAACAATTGGCTTAAGAGAATTATATTCACGAGATATTTTTGTAAACTTGTTCATATCCGATAATACTTCTGGATCAGCTAGTTTCATTTCCAAATCTTTATAATTTTCTCTTATATGCTCTAAATTTTCAAACATACTTATCCTTTCTCTGCAATGATAAATCTATCAAAGCCATTAAAATCCTTTAAATTAATAATATTTTTAAAATCAGATTTGATCAATAGCTTATTAACTTCTTCCTTTTGATCATATCCAATTTCAAAAATCAAATGTCCTTTTTCATTTAAATAAAGAGAAGCATCTTTAATAATAGCCCTGTAAAAATATAAGCCATCATACCCTCCATATAAAGCTGATTTTGGCTCATAATATAATTTTTTATCCAGGCTCTCATAATCATTTCTATTTATATAAGGTGGATTTGAAATAATTATATCAAATTTTTGATCTACATTCTCAAATAAATCACTTTTTATAAAGTTCACATTATCTATTATAAGCTTTTTCTTGTTATCTCTAGCTAAAGATAAAGCAGCTTCTTCTATATCTACACCTAAAACTTTTGAACTTTTTAGGTTATAAGCTAAAGATAAGCTGATAGCACCTGATCCAGCACCTATATCTAATATACATTCTTTGTTAAAATTTGATTTTATTAAATAGTCCACTATAATTTCAGTTTCAAATCTTGGAATCAAGGCTCTCTCATCAACTATTAAATTTATATTATAAAAATCCCATTTTCCCAATGCATATTGTAATGGATAATTTTCATTTAATTTATTTTCTATATCCAAAATTTTTTTAGTGTTTTCTTCACTCAAGTCTTTATTGGCATTCAAAAATATGTAAGATTTTGGTTTTTCTAATACATAGCTTAAAGCTATTATTAAATCTTCATTTTTTTTATCAATTATATTCTTAATCTTCATTATATACACAAAAATAAGGTTAGTTTCCTAACCTTATTATTTTCTACCGTATCTTCTGTTAAATTTCTCAACATTACCACCACGTTCAGCAGTTCTTTGTTTCCCAGAGTAGAATGGATGGCAATTACTGCAAACTTCCACTTTGATTTCTTCTTCAGTAGAACCTACTTCAAATTCATTTCCACAAGAAATACATGTAACTTTTGCTTGGTGGTATTCTGGATGGATTTCTTTATTCATTTAAACACCTCTATTTCTCATTCAATAAGCATTTTTAATTATACCATCTTTTTTAGATATAATCAAGACTTTAAAGGGTTTTGTTGATAATTTCAACAAATTTTTCATTTGAAGGTGTTTTCTTCATTATATCGATTAATTCAGTAATAGATTCAGTGTTATCTAGATCAGATTTGCGAATTTTATAAATAGATTCAAGTTCATTTTTACTTAAGAGTAAGTCTTCACGTCTAGTTGATGATTTTTCAACATTAATTGCTGGGAATATTCTTCTATCTGATAGTCTTCTGTCTAAGTGTATTTCCATATTTCCTGTACCCTTAAACTCTTCAAAAATGAGATCATCCATACGAGATCCAGTATCTACTAAGGCTGTAGAAAGAATAGTTAGTGATCCCCCATCTTCAATATTACGAGCTGCCCCAAAAAATTGTTTAGGACCAACCAAAGCCATAGGGTCTAGACCACCAGAAAGTGTTCTACCAGATTGAGGAGTTATAATATTATAGGCACGAGCAAGACGGGTAATAGAGTCTAGTAAAATAACAACATCTTTTTTGTCCTCAACAAATCTTTTTGCCCTTTCTAGTATCATTTCAGCTATTTCTATATGATTTTGTGGAGGCATATCAAATGTTGAGGAAGCAACTTCTGTTCTCATATAGTCATTATTTGGATCTCTGTACTCATTGACAAATCTTATAAAATCTGTAACTTCTTCAGGTCTTTCATCTATGAGAAGAACAAATATTTTTATATCATCATAATTTTTTTCTATAGATCTTTCTATATTTTTAATTAATGTAGTTTTACCAGCTTTAGGCTGAGAAACAATTAATCCTCTTTGTCCACGTCCAATTGGTGAAATTATGTCGATTATTCTACCAGAAATATTCTCACTTGTAGTCTCTAGCTTAATTCTTTCTTGAGGATAAATAGGAGTTAGATCTTCAAAAGAAGTTCTATTGAAAGCTTCCCCAGGTTTTATACCATTTACATCTGAAACAAATATTAAAGGTGCAAATTTATCTTTATCATGTTTTTCGCGAGCTATACCTTTTATGTAATCACCAGTTTTTAGTCTAAACATTTTAATTTGTTTAGGTGGTACGTAAATATCATCATCACCTTGTTCATAAAGATCACTTCTTAAAAATCCAAAGCCATCTGGGAGAATCTCCAACACTCCCTCACAATCAAACTTAGCTCCTAAATCATTATCTTGCTTTTCTTGTTTTTCTTCTTCTTTTTCTTTTTGAGCTTCTTCTATTAATTTTATAAGCTCATCTTTTTTATACTTTGTAACTGCTGAAATTTCTAATTCCTTAGCTAATTCTCTTAGTTCAGTTACCTTATATTCTTCATAATTTTCCATAATATCCTTTAATTAAAGAAAGGACCAATTGGCAAAAGCAAACTGGCCCTTGATTTTAAAATTTTATTAATTAGCTGATCGTTCACAACCAAACATTTCTATTTTTTCGAAAATAGTTTCTTTGATTGCTTCAGTACCTGGTGCTAATAGTTTTCTTGGATCAAATCCCTTACCTTCTTTGTCTTTGCCAGCTTCAACATATTCTCTAGTTGCCTTAGCAAAAGCTAATTGACATTCTGTATTTACATTTATTTTTGAAACACCAGAAGATATAGCTTTTTTGATTTGATCTTCAGGTATACCAGTACCACCGTGAAGAACTATTGGCATATTTACTGCATCTGATATCTCTTCAAGTCTATCAAAACTTAATCCTTGCCAATCATCTGGATATACTCCGTGAATATTTCCAATTCCAGCTGCTAAGAAGTCAATCCCTAAGTTTGCTAATTGTTTACATTCTTCAACATCTGCTAATTCGCCAGCACTGGTAACACCATCTTCTGATCCTCCAATGCCACCTACTTCAGCTTCAACGGAAATGCCTTTAGCATGTGCAAGTTCTACTATCTCTTTAGTCTTTTCTAAATTTTCTTCAAGTGGTAAGCTTGAACCATCGAACATAACGGATGTATATCCAGCTTCTATACAAGCTTTTGCACCTTCGTATGTTCCATGGTCTAGATGGATAGCTACTGGAACAGTTATGTCTAACGAATCATGAAGGTCTCTTACTAAATCAGCTACTACTTTATAGCCACCCATATATTTATTAGCACCTTCACTTGCCGCAATAATTACCGCAGTTTGTTTTTCTTCTGCAGCTTCTAGAATTGCTTTTGTCCATTCAAGGTTATTTGTATTAAAGTGTCCAATTGCATATCCATTTTCATAAGCTTTATCTAACATTTCTTTTGCATTAACTAACATTAAAAACTCCTTTTTATTTCTCAACTAATACCATAATACCCTAAAATCTATCTAAATCTTCTTTTACAGAAGAAATAACTGTATTTATTGCTTCATCTTTAGTGATTTTATAATTTTTCATTGCTTTTCTTGTTGAATATTCGACAATATTATCACTTGCATCTTTTCCAACTGTAATCCTATATGGAATACCTATAAGATCACGGTCATTAAATTTAACTCCAGCTCTCTCTTTTCTATCATCTAAAAGAACATCTATTCCCTTTTTCTCTAATTGTTTATAAATATCTTCACCAAGTTTAGATTGTTCTTCGTTATTTATATTTACTATTGTCACAATAGCTTCAAATGGTGCAACTGCAGTTGGCCAAATAATTCCATTATCATCATAATTCTGTTCTACTATAGCAGATACAGAACGAGAAATACCTATACCATAACTCCCCATTATAAATGGTTGTTGCTTTCCATTTTCATCTAAGAAATATGCTTCAAGTGCTTCTGAATATTTTGTACCTAATTGGAAAATATTACCAACCTCTATACCTCTTGCAGATTTAAGTATTCCAGACTCATCATAGGCCATATCACCTTCTTTTGCCATTAATAAGTCTTCAACTACTTCTCCTGTAAAATCTCTATCATAATTCGCATTAATATAGTGATAATCAGTTCTATTTGCTCCAATTACAACATTATTCATTTTTGTAATTGATTCATCTATAAGGATCCTTACATCTTCTAAACCTTTTGGACCAGTAAAACCAGCTTTAGCACCTGTAAACTTTTCTATAGTCTCGTCATCCATCATCTCTACATCGTGCTCAGCTACTTTTAAATATGATAAAAGTTTTGCATCGTTAAGTTCACGATCCCCTGGGATTATTACAAATACAGGTTCTCCTTTTATATTTAAATCAACTGCCTTAGCAAACTTATTTGCTGGTATATTTAAAAATTCACTTACTTCTTCTATACTAGTAACATCTGGTGTTTTGACTAACTCTAATTCTTTTTTATCTTCTGGAGAAAAATCAAATTTAAATCTTGCTTTCTCATCTGTAGCTGCATAGTCTGAATCTTCAGTATAAAATATTACTCCTTCTCCTGTTTCAGCTAAAGCTATAAATTCGTGGGAAACTCTTCCTCCCATTGATCCTGTATCGCCCTCTACTATTTTATAGTCAAGTCCCATTCTATCAAAAGCTTCTACATAAGCATCCCACATAAGCTTATAGCTTTCTTCCAAACCTTCCATATCTTTGTCAAAAGAATAAGCATCTTTCATTAAAAAATCACGTGATCTATTTATGCCAAATCTAGGTCTTTTTTCATCTCTAAATTTATCTACTATTTGATATAAATTTAATGGTAATTGCTTATAAGAATTTAGCTCATCTTTTATAAGAGCTGTTAAAGCTTCTTCAGCGGTTGGCCCTAGAGCATATTCTCTATCGTTTCTATCGGTAAGCTTAAACATTTCAGGACCAAAAGTATCCCATCTTCCACTCATTTCCCAAATTTCTCTATCTTGTAGAACAGAAGTAGAAATCTCAATTGCATAGTGATTGTCCATGGATTCTCTTACAATATCAATAATTTTGTTTTTAACTTTTTGTCCAAGTGGTAAAAATGAATAAATACCACTCCCTTGTTTTCTTATAAATGCTCCACGAACTAATAACTTATGACTTGCTGTTTCCGCATCAACTGGGTTTTCCCTTAAAGTTGGCATATAATATTTTGATAGTCTCATATTTCTCCTTTAATTAATATCTTTCATTGACAACCCTATTCTTTGTCTATCCTTATCAATTTCTATAACTTTTACCTTTACAATATCTGAATTGGTTAAAACTTCATTTGGATCTTTGATAAAATTATTACTCATATTTGAAATGTGTACTAATCCATCTACACCTACTCCTATATCAACAAATGCACCAAAATCAGTTATATTTCTTACTTTACCCATCATTTCATCATCAATCTTTAAATCATCAATACTCATAATTTCTGATTTTGTTAAAATTTCTGGATTGTCTTCTCTAGGGTCTCGCCCCGGTTTTTTAAGCTCTTCTATAATATCTTTAAGTGTAGGCTCACCTACTTCCAATTTTTGGCTAACTTCGCTTATATCTATAGTTTCTAAGTTATAATCTTTTAATTTTTTAGCAATTCTATAGCTTTCAGGATGAACAGCAGTATTATCTAAAAGCTCTGGTGAATCAGGGAATCTTAAAAATCCTGCAGCAAGTTGATAAGTTTTATCTCCTAGACCTTTTACATTTTTAAGATCTTTTCTATATATAAGATTTCCCTCTTTAAATTCTTCTTCTATGCGTCTTGCTAATTTAGGACTAAGTCCAGATACATAAGAAAGTAGTTTATAGGAAGCGTTATTAATTGTAACGCCAACTTCATTTACTGTATCTTCAACAACCTTTGAAAGCTCCTCATCTAATTTTTTTTCATTTAGATCATGTTGATATTGACCAATTCCTATATGTTTTGGTTCAATTTTTACAAGTTCAGCCATTGGATCCTGCAAACGCCTTGCCATTGAAATTGCCCCCCTGATTGTTACATCAAGATCAGGAAACTCTTCTTCACCTAGTGTTGATGCCGAATAAACAGAAGCTCCCGCTTCATTTACTACCGCATAAGCTATATCTAAATTATTTTCACTTATTAGTTTATTTACAAAAATTTCTGTTTCACGACTAGCTGTTGCATTTCCTAGTGCAATTAAGCTAACATTATATTCCTTAATCAGATCAGTTAGAATATCCATAGACTCTTTTTCTTTTTTATGGGGTTCTACAGGATAAATAACTGCCTTATTTAAATATTTACCGTTTGGATCAACAACCGCCACCTTACATCCCGTTCTAAATCCAGGATCAAGTCCCATTACTGTCTTGCCTTTAATAGGCTTTTGGAGTAAATAAGGTTTTAGATTATTAGAAAATACTTTAATTGATTCATCTTCTGCCATATCAGTCAAATAATTTCTCAGCTCTGTAGTTATTGAAGGCAATATTAAACGTTTATAAGCATCATTTACACTTATATTTATTAACTCTCTTTGATAATAATTTGAGCTATCATAAAGGTCTGATATAAGTTTTTTATTATAGTCGTCTGAAAATTCAACTTTAACACTTAAAGCTTCTTCTTTTTCGCCACGATTAATAGCTAAGATCTGATAGGATTTTAAATCTCTTACTTTTTTATTAAAATCATAATAAGTTTGATATACACCATTAGAATCATCTTTTTGACTAGCTTTTAATCTAGCTCTCATCATACCATCACGCCTTACAATATTTTTTGCTTGAATATTATTTGAAATATCTTCTGCTAGTATATCCAAAGATTTTTCAATCGCTTCTTTTGAAGAGCCTATATCCTCATTCAAAAAATCTTTCGCAAAGTTCGTAGCCTCTTCTGGACTTTTTGTTTCATCTAAGAGATATTTTAAAAGAGGTTCAAGTCCTAATTCTCTTGCCTTATCTGCACGAGTTTTACGTTTTTTCTTAAAAGGAGCATACATATCTTCAAGTAAAGTAAGAGAATTCGTAGCTAGTATTTGTTCCTTTAGCTCCTCTGTTAAATTATTTGAGCTTTCAAGAGCATTTATAATTTCTTCTTGTCTTTTTTCTATATTCCTTAATTTATTTAAATTTTTCTCTATATTCCTAACATCAACGTCAGAAAGATTTCCAGTTTTCTCTTTCCTATATCTTGATATAAAAGCAACTGTCGACCCTTCATCCAGAAGACTTATTACATTAGAAATATTTTTTTCGTCAATTTGTAACTGTTCTGATAAAATACTTTGTATATTCATAATTTCCTTATATAAATAATAGTTTCAAAAAATAAATAATCAATAAGTGAGCTGGATAAAATATGTAAAACGCCCACTTATTTTGTTTACCTCTTTGTCCATTGTATAACATTATTAATGGTACACTTAGGTAGACAAAACCATAACTTACAGCTATTCTATAACCTCCAATAGCAAATTCAAATGCAAAACCAATTATAATAGCAAGTGCTGTAAGGAATTTGCTATCTTTAGCAAGATAAATTAAAATTATTGCTAAAACACCCATAAATTCATAATCTGTTTGTAAAATAGATGCTAATAGCATGAATAATACTGATATTAATATTATCCCTATTATTCTTATAAATAAATTTATATCTCTTTTTAATAATAAATCTATAAAATAAATAGCTAAAGCTCCTATTAGTAAAGTAAATATAACATTTTGGCTATCAGTATAAAATAAGCTTTCATGTATAGCTAAATCAAATGGAATTTCAGAAATAAGAGCAAAAATAAACATTCTCATAAAATATTTTTTAATATTACTAGTGTATATAACAGCCTGTACTGTAAAAAAGCAAAATATGGGCATAGATATACGACCTAAGAATACAAAAATATCAGCCATTGTCCAATAATCAGGTCCTAAATCATATAAAAACCCCGTTTGTGCTAAATGAGATAGAAACATAGTAAACATTGCTATATATTTTATATGAGCACTAGTTAAATATTTCCTATTTCTTAACCGAGTTTTAGTATAATTGTTTTTATCTTTATAATCTATATTAGCCATACATTCCTCAATTACCAGTAATAAAATTGACCTTATACTTAGGAAAATTCATGCTGATTACTTTACCACTTACATTCGCATAATCTTTCTCATCTATATCATAAATATTAGATGGATCAAAAAAAATTATTGAGCTAGATATATTCATAGCTGGCTTAGCAATAAGTTCAAATTTATAGTCATTCTTAGACTTTGAGTATGTAAGCAAAATATCAATAAACCTACCATAATCATATTCATTTATACTCTCAAACTCCAAATCTATTTTATATTCACTTTGCTCATGAATTTTTAAAATAGGTCGCTTGCTTGTATAAGAAATTTTATTCCCAGACTTAAGATTTGTTATTGCAATAGTTGTTTCATTTCTAGGGTCATCAAATCCTCCAGTTAGCATCCTTAATAATTCAGTATTCGAAATCTCTGGATCATCAACTTCTCTATTAATAGATAGTTTAGCATGCTTAGAATCATTTAAATCAAAGTCATAATTTTTAACTTGACTTACTTGGCTAACCTTAATTTTCTTTCTAACATCTTTAGGTTCTATAGCTTGCGTAGGATCATCAACTTTGCTATTTAATGTTTTTCGTGTTTTTCTTCCTGAATTTTTAGAATTAGTTTTATTTTTACTTTTAGTATCTTCTTTTAGATAGTCTTTAATTTCCTTAAAATCCATCTTATCTCCTAATACAATGCTTTCTTTAGTAGATAAGTACTTATAGGTAGATATTAAAGTTTTTATAAGCATAAATAAAAAAGCAGCTGATGTAAAAATCCTTGTAAGCTCTATACCTATATAATTCTCAATTTTTAGTAAATTAGCTATAAGCATAATCAAAAAAGGAGCCATTCCGGTAAATTTTAAAAAATGTCCAATTTTAGAATCTGTTTTGTAGGGCTGATCAATATTAAGTTTACTAATCTTAATTAACATCTTAGCAATTTTGACAAAAAATATCATAAACCCTACAACATATAGGATAGTTACAGCATTATAAAGACCTGGCACATTATAGTATAAATCAAAAGGTAATGACTTAATTGCATAATCTATTCCAAATGCAAGAGCTAAAACAAACAGGCCAGTTTTTCTAAAAGTTCTAGATATTATAAAAATTAGAAGATTTACTATTATAAAAATAATAGGTATGAATGATATTCTATTATTAGTTATAATCTCTTGTAATTGTCTAAAAATAAGTGAATAGTCCATAATATCTCCCATATAATTATATCAAAAATAGGAATACTTACAATATTCTTAAAACTAAAATATTTAAATTATCTAATAATCCTTATGGTATATAAGGCTAATTTATTAGACATGCCAGCTAATATATAAAAATAACCTTTACTATATAAAAGCAAAGGTCTAATGGAGCTTCAAACAGGAATTGAACCTGCAACCTACGGTTTACGATACCGTTGCTCTACCAATTGAGCTATTGAAGCATTTTATAATTTGATTATACTTTTTATTTCCCATACTAACAATCAATTAAGCTAAATTGATTTTCATAAAAAAGGATGCTAGATATCTAGCATCCTTTAAATTATAATAATATGTCTAAGTTTTATGTATCTTATTCTGGATCGATTGCGTCTACTGGACAAACTGAAGCACAAGTTCCACAATCAATGCAAGTATCAGCATCAATTTCGTATGCATCATCTCCAGCTGAGATTGCGTCTACTGGACATTCTCCTGCACAAGTTCCACATGAAATACATGTATCTGATTCTATAACGTAAGCCATATTTACCTCCTAATTATTTTGTAATTATAGTATACAACAACTATTCAATTTTGTCAACAAATAAGCAAATATTTATACCCTTTCGTGCTTATTTTCTATAAATATACAAAATGATAATCGTTATCATCTTTTAATTATCTATATTTATATCTTTTAGTTTATAAATTTTATCCTCATTTTGTTCGTCTTCCGCTATATATACTCTTACCTTACATTCCTCTTTAACATAGTCACTACTTATGACCACACCATCACCATCACACGTTTTAACTCTCTGACCATATTTTGGCATAACTTTTTTCATTTTTGTATAAGAATCTTCTTCGTAAGATAAGCAACACATTAGTCTACCACATAACCCTGAAATTTTATTAGGATCTAAACTTATATTTTGATCTTTAGCATATTTTATTGATAGAGGAGCAAAATCATTTAGATATCTTGAACAACAACATTCTTGTCCACAGGAACCATGAGATTTAATAAGTTTAGCATGATCTCTAACTCCTATCTGTCTAAGTTCAATTCGAGATTTAAAAGTAGTAGCTAAATCCTTTACTAAATCTCTAAAATCAACCCTCTTATTTGCAGTAAAATAAAAAGTTATTTTACTTCTATCAAAATTATATGCACTATCAACAACTTTCATATTAAGTTCATAAGAATCTGCTGCTTTTTGACATATTTCAATCGCATCTTTGGCATCAATTTCATTTGAACAATGTTTATCTAAATCAGCATCATCAGCCACTCTTATAACTTCATTAAGCTTTTTATCAAATTTTTTCTCATCAATCTCAAAATTAGTTAAAATAACTTCCCCAATATCTAAGCCATTATCCGTTTCTACTACAACTTTTTGTTTATATAAAAATTTTTTATTGTTCGAAGAAAAATAGTATATTTTACCAATTTCTTTAAATCTGACTCCAACTACATCCACTATATTTGACCTCCCTTGTATATACTATATATGAGCTCTTCTAAGGCTAATTCATAATTAATATTATTCTTAAAACCAGTTTTTATAGTATATAGCAAGTTAATTATCTCTTCTAGATTATCTAATGATATGCTCTCTAATTTTCTTATATTAAAATTAACATCTTCAATAATTAAATTTTTATTATATTTATAATTAACAATCTCTTGAAATATATCTATACATGCATCTACAATTGTAAATCTGTCATTTTTATAATTTTCAAAGAAACTTTTATTTTGATAGTAGTATCCAATATTCCCTCTATAAACTTCTGCTATAATTTTGCTAAGTTTGTCATAATCTACATCTCTTTTAATTTTTTTAGCGTTAAGATTTATGATTTGACTTCTTGATCTAATAGTGGGTAAAAGCAAGTTTCTGTTGGTAGTAGTAAATATAACAATATTATATTCCTTAAGCTCTTCCACAGTTTTTAGTATAGCATTAGACCCTTCAGTTCTCATATTATGAGCATTATGAACTATATAAATTTTTATAAGTTTATTTTCTGGTTTATGGGCTATATCTTTAATCATAGCTCTAATTGATTCAATATCTATTATATCATTTTCTTTATTAATTATATATAAATCAGGATTAAGATTATTTTCTATGTAAATACCTTTATCTTCAAATATCTTACTAGCAAATTCTTTCGAATACTCAAGGTTGTATTTGTCATTTGGAGATTCAAAGATATAGGCATGAGATAATAAATTATGTTCGATTTGATAATCTAATCCACTCATAATCTAATATATTGATCAACATCTAATATAAATATAGTAGCCCCTCCAACAGATATATCTACCGGAACAGTATTAGTTAGTAGCGAAGATTCAGCTGATGGATTAATAATAGTTGTAGTGGTATTTCTTTTCTTACAATTTGCTTCTATTATTGATAAAACTTCGTCAAGCTTTTCTTCTTCTACACCTATTAAAAGAGTCGTATTCCCCTTTTTTAAAAATCCACCTGTTGTAGATAATTTTGTTACTCTATATCCACTTTCTGTTAAAGCATCCATCAAAAAGTTGACATCTGCATCTTGAACAATTGATATTAATAGTTTCATATTATTCCTCCAATAAATCCTCTATCAGCTCTAATACATTTTCACTTACTTGATCAATAGATAGACTAGCATCCACTTGCTTTATATCTTCTTTATATTTTTCAGATAGATCTATATACGCATCAAAAATTTTTTTATGAAAATCAAAGTCTTCTCTCTCAAGTCTATCCGCTGTGAAATTGGCTCTTTTTCTAATTAAAGCTGTCTTGTAGTCTATATTAAAAAATATAGTTAAATCAGGCTTTATAAATCCAGTAGCAAAATCATTTATTTTTTTAACTTCATCTATTCCTAATCCTCTACCAACACCTTGATATAAGAGAGAGCTTAATACAAATCTATCACACAATATGATCTCACCTCTATTTAAGGCAGGTTTTATTTTCTCCTCCACTAATTGTGCACGACTTGCCGCAAACAAAAGACATTCTGTTTTAGAATTCATTTCAATATTTTTATTATCGATTATAATTTCTCTAATTTGCTCACTTATAGAAGTTCCACCAGGTTCTCTTACAAGCATAATTGGATATCCTAAATCTATTAGTTTTTCATTAATATTTTTTAATATAGTTGTTTTTCCAGATCCATCAGGTCCTTCAAACACGATTAGTTTTCCATTCATAAGTATATTATAGCAAATGATAGTGATTTATTGCAATAAAAAAGACCCTAAGGCCTTTAATTTATTATTCTTCAGATGATTCTTCACTAGATTCTTCTGTTTCATCTACAGTTGGTACATCCGCTGCATCAGCTTCTTCATCTTCTGGAATAACCTCTTCAGTAACTTCTTGTAATGAGCAAACAACTTCATCCTCTTCTGCAAGAACTATAATGTTTTCATTTTTAGAGATATCTAAGTCTGCTACAATTCTGTTATCGCCGATTTGGAAGTCAGTAATATCTACTTCAGCAGTTTGTGGAATGTATTTTGGTAAACATTCTACATCAATGTTATCCATATTTTGTACAAGTACTGAATCAGAAATATCTAAATCATCACGACCAAGTAAAATAACTGGAACGTTAACTCTGATTGTTTCATTTTGGTTAATTGCTTGGAAATCTACGTGTAAATATTGATTTTTGTATGGATGTGTTTGATAATCTTTTATAAGAACATCTTTTTTATCTCCATCTATATCTAAAGTTATGATAGTTGATGTTCCAGCTTGTCTTAGGATTTTATCAAACTCTCTTGCTGTAAACTGTACGTTTAGATTATCTTCTCCTTTGGCATAGATAACGCCTGGAATTAATTCTTCTTGTCTTATTTTATTTACTTTATTTTTTCCAGTAGCTTCACGCTTATTCGCATTTAAAACTAAGTCTGCCATATTCCCTCCTTATATATTCATACTGACTAATTATACCCTAAAAATCTATCCTTTACAATGGATTGTTTTTATAATATGATATTAATTAGATTAATATTATTATTGCTCGTAAAAAAGGAGATATTATTATGACCTCACGAGAAGTAAAATTAGGTAAGATGTTCTTATCCGTAGATGGAAAAAAATTAAACATTGGTGATAAAGCGCCAAACTTTAAAGCTATAAATAATGACTTATCAGAATATAACTTTTATTTAGAAGGGGATGAAAAGGTAAAAATAATTTCTGCATTGCCTTCAGTAGATACATCTGTTTGTGAATTACAAACTTATTTATTAACTAAAGAAGAAAAAGACTTTTCAGACAATTTGTTAGTTTTGAGCATATCAAATGATTTACCTTTTGCTCAAAATAGATTTATTAAAGATAAAAATATTCAGAAAATAAAATTTGTTTCAGATTACTTATATAATGAGTTTGCAAAATCTTATTCACTTTATATTAATGAGATAAAATTAATTAATAGAGCTATATTTGTTATTGATAAAAACAATATAATTAGATATATAGAATATCTTGACCAAAATACTGATTTACCAAATATTGACAAAGCTTTGGAAGTAGCCAAATCATTAATTTAAAATAACCCCCTATAGTAAAAATAAGGTGACCCCAAAAAGTTGGACTTAACATCAGACGTAGATTTATATCTGTGTCTGATGTTTTTGTTTGTACTTTCCCCTAGGGGAAAGTCGATTTTTTAAGCAGCATTCCTTCTTCTATACTCTACTGGTGATAAGTATCCTAATTTTTCTTTTATTCTTTCTTCATTGTAGTATTTGATATACATTTCTAAGGATTGTTTTAGTTGTTCATAGGATTTGTAAGTTTGACCATAATACATTTCTTGTTTTAGTATTCCAAAGAAGTTTTCCATAGGAGCATTATCTAAGCAATTACCTTTTCTTGACATACTTTGACTTATTCCATATTGTTTTAGTCTTTGTGTGTATTGATTTATTTGATATCCCCATCCTTGATCTGAATGAAATATTCTTCTTTCTTTGCAGTCGCTTGTTATATTGATGGCTTCTTCTAGTGGGGTTAAGATTGCTTGCATTGTTGGTCTTTTACTTATGGAATATGATATTGTCTCACTATTATACATATCTAGAAATGCATTTAGGTACAGTTTATCTACTCTCATATTACCTTTATCATCAGTGGTGTAATATTTAAATTCTGATGTATCTGTTGTTATCTTTTGATGCGGTAGTTCTGATTTAAAATTACGATTTACTAGGTTGTCTGATAACTTTCCTATATTTCCTTTATATGATGAATACTTAGATTTTCTTCCAAAGCTTGTAACTTGTAGTTTGAGCTTTTGGACTAATCTTTGTACCTTCTTTTTGTTTATTATTATTCCTTGGTTTCTTAAATGACCATATATTCTACGATAGCCATAATTTTTATGATTAGCTCTAATATCTATTATTTTTTCTTCTAAAACAGCATCTTTGTTAATTTTATCGAATCTTTTTTGCCAATACATATATGTTGATTTTGGGAAGTTGAATTTCTTTAGTAAATCTTTCAATTTGTATGTTGATCTAAGTTCATGTATTATCCTGGATATTTCTTCTTTCTGAGTTTGTCCCTTTGTCTCAATTCTCTCTTTTTTTTTAAGAAATCTACTTCCATTTGTAGCCAATATACTTGATCTTCAAGTTCTTTGATTCTATCTTTTTCTTCTTGGCTATATTGTTTATCTGTTAATTTAATAGCTTTTTTATCTTCTTTAGTCATACTTGAAGTCCTTCCTCGTTTTTTGGGTTCTAGTCCTTCAATACCATACTTTCTATATTTGCTAACCCAAGTACATATCATAGATGGATTTGAAATGCCTAAATTATTGGCTAGTTCTTGATAGGACCGTTCCCCTGTTAAGTACAACTTTACTACATTTCTTTTAAATTCTGAAGAATATGATTGTTTTTCTCTAGATCTTTTCAATCCTTCATAACCCAGTGTTTGATATGCATTAACCCACACTCTTATTAATTTTCTATCTGGGATATTAAATGATTTGGCTAAAGATCTATAGCTTTCTTTACCTTCTAAATATTTCTTAACTACTTCATATTTGAATTCTGTACTATATTTTGCCATGAAAAAGCTGACCTCCTTAAGTTGGTTGGTCCAACTTTAAGGGGTCAGTTCAAAATTTTCTTACTAAGGGGGCATTTTTTATTTTATAAACTCATTGTATTTTTCTCTATCATATACAACATCTAGTTCACCCACAAATGTAGTATATCTATCAGGATAGCAAAATCCTTCTTTGAATCTATATAATCCATCTTTTGAATCTAAGGAAAAAGTTCCACCAAAGTCAAAATATTCATATCCATTTTCTCTTGACCATTTAATTTCTTCCCATATCATATTGAAATTAGGCATTTTATTGCGCATCTGATTAGAGCTAGCTGCATATAAATAGTAAACCTTATTGTTATATGGAACTAATAACGAAGCAGATAAAGCTTTGTCTTCAAAATAGGAAGTGAATATCACTCCTCCCATATTATTGATTAATCTTTTAAAATACTCTTTAGGTCTATGGCCTATCCCTTGTCGATCTGCCATAATTTTAGTTAGTTCATAGAACATGTCAAGAGTTTTATCATTTGTTTCTTTTATGGTTTTGATCTCATTTCTATAAGACTTTCTTATATTTCTACGAGTAGATGATGAAAAGCTTTCAAATAGGTCATCTTCACTCATTCCAGATATCGGCAATATCATATTATATCTTGGCTGAGTGAAAGAGTGAGGATTTTCACCAAAAGTTCTTACATCATATCCACGTTTTTTATACTCATAGATAGCTTTTTCATGAAACTTTAGCTCTGGATCAATTCTTAATAGAAATGCATCATATTTATCTTTTAATACTTCCGCTTCTTTTATAAGAGAATCAACTAAATCGTAATTAGTAAAATCACATACAGGCCCTCTTGGTGCATATAGAAAATATTTTCCATTTGGATTTTTAATTCCTATTACACTCATTGCCGCAATTATTTGTTTATTTTCTTCTATATATATATAATCACTAGTCCAATTTTCTTTAACCTTCGACCAGTTTGTATCCTGCATTGGTCTAGCATATTGATTATTTCTTACAAATTCATTATATCTATCTAAATCTTCTTTACTGTTTACTATTGGCATTGCCTCTCCCTAATCTATCAATCCTTGAAGTAGGGTCAATGTAGTAATCGCCCCTATCCCTTTCTTGCATGTTAGGACTTTTACATCTAAATCTTCTAAGTCCTCATAATTAACGTCACCTTTTATCTTACCATTTACTATAGAAGTTCCAACATCTATTATAGTTTGACCATCTTTGAAATAACTTTTATCGTAATAGTCAGCTCTTCCTATAGCGCTTATAAATATATGTGAATTTTTTATATAATCTATAGGATTTTTTGTTTCACTATTTATAACAGTTACCGTAGCGCCCTTATTCATTAGATAGGTAGATAATGGTAGACCTATAAGTTCAGTCCTATTGGCAATAACTATATTTTTTGATTTTAGATCTTCATTTTTTTCTAAATACTTTACTACTGATTTTGGTGTTGCTGGTAGATAATTGCTGTTTCCTGCCATAGCATGCCCCATGGATTTATATGTAAAAGCATCTACATCTTTTAATTTTATATTTTCTTTTAAATAAGAAATTCCATCAAACTTGTCAAATGGCAACAATATAATAAATCCATCTTTATTATTACAGGAATTTGTGTATGCAATTATATCTTCTTTACTAGCATATAAATCAAATTCCTTATAAAAATATCCTATTTCAAATTCCCTACAGCGTTTTATAATATAATCTCTATAATATAATTCTTCTTCTGAAGGATTCATAGCTAATATATGAAGATTATTTTCTATAGTAGATGTACTTAGCTCAGTAATTAATTCTTTTTTAATATCATTAGTATTTAAAATTTTCATTATTTACCTTTACCTATGTCCTTAAAATTTAGAATATAATTCTCTTACTTCTTCAAGTTTACCACAGGACATTTTCCCTTCAGGACATGGTCCATTTATACAATTAGGTCCAGCGTTTTTAAAAAGCGTTGGATATACCTTCTTGCATATTTTTACCATTTCAAAAGCCATATTTCTTATTTCCCACTGAGCTCTATTACAACATCTTAATGAAAAAAAGTGCATTAGAGATCTTGTATTCATGGTAAATACTATTTTTGTCTCACAAGCATTGGGAAACACGTATCTAGCATCTTCTATAGCAAGCTTTTCAGCTTTTCTCCTAGCTTCTTTTTCTGCAATACCCTCTTTAATAAAAGAATTATAATTTTTATTAAATAAAACATCAGTAATCTGGCTATAGTTTTTTTGATCCTCTTGCATTGCTTTAATAAAGACTTCTTTAGCTTCTTCATTTTCCTCTATAGAAGGTGGTATTATGTATTCAAAATTATTTATCTTAACATAACGTTGAGATTGTTGCGAATAAGATGCTAATCTATGCCTAACTAACTGATGACTAAGTGACCTAGATATACCTTCGGCAGCAAAGGTAAAACTTGCATGCTCTATAGGTGATTCGTGCCCTAAATTATTTAACATATTTATGTATTTTTGAATAGCCTCTTTACTTAAATTTTTGTCTATTTCATCAACACCAACAGACGAATAACACAATTTACCTGCACTCGCTATAGTTTCTTCTGCGTTTTGTGTATAGTTTATCAATTTGATTTTCATTATATAAATCCTTTATATTGTTTAGCTAACGACTTATCTTTCTTTTATTAATAAATAGATATTAAAAAAGGCCCCTAAGGGCCTGAACTATCAAATATTAGAATATTCTCCTAGCTCCACTAAATACTTTTTGATAATAAGAACTGTATACATTATCGTACTTTACACCTGATTTTGGTGTTGAAGCATGGATGAATGTTCCATCTGAACTTACTACTATGCCAACGTGATCAAGTGATCCTCTATTTGAGAAAAATACTATATCTCCTGGTTGTAAACTATTTATATTTACAGAATATCCTGAGTTAAATTGTGCTCCAGATGAATGAGGAAGATTTACACCTAGTTGTTGGTAAACATATTTTACAAGACCTGAACAATCAAACCCAACTGATGGATTACTAGAACCCCATACATAAGGACTTCCTGCAAAGCCGCTTGCAATATTAGCTGCTTGCTGACCATTTACATTTGCAACAGGTGTAGATTGCTTTTTTTCTACAGCAACTTCTTGTTCATCTACTACTTCTTCTGAATCTGAGGATTGTTGTGGATTTTGATTGTTTTGAGTATTCTCTTTAACTTCTGGTTGACTTGCTACTTCTGTAGTTGAAAGATAAGCGGCTGATGTATAAGCAGTTTTACCCTTATAATCAAACTTAACCCAACCATTTAGAATTTCTCCACTAACTTTAGTACCTTTAGTTAAAGCACCTAATATTTTGCCATTTAAAGCTTTATCTCTTACATTTAAAGCATTTGTATTATAAACCCAACCTGTGAAAGCTTGACCTTTTTCTTCTTGTTTAGCTTCTTGATTTTTTTGAACATTTTCATTATTTTTTTCTTTTTTTACTTTTTGTTCTTTGGCCACTTTTGCTTCTTGTGCCTTTTTAGCCTCTTGATCTTTCTTAGCTTCTTCAGCTTTTATTTTAGCATTTTCTTCTTTTTGTTTAGCACTGACTTGATCAACTAAGCTTTGTGGATAATTATCAGAAAGATAAGAAAGTTTTAGATATCCATCATTGGTCTTTAACCAATCACCTTCAATAGCACCTGTAACTTTGTTACCTGCTAAAAGAGTTTTGATTACATTTGAATTATTATCCATAGACTTAGAATTTCTAAGATTTAAAGCTTCTACATTTACATATTTTACTGCTTGTATAACTTTATTTTCTTTTACCTTATCTTCTGAAGTATTTTCATTCTTCTTAGATTCTATAACCTCACTATTATTATCTAAATAATTAATGGAATCAGTAGAGTATGCAACTTCTTCTATGTCATTATCATCTTCACTTTCATTAGAATCTAGATCTTTATTATTATATTCAATAAGTTCATCTTCTTCTGACTTAGAATTGGAGTTATTAGTACTTTCTGCTAATTCAACGCCATCATCAAGTTCTTCTTTTTCTTGATCAGTAGATTCTTCTTCTGGTTTAGATTCTTCAGTTGATTCTTTTTTTATGTCATCTGCATTTTTTTCTGAATTAGTGACTTCCAATTCTTCTTTAATAGGAGTAGCATCATCTGTTTTGCTATTATCAATAGTTTCTTTTTGAACTTCTACTTCCTTTTCTTCGTTATCAGATACTTCTTCATTAGAATCTTTTTCTTTTGCTACTGTTATATTAGTTGCTAAAATAGATTTTGCATTTTTTTCAATATTCGCAACCTCTTCTTCAGTTTCTTTTGTATTTTGAACAGTTCTTGTTTCATTAGCAATAGCTGTATTTTTCAAATCATTAGTATAGTCTGCTTTAACCAAAGAATAATAATCATAAGATTTATCTGCATAATTTGGTTGTATCATAGAGTTGGTATTTTTATCAGCATCTAAGTTATTAATTGTTGAAGCGTAAGCTGTAGCACCAGCTGTTACTGCAGCAACTACTGATAAGGCTGCACCAATCTTTTTTTTATCCATGGGTTTTAAATTCCTCTCTCTTAATATATTTTAAGTCCTGAAATAAAATCTGAATATATTTTATACTTTTTTAACAAAAGTGTCAACAATTTGTTACAAAAAAATTACATTATATACAAGTAATTTATATATATTGTGTGAACCTAGCAAATTCTAACAATATATATAAATTAAATTATTAATATAATGTAAAAATAACAAAGATATATATAATGATTAGTAACAAATTGTTACAAGTATGTAAGGAGCAAATCTATAAGCCGTGTTCTGTATTAGACAATCATCTATCTAGACTTACTGTCGCCAATAAGCTCAAGCGAACAACCATTCTGGATCAAAGCCGAGCAAACTTTGTTTATCATCCCTTCGTTCTTGCACTGGATGGGGTTTACATAGCCTATATGTCACCATATAGCTGGTGAGCTCTTACCTCGCCATTCCAACCTTACCAACTATTGTTGGCGGTATACTTTCTGTTGCACTTGCCTGAAGATTACTCCTACTTGACGTTATCAAGCATCCTGCTCTATAGTGCACGGACTTTCCTCGTACATAGCCGCGATCGTCTGATTTACTCCATGTTTTAATATACCACAACAAATTTTTTTGTAAAATTTATATTAAATAAAAGTTCTAAAAGTATCTTCTTTTGAATACGTATATATTTCTTTATCTATCAACTCATATATAACTTTTTCTAGCTTGTATATTACATGATTTTCACTAGCAAAGTGACCAGCATCTATAATTATAAGTCCTCTATTAGAATAGTCCATAGCCATATGATAGCTTACATCTCCCGTAATCATAAGATCACATTCATTAATAAATGCGTCTTCAAATAAAGATTGCCCTGCACCGCCGCAAACAGCAACTTTTTCAATCTCTTTTCCCATATTTCCATAACATATCAACTTTTCTGCAACTAGTACATCTTTTACCTTTTTAGCAAAATCTAAGGCTTTAATCTTATCTATATGACCATATCTCCCTAACCCAATCTCTTTTCCGACTTCTAAGATATTAGTATTTTTAATATTTAAAATCTCACATAAATTATCATTAAGTCCATCTTTTGCAATATCTAAATTTGTATGCATAGCAAAAACACTTATATCATTTTTTATAACTTTATCTAATCTATTATAAAAATCATCACTAAAATCTATAGACTTAGTTCCATTAAATAGATATGGATGATGTGTTATTATTAAATTACATTTATTCTTTATAGCCATATCTACGCCTTCATCTTCTAAATCTAAACTAATCAATACATTCTCAAGTTCATTATTTAAATTTCCAATTTGAAGACCAGAGTTATCCCAATTTTCTTGTAAGTCTAAAGGATATTTATCACATAATCTATCTATTAATTCTTTAATTTCCATATTTCATATACCTCATCAATAGCAGCTAATCTTTCGTCTATTTTTTCTAAACTAGATTGATTTTTTGAATTTTTAACTATATCCTCTCTAAATTTTGAATTTTTTTCATAGTCTTTTTCTAATTTACTTCTAAGCACATCACTATGCTTTTTAATATTTTCAAAGCCATAATATATTTCAGATAAAGTTAACTCATTAGGATAACCATAGCTTACTTTCAATATATCATAATATTTATTATTCTCATATGTTAGAAAATCTCTTTGTATTTCAAAATTATTATTTATCAAAAATTTTCTGAGTCTTTCGGTAGCTATATTTGACTCAAGAATCATATAATCTAAGTTTTTAGCAAAATCTAAGCTATTATTTATAATATCTATGATAGTATTAGCACCCATACCTGCTATTACTGCAATTTGTTTATCTTTTTTTTCTATTCCATTAAAACCATCTGTAACTTTAGTTTTAATTACTTTTTTTAAACTATCATCAAGCTCATCTTCAAGTTTTTTAAGAGATGATGCTGATATATCTGTTCCCAAAATATCATCACACAATTCATTTTTAGCCAAATATAAAGGAACCAATCCATGATCGGTTCCTACATCAATAACCCTTTTTCCTGGGTCAATAATATTAATAATATCCATTAATCTTTTTTTATCATTCATTATAAAAAATCTTTCAATGATTCACTCTTATTTGGTGATTTTAATTTACGTAAAGCTTTAGCTTCTATTTGTCTAATTCTTTCACGAGTTACATCAAACTCCTTGCCCACTTCTTCAAGTGTACGAGGAGTTCCATCTATCAGACCAAATCTTAATTGCAACACTCTCTTTTCACGTGACCCAAGACATGATAAAACATCATTTAATTGTTCACGCAACATAGTATAATTAGCTGCATCATCTGGGTTAATTGCTGTTTCATCCTCTATAAAATCTCCTAAATGAGAATCTTCTTCTTCTCCTATTGGTGTTTCTAAGGATACTGGTTCTTGAGCAATCTTTCTAATCTCTTGAACTTTGATTACTTCTATTCCCATTTGCTCAGCTATTTCTTCGTTTGATGGATCGCGTCCTAAATCTTGAACTAATTGTCTTTGAGTTCTCACAAGTTTATTTATGGTTTCAACCATATGTACAGGTATTCTTATAGTCCTTGCCTGATCTGCAATGGCACGAGTTATAGCTTGTCTAATCCACCATGTTGCATAAGTAGAGAACTTAAAACCTCTGTTATAATCATACTTATCTACGGCTTTCATAAGTCCCATATTTCCTTCTTGGATAAGATCTAAAAAACTCATCCCACGACCCACATATTTTTTAGCAATGGAAACAACTAGTCTCAAGTTAGTTTCAGCTAATTTTTGTTTAGCTCTTTTTGCCTTTAATATTGTCTTTCTTAGAGTTATAGAATTTTCATTACTTAGCTCATTATCACTTAAAATCATACGAGCTATCCTACTGTTATCTATATAAGAACTTAAATCTTGAATATTTTCAAAAGTTAATTCATTTCCTTTTGTTAATTCACATGCTATATTGCCAGCTTCAATGAAGTCTTCTATTGTCATTCTATCATTAGTTTTGATAAATTCTCCATTGCTTGCTTTAGATAATAAGTCAGTAAAAAATTCATATATATGAGTAACTACGCTATCTTCTTCATTAATATTAAATAAATGATCAAAAGAATCAAATAAGTCACATAAAGAATTAGCTTCTGTTCTTGTGAGTTCATTTTCACTTAAAGACTTGCTCGCTATATTACAAATTAAAACCTTTGCTTTAAGTTCTTCAATTTTTTCTACATCAGGCTCATCAACCATTATCTCTTCAAATAGATTGCCCATTGATTTTATACCAGTTAAACTAACTATTATGTTATCATCTACTTTACCATTCTCCTTAACCTGATTATTGGCTTCAAGTAAAGCGTAGGCCAAATTTCCAAAAAATATGTCTGTTGATAACTTATTCTTATTTTGCTTATTTAAAGATTGACCTTCAAGCTTCTTACTAGCTATATCACCCATTTCCATTTGACGAGCAAGATGGATTTCTTCTTTTGCTGTTAAAAGAGAAACTTTTCCAATTTCTTTAAGGTACATTTTTACCGGATCATCTAATTTAATACCTGAAATATTTTCTACATCATCGTCAATATTTTCTTTAAGTTCTGATTCATCTATATCTTCATCATCTGATATTTCATCTTCTAAATCTTCATCTAAAGAATCCTCATCTTCTAAATCTTCATCTAGAACAGACTCAGCTTTTTCTACTATTTCTATACCACTGCTAAGTATTTGTGAGATAACATATTTTTTGCTCTCATCTTCTACTTCCTTAAATGATTCAAATGTGTATATTTGAGTATATGTTATCATACCATCTTGAGATTCGCCTATGGATTGAAATTCTTCTATTATTTCTTTTAAAACGTCATCTTCAAGCAGTTTATCACTATCGCTACTCATTAAAACTCCCCTTAGTTCTATTATTAAGAGACTTAAGCTCTTTTAGTTTCTCTCTTTTTTCAAAAAGCTTTATCCTATCCATAAGCTCATCTATTACTATAGGATTTGCATCATCTCTTATATAATTTAAAATGTAAACATAATCCTCATCATTTTTATCAAATTTTTCAGTATTTTTATTTATAATAAATTCTTTAGTATTTATTATTTTTTCATCTTTTAAAGCACTATCAAAAAATTCTTTATTTTCAAGATAAGCATCTCTTTGATTAAAAATAAGCCTTAATATTTCAAGCTCATGAGTATTGTGCTTTTGAGGGTTACTATTTACTATTACTTTTTGTTTATTTTTAAAATCTTTACTGGATTCTTCCTTATAAGTAATATTAGTATTATACTTGTTGACTGCCTTATTTAAAGTGTTTTTATCAATGTTAAATAATGTAGAAACGTTGTTTATAAATATCTCACGAGTTAAATCCGACTTTATTTCAGCAAGAAATTTTACAAATAAATCCAGTTTTTCATATTTCTCATTTTCTTTTGAACTAGAGTATATGTCTAGTATTTTATTGTACTTATAATTGTAAACATCTAGCGCCTTTTCTTTTTTATCTATAAATGAATCTTTACCATATTTCTTAATAAAATCATCAGGATCATTTCCTTCACCTAGACTGATTATTTTAGGCTTAATATCTTGATTTAGAAATATCTCTATAGCCTTATCAGTAGCTTTTATTCCAGCAATATCGCTATCATAACATATATAAACATTATTTGAATATCGCTTGATTAATTTGGCTTGATCGGACGTTAAAGCAGTACCTAGACTAGCAACTGCATAGTCAATTCCATGATTATTTAAAGCTATAACGTCCATGTATCCTTCCACTAAAATTAAGTCATCTTTTTTCTGCTTTTTATAAACATTTAGTCCATAAAGATTGAACCTTTTTTTAAATATATCTGATTCTGGAGAATTAAGATATTTGGGCATTTCTTCTGCTATAGTTCTTCCACCAAATCCTATAACATTGCCATAATGATTTATAATTGGAAATATTATTCTATTTCTATACTTATCATAATATTTTCCTTTTGCAGACTTTTTAATTAATCCTATTTCTTCTAAATCATTTTTATCATAGCCTTTATATTCAGCGTAGTTACATAAGTCATCCCAGCTATTTTTAGCAAACCCAAGCATAAATCTATTTACGATTTTTCCAGATAAGGAACGATTTTTAAGATACGTTATAGCTTCTTTACTAGTCAAGAGATTTTTATAATAAAACATCATTATATCTTTATTTATTCCATAGAGTTCTTTATTTCTTGGGTTAGATACATACTTAGAAGAGTAATTATATTCCATTTTAATACCAGCTTTATTAGCTAAATATTCCAAACTATCTGGATAAGATAAACCTTCTTTTTGCATAATAAAAGAAACAACATCCCCTCCCGCTCCACAACCAAAGCAGTGAAATAATTGTTTCTTATCATCTACAGTAAAAGAAGGAGTTTTCTCATTATGAAATGGACATAGCCCCTTATAAGAACTACCCGCTCTCTTTAAATCAGTATATTCACCAATTATATCAACTATATTAGAACTAGCTTTTATTTCTTCTATTTTTTCTTCTGGTATCATAGCCATATAATCACCTCTGCTAGATAAACTATACTTATAATTAAATCGTATTCAATTTTAGATTTTACTTATTTTAAAAAGAGAAATTACAAATTTAATTGTAATTTCTCTAATGTCTTAATAAGTTTTATGCTACTTTGTCTTCAGGTCTCTTTTTTAATTTACCCAATAGTAAAGCCCCTACTACAGAACCTATAGCTACTGCTAATAGGAAAAATAACACTTGATTTAAATTACTCATTGCAGGAAGTACAAATACACCACCGTGTGGAGCAGGGGACTCTACATTAAATGCTCCAACTATGGCTCCAGCTATTGCTGATCCTATTGCAACAGATGGTATAACACTTTGTGGCTCACTTGCTGCAAAAGGGATTGCACCTTCTGTTATAAAACTTAAACCAAGAATAAAGTTTGTAATCTTTGTTTCTTTTTCTTTTTCTGTAAATTTATTTTTAAATAATGAACAAGCCAGTGCAATTGCTATAGGTGGTACCATACCACCAACCATTACAGCTGCCATATATGAACCAATGCCTGTATCTGTAAATACTCCTATAGCAAAAGCATATGCCGCCTTGTTGATTGGACCTCCCATATCAATTGCCATCATAGCACCAAGTAATGCACCAAGTAAAATTCTGTTTGATCCACTCAAGTTCATTAGCCAATTGTTAATAGCAGAATTTATACCAGTAAAAATAGGATCTATTATAAAATACATAATAATTCCTGTAAATAAGAGTCCTAATACAGGATATATAAGCATAGGTTTAAGACCTTCTACTGATTTAGGTAGATTTCTTGTCATCTTCTTAATTAGGTTAGTAATATAGCCTGCTATAAGCCCACCTATTAATCCGCCTATAAATCCTGCTCCACGACTTGCCATAAGTCCTGAAACCATACCCGGCATTAATGCAGGTCTATCACCAATAGACATTGCTATATATCCAGCAAGGATTGGTATGAGAAAGCTCATAGAATCGGATCCTAGACCGTTAAGAAAAGTAAAGACTTGAGAATTATCTCCTGTAAATCTTTCAAAAAGGAAAGATATAGCTAATAATATTCCACCACCTATAACAAATGGTAACATATGACTGATACCGTTCATTATATCTCCATATATTTTTTGCCAAAAGCTTTGTGAATCACCTTTAGTTAATTTATAACTCTCATTATTAGATGAAGCTTCGCTGTGAAATACACTTGCTTGACCCTTAATGGCCCTATCGACTAGTTCATCTGCTTTTCTAATACCATCTGAAACTGGTCTTTGAATAACTTTTTTGCCATCAAATCTAGCTGTTTCTACTTTTTTATCAGCTGAAATGATTACTGCCTTAGCTCTTTTTATATCTTCATCAGTCAATCTATTTTTGATACCATCAGATCCATTAGTTTCTACTTTTATATCTACTCCAGCTTTTTTTGCAGCTTCTTCTAATCCTTCTTGGGCCATATAAGTATGGGCAATTCCATTTGGACAAGCTGTAACCGCTACTATAAAGTCACTTTCTTTATCAGTTTCTGTTTGAGTAGCATTTTCTTTGTCATTACTTTTTATAACAGACTTATCTTCATTTATTTTCTTTGGTTTAGAATACTTATCAATAATACTATAAACTTCATCAGGAGTGTTAACTGTTTTTAAATCATCTACAAATCCACCTTTCATTATCATTTTTGATAATTCAGCAAGAGTTTCTACATGGAGATTATTTTCTCCATCTGGAGCTGCTATTGCAAAAAATACAAAAGTATCTTCTCCATCTAAAGCCTCATAATCTAATCCATTCTTTTTTCTTGCAAATAATACAGCTGGCTCTTTTACAGTTTTATTTTTTGAATGTGGTATAGCAACTCCATCACCTAAAGCTGTAGATCCTTCTTGTTCACGTTCTCTTAATCCTTGAGCAAAATCTTTTTCACTTTTTACATATCCTTTTTCATAAAATTTATTAGCTAATTCATCTATAACTTCATCTTTGCTATTAGCTTCTAAATCTAGAATCATCAGCTCTTTTTTTAGAAGATCCTTAATTTCCATATCCATTTACCTCTACTCTTTTTAAAATTTCATATATTAATTCTTTTTTAGCAATATCTTCGCTAAATGCAGTTGCAGCCCCACAAGCTACAGCTAATTTATAGGCTTCTTTTTTCGACAATCCATTTTTTAAACCATATACAAAACCACCTACCATGCTGTCTCCTGCGCCAACCGAATTTATTAACCTACCTTCAATAGGTTCAGCTTTTAATATTAAATCCTCAGATATAAATATAGAACCATCTTTACCCATTGATATGATGACGCTTTGAGCTCCTAAATCATTTAATCTCTTAGCATAGTGTAAGAGATTGCTTTTATCAATCTTTTCTCCAAAAATCATTTCTAATTCATCAATATTTGGTTTAACTAAAATTGGATTGTATGATAGATAATCTAATAATTCTTTGCCAGCAACATCTATAGTAAAGTCTACATTATTGCAGCCTAAGATTTGTTTATAAAAATTATCATCAAGAGATTTTGGAATCGAACCAGAAATTATAAGTGTGTCATTAGAATTCAAAGTGGATATATTATCTAAAAATTCATTTACTTCTTCATCACTAATAAAAGGTCCACCTGCATTAATTTCCGTCTCACTTCGATATTTAAGTTTTACATTAATCCTAGAATCATCCTCTATAAAAGTAAAATTTTCTTTTATACCTAAGTCCTTCAAAGAACTCTTAATGTATTCACCAGTAAATCCACCGATAAAACCAAGATTAATCGGATCTTCACCTAAATTTTTTAAAAGCTTGGAGACCATGATTCCCTTGCCACCAGGAAATTTCATCTCTTCATAACTTCTATTTGTAAATCCATCTTTATACTCATAAAGTCTCATAATATAGTCAATAGATGGATTTAGAGTAAGAGTGTAAATCATTCATCCTCCTTAATAAGTTTCGCATCATCAAATGTACAAATATCTGCAAAGTATTTCTTTCCAAACTTCGAAGAGTCCGCTAGTACATAAGATCTATTAGATTTATTTATTGCAGCTTTCTTTATTAAAGCTTCATTTATATCGGCTGTAGAATAAATATTATCGCATATACCATTAGCTCCAATAAAAGCTAAATCAAAATTCAGATTATTAATTTCATTTATAGTCTGCTCTCCATAAGTAATAAAAGTTGATTCTTTTATATTTCCTCCTAAAACCACTGTAGAAATTGAAAGATTATTTAGTTTTTCAAGATGCATCAAACCATTGGTTACTACTGTCACATTTTTATTTTCTAAATATTCAATTAAACTATAAATTGTAGTACCAGCATCTAAAAATATATGGCTACCATCTTCTATAAGCTTACTAGCTTTTTCACCTATAATTCTTTTGGATTCTATATTGGTTGTTTCATTAAACTTAAAATTGGTTTCTTCAAGCAATTTATTAAGAGTTGCTCCTCCACGCACTCTCCTTATTTCACCTTTCCCTTGTAGGTAATCTAAATCACGCCTTAAGGTTGACTCGCTTACATCTAATTTTTCTAGCAATCTAGAATTAGATACAATTTCTTCTTTTTTCAACATTTCTCTAATCAAATTCAATCTTTCTTCTACTATCATAAATAAAATATACTTCATTTTCAATCATAAACTGTCAAATGTAATGTTTTAATATTTGAATTTTTAAATAAATTTAGTAAACTTACAATATATATAATTTTATTAGTAAGATGTTTAAGGAACTCACATACTTTAAAAAAATATTTAAATGTATTATAATGTTTATATACTGTATTAAAGGATTAAATAAAAAGAGGAAATTATGGATAAAACGAACTTCAGAGATTTAGATCAGGAGGATGATCTTTTAGATGTTGAAATAAAGGTTCTAGATGCTCAAAAGCACAATTTTAATAGGAATTATTCTTCTAGGATACAATTCCATCCTTTCACATATTTCTACTATATCATTAAGGGAAACGGAAAATTATCTATTGAAAATGAAACTGTTGATGTAAAAGATAATGACTTAGTTGTTATTAATTCAAATATTGGACATACTTTATATGTTGATAATAATTCTGATTCTTGCGAAATTATAGGATTTGGTGTTGAATCACTTTCTGTTTCAAGTATTAATCCTAATAACTTAAATAAAGATAATAGCAACTATTTTCACATTAACTTAGATAGAAAGAAATATAATACTGATTTGTTTAATGAAATTGTAAATGAATTTAATAGTGAGAAATTGTTTTCTAAAGCTATGGCAAATGCTAAGGCCTCAATTTTTATTATAAACGCTTTAAGATATAATGAAGAAAAAGTTACTGTAAGTCATGATAAAAAAGTAAATAGACAAATTGATTATATAAAAAATTATATAGACAATAATTATGCCGAAGATATAAAGCTTGAGCAGTTATCTACTATGGCTTATATGAATAAGTTTCACCTTATATCTGAATTTAAGCAATCTTACAGAGTGACACCTATTGAATATTTAATACTAAAGCGAATAGAAATTTCTAAAAATTTACTTATATCTACTAACCATTCTATGGAAGAAATATCATCTATAGTGGGATTTAACTCACAATCATATTTCAACCAGGTTTTTAAAAAGAAAGTTGATCAAACCCCATCTCAATTTAGAAAAAAACACAGATTATAGTAAAACCGAAAATTAATGAGTTGAACTTTGCATACTTAAATATGGAGTTCAACTCATCTAAATTCTAATTTTTAATATTATATTAACATAAAATTAATTTCGCTATTTTATTCTTACATAGCACAAATATCATAATCCATTTCTTTAACCATTTGCATATCATCTTCTAGACTTGCTCCACGTGTTGTTAACATATCTCCAGTTATGGCTGCATTAGCTCCAGATCTAAAGCAAGATTTTCCTAGTTCTTCCATATTTGCACGACCTCCAGCTAATCGAATAGCTGCTTTAGGATTTATAAATCTACATATTGCAATTGTTCTATTTATTTCTTCTTGATCTAATATTTTATTATTTTCCAAAGCTGTACCTTTTACAGGATTTAAGACATTGACTGGGATAGACGCTACATTTAGATCTTTTAAATTAAAAAACATATCTACTCTATCTTCAATACCTTCACCCAAACCAATAATACCTCCACTACAAACTTCCATTCCGGCGTCTTTGGCATTTTTAATAGCTTGAACTTTTTGATCGTAAGTGTGGCTTGTGCATATTTCCTTAAAGAAATTTTCAGAGCTTTCTAAATTATTATGTATTCTCAATACTCCAGCATCTTTTAACTTCTTAAATCCTTCTGCAGAAATTAATCCTCCAGATAAGCATACTTTAACTTCTGGTTCTTGTTGATGAATTTCTTTAACGATTTCACATACTTTGTCAATATCATCTTCGGTTAACGATCTACCAGAAGATACTAAAGAGTATCTAGGAACTCCTCTACGATATTTATCAACAGCATCTTTTACAATAATATCCTTATCCAAAAGAGAATAAGCCTCTACTTCTGTATTACTATGTGCTGATTGGGCACAAAATTTACAATTTTCTGGACAACGGCCACTTTTTGCATTAATAATAGTGCACATATCAAATTGATCTTGACAAAAGTGTTCTCTAATTTCTTCTGCAGCCTTTCTTAGTTCATCATAATCCTCTTTATATAAATCAATGGCTTCTTGACGAGAAATATCTCCACCATTTAGTACCTTATTTTTTAGTTTCTCTAGCTCCATATAACAACTCCTAACTTTTTAGTTCAAACAATTTTATTTCAACATTTCTTGTCATTATGAGTATAAGAAAAAATTTCACATATGTCAACTAAATTGACAAAAATGTTTTCATTGTTTAGAATAGCTTAGGGAGGAGGTGTAAAGATTATGAGTAAAATAAAGAATAAAATGACAACCCAAGATTTAGTAAAGACAGCTCTTATGGCTGCTTTAATTGCAATAGGAGCATTTATCACTATTCCTTTGGGACCAGTTCCTTTTACCATGCAAAACTTTTTTATATTTATGACAGGACTTTTACTGATACCTAAACTTGCAGGTTTAAGTGTACTTATATATGTAATTATAGGATTAATTGGACTTCCAGTTTTTGCCGGATTCACTGGTGGTCCTCAAATGATTTTTGCTCCAACTTTTGGATTTTTAATCTCATTTATTATAGCTGCTATATTAATCTCAAAACTTGCATATGGTGAAAAAAGCTTCATTAAGATTTTGGGAGTTCTTATTCTTGCAGAAGTTGTTTTTTATGCAATTGGATTACCATATATGTATATGGTACTTACAAAAGTTAATGGAACACCAATGACTTTTAAATCAACTTTAGCTGTAGGCATGTTTCCTTTCTTAGTACCAGATTTATTGAAAGCTGTTATCGCAGCTTTAATTGCTCCAAAAATTTTAGATTCACTAAATCATGCTAAAGTTAAGTGATTTTTATAAAATCTATAAATAAAAAATTTATAAAAAATAACTTACCCCTTATACCTAATTAGAATTAATGGGGTAAGCTATTTTTTAACTTAAACTTATTTTAGGCTAGAAAATTAATAATCTACACCTGGAGTATACTCGCTATTAGCATTCCAGATCAAATATTCATTCTGTCCTTTATCATATATTGCATCTATCTGTGCTTGTACAGCATCTGCATCATATTCCATCCAATTACCTTCTCCGATCCAAGTTGCAGTAAAATCTTGTATCCACGGTCTTGAAACTGGTGGGTGATCTAAATCTCCTAAAACTTTTTGCTCTTCATCAAGATATCTACAAACAAGATTATAAGGTTCTAAATCTGGTTTTTCAATATCAAATGAACCACCTCCCCAGTGAGAAGGATATATCATAGCAGATATAGCATCAGTTTGATTGGCCATTTGATCAAAGTCTTGTCCTATACCATCAGCATGTCTTACTTGAAGAGCGTAGCCAAATACATCTATAGACATAGGTATATTATAAGATTGTAATTCTTCTCTCGCTCTTTGAACAAAACCTGTAATAGCAGCTACTCTCTTTTCTCCTTCTTCCATGTCTTTATTATCTTCATATTCACCTCTAGAGTAATCTAAAGTATCACCAAAGGTTTCAAATCCTTCTGCAAATCTTACATAGTCAAATTGTATTTCATCAAATCCTGCTTTAGCTGCAAGCTTTGCTATCTTTATATCGTAGTCTTGCACATCTTTTAAAAATGGATTCATAAAAGCTTCACCACTAGCATTTTTCCAAAGACTACCATCATCTAAGGTAAAGCCCCACTCTGGATGTCTTTCAGTTATAATACTATCTTTAAATGTAGTAACTCTCCCTATAACATATATACCTCTAGAATGCATATCCTCTAGAAAAGCTTCAGGATCAACTATATCAATTTTAGAATACTTGATATCTTCATCATCAGTATCAAAATTCATAGTTACATTTCCCCAATCATCTTTAATATCTACTACGACAGTATTTAGATTAGAATTCTCAATTAAATCTGTTATCTTATTATAAACTTCTGGTTTATTTATATTATAAGTATTAAAATACAAGCCCTTTACACCATCTTTAGGATAATATTTAGATTTCTTTTCCTCTAAAGCATGGAGTCTTGACGTATCATAATCCATATTATAATCATCTGGAGTTACCCCAACTTCATAAGCTTTCCCAACTGGCTTTTCTACAGCTTCATTGACTAAACCTTTCTCTTTTAATATCTCCTTAGCGGCTTTATCTATGTCTTCATCTTTTACTTCCTCAACCTTAGTATCAGACGCTTCTTTTTGACTAGTTTTTTTGTTTTTATTAGCCGTACATGAAGTCAAAATTAAGATTAATGAAAGCATGATGGAAAGTATCTTAGTTTTTTTTCTCATACACTCTCCTTTAAATAAAAAATAAAGAGCGAGCAAGCATGCCCGCTCTTTCATTAAAATTATTTTATAAATAATAAAATTATTTAATAACCTTAGTAACAACACCTGATGCTACTGTTCTACCACCTTCACGTACTGCAAATCTTAGTCCTTCTTCTAGGGCTATTGGTTTTTGTAGGCTGATTTTAAATGTTGCGTTGTCTCCTGGCATTACCATTTCTACGCCTTCTTCTAA
>NZ_JAGGLS010000009.1 GCF_017874535.1 Anaerococcus nagyae
TTAGAAGAAGGCGTAGAAATGGTAATGCCAGGAGACAACGCAACATTTAAAATCAGCCTACAAAAACCAATAGCCCTAGAAGAAGGACTAAGATTCGCAGTACGTGAAGGTGGTAGAACAGTAGCATCAGGTGTTGTTACTAAGGTTATTAAATAATTTTATACAATATAATTATTTTATTAAAAGAGCAGAATAATTTCTGCTCTTTTTTGTATAAAATAATAAACTAAATTTATATAAAACATACAGAAATACTTTTATTTGCAAATATAAAATTAAAAAAGGGTAAAAATTAAACTAAGATAATTTGGACTTTTACCTTAGCTATAATTATAGTTGTAATAATTTAGCTTTAAAATATCATAAAAAGATACATCTATTACAGGTTTTAGAAGGAGTCCTAGTATAAAAAAATTAGTTAAATTGTAAATACACTAATTTCTATACTGAAAAAAGTATTACCAATACTAGTCATTATATTTACATGGTTATTAAAAATATTTATGTATATTTTAATCACAATAAAGATAAAAAAGAAGTTAGATGAATTTCAAAAATGAGAGAATTATTAGAAAAAATCTGTTTAAGTTTTTCTAGAGTTACTTTAGCAATAGTCTATTAATAGATAGTGTATACATATTATCAATTATTGATTATAGTGATTATTAAAGTATACTAAACTCTTGGAGGATTTATGAGTAAAAAATCAATAGTGATAATGTTAGCATATGTAGGAATCATTACCGGAGCGGGACTAGCTTCTGGACAAGAGATCTTACAGTATTTTGTATCCCTAGGAATACCTGGACTTATAGGAGCGGGTGCAATAGGAATTTTACATATATTATTTGGAGGCATACTCTTACAGTTAGGTTCAATGTATTTAGCAACTAATCATGAAGATGTTTTTGATCAAGTAACAAATAAATACGTAGCAAAATTTATGGACTTAGGTCTAATATTTAATTGCTTTGTAATGGGTTTTGTTATGATAGCTGGTGCAGGAAGTAACCTAAATCAAGCTTTTGGCATAGATAAATGGATAGGTCAATTGATTTGCACTTTTTTGATAATATTTGTTGGTATGCTTGATTTTGAAAAAGTTTCTAAGATTATAGGCTCTTTTACACCTATTATAATCACTTTTGTTTTAATAGGTGCTATATATACATTCACCAATTCAAACCCAAATTGGGATTATTTAAATACAGTAGCAACTAGTTTACCATCTAATTTTAGCAATGTTCCACTATCTGTATTCAATTATTTTGGTCTTTGTATGATGTGCAGTGTATCAATGGGATTTGTACTAGGTGGAGAAGAGATGAATCCTAGCGAAGCTGGCTTGGGTGGACTTCTAGGAGGAGCTATCTCAGGTATACTTGGTTTACTAGTTGCCTTTACTATATTTATTAGAATTGATGAAGTAGGACAACTAGATATACCAGTGTTATATATATTAGAAGATATTCATCCAGTATTAGGAGTTTTAATGGCCATTACAATCTTTGGTATGATATTTAATACTGCAATATCACTTTTCTACTCCCTATCAAGAAGATTTTCTAAAGGAGATGAAAATAAGTTTAGAAAGATGCTTATAGTAATAACTTTAGCAGCATTTGCACTAAGTTTTGGTGGATTTAAAAAATTAGTATCTACTTTTTATCCAATCATTGGCTATATTGGTATAGCTCTTATGATTTTATTACTAGTGGCTTGGTTTAGAGATAGGCAGTCAATAAAATATGAAAATTACAAAAGAGTTGGCATAAACCATTATATGAGAAAGAAAATGGATGATAATGAAGACTTTAGTAGAGAAGACGAAAAAAAATTAAAAAAATTAATAGATAGATCTAATATAGATAATGAACAGATGCAAGAAGTAGCTGAAGAATATGTTCAAAAAGAGTTAGAGGATGAAGAATAGAACTGTGGGTCTTTATAGGCCTGCAGTTTTTTGTTTTTTATATTGGTATATTAATATGGTTTGTAAAAGGGTAATAATATCCTATAATATATATAATTATTTAAGGAGGTATTATGAGAAAGTATATTGATGATGCTCGTAAACTTCATGAATATGTTGGCGGTGACGAGAATATTTCTTCAGTAACTCATTGTGTTACTAGGATGCGCTTTGTATTAAACGAACCAGCCAAAGCAGAAATAGAAAAAATTGAAGCCTTACCATCAGTAAAGGGAAGTTTTACTCAAGCAGGACAGTTCCAAGTTATAATTGGCAATGACGTTGACCAGTTTTATAACGATTTTATGACGATTTCAAAAGCTAAGGAAGCTAGCAAGGATGAGGTAAAAGCAGATGCAAAGAAAAACCAAAACTGGTTACAGAGAGTTTCTGCAGTATTGGCAGAAATATTTGCACCACTTATACCTGCTATTATAGTAGGTGGCTTGCTTTTAGGATTAAGGAGTATCTTAGAACAGATACCTTTTGATAACCTAGGTGGACAAACAATTGTTGAGCATTCACAGTTTTGGTCAGGAACTAATGATTTCTTATGGCTAATATGTGAGGCTATTTTCCATTATTTACCTGTTGGTATTGTATGGTCTATTACTCGTAAAATGGGAAGTACACAAATACTTGGTATAGTATTAGGTATTTGTTTAGTTTCTCCTAATATATTAGCTAATGCATATACAATTGCAGAGGGTGGAGAAATACCTATTTGGGATTTTGGATCTTTTCAAATTCAAAGAGTAGGTTATCAAGCTCAAGTAATACCAGCTATGCTTGCAGGTTTTACCCTAGTTTATTTAGAAAGATTCTGGAAAAAACATATACACCAGTCAGTTTCAATGATATTTGTACCACTTCTATCCTTATTGCCAGCAGTTATACTTGCTCATACAATATTAGGCCCAATAGGTTGGAAGATAGGAACAGCTATCTCTAATGGAGTTTATGCAGGACTTACATCAAAGCTCAACTGGTTATTTGGTACTGTTTTTGGATTTTTCTATGCTCCACTAGTTATAACAGGGCTTCATCATATGACAAATGCCATAGACTTACAACTAGCCAGTGATTTTGGTGGCACTATACTTTGGCCAATGATTGCCCTATCAAATATTGCACAAGCTTCTGCTGTGCTTGCAGTTATCTTTCTTCACAAAAATGATGAAGCAGAAAAGCAAATATCTGTACCAGCAGCAATATCAGCTTACTTAGGAGTAACAGAGCCAGCCTTATTTGGTATCAATATCAAATACGGATATCCATTTATGGCTGGCATGATAGGATCAGCTATTGCTGGAATGTTCTCTGTTCTTACAAAAACAACTGCTTTTAATATAGGTATAGGAGGATTACCAGGATTACTATCTATTCAGTCTAGCTCATATATAACATTTATAATAGCTATGATCATTGCTATAGTAGTTCCAATTATTTTGACTGTAGTATTTAATAAGAAAAAAATGTTCCAGAATAAAATTGAATTTAAGACACCAAGTTTTAGTTAGGAAAAATTTATGAATTTAGGAAAAAAAGTAATTTATCAAGTGTATCCTAGAAGCTTTAAGGATACCAGTGGTGATGGAATAGGAGACCTTAGAGGCATTGCTTCTAAGGCTTCTTATATTAAAGATTTGGGAGTAGATATGGTTTGGTTAAATCCATTCTTTATCTCTCCACAAAATGATAATGGTTACGATATAGCGGATTATTACCATATAGATGAGAAATTTGGTAGTGAAGAAGATTTAGATTATTTAATAAAAATCTTTGAAGAAAATGGATTAGGACTCATGTTTGATATGGTATTTAATCATACGTCAATAGAACACGAGTGGTTTAAAAGAGCCTTAGCAGGAGATAGGTACTATCAAGATTTTTATTATATAAGAGATCCAAAAGAAGATGGATCACTTCCTACAAATTGGGAGTCTAAATTTACTGGAGATGCTTGGGCACCATTTGGAAATACTGGTAAGTACTATCTATGCTTATACGATAAAACTCAAGCAGACCTAAATTGGCATAATCCAAATGTTAGAAAAGAATTATTTAAGATAGTGAATTATTGGATAGATAGAGGTATCAAAGGCTTTAGATTTGATGTGTTAAATGTAATAGGTAAAGATCAGCTTTTAAAAGATAGTACTGGAAATATTGTAGAAGAAAAAGCTTTATATACAGATACTCCTATAGTTCATAAATGGATAAGAGAGCTTAACCAAAATACATTTGGTCGACATGAAGATATCATAACAGTAGGAGAGATGAGCTCTACAAATATTAAAAATTCTATTATGTATTCCAATAATGATAACACAGAACTTTCCATGGTATTTAGCTTTCATCATCTTAAAGTTGACTATGAAAATGGAGATAAATGGACAGACTATGCCTTTGACTTTAAAAAAATAAAAGAAATTTTAAATGAGTGGCAGGTAGGCATGGAAGATGGTGGAGGTTGGAATGCTCTATTTTGGAATAATCATGACCAACCAAGAGCTAATAATAGATTTGGAGATGTAAAAAACTACCCATACGAAACAGCAACTATGCTTGCTCAAACTATGCATATGATGAGAGGAACACCATATATTTATATGGGAGAAGAAATAGGTATGAGTGACCCAAACTATGATTCAATAGACGATTACAAGGATATAGAAAGTCATAATGCCTATGAAATGCTTATAAAAGAAGGAAAATCTAGTGAAGAAGCCTTCTATATAATTAGCAAAAAATCAAGAGACAACTCTAGAACACCTATGCAATGGGATAGTAGCGAGAATGCTGGATTTTCAAATATAAAGCCTTGGCTTAGAGTAAATAGTAACTATAGACAGATCAATGTAGAAAGTGCATTAAGCAATAAAAATTCAGTCTATTATTACTATAAAGAACTTATTGAACTAAGAAAAGAAAAAGACATAATATCCGATGGGTCATATACTCCAATTCTGGAAGATCATCCAAGGGTTTTTGCATATTTGCGTAAATATAAGGATCAAGTTTTAATAAATTTAAATAATTTCTATAAAGAAGAAGTGGAGATTGACTTATCAGCAATACTTCCAGATTATAAAGACTTTTCATATCTTTTAGGTAATTATGGTAATAGAGAAATGAAAGAAAAAATAATATTACGAGCTTACGAATCTATATCTTTTATAAAATTTATAAAGGATAGTAACATTTGAGAAACTATATGATTATCAATATATATTAAGGATTTTTATATATTTTGGTATATTTAAGAAAGTGATATAATAATATCGATAAATAAATATATAAGCTTAAAAAGAATAGTGAAGTACTATGAAAACAAATAAATCTAATAAAAAATCTGTAACAATCTTATCGTTAGCTATGATTTTATCTTTACCGATTACTAGTCATGCTGATGGACAAGCAAATCAAAACAATCATTTAAATATTCAAGGTTGTTGTCCTAGAGAGATTACATCTAAAAGCTAAAAGATGAATCAACACATAATTTTAATGAAGAAAAAGGTTCCTTCCAAGAACATCACGTATATATAACAAAAGATGAAAATGGCAAAGAAATAACACGTGAAAAAGTAGATGGTAAAGAAAGTGAAGGAACAATCCACGAATTCTACAACACAGGTAAAAAAGAAAAAGATGGATATAAATTTGTACGTACAGAAGATGCAAAGAATACTCCAATAGTAAATGAAGACGGAAGTGAATCAGCAGGCAATTATGTACCAGGCAAAAAACAAGAAATCACTTATGTATACGAAAAAACAGTAAAAACGCCAGTAAAACCTTCCAAGCCAGAAAATCAAGGTGTTCCATTAACTCCATTGGAACCAGCAGATTCAGTTGATCCAGAAGTTTCAGAAACTCATGAAAAAACTGAAGTTATAAAAGTTCCAAGGGCTCCTCAAAAAGTAGAAAAAGCTATTACTAGAAAATCTAATAACAAATCTAACAATCCAAAAACAGGAGTAGGATCTTCAGCAGGTATAGTTGGTGTAGCAATTTCTTCAATACTTGCAAGTCTTGGATTAGGTAAAAAGAAAAAAGAAGATGAAAACTAAATAAAAACTGAATAACAAATTTATTTCAAGAGGCTCTCTAATAGAGTCTCTTCTTTTTATTATAAATGCTTATTGATGCATTCATTAAAAATATATTATGCAATCGATTTGACAAATAATTTATTATCTATTACAATATAATTGTAAATTAAATATCAAATTCTTCAGGGCGGAGTGCAAGTCTCCACCGGCAGTAAAGTCTGCGAGCGTAAGCTGATTAGGCGTGATTCCTAAACCGACAGTTATAGTCTGGATGAGAGAAGAAATATAAAAGTAATACCGTGTGTATTACTTATAATCTCACTATTTAAGTCCCTGAGTTTAGGGGCTTTTTTAATTGCCTGAAGCTTATAAGGAGGCAAGATGAATGATGAAAAATTAATGAGAAGGACTTTCGAACTTGCAAAAAAAGGTGAAGGAAAAGTTCTAACAAATCCTTTGGTTGGAGCTGTAGTTGTAAAAGATGGAAGGATCATAGGAGAAGGTTATCACCATAATTATGGAAATATTCATGCAGAAAAAGATGCATTTAATAACCTTACTGAAGATGCCAAGGGTGCAAGCTTATACGTGAACTTAGAGCCTTGTTCTCACCAAGGGAAACAACCACCATGTGTTGATGAAGTTATAAGACAAGGTATTAGTAAGGTCTATATTTCAAATCTTGATACCAATCCTAAGGTAGATAGTATAGAAAAGCTTAAAGGTCATAATATAGAAGTTCATAGCGGCATACTTGAAGAAGAGGGAAAAAAGTTAAACGAAGTATTTTTTTATAATATGAAATATAATAGGCCTTTTGTTTCCTTAAAGTATGCTATGACTTTAGATGGAAAAATTGCTTGTGCTAATGGTGATTCTAAATGGATTAGCAATGAAAAATCTAGAGAGTATGTCCACAAATTACGTAGCAAATACGATGCGATTATAGTAGGTAAGGCTACAGCTATACATGATAATCCTTCCCTTAATTCTCGAATAGAAGCTGGCATAGATCCTGTTAGGATAATAATAGATAGTGAACTAGAACTACCAATGGATTTAAAGGTATTTGATCTAGAGTCTGATAAAAAGACTTACGTAGCAACTTGTTCAGATAAAGAAAATCCTTACAAAGCAGATTTAATCAGATGTAAGGAAAAGAATGGAAAAGTAGATATTAATGATTTACTAGAAAAGCTTTATGCTATGAATATAGGTTCAATATTAGTAGAAGGTGGATCCCATATAAATAATGCTTTTCTAGAAGCTGGTCTAGTAGACAGGATTTATGAGTTTATTAGTCCAAAAATCATTTCTGGGGAAAGGTCTATTTCTCCTTTTACTGGAAAGGGATGCGAATTTATGAGTGATGCTTATAATTTTGAGATAGAGGATATAAATAGATTTGATACTGACATTTTGATAGAGGCAAAGAATGTTCACTGGAATATCTGAAGAAATAGGAGAGGTTGTAGCTTTTACTCAAAAATCTGACCATGTAAGTGTAGAGGTTAAAGCAAGTAAAGTTCTAGAGGGAATAAAGATGGGGGACTCTATAATGACTGATGGAGTTTGCCTAACTGTTACGTCTTTTACTGATAAATCTTATACAGCTGATATAATGAATGAATCCTTAAAAGTTACTAAATTTGATAGGTCTATCTTATCAAAAAAGGTTAATCTTGAAAGAGCTATGAGAATAAACTCTAGGCTTGATGGACACATAGTTCAAGGTCATGTAGATGGTAAAGGAAGCATAATAGCTATAAATAAGAATGTATTTAGGATAAAGACAGATAGAGAAGTGTCAAAATATATAGTAAAAAAAGGATCAGTTGCCATTGATGGCATATCACTTACCGTATCAATGGTAGATAAGGATATTTTTGAAGTTTCTCTTATTCCAGAAACATTGGAAGCGACGACTTTTAAATACAAGAAGATAAATGATTCAGTTAATATAGAAACTGATATTATAGGAAGATATATAGAAAAATTGACAGAAGATAAAGAAAGGGTGGACAAAAACTTTTTATTAGAAAATGGTTTTTAAAGATTATGGAAGAAATATTACAAGCACTAAGAAATAATGAAATAATAATAGTCACAGATGATGAAGATAGAGAAAATGAGGCAGACCTTATCTGTGCAGGTGAAAACGTAACAGGAGAGATGATCAATCTAATGGCTTGCTACGGGAAAGGGCTTATCTGTACACCTATTGGCAGCAAAGTTGCTGAAAGATTAAATCTAGAGCCAATGGTAGCTACAAATACTGACAATCATTCTACAGCTTTTACAGTGTCTATAGACCATGTTGATACTACAACAGGAATATCAGCATATGAAAGAGCAGATACTATCAGAAGCCTAAGTGAACTATCTACTAAGCCAAGTGACTTGAGACGACCAGGCCATGTATTTCCACTAGTTGCAAGAGAAGGTGGAGTTTTAGTTAGAGATGGACACACAGAAGCAACAATTGACCTTATGCAACTTGCTGGATTAGAAGAAGTTGGAATTTGCTGTGAAATAATGGCAGATGATGGTCATATGTTAAAAGGTCAAGCAGTTAAAGATCTAGCAGAAAAGCTTGGACTTAAAATGACAAGTGTTGAAGCCATAAAGGAATATAAGCTAGAAAAACTTCGTAAGGAAGAAAAGTTAATAGAACAAACAGATGTTATAAATCTACCTACAGACTATGGAACATTTAAGGCTCTAAGTTTTCTAGATAAAGAAAATGGAGAAGAACATATAGCACTTATAAAAGGGGATATAAACAAAGAAGACGTTTTATGTAGGGTACATTCTGAATGTCTAACAGGAGATGTATTTGGATCACACCGTTGTGATTGTGGATCACAATTACATAAGTCCTTAGAAATGATAGAAAAAGAAGGATCTGGAGTTTTAGTTTATCTAAGGCAGGAAGGTAGAGGTATTGGTTTATTTAATAAAATTAAAGCCTACAAACTTCAAGAAGAAGGTTATGATACTGTAGATGCCAATATTAAGTTAGGCTTTCCTGCAGACATGAGAAATTATAGGGTAGCTGCAGATATTCTAGAAGAACTTGGGGTAAAATCTGTAAGACTTCTTACAAATAATCCTGATAAAATTGAGCAAATAGAAAAATATAATATAAAAGTAAATAATAGAGTTCCAATAGAAATTCATTCTAATGATATTGATAAAATATACCTAAAAACAAAAGCTGATAGAATGAGACATGACCTAAAAGAATTTAAAGGAGCAAACTAATGAGAGAATACAGTGCAGAATTAACAAGTGTAGGCAAAAAATACGCAGTAGTAGTAGCAAGATTTAACCATTTTATAACAGATAGACTTGTAGAAGGATGTCTAGATACACTAAAAAGACATGGTGTAAAAGACGAGGAGATAGAAATTATAAGAGTACCAGGAGCATTTGAAATCCCACTAGCAGCTCAGAAGGCAAGTAAAAAAGACTACGACGCAATAATTACACTTGGAGCAGTCATTAGAGGAGATACACCACACTTTGATTATGTATGTGCAGAAGTTTCAAAGGGTGTAGCAAATGTAAGCTTAAATACTGAAAAACCAGTAATATTTGGAGTAATAACAACAGATACCATAGATCAAGCAATACAGCGAGCAGGTGTAAAATCTGGCAATAAGGGAGCAGACGCAGCTTTATCAGCTATTGAAATGGCTAATCTAATGGAACTTATATAGGAATAGAGTAATAATCTCTCCAGAAATCAAAATCTAGGGAGATTTTTTTGTGCGTACATTGTGATTTTATATTATAAGTGTGATGAGTAAGCTAGTATATAATATTTGTGGATCTTTGAACTTATATATTGGCTTATTTTGGTACTATCTTAAGTTTTCTAATTAAACAACTCCATTAATATTAAATATATCAATTAGAAAAAGATTTACTATATGATGATATTTAGATGATATACTAATAATATAGAATTAATTGTTAATTTGAAAAAATATAGAGGTTATTATGAAAAAGAATAGACTATATTTCCTGTTATTTATATTTATGATGATAATGGTAGGATGTGGAACTAATAAATTTGATGATAATGAAAATGAAGAAAAGATTAATTATATAGAAAAAGAAAAAATACTTCATGAACTAAGTCAGAGTAAAATGCCAGATGGTGGCTACAGGTTTGCTAACCAAGAATTTGAAAGTTCTTATAGTATATACTCAAGTTATTACATAAATGCTGCAAAGGCAGAATCAGGGATCGATGACATACATTTATCCGATCATACAAAAAATAAGATAATAGGTAGATTTTTAACATCAGATAATTTAAATTTGATAGATGTATACTGTGCACTATCATCACTAGAAGATCAACATATTTTCACTAGCATTAAAGATAATATAAGAGAGTATTTAAATACTTTATATATTAAGGATGGAGGCTATTATACTTTAGATGCAAATAAGAATGAGTCTAATTTAGATATGGAAATTTTTGCAAATTATTATGTTTATGAAGTAGCCAGAATGTCAGGACTATTAGAAGAGATAAAGATATCAGATAAATGGCTTAGATCTATTGTAAAAAAAGTATTTGTAGAGGAAAAACTTTCTAAAGATAAAATAAGTTTGTATAAAAAGCTTATTTATTTAGCTGATAAATATGATATAGAAATTAGTGATGATGTAAGAGCAAATATAGCTAATATGTGTGAAGATAGTTTTATAAGCTTGGATAATCTCTCTAATGATATTAATCAATATGGCATAGAATATATAATGGATAGTTTAGAAGTAGATGATTATATATCTGGAATAAAAGAAAAATCTAAGAAAAAAGAATTTCTACTAGACTGTATATTTGATAAAGATTCTATAAATGAAGAATTATTTGGATACGATGTTTATAAATTATATTCAGCAGTACATTCATTAAAACTCTTAGGATATAACTTTAATGAAGATAAGAGAATATCTAAAACATTTGATAGTATAGAAAAATTTAGTATTAGTCAAGATGAATATATTAGCCCAGGATATACAGAGTCAAATTTATTTGATACTTATTATGCTTATTCTTTATTAAGTAAAATAGATTCTTTTGATAAAAATAAACTTATTAAATATTGTAAAAATATAAAGGAGTCTATTGTAAAATCAGATAATGTAGTAGAACTTGAGTTATATTTAAAACTATTGGATTTAAGCGATTCTTTTAATTTGATTCATAATGACTTGCCGACTATTGAAAATAAATTGGATACAAAATGGAATGATTTAATAAATGATAAGGATAATTTTACTGAAAATTTAGGAGAGATTAATAGTTTAATTGAATGTAGACAAATGCTTAACTTAGATTATTCTATAAACGAAAAATTATACGAAGAGCTAAGTCAAGAATTTATGCAAGATAATGGCAAAGAGCATATTTATAATTATATAGAGTTAATCAAATTTGTTGATAAAATTGGAAAATCTAATAATGCTTATATTAATTCTCTTTGTGAGAATCTAGAAGATAAGCTATATTCCCTTAAAAATGAAGATGCTAGAAATAAATTGATTTTACTTAGCAAATCTTATAGCTTATTTAATAAGACAAACTATAAAATATCAGCTAAATTAAGTGATTATGCATATGATATTTTGATAGATAGTAAGTCAGATAGTGGTTTATACTATGGAGGTGATTTTGATGAGGATATAATAAATTTTTATAATACCTATTATGCTGTAGAATTGACCCAATTATTATCGAAATAAGATAAGAATAATTATATCTTTTGTAATCACAATTGTTCTATTTAAATATAATCTAAGGTACATGCCAAAGATAATAGATTGATTCATTTATATAGTTATAGTGTAAGCTTATACTCAGATTTTAATTTGAAAAATTAAATAAATATAGAGCTAATTATGATGTTACAGATTTAATACTATGAATCTGTAACATCATTTTAATTATTTTACTCAGCAGATAAAGCCTCGACAGGATCTTTCTTAGCTGCCATAGATGATGGTATGATTCCAGCTATTAGGGTTAGGACTACTGATATTAGTATTAGTATACCAGCAGCTTTTGCTGGTAGGGTGGATGTTATATAGTCTATTCCTGTTAGATTTCTAATTAGATTTGTAATTGGTATATTTAAAATCATAGTAACTCCTATGCCGATTAAACCTGATAATAAACCTATGATAAAGGTTTCAGACATGAAAACTTTTATGATATCTGCCTTGCTAGCACCAATTGATCTTAGGATGCCTATTTCTTTAGTACGTTCTAAAACTGATATATAAGTTATAATTCCTATCATTATTGAAGAAACTACCAAACTTACTCCAACAAAGGCTATTAGCACATAGGAAATAGCATTAATTATATCTGTGATTGATTTTGTTATTAGTCCAATAATATCTGTATAGTTTATTTGCTCGTTTTCACTTTTACCTTGATTGTATTTATCTATTACATTTTTGATATTTTCACGATTTTCAAAGTTTTCTACATAAATGTCTATTTCTGCTGGTGCATCCTTGCTTACAACTCCTAGATCTTCTAAGTTTTTGTTGTAGGAATTGCCAGATAAAAACTCATCGTAAATATCAATTAGAGTATCTTTGTTGTTTTCCTCTAAAACGTATTGGGCAAGTTGGTTTTGATCTTTAATACCTACATTTTGCTTATTTTTATCTTGTGCTTGTATAAGACTTGGATTAATCATAGCTTGCTTTTGCATTTCTCCAGCTTTTTTTTGTGCTTGTTCTGCAATTTTTGGCTTATTTTTAACTATCCAAGTAGAAAAGGCTAATGAGTCTTTGTCATTTAAATTTTCTAGATAATATTTTGCTGCCTTTTGTTTGTCATCATCATTTTGTGCTTTAAATGGCAGATTATTTAGAATATTTTTGTCTTTGTCTGCTATTTGTGCTTTTACAATTTCAGATGCATTTGCGTGCTCTATCATCATATCAGTTAGACCTTCTGTAAATCCAATAGTACCATTTACAACTTGATTATCTTCATTAGTTTTTCTTTTTGCTATACCAACTATTTTTGCACTTACGCCATCTTTTACTATTTCATCTACTTTTATTTCATCATCTTTTATGTTTACAAAACTATCACCATTTTTTTCATAGTAATCGGAAGGGGATACTATTTTGTATTCATGGTCTAAAATATCAGATGATTTTATCCCGATTTCATCTAGGTCAACTTTTTCATTATTATCTAGTTTTGCAATAATATTTTTATAGTCTTTTGCTGGCAAAAATCCTAGTTCATACATATGAGATGTTAGGATTTCATTATTATAATCGGTAAATAACACTAGCTCATTGGATTTTCTTGGCCAGTGGCCATCTACTATTTCATATTCATCTGTTATTATTGGGCTAATACTCCTATCATCTTTGCTTATTAATTGAGTGAAATTTTTATTATCTTGGCTAGGCTCAAACATACTAGCAAATTCTGGACGATTATCCTCTTCAAAATCTTCTCCGTTTGTATTTACTAGCTCTCCTTTTGGATCTTTGGTAAATATATCAAAGTTCATATCATAAAGATAGCTAACAAAGTGCGGTCCTACATTTTTATTTAAATCGTCTTTGCTTTTTTCTATATATTTTTTAAAAGGGGTGAGATTATTTTCCTTTACATTTGAAGCAAAATCTGACCTACGATCCAAGATGAAGTTATTGGTGTATATTTTATTGTCCTTGTGGTTTTTCTCTTCGGTTTTTGGTGGTGTTATAAGAGATGATATATTTACTGATTCTTTTTGTACTTGTATGGGATAAGCTTTTAAAGCTTTTCTTTGGCTATCAGCTATAAAATCATTGGCACCAGTAGATATTGATAAAATAAGAGCTATACCAATTATTCCTATAGATCCCGCAAATGCCGTTAAAATTGTTCTTGCCTTTTTAGTTAAAAGATTATTAAAAGAAAGGCTTATAGCTGTAGGAAATCCTAATTTTATTTTTCTTGTTTTAAAATTATCATTTTCATTTATTTCTTTATAAGGGTTGCTATCACCAATTATTTGTCCATCTTTTATGCGAACTATTCTTGTAGAATAAGTTTCTGCTAGTTCTGGATTGTGAGTTACCATTATTACTAGGCGATCTTTGGAGATTTCTTTTAATAATTTCATTATCTGCTGGCTAGTTTCCGTATCCAAGGCTCCTGTTGGTTCATCTGCAAGTACTATATCAGGATTATTTACCAAAGCTCTTGCAATGGCAACTCTTTGCATTTGCCCACCAGATAATTCTGAAGGTTTTTTATTAATATGTTTGCCAAGCCCCACTTTTTCTAAGGCTGATATAGCTTTTTTCTTTCTTTGATCTTTGGAAACTCCAGATAAGGTTAGAGCAAGTTCTACATTTGATAATATGTTTTGATGGCTAATAAGGTTGTATGATTGGAAAACAAAACCTACTGATACATTTCTGTAATAATCCCAATCATTATCTGTAAAATTTTTAGTTGATTTATCATTTACTAAAAGGTCACCTGAAGTGTAGTGGTCAAGCCCACCTATTATATTTAACAAAGTGGTTTTACCACCTCCTGACTGACCCAAAATAGAGACAAATTCATTTTGCCTAAAAGATATGGAAATATTATCCAAAGCTTTTTGCTCAAAATCTCCCGTCTTGTAAATTTTAGATATATTTTTTAGAGTTAACATTTATGCCTTCTTTCTGTAATCAAAATATTATACCCTTAAAATTTGTCAAAAGTAAAGTAAAATATAATATACTTTAGAGGGGCAAATATGGGAGATTTAGTAGTTTATAAAGAAAATCAAATAGATATTATAAAAAAAATCACATATTATAAAAAACTTGATATAAATGCCATTTTACTAGATCCATTTATAAAATTAGATGAAGAAATTATAGAAAAAGTTCTATTTATAAACTCTTTACTTGCAGATAAGAGCATAAAATTATTTGTAAAAATAGATATGAAAAAAATATCTAGCTTACTACTGGACACTAAAGAAGAGGATTTGCCTTGGAATGATCCTAAAATACGCAAGTCTTTTTATCAATTTATTAACTATTTGAAAAAACATGGTATAAGTGGACTTTACTTTAGTAATTTTGAAGATTTGTTTTTTGACAATTCAAGTTTTTATCTAAGAGAAATGAGCAAAAATATACTAGCTACGAATGAAATAACTTCTATTGTTGAAGTGGATTCGGATGATTTGAACTATCAAAATTACTTATCCCATGGAAAGAGTGGATTATTTTCATATGTATTTAATAAAAACTTAATTGACAATTCAAATGATTTTTTAGATAGCAAAAAATGCTTATCAGCTATACAGGATAGAAATATAAATCAAATATATACTACAGATAATAATTTAAAAAATTTTACAAATAATAAAAATTTCCCGTTTTTAACTAGCTCTTTACTTGCAGGAGTAAGTTTTCTTTTAAAGGGAGCGATTATTTTAAAAGATTTTGAGGAGCTAGGCATATTTTCATCTTCAAACTACAGCAATGATTATAAAGTTTTAGATCAAACTAATAAAACTTTTGAATTTTATCAAAAACTTATTAAAATAAAAATCCAAAAAGAGGCCATTATAGAAGGAAAATACAGGGAAATTTTTAATAAAGATCCTGATATATTCGCCTTTATAAGAACTTTTAAAAATAAGAAAATTATTGTATTCGCAAATTTTACTCAAAAGGAAATTCTTGCTGATATTAGATTTCATTTTATAGATAGAAATGATTTTCACTATTTACTTGGCAATTATGGTAGAAGAAAAATAGTTAAAAATTTATTACTTAGACCTTATGAATTTATAGCCTTTATAAAATGATTTGTAAATATATTGTATAAGTGAAATATTATATAAAAATATTGTATATTTTATGCTAAAGTGTTAAAATAATATCTGATAGATAAAATATATACAAATCAGGAGGAAATATATGCAATTTGTGGCTGTACTAGTGACCCTAGTATTGTTTTATGTACTCTATCAAATGAAAAAACGTGGTATTTCATTTGGTGGCAGAGTAATAACAGGTACTATTATAGGTCTTATTTTAGGATTTATTTTTAAAGACAATACCGAGTATGTATCTGTTTTTGGCAGTATTTATGTAAACTTGCTATACGCAATGGTTATTCCGCTACTTCTAACTACTATTATAAGAACTATGTTAAATACTGGTTCTCTTACAAAACTTAGATCAGTTGGTTTAAAATCAATTGGGATTTTAAGTTTGCACAATGTAATGGGTTCTATTGTAGGTCTTATTCTAGCAGTTGCTTTTAAAATTGGTCAAGGTGTACATTTTGATGTACCAGTAGATTCAGAAGTTAAGGAAGTGCCAACTGTTAGTGAAACTATTATTAACTTCTTCCCTTCAAATATAGTTTCAAATGCAGCTGAAGGTCAAGTTGTACCAATTATTATATTTTCCGTTTTAGTTGGTGTTGCTACTTTAAAATTAATTGAATCTGGCAAAGAAGAAACTGTTCGTCCTTTTGCTGAATTTATAAATTCTTTTGCAGAAGTTATTTTTAAATTAACAAGTATGATTACAAGCTTAACTCCATATGCAGTGCTTGCTTTAATGACAAATGCTGTTGGTAGAGTGGATTCTACAGCTATTGCACCATTTATATTAATTTTGGTATTAAACTATGTAGCATCAGTAATCCACACTTTCCTTGGAACAGGTATCCTTGTTTCTTCATTTGCAAAAGTAAATCCTATAGCGTATTTCAAAAAGGTATGGCCAGTAACAATGATTGGCTTTACAACTCAATCATCAATGGGAGCTATTCCTGCAAATGTTGAAAATCTTAGGGAAAAACAAGGTGTTGCTGAAGAAATAGCTTCATTTACAGCTCCACTTGGAGCAACCATGGGCATGCCTGGTTGTGCAGGATTTTGGCCAGTAATGAACGCGATTTTTGTTGCAAATATGATGGGACTTGGCTGGGGAGTAGGAGATTATATAAAATTAGTTTTAATTGCTCTTTTAGTTTCCCTAGGAACAGTAGGAGTACCAGGAACAGCTACAATTACAACAACAGCATTATTTGCAGCTATGGGATTGCCACTAGAAATGGTAGTACTTCTTGCTCCAATTTCTACACTTGCAGATATGGGCAGAACAGCTACAAATGTAACAGCTGCAAACTCATCAGCACTTATAGTAGCAGCAAGTGAGGGTAAATTAAATAGAGAAGTATTTAATAGAGCCTAACAAAAAAATAAAAGCTTGGTTTTTACCAGGCTTTTTTTATTGTAAAAATTAACTTTTCTTGTAAAATAATCTTAACTATTTTAAGGAGAGTTTATGAAAATTTTAGTTTTTGGATTAGGCTATGTGGGACTAGCAAATGCTATTTTACTTAGCCAATCAAACGAAGTCATAGGGATAGAAACAGATGAAGAAAAAATAAATCTGATAAATCAAAGAAAATCTCCCCTAAATGACGAAATGATTATTGATTATTTAAATAATAAAGATTTAGATTTAATAGCTACAAAAAACTATGAGGATCATTTATTAGATAGTGATCTAGCAATTATTGCAGTACCTACAAATTATGATGAAAATACCAGATATTTTGATACAAGCTTTGTAGATGATGTAATAACAAATATAAAAAATGATAATGAAGATTTGCCAATATTAATAAAATCTACGATACCTGTAGGCTATACAAAAGGAAAAAGGGAAAAATTTGCCTGCCAAAATATTATATTTTCTCCAGAATTTTTAAGAGAGGGTAAAGCCTTAGCTGATAGTTTAAATCCTTCTAGGATAATTGTTGGAGATAAGACAGATATAGGCAAAAATATAGCTAGTCTTTATAAAAAAGAATCTTTAAATGATACAGAAGTTTTATATATGGATTCTACAGAAGCTGAGGCAGTAAAACTTTTTGCAAATACTTATCTAGCTATGAGAGTTTCTTATTTTAATGAACTGGATACTTTTGCAGAAATGAAAGGTCTATCAACAAAAGATATAATTATGGGAGTTTCTGCAGATCCTAGAATTGGCAATTATTATAATAATCCTTCCTTTGGCTATGGTGGATATTGCTTGCCAAAAGATACTAAACAACTTTATGCAAACTTTGAAGATGTTCCTAATGCTATGTTTGGTTCTATAATTGAATCTAATAAGATAAGGAAAGACTATATTAGCCAAAGAATTTTAAGGGATAATCCTAAAATAGTTGGAATTTATAGACTTATTATGAAAAAAGATTCTGATAATTTTAGAAAATCAGCTATTTTTGATGTAATCAATAATATTAAAGATAAAACAAATGTAGTGATTTATGAACCCAATCTTGAAGGTCAATCTTTTGAAGGATTAAAAATTATAAATAATTTGGAAGAGCTCAAGAAATCAGATATTATTGTAGCTAATAGACTAGATGATGCACTAGAGGATGTTGCAGATAAAGTATACACAAGGGATATATTTAATAAAGATTAATTTTTGATAACACTGGGTATTATATTAAAAATTGATTGGGAAAGCAGGTGCTTCTATGACAGAAAAGAAAGAAAAATACATACCCTTGGTTCATTCAAAATTAAGGAAATCATTTATAAAAGTTCCAGAAGAAATTTATAAAGCATCTGGAATAGTAATATTTGAAAAACGTATCAAATCTTTATTATTTACAACAGACTTGGCTATTATAAGAAATACAAATGCAGATAGCATTATGGCAGTGTATCCTTATACACCTCAAAGCTCAATTTCAAATGCTATTTTAAATGTATCCAATGTACCATGTTTTATCGGCGTTGGAGGAGGGACAACTCAAGGATTAAGGTCCAAATATGTGGCAATTGATGCAGAATTATCAGGGGCTTATGGGGTAGTAGTTAATTCACCTATGCCTAATAAAGATTTAAAAGAAATTGCAAGTTTCGTCGATGTTCCAGTTATAGCAACCGTTACAAATTCAAAAGATGATTATATTGGCAAGATTGAAGCCGGAGCTGAAATTTTAAATATTTCAGGAGGGAAATATACTGCAGATTTAGTAGAGGAGGTTAGGAGCGAAATAGGTCCTAAATTTCCAATAATTGCAACGGGTGGCAAAACTGGAGAACAAATACTCGAAACTATAAATGCTGGTGCAAATGCTATTAGTTATACTCCACCATCCAGCTCAGAAGTATTTGGAGAAATGATGGATAAATATCGTAACCAAAATGTAGCACATTAATAAATAATTTAGAGATTCCAAGATAATTGGAATCTTTTTTTGAAAGGAAAAATTATGTATGAAGGTTATATAACAGATGTTAAGGGAATTAAAGTTGGTCATGCTGAGGATATCAAGGGAGGAACAGGTGTTACAGTTATAATTCCTCCAAGTGGAAATAGCTGTGCAGTAGAAGTCAGGGGTTCAGCTCCAGGTACACGAGAGACAGATTTACTAAATCCTGTTAATACTGTAGAAAGTGTTAATGCTCTTATTTTAAGTGGAGGATCAGCTTACGGACTCAATGCTTCTAGTGGTGTAATGCAAGCTTTAGAAGAAGATGGATTAGGTCTTGATGTAGGAGTAGGCATTGTGCCTATCGTTCCCCAGGCTGTATTATTTGACCTAGCATATAAAGATTACAAGTGTCGACCTGATAGTAATATGGGAAAACTTGCTTATAAAAATGCTGGCATTAATGAGAATCGCCAAGGAATAGTAGGAGCAGGAACAGGTGCTACTGTTGGAAAAATTTTAGGAATGGATAAGTCTATGAAATCAGGTTTGGGATCTGCAAGTATATGTCAAAGAAACTTGGTGGTTTCTGCTATGGTAGCTGTAAATGCATTTGGTGATATATATGATTACGAAAAAGGAAAGCAAATAGCAGGTCCTATTGATGATGGCAAAATAATAAAAACAGTTGATGTCATGGGCAAGATAATAAATGACTTTTCAGATTTAGCCGATAAAAATACTACGATAGGAATAGTTTCAACTAATGCTAAGTTTGATAAGACAAAACTTACAAAAATAGCGCAAATGACTCACGATGGTTTTGCTAGATCAATTAACCCAGTGCATACTGGTTTTGATGGAGATACAATCTTTGCACTTTCAACAAATGAGATAGAAGCCGATTTAAATATGGTGGGAGTTATGGCAGCAAATGCTATGAGTCGTGCTATAGCTAATGCAATATACGCAACAAATAAGAAAGAATCTATTGACTTAATATAGTATTGATAGTAAAATATACCAGTACACTCTACTCCGCAATAAATTAGCGGGGTCATAGACCATAGGGAGGTGAAAAAGAATGAATAATTACGAAGCAGTTTTAATTTTCAAACCTGACATGAGTGATCAAGATAGAACTGAACTATTTGATAGATTCAAAGCTGTAATCGAAGAAAATGGTGAAGTTACTAATGTTGATGACTGGGGAAAAAGAAGATTAGCATACGAAATTAATTATATCAGAGAAGGATATTATTATATCGTAGAGTTTAAATCTGAACCTGATCATATCAGAGAATTTGAAAGAAGACTTAGACTTTCAGATTTCATAATCAGATACATGGTTATCAGAAAAGAGGACTAATCTATGAATAGAGTTATACTTATTGGAAGACTAACTAGAGATCCCGAATTAAGGTATACTCAAAATAATCAGGCGGTCGCTACATTTACCCTAGCTGTTGATAAAAGAATGAGCAGGGAAAAAAGACAAGAAGCAGAATCTCAAAATCGTCCTACAGCTGATTTCATACGTATAACCGTTTGGGGTTGGCAAGGTGAAAATGCATCTAAATATTTAAGAAAAGGAAGTCAATGCGCTGTGGAAGGTAGCATCAATACTGGAAGCTATCAAGATAAAGAAACAGGCAAAACAGTCTATACAACTGATGTTTGGGCTAATAATGTTGAATTTCTAGGATCTAGAAGCGATAATCAACAAAATGGAAACTATAATGGATCTAATTATGGTGACAACCAAGATTACGGCAACAACAACTATTCCCAAACTGGTTATCAAAATAATAATTATAATAACAATAATGATTCTTATAATCAAAATCAATCAGGTTTTGATAGTAGTGATGATTTCTTTGATGATGATTTTACCGAAATTGAAGATGATGGCAGGATTCCATTCTAAAATATAAGGAAAGGAATATCATGGCAGGAAATAGAAGATATAAACCAAGAAAAAAGGTTGATCCATTTGTAAAAGATCCTTCTAAAGTTATCGATTATAAAGATACTGAAACTTTAAAAAGATTTATTTCTGATAGAGGAAAGATCTTACCAAGAAGAGTAACTGGCCTTAATGCAAAACATCAAAGAGAAGTAACTCGTGCTATTAAAAGAGCAAGACAAGTTGCATTATTACCATACGAAGAAAACTAAGAAAATTTTAATATAAAATACATTCAATAAGCAAATTAGATGCTAAGTGGTCATTTATAAGATTTCTGCTTAGCATCTTTTTTATTAAATTAATAATATATAAATTCTTATGTTATAATATATAAGAACAAAATTTATAAAGGAGGAAATATGTCAGTTGAGATTTTATCTCTAATAGTTGCCATACTAGCTGTATTATTTATGCTTTTTACTGTAAAAGCAAAGATAATGCCATTATCTGCTGGTAATGATCGTATGGTGCAAATCTCTAATTATATAAGAAATGGTGCAATGACATTTCTTAAAAGAGAGTACAAATTCATTGCAATATTTGTTGTTATAGTAGCAATCTTACTTGGAATATTTATAAATGTAAAAACTATGGTTTGCTACATCCTTGGTTCAGTTTTATCAATGCTTGCTGGATTTATAGGAATGAGAGTTGCTACAGCATCCAATGTTAGATGTGCCAATGAAGCAAAAGAAAGTGGTCAAAATGGTGCCCTAAAAGTAGCTTTCTCTGGTGGATCAGTTATGGGTATGGCTGTAACAGGATTAGGTTTTATAGGAATTATTTTAACTTACCTTTACTTTAAAGATCCAACTATCCTAATGGGATATTCTCTAGGTGCTTCATCAGTTGCTCTTTTTGCAAGAGTTGGTGGTGGTATCTATACAAAAGCTGCCGATCTTGGAGCTGACCTTGTAGGTAAAGTAGAAGCAGGAATCCCAGAAGATGATCCAAGAAACCCTGCAGTTATCGCTGATAACGTAGGAGATAACGTTGGGGACGTTGCTGGTATGGGTGCAGACTTATTTGAGTCATATTCAGGTGCTATAATTTCTTCAATGACACTTGGTGCAGTATATTTTGCAGAAGCTGGTGTAGGATTTACCTTATATCTAGCATCTATAGGTATACTTGCTTCAATAGTAGCATCATTAATATTCTTAGCAAGAGAACATAAAAACCCACAAAAATCTTTAATGGGAACATTATATATCTCAGGAATAATAGTATTAGTTGCTGCATTTATCCTATCAAATAAATATTTTGGTAACTATCAAGCTGCATTTGCAGTAATTACAGGTCTTGTTGCAGGTATTATTATAGGTCTTTTAACAGAAGTTTATACTTCAGATAAATATAAACACGTTAAACATATATCTAAAGAATCATCAACTGGTGTTGCTACAAACATCATTGCTGGTCTTTCAACAGGTATGCTTTCAACAGTATTCCCAATATTAGTAGTAGCAATTGCGATAATGCTTGCATTTAACCTTATGGGAGTATTTGGTATAGCACTTGCAGCTGTAGGTATGCTTTCAATTACTGGTATTACAGTAACAGTAGATGCTTACGGACCTATTACAGATAATGCTGGTGGTATAGCAGAAATGAGCTACTTACCAGAAAATGTACGTGATATTACAGATGGTCTTGATTCTATTGGTAATACTACAGCAGCTATCGGTAAAGGATTTGCTATTGGATCTGCAGCTCTTACTGCACTTTCACTATTTATTACTTATTCAGAATCAATTAACCTAGAAGAAATATCAATTCTAGATAGTAAAGTAGTTGCTGGTATGTTTATTGGTGGTATGCTACCATTTCTATTCTCAGCTCTAACAATGAACTCAGTAGGAAAAGCAGCAAGCCAGATGATAGAAGAAGTTAGGAGACAATTTAAAGAAGACGATCAAATCTTAGCTGGTAAAAAAGATCCAGATTATGAAAACTGTATTAGTATTTCAACAACAGCTTCACTTCAAGAAATGGTTGTTCCAGGAATACTTGCTATAGTAGTACCTATTATAGTTGGTAAGATCCTTGGACCATATGCTTTAGGTGGTCTACTAGCAGGTGCTCTTGTAACTGGTGTTATGATGGCAATCTTTATGTCAAATGCTGGTGGAGCATGGGATAATGCTAAAAAATACATTGAATCTGGTGTAGAAGGTGGTAAAGGATCTGATGCTCATAAAGCAGCAGTAGTAGGTGACACAGTAGGTGATCCATTCAAAGATACATCAGGCCCATCACTAAATATCCTTATCAAACTTATGACAATAGTGTCTGTAGTATTTGCAGGATTATTTGTTTAATAAAATTTTTAAAAACGGAGGAATTAATTCTCCGTTTTTTTGTTTACTTAAGTAAGTAGATTTATAAATCTGATGGAAATAAAGATATCTTTTATTCATATAAAATAAGCAATATTAAATTTTGTAATAAACTTTATAAATCATTGTATCGGAAAATATTGAAAATTGATAATAAGAATTTATTATAAGTTATGTGAAAGCAATATTTATAAATGTAATTTTTAAAATAATATTAAATAGTAATTTTATTTGACAAAAAATATAAATGAGGTTATAATGCTCTTAATCAAATCATTAGTTTATAAAAGTGTTGAAGAGAAGAGTATCTATCCTAAAGCTTCAAGCGAGTCCTGGTTGGTGTGAGAGGATAAGTAGTAAGATAGAAAAAAGAACCTCTGAGCTTATGAGTCGATACAAGGAGATTCATACGGGAACTCCCGTTACAGAGTTAGAGTATGTTAGTACTTGATGAGGTTTATTTTGTGAAAAATAAATAAATATGGGTGGTATCACGAGCTTTCGTCCCTTTTGGGATGAAAGCTCTTTTTTATTACCCAAAAAGACACAGATAACTAAATTTGATAATAAATTATATGGAGGAAATTATGTTAAAAAGCGAATATGAAATTTTAAAAGAAGCAAACAAGGTAGTCCTAGCGTATTCTGGAGGTCTTGATACATCCGTAATGGTAACTTGGCTAAAAGAACATGGAGTAAAAGAAGTTATTTGTGTCTCAGTTGATTTAGGTCAAGTAAAAGATCCAGATGCATTAGAAACTAAAGCTTTGGGATCAGGAGCTAGTAAGTTTTATAATATAAATGTTGAAGAAGAATTTATAGATCAATATGCCTTTAAATCATTAAAAGCAGATGCAAAATATGAGAATGTATACTTATTAGGAACAGCTATTGCTCGTCCACTAATTTCAAAAGTATTGGTAGATATTGCAAAAAAAGAAGAAGCTGAAGTTATAGTTCATGGTTGCACAGGAAAGGGAAATGATCAAATACGTTTTGAAGTATCTATAATGGCCTTAGCACCAGAAATTAAAGTAGTAGCACCTTGGAGGTTCTGGGATATCAAAGGACGTAGTGAAGAAGAAGCTTATGCTAAAGAGCATGGTATTGAGCTTAAAGTAACCAAAGAAGAAGATTATTCTATGGATGAGAATATCTGGCACTTATCACATGAAGGACTTGACCTAGAAGATCCAGCAAATTCGGCGGATTTAGAAAAAGTACTATATTGGGTAACACCGCCAGAAAAAGCAGCTGATAATGCAGAAGTTGTAGAATTAGAATTTGAAAAAGGTATCCCAGTCGCCTTAAATGGAGAAAAACTAAAAGGATTTGAACTGGTTAAGAAATTAAATGAGATAGCTGGTAAACATGGGATCGGTATTGATGATATAGTCGAAAGTAGGATGGTAGGTATGAAATCAAGGGGAGTTTATGAAAATCCTGCAGCATCTGTACTATACTTTGCTCATGAGAAGCTAGAAACAGTTACTATCCATCCTGATGCTTTACAATATAAGCAAAAGATGGCACATGATTATGCTGAACTAGTATATGCAGGAAAATGGATGACTCCACTTAAAGAAGCTATGGATGCATTTGTTGATGTAACCCAAAAAAATGTTACAGGTAAGGTTAAGGTTAAATTATACAAGGGAAATATGCAACCTGCTGGAATTACTGCAAAAAATTCTCTATATTTAGAGGAATATGCAACATTTGAGGAGGATGATGTATACAATCAATCAGATGCTACAGGCTTTATAAACTTATTTGGACTAAGTTCAAAAATATACTCTAAAGCAATTCAAGAAAGTGAAGATAAATAATATGAAACTTTGGAGTGGAATGTTATCAGGCGATTTAGATAATATTGCAGAAGAACTTAACTCATCCATAAAAGTAGATAAGAGATTGGTCTTTGATGATATAAAAGGATCAATTGCACATGTCAAAATGTTAGAAAAAACTAATATCCTTAAAAGTGAAGAAGCAGAAACTATTATCAATGGTTTAGAATTAATTAATAAAAAGTTGAAGTCAGGTGAAATAGAAGTAGATGAGTCTAGTGAAGATATTCATACTTTTATAGAAGCTACTCTCATAAATGAAATTGGAGATCTTGGTAAAAAAATGCATACTGCAAGATCTAGAAATGATCAAGTAGCAACTGATCTTAAGCTTAACCTTAGAGATGAGTGCGAGATTATCGAAAATATCTTAAAAGATTATGTTAAAACCCTTTGCTTATTAGCTGAAAAAAATACTGATTCTATTATGCCAGGCTATACCCATCTTCAAGCAGCTCAGCCTGTAACATTTGCTCATCATCTTATGGCCTATACTATGATGGGACTTCGTGATATTGATAGAATTAAAGATTATAAAAAAAGACTTAACTCGTCTCCGCTTGGTGCTTGTGCTCTAGCAGGCACATCCTATCCTATTGATAGAGAATTTAGCGCAAGAGAACTTGGTTTTGATAGTATAATGCAAAACTCTATGGATGCAGTCAGTGATAGAGACTATGTATTGGAGTTAGAATCTGTCTTATCTATTATAGCTATACATTTATCAAGACTATCAGAAGAGTTAATAATTTGGTCATCTCAACCTTTTGGTTTTGTAAAAATTGATGATATGTACTCAACAGGATCATCAATCATGCCTCAAAAGAAAAACCCTGATATGGCTGAACTTTTAAGAAGTAAGCCAGCAAGAGTTATAGGAAATATGAATCAGTCATTTATTATGATGAAAGGTATTCCTTTAGCCTATGCTAAGGATATGCAGGAGGATAAAGAGGCTATATTTGATAGTATAGATACAGTAAAAATATCCTTAAAGGTTATGAAAGGTCAAATGGATACTTTGACTGTTAATAAAGACAAAATGTTAAGAGCCTGTAAGGAAGGCTTCCTAAATGCTACTGACGTAGCAGACTATCTAGTAAATAAGGGTCTTGCTTTTAGAGATGCTCATCATATATCTGCTAGACTTGTAAAATATGCTACAGATAACGGTATAACCTTAGAAGAAATTGATTTGAATACTTACAAAACAGAATCAGATTTATTTGAAGATGACATTTATGATAATATAGATATAGTAAAATGTCTTAACTCAAGAAATTCTTTAGGGGGACCTGCTAAAGGAGAAGTTAAAAGACAAATAGATTATGTCTTAGATGAGCTTAAAAATAGTTAGATAAAATGGAGTTAGAATGAAAAACAAAATAAAGAGTGTATTTGCATTTTTACTTATAATGGTAATATTATTACCATTTAAGTCAAATGCAGAAAAAGAAGTTATAGACTTTGGAACAAGTGCGGATTTTCCACCTTATGAATACTATGAAGGCGACGAAATCGTTGGTATAGATCCTGACATATTAAAGGCTATAGGAGATTATATGGGAGTTGAAGTAAAGCTTCACGATATGGACTTTAATACTATAATAGCAAGCATACAATCAGGAAAAATTGATGGTGGAGCAGCAGGCTTTACAGTAACTGAAGAGCGTAAGAAATCAGTAAATTTTACTGATTCTTTTGCAAAGACAAGTCAAGTTATTATTATAAAAAAAGATTCTGACATAAAAGAAGTAGAAGATTTAGAAGATAATAAAACCATAGGTACTCAGCTTGGAACAATAGGTGACACTCTAGCAAAGGATGATTTTGGAGAAGAAAATGTTAGTGCCTTTAATAAAGTTCCTGATGCTATTTTGTCCCTAAAGTCTAATAAGATTGATGCTATTATATTAGATAAACATTCTGCAGAAAATTTTCTAAATGCAAATAAAGACCTACAAATTATAGATACACCTTACCTTGAAGAAGAATATGCAATAGCTATTAGTAAAGATAACCCAGAATTATTAGAGAAAATGAATGAAGCTATATCAGCACTAAAAAAATCAGGGAAAATAGATAAGATAATGGATAAATATCAAAATTCAGAAACTTCTGAAGAATCTAAAGGTCTATTTGGAAGATTTAAGAGTACTATTATAGACAATGGAGCTTATAAATATTTAATAGATGGATTAAAAATTACATTAACAGTAACATTTTTTGCACTTATCATATCTTTTGTCCTAGGTTTAATAATAGCTCTTGTTAGAGAGGCGAATATAAATATGGATACTTCTAGTAAAGGTTTTGGTAGCATATTAATAAAGATACTTGATAAGATATTTGGTCTTTTTATATCTATAATTCGCGGTACGCCATCTACAATCCAATTGCTTATAATGTTTAATGTAATACTAGTAAACTTAGATAATTTAATGCTTGTAGCAATTATATCTTTTGCTCTAAATTCATCTGCTTATATGGCAGAGTTGTTTAGAGGTGGTATAAATTCTGTAAGCAAAGGAGAAAAGGAAGCAGCAAGAAGCCTTGGCTTAAGTAGTTTTCAAACTATGAAAAAGGTAGTTATGCCACAGGCTGTCAAAAATTCACTACCTGCACTTGGAAATGAGGTAATCACCTTGTTTAAAGAAACCTCAATAGCTGGTTTCATAGGACTTGCTGATCTAACTCGCGGAGCATCTATTGTAATAAGTCAAACATTTGATGCAGCCACAGCATACTTTTCAGCTGCTTTTATATATCTATTAATAGTATTGATAATAGAAAAAATCTTCAAACAATTGGAGAAAGGACAAATATATGCTTAAAGTGAAAAAATTAGAAAAATCATATGGAGACCTTAAGGTTTTAAAGGATATAAATCTAGAAGTATCCGAAAATGATGTCATATCAATTATTGGGCCTTCAGGCTCTGGAAAATCTACCTTTTTACGTTGCTTAAATCTTATAGAAAAACCAACAGCAGGGGATATTTATTTTGAAAATAAAAAAATAAATGACAAAAACATAGATATAAACAAACTCAGAGAAGAAATTGGTATGGTTTTTCAAAACTTTAATTTGTTTTCCAATATGACTATAATAGAAAACTTAACACTTGCACCAGTTATGAGAGGCAAGATGAAAAAAGATCAAGCTATAAAAGAAGCATCAGATCTCTTAGATAGAATAGGACTTTTAGATAAAAAAGACAATTATCCATCAAGCCTTTCTGGTGGTCAAAAACAAAGAGTAGCAATAGCAAGAGCACTTATGATGAAACCAAAGCTTATGCTATTTGATGAGCCAACTAGTGCTCTTGATCCAGAAATGGTTGGAGGAGTTTTGGAACTTATGAGAGAACTTGCTGAAGAAGGTATGACAATGATCGTAGTAACCCATGAGATGGGTTTTGCTAGAGAAGTTTCAAATAGGGTTATATTTATGGATGGCGGATATATAGAAGAAGAATCGGATAATCCTGATGAATTTTTTACAAATCCCCAAAATGAACGTAGTAAACAATTCCTATCACAAGTCTTATAAATGTTTTTACATTTATTTGACTTATGATAAAAACGGGAGTATATTAAATAAGTATTTTATGCAGGATTGGCGGAATTGGCAGACGCGCAAGACTAAGGATCTTGTGACCGATTTTAGGTCGTGGAAGTTCAAGTCTTCTATCCTGCACCAACAATTATAAGGGTGGATTATCCACTTTTTTTTTGCTTAAAATTAGGAACTTTTGTTATAATTATTACTGAGGTTAAAATGAACAGAAAATGTTTTGCGAAAATAAATCTTAGCTTAGATAGCTTATACTTAAGGAAAGATGGATATCATGAGATAGATACTATAATGGCTCGTATAAGCTTATTTGATGAACTTAAAATTAATAAAAGCTCAGATAGTAGTTTTCACTATATATCCAACCTACCAGATATCTGTAGTTTAGAGGACAATTTGATTTTCAAAGCCTGGAATATTTTAAAAGATAGAGTAGATAATCCAGGAATAGATGTCAAACTTAATAAAAAAATCCCTATAGCAGCAGGCCTTGCAGGCGGTTCAACTGATGCGGCTGAAATGATTAAGGGTCTAAACGAACTTTGGAAACTTGATCTAAGCAAAAAAGAAATGATGGATATAGGAGCAAGGCTTGGAGCAGATATACCATTTTTCTTTGAAGAAAAAATGGTTAGAGCTAAGGGCGTAGGTGAAAAAATCTATCCCTTTAAGAATAAACTTAAAATGAAAATTCTTATTATAAATGATGGGACAGAGATCTCCTCAGCTTTCGTATATAAAAATATGAAAGATTATGGTCACATAGAAAACAATAAAATTGTAGAGGGACTTAAGGATGGTAATAAGAAAATTATAGATGACTTTGAGAATGTTATGGAGGATGTTATATTTGAGAATTATCCTCATTTAGAGAAAATCAAAGAAAATCTTTTAGAACTGGGAGCTAATAAAACTTTAGTAAGTGGTAGTGGAGCTAGTATTTTTGCAATATTCTTTGATGATAGTTTATACGAAAATGCATATAAGGTTTTATCTAATAAATATAATCTTGTAGAGAAAGTAGAGCTTATAGATGACTAATATAGGAGTTTTTGATACAGGACTGGGTGGTCTTAGCGTATTAAGTGAACTTATTAAAAAAAAGAATGCAAATTACTTTTATCTTGGAGACTCAAAAAGAGCACCTTATGGTTCGCGAGATGAGGATGAAATTATAAAATTTGCTGATGAAATAGTTAATTTTTTAGAAGAGTATGATATAGATGAGTATGTTATAGCATGTAATACTATATCAGTTATAGCTACAGATTATCTAAGTGAAAAGTATAAGAAGAAATTTTATCCAATTCCAATTTATGGAATAAAGCAGGCAAGTAAATACTCAGGAGACTTTATGGTCTTAGGAACAGAAGCAACAGTAAATAGTCACTATTATAAACATTATTTAGAAACTCCTGGTAAGTCAAAAGTTTATGAAGTAGCAGCTAGGAATTTAGTACCTCTTATAGAAGAAGGAATAATAGAAGGAAAAGAAATTGATGATAACTTAAAAAAATATCTATCAATAGCTAATGAAAAAAAGATTCCTAATCTGATTTTAGCTTGTACCCATTACCCTATTATAAAGGAGGCAATAAAAAAGAACTTAACTTATAATGCAAATATAATTAATCCTGCAACATGTCTTGCTAGCGAGGTTAATTTTTATGAGACTGAGAAGAATAATATAGATATATTCTTTACAGAAATAAATGATTCTACAAAAATTATAATAGATAAATTTATAGATACTGACTACAGCTTAAAACTAAAGGAGATATAATTGATTTACGCAGTAATAGATATCGGTTCAAATACAGTAAGACTTTCTGTTTATAAAATTTCTGAGGATAAGGTGATTAATCTTTTTAATGAAAAAGAGCAAGCATCATTAAGGTCTTATGTAGATAATGGTTCTTTAACAGAAAAAGGAATAGACAGACTTATTAGTACTCTTAAGAAATTTAAGCTGGTGGTAGATAACTTTGGAGATATAGATGAGCTTCATCCTTTTGCAACGTCAACTATAAGAGATGCGGCAAATAGGACAGAGATACTTAAAAGAGTAAAAGATGAATTAGATCTAGATATTGAAATTATAAGCGGAGAAGAAGAAGCTAAACTTTCCTTTATAGGAGCTAGCTCATCAGTGGATGTTTCTCGAGGTGTTCTTACAGATATAGGTGGTGGGTCTTCGGAAGTAGTAATCATTGAACAAAGTAAGGTCATAAAATCAACATCATTAAATATCGGCTCCCTTTCTGCTTTTAATGATTATGTAAATGGCTTATTTGTTAGTAAAGATGAGAAAAAAGCAATTGATAGTGAAGTAAAATCATTATTAGAATCAAGTAAGTTATATAGGGAAGATCATGACTTATTGTGCGCAGTTGGTGGATCAGCCAGAGCTAGTCTTAAGTACTATAACGAATATTATGATTTGGACTCATCAAATACTGTTATGGATGCTAGTAAATTTAATAGTATGCTAAAAGAAGTCATAGATAAGGAACCTAGAGTAATACTTGACTCTATCCTTGCAGTTAAACCCGATAGGGTACATACATTATTACCTGGTATGGTAATACTTAATCGCTTATGCAAATATTTTTATTGTGAAAAAATTAGTATTAGCCAAACTGGGGTAAGAGAAGGGTATGTATATAGTAAACTATTAGGAAGGAATAATTAATCATGCATGACATATCTTTTACTCAAAATAGAGAACTATCTTGGTTAAAATTTGACCAGAGAGTTCTAGAAGAAGCCAATGATAAAGACGTAGAGGCCCTTGAAAGATTAAAGTTTTTTTCAATATTTGATACCAATCTTGAAGAATTCTTTATGGTGAGAGTTGGAAGTTTAACAGATTTTAAAAATTTAAAGAAAAAGCCAATTGATAACAAATCAGGACTTACTAGTGATGAACAAATAGAAGCTATACTTCGTGAATGTTTAGACTTATATCGCAGGAAAGATCAAGTATATAATCAAATTGTAGATGAGTTAAAAGTAAATGGTATAAATCTACTTAAAGTATCTGAACTAAATGAGAAAGATAGAAAATATGTTGAGTATTACTTTAATACTAAGATAGAACCTATTTTAAATTTTCAAGTTGTAGATAGAGTTCATCCATTTCCAAGATTGCCGAATCTCGCCTTGTATGTAGTATTTTCATTAATTACTAATAAGGAAGATAAAAGTAAACATGTAGGTTTGATTCAGGTTCCAGATAAGATTAAAAGATATTTAAAAATTAATGATACAAGCTTTGTATTTATAGAAGATATAATTAAAGAGTTTGGTGACCAAGTTTTTGAAGGCTATGGTGTAGAAAATAGATATACCATATCTTTAACTCGTAATACAGACATAAGTTATGACGACGATGACTATGATATAGATCAAGATTTTAGAGACTATATGAAAAGTAAACTTAAGAAAAGGAAGAGACTTCATCCAGTAAGACTTGAAGTTGATACGGATCTTGATGATGATTCCATAAAGTTTTTGACAGCTCAATTTGATCTTGATAAAGAAAATATATTTGTAACTAAGTCATTAATGCAGGCAGGATTTTTATTTGGACTAGTAGATGATCTTCCAGAAAATATAATAGCAAAGCACACTTACGAACCTTTTTATCCACAACAATCAGTCATGGTCGATGATAATAAGAAAATGATCGATCAAATTAATAAAAAAGATATTATACTCTCATATCCTTATGAATCTATGGATCCAGTTATAAGACTTCTTGAAGAAGCAGCTGATGATGAAAATGTCGTTTCTATAAAGATAACCCTATACAGAATTGCAAGTGATAGTAAAATTGCAAAAGCACTTATAAAAGCAAGCGAAAATGGCAAAGATGTAATTGTTCTTATGGAGCTACGTGCAAGATTTGATGAAGATAACAATATATTATGGTCATCAAGATTAGAAGATGCAGGATGCAAAATTCTATATGGTTTTGATAATTACAAAACGCACTCGAAAGTATGTTTGATAACAAGAGTTGATAATGATGGAAATATTAACTATATTAGCCAAGTAGCTACAGGAAATTATAACGAAAAGACAGCTAAGCTTTATACTGACTTTTCTCTAATGACATCAAATGAGGCAATCGGACAAGATGCTAAAGACTTATTTGATAATATTATGCTAGGTAATTTAGAGGGTGAATATAACAATCTGCTTGTTAGTCCTAAGTCTATGCAAGAAGGACTTGATGAATTAATAAATGAGCAAATAGAAATTCAAAGAACAAGTGGAGAAGGTTATATAAGATTAAAGCTTAATTCTATATCCGATAGAAAACTAATAGATAAATTATCTGAAGCATCTAATGAGGGTGTTGAGATAGTAATGCTTGTAAGGGGTATATGTTGTATACTTCCAGGTATAAAAGATCGTACAGAAAATATACAAGTATATTCACTTGTAGGAAGATATTTAGAGCATCATAGAGTCTATCAATTTGGAAGAGCTGATAATTGTAAATTATATATATCTTCTGCTGACTTTATGACAAGAAATATAAGAAATAGGATGGAAGTTGCAGTTCCAATCTATGATGAATTCATCAAAAAACGCATATTAAAATTTATGGATGTAATGTTATCAGATGATGTAAAGATTAGAAGACTGCTTCCAAATGGAGAATATACAAAAGTTCAAAATATTCATAATATCAATGCTCAAGTAAAACTTGTAGAGGATGCTAAAAAGCGTACAATTGAAGCCAAAGAAGCCAAATCATTACAAAGAATAGCTAATAAAAATAGAAAACGTAATGAAGAAATAATGAGCGAAGAAAGAAAAAAATTAGTAAAAGAGAAAAATTATTTCCAAAGAATCATAGATATATTCAGAAAATAAATATAATTATAAAAAAAATGCCTAAATCGATCCTATGGATCGATTTTTTTTTATAAAAGTAAGTGATTTCTAGGTTTAGCCCTATTAATTTATTATAAAACATGCTATAATGAAACTAAGTAATAAAAGATTCATCTATATTTAAAATTGAAATATATTTTATGATGAAAACTTTATTTTCCCACAGTCAATACAACTATATTATTGAAATAAATGAATAGGAATTTTTATGTCTAACAAAGGTATCAGAGAAAAGAAGAGAAAACAAGAACGCAAAAGAAAAGCTCGTAACAAGAAAATTTTTAGAGGCTCAGCTTTGGCAATTACTGCTGCAGCAATATTTAATTTTGGAATTAAAAGTAACAATGATGACTTTAAGATCACAAGACCTTCAGAATATAGGCAAGCTGCTGGTAATTTTAGTGAACTAGAAGAAGAAACAAAAGAAGAAACAAATGATAAAATTCATGTAGCTACTCAAGCAGGTTTTGATGATGCAAATGTAGATAAATCTCATGCAATAGAAGATGATAAATATCAAGATAAACTTATATCCTACGTCTTATGTGAGCAAACACAATATGCCTACCAATACCCCAATGATTTTTCAAAGACAGAAAAGTACATAACAAAGGGATCATATATACCATATTATGGCACTGAGAATGGATTTTCCAAAGTCAAGATTGATGATACCTATTATTATGTAAATAAATTTGGCTTAGCAAAGCTTGATGATGATAAACAAATAAAGATTGTAAATGGTCTATGTTATGTGAGTAAAGAATATCCTCTTCCAGCTGACTTTAATCCAGGAGTAGATAAGACAGCAAGAAGATCTTTTGAAACAATGAGACAAGATATGGCTAGAGACGGCCTAGATATTAAGATTGCTTCAGATTATAGGGATTATGATCTTGAAAAAAGAATGCACGAAGCTAACGAACCAGATAGCTCTCTTCCTGGCGAAAATGAACATCAAACAGGTCAAGCATTTGATTTTTTTACAGAAGGTAGCAAATATAACGATAAATTTGAAAAGACTGCCCAATATGAATGGCTATCAAAAAATGCTTATAAGTATGGATTTATAGAACGTTATCCAAAGGGTAAAGAAGATAAAACTGGTCATGAGGCACAATCTTGGCATTTTAGATTTGTAGGTGTAGAAAATGCCAAAGAAATATACGAGAATGACCTTACATTAGAAGAATATTTAAAGCTTAAATAATTTACATAAAAATTATTTAAAGTAAGATAATACTATTACTAAAACTAAAGGAGATTAATATGAAAGCATTTCACACAGATAAAGCACCAGCAGCAGTAGGACCATATGTTCAAGCTATAGGAACAGAACAATTTGTTTTCACATCTGGACAATTATCACTTAATCCAGAAAATGGAGAATTAATTACGGAAATCTCTGCTGCAGCTAGACAATCATTAGAAAATGTAAAAGCTATTCTAGAAGAAGCAGGTTCATCAATGGATAAAGTTGTAAAGTGCAATGTTTATCTTGCAGATATTAACGATTTTGCTGCAGTAAATGAAGTATACAAAGAATTCTTCACAGATCATAAACCAGCAAGATCAGCTGTCCAAGTAGGAGCACTTCCATTAGGTGGAGTAGTAGAAATTGAAGCAATAGCAACTTTATAATTTAACTTTTAAAGATTGAAATCAAGGTGGGTTTATCCCACCTTTTTTAGTAGAGGAAATATGGCTATAGAAAATAAGCAAATTATAAAAAGTGTGGATAATTTAAATGATTATTTAATAAACACTAGAAGATATTTACATGAAAATCCAGAATTATCTGGTAAGGAAATTGAAACTAGTAAGTTTCTGAAAGAGCAGGTAAAAGAATTAGGCCTTGATATAAAAGAAGTTCTTGGTACTGGATTTTATGCAATCCTTGACACAGGTAGGAAAGGCAAAACCCTAGGTCTTAGGACAGATATAGATGCCTTGCCAATTTTAGAAAATAGGAATAACTTAAATGGAGCAAGAATTTGTAGGTCTAAGGATGATGGTGTATTTCATGCTTGTGGGCATGATGGACATATGGCAATTCTTTTGGGGGTAATGAAAATTTTAGTAGAGAATAAAGATAAATTAAACGGTAAGATTATTTTTATTTTTGAAGAAGGAGAAGAAACAGGTAGTGGTATATCTCCTATGATAGAATCCTTAAAAAATGAAAAAATAGATGCCATATATGGTAATCATTTAGCATCATTTCTAGAAACTGGAAAAATAGGATTAGATGCTGGCCCCGTTATGGCTGGATTTGGAATTGTAGATTTTACAGTTAAAGGTAAGGGTGGACATGGATCTAGACCAGACTTATCAGTTAGCCCTATATTTGCAGCAAGTAATATTATAAATTCTCTTGCAAGTGCATGGGTAAATAGGCTTGATGTAACAAAGACAGTTACCCTTGGCTTAGGATCTATTAATGGAGGTACAATTGCTAATGTCATACCAAATGAAGTTAGGGTTACAGGAACTATTAGATTTTTTGATAGGAAAGAAGGAGAAAAAGCTGTTGATTTAATTAAAAAAGTTGGTAAACTTACTGCACAAGCCAATGAATGTGAATTTATAGCTAACGATATAAGAGTGGAGTATAATCCGGTTATAAATGATGAAAGTCTATCTGATCTTTCTAGAAAAGCCAGTGAAGATATTATGCCAAATTCTGTAAAAGAAGATGTTATATGGTTTGGATCAGAAAGTTTTTCTGATTACAATAAGATTGCCAAGACTATGTTTGCTCTAGTAGGAACAAAGAATGATAAGCTAGGATCAGGGGCTGAGCATCACAATGAGTACTTTGATATTGACGAAAGGTCTATATCTATAGCTATAAAGTCTATGGTAAAATTTGCCAGTATTTATTTATCTTAACTTTGGGTATAAGATTATTGAAGTAAATAATAAAGGAGATAGTTATGACAGTTAAAATTGGTGATTTAGCTCCAGACTTTAGATTAAAAGATCAAAATAAAGAAGAAGTAAAATTAGCAGACTTAAAGGGTAAAAAGGTTATTTTATCATGGCATCCGTTGGCGTTTACATCAGTATGTACTGATCAAATGAGGAGTCTTGAAAGAAATTACGATAAGATTCAACAAAAAGCTGATACAGTTGTTATAGGACTTTCCATAGATCCATTCCCAGCTAAACAAAAATGGGCTGACATACTTTGTATTGAAAATGTAAAAATAGCTTCAGACTTTTTCCCATATGCAGAAATAACAAGGGCCTATGGTTTATTCAACGAAGAAAATGGAGCTAGTCAAAGAGCGAATGTAATCATTGATGAAGATGGAAAAATTCAATGGGTTAAAATTTATGAACCTTCACAATTGCCTGATGTAGAAGAACTAATAGAAAATCTATAAAAATACTTACCTCCAAGTGTAACTTGGGGGATTTTTATTATTCAGAAAATATTGTCCAAAACAAAATCTGTAAGTTTTTAATTTTTCATCTAGTACTTATAATAAGTTAATATATTTACTTTAATATGATAATTTAAATTCAATCTATTTAAACAGCTTATTTAGGGTATCAATAATAAATAAGAATAAGACTTACTAATATAAAGGAGTTTATCTAATGAACTTATCAAATGTTGTTGATCTACAAAGAGAATATTTTTTTAGTGGGCAAACAAAAACTAAAGAATTTAGAATAGAAAATCTCAAAAAACTTAATAGTATACTTGAAATGTTTGAGGATAATATACTGATGGCTTTAAGCAAAGATTTAGGTAAATCAAACTTTGAAGCTTATGCATCAGAGCTTACTATGGTTTATGATGAAATTGACTTGGCTATAGAAAATTTGGGAAAGTGGATGGAACCAATTCAAGAAAAAACTTCAGTAGCATCTATGCCTGCTAAATCTTATACTCTTTATGAACCTTTGGGTGTAACGCTCATTTTATCACCATGGAATTATCCATTTTTACTTTCTATAGATCCTATAATTGGAGCGATGGCTGCTGGTAATACTATTATCTTAAAGACTAGTAGAAAATCAAAAAATACTACAGAACTATTAAAAGATATATTAAATGCAAATTTTGATCCTGAATATTTATTTGTGGTAGATAACGATCAAGTATCTCACGATGAACTATTATCATACAATTATGACCATATTTTCTATACAGGTGGCTATAAGATTGGTAAACACATTATGGAAGTTGCTAGTAAAAACTTAACAAAAGTAACTTTAGAACTTGGAGGAAAATCTCCTACTATAGTAGATAAAGAAGCAAATATTGGGCTTGCAGCAAGATCTATTGCCTGGGGTAACACAGTTAATGCTGGTCAAACTTGCGTATCACCTGACTATATTTTAGTGCATGCATCTATAAAAGAGAAATTTATTAATGAATTACAAAAGGCTTTATTTGATTTTTATGGTCCAGATTCTCTAAATAATCATGATTATCCAAAAATAATTGATGAAAGTCATTTAGAAAAATTAGTTTTTTTATTAGAAAATCAAGATATTATTTATGGTGGTAAATATGATAAAGAATTATGTAAGATAGAGCCAACTATAGTAGATAATGTTGATTTTAATAATAAACTAATGGATGAAGAGATATTTGGACCAATATTTCCAATAATAACTTATAGTAATGTCAACGAGGTCTTATATAAGATTAAAACACTTCCAAAACCATTAGCTTTATATCTGTTTACAGAGAATCAAAGGCTAGTTGACAAGGTTATGTATAATATGGAATTTGGAAATGGAATGGTAAATGATACATTAATGATGGTTTCTAACCCATACTTACAGTTTGGAGGTGTTGGCAATAGCGGTCAAGGTGGATATCATGGTTATTATGGATTCCAAAATTTTTCTAATAGAAAATCAATAATGAATGCATCCTCAAATATAGAAGTTAAAATTAAATACCCTCCTTATGATGATACTAGATTAAGAATACTTAGAAAATTAAAATAATATATAAAAAATAGAGAGCATGGTTTCGTAGACCTTGCTCTCTATTTTTATTAGATTTCTGTATTGTCTAAATCTTCTTTAATAGCTTTTGCTAGAGCTTTTATTTCTTTTACTTGCTCCTCTTTAACAGATGAATTAATAAGTACATCTTCACCTATATAAGTATGTTTGCCAGCTTCTAGAATTTCTTTAGATTTTTTGAGACTTGTACCTCCCCATGACCAGTTATTTAAGAAAGATACATGTCTATTTTGATAACCTGTTCCTACCAATTCTTCTAAGAAGGCCTCCATTCTGTAGTAAAGACCTGAATTATAGTTAATTGGTGCAAAAACACTGTGACTATATCTATGACAATCTGAGATTATATAAGATGGATCCCAATCAGATACATCATATAATTTAATATCTTCGCTAACTCCTAGATCAGCTAGTTCTCCTGCAAGTATATCAGCTGCTTGTTCTGTATCTCCATACATTGATGCATAAACAATTGCTATACCTTTTTCTTCTGGAGTAAATGTTGACCATTTATTATATTTATCAAGGATAAATTTTATTGATTCTGGATCATCATAGACTGGTCCATGAAGTGGTAAGATAGCGTTAAATTCAAGCCCTTCCACTTTTTTAAATAGTGCTTGAACTTGTTTACCGAATTTACCAACAATGTTGATATAGTATCTACGAGCTTGATCTAACCAATTGCCCTTGTGAATTACATTTTTTGCTTTTAAGTGTCCTTCTATAGCATTAAATGAACCGAAAGCATCAGCACTAAATAAGATCTTGTTATTTGTTTCATAAGACATCATCACTTCTGGCCAGTGTACCATTGGAGCAAAAACAAATTTAAGATTATGATCTCCTATATTTAATTCATCACCATCTTTTACTTCATAATATCTATCTTTGAACTCATCATTATAAAACTGTTCATATAATTTGAAAGTTTTTGTATTACCAATAAGTTTAGCATTTGGCCATCTTCTCATACAAACATCTATATTTCTACAATGATCTGGCTCCATATGATGAACAACTATATAGTCTAGGTCTTCACCATCCAATGCTGCTTCAACATTTTCAATATATTGTCTACCAAAAGCTGCATCAACGCTATCCATTAAAATATTTTTCTCATCTTTTATAAGATAAGAACTGTATGCAACCCCATTTTCTAGAGGGAACATATTTTCAAATCTATCAATTCTTCTGTCGTTTACACCGACATAATACACATTATCTAATATTTCTCTAATATTATGCATAATTCCTCCTTATAGAAATCACTCATATAAATACTATACAACTGTTAAAAAGTAAATAAAGTTATTTTGTAGAAGCAAACATTATCGAATATTTTAATATATTAGCGTAAATTGAAAGTAAAAATACTACTAATAAGACTATAAAATCACATATTTTATTTGGGGTAAAATGATATCAAGAGGTAAAATTATGAGAAAAAATTTAAAAATTAGATCTACCAATTTTGAAGTTAGTATTGGTAATGTAAATAAAAATAAGGAAGAGATAAAAAAATTAGTAAAAAAAGCAGATGAAGAAGGAGTAGATATCTTATCTTTACCAGAACTTTCTTTAACAGGAGCAAGTTTATATGATGGATACAAAGACTTAACTAATCAATGTGAACAAGCTTTATATGATTTAATAGAATTTTCTAAAGAACATATGGTATTTTTTACTGTAGGATTTCCACTTTCCTATAATAATAAGATATACAACGCCATTGCCTTAATAATAAATGGCAGCATTGCAACTCTTACTACTAAAAAAAATCTTGGGGTTTTAGAAAAAAATGTATTTGCTAATGATATGCCAGAAGATGAATGCATTAATGCTATGGACGGATGGCAAGATATAAATATGAATTGGTATACAGTTAACGGTCTTTCAATAGCTATTACTATAGGAGAAGATGAGCTAATGACTATTCCTAGAAGTTTAGCTTATAAAGCAATAACAGAAGCTCAGCAAGAAATTATCTTAAATCCTTCTGCCCAAGCAAAATTAGTACTTAATGAAGATGAAATTATAAATAGAGTTAAGTTCTTGTCTAAAGATATAACTTATGTTTATACATCTGCAGGTAGGGGAGAAAGTACAACAGACTTTGTATATAATGGTTTAAATATAATTGCAAATAACGGTGAAATAATCTCCTGTGCTACAAATATTTCCAGTGATTATATAGGCAAATATTATTTAAACTCAGATACCGATAGCTTATTTTATAAAGAATTTACTAATAAAAGGTATAAAATTGAAAAGTTTCCTTATTTACCAGATTATGAGGATAGGGATAGGTATGTTCAAGATGTTTTAGATATTGGAGCTATAGGACTTTTAACTCGAATGGATCATATTGGAGTTAAGGATGTATTTTTAGGTGTATCTGGTGGACTTGATTCTACCATGGCTCTTTTAATTTTAGTTCATGCTTATAGAAAAAAGGATCTGGATTTATCATCTATACATTGCTATACTATGCCTGCTTTTGGAACAAGCCATAAGACAAAATCTAATGCCTTTAAACTATGTAAAGCTTTAGGACTTACTTTAAATGAAATAGATATAAGTGAATCTGTAAAAATTCACCTAAGAGATATAGGTCATGATGGAATTACTCAAGATACTGCTTATGAAAATGCCCAGGCTCGAGAGCGTACACAAATTTTATTTGATTTAGCTAATATGCACAACGGTATAGTCATAGGTACTGGGGACCTATCTGAAAATATGCAAGGTTTTGCTACCTTTAATGGAGATCAAATGAGTAATTATTCTCTAAATGCTTCTCTTACAAAAACAGAAATTAGATATATAGTAGCTGCTATAGCTGAAAGCACTGAGAATATAGAGCTTAAATTAGTATTGAACGAAATATTAGATACACCAATATCTCCAGAACTTATTAGCCAAGATAAGGGTGAAATCAGCCAAAAAACTGAGGACATAATAGGACCTTATGAGTTAATAGATTTTTTTATATATGAACATTTAACTTACCATTTATCAGCTGAAGAAATACTAGAAGATGCTGTATCAGCTTTCTCTGATAAATATGATAGACAGACTATTAGAAAATGGGTTATTTCTTACTTTAAAAGATTTACTTTTAGTCAATTTAAGCGATCTACTAGCGTAGATGGACCAAATATGACAGGTAGGTCATTTAGTCCACGTGCAGGGTTTAAAATAGCATCCGATATGAGCTTCTCATCTTATATAGAGGGACTAGATGAACAATAAAAATAAAGTAAAGTTAGGCACGGGTTTAATTGTCGCAGGTCTTCTTATAGGAGCCTATATAGATAAACAATGTTTTGTGGCCAAGGAAGAAAAGGTAATATTAAAAAGTGAGAAAATTAAAAATCCTATTAGAATAACACAAATATCAGATTTCCATTCCAATGCTATCAAAAATTTGGATGAACTTTTAATAAATGTCAAAGATTTTGATCCTGATTTTATCATACTTACAGGTGATATGATAGATTATGGAACGGATGCTAAGATTGACCGTAGCCTGTATTTTTTAAAAAAATTAGCAGGACTTAATAAAAAAATTTTCTATATTACTGGTAACCATGAGGAAACGGGTCCTAATTTAGATAGATTTTTATTTGAGTTAGAAAAGCTAGGAATTGTATATTTATATAATGAATGTTACGAACTTAATATAAGAAATCAAGATATTTATTTATATGGAACTAGTATGCTTGATTTTTCCTATAAAAACTATAAACCTAAGAAAAATAGCATAAATGTAATTCTTAGTCACTATTCTAAAATTGTTAGAGATAATTATATAGGAAACGAAGATTTTATTTTCTCTGGTCATACTCATGGCGGACAGGTACGAATGCCGATAATTGGTGGATTAATAGCTCCAGGAGAAGGAGTGCTGCCTAATTATGATAAAGGGGTCTTTAACTACAAAGACTCAATTATATATGTAGATAGTGGTTTGGGAAATACGTTTTTACCATTAAGATTTTTGGATCAAATAGAGTATAGTAATATTACTCTTGCGCCAATAGTTTAGTGGTAAAACAAAGGTGTCCGAAGCCTAAGATGGGGGTTCGATTCCCTCTTGGCGTGCCAAATAGAAAGGAAAATAAATGAAGTCATTAGTATTACTTAGTGGAGGAGTTGATAGCTCCACGTGTCTAGCTATGGCATTAGATAATAAGGAAGAAGTTATAGCAATTTCAATTGAATATGGACAAAGTCATGGTAAAAGAGAATTACAAGCTGCAAAAGATATAGCAAATTATTATAAGGTAGATCATAGGATAATTGATCTATCTAATATATTTAATGCATCAAAATCATCGCTTAATAAGAATAATAACTTAGAGGTTAGCAAGGGAGACTATGCTGATCAGGAAAATATAAATACCGAAGTAGAATTTAGAAATGGGGTATTTTTAACTGTAATGGCATCTTTAGCTCTACAATTTGACGCTAATAAGATTTATTATGGAGCCCATTTAGACGATAGCGGAGCCATTTATGCAGATACTTCTGAAGAGTTTATAGACTCTATAACAAGGACTATAGATATAGGGACTAGATCAAAGGTAGAAGTAGTTACTCCTTTTAGAAATAAAAGAAAAGAAGATATAGTTAGAACTGGTTTAAAATTAAATCTTCCTTATGAGTTAACTTATAGTTGCTATGTTGGCGGTGATGAGCCTTGTGGTGAATGTGGAACATGTATAGATAGGAAAAAAGCATTTTTAGCTAATGGAATTACAGACGAAAAGTATTTTTAAGTAAAAATAATATGTAATAAGAGCCCGCTATTGATAAATATCAATAGCGGGCTCTTATGCATATAAAATATTTACAAATAGTAAATTCTTCTTATGATTATATTATTTAGAATTTTTAAAATTTAAAGCTTAATAATTTATTATTTATATTATTATAGCTTTAATAATAAATAAAAGTGTACTATAATATTGGTTTATATCAGTCTATATTATTTATTAAATTTTAAACTTTCGTATGAAGTTCTATAAATTTTTTTGGCAATCTGGGCAGATACCTGTGAATTCAAAGTTGTGTCCTTTTATTATAAATCCAGTCTCTTTCTCTATAATATTCTCTAGATTATGAACTGGACAATTTTCTATTACAAACTTTTTGTGGCAATTATTGCAAGTTATAAAGTGCTTGTGATCCTCGTTATTTAGCTGATAAAAACTTACTCCGTCAATCGTAGATTTTAAAAGAACATTTTTTTCTTCAAGTAAATTTAAATTTCTGTAAACTGTAGATAAATCTATATAAAAGTTTTTACTAAGTTTATTGTGAATTTCTTCAGCTGCTAGCGGATTATTTTCTTTTTCTAAAATTTCTAATATTAATTTTCTTTGTTTTGTGACTTTTAAATTCTTATCTTTTAATATTTGGTTAATACTCATTATTACCTCTTAAATAATATTATACAATTATTTGACAGAGAAAAAAATTATTATATAATTATAGATGCAAATCATTTGCATCTATATAAGGAGGAATTATGAAAAAACAAAATATAGCATTAATTTTAGCACTATCAGCTACTTTAGCTGCTTGTGGTAATTCAAATCAAAATCAAGATACAGATAAGGCAGCTACTAACCAAAAGCAAGAAGAAGTAAATACAGAAAATAGCGATAACAAGCAAGATAATGATATAGAAAAAGAAGATAGCAACATAGATAATGAAGATAAAGATACAGAAAATAATGAAAGTAAACAAGTAGTATACACTTCATTTTATCCTATATATAACTTAACAAAACAAATTGCTGGAGATAAAATGGATGTCAAAGCTTTCACTAATTTAAAAACTGAAAGTCATGGTTGGGAACCATCAGCAAAAGACATGGCAGACTTATCTGCTTCTAATATCATGTTTATAAATGGCGCAGGAATGGAAGAGTGGGAAGAATCTGTTGAAGATTCATCAGATGTTGATTTAATTAACACTAGTGAAAATATAGATTTAATTAAAGCATCAGATGAAGATCATGATCACGAACATGAGGATGCTGATGGTGACCATGATGAAAGTGAACATGTAGATGCTGATCACGAACATGTAGATGCTGATCACGAACATGAAGATGCTGGTCATGATCACGAAGAAAGTGAAGAACATCACCATCATCATGGAATGTATGACCCACACATTTGGCTTTCACCAGTAAATGGTAAAGAACAAGCTAAAGTCATTGCAGATAAATTAGCAGAAATAGATCCAGATAATAAAGATTATTACATGGATAATTACAAAAAAATTGAAAAAGAACTTGAGGATATGATTGATGAGTATAAAGAAAAATTTGATGGAGTAGATAATAAGGACTTCATGGTAACTCATAAAGCATTTTCATATTTAGCACGTGATTTTGGTCTTAATCAAATGGCACTTACAGGTTTAATGTCAACAGGTGAAGTTAATCCAGATGTATTAAAAGATGCAGTTAATGATGCTAAAAATTCAAATATTAATACCATCTTTTATGAAATGGGAGGATCTGACAAACAAGCAAAGATCTTAGCAGATGAAATAAAGGGAGATGTAGCTCCTCTAAATACTATGGAGTATGCAACTGACGAAGACTTAGATAATGATATAAGCTATCAAGACCTTGTAAAAGCTAATCTAGAAGCCTTATATCAATCAATGTCTAAATAATGAATATACTAGAAATAAATAATTTAAGTTTTTCTTATGATAAAAGTCCTATTTTAGAAAATATAAATTTAACTATCAAAGAAGGTGAATTTGTTACTATAAGCGGAGCTAATGGATCTGGTAAATCTACTTTGATAAAATTAATATTAGGTCAATTAAAAGCAAATAATGGATATATAAAATTATTTAATGATCCACTTGAAAAATTCACTGATTTTGAAAAAATTGGCTATGTACCGCAAATTAGAGAAGCATCAGGACTTTCTTTCCCTATAACTAGTCGTGAATATGTAGTTTTAAATTTGTATAATAGCTTTAATAAATTTAATAGACCTACAAAAGATAACTGGCTTATGGTGGATAGTGTATTAAAATCGCTTAATATCAAAGAGCTTAGGGACATTCCTATAAATAAGCTTTCAGGAGGACAAGCTCAAAGAGTTATGATAGCTAGAGCTCTTGTTAATAATCCGGAGTTTCTAATACTTGATGAGCCTACTGTGGGTATTGATAAAAAAAGTAAGGATGATTTGATTAAACTGCTCATACACGTAAACCAAAATTATCACAAGAGTATATTAATGATTAGCCATGAAAGTGACTTTAATAAAAAGCTTGGAGCAAAAAATGTAGAGCTAAAGGATGGTGAATTAAAATATGCTTGAATTTGACTTTATGAGACGCTCTCTTTTAGTAGGACTTATGATAGCTCTTATTATCCCAATGATTGGGGTGATAATGGTAAATAGAAAAACGTCTATGATTGGTGATGCTCTTAGTCATAGCTCTCTAGCAGGGATTGGATTTGGCCTTATAATAGGGATAAATCCAATCTGGACTTCACTTTTAGTTTGCATACTAGCAAGCTTTGCAATAGAGTTAATCAGATCAAAGTTTAAAAACTATGGTGATATGGCCACAGCACTTGTAATGAGTACAGGAATTGGTATTGCAGCTATACTCTCTGACTACACGCCAGGAGGAACAACTTTTGAATCCTTTATGTTTGGATCAATAGCTACAGTTAGCAGAGAAGATGTAATAATAGTAGGAATTATTTTTATTATTGTGTCATTAATCTCCTTTTATTTTTATTATGCACTATTATATAATTCAATAAATCCAACTATGGCTAGACTTGCTGGTGTAAAAATAAATACAATTAATAATATATTTACATTTATTACAGCAGTTACTGTAGCCATATCTTCAAAAACTGTAGGTGCTTTAATGATTACTTCTTTAATGACAATACCTGTTGCTTTATCTTTGCTTTTAGCAAGGTCTTATAAAAGTACTTATAAGTTATCTTTGATATTTTCAGTAATATTTACTATGATAGGAATAAGTGCTAGCTATTATATAGGTATAAAGCCAGGTGGAGCTATAGTATTGGTAGGGATAGGATTTTTGATTATAGTTAGCATAATACTTGCTATAAAAAATAATTTAATAAAAAACAAACATTCAAAGTAGGTTAATAGCCTACTTTTTTTCTATGTTATAATTAAGATAGGAAAGAGAGATAATATGAAAATAATTTTATCACCAGCAAAAAGTTTTAAGGAAAATAAAGGTTTTAAGACAGAAGACCTTTTATTTGAAGAAAAAACAAAAATCTTAGTAGATAAATTTAAAAAATATACCATGAATGAAATGGGCAATCTAAATCGAACCAACGATAAGCTAACAGAAAAAGCTTATTACGATTATCAAGAATTTAATTTTGATCATCTAAATAACCCAGCAATTTTTGCCTATGATGGCTTAGTTTTTAAACAGTTTTCTAGTAAAGATTTTAAAGATTTAGACTATCTTAATGATCATGTATATATAATTTCAGCCTTATATGGATTACTAAAACCATTAACTGGAATATCTGACTATAGACTATATTTTGATAATTCTGATATAAATTTATATGAATTTTGGGGGCGAGATTTGTATGATGAGTTATTTAAAGATGATGAATTAGTAATAAATTTAGCTAGTAAAGAATACACTAAAACTATTAGACCATTTCTTAAAGATAAGGATAAGTTTTTAAGCTTAAGCTTTAAAGACAATAAGGATGGTAAACTTAGATCTTATACAGCATGGATGAAGCAGGCTAGAGGTCAAATGCTAAAAGAAATAATTACGAAAAAAGTTGAAAATGTAGAAGAAATAAAAAAACTTAGTGTAAATGATTATAAGTATGATCCTTATAACTCAACTGAAAGTGAATATGTGTACATTAGGAGTCATTCATGAGACTACTTCATTTATCAGATTTACATTTAGGAAAATACATAGGAAATTACTCACTTATAGAAGATCAAAAGTATGCCTTAAATCAGATAATAGATATTATAGATAGGGAGAAAATTGATGCAGTTATGATAGCCGGAGATATTTTTGATAATTCAATTGCAAGTGTAGATGCCCTAAAGTTATATTCAGATTTTATAGATGAAATAATTTTTAAAAGACAAAAGCCTGTTCTCGCTATAAGCGGAAACCATGATTCAGCAAAAAGGCTTGATATTAATACGAACTTTTTCACTGAACGCAATTATCATATATTCGGGGAATACAAGGATGAAATAGTCAGTTTAGAGGATGAATATGGTAAGATTAACTTTCACTTAATTCCCTATATTTCATTAAATCACGCGAAAATTTTATTTGATGAGAATATAGAAAATTTTACAGACCTTTATAAGTTTCTATTAAAAGATAAAACTTATGAAGATAGAAATATTCTTATTACTCATTGCTATGCAAACAATATAGGTATAGAAGAGAGTGATGAATACAATGAAGGGCAAAAACCTTTAATAATTGGTGGTTCAGACGCTATGGATGGACACTTATTTATGAGATTTGATTATGTAGCCCTAGGACATTTACATGGTAAACATTATGTTATAGATCCTAAAATTAGGTATGCTGGTACATTTATGCCATATTCCTTTGATGAAACTAAAGCTTGTAAGAGTGTAACTGTTGTTGATATTACAGATCAAGTTAAGACTTATGACATAGGCATAAAGCCTTTAAGAGATTTTAAAACTATTGAGGAAAAATTTGATCAAATAGTAAAAATGAATGCAAGTGATGATTATATAAAGTTTATACTAGAAGATGAACATACAATTGATAATGCCATGGGTAAACTTAAAGAAAAATTTCCTCATGCCGTTCAAGTAACTTATAAAGATAGAGGAATATTTAATTCACCTAGTGGTTTGGATTTAGATTTGGAAAATAAAAATTCTTTAGACTTATTTAAGGAATTTTACAAATATAAGATGGATGAAGAATTGAGTAAAGAAGAACTTTCTGTCATAGAGAGGATTATAAAATGAAGCCTATCAAGTTAGAATTTAGAGGCTTTATCACATATAAAGAGAAAATTGAAATAGATTTTACTAAACTTTATCATAAGAAAATATTTATTATTTCTGGAGATACAGGGTCAGGCAAAACTAGCTTATTTGATGCTATTAGTTTTGCCTTATATGGAAAAACCTCAAGGGATATACCTATGGAAAAATTAAGGTCAGACTTTTTGACTCCAGAGGATTATTATACATATGTAAAGTTTTATTTTGAAGTAGACGGTAAATACTATGAAATAGAAAGAATTCCAACGCAAATAGCAAGAAAATCCAAGTCTAATCAAAAGATAAGTCATAGTGCAAGCCTTTATGACACCAGCAATGAAAAAACTCTTATAGCTGAAAAAATAAATGATGTAGAAAAAGAGATAAAAAATATAGTTGGTTTAGATAAAGATCAATTTACTAAGGTTATGCTATTAGCACAGGGAGAATTTCAGCAATTTCTAAATGCTAGTTCTAAAGAGCGAACTGAACTTTTAGGTAAGATTTTTAGAACTGATAAGTATAAAACTATCCAAGAAATAATTAAGGAAAAGTCTCTTGATAGTAAAAAAGAATTAAAATATATAGATAAGAATTTGGAAAATGAGATTAATAAAGATGAGGAAATAAACGAAGCTATAGATAGCGGTGAGAAAATAAATCATGAATTTAAAATTATAAAAGAAAAGATAGGAAAAATAAATAATAATTATAAAAATAATTTGAAAGAAAAACAATCTTCCTATAAGTATACGAATAAATCCTACACTGCATTGATCGAACAAAAGGAAAAATGCAAGAGCATAAATACTAATATTATTAAATTTCAAAAAGTAAGAGAGGATTTAATAGAATTAGAAAAAGAGGAAGATTACTATATAGATCTTAAAGAAAAAAAAGATAAAGCTAATTTTGCAAAAAATATAGAGTTTATAGAAAATAATTTAGATAGAAATAAGTTAGACTTACAAGAAAGTAATAAACTTTTAGAAAGTTCTCGTAAACTCTTAAAAGAGATTGAAGATGATATTCTAAAAAGTTATAAGGATTATTCTCTTGTAGATGAAAAAAGTTTAAAATTGGATGAGCTTAAAATTTATAAAACTAAAATAAATGAATCTATAAATAAATTAGATCAATTTAAGCAAAAAGAAAAAGAATATTTTCAAATTGAAAGGTATTTACAGCAAGCAGAAAAAATAGATAGAGAGATTGAAATTTTAAAAGAATATTTAGAAAATAATCGCAAGAATCTTTATGAAGTAAATAATAATATAGATGATAAAAGAAATACGATCCTGTCAACAGAAAAAGAATTATCTTCTCTTTTAGATAGACAAAGAGAAATAAATATGGAAATAGATAATTTTGAGAAAAATGAGAAGCTTAGAGAAAAAATAAATAATAATGATACTATAATTGCTAAAAAGAAAAGAGAAGAATCTAAATTATTAGTAAAGATAGATTTATATGAGCAAAACAAAAGAATAATTGCTATAAATAATCTAATAGATGAACTAAATGAAACAGGAAAGTGTCCAATTTGTGGAGATACACATGAATATCATTTTGAAAAAATAGAGATTAATGATATTGATATTAAAAAAGTCAATAATAATTTAACAGAAATTAATAAGGAGATTACTAAGTTAAGAACTCAAAATCAGCTTTATAAGGAATCTATAAGTAAAACAAGAGATATAAAGGAAATCATAACAGATAAAACAAGCTTGAAAATAAAAATTAGTGATATAAATAAAGAAAAAGAAAGCTTAGAAAAATCGTTAATAGAACTAGAAAAGTTATCTACAAGCAAAAAAGAAAATTTAAATAAGACTAGCTATGAAATTCAAAAAAATCAAAATAAACTGATAGATTTAAAAGAAAAGACTAAGGACTCTGAAAATATTATAAATTACTATCAGTCGAATAAAGATGGTATGAAGAATTTAAATTTTGATAAGTTAAATAAAGATCTAGAAGAGCTTGATAAAAAAATAATGTCTTTAGATACTGAAATAAAAAAAATAATTAAAGGGCACAATGATTTACTTAATCAACAAACCAAAATTAAAACAGAGATTTCTAATTATAAAAAAAATATTATTAAGACTTGTGAAAATATTGAGTATTTGAAAGTTGATTTAGAAAAAAAGATTAATGAAAAGTTTACAAGCTATGATGAGTATAGGTCATATCTTGATATTTATATGGAAATTAAGAGTAAAGATCAATTAATTAATAGTTATTTTAATAAATTAAATGAATTAAGAATTACTTATAAAAACTTAGAACAATATGAAGATAAAAAATTGGTTGACTTAGAGCATATAGATAGTCAAATTAAGGTTAAATCAGATTCTATAAAGCTACTTAATGAGGAAATTTCAAATATTAAAGTCAAAATCATTTCAATAAATGAGATTTTCGCTAATATTGAAAATCTAAATTATAGATATGAAAAATTATCAGATGAGAGTGTAATCCTTGATAAACTATCTGAAATTGCAAATGGAGCTATAGGTAAGGTAGCTGGCAGACAAAAAGTTGATTTTCAAACATTTGTATTAAGCTATTACTTTGATAGGATCTTAAATTATGCAAATAAGAGGTTACTTCAAATGTCAAATGGTCAATTCAGTATGGAGCGTAGTTCAGAAGGGAAAAATCTTAAATCTCAGTCAGGTTTAGATATAGAGATTTTGGATGCTAATACTGGCAAGACTCGCCCAGCATCAACTCTTTCTGGAGGGGAATCATTTTTAGCCTCCCTATCACTTGCTTTAGGATTATCAGATGAAATATCTGCAGAAAATGGTGGTATTACAATTGATACTATATTTATAGACGAAGGCTTTGGAACTTTATCTGATGAGTACCTAGCAAAAGTAATTGAACAAATGGAAAGACTTTCATACGATAACAAATTCGTAGGTCTAATAAGCCATGTAAGTGAACTAAAAGAGGCTATAGATGGGAAAATTTTAGTAAAATATAGCCAAGATAAGGGAAGCAATATAGAGGTAATAGCATGATTACTACAATTATTTCAAGATCTCCTAGTGCTAATAGCAAATATATTTATAAAAAAATAGAAGAAAATTTAGATAATAAAGAAAAGGCGTTTTTAATTGTACCTGAACAATATACCTTACAATCTGATATCAATCTTATGGAGAATATCTCTTATAATACTGTTATGGATGCTAAGGTGCTATCATTTTCATCCCTTTCTAGACATATTATTGATAAGACCGGAGGGCTTTCTGATAACATTTTAAGTAAAAGTGGAAAAATTATACTTTTATCTAATATTCTTAGAGATATAAATGATGATCTTACTTTGTTTAAGGGAAAGAGTCACAACATCGACTTTATAAATGACATAGAATCTTTTATTACTGATATAAAGGACAACAAATTTGATGAAGAGTTTTTTAAAACGATAGATAAAGACTTAGATGATGAGATACTTAAGCTAAAGTTTAGAGAAACAAAGCTCATTTATGATGCTTATCAAAAGGAAATAGCCGATAAATATCTCGATACTGAAGATAGGTTAAATCAAGTTATTACTAGACTTTCTTATTGTGACTTTTTAAAAGGAGCTAATTTTTACTTTGATAAATTTGATTATATTTCTGATATCAAAATGGATTTTATAGGGGAACTCTTAAGACTAGGTTCCAATATCAACGTAGCCTTAACTCTTGATAAAACATTTATAAATAATCCTATGGCAAAGGATTTAGAAATATATGATATGGCTAATAAGTTTTACTATAGACTTAGTGATCTTGATAAAATCAAGGAAATAAATCTAAACGCATCTTTAAATAAAAATGAAGATATAAATCACTTGTGTTCAAATTACGAGAGATATAATCCAAGTTTTTATAGAATGAAACCAGCCAATATTCATGTTTTAGAGTCTATTTCTTCTAAAACAGAAGTAGAAAATATTGCTTTAATAATTAATAAACTAATCTATGAAAAAAATATTAGATATAAGGATATAGCTATATATATTTCTGATGAAAGGCAATACGAAAATGAAATAAGTAAGGTATTTAATAGGTATAATTTACCTGTATTTATGGATAAGACTAATAAACTATCTGATAATCACATAGTAAAAACTTGGCTTGCAGCTCTTAGACTTATTATTTATGGCTTTAATAGCCATGATTTAAGTTATTTTTTAAGGTCGAATATATTTGATTTTGGAGAAAATTCTGTTGATAAAATTATAATATTTCAAAATTATATTATAAGCAGAAAAATAAAAGGAGATATGTTCAAAGAAGATAAGTATTTTGAGCTTGATATAGATTATTACAAAAATCTCTATAAGGATGATCCATCTGGAGATGAAAAGTTAATATATAAAATAAATGAAGAAAAAATAGTAAATGATATAAGAAAAAAGATACTAAAACTTTTAGATCCATTATTGTATATTGATAAAGAAAATTCTAAAACTTATGATATGGTTATTGCAATTTATGCTATGATAGCTAATTCTAGTTTTATTAAAGGTATCAATAATTATCAGAATATTCTCCTAGAAGAAGGAGATCTTGATAATTATAATGAAAATGATCAAGTTTGGGATAAATTTATATCTATCTTGGAAGAATTAGCAAGTCTTATGGGCGATAGAAAATCTTCTTTAAAGTCAATTTATAATACAATAAAAGCTACTGCAGATGATGTGGATATAGGGATTATACCACCTACTAAAGATCATATTATTATAACTAATTTTAGAAGACCTAGGGTGTCACAAAGACCTATTAATTTTGCTTTGGGTCTAAATGATACGTTTTTTCCATCTAAGTCTAAGAGAGATTTTTTATTAGGTAAAGATGAAAAAGACAAACTAACTAATATAAATCTAGACCTTAAAATTTATGAAGAAGATTTAGAAGAAAGAGAAAAGCTCAACCTATATAAGATGATAAGTAGTAGTGAAAAGATATATTTTTCTTTTGCCTTAAGCGATAAAGATGGATCAGCAATAAATAAATCTGTCGTTTTAAATGGGATCCTTAGGATATTTCCAAACTTAAAAATAACAGATCTTACAAGTATTCCTTTATCAGAAATGATGTATTCTAGAGAACTTTCTCAAAAACATAGCTTGGAAGTTTTATGGAAGATTCACAAAGGGGAAGAAGTAGAAAGACAAGATATTGATTTTACCAAGTCCTATATATCTTATCTAAAAGATTACGGAGATTTTGAAATTATATTAGCTGGGATTTATTATACCAATAATAAAAATAGTATCGATCAAAGTTTGGCTAAGTCCTTATATCCTAAAAATCACTTTAACGTAACGGAGATAGAGACTTATTCTAAATGTCCTTATAGATATTTTGTAAACTTTGGCATAAAGCCATATTATGATGAAAATTATGACGTAGATGCCAGAGAGTTAGGGTCTATAGTTCATAATTCATTAGAAGATGTATCAAGACTTATAAAAGATAGTAATTTAGATGAAATAACTAACCAAGAACTTGATAAATTAATTGCTCAAAATTTTAATTCTAGTATCAATAATTACTTAGATAAAACCCGTAGGGATGATCCTCGTAATCAATTTATACTAAGTAATTTAGCTAAAAATACAAAAAATAATTCAAAGGAAGTTATAAGCCAACTTAAAAAGGGAGAATTTAATGTTTTAGATGTAGAAATAGATTTTGGTTATAATAAAGAAAATAGTTTGCCAGGGGTATACGTAGATGATGAAAACTATTTAATAGGAAGAATTGATAGGATTGATAGAGCTGGTAACTATCTTAGGATTGTAGACTATAAAACAGGCAAGAAGGTTTTTAAGATAGTAAATATACTAAATGGACTAGACTTGCAATTATTAGTTTACATGATGAGTGCTAAAGCAATGAGTGATGGTATCATTCCAGTAGGATCATTCTATATGCCACTTTCTGATGAATTAGAAAAGATGGATGATACTTATGATAAATCTAATATAGAAAAAATTTATGAAGACAAATTTAGGATGAACGGTCTAATAATAAAAGTAAATGAGGAGGTTTTTAGGCTAATAGATAAAGATAACTTTGATAATAAAAATATTGGTGTAATTGATAGGAGAAATACAAATATTTTAACTATTGAGGAAGAAGATCTTATCAATAATTTTGCAAAAAATCTTGTAAGTAAATATATAAAAGAAATAAAAATGGGCAATATTAAGCTTAATCCTATTAGATATAGCGAAAGTCAAAATGAATGCCAATATTGTGACTTTAGGGGCATTTGTAAGTTTGATGAGAGCATTGATAGCGATAAGTATAGAGATTTTGATAAGAGTAAAGCAATCACTGATCTTTATAAAAATGAGGAGGATATAGATGGCTGATATAATTTACACAGCTAGCCAAAAGAGAGCTATAAAAGAAAGAGGAAAAAATATAATTATATCCGCCGCTGCAGGATCTGGGAAAACTAGGGTATTGGTAGATAGGGTTATCGATCTTATATTAACTGAAAAAGTTGATGTGGATAAGATGATTATAGTTACCTTCACCAACAAAGCATCTATAGAGATGAAAGATAGGATAAGATCTGCTATAGAAAGAGAAATAGAAAATGATCCTTCAAATAAGTTTTTAAAGGATCAGCTTAAATTGTTAAAGCATGCTCATATTCAGACACTTCATGCCTTTGCTTCTGACATGCTTAGGGAATATTTTTATTACTTTGATAATCTAAGTCCAAATTTCACAGTGATAAGTGATAATGAAAATGTAATTTTAAAAGAGGAAGCTATTGATGAAGTTTTTTATGAAGAATATAAAAAAGCAGATCAAGATTTTCATAACTTCATTCATAATTTTGCCACAAGTAGGAGTGATAGAGAAGCTAAATCTATTGTCCTAAAAACTTACGATAAGATTACATCTGAAATAAGTCCAATTAGATGGCTAGATGAGAAAACAAAGAATCCTTTTGATTTTAATACTTTTAAAGATATGATAAGACAACGCATTGATCTGCTTTTAGAAGATATAAGAAAAAATAGGTCTTTAGTTTTTGACAATAACATGCGTGATAAATATACAGAAATGATCGAGGGAGATTTTAGCTTAGTAAATGAACTTAATAATTTAATATATACTGATTGGGATTTATTTATAGAAAAAATAAAAAAAGCTAAATTTTCTACAATGGTAAGAGCTAGAAAAGATGAAAAAGATATTCAATCAATTATTAAAGCAAATAGAGATTTGTATAAAAAAGAATTATCCAATATTTCTTCATTAGTACTAAATACAAGCTCAGATATTATAAGGGAGTTTAGTAAAAAAGAGATAACTGTACTTTCTGAGCTTAACTATCTTACAAAGAGATTTATGAAAAAATATAAGGCGAAAAAATTGGATGGATCCTATCTTGATTTTAATGATATGGAAGAAAAATTCATAAATCTCTTAGAAAATAGAAAAGCGAATTCTATTATAAAGGAAAGATTTCAATACATTTTCTTTGATGAGTATCAAGATAGTAATGAAATTCAAAACTATATTATAGAAAAACTAGCAGGAGAAAATAATTTATTTTTTGTAGGGGATGTCAAGCAATCTATCTATGGATTTAGAAGAGCTGAACCTGAGATATTTTTAAACAAGCTAGATTCTTATGAAAGTAAAGAAAATAAAAATTCTATAAGAATTAATCTTAATGAAAATTTTAGGACTGATAAGGATATAATCAAATTTATTAATTATATTTTTGATAGGATAATGACTAAAGATCAATCAGCAATTGATTATAAAAATGGAGGACATAGGCTAAATCCAACTCAAACTTTTGATAAAAAATATCCTAAATCGGAAATACATATTTTAGATGACAAGCTAAATGAAGAAAATCATATAGCAAATGTCATTGAAAATCTTACAGAAGAAGGCTATGAGTATAGGGATATAGTTATACTTTTAAGAAGTGGATCCAAGTCCTATCTATATGAAAATTCATTGAAATTAGCTAATATACCTTTCTTTAATGATATAAACAAAGTATCATTTAGGGCGACTGAGGTTGCATTTTTTATAAATATACTAAAACTTATAGCTAATCCTAAAGACGATATTACGCTTTTATCAGTTCTAAGAAGTGAAATTTATAATTTTTCTGAAGAAGATATAGCAAATATAAGATTAGCATCAAATGATATTAGATTTTATCAAGCATTTGAAAATTATAATGAAAACAATGGCTTATTAAATAAAATAAATGACTTTAAAACTTCCTATGATAATTTCTCCTATCAGTTATCTTTGATGAATCTTTATGAATTTGGAAATTATGTATTTGAAGTATCAAATTTTTATGAGTTTCTTATGGCAAGAGATAGAGGAGGTGATAGGATAGCTAATGTTGAAGCATTTATAGATTTGATGGCAGATTATGAATCCAATAATGATAATGGTCTATATGGTTTTTTGGATTATATAGAAAATCTATCCTTATACCAAACTGATGATATCAATCCTGCCCGTGACTTATCAGAAAACGAAAATTTGGTGAGAATTATGACTATACATAAATCTAAGGGATTAGAATTTCCTGTTGTAATTTTGGCTGATGCAGCTAAGAGATTTAATAATAAGCATCTTAGAGAAAATATTGTATTTGATGATAAAATAGGTATTGGTATAAATGTAGCTGATTATGAAAATAAAGTTAGACTATCCTCGCTTAAAAAAGATTTAATTACTGAGAAGATAACTGTTTTAAATAAAAGAGAAGAGATGAGAGTACTTTACGTTGCCTTGACTCGAGCCATAAATAAGCTTGTAATAGTAGGTAATAGAAACCTTAATACGGTAGATAAACTATATGGCAGAGATGATTATTTAAATATGTCTACTTATATGGATTGGCTTATAGCTGCTATTTCGCAAGATAAGATTTCCATTGATTTATTTGATAAAGATTTAAATTCAGATGAATTAGGAGATATAGCGAGTCTTAAGATAATAAATGAAGAGAATGAATATCAAGATAATAAAAATTATGAGATAGGTAATTTATTAGAGTTAAGCGTTCATGATAAACTTTATGAGAAATTTAAAAATATTTACACAATACCATATGAATATGAATCTGATACTAGAGATTCTATTAAAAAGTCTGTAACAGAAATAACTAAAAATTTTAATCCAGAAGAAGATGGTTATCAAGTGCCATCATATAATAAACTTAATCTAGTGGGGGAATATAGAAAGCCAAACTTTGTATCAGAAAAGCATGAGTATAAGCCAACTGATAGGGGAACTATAATTCATAAAATTTTCCAAGGACTCAATTATCAAAAATACGATAAGAAAAGTTTAAATAGAGCATTTGATAGATTAGTTATAGAAAATAAAATCAAAAGAGATGAACTAGATGTTGTAGAGAATGATAAAATTATAAAGTATTTTAATAATAAAGAAATTATAAGTCTTTATCAAAGCGCAGAAAGTATAAGAAAAGAAGAATCTTTTTTGATGAAATATCAAGATTATTATGTAAACGGTCAAATAGACATAATGTTTGAATTTGCTAATGAAATAGTGCTTTTGGATTTTAAAACAGATACTATAAAAAGAGAAGGCGTATATAATGATCAATTAAAGATTTATAAACAAGCTATAGAAGAGAGTTTAGGAAAAAAAGTAATTAAATCTTATATATATTGGTACAACTTTTCCGAACTAGTAGAAGTAAATAATAATTTTTAAAATTTATTTGAAATATATTTTAAATCGATATACAATTTTTCTAGGCATCGATGTACTAACAAATATTGGAGAATATAAATTGAATTTTTATTTAAAATGTGAATTGGAAAACATCCCTGACTCAGAGTTTATATATATATGAGAAGAGTAGGTGAATATGGACCAGAAAATAAAATATTAATGGAAAGATTTAAAAGTTGGTTAAGGAATAATATTGCATTTGATAAAGACACAACTATACTTTCTATAGCTTTAGATAATCCAGAACTAGTTAGTCCAAGTGAGTGCAGATATGATGTAGGAGTGATTTTTAAAGATGATTTTATAGAAAACGACATAAAAGAAGAAATTTGTTCTAGAAAAATTAGAGGTGGCAAGTATCTAGTATTTTTAATTTCACATACCCAAGAGAGTATACAAAGTATCTGGATAAATTATCATAAAGTATTGATACAGAAAGGATACTCTCAGGATTATAAAAGGCCTATTGTAGAAAGGTATAAAAAAAGTTTAGTCGATAATCACTTATGCGAGCTTTGTGTACCAATAATATAATTAAATATTGATTAAAATCTCATACGCTATTGTTTTAGCTTATGAGATTTTTAATTTTAATAAAAAGCTCCGTTTATATGGATAATATCTCCAGTTATATAACTGGCTTCATCTGAAATTAAGTATCTAACAAGTCCTGCAATTTCTTCTGGTTTTGCAAATCTATTTGTAGGAACTTCACTTTTTAATTTATCAAGTTCATTTTCTGTAAAATCATTTTTCATCATATCGGTTTCTACTATGCCAGGAGCAATAGCGTTTACACGTATGCCAGAAGGGGCAAGTTCCTTTGCCATAGACTTTGTAAATGTATTTATAGCCCCTTTACTTGTAGAATAAAGAGCTTCCATGCTAGCTCCAAAATCTCCCCAAATTGAACTCATATTTATAATAACTCCTTCGCCTTTTGATATCATATTAGGAATAGCCCTCTTGCTGCTTAGAAATACTGAATTTAGATTGGTATTTATAACATCTTTCCATATATCAAACTCTATATCTTGTATGAGGGAGAAGTGGGATATACCAGCATTATTTATGAGTATATCTACATTAGAAAAATTTTTCTCAGTTACATCAAACATCATATTAACTTCATCTTCTTTAGATACATCTGCTTTTATAGCTATAACATTCGGATTTGTTTTACGTAGTTCATATAAAAGTTCAAATGCTTTTTTTTTACTGTTGTTATAATTTATTACAATTTTATATTCATCATTAAGCCTTCTAGCGATTGCAGCACCAATTCCTCTAGAAGAACCTGTTATTAATACTGTTTTCATAATTATGATTATAACATATGGGTATAAAGAGATAAAGATTATAAGGAGTGATTTATTTAATGAAATATTATGATTTAAATGATGGCAATAAGCTTCCAGCTATAGGTTTTGGAACGTATAAGATAACAGATGAAAAAGATATGGATGTTGGAATTTCCTCATCCTTAGATGCAGGATACACATATTTTGATACCGCTAAGTTTTATGAAAATGAAAAGTTACTTGGAAAATATCTTAAGTCATACGGAAAAAATAGGAGTGATTATAAAATAGCTACCAAAGTTTGGCCGAATTCTTATGGAGCCGATAAAACAAAGAAATCTTTGGATGATTCTATGAAAGACTTAGGTGTTGATTATCTAGATGTAGCTTTGCTTCACTGGTATGGAAAAGACTATAAAGAAACTTGGGAAGTTTTTAAGGAGTACAAAGATCAAGGAATTATTAAAACAATAGGAGTTTGTAATTTTTCTATAGACCAATTAACTGAATTGCTTGATACTGGAATCAAACCAGCTATAGATCAATTGGAAAGTCATTTGCATTTACAGGATAAGGATACTAATGAATTTTTAAAAGAAAATAATATACTTCATCAAGCTTGGAGTCCGCTAGCTCGTGCAAATAGTGACTTATTAGGAGAGAAAGTATTACAAGAGATAGCTGATAAATATGGAAAGAGCCCTGCCCAAGTTGCTTTGAGATGGAACATAGAGCGTGGGGTTATGGTTTTAGTAAAATCTGTTCATGATTATAGAATTAGAGAAAATATAGATATATTTGATTTTGATCTTACTGATGAAGATATGAACTCTTTAGCAAGTATTGATAAAAAGTCTAGATATTCTTCAGATCCTGAAGATAAGGTGTGGCTAGAAAAGATTCGTAATATGTAAATACAAAAAAGGAACCATCATTATGATTGGTTCCTTTTAGTTAGATTGTATTGATAAATTATTTTCTTTTTATTGCGTATAGCCCTGCTGTTGCAATTGATAGGCTAACATAAACTCCTGTTAGATTTGATATACCAGTTTTTGGATTGTTTGATTTTCTAGATATTTTTTTATTGATATTTGTAGATTTTTTATTAGTTCTATTTATTTTTTTATCTTTTCTTATATTAGATTTTGGTACTTTTTCTCCTTTAATTTCTTTAGAAACTTTTGTATTATTTTCGACTTTTTTTGCTAAAAATTCTACGCTTGATAGTCTAGTATTTAATACCTCAATTGCAGCATCAAGCTCTTCTTGACTTGTGTAAGTGTTATTTAAAACTTCTTTTGCGCTAGCTAGAGATTTTTCATATAAATTTAAATTGTCTTTATTATCTACTGGTTTATATTTTTCTACTTCACTTATAAAATCAGCAAGTTTTGCTTTTGTAATACTTCGATCATTCATATTTGGGTTTGCTATAAAATCATCTGTTTTATTTATTGTGTAATGATCAATTATTTTTCCATATGGATCCATGGTTTCTAGTTTGAATTGATTTTTATTAAATGTAAAATGTGTTAGTAATTGGTTTCTATCATCCAAACTTTTATTTACTAACCATTGTTGCTCACCAATTGGATTATAGAACTTACTTCCTGATGCAGAGGCTAGTGTTAAAAATAAGGTTCCACGTGGATTTGTAACTTCTTTTCTATTATAGTCTAGACCTATACCATCGACTACAATTTTTCCGTTTTTATATATTTGGTTATTGTATATACTTGTATAGTTATTTTCGACTTTAGCATTTTTATCAGATTCTTTAATTCCGTAAGCTTTTTCAAATTCTAACGCTTGTTCTCCGGCTAGCATTTGTTTACTTCTTGCATATATGTGATCATGGCCTCCAAGTACTATATCTATATCATTTTCATTAAAAATTCTTACTAACTCATGACGTCTTTGAAGGATATCTTTATCTTCAGTATGAGTTGCTGTTGAGTAAGGAGCATGGTGGAAACTTACAACTTTCCATGAGAAGTTACTTCCACGTTTTTTTGTAGCTTCTTTGATAGCTTCTTCAATGAATGTTTTATGCTCTAGTGAGTTTTTGTTATTTGTATTTAGATTTAAGAAAAGTGTATCACCATATGTGTAATAGTAGTCTCCAGGAATAAATGTTTTTGTTCTATCATCATTTATATTTAAAGTTTGACCATATTCTGTTAAATTTGGTTGATAAAAATGATCTGCAAATGCTGTATTTTCCTGACTAGTATCATTTTTATCTACTTTTAACTCATGATTACCTGCTATAGTTGAAAAAACTCTTTCTCTAAATATTGGGTTATTTAAGAAATAATCAAATTCTCCTTCAAATCCAGCTACTTGTACATTATCTCCCATTGAATAGTAGAAAGATGGATTGATTTCTCTTGCTTTCTTTAATGATTTTCCAAAATCAATTATGTCTTGATCAACTTTTCCTTGAGTATTACTATCAAGCCCAACTGATTTCCAGACACTATCTCCTGATCCTATTTGTGGATCTCCAAAAGCGACAACGTCAAATTCATTATTTTTGCCAAAAGATTTAATTTTTAAAGTATAAACATCTGATTTGTAGTTTCCTGTTTGAACATAATAAGTATAAGTATTTCCTGGCCTTACATTTGCAATTGCAGTATATGTGCTGTAGCCATTGGAATCACTTGTTTTTCTTGATTTTATAGATGGATAAGTTTTGCCGTCGAAGATTAAATTTGAATTATTATCTACATCTCCTTTGGCAAACCAAGTTATAGCTACTTCATTTTCATTTTGACCCATATTTACGACAATGTCTTTTATTGGTGTAGTTATAGCTTTTAGATTATTATCTGCATAAGCTCCACCAGATTTTCCATATTCGCCATTGGTTTCTTTAAGATTTTTCTTAACTTCTGGGTCAATATTTATTATATTTTTATCTTGACCAAAAGTTTTTCTATCTGTGCTTTGAGCTCTATTAGAAATATCTGTTCCATCATCTTCTCTTAATGAACTTTCATTTATTTCATCGTTAAATTCATAATCTTTGGCAGATTCTGTTGGAAATTCAATGTCATTATCATTTTGAGGATTTTCTTTATCTGATTTTTTTTCTAAAGATTTATCAATATTAGTATCTACTTGCTATTTGCTCTCAACTAGATTCGTTTCTGTTTGCTCTATTTTTTCTGTTGCATATGAATTACTAGTAGGTAATAGGGTAGTAGCTGTACTAGCTATGATTAGAGCAACGATTAATTTATTATTATTTTTCATTAGTTTTTCTCCTGAATATATAAGTGATATTTTAATTGTATAATAAAAACACCTCTATCAAATAGAGGTGCAATGTATTTTTAAATTTTAGTTTTTATTTTTCTTGCTTGCAAACAAACCAGCACTTGCTAGTGATAATGTTGCATATACACCAGTTAGGGCACCTATACCAGTTTTTGGATTGTTTGATTTATTTGCTATTTTATTACTTGATTTACTTGCTATTTTTTTGTTTGATTTTGGAGCTTTGATTGATGTTGTTGCTACCTTTTTAGATTTTTTGCTAGTTTTATTATCTACTACTTTCGTAGTATTTTTATCTGCTTTATTATCTGTTTTATCAGCAATATTTTCTTTATTGTCTATATTATCTTTATTTTCTTCTATAAATTCAACTGATGATAATCTAGTTTGTAGTGCGCCGATCGCAGCATCTACTTCTTCTTGACTAGCTGTTTTTGAATTTAATACTGTTTCAGCTGATTGAATTGCATCTACATATAAGCTTACATTTTCATTATCTGAAATTGGTTTTAAATTTTTAGCTTGATTTATACAAGCTTCTAGTTTATCGTTAGAAACTTTTGTGGTATTCATATTAGGATTATTGATAAATTCATCAGTTTTATTAATACGATATCTATCGACAACTTTTCCAGATTGATCCATTGTTACTAGACTAAAGTGGTTCTTGCTAAATGTTAAGTTAGAGAATAATTGACTTCTATCGTCTAGACTTCTAACAACAAACCATTGATCTTCACCGATTGGATTATAGTATTTTGAACCAGCAGATGTAGACATTGTTAAGAACATTGTTCCACGTGGGTTTGTTACTTCGTATTTGTCATAGTCAAGATTGATTCCATCTACTATTACTTTTCCATTTTTATAAATTTTATTATTATATGTTTTAGAGAATCCTTTTTCTATACCAGCGTTTTCATCACTAGGTTCTGTACCATATGCATCAACAAAGCTTAGTGCTTGTTCTCCAGCAACCATTTGGCCAGTTCTAGCATAAATGTGATCGTGTCCATTTAGTACAACATCGATGCCATTATCATTAAAAATTTTTACTAATTCTTTTCTTCTAAGTAGTATATCTACATCTGAAGTATGTGTTGCTGTAGAATATGGAGCATGGTGGAATGATACAACCTTCCATGAGAAATTTTTACCATGATCTTTTGTAGCTTGCGCTATAGCTTGTTCAATGAAAGCCTTGTGTTGATTAGAATCTATTACATTTGAGTTAATATTAAGGAAAAGAGTATCTCCATATGTGTAATAGTAATCACCAGGTATATAAAATGGTGTACCATCTTCATTTATTCTTGAAATAGAACCAAGATTACTTTCATTTGGTAGATAAAAATGATCAGAGAATGTTGTATTTTGTTGAGTGGAATCTTCTGGATCTATATATGTTTCATGATTTCCTACAACTGATGAGAATATTCTTTCTCTAAACATATCATTATCTAAGAAATAATCATATTCAGCTTCGTATCCTGCAATTTCTACATTATCTCCCATTGATAAAAAGAAGTGTGGATCTGTTTTTTTTGCTGTTTCTAGTGTTTTTGCAAAGTCAACTTTATCTTGTTCAATTTTTGCTTGAGTGTTCTTATCTAAGCCAGCAGCAGACCAAACACTATCGCCAGATCCTATTTGAGGATCTCCAAAATAGGAAACATTAAATTCATTATTTTTACCTAAAGCTTTAGTTTTTAGTGTATATTCTTTAGACTTATAAGAACCAGTTTCCACATGATATTTGTAGCTTTTTCCTGGTGTAATACTTACAAGTGATGTATATGTACTATATCCATTTGAGTCACCTGTTTTTCTTGATCTTATAGGAGTATAAGCTTTACCATCAAATATTAATCTTGAATCTTTATTAACATCGCCTTTTGCAAACCAAGTAATAGCTACTTCATTTTCATTTCTGCCTGGATTTACAACAACATCTTTAATGTCTGTTGTTATTGCTTTAAGGTTATTGTTAGCATAAGCTCCGTCTTTTTTACCGTATTCTCCATTAGTTTCTTCTAATTTTTTGCTAACTGCTGGATCTATATTTGTGACGTTTTTATCTTCTCCAAATGTTTCTCTTTCAGTTTCTGTGGCTCTATTAAATTTATTTGTTCCATCAGATTCTCTAGTGTTTTTTTCATTTTTAGGGAAGGTTACTTCATCATCTTGAAATTCAAAAAAATCTTTTTCAATTTTTTTATTTATTGATTTTTCGTCTTCATTAGAATTATTTTCACTAGATTGAGCTGAATCTAAGCTTAGATTATCACTTGTTTCATTAGTTTTTACATCATCTACAATCATTTCTTTAGATTCTACATTAGCATCATCTGCAAATGAAGTTGTAGCAGGGAATACTGCACTTGTTACACCTGCAATAAGTAGGGCAACTACTAGTTTATTATTTTGTTTCATCAACATCCTCCTAATATATTTTCAAAATAATTGTAAAAGATATTTATAAAATCAGTAATATAAATGTGTAAAATATATGTAAAAATTATTAAATATATATAAAGATTTATAAATATTGTGATAAAAAAAGAACTCAAATTTAATTGAGCTCTTCTTTTACTTTATTTCTTTTCTCTTTTATATATTTATCAATATTAATAGCTGCTTTTTTACCAGCACCCATGGCAAGTATTACTGTGGCTGCACCACTAACTGCATCTCCACCAGCAAATACTCCATCTTTACTTGTCATTGTAGAGTCTTTATTAACAATTATTCCGCCCCAATCTTCTGTCTTGATATCATCATTAGTTTGTTTTATAAGAGGATTTGGACTTTGTCCTATAGAGACTATTACAGAGTCAAATTTTACTTCTTCATATTCTCCTGTTGGAATAGGACGGCGCCTTCCTGAATTATCTGCTTGACCTAGATTCATCTTTTCAAGTTTAACAGCATTAACCCATCCATCATTGCCTAATATTTCTACTGGATTATGGAGATTCATAAAATTTACTCCCTCCTCCATAGCATGGTGGCTTTCTTCAATTCTAGCTGGCATTTCATCAAAGCTTCTTCTATATACAACAGTTACATCTGCACCAAGTCTTTTAGCTGATCTTGCTGCATCCATTGCTACATTTCCTCCACCTACAATGCATACTTTTTTTCCTATATGCACAGGTGTATCATATTCTGGAAATTTATATGCTTTCATTAGATTTATCCTTGTTAAAAATTCATTTGCAGAGTATACACCATTTAAATTTTCTCCATCTATTCCTAAAAATGATGGTAGTCCTGCCCCAGTTGAAATATAGATTGATTCAAATCCTTGGTCGAATAAATCATTTAAGGATATTGTTCTTCCTACTATAGTATTAGTTTGAAGTTTAACACCTAGTCCTATAACGTTTTTAAGTTCTTTTTGAACGAGTTCTTTTGGTAATCTAAATTCTGGTATACCATACATTAATACACCACCAGCCGCATGAAAAGCTTCAAAAAGTACTACTTGATAGCCCATTTTTGCAAGATCAGCCGCAGCAGATAGTCCAGATGGTCCAGCTCCTATTACAGCTACTTTAGCATTTTGGCTTGTGACTTCTACTGGTTTATTGTAGGAATTGTTCATGTACCAATCTGCTATAAATCTTTCAAGTCTACCAATAGCAACTGGTTCACTTTTTATACCGCGAGTACATACGCCTTCGCACTGAACTTCTTGAGGACAAACTCTGCCGCATATTGCTGGAAGATTATTTGTAAAAGATATTGCGTCATAAGCATTTTCTAGATTTCCTGCTACTAAGTAATTTATAAATTCTGGGATATGAACTGAAACTGGACATCCACTCATACATGGTGCGTTTTTACATTGTAAACATCTAGTGGCTTCTTTTTGAGCCATTTCTAAAGTATAGCCTAGAGTGACTTCTTTAAAATTTTTATTTCTAATATTTGGGTCTTGCTCTGGCATCTTAACTTTTTCTTTACTCATATTTATTTTATAATCAGCCATTTCTAATCTCCCCAGTTATATTGCACACATGATCTCTTTCTTCTTTTATGTAAGTTCTAGATCTATTCATAGCTTCATTAAAGTCAATTTTGTAGCCATCAAAATCCGGACCGTCAACACATGCAAATTTCATTTCTCCATCTACACTTATCCTACAACATCCGCACATTCCTGTTCCATCAACCATAGTAGAATTCATACTAACTGTTGTAGGAATTTTATAAGGCCTAGCAACTTCAACAATATTTTTCATCATTATGACCGGGCCTATTGCTAAGATATGATCGTATTTCTTGCCTTTATTAATATTATCTTGTAAAATCTCAGTTACAAATCCGTGATAGCCGTATGAACCGTCATCTGTACTTATATATAAGTTCTCGCTTTTTTCCCTTAATTCATTTTCTAAAAGTATTAAGTCTTTATTTTTGAATCCTGTTATAACATCTACATGGGCTCCTATATCATGTAAGTACTTAGCCTGTGGGTAGGCTATAGCAGTTCCGAGTCCTCCTCCAACTACACAAACATTTTTTCCTTTTAGATTATCTAATTCTGTGGGTATTCCCAGCGGTCCTACAAAATCTAAGAATCCATCACCAGCCTTAAGTTTATCCATTCTCATAGTAGTTCTGCCTACAATCTGAACAATTATTGTAACGTTTTCTTCATCTGTAGATGATATTGTAAAAGGAACTCTTTCTCCCTTTTCATCTAATCTTAGTATGATAAATTGCCCTGGTAAAGCTCTCCTAGCAATATTTGGAGCATTGACTACAAATTTAATTGTATTTTCATTAAGATTAGTTTTTTCAATTATTCTAGCCATATAACCTCCTGTTATTATATTAGCAAAGCATTTTTTAAATTTCAATAGATATACTTAGTAATTTTTCATAAAGTATGGTAAAGTTATGTTATTGAAAATAATAATTATTATTAGTTAAGGAGGATTAATGGAGAAGAAATCTTATAAAAATAAAGAATTGCTAAAAAGGTTTAAACCATATTATAGACCTTATAAAAATATATTAACTGCTGATTTATTAGCTGCAGCTTTAACTACTGTATCAAGCTTAGTATTACCAATTCTTTTATCATATCTTACTGATTGGGCCCAGATGGGACTACTCGATGTTAGTCGAGTTACTAAAGTAGGTATTATATTTGTTTTAACTAAAATACTTGAGTTAGCTGCTAGATATTTTATGCAATCTTTAGGTCATATAATGGGGGCAAAGATTGAACGAGATATGCGCTCTGATGTATTTAATCATTTGCTCACCATGGATACTGAGTTTTTTAATGAAACAAAAATTGGTGTGTTAATGAGTAGAATTACTACTGATTTATTCGATATAACAGAATTTGCACACCATGTTCCAGAGGAATTTTTGGTAGGAGCTCTTAAGCTTATTATATCGTTTATAGTTTTACTCACTATTAATTGGAAGCTAGCACTTATCATATATGTTATTATTCCAATTATGTTTGTAGTTTCTAGTAAAAAACGTAAAGAATTTAGAGAAGCTACTTTGAATGTAAAAAAACAGATAGGAGATATTAACTCAGGGGTAGAAGATACATTATTAGGTATATCAGTGGTAAAATCTTTTGCCAATGAAGAAATTGAAAAATCAAAATTCGAAATAAGTAACGATAAATTTGTAGATATCAAAAAAGAAAGATACTATGATATGGCTGGTTTCTTTATGATAAATGAAGCCTTTTCAGGTCTGATGTATGCTATTTTGATTTTTGTAGGTGGTTATTTTGTTATTAATGACAAAATAAGTCCAGGCAATTTGATTGCATTTACAATGTATTTAAATATGCTTGTTGCAGCAATTGAACGCTTGATTAATTTTACAGATGTATACCAAGCAGGAGCTACTGGTATTGAAAGATTTGTAGAAGTTATGGATATGGATAATACTATTTTTGATGATGATCAAGCTATAAAGTTAGATGATGTTTCAGGTAAAATAGAATTTGATAATGTATACTTTAAATATCCAGAAACTAGAGAAGATGAACCATATGTATTAGAGAACATAAACTTTAATGTAAATGTGGGTGAAAACATTGCTCTTGTAGGACCATCAGGTGCTGGCAAGACAACTATATCAAAGTTAATTCCAAGATTTTATGATATAGATAGAGGATCAATTAAAATTGATGATAAGGATATTAAGGATATTACTTTAGAATCGTTGAGAGATAATATAGGTATTGTCCAACAAGATGTTTATTTATTTGGTGGAACAGTTAAGGATAACATTCGATATGGTAAGGATGATGCTACAGATGAGGAGATAATAAGGGCAGCAGAACTTGCTGGTGCCACAGAATTCATAAATGATTTACCATATGGATTTGATACTTATATAGGAGAAAGAGGAGTAAAACTTTCCGGTGGACAAAAGCAAAGAATTTCTATAGCTAGAGTTTTTCTTAAAAATCCTCCAATACTAATTTTAGATGAAGCAACCAGTGCCTTAGATAATAAGAGCGAAGCAATAGTTCAAAAGTCTTTGGAGAATTTATCTGAAGGAAGGACAACAATAACTATCGCTCATAGATTATCAACTATTATAAATGCAGATGAAATACTTGTATTAACCTACGATGGAATTGTAGAAAGAGGAAATCACAAGGAATTACTGGCTAAAAAAGGTAAATATTACAATTTATATAATAGTAATAACGAAGAATTATTTGGATAAAATATAAGGGATTTTGCATTATAGATCTATAGATTAATCGATCTATTGCAAAATCCCTTTTTAATTTGGAAACTTTGAAATCTCTGATATAATTTTAGAGAATGGAGAATTAATAAAATGAAGTTTTTTGGAAAATTTATACATGGACTTGCCACAGTTCTTGGAACGATATTTAATGTCCTGATTAATATAATGAACGTAATAGTAGTTACCTTTGAGGGCATTAGACAATTACTATTTGGAATATTTATTATAGGATGCTCAACAATTTTTATATTTCCTATAATACCGTTATTCTTACCTAAGGATGTAACTTATTTTATATTTGCAGTAATATTTATACCTATATTAGGACCCAAATTTATATCTTTATTAAGGTACTTAAACTATACAATAACTGAGTGGATGTATGATAGAGCAGACTCAATGATTACTGGAACAAAAGTAGGTTATGATAGTATTTCTGATTATTCAAATAAATATAAATATGAAAAGGAACAAGCTGAAAGAAGAGCAAGGGAAGAAGAAGCTCGTCGTCAGCAAGAAGAGATGAATCGTAAATTCGAAGAATTTGTGAGAGGATTTGGATATAGTAATCAGAGAACTTATTCTGGCGGATATCAAGGTGGCTCATATGACCAAGGGAATTTTGGTGGAAACTATTCTGGAGTTAATAATATTGGTTTTAAGGAAAAATATGAGAAATCTTGTAAGGTTTTAGGACTAAACTATGATACTGATATATATGAAGTAAAATTAAACTATAGGAAGCTTGCTAAAAAATATCATCCAGATATAAACAAGGATCCAAACGCTACTGACATGTTTACAAAAGTTAATGATGCTTACGAATTTTTAACAGAAGAAAATATTAGAAAGTATAAGCAAAATTTTAGTTAGGAATTAATATGGCTCATGAAAAATTAACTTCTATAGAAGATGCTGTTGTACTATCAGAGATAGCAGCAGATGCTGGAGCTTTGATGCTTGCAAATGGCGCAGAAATATACAGAGTTGAGGATACTGTTGAAAGGATCTTAAGGTCAAAAGAATCCATGAAAGATGTAGATGTATTTTCATCTTTTAATGTAATAATGATATCATTTAGCTATAATGGAAAGATTTATAGCAACATGAGGAGAGTTAAGGAACGCGGAAATAATCTACATTATGTAGATAAAGTAAATACCTTTTCAAGAAATTTTGCTGCAGGTAAGTATACTTTAGACCAAGCTCTTTTAGAGATAGATAAAATTAAAAAGTCAAAAAGCACCTCTACAGCTTTAAAGATTTTAGGAGCTACAGTAGCTGCAGGAGCTTATTCTATTCTTCTAGGAGCAGGTATAAGTGAGATAATATCTTCCCTTGTTGTAGGTTTTATAGGATATGTATTCTCATTATTCTTAGTTGAAAATGAACTAAATTATTTCGTAGTTCATTTCTTATATGGAGCATTAGTTTCACTTATAACTCTAATATTACACTTTTTTACAGGAGTGACTATAAATGTAGTTATAATTAGTGCTATGATGGCCTTCGTTCCAGGTATTATGATAACAAATGCAGTAAGAGATCTGATGAGTGGAGATGCACTAAGTGGAATGACAGCCGCAACCATGGCAATATTAATTTCTACAGCTCTAGCTTTAGGAGTTGCTATGCCAATAGGAATTTGGGAATATTTAATATAATGAAGTATCTATTAGAATTTGTAGTAAGTGTATTATCGTCAATAGGTTTTGGTTTGGTGTTTTCTATACCCAAGAAAACTTTGTTAGTTTCAGGCATAAATGGAGGAATTTGTTGGATAATTTATAAGTTCATATTAAATAATTTAGGTAATATATATTTGGCAAATTTTATATCTTCAATGATAATAGCAATCCTTTCAGAAATACTAGCTAGAAAATTGAGATTTCCTGCATCAGTTTTTATATTTCCGGGAATAATTAATTTATGTCCAGGTGAAGCGATATACAATACAATGAAATTTTTTATAAATAATGAAACAGTAAATGCAATAACAAGCTTTTATAAAGCAGTTGCTATAGCAGGTTCTATTGCGTTTGGAGTATTATTAGCAAGTTCATTCTCGAAATCACTAAAATCGTATAGAACAAGATCTACAAAGAGAACAAATTATTTGAGGAGAAGAAAAAAAACATGATTAAAGAAATATATTTAGCTGGCGGTTGTTTTTGGGGTGTTGAAGCATACTTTAAAAGTATAGATGGCATAGTAGATACCAAAGTAGGTTATGCTAATGGAAAAACTGATGCTACAACTTATGAAAAAGTAAATGAAACAGACCATGCAGAAACTGTTTATTTAAAATATGATGATAGGATAATAAGTCTAGAAAAGATCTTAGAATATTTATATCATATAGTAGATCCATTTAGTGTCAACAAACAAGGCAATGATAGAGGTCGCCAATATAGAACGGGGATTTATTCACAAGATCAAGATACTCTAGAACTTGTAAGAAAATTTATAAGTAAAAAGCAAAAAGAAGAAAATCAAGAGATCCAAATAGAAGTAGAAAAATTAAAAAACTTTGTAATTGCAGAAGAGTACCATCAAAATTATTTAGAAAAAAATCCAACTGGTTATTGCCATATCAATTTAAATGATAGGCCTAATATTTAATTATAATTAAAGTAATTAATTTTAAGATGACTTTAAAAATAATTACAAGTTGTATTAATGTCTTTAATCATATCATTATACGGCTTGTAATTAATATGATTTTAAATGTATTATAATAAAAATAAGATTAAGTAGGGTTATTTAGTAATAGTATATCAAAGTTTAGCATAAACAATATCTTAAAATAGAAAGACTTATAAATTAGAACAAATTTTATCTAAAGATGTCTAATAATATTAAGTGAAAAATGAAAAAAATACTAATGTATAGTTCTTACGATATAATAATTAATTTATTTTTCTTTTTTCTTATAAAAATTTTTATCTTCATTAATATAATCGTAATAATATATGTAAAATAGATTCTTAGTTACTTATAAAAATTCGTATACAAATATTGATTAATTTATTTAGCTGGAAGCATTATAAATTGACAAAAAATTCACTTTTAGTTATAATTAAATTAAGCAAAGTTCTAACGTATTAGGAAAATCGTTTTCCAAAAGAGTTGTTAGGTAATTCTTTTCAATTAAAAGGAGGTCTTTATGGAAAAACTAATAATGACAGGTAGACAAGCGGTAGAACAATTTGTAGATGATGGAGACGTAATAGCAGTCGGAGGATTTGTTGGCGCTGGTCATCCAGAACAGCTAACTTTAGATTTACAAAAAAGGTATCTAGATACTGGTCACCCAAAGGATCTAACTCTCATATACGCTGCAGGACAAGGAGATGGAGATAAGCTTGGACTTAATCATTTTGGTGAAGAGGGTTTAGTTAAAAAAGTTATTGGAGGTCACTTTAATTTAGAACCTAGACTCAAAAAATTAATAATGGAAAATAAGGCTGCAGGATATAATTTACCACAAGGCGTTATTTCTAAATTATTTAGAGAAATTGCATCTGGTTCTGACGGTTTGATAACCAAAGTGGGTTTAAAAACATTCGTTGATCCAAGAATAGAAGGTGGCAAGTTAAATGAATTAGCAAAAGAGGATATAGTTGAGTTAATTGATATCAAAGGTGAAGAACGACTTTTATATCCAAGCATGAAGATTGATGTAGCCTTTATTAGAGCTAGTTATGCTGATATAGAAGGCAATGCTACATTATCTAGAGAAGGTGTTTATACTGAAAGCTTACAAATTGCTCAAGCTACAAAAAATTCTGGTGGAAAAGTTATCTTACAAGTAGAAAATGTTGTAGAAAAAGATTCTCTTGATGCTAGATTAATAAAAATACCAGGTATATATATTGATGCTATAGTTATAGCAGAAGAAGGAAACCACAAACAAACATTAGGTACTTGGTATAACCCAGCATATTCAGGTGAGGTTAGAGAAGACCTTGATATCCTAAAACCAATGGAACTTTCAGATAGAAAAATTATTGCTCGTAGAGCTGCTATGGAACTTGTTCCTAATTCAATAGTAAATCTTGGAATTGGTATGCCAGAAGGAGTTGCACAAGTGGCAAAAGAGGAAGATCTAGACAGTATGAGATTAACCACAGAGGCTGGAACGATTGGAGGTATACCTGCTGGCGGAAATGATTTTGGCGTTACTGTAAATGCTGATTGTATTCTTGATGAACCTACACAGTTTGATTTTTATGATGGTGGAGGATTAGATGTTACATTTCTTGGTCTTGCTCAAATGGATAAAAGAGGAAATATAAACGTTTCTAAGTTTGGAGATAATATAGCAGGGTGTGGAGGCTTTATTGATATTAGTCAAAATTCTAAGAAAGTAGTTTTTTGTGGAACATTTACATCTGGCGGTTTTAAATCTCACATTGAAAATGAGAAGATAATAATAGATCAAGAAGGAAAAATAAAAAAATTTGTAAATGAGGTAGATCAAATAACTTTTTCTGGAGACTATGCTTTGGAAATAGGACAGCCAGTACTCTATATAACTGAAAGAGCAGTTTTCGAATTGACAAAAGAAGGTATAGAATTAAAGGAGATAGCTCCAGGTATAGATATAAATAAAGATATTTTAGATTTAATGGATTTTGAACCAATAGTAAAAGATGTAAAGACTATGGACGAAACAATTTTTAAAGAAGAAATAATGGGTTTGAAAAAATTAATAGAAGAAGATAATTAATATTTTATTAAAACTATAAAAAGCATTTCTTGATTTTATGTTAGGCTTACTTATTAATTTCTTATAATATTTTGGAATGAAATTAAGATAAATGGCCGGCATTAAGCTTAAAATAATAAGATGATAAAAAGGCTGTTGCATAATAAATAAATCAATTCATTATTGTTTGGAACTTTTTATGATAATTTGTTTTAATTACTTATGATCCAAGATTCAAGTTATATATGAGTTTAATCAAACAATTAAATGATAGTTATTTGTTTAATTGTAACAGCTTTTATTTTATATACATGTTTTTATTTATATAAGCTAAATAAAAATTTTGAAAAATAAATTATAAATTATATAAAAAAAATTTTATAAGATATGCAAACAAAGAAATCTAGTACTTTCTTATACTAATATTGGGTGATGTACAATATACTTAATAAAAAATAAAAAAACTGTTGACAAGGTAAAAATATCATGGTATTATATATCTTGTCGTTAAGAAACGACGAAAAACTTGATGAAATATCCAAAAAATGGGTACTCATCCATCAAATTTATATTTGATGACACAATGAACCAGATAAGCAATAGCTTATCTACAATTAAATAGTAATTAAACTTAAAGCAATTAATTTGAGTAACCTTAAATAATGATTCCAATCTATTTGTATATAGATTAGGATAAATATAAATCA
>NZ_JAGGLS010000010.1 GCF_017874535.1 Anaerococcus nagyae
ATCTATAATTTTATCATAGATGATTAGGTTCATTTTTAAGAACTATGCTTAAAGCTGTTCTTATACTATTAGTATATGAGCAAGCACAGTAAGTGTACAGACACTTACGAAAAATTAATGGAGCAGATCTTACGGAATGCTCCATTTTTTTAATTTTTACCTTGTTAGGGAGAACCCTAAGACCCCGAAATATATTTTATAAAGGAGAATAAAATGGCAAATAGATTTAGAGATGAAAGAATAGAAATAAAACTAACTAAAGAAGAAAAGGAAGTTTTTGAAAAGAAAATGAAACTTGCAAATTGCAAAACAATGTCCCACTTTCTTAGAAAATGTGTATTAAAAAAAGAAATTTATGTAGTAGATTTAGAACCATTTAGAAACCTACAATGGCTGCTTTCAAATATAACAAATAATATAAACCAGATTGCAAAAGCTACTAATACAACTGGTGTTATTTACAAAAATGAAATTGAATCAATGAATAAGCAGATAGAAAACTTATCAAAAGAAATATGGCAGATCCATTCCCTTCTCCTTAATAAATCAAAAGAAAGTTCTTGTGATTAGTACGGCAATTACGAAAATACATAGTATTGATACAATATAGAATAATGAAAAAATGCAATAATATAAAGCTATACAGTAAAGCAATGTAAGGTAAAGAAAATAAAGTCAGTCCGAAGACTTCCAATATTTGTCTCACATTACATTTACTATGCTCTTCCTTGTTTGACATTTACAGGGAATGACGTACGATATTTTATATTCAATTTGAATAGAAGAGAAAAAAATAAAGGAGAGTGGGAAAATGAAAACACTTAAGTTATTGCTTTTAGGTATTTCTATGTTTTTTACTGGCATTATTAGCTTTGCGATTCTTGTTGGTGCTGCAGTGGTGAGTCCTCTTACTATGGATAGTTCAAATTATTTTATAGATATTTGGAAATTACATGGAGTAACACCGATAGCTATTGTTTTTTTTCTTTTAGGAGTCTTTGGTCTAATAATTGCATTTATAGGATTTTTACAAAAAGTTAAATAAATAAAAGGCTGCTTCATATTTAAATTTTTAAATTATGAAGCAGCCTTTTTGTCATTTAGTCAGTTGTTATAGTTACAAATTAGCGTTTAATAAGCTCTAGTCCAAAATATCCGTTACGAGGTGCTCCTTGAGCAGAGCAAGCATTATATTCGTAAGTTTTTAATGGTGGGGTAGTATTTTGCCATACATAAGTAGTTTTATTGGTAAATTTGTATGTAGTACAGTCGTAATAATATACTATACGTCCTTTATATCCTTTAGGAACCTTTGCTGTATAGGTTTCACTTGAACCACGAGTATAAGAGCCACCAATACTAGCACCTATGGAAGCTTCTGCGGTCTTCTTACTAATACCACCGTTTAAGTTTAAAGAAGCATTGATTACTACCGATTTGTTGTATTCTTTTGAGATTTCAAAACCTTGATCTGCATAAGAAGTAACTGGCTTCTTCCATTTTCCACTTGATTTTTTAAGATTTATTACTTCATGTGTATGAGGAGTGAGGCTGAAATGATATAGCTGAGGAGCATCGTTATCTATTACATTGTCCGGTATAACATGACCATCATGAACATAACCCTCGATGTCTTCATCTTGATTATCATTTTGCGATTCGATATATTCACCATTAGTCGATGGCCCCATTGGAATAATAATAACTTCATTCCCAAACTCATCAGTAGAAGAAATACCATATTTATCAATAACTTCTTGGTTAATTTCATCATCGGCTGGAACAAAATCAGGAAGTTCATTATCTAGATAAGATACATTGGCAGCAAATACTGGAACAGCCATATATGAAACTATAAAAAATGATAAGATTGCACTAAAAATTTTTTTCACTTTAATACTCCTTTCTAAAATTAATTAAGTACATATAGAAGATAGTTATTTTCTAATAATTAATACGTATCTATTATTAATTTATAGTAGTATACCACGTGTATACAAAAAAAAGCAATAGTTTTTTAATATTCTGAATTACAAGTTAAACTTAAATTCATTTTGCACAATATAGATTTTCATTTAAGCTACAAATTACTTGGAGTTTTTTGCACTATATTCTTCCAGTATTTTTCCTAAGATAATCACTTAAAAATTATTCCAACTTCCTAATCTACTTTCATGGATTTGCCTGAGCTAGGTATTCTTTAGCACAATCTAGAGAAAAAACCATTCAGACTATCGTTGAATCATATCTTCAATTAGTACATTGTGCAGTATTGCCAATAGCCTTTTTTATTTCAGTATATTTTATAAGTTGCCAAGAGATTTTATTTCCTAAGAAAAATAATTTACTTTTTCAGTTTATTATTCATTTGTAAATAAAATATCACTTTCATTCAAAACTACCGTAATCTAATTGTATACACAGAGACTATTAGGGTAAAAACCGTCACGCCCCTATTGGGCTCCGAGTATTCTCCATATGCAGCACTATACTAGCTACTTCTTAAGCAGTTATTTATTTGCTCTTTGGTGCTGACTCACCCATAAACAGGTCATAGTATTCTTTCAAGCTAATTTGATCCCCATGGTAATCTTCTTTTAATTGGATTTTATATATTCTTTTATTATTTTTCATTGTGGCTTACGGTATCTTCATAATATCATCTACAGCAAAAGTGTCTTTTTCCGTATTTATATTTTAAATTATCATGTCGATTAAGTATTATTAATGAGATTTTCTCTTTTAATTATCCTATTATTTCTGATATGTGTATTTGGGTGCAAATACTACATGATAATTACAGTGCCATTTTGTGTGTAATAAACTATTCTTGTTCTTTAAATTCTCCTTTTTAATTGTGCATATGGTTATCACAATTATATATTAAATAAGAATTTTGGCTTGAAGCTGAAGCTAATTTTTTCCACCTGCATAGCATATGGTTTATTATTTCGCTCACATTCATTCGTTCAAATCACTTAAATGGGCAGAGAAAAACCTTAAAGCCATAAAGCCTTAAGGTTTGTATTTACTAATATAGTTTAGCACCAGCTGGTATTCTATTTGATACTTCTACTACATTTAGTACTTCTTCGCCATTTTGATTGTGAACTGCTGATAGAAGCATACCTTGAGATTCTTCTCCCATCATTGCTCTTGGTGGTAGATTTACTATCGCTACCAAGTTTTTGCCTATAAGCTCTTCTGGAGTGTAGTATTTTTTGATTCCTGAAAGAATAGTTCTTGGACTATCACTTCCATCATCTAAGGTAAATTTAAGTAATTTCTTAGACTTTAGAACTTCTTCACAATTTTTCACTTTTACAACTCTAAAATCAGATTTACTAAAAGTATCAAAGTCCACATCTTCATAGAAATCTTCAACCTCAACACCTGTAAAGTCAATAATTTCATCACTTTTTTCTATATGTTTGTTAGTAGATGCTTTAGCCTCATTTGATCCTGAAGCTTCTAAGCCTATTGGCTTCATTGTTGGGAATAATAGCACATCACGGATAGAATGTTGACCTGTTAGAAGCATAATCACTCTATCAATACCAATTCCAAGGCCGCCTGTTGGTGGAAGTCCTACTTCTAAGGCATTTACAAAATCATAGTCCATCATTTGAGCTTCGTCATCACCATTTTCACGTTTTGCTACTTGAGCTTCAAATCTTTCTCTTTGATCTGCTGCATCATTTAGCTCTGAGAAAGCATTTCCAACCTCTGATCCGTTGATAAAAGCTTCAAATCTATATGTTAAAGACTTATCATCTTTCTTTCTTTTTGCAAGTGGAGAGATCTCTACTGGATAGTCATAGATAAATGTTGGTTGGATTAGGGTATCTTCTACAAATTCTTCAAAGAATTCATTGATGATTTCTCCTCTTGTTTCCTTAACTTCTACACCTTTTTCCTTAGCAATGGCTACAGCATCTTCATAAGTAGTGATTTTGTTAAAGTCAACTCCTGTTTCGTTTTTAATAGAATCAATCATAGTGACTCTTTTCCAAGGAGCTTTTAGTTCTATTTCATTTCCATCATATTCTATTACAGTGTTACCTAAAACATTAGTTGCAACTGTTTCTATCATGGATTCCACAATTTCCATCATATCTTCATAGTCAGCATAGGCTTGGTATAATTCCATTGCAGTGTATTCTGGGTTATGAGTTGCATCCATTCCTTCATTTCTGAACATTCTACCCATTTCATAAACTCTATCAAAACCACCTACAATTAATCTTTTTAGATATAATTCATTAGCGATTCTAAGATACATATCTATATCTAGAGTATTGTGGTGAGTTATAAATGGACGGGCTGTTGCTCCACCAGCAATAGTATTAAGAATTGGTGTTTCTACTTCTAAGAATCCTCTACTATCTAAAAATTTTCTAATTTCAGAAATAATTCTACTTCTTAAAACAAAGACTTCTTTTACTTCTGGGTTCACTATAAGATCTAGGTACCTTTGTCTATATCTTAAATCTGGATCCTTTAGGCCATGCCATTTTTCTGGTAGCATTTGTAAAGATTTAGTAAGAAGTTGTGGTGTTTTTGTTTCGATTGATATCTCACCTTGTTTAGTTTTAAATACTTCTCCTTCAATACCAACTATATCACCAATATCATATTTTTTTACTTGTTTAAACTCATCACCGATAACATTTTTTCGATTTACTATTTGAATAGTTCCTGACTCATCTTGAATATCCATAAAGCTCATGTTACCATGGCCGCGTTTTGCTATTATACGTCCTGCTATTCTTATAGATTTACCTTCATAATCATCATATTTATCCTTAATAGTTGCCGCAGGTGTACGATCTTTAAAGTTTACTATTTCATGTGGATCTTTACCTTCTTGCTTAAGTTCTTCTAGTTTATCTCTTTTAATTTTAAGCATTTCATTTAAATCTTTATTGTTATCAGTCATTTTCTCTCCTTATTTGATGTTCTTAATAGTGAAATACATTTTTCCATTAGGTGTATTTACTTCTACTCTATCATCTTTCTTCTTACCTAAAAGAGCAGCTCCTACTGGTGATTCATTAGATATAAAGCCTTTTACTGGGTCACTTTCAGCAGTACCTACGATTTTATAGTCCAATGTTTCATCAAATTCTTCATCATACACTGTTACTGTATTGCCAACCCCAACTTCATCAGAATTTACATCAACTTCGATAGTCTTAGCATTTCTAATCATATCTTCAACTTTTGCTATACGGCTTTCAATTTCGCCTTGCTCATTTTTTGCTTCATCATAATCAGCATTTTCTGAAAGATCACCAAAACTTCTAGCAATTTTGATTTTTTCTGCTATTTCTGGTCTTCTTTTAGTTTTTAAATATTCCAATTCATCTTCTAATTTTTCTAAATACTCTTTTGATAATATTACTTCTTTACTTTCTGCCATTTTATCCCTCTAAATCATTTTTATATTCTTCAAGTAGAGAAAAAATCTCTTCTTTACTTTTTAATTTATTTACTTTCTCTCTTATATTACTTGCACCAGGAAGACCTTTTATATACCAACCAACGTGTTTTCTCATCTGATTAACTACTAGTTTTTCATTCTTATATTTAAGTGATAAATCATATTGCTCTCTTATCTGATCTACAATTTGATCCGATGTAACTTTGGTGTAAGATCCTTTTTCTAAGTAATCTTTAATGTATTTAAATAAAAATGGATTACCCATAGCACCCCTAGCAAGCATGACTCCATCAGCATTTGTTACTTTTATTATATTTATAAAATCTTCAACTGTAAAAACATCCCCATTAGCTATAACAGGAATTGATAAAGCTTCTTTTAGCTTTCTTACATCATCCCAATTAGCTTTGCCTTGATAATGTTGATCACGAGTTCTACCATGGAGGATTACATAATCTATACCATTATCCTGACAAATTTTCCCAATCTCAATATAATTTTTATTTGAATCATCAACACCTGTTCTAAATTTTACATTAACTTTTTTATTAGTGGATTTAACTAAAAGTTTTGTAATTTTGTTTACAAGATCAGGTTCTTTCATCAAGGCCGATCCTTCTCCGTTTTTAAAAATTTTTGGAGCTGGACAACCCATATTAAAGCTAATTTCACTAACAGAATCAATAGGATTTATTTTTTCCTTTATAGCTTTCTCAATTTTTTCTAAGTCGCGACCAAAAATTTGTATATTTGCTTTCTTTTCTAAATCAGAAATATACATTATCTCTTCTGTTTGCTTATTATCAAATGCGAGTGCATTTACACTTACCATTTCTGTAAAAGTCTTATCTGCTCCATATTTCTCGCAGATAATTCTAAAAGCAACATCTGTAACACCCGCAAGAGGTGCTAGCATCAGTTCTTTATTCTTTAATTCTGTCATAGATTATTCTAAGTCCATCTAACATTAGATCTGGTTCAATGATATCAATATATTTTGATTCGTTAGAAATAAGCTCTGAAAATCCACCAGTTGCGACTACATTTATTTCTTCTACAACTCCATGTTTTTCATGAAGTTCCTTTTCAATCTGACTAATAAGACCATCTATCAGTCCTATATAGCCATATACTATACCAGCATTAATACTTTCCGGCGTGGTTTTTGCTATTGCCGTATCTGGTACTCTTAGCTCAATTTTGGGAAGCTGAGCTGTCATTCCAAAAAGACCTTCTTGTCCGATTTTGATACCTGGAGCTATTGATCCTCCTAAATACCTACCATCTGATGTTATTACATCAAAAGTGATAGCCGTACCCATATCAACAATTATGGCAGGACCACCATATTTATTATATACAGCAACAGCATCTACAATTCTATCAGCACCAACTTGGCTTGGAGTCCCATAATCTATAGTAATACCTGTATCTGTCTTATAGTCAATAATTATGGGCTCTTTACCAAATAACTTTCTGTTGCATGATTGCCATGAATACATTATATCTGGTACAACTGACGAGATTATAGTATCATCAATTTCATCAGTATCAACATTATGTATAGTAAACATATTAAAAAGGGTAGCTACCAATTCATCGCTAGTACGCTTTAAATTTGTAGCCACTCTATAACGGAGCTCTAATTTTTTATCATTGAAAACACCTAAAACAGTGTTGGTATTTCCAATATCTACAACTAGTAGCATCATCTCTCCTTTTGGCTAAGTAACTAAATAAATTTAACTCTTATATAATACGATAAATTCTATCGAATTCAAGCTATTTATTTAGCTTATACCTTCTTATTAGAGTATTGATTTCTTCTGTGTCTTCAGCTTTTACTTTTGTCATTTCATTTGAAGTTTGTCTATCTTTTTTAACTTGTAAGACAAGATCATTACTTTCTTTATCGAATCCCCATTTTTTAAGCTCTTTATAATTATAAAAATTTGAATTAATTAAAATTCCATTTTCAGCTATATACAGTTTGCTTCTTTGAGCAAGCCCAAATACAATTGCAAGTACTACCATTATAATAGCCATTATTATAGAATCTTGGTTATTTTGTTTATATCCTGCCACAAAATTTACAATTCCTGTAGCGAGAAGTATGCCCATTAATAACCACTCTAAAGGACTTGATTTCTTGCTAAATCCCGCGATTTCTCCTGTAAGCTTCTTTTTATTTCTAAATGATTTATACAATCTATATATAAAAAATATTATAATAGCTGCATATAAAATCAAAATAAAGCTGTTCATATTATTTCCCATATTTCCTCCTTAAAAAATAAAATAGGCCTTTATTGACCTACTTATTATCACTTTCATAAACTGAACTTTTCAAAACTCCTATAAATGGTAAGTTTCTATACTTCTGACTATAGTCTAGACCAAAACCTACAACAAATTCATTAGGTATCTTAAATCCATACCAGTCTGGCTTAATTTCAGTCACTCTTCTTTCAGGTTTGTCTAGCAATGTTATTATTCTAACTTCTTTAGGATCTCTTTTTTCTAAATTTGATTTAAGTTTATTTAGTGTGTAACCTGTATCAATTATATCCTCTACTAATAATACATTTTTATCTTTAATATCAACGTCTAAATCCTTTAGAATTTTTACATTTCCAGTGGACTCAGTACCATCATAAGAAGAAACAGCCATGAATTCAAGATTACAATCAATTTTTACATGCTTAGCAAGCTCTGACATAAAAATTACAGATCCTTTTAAAATACCCACCATTATAAGTGTATCTTCATCTTTATAGTAGTCATTAATATATGATGCCAGTTTTCTTATTCTAAGATTAAGAGTATCTTCATCTATTAAAACTTTTTCAATTAGTTGGTTAATATCACTTATCATTTTCTACCTCAATTTTTAAAATATTATTTGTCGTTTTATCTAGTTTAAAATCATTGGATACCCTATGACCTACTATCCATATGATTTCATCATTAGATATAATTAATGGAATCTTATCACGTAAATTTCTATCTACTTTTTCATCAATGAAAAAGTCCTTTAACTTTTTATTATTATTCATACCATAGGGTTTAAATTTATCTCCATTTTTCCTATATCTTATTGTAAGTGGAAAATCAACTTTGTCATAATCAAAATAAGCCGTATATTTATCCGTTTTTGTGACCTTATCAACCAAAGTAACATTAAATATAAGTCCATTAAAATATGTTTTTTTATCAGGACTTAATAACTCTATAGTTTTATTTAAATTATTACTTTGATCTATATATAAATCATAAGTTTTATAATTTTTGATAAAAATCAAGCTATCTTTTACACTTTTCTTGCCATTGCCCAGACTAGTTATGCTTATAAATTGCTCAATATTTTCTTTAGAAATATCTTTTAAGTCACCTTTAAGTTTAAGAATAGCTCTCCTCAAAACTCTAGACTTTAGAGAATCTTCTAGAGCTTCAAAGCCATTTTTGTCAAAACTGATATTGTATTTTCCTACACTTTTTATAACATTATCACAGGCATTATCAACTCTAGACTCAATAATATCCAAATCATTTTTCAAAAGCTCAGATAAATTATATAAATTATCCACAACTTGAGGATTAATATTTTCCATTTTAGGAATTATTTCATTCCTTATATAATTTCTTGTATAATCATTTTCCCCATTGGTCTTATCATAAGCATAACTTATATTATTTTGATCAAGATAATTTATAATATCTCTTTTTTCCATAGATAAAATAGGTCTTATAATGTTAGAAGATTTGTAATTCATGGCACAAAGGCCATCTATACCTGTACCTCTAATCATCCTCATAATCATAGTTTCTGCTTGATCATTTTTATTATGAGCTATGGCAATTTTAGCTCCAGGATATTTTCTAGCTATTTCATTAAAAAAAGCATATCTAAGCCTTCTACCTGCATCTTCTGCTGAAATTTTATTTTTTCTTGCATATTCATCCATGCTAGCTATTTTTACTTGAAATTCTATATCAAGTTCTTTAGCAGTTGCTTTTACCAAATTTTCATCTTTACTAGCTTCTTTTCTATGCAAATGATTAAGATGTGCTAATATCAAGTTAAGATTATACTCAGCTTTTATTTCATTTAACATATAAGTTAAAAACTGACTATCTGGTCCTCCACTTGAGCCAATTATTATTGTATCATTCTTTTCTATTAAATTATAATTTTCAATGATTTCTTTAAATTTTTTAATCATTTGTATTTATTTTTTCTTCGTTGTTAGCTTTTATTTTTTCTATATTATCTTTTTCTTCATCATCTTTTTTGTCAGTAGCTTGCTTTGAACCCTTAACCATTCCAAGCCTTTCCTTAGCTATTTTTTCTTTAAATTTATCAGTATTTCTTATATCATAATCTTTTTTAAGGCTATTAATTTCTGCATTAGTAGCATCTAACTTTTTTTGAGTAGATACTATTTCTTTATTTATGCTATTTATTTCATTATTCATCGCAGCATTAGATACATAATAAGCTATCGAGCTAATGATTAGTAATGCTATTAGAGTAAATAAAAAGCTTATATTTTTCTTTTTACGTCTTTTACTATAAGAATTTGCTTTATTCATCTACAACCTCATACATTTCTGTTGCGGAGGATTTTTTTGCTCCTTCAATCAAATTAGTTACTTTAACCTTTAAGTTACTTTTCCCAAAGGCAATTTCAATTATATCACCCTCTTTTACAATACTACCTGCCTTTGCAATTGTTCCATTTAAAGTAACTCTTCCATTTTCACAAGCTTCTTTTGCCACTTGTCTTCTTTTAATTATTCTTGAATTTTTTAAAAATTTATCTATTCTCATAGGATGACTTTACTGTTAATGGCTCATTTTAGCTAGCTAAAATAAAAAAAGCCTAGGTTAAAACCTAGACTTTTGTAATTTTGAATTTAATTAGATAAGTTTTTCGTCGTCATCAACTTCTTTAACGTCGCCTTCTTCAACAACATCAAGTTTTTCTTTTCTAACTTCATCAGAAACTTTTTGATTTTCTGTTACATTTTCTTTATTGATTTCAACTTCCTCTGTAACTACAGCATCTTTATCAACTGTAACTCTTTCTTCGTGAATTGGAATTTTTATTTCTTGATCTGACTCATTAAATTTATATCCATCTTCAGCGGCATCACCGTCTACAGCGTGTCTTTCGATTGTTACTCTTTCTTTTTCAACAGGAACTTCAACTTCTTGAGTTTCAGTTACAACGTGTTTTTTAAGTCCAATTTCACCAGATTGTACTCTTTCTTTATTAACTCTTAGTCTTTCTTCATGAAGTCTAATTTTATCTTGTTTAGAAAGGTCATCTCTATCAAGTATATCTTTATCAATATAGTCTTTTCTTTGTTCATAAGCATTATCTACATATTCTGGATCTTCTAGATAGTTATCTCTTTCGATAGCTAATACATAGTTACCATTTTCAACAGCACCAAGAGCTTCATCAGATACTGATCTATCAAAACCAAAATCTCCAAAGTATGCTGGATCTAAATCTTCACCTGTGTAGTATGCATAGATACCATTGTATTCTGGATCTAATGTTTCTCTGTTTGCTCTATCAGAAATTCCATAATATCTAAGATTATCATTCTTAAACTCTTTAGCGGAAATCACTTCTAATTCGTCATCAGAAAAACCTTGTGCTCTTAATTGATCAATTCTTGCTAGTAATTCATCTTCTGTTCTAAATGTTTCAAAATTTGCCATTATATATATCTCCTTTTTTTTCTAGACTCATGTCTAACATGTTCTAGTAGGTATATACCCCCTAAATTTTTTTATTAAACATAAATCTCCAATTTTTTTTATCAGCTTTTAACATTTTAAATTTATTTATCAATATCATCGTAGCTGATCTTAGAATCATCCACTGTTATGATTTCCTTTTTAACTGGAATTCTAATTTTCTCCATCTCAATATACTTTTCACGACGTATAATAATTTCTTCTACTACTCTTCTTTCTTTTCTTACTTTAATACGTTCTTCGTGAAGAGGAATAACTACTGTTTCTCCTTTTGATAATTTATCTAAATATTCTTTTTTAATATCATCCATATAAGCTATATCCTTTCCAACTTTTATTTATTTATACCCAAGTTTTAAAAAGTATAGTAATAATGGTGATAATATGAATAATATTTTACATATAGATTGTGATGCGTTTTATGCGTCTTGTGAGGAGATTAGAAACCCTAAATTAAAATCATTTCCAGTAGCAGTAGGTGGATTAAGTAATAAATCAATCATTACAACGGCTAACTATAAAGCTCGTGAATTTGGCTTACATTCCGCTATGCCTGTCTTTATGGCAAAAGAATTATGTCCTAATTTAATTCTAATAGCTGTAGATCATCCCTATTATAGAGAGAAATCCATGGAAGTTTTTGATATAATAAAAAAATATGCTAAAGATTTTGAGCAAGTATCTATTGATGAGGCTTATCTTTTGATAGATTCTCCCGATCCCAAAGATTTGGCCATAGAAATACAAAAAGAAGTATTACTAAAAACTAAAATTAACGTTTCAATTGGAATTTCTTATAATAAGTTTTTAGCAAAACTTGCAAGTGACTGGAATAAACCTCATGGTATTAAGGAAATCAGTAGAAAGGATATTCCAGAAATCTTATTAGATTTAAAAATATCAAAAGTTCATGGCCTAGGCTCTCATGGTGTAGATAAGCTTCATAATATAGGTATTTATACCATCGATGATCTTATGAAATTAAATGAAGAATTCTTAATAGATCTTTTTGGAAAGCACGGTTCATACATTTACAATGTAATACGAGGCGTGGATAATAGAGAAGTAAATCCTACTAGAGAAAGAAAATCGCTTGGCCGTGAAAGAACTTTTAAAGAAAATACTAATAATATTAATATATTAAATCAGTATCTAAAGGAAATATCAGAAAAAATAGAGAATGATTTGGCTAAGAAAGATTTACAGGGGAAAACTGTCAATATCAAACTTAAAAATTCTAACTTTAAAACTATAACTCGCGCAGTAACTTTACAAGAACCTATTTATAAAAAAGAAGATATCTATGAAATTTCCAAAGACTTACTTAAAGATGTATACAAAAAAGGAGAATATATTAGGCTAATAGGTATTTTTTTATCTAAATTATCCTCCAGAAATAGTAACCAACTTACATTTTTATGACTTTATAACAAAAAGGAACTATTGCAGAATGAATAAATCGTCCCAAATCATTAGAAGAACCTATACAGAAACTTTGCCTACACGATCCGTAGGCTATGTAAAAATTTCTTAAGAAACCCTTCTAATTATGGGACGATAATTATTCATAGTTTTGCAACAGCGCCTTTTATTTATTCTATATCAAGACTTTCTTGGGTATCTTTGCCGTCTTCAACTGGATCAGAACTTTCTTCTGTTAAAGTTGCTCTAATCTTCCCTTCAATTTCATTCATAATATCTTTATTTTCTTCTAGATACGTTTTTACATTTTCGCGTCCTTGACCAAGTTTATCCCCATTATATGAAAACCATGATCCTGCTTTTTCTACAATATCCATATCTACAGCTGTATCTAGTATGACACCAGATTTTGAAATTCCTGTTCCATACATTATATCAAACTCTACTACCTTAAATGGTGGAGCCACTTTGTTTTTAACAATCTTGACCCTAGTGCGGGAGCCTATAGAATTGTCTCCTTCAGTTATTGTTTTTATTCTTCTTATATCAAGTCTAACTGATGAATAAAACTTAAGAGCACGTCCACCTGTTGTGGTTTCTGGTGACCCAAACATTACGCCAACCTTTTCTCTTAATTGGTTAATAAATACTACTGTAGTGTTTGATTTTGAAATAACGCCTGTAAGTCTTCTTAATGCTTGACTCATAAGTCTAGCCTGAAGACCAACGTGACTATCTCCCATTTCTCCTTCAATCTCAGCACGAGGTACAAGAGCTGCTACTGAATCTATAATAATTAAGTCTACTGCTCCAGATCTAACTAGAGATTCCGCTATATCTAAGCCTTGTTCTCCGGTATCTGGTTGAGATAAAATTAGATTATCTATATCTACTCCCAAATTTCTAGCATACTCTGCATCCATGGCATGCTCTGCATCTATAAATGCGCACATATTGCCTTCTTTTTGATCTTCTGCGATCATGTGAAGAGCAAGGGTTGTTTTACCAGAAGATTCTGGGCCAAATACTTCTATAACCCTACCTCTAGGAATGCCGCCGATTCCAAGAGCTATATCTAAATTTATAGCACCTGTTGGTATAGCAGAAACTGATACTCTTGGAGCTTCACCCATTTTCATTATAGAGCCTTTGCCGTATTTTTTTTCAATATTCTTAAAGGCTTGGTCTAAAGCCTTTTGTTTATTATTATCCATTTATTTTCTCCTATATATTTTATATAAACTATAGTCCCTTATTAGTTTTATTATATCATTTCTCTACTTTTATTAAAGTAAGATATAAGTCTGATATAAGGCAAAACTTTTAATTTTGCTTGTAATTTTTTTAACTAGTAGTTATTAACTTCTCGAACAAATGGCTTTGATTTTTCTTATAAATGACTCCTTAGCCATTCATAATTATTGTTTTATTTAGTTAGCTATTAGTATAAGATATTTCATAAAATAAATCGCCCTAAATCGTTGGAGCTTGTGTACTTATCTCCAATGATAAGGCGATTATTTATTAGTTACACTAAGATTTTTGCTTAGAGATTTATCTTTCTTTGACACACACTTGCTGTATACTTATCATGAGTTACAACTAATACAGTTTTTCCAGATTTATTTAAGTCTTTTAAGACATCCATTACATATTCCTTATTTTTTTCATCCAAGGAACCCGTTGGTTCATCTGCTAGTATCAAGCTAGATGGTTTTAAGATCGCTCTAGCTAAAGCAACTCTTTGCTGCTCTCCTCCAGACAAACTTGCTACTATTTTATCTATATGATCTTTCATATTTACTTTTTCAAGTGCTTCAAGAATCATATTTTCCTCTTCATCTTTTGATTTGTTTACATATTTAAGAGCAAGCTTTAAGTTATCTCTCACCGACTCATCTTCTATAAGAGCAAATGACTGAAATATGTATGAGATTTCTTCTCTGATTAGTTTTGAGCTCTTCGAACTATTTACTCTTACATTTTTATTATCTTTAAAATAATAATCTCCGTCATAATCACCTTCTATAAGGCCAATTATATTAAGAAGAGTAGATTTTCCAGAACCTGATTTACCAAGTATAGCTACCATCTCGCCTTCTTTGATGTCTAAATTTATATTATCTAAGACCATATGATCATCAAATGATTTGGATAAATTTTTTATTTTTATCATTTTATACTCCTTTAAGCTTAGCCGCAAGATTTTTGTTATCCTTAACCTTTATAAAAGTTATAATTAGAAGAATATCTATAAGGATAAAAATAGAGAAAATAGCTAAGATAAGTCGATTTTTAGTTAAAATACTTAATACTATAAAGGCGACAAGGTCTAATATACCTATCAATATAAAAAGAATCCTAAACCTATCTATTAATCTATGACCCAAAATCTTAGTCACATTAAGATATCTATTCTCTGTTAAAAAATATCCTTGTATGATAAAGAAAGAGACAAATATGGATAGGATTATCAAACTTATCAGTGCAATCGATACTTTAATTATAAAAGATTTATATTCTTCTAGTCTATCTTTAAAAATAGATGATATAGGAGAAAACTTCATATAATATTCTCCATTATATTTTTTATAAATCTTATCAATTATTTCTCTATTTTTCTTAGTATTTTCTATCTTTATAGGATTGTTAATGCCCGTATTAGATAATGCTTGAATCTCACCTAAATTCATATTCATATCATCTACGAGGCTTATAATAGGATTTTTAACCAAAGGCTTATCCTCGTCATATGTGATAGCTTCAATATCTTTATCATAATAATATATATCAATATCAATATCTTTTAATTTATCTTCTTCTATCTCTTTAACATTATCAGTTTGATAAAAGTAATAAGCAAACATTTCCTCTATGTTTACATCTTTCATAGTTGATGGAACATATAATACATTTTCACCAATGTTAGGATTAAAACCAAGTTTTTTAATATAATTATCATTTACATTTAAAACATCATAGCTTTTGTCTTTATCATAACTATTATTACTCCAATAAGGTTCGAATTTTCGATAATCAATATAACAAACATCATCAATATTTTTTACCATATCTTTATAGGCATCATATGGTATTTTGGAATATTCTTTACTTTTCATAAACAATCGTTCGTTTGATTCGTTTATAGACTCTCCTGTTAGGTAGTTAGGACTTTTCCTCGTATAAAAATCCGCTTTTTTTAAACTATCGAAAGTAAAGTCAAAACTCATTGATAGCATATATAATGATCCCACAACAAAAATTGATACTATTATTTTAAGAGCAAAATTTATAAAATGTACCCACTTCATAGATACGAAACCCTTAATCATATTACTTATTGTAATATGATTAATTACTTTATTTAATAAAAGACCTATTATCATATATACTAAAAGTATAGATAACTGCATAATAATAAGGCTTGTGTAAAAATTATCTGGTATATAGGAATTCATAATATATATTCCAATATCTATTATAATACTTGTTATAACAATAGTGTGAATACTCCCTAACATATAAGATTTTAGAATATCTATTTCTTTTACTCCCAATAATTTTTGAATTCCAATTTTATCCATATTTACTAGCGGAGAATATAATGAAACTAATAACAAAGCTAATAAAAATACTAAAATTGCAACAATCGAAAATATAGATATATTATTTATATAAGAATAGCTACTTCCCTGACTTTTTTTGGTCAATTCTTCTGGACTTGTTGATAGAAAATCTGATAATTCTTTTACTAATGAATCTCTATCATAAGGCTCATTTGATATAATAGTATATTCTCCATTTACAGAATCCCCTGTTTCTTTATAGTAATTATTCATATCTGCTATAGTAAGAGAGCCTATATTCATAAATACAGGGAGGTTTTTGGGAAGATCATCTTTCTTAAATTCTCCTCCAAAGCTCTCATATGGGAAAGTCTCTCCGTTTATCATTAATAATTTATAATAATCATTATTACTACTTGCAGTTTTTACAAAAGAAACCTTATACTTATCTGATAATTCACTTAATTCATTTAATAATTTATCAGTCTCTATTGTCTCTTCTTTTAAATATATACAATCCTGACTTATTTCTTTTTCTAAATGTCGTATCCTTTGGTATTCATTTACTATGTATATATTTATGCATAATATACTAATACATACTGTTATTAAAAATATAATTAACTTATTAATCTTTTTCATACTTGTCACCTAAAAATATTAGGATTCTGTGATCACAGAATCCTAATATACTTAAATCAATCAAAACCGTAATAATATTCTAATCCAGTTGGTGGTACTTTATAATATCTTGCTTTTGACCATTCTCCTGCTTCTCCAGAACCCCTAGCGCTATTATTTTTTTTAGGATTAACGACGGTTGAATGATGTAAATTAGAGGAATGGAAATAGTTTGAATATCCAAATCCTGCACCTATGCCATATTTCCATAATCCATCAGATGCATATTCTTCCACAGCAAGTGCAAGAGTGTTTGCAAATAGCATGAACAATAATATACTTAGAGCTAGGATCTTTCTCGCTTTTTTCATTTAATACTACTTCCAAAATTCATTTACTTATTTAAAGCAAGTTTCGTTTACAATTTTTTATACTAACATAGAATAATTTCATTTGCAAACTTTTTCCAGTATATATAAAAAACTGACCTCCTTAAGTTAGTTTTTAGGTCTAACTTTTTGGGGTCAGTTCAAATTTTAAGAGGTCAGTTTAAATGCGTAGTTTTTATATATTTTCTAAGTCCAAAACTTTTTTATTTTTAATTATATAATCAGCACCTGATATAATCGTTAGTATTACTGCTAAATAAAATACATATATACCAAGATTATTTAAAGTATTGTTATTAAATAAAAGCATCACTAAAGCTAGCATTTGACTTGTAGTCTTTGCTTTGCCCCATTTACTAGCTGCAATAACTATACCTTGGTCTGCTGCAATAGTCCTAAAGGCTGTTATAGCTAGCTCACGGGATAAGATAATTATTACAGCCCAAGCTGGCAAAATATTACCGCCTACTAGGACAATAAAAGCTGCCATAGTTAAAAGTTTATCTGCCAAAGGATCTACAAACTTCCCAAAAGTAGTTACTAGATTTCTACTACGCGCTAGATGTCCATCAAGGGCATCTGTTAATGATGCTAATATAAATATTATCGCTGCTAAATTATTGCTTCTTCCATATATATAATACAAAATAATAAAAACAGGTATCAATACTAACCTTAATGTTGTGACTTTGTTAGCTATGTTCATCTTACTCTCCTTCTAAATAAGTTCTATCGACTAATACTTTGCGTGGTTTGCTACCTTCATAGGGGCCTACTATTCCCTTAGATTCCAATTGGTCTATAATCCTTCCTGCTCTAGCGTATCCTACTCTTAATTTTCTTTGAAGTAGAGAAACTGATGCTGTATTTTCTTCTATTATTATCTGAGTTGCCTGGTCTAATAATTCATCCTCATCATCTACCTCTTTTACTTGAGAATTTTCCTCAACAGTTTCTATAGCGCTTTGATCGTAATCAACCTTAGTTTCTTGTTTTATATAATCAACTACACTTAAAACTTCCTTATCAGATACAAAAGCTCCTTGTATCCTGAGTGGTTTCATAGAATCACTAGGAGCATAAAGCATATCTCCTTTTCCAAGTAATTTCTCTGCCCCTGCAGTATCAAGTATTGTCCTTGAATCTGTCTGACTAGTTACAGCGAAAGATATCCTAGATGGGATATTTGCTTTTATAGTACCTGTAATAACATCTACAGTAGGTCTTTGAGTTGCAATAACAAGGTGAATGCCACAAGCTCTTGATTTTTGGGCAAGACGCATTATATAATCTTCCACTTCACTAGCAGCTGTCATCATAAGATCTGCAAGTTCGTCAATTATTACCACTATGTAGGGAAGATTTTCCATAGATTCATCAGTTTGGGCTGCTTGTTTATAACCTTCTATATCTCTTACGTGGTACTTTTGAAAGGCTTTATATCTTTTTTCCATTTCAGAAATCGCCCAAAATAAAGAAGAACTTGCTTTTTTAGGATCAGTTATAACAGGCATTATCAAATGTGGTATGCCATTATATACTGATAGCTCCACAACTTTTGGATCAATCATCAAAAGTTTTACATCATCTGGAGAATGTTTATATAAAATACTCATTATAATGGTATTGATACAAACTGACTTACCAGATCCAGTAGCCCCAGAAACAAGTAAGTGAGGCATTTTTTCAATTCCTGATACAACTGGATCTCCTGCAATAGATTTTCCCATAGCAAACGGGATCTTGCTTTTTGAATTAGCAAAGTTTTTTGTAGAAATTATTTCCTTAAATCCCACAATCTCTTTACTATCGTTAGGAACTTCAATTCCTACGTGACTTTTACCTGGTATAGGAGCTAGAATCCTTATACCACTTGTAGCAAGTGATAAGGCTAAATCATCAGATAGGTTTAATATCTTACTAACCTTTACCCCTCTTTGTGGTTTTAATTCATAACAAGTAACGGTTGGGCCAACATCTATTTGAACTACCTTTGCTTCTATTCCAAAACTATCTAAAGTTTCCTCAATTGATACAGCCTTTTCTTTTATTTCGCCTTCGTCAATTGCTCCTGACTCAGATCTGTCTTCTAAAAGATCTATAGACGGATAATTGTAATTGTCAAAATCTTTTTTTATATTTTCATTTAAATCTTTCATTTCAATTTGTTTTGACTTATATGATCTTACTTCTACTTCATCTTCCTTAGCAAAATCATAGGCTCTTATAGGTTTTCTTGAAGCTGATTCTTTAATTGCCTGATCTTTAATATCCTTTTTTATAGATTCTTTTTCTACAATTGGGCTTTCCTTATTAGTCTTTTCAGCAGTTTTACTTACAGGCTTTTGTTCAATCTTTTCCAATTTTTCTTCATTTTTAACTATTTTTTTTTCGTTTCTTTTATCATTTATGCTAGAAAATAAGTCTATTAGTTTATTTTTTATTAAAATCAAAAAATTTCTAACTTTTTGCAAAAATTCTCTATAAGTTAATGGACTAATTCCAACTACAAATAAAAATATTGATATCACAAATAAAATATTTAAGCCTAAGCTACCTATAAAGCTAATTATGTAATAGGATAAAAAGCCTCCTACTAATCCACCACTTGTAGCCGATCTTTGTACACTATTTTCTATAGTCCAATCCAAATCATTTCTATAGAAATTTTTTGACATAAAGGCCAAACTCACTAGAAATAACAAATATAAAAGTAGAAAATCTTTTATATTTTCCTTATACTTATCTCTATAAGCAAAAAAGAAACTAATAAATATTATAATCGGTAATACCATTCCAAGCTTTCCAAATATATTTTCAAAGCTTTTTGTAATAACATTGCCTAATTTACCAGTATTGGATGATATTATAAAAATAAACATAAAAATTGATAATACCATCATTACTACAGAAAAAATATTAGGATTAAAATTCCATTCTCTTTTTTTATTTTTAAACTTTTTATTTTTATAAGCTTTGCTCGTAGATTTTTTTCTAATTCTATCATCGTTTTTACTATTTACCATATTTACCTCACTATAAATTATATATGATATGGGTAAAAAAATAAACCTTGAAAATTAGACTAAAAACAACTACATAGTGTAGTTGCCTTTATTTTAGTTATTGAGTATCAGTATCTATACTTTTTGTTTTAGATGTAATAGTTATAATTATAAAAGCTATGGAAAAACCTATTAAAATAATAGTATTTGTATTTATTAGTGAAAAATTATCTTGAGTCATTATATAATTAATATTTTTCACGTAATAAAAAGAAGGAAATACCTTTCCAAGTTTTATTGCAAACTTACCAAGTAATTCTTGAGGAACAAATATTCCTGTTAAGAATGATGATCCTAAGGAGAAGACATTCATAATACCAGTGACCGTATTTTGTTTTTTTGCAAGCTTTGAAATCATTACAGCAAAACTTCCTATAGTTGCAGTAAATAAAAGTGCATTTACCATCATTTGAATAGTTTGTTTTGAAAAATGTATATCTTTAAAAAATAAGCAATAAAATATCATGTATATTAACCATACTATTAGGCCTGATACAATATGTCCTAAGATTAATTGTAAGTTTTGACTTGATTTTTTTATCGGAGAGATAAAATTTCTCTTACTAATTGCTTGCTTATTGTAAGTAAGACTAATAGTTCCAACTATCATTATAATTTGACTCATAATAACATAGCCAAGCATTTTAAAAAAGTAAGGCACATTTTCCTTTTGATTTTTCACTGGTGATTTAACACTAACTTTTATATTTTTACTAAAATTCTTTTTAGATTTTGCAATAGCTTGACTAGTTGAAAAACCCGATTTTTCAAATGTTCCTATTTGATTTAAAAATGAATTGATTTCATTTTTAGCAAAAATCGTATAAGAATCATCATAAACTTCTTTAAAATCAACCATTCGTGTTTTCTCAAAGTCTTCTGGTATACTTATTGCACAAACTATATCTTCATAAAAAAGCTTATCATCAATCTTATCTTCTTCTACGTCTACCAATACATGACTCTTATCTATAAAATCTATAAGAGCTTTTGAGACATCTGTATCAGATTTATCATTAATATATATAGGTAGCTTTAAATTAGTGTACTTATCAATAGGATCCCCAGATTTTGCAAATATAAATATTAATACTAAAAATATTATTGAATAGATCGATAAAGACTTTATATGACTCTTTAATATTTTAAAATAATTTTTAAATACTATCATATTGCTTACCTCTTGTAAATATATATGTTAGGATCATAAATAGCAGAGTAACACCAAAAAGACAACTGATATCGTTATGATACCTATCAAGTGAATCATAGTAATATAAGGAGTAAATTCCATCACTTATCAATGCTACAGGATTTAGTTTATTTATGATAGGAATTTTTTCTGCAATAAATGTTTTTACATAGGAAACCATCATCCCAGCTAAAAATGACATAAGTAAAGACAAGCCTAGACCTATTCCAGCTTTTACTTCAATATTTGCTTTATTACTAGATCCTATGAGCATACCAAAAGATACTCCCGCAAAAGCGCCTATAATTATAATCAAGAATAATTGAGGAGTTTTTTGAGAAAAATCTACTCCTAATATCTTGTTGAATATTAACATCGTAAATAAAGCTATAATAAGATTAAGAATGAATCCCACACACAAAGAAGCTAATAGACTCACTTTTTTATTTACTGGAGAAATTGCATTTCTTTTTGCAATTGTAGATAAATTTGCCTCATATTGGTGTATTATCTCAAGTCCCCAAGAATAACCATATATGAGCTGAAAACCTATTAGTGCAAAGAAAAAAGTCATAACTGGATCAAAGTCCTTGTTAAATTTTTTGACATTTATATGATCTTTATCTTCTATAAGGACTGTAAAGTCTGCACTTGGATTTTTTTGTATAATATCTTTAACCATAGACTCATTCGTATTAAAATATTTTAATAAGCTTACTAAGATACTTTCAAAAATACCATTCCTTTTAACAACTACCTTATCTTTTTGATCAATATAAGCTGTTATATCTTCTTTATCTAAAACTTTCTCACTAGTAGAAGGATTTATTTCCAAAAAATCCTCATCGACCATCTTATCTATAAAGTCTTTAAAATTATCATCATTTAATAAATCTTCATTTATAGCTACCTTGATTGGATTAAAATCGTTGGAGCCAACAATATTTCCAAGACCTAATTTAAAGAATACTCCTAAAATTAAGGGAAATATCAAAGCCCAAAACAATAAAGATTTTTGTCGTAAAAATACTTTGAAAGTCTTTTTAAATTCGTGCAAAAACATACTAGTCCCTCAATCCTTTGCCTGTAAGCGATAAGAATACATCATTCAAAGACGGAGATTGGCTTGTTAGGCTATCATAATTTATTGAATTCTCATTTAGTATATTTATAAGTTTGATTAAATTATCTTTACCATTGGCAAAACTTAGATGATAAGTATCATTTCTAAAATCCATTTCTAAAAGCGAATCAATTGATTTTATTTTTTCAATTATTTCATTATCTAAGTTTTCACTCCTAAATGATATTTTTTCCTTTGTATCTATCATAGCTTTCAAGCTATCAGAACTACCTTCTGCAATGACTTTTCCTCTATCTATAATAACTATATAATCGCATAGCTCTTCCACTTCATCCATGTAATGGGATGTGTATATAATTGTGGCACCATTTTTATTTAGTTTCTTTATGCCTTCCAAAATATTATTCCTAGATTGAGGATCTACAGCTACTGTTGGCTCATCAAATATTATTATATCTGGCTCATGAGCTATTCCACAAGCTATATTAAGTCTTCTTAAAAGCCCACCAGATAATTCTTTTGGCCTAAATTTCAAAAATTCGTTAAGTCCAACTAAGTCTATAGTCTCTTCAATAAGTTGCTTTCTTTTGTCCTTATCCTTTATGTATAGTCCACAAAAATAGTCAATATTTTCATATACGTTTAGCTCCTCATAGACACCGACATCTTGAAAGACTACTCCAATTTTTTTCTTTATATCGTATGATTCTGGAGTCATTTCTTTTCCGTATATCTTTATGCTACCACTATCTTTTTTAATTAATGCTAACAAACAATTAATAGTTGTGGACTTTCCCGATCCATTAGGACCTAACAATCCTAATATGCTACCTTTTTTTACATCTAGGTCTAAATTATCAACAGCTCTTATTTTCTTATATGTTTTTACTAATCCTTTAATTTCAATTACATTTTCCATAGGATCCTCCTATGAAAATTATATCATTAATTTTATATAAAATATATATATTATATAAATCTTACAATTTATGATCTCATTAAAATAAAAAATCCACTAAAAAAATCGGCATCAAGTTTTAACTCAATTACCGATTTTTTTCATTAACTATTTATTTCTTGGATCTTCATCACTTGGCCATGCTTCTTTTTTGTGATTAGCATCCCTTTTATTTTCTTCTTTTTCGGATTTTTCTAAGAGGGCTTTTCTTGAAAGATTGATTCTTCCTTGCCTATCTATCTCCGTAATCTTAACTCTGACTTCATCACCTACAGCTAAAACATCTTCCACTTTATCAGTTCTAGCATGATCTATTTGGGAAATGTGAAGTAATCCTTCCTTACCTATTGCTATTTCCACAAAAGCTCCAAAGTTCATGATCTTAGTAACTTTGCCTGTATAGATATCCCCAACTTTTGGATCAGTTACAATAGCTCTAATCATTTCTATAGCTTTTTTACCACTAGTTCCATCATTTGCAGCTACAGTGATATGTCCGTCATCCTCAGTTTCTATACTTACGCCTGTTTCATCTATAATCTTATTTATAGTTTTTCCACCTGATCCTATTACATCGCGGACTTTTTCTGGATCTATATCTATTGTGAAAAGTCTTGGTGCATAGTCTGATATATCTTCACGAGGACTATTGATAGTAGATTCTATCAAATCTAAGATTTGCATCCTAGCTTGCTTAGCATTTTGTAATGATTCTTCTAAAATTTCTCTACTGATACCAGATATTTTCATATCCATTTGTAAAGCTGTGATTCCATCACGAGTACCAGCAACTTTAAAGTCCATATCTCCTAAGTGATCTTCTAGACCTTGTATATCTGTAAGAATTGAGATTGATTCTTCTTCTTTTATAAGTCCCATAGCAATACCAGCAACTGGCTTTTTGATTGGTACTCCTGCATCCATTAGTGATAAAGTTGAGCCACAAATTGATGCTTGAGAACTTGATCCATTAGAACTTAATACTTCTGATACAACTCGAATAGTATATGGGAAATCACTTTGTTCAGGTAATACTGGAACTAATGCTCTTTCTGCAAGATGACCATGACCTATTTCACGACGACCTGGCGCTCTAAGTGGTTTTACATCTCCTACACTAAATGGTGGAAAATTGTATTGATGCATATAGCGCTTATGAATTTCTTCTCGATTGAGTCCATCAATTATTTGAACATCTGCTGGTGAACCTAGAGTTGTTATTGATAATACTTGAGTTTGTCCTCTCTTAAACAGCCCTGAACCATGTACTCTTGGTATAAGTCCTGCTTCAGCTGAGAGTGGCCTTATCTCCTTAAGATCACGACCATCTGGTCTAATCTTATCTATGGAAATCATACGACGAACTTCCTTTTTCATTATATTATCTATTACTCTGTGAATCTCATCTTCAGATTCTGGATATTCTTCTAAGTATTTTTCCTTAGCAGCTTCTTCTATATTAAATATAGCTTCTCCGCGTTCCATCTTATCAGTTGTTCTTATAGATGACTTAATATCATCTGAATATTCTTCTATTATTTTTTCTTCAAGTTCTGATGTAAGCTCAACTTCTACAAGATTCTTTTCTTTGCCAATTTCATCAATAATTGATTGAGTAAACTTACAAATTTGTCCTATTTCTTCATGTGCTAAAAGCATAGCTTCAAGCATTTCTTCTTCTGTAAGTTCATTTGCCCCAGCTTCAACCATATTTATAGCATCAGCGGTTCCTGCTACTGTTAAGTCAAGTTTAGAATTTTTTCTTTCTTCTTCATTTGGGTTTACTATAAGTTTACCATCAACATATCCTACTGACACAGCTGCTACAGGACCTGCAAATGGTATATCAGATATACCAAGGGCAATACTTGCTCCAATAGTGGATAAACAATCTGGCTTATGATCTTCATCCATTGAAAAAACTGTAGCTATAACCTGAACATCATTGTAGTAGTTTTCAGGAAAAAGTGGACGTAATGGTCTATCCATTTGACGAGATATTAAAGTTCCCTCGTCTGAAGCTTTCCCTTCTCTTTTTAAAAATCCTCCTGGAATTTTTCCTACTGCATATAATTTTTCTTGGAAATCACAGATTAATGGAAAAAAATCTATTCCCTCTCTTGGCTTTTCACTAGCAACTGCTGTTACAAGTAGGGATGTTTCCCCATTTTTTATGTAGCATTCTCCATTAGCTTGTTCTGCAAATTTTCCTATTGTAACCTCAAGTTCATATCCATGATTTGAAGTATACTTGTAATTTTTTTCCATTGTAACTCCTAAAAAATAAGGCGGGAAATCCCCGCCATTAATTAACCTCTTATTCCTACTCTTTCAACAATGCTTCTATATCTATCGATATCATTATCTTTTAAGTAGTTTAATAATCCTTTTCTACGTCTAATCATCTTGAAAAGTCCTCTTCTTGAAGAGTGATCTTTTGGATTAGCTTTTAAGTGTTCTGTTAAGTCTTTGATTCTATAGCTTAAAATAGCTATTTGTACTTCTGGAGAACCTGTATCTCCTTCTTCTAATTGATATTCTTTAATTAGTTCTGTCTTTTTTTCTGGTGTTAACATAAATTCCTCCTATAAAATTATTATTTGCCTATAGCCTAGTAATAGTCGAGGTAGCGATTACAAAGCCAAGGTACTTTATCTATTATACCAAGAAAAAAGCATTTGTAAAGATTACAAATACTTCTTTTCTAAGCTTTCATATGCCCTTTTTTTATCACTTTCCATTTGTTCTATAAGTTCTTCTTTTGAATTAAATTTAATATCTGATCTAAAAAACTCTAGAAATTCTATAGATATATTTTCTTCATATATATCTTTATCAAAATTAAGTATATAAGTTTCTATGTTTCTAATATCATTTTCAAAGGTAGGGTTTGATCCAATATTTGATAGTGCATAATGATACTCGTCTAAAACTTTTACCCTAGTAAGGTAGACTCCATCAGCTGGAATAGTGTAAGAAAAATTTGTTTTAAGATTTGCAGTTGGAAAATTTAATGTTCGCCCTCTTTTATGACCATGAACAACTTCTCCTCTTATTTTATAATATCTGTTAAGATATTTATTAGCTTTTTCTACTTGACCTTTTTTTATTAATTCTCTTATTGTCCTAGATGAAATTTTTTCTCCATCATCTAGCTCAAAATCAACGACTTCAGTTTTATAAGAATATTCATCCTCATACTTTTTTAGTATTTCTTTATCACCTAAAGCATCCTTGCCAAACCTATAATCTTCGCCTATAATTACATATTTAGTATTTAATTTATCATATAAAATCTTTGTTATAAAGTCCTTTGGACTAAGAGACCTAAATTCTTCATTAAAGTCTAAAATACAAAAGGTGTCAATCCCTAGATCACTTAAAATTTCAATTTTATCATCTATAGAAGTTAAATATTCTTTTTCATCTATTAGTGTTTTTTTGCTATTTTCTTTAAAAAGCAAAACAGAAGGTACTAAATTTTGACTTCTTGAAACTTCTACATTTCTTTTCATTAATTTTTGATGCCCTTTATGGATACCATCAAAATTTCCTAAAGATACAGCTTTAGGTTCAAAATCTGTCATACCCATATCAAGGTCATAAACTTTTATATTATTTTTCATAAAATACTTTATCCATCTTCAAAAAATTTCTATCATTACCTATACTAGATTTAGCAAGTCCTATAAATTCATCACCTATATACACTCTTACAAGCTCATCTCCATAATAATTTTCTACTAACATAGTCATACCATTTATAGCTTGTTTATAGTATGTATTTGGTAAAGTAACTTTTTTATAGCTACTTAGGGCAAAATCAACAGGCTTTAATTTACTAAGTAATTGATCCTTATCCATAGAGAGTAAATCCTGAGATTTTACAGAATTTTCTATAAAAAAATCTCCAACTTTGCTTCTGCATAAGCTATCTACATAAGCAAAAGATCCAAGCTTATCTCCTAAATCATCTATTAAAGTTCTAATATAGGTACCCTTAGAACAAGTTATTTTAAACTTAGCCTTTGGAAATTCATACTCTAATAATTCAAATTCATAGATATTGACTTTTCTAACTTTTCTTTCTATCTCTACTCCATTACGAGCAAGATCGTATAATTTTTGGCCATTTACTTTTATTGCAGAATACATTGGAGGAATCTGGGTTATTTCACCTTTAAATCCTTCCATTACTTCTAATAACTGATCTTTATCAAATACTATATCACTAGTATCTAATACTTCTCCTGAATAATCTAGTGTATCAGTTCTTTTACCAAACACAGCCTCTGTTATATACTCTTTTTTATCATCCATCAAATAGTCTGAAACTCTAGTTGCCTTACCAATAACTATAGGTAAAACTCCATAAGCTTCTAAATCTAAAGTTCCTGTATGACCTACTTTTCTAGTATTTAGAGCTTTTTTAACAAGGCTAACACATTTATTTGAAGATATTCCCACTTCTTTATTTACATTTAAAATTCCACTAATCATTGTATATTTTTTAAGATTTCTCTTGCTTTTTCTGCCGCTTGCTCTAAGGAATTATCGAATATGCTAAATCCACTTGCATTTATATGACCACCTCCACCGTTTTCTCTGGCAGTTTTAGATATATCTACATTCTTAGATCTAAGCGATACCTTGTATTCTCCATTGCCATATTCTTTTAATAACATGGATATTTCTATACCTTCTAAGTCCCTTAATACACTTGCAACATGTTCACAATCTCCCATTTGAACATCAAATTTGGAAACTGCATCTGCACTTGATACCGCAAATACTCTATCTGTCATAAATTCTGCTTTAGATATTAGATAATTTTCAAATTGTAAAACTTTAATTGGTTTGTTTTGATAAAGGTTAGTATATATATATTCCTTATCAGCTCCAAGCTCTAATAAATGACCAGCAATTTCTAAGGTATCTTTACTAGTATTAGAATATAAAAATCTACCCGTATCTGTGACTATTCCAGTATAGAGCAATGTAGCTGATGTTTTATCTATAGGTAATTCTAGCCTACTAGCTATTTCATATATAAGCTCGCAAGTAGCTGGTGAATCTGGGTGAATGATGTTTAAATCAGATTCAATCTTACCACCTAAATGATGATCTATTACCGCAGTCATTTTTGATTTTTTTGCAACTGGAATAGCATCACCTATTCTATCCATTTCTGATGCGTCCAAAATCAATAACAAATCATAAGAATCTTTATAATCTTTTGTATAATATTTTAAATCTGGGAGAAATTTCAAATAATCGTCAATTTCATCATGACCAATTACTTGAGTTTTCTTACCATGATTTCTTAAAATTCTAGCAAGACCTAAAGATGAGCCTAGATTATCGCCATCAGGATTAACATGAGAAACTACACCAATAGTAGCAGCAGCATCAATTAAAGATTTTAATTTTTCTAAATTCTCGCCACTAATTTTCATCTTCTTGATGAGTCCTTTCATCTTTTTCTATTGTTTCTTTTATAAGTTTATCCATATAAACTCCATACTCTATAGATTCATCTAGCTTAAATCTAAATTCTGGCATAGATCTAAGTCTCATTCTATCTCCAATAAGCATCTTGATATAACCTTTTGCCTGATTTAGAGCATCTAGGACATCTTCTTTTTTGGATGTATCACCTAAGACTGATATATAGCAATCAGCAAAAGAAAGGTCATTTGTGACCCTCACTTCTATTACTGAAACTGCTGCTGTATCTGATAGTCTTGGATCATTTAGATCATCCCTAATTATCTTGGATAATTCTTTTTGGATCTCCGCCCCAATTCTTTCAGTTCTAATTTTTTTCATCTTAGTCTCTTTCTTTTTCGACTACCTCGTAAGCTTCCATGACATCTCCAACTTTGATATCATTGAATCTATTTAGACCTATACCACCTTCATAGCCATTAGCAAGTTCTTTGGCATCATCTTTAAATCTCTTCATAGATGTGATTTCTCCATCAAAAATCACTACATTATCACGTAGTAGTCTGATATTTGCACGTCTTGGAACTGATCCGCTTGTAACCATTACTCCTGCTATAGTTCCTACAGATGGCACTTTGAATGTTTCACGAACTTCTGCACGACCACGTACTTCCTCTACAAATTCTGGATCAAGCATACCTTTTATAGCACTTTCTACTTCTTCTATAGCTTCATAGATTATGCTATAAGTTCTTATTTCTATATTATTATCTTTGGCTCTTTCCATAGCTCCCTGGGTAGGGCGTACATTAAATCCTATGATAATAGCGTTGGATGCTTGGGCTAAAAGTACATCTGATTCTGTAATACCACCAACTGCACCTGCCACTACAGACACTTTAACTTCATCATTTGAAAGTTTGATAAGTGATTGGCTTACTGCATCAACTGTTCCTTTAACATCAGTTTTTACAATTATATTAAGTTCTTTTAGCTCACCTTCTGCTGCTGATCCTGAAATATCTTCAAGGCTTGCTCCCTTAGCCATAAGACGTTCTTCTCTTTTTTGGTCTTCAGCTTTTTGGGCATAACTTCTAGCAATTTTCTCATCTTCAACAGCAAATAATTTATCTCCTGCTTCTGGAACTTCTGACAATCCTAAGATTTGAACTGGAACTGATGGACCAGCTTCTTTTATAGCTTCACCTAAAGAATTGAACATAGCACGTATCCTACCAGAGGTTGAACCTGTTAGAACATTATCTCCTTCATGTAAGGTACCTTTTTGTACTAAAACTGTGGCAACAGATCCACGAGCCTTATCTAATTGAGCTTCTATTATTAGACCTACTGCATCCCTATTAGGATTTGCTTTAAGCTCTCTCATTTCTGCGACAAGTAAAACCATCTCTAAAAGTTCATCTATGCCAGCACCTGTTTTTGCGGAAACCTCAACTGTTATTGTATCTCCACCCCAGTCTTCTGCAACAAGACCATGTTCCATAAGTTCTTGCTTTACTCTTGTTGGATTTGCTTCTTCTTTATCAATTTTATTTACAGCTACTATTATTGGAATATCCGCTGCCTTAGCATGGTTAATAGCCTCAACTGTTTGTGGCATTACACCATCATCTGCAGCAACAACTAGGATTGCAATGTCTGTTGATTGAGCCCCTCTCATTCTCATTTCGGTGAATGCTTCGTGTCCTGGTGTATCCAAAAATGTAATTGATCCACCTTCTAAATTTACTGAATAAGCACCTATGTGTTGTGTAATTCCACCTGCTTCTCCAGTTGTTACATGAGTATCTCTAATGGAATCTAAGATACTTGTTTTACCATGGTCTACGTGCCCCATTACTGATACTACTGGAGCTCTTGTTATAAGATCTTCTTTATCATCCTCATAATCAAGGTCTAATTCTTGCTCTTCTATAGCTGAGTATTCCTGCTCAAGAGTAATTTCTTTACCAAAATCCATTGCTATGAGTTCTGCTTGTTCAAACTCAATTGGATCGTTCAATCCTGCCATCACTCCAAGTTGGATAAGTTTACCTATAACCGCATTAGAATTTTCACCAATCTTCTCTGCAAAAGCACCTACATTTATAACTTCTGGAATCTCAATCTTATTATTCTCTTCTTTATTTGCTTTAGCAGCTTGATTATTAGATTTGTTTGATTTATTTTTTCTATTTTTTTTCTTACGGTTCTTTCTATTTTTATTCTCATAGAAATCATCATCTTCTTTATCGAAATTTTTAGATTTCTTAGATTTATTTGATTTGTTAAACTTTTGTTTTGATTTATAATGATCATCATAATCATCTAATTCATCATAATCATCTCTACCTGAATGTTTTTTGTTATTATTTTTTTTCATATCAGTTTTATTATCTTTATTTTCTTTAGATTTTTGATCTTGTTGAGTATCTGCTTTCTTATTCTCTTCTTTAAAATATTCACTAATAAGTTCTAAGTCATCACCACTTACATTTGACATATGAGACTTTATACCTAATCCAAATTCTTTATTTAATAACTCAACCATCTCTTTTGCTGGCATGCCTTGTTCTTTTGCTAGTTCGTAAACTCTTTTTTTATCAGCCATCTATTTCACCTCATTTTACTTCATAAGCTTCTAACTCCTCGTAAATTTTTTTATCTACTTTTTGTTTAAATACACGATTAAGCTTATTATTCTTCTTAACTTCTTCTATGCATTCTTTATTTTTACAAATATATGCACCTCGTCCATTAAGCTTGCCACTTTCATCAATTACAATTCCCATCTCTTTGTTATTTACAATTCGAAGGAGATCATTTTTATTATAAAGATTCCCGCAATTTATACATTTTCTTTGAGGGATCTTTTTTTCTTTTTTCATATTTCAGAATCCTCTTCTGATTTATCTTCTTGCCCATGTAGTATTAAATCAGATTCTGCTTCATACACTCCATCAAGATCAATTTCTTTTAAATCGTCTTGACTTGATAATAAATCTTTACCATTATAGGCATCTTCTAAAGTACAATTTTCTATATCATCTGCTTTTTTATCAGATAACTTTCCACTTGCATTATCTATAGTTTCTTGATTCTCACTACGATCTTCAACGCAAATTAAATCAATATCTTCTTTAGTTTTTTCTAAAGTATTTTCTTCTTGGTTTAAACCTAGAATTTGATCAATCTCTTCTTCGCTCATATTATCAAAATCAGTTTTTGATTTTATATCTATTTTCCAGCCAGTAAGCCTTGCTGCAAGTCTAGCATTTTGACCTTCTTTACCTATGGCTAATGAAAGTTGGTAATCATTTACTACTACCAATGATTGTTTGTTCTTCTCATTTATGAGAACTTCAACAATATCTGCTGGTGATAAGGCATTTGATATAAATTCCTCTATAGACTTATCATAGTTTATTATATCAATCTTCTCATTTTGAAGTTCTTCTACTATAGAGTTTACACGAGCTCCTTTATATCCTATACAAGCTCCAACTGGATCTATAGCTTCGTCATTAGAAAATACAGCTATCTTAGTACGAGAACCCGCTTCGCGAGCTATAGAATATATTTCTATAACTCCTTCGGTAATCTCAGGAACCTCTAATTCAAATAATCTAGTTACGAGAATCTCACTAGAACGTGATAAAACTATTTGTGGTTCTTTAGATGAACTTTTCACATCTTTTATTAAAAACTTCATCCTTTCATTAGGGATGTATTTTTCACTTACAACTTGTTCCTTAAGAGGTACTACCCCTTCGATTTTGTCTAAATTCACATAAAGATTATAGCTATCTTCTCTTTGAATAGTCCCAGTAATCATTTCATTTTCACGATCAAGATATTCACCATAAACTGAATCTCTTTGCGCATCTCTTATCTTTTGTATAACAATATTTCTTGCAGTTTGAGCTGCTACACGTCCAAAGTTTTTAGGAGCTATTTTTATCCTAGCTACATCTCCGATATCGAGATTTTTATCTATTTCTTTTGCTTCTTTTAAGGAAATTTGATTAATATTATCATTAACATCATCTACAACTTCCCTTAATGCAAAAACCTCAATGTCACCAGTTTGTTTATCAACTATAACATCAACGTTTTCTGCATTGTCATAGTTTTTTTGATAGCTTTTGATTAGAGCTTTTTCTAGTGCTTCAAGGATAACTTCCTTGTCTATATTCTTATCCTTTTCTAGCTCGTCTAAGGCTAGTATAAAATCTTCATTCATAAGATCTCCTTAAAATACAATCTCTATTTTAATTTGTTTTATATCTTCTCTATTTACTTCTATCTCTTCTTGCTCATTAAGAGAAAAAACTAAACTATCATCTTTAATTTCATCTATATAGCCTAGAAAAAATTCTCCATTCTTTAGCGTAACTTTCAAAAGCTCATTACTACTTATCTCTAAGTCTCTATCTGTTTTAAGAGATCTTGAAAGATCAGGAGAAGATACCTCCAAGTAATACTGCCCTTTCACTAAATCAAGATCATCTAATTTTTGATCTAGAAAGTTACTTACTCTCTCACAATCATCTATAGTTATCCCTTGTTCACTATATATATAAAATGTAAGTACTTTACCATCTTTACCAGTTCTAAGTTCAATATCTATTAATTCATATCCTAGATTTTTTATATCATCATCAAAGGTTTCTCTAAGTGTTGTGATTAAATCCATCTTACCATCCTTTGCCTATACATATTAAAAGAGCGGATATCACGCCCACTCTTATATGGATAAATTATACCTTTTTATAGCTTTTATTCAATTGCTAAATTATTGTTAAATATTTAATTCTTCAATTTGTCATAGTACTGCTTCGACATAATAAATAAAATATAAATCATGTTGACAATGTGAACATAATTTGTTTATAATGAAACAAATACAATATTTATGGAGGTATTTTATGACTTTATTTTTAATGGGTCTAGTCGTACTCCTAGTTGGTGGCTATTTCTACTCAAAATATGTAGAAAGCCAATTAGATTTAGATGATAGACCAACACCAGCTGTCGCTAAGGCAGATGGAATAGATTTTGTAGCCATGCCTAAATGGAAAAACTGGCTAATAAATCTACTTAATATAGCTGGTACTGGACCAATTCTTGGACCTATACAAGGTATACTATTTGGTAAAGTAGCATTTATTGCAATTCCAATAGGCTGTGTTATAGCTGGAGCAACACATGACTTTTTAGTTGGAACAATGTCAATGAGAAATGGTGGAGCTCAAGTACCAAAGCTTGTAGGTAAGTACTTAGGTAATGGAGTTAGAAAAGTCTACAACGTTGTTATTGGTATTCTTTTACTTCTAACAGGAACAGTATTTGTTTATACTCCTGGAGACTTGCTCGCAAATGATGTTATGGGTTTAGCTGAAGGATCAAAGGGAATCTGGATTATATACGCTATAATATTCTTATATTACATACTATCAACAGTTCTTCCAATCGATCAGCTTATAGGTAGAATTTATCCATTATTTGGAGCGTTTTTAATTGTATCAGCAGTTGGAGTTCTTATAGGCATATTTACAAAAGGATCAGCTCACCTAGAATTTGCAGGAGCAGGCTATATTAGCGAGCATCCACTTGGACAAAAATTTATACCTGCATTCTTTATAACTGTAGCTTGTGGTATACTTTCAGGTTTCCACGGTTCTCAAGTAACACTTGTTTCTAGAACTGTCGCTTCAGAAAAAGAAAATAGAGCAACATTCTATTCAACAATGATTGCTGAAGGTGTTATTGCTATGATTTGGGCTGCTGGAGCAATGGTAATATTCTCTCAAGGAATAGTACCACTAGATACTAGAGCAACTTTAATGGTTGGTGAAATTTCTAAATACTTTATGGGCAATATCGGCGGACTCATTGCTATCATAGGTGTTATAGTTCTTCCAATCACATCTGGTGATACAGCATTTAGATCACTAAGACTAATCGTAGCTGAAGAACTTAATATAGATCAAAAAGTTCCAGTTAAAAGAATTGGTGTAGCTGCAGTATTATTTATTCCAGCTATATTAATATTAGCATGGGCTAAAAACGATCCAAATGGATTCAACCTATTATGGAGATACTTCGGATTTACTAATCAATTAGTTGCCTTATTTGCTCTAGCAACTGGAACTAGCTACTTATTAAATAACGGCAAAAATTATTGGATATCACTTATTCCTGAACTTTTCTATACATTTATAGTATTCTCATTTATTATAAGTGATAAGGGAGTAGGGTTTGGTGCAGACTTTAAGGTAGCTTATATTATTGGTGCGATTATCAGCATTGTAATAGCAATTCTTACAGTTAAAAAAGCAAAGAAAAATAAAGACCGTATTGCAGCTATTGTATTAAATTAATTAGATACTTGTCTTTGGGAGAGTTTGCTCTCCCTTTTTCAAAGGAAAATTTATGAAATTTATATATACTGACAAAGCTAAGGATTATATAAGAAAAAATAATATAGATAAAATTTTTATCAGAGAAGATGTAGAAAGAGGGATGGGTTGCTGTGATCTTGGATCTATAAATCTTAGAATAAGTCCAAAAGGAAAAAACGAAGATATGTTAAAAAAAGAAACTTCCAAACTAGTCACAACATACTACGATCCTAGGTTAGAATCCTTACTAATGAATTATCCAGAAGTTGAAATTTCAGTGTTTGGATTCGGAAAAAAGAAAAAATTTTATACAGCAACTGAATTCTCACCACTTAATTCTTAAAGAGGATAGTGCATAATTAATAAATCGTCTAAAAATCATTAGAAGGAACCTCTATGGAAATTTTGTATACACTAACCGTCAGGCTATGTAAAAAGTTTACTAATAGAAGCTTCTAATGATGGGACGATAATTATTCGTAGTTTGCAACAACCCCTTTTGTATAATTAATTTATTTTGATAACCCTATCACTTTTACTAGCTAGTCCATATCGTGAATAACAATAATAATTGTTTATTAAATTCATCTTTTAGTGATAAAATAATTTTAAAAACTTCTTCACTCATAATTGGATCCAAAGATCCTGTTGGTTCATCTTTTAAGTCTGCATATTCCATACAAATCAAAAGACTTACTCTAACAATTTTTTCATTTATTAAAACATTCGTTTGGAAAATATAGTTTATTTCATTTCTCCGAAGCAGAGTAGCTTCTTTGCTATCTATATCAGGGAGTTTTCGCCTTTGAATAAAATCTCTCCATTATCATAAGTCTCTAAAATACCATTCATGTTTAAAATTGTAGACTTCCCAGAACCGCTTTTACCAACTATGGCTACAATTCTTTTTCATCAACAGAAAATTTTAGATCATCTATTCCATTTCTATTTCCAAATAACTTTGATATATTCTTTGTTTCATAATTTTCTCCCCTATTTTAAAAACTCTACTATCACTTTAAATTGATTTTTATCTGTAAACATTCTTAGTAAAGCTATTTCTATCAAGCCAATTATTAGAGAAATTATAAATCCAAAAATTGATCTCTTAATTATTGCAATCAATAAATTTATAAAAGCCGCAATTAAAATCACTGCCAAAATAGGACTATATATTTTTTATTATTATAACCTAGAAATTTTTTGATGTTTACTTCTTCTAGATAAACTTCCCTATATACGTTATTAAATTATATAAGATTATTCTACAAATTACTGTAAATAGTACAGCTACTAATACAAACGTTAATATAGATTGACCTAAACTTTGAATCCTACCGCCTATCAAATCTTTTATTTTTACAAACTCTGTCATATTATCTTCTAAATGAAATTTTTTATAATAATCTTTATTTACATATTTATCATAAGCTTTTTGATTAAATTTGATAAAAGATCTTCTTTCACCACCTGCTAATAAACTAGAAGTTTCAAACCATGACATATTATCTTTGCACAATAAATTAATAACAGGTTCTATGGCTTTTAAAGGGAACTTCTCTTAATACCAACATAGTTAACTAAAGTTTTAAAACTTTTATCTTTAGCATATTGTTTTTCCCCAGAATTTAGGGTTTAACTTATATTTATTAACTTTACAATCACTAGCCATCCAGTAAATATGAACTATTTTTACACCAGTAAAGTCAAGGCTTTCAACTTCTTTTAGCAAAACAGCATTTTTTACCTAAAAATTTTGAAATATAATTTCCCACTTCATTGCTTTTACTAGTATCAATATTATTTAAGAAACTTCCTTATAATCACTTGAAATATTTTTAAAATTTTCATTATATTTCTTATCTAAAAATATGCTTACTAGTATTGCAAATACAATAGATTGGATAATCAGTAAAATAATTATTACTTTTTTATTTATACTATCTTCATAAACACCTCTATAATGTTGTGCAATATATTTATAACCAATTCAATAATATAGGATAATTACATTAAAAAACCACTATTTTAAAATATTCCATCAAATAAGCTCATTTGATTTTTCTCGCCTAGACCATCTATAATTCCAAAATTCTTAAGACTTTCTAGAGCATTTTTATTTACAGCTGTTCTTTTGTTTAAATCTTCTATAGAAATGAATTCGCCTTTATCTCTTTCGTTTACTATATCAATAGCCATAGCCTCAGATACATTATCAACAGATGAAAGTGGTGGAAGTATATATCCTTCCTTTTCACTTAGAATAAACTTAGAAGCATGAGATTTATATAGATCGGCCCTATCTATTTTTATATCTCTAGCATACATCTCTTCAGCTACTTCTAAAACTTTTCTAATGCCCTCATCACGAGCTGTAAGATCAAATCTTTGAGCATATGATTTAAGAGCCACTTGAATCGACTCTAATCCGTTAATTATAATAGAATAAACAAAATCTGAAAGCTTTGTATTAAAGTAAGTTGCATAAAAAGCAGCAGGATAATAAACTTTATAATAAGCTATACGATAACTCATAAGACAATATGCAACTGCATGGGCTTTTGGGAATAGATATTTAATCTTTAGACAAGATTCTATATACCATTCTGGCACTCCATTTTCTCTCATATACTCCAGTTGTTCTTCTGATAGGGATCTTCCTTTCCTTACAATCTCCATAATTTGAAAAGACTTCTTCTTATCTAGACCCTTTTGTATAAGAGAGTTCATAATATCATCACGAGTTGATATTATTTCATCAAAATTCGCAGTTTTATCTGAAATTAAATCTCTAGCATTATTATTCCACACATCTGTGCCGTGAGAAAGTCCTGAAATTCTTGTCATCTCTGAAAACTTAGTAGGATATGCTTCCTTTAACATTCCTCTAACAAAATTTGTACCAAATTCTGGTATACCCAGCGTTCCTATCTCATTATTCGAGAAATCGTGCTTAATATCTAAAGGTTCAGTAGTTGAAAATATCTTCATAACTTTAGAGTCGCCCATTCTTATCTTAAGAGGATCTGTTCCTGTCAAATCTTGCAGAGCACGTATGATTGATGGCACATCATGACCTAAAAGATCCAGTTTTAATAAAGTCTCATGCATCATATTATAAGTAAAATGTGTTGTCTTTATATCACCATTAGGATCATCTGCAGGATATTGAATAGGTGTTATATCAAATATATCAATATCATTAGGTACTACTATTAAGCCACCTGGATGTTGACCTGTGGTTCTTTTTACATCCTTAAGTCCTCTTTGAAGTTTTCTAATCTGAGCATTTGTAAATTCTTCACCATATTCTTCACTATATTTTTTTATATAGCCAAAAGCAGTGTTATCTTGGATAGCACCAATAGTTCCAGCTCTAAATACCTTGCCTTTACCAAATAATTCTTCTGTATATTTATGGATTATAGGCTGATATTCTCCAGCAAAGTTTAAGTCTATATCTGGTTCTTTATCTCCTTCGAAACCTAAAAAAACTTCGAATGGTATATTGTGTCCATCTTTATTCATAGGAGTACCACACTTTGGACAATCTTTGTCAGGATAATCTATTCCAGCTCCCAGCCTATCCTCTTCAAAGAACTCACTATGCTTACACTTTGGGCAAACATAATGAGGTGATAGAGGATTAACTTCTGTTATATCTGCCATAGTAGCAGCAAACGACGAACCTACAGATCCACGAGAGCCTACCAAATAGCCATCTTCATTAGATTTTCCTACTAGCTCTTTTGCAATTATATAAAGAACTGCATATCCATTAAAGATTATAGAATTAAGTTCTTTTTCTAGACGATCTTCTACAATCTTAGGCAATGGCTCTCCATATATTGATTTCGCCTTATTATAACAGGTTTCTCTAAGCTTTTCATCAGATCCATCTATCTTCGGAGGAAAAGTTCCTGGAGGGATTGGTCTGATATCCTTAATCTCATCGGCTATTATTTTAGGATTAGTTATGACAAGTTCATGGGCAAGGTCCTTATCTAAATAAGAAAACCCTTCAAGCATTTCATTAGTTGTTCTTAAATAATATAAAGGCTCATTCTCATGATATCTAAAATATTGTCCTTTATGTAAGATATTTCTTAGCATATAATCATCTGGCATTAAATACCTTACTCCACCCGTTGCCACTACCAATTTATTATGCTTTCTCCCTAGATCTATGATTTTTTTATTAATCTCAATTACTTGATTGTAATCTCTAATTCGTCCATTTGTAATTTCATCTGCAAAAATCCCAAGTGGTTCTACCTGCAAAAAATCAAATAACTCTAATAATTCACTAATCTTTTCTTCTGGATAGTCGTTTAATAATGATCTAAAAAGTATACCATCATGTCCACCACTACCTATTAAAATACCTTCTCTGTACTCTTTTAAAATTGAAATAGGAGTTCTAGCTTCAGTATTAAAGTTCTCCATTCTAGATTTTGAAATTAACTTATATAAATTTTTGAGACCTGTTTCATCTTTAGCAAATACTATGGTTGAAAAATTCTCGAATTTAGACTTAGGGTACTCTGTATTCAATGTATTTATATTAGCTAAATTTAAGTCCTGATTCATTATCATATCATACATTTTTATAAAAATTTGGGCTGTAGCACGAGCATCATCACTTGCCCTATGGTGATTAAAGGCTGGTATATTTAATTTTCTCGCTATTTTATCAAGTGAAAACCTACCCATATCAGTAAACAAAGCTCTTGCCATAGGTAAAGTATCCATGTAAATTGGAGCAAAATCTAATCCTAATTGCTTAGAATTCTCTTTTACAAACCCTATATCAAAATCCGAATTCTGACCAACTAAGATTGTATCTCCTGCAAATTCTAAAAACTTTGGCAATATCTTATCTATCTTAGGCTTATCCATTACCATTTCATTAGTAATGCCTGTTAGTTCTACTACTTTTTCTGGTATTATCTGTTCAGGATTTACTAGCTCATTAAATTCTTCAGTAATTTCTCCATTTTTAACTCTAACAGCACCTATTTCTGTTATCTTATCTTTAAATCTTGAAAGTCCTGTAGTTTCTAAATCGAATACAACAAATTCTTGATCTTTAATATCACTAGTTTCAGGAATTTTTTTATCAGATAGATTTGTTAGGATCCTAAGCTCATCTTCTACAAGCAAAAGTTCAGCTCCTGGAAGCATTTTTTTACCTGTTTTACTTATAGCATCATAAAGATCTGGCAAAGCTTGAAGAGTTTCTGTATCAGTAATCCCTAGACCATCCCATTCCCAATCATCAAGAATACTAACTATGTCCTTATTATCTACAAAACCATCTAGGTTGGTCATTTTAGTATGTAACTCTAGCTCTATTCTCTTTTCATAAGCTGTATCTATCTTCTTACTAACGACAGCATCCTTTAATGAGTTGATTGTAAATACATCATCATGAGCGTAATCATCATAGTTTAGTACACCTTCTACTTGAACAGCTATACCATTAGCCAATAGATTTAAACAATCTTTTTTATTTTGAGAAACAAAAATCTTACAACTAATAGCATCTGTATTGTCTTCTAGGTCAAAGGTGTATATAAATGAGTGATTACGAGTTTCAAATACATCAAGACCATAAACCGTTCCTATTAAAGAAACGGTTATCCCCTTTTTATCATAAATATCATCTATAACAATCGGATCATTCTTAATTTTTCTTCCATAATCTAATCCATCGACTGGAACATCTATTTTTTTCTCTTCCTTAGTATGACTCATAGCGTGACTTATCCTAGCTTGTAAGTCCTTTTCTTTTCGTTCAATTAAATTAGAGCAAGGATTATTTACATTCTTACAATTATCTTTGCTATTATTTAAAGCTTCTCTTGGCTTAATATTTAAATCTATATCATCAATAATTTCCACTTCATTTATCTCTGGATTTTTATCTTCGCAAATTTCATCATTTGTATCAGGTTCTAACATGACAAACTCTATAGTAAGATTCACATAAGATAAATAATCATCTAGATCCGCTCTCACCTTATCCTCTAAGTAATTTAGATTTGATTCTACAGTAAGTTTGAGCTCATTTTTCTCTCTGTAATAAACAGCGTTGGTAATTGTATATTCATTTTCCTTAATATCTACAAATTTGCTTAAATCAATTTTCATTTAAATGACTTTCTTTTAATACTTTTAAGAGAGTATCTACTATTTCATCTTCCTTAACTTTCTTTATGGTTTCACCATTCTTAAAAAGAAATCCCATACCATTTGCAGCGGAAATGCCATAGTCTGCTTCCTTGCTTTCTCCAGGTCCATTTACAGGGCATCCCATAATAGCTATCTTTGCATCTACACCTAAGCCCGCCGCTTTTTCTTCAACTTCTGCTACTATTTCTTCTAAATTAACCGTAGTTCTTGAACAAGTTGGGCATGATACAATATCAAGACCATCATGGCTAAGATTTAAAGATTTTAGTATAGTTTTTGCTGCTTTTACTTCTTCTACAGGATCTCCTGTAATTGATACACGAATAGTGTCCCCTATGCCGTCTTTTAGAAGAGATCCAATTCCAATAGATGATTTCACAAGGGCTTGATACAATGGACCTGCTTCTGTAACTCCTAAATGGAGTGGATAATCTACTAAACTACTTAGCTTCCTATAGGCATCTATCATTGTATTTACATCAGAAGATTTTACAGATATTTTCATATCATAAAAATCCGTATCTTCTAAAATCCCAATCTCTTCCATGGCACTTTCTACTAAAGAAGTTGCATTGACCCCACCAAACTTATCTAATATTTCTCTAGAAATAGAACCTGAGTTTACCCCAATTCTAATAGGTATATTACGCTTTTTGCAGGCTTCTACTATTTCTCTCACCTTATCTTCGCTACCTATATTCCCTGGATTGTATCTTAAACAATCACAACCATTTTCTACAGCCGCTAGAGCTAATTTGTAGTCAAATTGAATATCTGCTACAAATGGTAGATTGGTTCTTCTTTTTATTTCGGAAATTGCTTTGGCATCATCCATATCATTAACAGCTGAACGTGAAATATCACATCCTGCATCTTCTAATGCATTTATTTGACTAACTACAGTTTCTATATCACTGGTCTTTGCTGTAGTCATTGATTGGATAGAAATAGGAGAGTTGCCTCCAACTGCAACATCTCCTACATAAATTTGTCTAGTTTCTTTTCTCATTACATCTCCTTAAAAAAGTGTAAATATATCTTTAATTGTGATTATTAATATTAAACTTATTAATATCACAAATCCAACAACAGTAACTTTTTCTTCAATTTTTTTATTAACCCTTTTTTTAGTAATCATCTCATAAAGGTTAGTAAATAACTTAGACCCATCAAGGGCAGGAAATGGTATCAAGTTAAATACTCCAAGGTTTACGCTAATATATGATAAAAAGTATAGGACACTCATAGCTCCATTTTGAGCTTGATTCCCTATCTCCTTTACCACTCCTACTGGTCCGCTTAAAGCTCCAAAGGAAAGTTTTCCCGTAAATAGCATGCCTAAAATGCTAAAAATCATCTTTATATTGCGCCAGGTTTCCTTAAAGCCAAGTCCAATTGATTCAAAAAATCCTACGTTTCTCATTTTTGAAGTAATTCCTAAAAGCGGAATATCATTTTTAAAAACCGGTTTAATTTCATATGATTTAATATTGCCATCAGATGACTTAGCAACAACTTCTATTGGCTCTTTACTATCATTTTTTGAATAATAATCAGATAAAATCTTAGAAATGTCAGTAAATTCATTTACATTCTTATCATCTATTTTTACTATCTGATCACCAATATTTATACCTGCTTCCTTAGCAGAAGAATCTTTTGCAAAACCTCCTACATAAGTTGTGCTAGTGCCTGTATTGAAGACTACTATTGTAAAAATAATAATAGCTAAAATAAGATTCATCATAGGGCCTGCAAGAATAGTTAAAAATCTTTTACCTGCTGGTGCATTATCATAGCTACGAGGATCATTTGACTCTTCATCTTCTCCTTCCATAGCACAATATCCACCTATAGGTAAAGCTCTAAGAGAGTATTTTGTTTCTCCTTTTTGAGATGATTTTATAGAAGGACCCATCCCTACTGCAAATTCATTTACTTTTATACCTGATAACTTTGCCACTATAAAATGTCCAAACTCATGAATAGTTACTAGAGCTAAAAACATTATAAGGGCAATAATAATTGTTCCCATTGATTCTCCTTACAAAACAGATAATAAATAAAATATAGGAGCTATGAATACCATAGAATCAAACCTATCCATGATACCTCCATGACCTGGAATAAGATTCCCAAAATCCTTTATACCTGTTTTTCGTTTTATATATGAAGCTACCAAATCACCTAATTGAGATAAGATAGCCCCTATTATAGAAAATATAATAACATATGTTAAGTTAATGTTAAGAGGAGCATATTTTACATAGATAATATTTAATATAAGAGCACCTATAATTCCACCAATAGATCCTTCCAAAGTCTTATTAGGACTAATGTGAGCTATAGACTTTATCTTGTTTTTACCAATTAATGAACCAGTCAAGTAGGCAAAGGTATCCGATCCCCAAGCAGTTATATAAAGTGACCATACATAGCTTATATCAGCAATTTTAATAATACTTCCCATAAGAGTTGGCACATACATTATTATAAAAATACTAGCAAATATATCATTTAACGTTCTATTTTTGTTAAATAACATATATATTAATATAGCTATAACAGAAAATATAATAGCTAAATTAAAAGCATCTGGATTACTATTAATAGTTAAAACCATTATTAATAAATCACATACATATAATAGCATCTTTGGTACTTTTACATCAATATTTTCAAAAGCTTTAGTTATTTCCTTAATAGCAATTAAGGAAAAGATTGTAAAACCAACAGCTAAGCTTATATGTCCAAAATATGTTATAGCTAACAATATTAAAAGGATTAATGCTCCTCCCAAAGTTCTCACTAATAGATTCATTTAATATCTCCATATCGTCTATTGCGATTAGAATATGCTAATAAAGCTCTATCAAATTCTTCCTCATTAAAGTCTGGCCATAATACATCAGAAAAATATAATTCTGAATAGGCTATTTGATAAATCAAAAAATTTGAAATACGAATCTCCCCACCTGGTCTTATTAATAAATCAGGATCAGGTATATCTTTAGTATATAAATGCTTAGATATAAGATCCTCATTTATATCATCCTTATTAAATCCTTCATCTATTATATCTTTTAAAGCATGAACTATATCATCTCTGCCACCATAGTTTACAGCAATGTTTACAAATAATGACTTATTATTTTTAGTTTTATTAATTCCCCTTACTATAGCATCTCTAGTAGTTTTGGGAAGAATCGATAAGTTTCCTAAAAAATTTAGTTTACAATCTTCCTCCATTAACTGATCTATCTTATCATTAATAAACTTGATCATAAGTTTCATTAGATAGTCCACTTCCTTTGCTGGTCTTTTCCAGTTCTCTGTAGAAAAGGCATAAACTGTTAAATATTTAATTCCTCTTTTTTTTGCATGAATTGCAATATCTACGACATTATCAGCCCCATTTTTATGGCCAAAAGTCCTAGGCTTATTTCTCTTTGTCGCCCAACGACCATTTCCGTCTAATATTATCGCAACATGATTTGGTATGTTTATATCTTCCATAATAACCTCTTTATAAAGTCTAATGGTATTATACCATTTTTAATTGTGTTTATTTTTGTAAAATAGCTTAAAAAATAAGTTATTTATATATCCATATGCTTTACCAAAAGTAAATTTGTGATATAATTTATGTGGATAATACAATATAAGTGATATTGCAGGATACTTTAATAGATCCAAGCTTTTAATCAAATCACTTTTTTGTAAATATAATAATTAGTTAAGCATCTTTTAGTGCAAAGAACGGTATCAAATAGAACCGTATCAGGAGGAAAAATGAAAAACACAAAACTAGATAACAAGAAGCTAGTAACAGCTTCAGTACTTGGTGCAATTACAATTGTACTTGGATTAACACCACTTGGACTAATACCACTTGGGATAATAAATGCTACAACCATGCATATACCTGTAATTATTGCAGCCATAGTAGAAGGACCTTTAGTAGGGGCTTTAGTTGGGCTTATTTTTGGTATATCATCACTAGCAAACGCATTTTTAAGACCAGGTCCAATTTCTTTTGTATTCTATAACCCACTTATATCAATACTTCCTAGAATATTAATCGGTATAACTTCTTATTACGCCTATAATGGAGTAAAAAAAGCAAGTACTAAAAATTCTAAAACCATAGCCAGAGTTATTTGGATACTTATATCTTTAGCTTTAGTATATGTCCTATATAAAGATATTAAAACAGGTGCTTCTCCATTAAATATAACTATAGTAGTTATATTACTTTTGATAAGCATAGCTTTGTTTATCTATTCAAGAAAATCTTCATCCCTAGATTTTCCAGTAGCAATAGGAGCTTTTGTAGGATCTATGACCAATACAATTTTAGTATTAGGTGGTATATATTTAATTTATGCACAAAAATATGTAGAAGCGCTAAATATACCTTTAGAAAATGCAAAATCTGCAATACTTGGAGTTTCAGTTACATCTGGTATTCCAGAGGCTATTTTCTCAGTTATAATAACAACTGCAGTTGTTAAAGCTGTAAAAAGATCAAGGAGGTAAGGTGTTACTTGCAATTGATATAGATAATAAATTTACTAAATTTGGAATATTTAATTTTGATCAAATGCTCGATAGCTTTTCAATAGTAACAGATAAAAATAGATCTATTGAAGAAACCAAACTTACGATAAAGTTAATATTATTAGATAAAAAAATAAATTTAAGCGATATTGATGATATAATAATCTCTTCAGTAGTTCCAGAGCTGTCAATTCGCTATGAAGAAATTTCCCAAAAGATTACCAATAAAAAACCGATATTAATATCTTCAGGAGTTAAGACTGGACTTAATATAAAATGTGAGAGTCCAAAAGAGGTTGGTTCAGATAGGATTATAAGGGCTGTTGCAGCTAGTAAAACTTATGATGGTGATATTATAGTAATATCAGCTTCAAGTATTACTACAGTTGATTATATTAATTCAAAAAAAGAATTCTTGGGAGGATTAATCTTACCAGGTATAGATTTATTTGAAGATTCACTTCACAGACAAAGTGCAAAATTACCTCAAGTGGAGATAAAAAAGCCTGATAAATTTTTAGGAAATAATACTATTAGCTCAATCCAAAGCGGTATATATTATGGATATCAAAATGCGGTTTTGGGAATTGTCAATAATATTGTAGATCAATATGAATTAAAAAAATCTAATACCGTAATATTGACCACTGGTGTACATTCCGATTTATTAATTAATAGTAAGTTTGATATAAAAAAAGATACAACTTTAGGACTTAATGGTCTAAAATACATTTATGAATTAAATAAAAATAATTTGAAATAGCGAAAAAGCTGCTTGGTATACAAATAACTAAAATTAGTAAATCGTATCCCTAGCAGCTTTTTTATCCTTCAATTTCTTTTATCTTTGTAATTGTAAATTTTGTAATAGGATAAAAAACTATCTCATAAAGCGTTTCTAGAACCGTCATTGATAAGGACATGCTAACTATTTGTCCATATGGCATAGTTCCAGCAAAAGCAAGAGTTGTAAAAATTATATTATCTGCAAATTGTCCTACAATTGTAGAAGTTATAGCTCTGAAAAATAAACTATTATCGTTACGTTTTCTGAGATTATCCATGATCTTAGAATTTAAAGTACCGCCTACAAGATATGCGGTTAAGCTTGCTACAAAAAGCCTAGGCATATTGCCAAGTATAACTTCAAATGACGATTGTATAGTAGGTCCACTTGCATTTGGAAGTAAAATAGCAAGCTGGCCTGCTAAGGCTACTATGAGGTTTAAAACAAAGCCTAATATTATCATTACTTTAGCAGACTTGTATCCTTTTGTTTCTGTTTCAACATCCTGGGCTATGAAACTTATCGGTTCAAAAATATAACCAGTTGGGGCTTGCATATATCCAATTCTAAAAGTCTTAGTTGCAAAAATATTTTTCATCACTATAGAAACTGAATAAAAGCTCCATAGATAAAGTCTATATTTTAAAGACTTGTCTATAGTATTATCTTTATTTTTTTCCATAAACTTATCTATTATCCACCTTTTCTGGATATAGGTCATGGTTTGCTAGTCTATTAAAGGCTATTTCTTCCCACTTAGTACCTTTTTTCCCATAGTTACAATATGGGTCTATAGAAATACCCCCTCTTGGAGTAAACTTACCCCATACTTCTATGTATTTTGGGGCCATTAATTTTATCAAATCTTTCATAATTATATTCATACAATCTTCGTGGAAATCTCCGTGATTTCTAAAACTAAATAAATATAATTTTAAAGACTTGCTCTCAACCATTTTTTCACTTGGTACATATGATATGTATATAGTTGCAAAATCTGGTTGGCCTGTTATAGGACATAGTGAAGTAAACTCAGGACAGTTGAATTTTACAAAGTAATCATTATCAGGATGCTTATTATCAAATACTTCAAGTACTTCTGGAGCATAGTCATCTGGGTATTTATTATCTTGATTACCCAAAAGAGTTATATCTTTCATATCATCTTCTTTTCTCATAATTCCTCCTTAAAAATCGCATTAAAAAAGAGATGCTTTAACATCTCTAGGAAAAACTATAAATGGACATACCTATCCTTTTAGATTCCCTAGTTTTGTTTATAGACAGGATGGTTTCGAACTGTCTAGCTGATATTATATAAAAACTATTGAAGTTTTGCAAGAGAAAAATTATAAATCATATTTGATCATACATTACATTGATAAGTTCATCAAAGCTAGTAGTACCATCAAAAACTTTTTTTAATCCATTATAAAACATGGATTCAAAGTTATTTTTCTTAGCATACTCACTCACACTAACTAAATCTATCTTATCGTTTCTAATCATATCTCTAAATTCATCTGTAAGCGTAAATACTTCTTCAACTGCTTCTCTATTCCTATATCCTTCATTACACTTATCACAGCCATTTGCCCTATAAACTACTTGATTTCTATCAACGTCCATATATTTACTAGCTATCGCATATTCCACATCTGTCATATGATAACTTTTTTTGCAATCGCAAAGTTTTCTAACCAATCTTTGACTAGCTACTGTGTTTATAGCTGATGATAAAAGATAATCTTCTATTCCTAAATCCTTTAACCTAATTATTGAAGATAGAGCATTATTAGTATGTAGTGTTGTAAGGACCAAGTGGCCTGTAATAGCTGCTCTTATAGCTATCTGTGCTGTTTCATAATCTCTTATTTCTCCAACCAATATTATATCAGGGTCTTGTCTTAATATAGATCTTAACGCTTTAGAAAAAGTAAAATCTATTTTTTCATTTACATTAATTTGATTTATACCTTCAATATTGTATTCTACAGGGTCCTCTATCGTTATTATATTTTCATATTCATTTTTTAAGCTATCTAAAAGTGAATAAAGACTTGTAGACTTACCTGAACCTGTTGGTCCTGAAAATATAAGCATGCCACTTCTCTTTTTTAGAGCATTTCTTAAACTTACTTTAGATTTTTCATTAAATCCTAAGAGATTGGCATTATTCTTATGATTTTCTAAAGAAAGTATTCGTATAACTAATTTTTCTCCGTTGATAGTTCCTATAGAAGATACCCTAAAGTCTATATTCTGATAAACATCTAACTTGAGACTACTATCTTGAGGTCTCCTATGCTCACTTATATCCATATTAGATAATAATTTTAACTTTGATATAAGTTTTCCATAATTATCCTTATTTACATGTAATATCTCATTGAGTCTACCATCAATCCTTACTCTAACTCTGGCATAAGTTTCCTCTGGCTCTATATGAATATCACTCGCCTTATTATTAAGAGCAAAATCAAATAGGTTGTAAATAAATTTGTCAATATCTATATTTATATCACGTTGATCTAGCATACTTCACCCCAATATTTATATTACAAAAGATAATATATTTAAACTTACTTCTAATTTTCAAAAATAGGAAGTTTTTCTAAATATATTATATCTTCTCTATCCGCTGCGTCTCCTTCTGCAAGAATTGCCAATTTTTGAACGACTTTTCCGCCTGCTTTTTCTACCAAAGCTTCTAATGCACTCATAGATTCTCCAGTTGATATTACATCGTCTACTAAAGCTATCCTCTTTCCTTTTATTTTCTCAGCATCTTTAGAATCCAAAAATAGTTTTTGAGTATTTTTAGTTGTTATAGAATTTACTTCTACATTTATTGGATCATTCATATAGGACTTTTTAGATTTTCTTGCTACTATAAAATCTTCTTCTCCTAAATTTCTTGCTATCTCGTGAGCAAGTTCTATGCCTTTTGCCTCTGCTGTAAGGATTATGTCACAATCAATCTTTTTACTTAATTCATATCCTGCCTTTGTGGAAAGTTCTGTATCCCCTAGCAAAACAAATGACGCAATCTTTAAACAATCTGATATTTGTATAATTGGTAAATTTCTTTCTAGTCCACATACATTTAATTTATAATAATCCATAACATCTCCTATAAAATTATCAATTTAAGTATAACACCTGCCGCAAGACCTACAAATGGATCGCTGGCAGCAGTGGTAGCCATAGCTATTCCTGCAACTAACATTGTATCACCGCCTGCTGCAAAGGCAAGATTGGCATTTGTTGGAACAGTAACTAAGGCACCTAATACAAATAAAAATCCATGAATTGATTCTCCTGGAACATACTTTCCAAGCTTTGACAAAAATCCCATGAACATTATTATTCCAAGAATAGCCATCATCAAAATCCCTGAATTAACTGGATTATCACTTGCCCCTGTTGCAGAAATTATTGCTTCTACTGGCGCTCCACCGAAAAGTGAAGAAATTGAATCAGCAAGTCCTGAATAAATTGTTAATTGATCAATGTTTGCAGTTAAATTTCAATCCCCAAGAGATACAGTAATATTTCCAAAAGCTATATTCGCTACTATTGTCAAGCAAGCTAAAGAAAGAGCTCCTCTTATTACTTTTTTACTTAAAACTGTTTTTTTTACTGAGAGTCTTCTCTCTTCTTTTTTTATATCTTTCCCTATTTCCATTTTCATTACATTTGCATAACTCGAAGAAACTATTACAGAAATTATTATTGTATAAACAAGATTTCTTCCAGAAATAAAATAAGTAGTTAATGCTGATATTATGGAAATTAAGCTAACCATTTTATATCAAGTTTTAAGCCATCAATTGCAATTTTTGCAAGTATTAAACCTACTCCTGCCATCATCCCATTTAATACATAATCTCCTGCTAAGTCTACAATAAAATTTAGACTTCCAGTAATACCATGTATTGTCATTATAATACCTGACCAAAATACTACTGATAATTTCTCTCTAATATTATCTCCATAAGAACCAGCTAGAGCAATTGTTTCTGCCTGCATAGAAATTGGAATTGGAGATTGTAAAATCATACAGGATATTACTCCAACAGCAAAACCAAGTGAAGTTGGAAAAGCAGAAAAACCTACAGAAATGGCTAGAAGTGCCTGAGGAATACTATTAATTACTACAATTAAAGCTGCTATAATATCATTTAAAGTCATAGTCCCTCCTAATAAATGAATTTATATATTCTATTAATTTAGTTACTCCAATATTTATCATCTAATGATCTATATCTAACTGCTTCTAGTAGGTGCTTTTGTTCAATTTCAGAATTTCCTTCTAAATCTGCTATAGTTCTTGTCATTTTTATGATTTTATTAAAACTTCTTACTGAAAAGTTATATTTATCAAAGGCAAGTTTTGCTGTTTTTTCTACTTCTGGACTAAGTTTTATATACTTTTTCATTTGATTTGTAGATAATTGAGAGTTAGATGTAACATTTTCATTTCTGTATCTAGCTTGTTGAATCATACGAGCTCTTGTTACTTCTTCTTTTAGCTCTTTAGAGGATTTGGATGGTGCATTCCCTCTTAAGTCCTCGTATTTTACAGGTGATATCTCTATATGTATGTCAATCCTATCTAATATAGGTGCTGATATTTTATTTAAGTACCTTCTAATCTCATTTTGCGAACAAGTGCACTCTTTTAATGGGTTACCATAATTTCCACAAGGACAAGGATTCATGGCGGTTATTAGTATAAAATCTGATGGATACTTTAGACTTGCTTGAGCACGAGAAATATTTATTTCACGGTTTTCTAATGGCTCCCTAAGTGCTTCTATTGTTTTTTTATTAAATTCCGGAAATTCATCTAAAAATAGGACTCCACGATGAGCAAGAGATATTTCCCCAGGTTTAGGTATAGAATGGCCTCCTCCTATTAGAGCAACTTCGCTTGCAGAATGATGTGGGCTTCTAAAAGGCCTTTCGTTAACTAAACTCCCTTTATCCAAAAGTCCCATGATTGAGTAAATTTTTGTTACTTCTACCTTTTCATCAAAGCTCATATCTGGAAGAATTGTAGGCAAATGTTTTGCTGAAAAAGTCTTCCCACTTCCTGGTGGCCCTATCATTAACACATTGTGATTGCCTGCTGCCGCTATTTGTAAAGCTCTTTTTAAACTCTCTTGACCTTTTATATCTGCAAAATCAACGTCATAATAAACTTCATTGTTTACCTTAGATAAATCAAGTTCATATGACTTTACTTTTTTTTCTTTATTTAAAAAAGCTACTAAATCATTTAAGTTTTTAAATGGCAATATGTCTATATCTTTTATGATTGCACATTCATCCTTATTATCGTCTGCCACTATAAATTTCTTAAAACCAAGCTCACGCATAGAAATAACCATGGCTAGTGCACCTCTTACTGGAACAATTCTTCCGTCTAGAGATAATTCCCCTAAAAATACATAGTCATCGTAAGGATAAGTGATAACTCCCATAGAACTTAGAAGGGAAACTGCTATGGGTAAGTCTAGTTGTGTTCCTTCTTTCTTAAGGTCAGCTGGCGATAAGTTTACAGTTATTCTTCCAGGAGGAAAGGAATAGCCAGAATTATTTATAGCTACTCTTACCCTTTCTTTTGATTCTGAAATTGTGGAATCTGGCAAGCCTACTATCAAAAATTTAGGCAAACCATTTGTTATATCACTTTCTACCTCTACTAAATGACCAGATAGGCCTAATAGTGAACAAGTGTTAGTTTTTGAATACATTTTATTCTCCAAGTCCTAAGACATTTTGATATTTAAGAAAAGTTTGATGGGGTCTTGCAGAAAAGTTTACATATTCCCCATTCTGATCAGTAAATCCCAAATAAGTGCAATGAAGTAATTGATGGTCTAAATTAAATTTATTTTTTACATTCCCATAAACAGGATCCCCCACTAGAGGATGGTTAAGATATGTCATATGAACCCTAATTTGATGGGTGCGACCAGTTATTATGTGCACCTTTACTAATGAGTATCCTGCTACTTCCTTTATTACCTCATACTCAGAAATAGCCTTACGTCCACTAGGTTTTACTGCCATCTTCCTACGATCTTTACTATCTCTGTCCATAAAAGTTTCTATCCTACCTTTTTTATTTTCAAAATTTCCATGAACAATAGCTAAATACTCCTTATCGACAAGTCTTTTTTCAAAAAGAGATTTAAGATATTTATAAGATTCATTATTTTTTGCTATAACCATAAGTCCTGTAGTATCTTTGTCAAGCCTATGGACAATACCCGGCCTATCATCACCTCCTATATGGGAAAGTCCGTCGTAACCATACTTATATAACAATCCGTTTACTAATGTTCCTCTTATAATAGAACCTGCTGGATGAACGATTACATTGCTATCTTTATCTATGATTGCATAATTATCATTTTCATATACAATATTAAGATTTATATCCTCAGCCTCTATAGCTGGAATGTCAAAAATCTCATCATCTATATATATTTCATCATCTAACTCTAATTTATAGCTAGGCTTTTTGTTTTCCATATTAACTTTTATTTTCTTATCCTTGATAAATTTTTTTATCTTTTCACGAGGAATTTCTTCAAACTCATCAGATATATATTTATCAAGTCTAATATTTTCATATGCTGTAAGTTTCATAAGATTATTATAGCATAGAAAGAAGAACAAAATAAATGCAGGTAGTTATTCTACCTGCATTTTAACTATAATATTCTATTTTTCACTTTTTTTAAGTAAACCACCAGCAACAGCAATTACTCCTAAAAGAGGAGCAACTGATTCTATGCCTGTCCTAGGATTTCCAAAACCTACTTTCTTATCATTATTTTTTTTAGCCTTATCTTCTATTTTTTTAGCTTCTATAGTTTTAGGTTCTTTTTTATCCCCTACTTTTTCTTCTACTGGCTTATCTTTCTTTTCTTTATCAATATTTTTATTATCTGTTTTTTTATTCTCTTCTTGTTTTCTTGCTTTTAAAGTTTCTATTGCTTTATTAAGATTATCTTTTGCATTATCAATAGCTTCTTTGCTAGCTGAAGAATCTTCATTTACCTTAACAGCTTCATCATAAGCTTGTTTAAATATATCTATATCCTCACTAGTGTAATCCTTATCTTTTAAATTAATTTTTTCGGCTTCAGCTATAGCTTTCTTAAGCTCATCTTTATTTGTTTCAGCTTCGTTATTGATTTTTTCTACATCAAATATTTCTCCAAATTGAGCTGGATAAGATTTCATAGAAATTCCATTCCAGTGAATTTTATATTTATCACCAACTTCTGGATTTTTATCTTTTAGTTCTTTAAAACTTATAGTATAAATATTATCTTTATTTCCTACCTCAGCAACAGTAGCAACTCCATCATTTATTTCAGTAACTTCAAATTCTAGAGTTTTGTCCATTTTTTTATCATTATCTTCAGCTTTAGGATTTTTTTGTTCTTGTTTTTCTACCCTGTAGATTTTCCCAAATTGAGCTGGATAAGACTCCAAAACTACACCATCAGAATATATTTTATATTGATCTCCAACTTTAACTTCTTCATCTCTTAAATCATCGTAGGATAACGTATAAAGGTTATCTGGATTATCTACTTCAAATACAGTAGCTGTTTGTGAATCTTCATCACCTAAATCTTTTACTTCAAAGATAGCTTCTTTACTATCTTTAGGTAACTTATCTACATCCATATTTACCGGTTTCTCATATTTAGTGACAAGCTTAATATCTTCTTTTTTGATATTATCTTTCATCAAATCTTTTAAGTCTTTACTGCTCTTAATTTGGTAAATATCTTTTTTTTCGGTATTATCTTCAAACATGCTTTTATCAAGTATTAGCGATTTTTCACTTTCTAAATCTATTTCAGTAGCATCTTTAGTAGATTCACCTGTATAATTAAGTTTAACTTCTTTATCATTTACTTCACTTACTTTGAAAAGATAATTATGGATTTCATTAGTTTCTTGACTTTCTACTGGAGACTCTTTTGACATATTTGTTTCACTTGCATCAGCATTAGTATATATTCCTAATACTAGGCAAGCGCATAAGCCAGCACTTAAAACTTTCTTATTCATATATTCCTCCTTATATTTTCTTAATCATAACATCTAGCTTGTTAAATCGATGTAAAGAAATCTTGAATTTACTAGTACATCCTCTATAATATTACATATACCCAAAACTTAAAAAAGGAGATTAATTTGAAATTTATTTCATGGAATATAGACTCACTAAATGCTGCTTTAACAAGTGATTCAAACAGGGCAGTTATGACACGTGAGGTTTTCAAAACTATAAAAAAAGAAGATCCTGACGTGATAGCATTACAAGAAACCAAGCTTCCGCGAACTGGACTTAGTAAAAAACATAAAGAAAGACTAGCAGAATTTTTTCCAGATTATTCATATGTTAATGTAAATTCTCAAGAAGGTGCCAGAAAATCATATGCTGGATGTATGACTCTTTATAAAAAAGATCTAGATGTAAATACTGATTTCCCATTTATAAATGCTCCAGAACCAATGGACCTTGAAGGTAGGATTGTAAGTTTGGAGTTTGAAGATTATTATTTCATTCAAGTTTATACACCAAATGCCGGGAATGAATTAGTAAGACTTCCTCTAAGACAAGAATGGGATAAAAAATTTGCAGAATATATATCCAATCTAGATGAAGAAAAGCCAGTAATAGCTACAGGTGATTTTAATGTAGCTCATAAAGAAATAGACCTAGCTCATCCAGAAAACAACCATATGTCAGCGGGATTTACTGATGAAGAAAGAGAAGGATTTACAAATCTATTAAAAAAAGGATTTACTGATACATTTAGATATATCAACGGTGATATAGAAGGCAAATATACTTGGTGGGCACAAAGGGTTAAGACAAGTAAAATTAATAACTCAGGTTGGAGGATTGACTACTTTTTAGTTAGCGATAGAATCAAAGACAAAGTTAAAAGAAGTGACATGATTGACTCTGGAGACAGACAAGACCATACTCCAATAGTTATGGAGATTGATTAATAAATCAATAACTGTTTATTTTAGGTTAAAATATAATTTAAGTCTATAATACAAAAAAAGCTCTAGTGTGTAGAGCCTTTTTTGTATATTTAATTGGAAATTATTCAGCTTCTTCAAAAACTGGTTGTTCAACTGTTTCAGCTTCTTCAGCAGGAACTTCTTCATTCTCTTCTTCAGCACTTGCTTCATCTTCAGCTGGTGCTTCTGAGGTTTCTTCCTCTGAAGTTTCCTCAGTATTTTCTTCTTCAGGAGTTACTACTTCTTCTGTTGAAGTTTCTTCTTCAACAGCTGGTTTCTCTGGAGTTTCTTCTTTCGCTGGAATAGCTTCTAATTTAGATTGTGCTTTTTCTATAGCTGCTAAAATAGCTTCATCAGCTGCAGCAACTTCATTTAATGTTGATCTGCTATTGTTTAAAACTCTATTAGCATTTGAAATTTCTCTATTTAATTCTGCAATAACTACAGATTCTACTTTTCCTTTTAATCTAAAATCACGTAGATTTTTTGCAGTTTGGATATCTTTTTGAAGACCTGCTTTTGAAGATTTATTTGCAGTTCTTTCACCTTCAGGAATTGCTTTGTAAGCTTCGTCAATTTTGTTATTAAGTTCTTCTGTCATTGCTTTTACTTCGCCAACAGTAGCAACTCTATTTCTTCTAACATCTTGAGCTTTTCTTATTACCATATCAACTTCTGAAAGTTCAGTTGGATCTAATTTATTACGTAATTCTTTATTTCTGATTTCTTTAGCTCTAGCTATAGCTCTATCTAATTGTTCAAGAGTATAGTGAGTTCTTTTTGAGTTATCTGTTAATTTTGGAATTTCACGAGCTTTTTCTAAAGATGCTGTTAAATTGTCAGAAGCTTTCTTCAAACCTTCTGCATTTTCAAATAAATCTGTTGCTTTTAGTAAAGCACGTGTTACAGAAAATCCTATTATAACATGAGCTTGTTGTTCACTGTCAGCAAGTTCTGTAGCATCAGCTGTTATTGTTTCAGCTACATTTATTAAAAGATCAATTCTAGGAATAATCTTGTTTCTAATCTCTGAAATACTTCCTATTCCTTTAGTTAGTATCTTGTTTATTACTTCATAAGCATGTTTTAATTCTTTTAACCAACTTAATTGGTCTCCTGCAAGTCCACCAGCTATATTTTCTAAGCCTTTTATTAAGTCTCCTAAGTGATCTAATTTTTGTTGTGCTTGATCTGCTTGACTTGATTCTGCAGCATATGCTACACTTGAAATTACTGGACTTGTATTTTTAGCTATTTTTGTTGCTGGTAAAATTGTATTTGTTAATAATGTGATTGAGAGTGCGCCTACTAATACTTTATTTTTTTTCATAATAAACTCCTATAATTTATCTATAATGTTTCTAGATCCTAAGACCGACTAATTATAGTTATCAAAGAATATTACTAAAATTTTAATATTTGGTAAAAGCTTTTACGAAGGAGGTAATGAAGTAATTGTTAGTATTTTTAACTTATGATTTATTTTAAACCATATATTAATCTTTAACTACTTCGAAACTCTTGCCTTAAAATACCCCTTTTAATTAGTATATTCTTTTCATGTGTATGTGTGTTAGTATATATAAACTTTTTTAATTTATAATATTGTAACCAAATATAAATATTGATAGTTATGCTAACAATATATATCTATAATTAAATCCTCTTTTTCTATAGCTACCAAATTAGTTTTATTAACATTAAAATTGAATGCTAAAGTTAATAAAAATGTAATTACTAAACCTTTTTTTAATTTCATATATAGACCTCCTTGTTGATTATTATATTATCACATACACACAATGAAAAAAATACACATTTTCGTGGATACTTATATTTTATATTATTTATCTTTTGATAACAATGTATCTATTTGATTTGAAAGACTATTTGATAATGATTTTGCTGAAAATAGATTTGTTAAAGTCAAACAGTAATTAAAGCTATATTTTGCTTCATTTAACTGCTTTAAGTAAAAGTGGTTTACCCCTTTTATATAATACAGCATATTTAAATATGATACGTCTTTAACTTTTCTTGCATTATCAATAGCTTGATTGCATATTAGTAGCGACTCTCTATAATTACCTACTCTAAAATAGTAGATAGCAATATTATACGAAAATACAAAGTAATTATCTAGGGAAATATTTAAATATTCTTTAAGCTCCAACATAATATTTTCATATAAGTCAAAATTACCTTTCCTATATTCATTTAAAGATAAGGCCAAAAGCACTCTTAAAGAAAAGTTATCATACTTATAGTCTTTAAACTTCTTAATCTTAAATTTAGAATTCATATCTGAAAGAGCTACTTCCAAATCTTCTGAAGGATTATTATCCTTCTCATGCTTTATCATACCCAATAACCCATTGTAATAATGCCTAGTGGCAAATAATTCTTTTTCATAGTACACATTAGTATTGAAATGAAAATCATCTAAACTTTTTATTAGATCCTTTGCTTTTTCAATAGATGAATTATTTAATAAATCATTTATCTCTTTTCTTAATTTTAATAAGTTATTATAGTCAAACTCTTTTCCATTTATAACTTCTTTAAGATCTATATCTAAATAATTACATATAGGTACTAGTGTAGAGAGTCTAGGATCATTATCTCCTTTTTCAATTCTTCGGATAGTTTCCTCAGAAATATACATTTTCTCTGCTATTTCTTTTCTTGAAATGCCTTTTGATTCACGGATCTTTCTTAGATCAGTACCAATAAAGCTATAGTCATTATTTATAATCATATAAATCTAATTCTTTCTTGTTAAAATTTGAAGCTCATACTTTTAATCTATCATCGCCATTATAAACTTCATCAATTATAGCTGAACCAATACATACTTCATCCATATAAAATACCGCCGCTTGTCCTGGAGTAACTGCTTTAGTGTCATCATATGTCACTTCTACTTTTTTATCTTCCAAAACTTTTACATGGGCATTTATATCCTTTTGTCTATATCTAAATTTTGCAGTGCAGTTAAATTGTGTTGGTATTTTTTTATTTGTAAATGTTGAAAATTCTGATGCGTATAATTTATTAGAATATAAGAGCGGGTTTGTCGATCCTTGACATACTATTAGTTCATTTTTATCTAAATCCTTGCCACAAACAAACCACGCTTCACCTTCGCCTCCAATACCAAGTCCTCTCCTTTGACCTATAGTATGATACATTAGTCCATCATGTTTACCCATGATATTTCCATATGTATCTACTATATTACCTGGCTGTGCTGGTAAGTAGTTGCTTAAAAATTCATTAAAATCACGTTCTCCTATAAAGCATATACCTGTGGAATCTTTTTTATCAGCTGTAGCCAAATTATGCTCTTTAGCTATTCTCCTTACTTCCGGCTTTTCAAGCTCACCAACTGGAAATAGAACATCCTTTATTTGTTCTTGAGATAATTGACTTAGAAAATATGTTTGATCTTTATTATTGTCTAGACCTCTTAGCATAACCGTTTCATCACCAGAGCGATCCACTCGAGCATAGTGTCCTGTTGCAACGTAATCTGCTCCTAAATTTTTTGCGTAATCCAAAAAAGCTTTGAACTTAATTTCTTTATTGCACATTATATCTGGATTTGGAGTTCTTCCTTTTTTGTATTCATCTAAAAAATATGTAAATACTCTATCATAGTATTCTTTTTCAAAATTTATAGAATAATATGGGATACCTATCTGATTGGCAATAGCAACTGCATCTTCAAAGTCTTCTTCAGCTGTGCATACACCATTTTCATCCGTATCATCCCAGTTTTTCATAAATATACCAACTACATCATAACCCTCTTCTTTTAAAAGTAGAGCTGCAACAGATGAATCAACTCCACCACTAATACCAACTACTACCTTTGTATCTTTCTTATCTTTCATCTACTAACCTTTCCAACACCGCAATAGTTTCATCAACTTCTTTTCGAGTATTCTGATATCCAAAAGAAAATCTTATTGAATGTTCTGCCCTATACTTATCATACATATTGCTTATAACATGACTAGGTAAGATGCTTCCTGCTCTACAAGCTGACCCAGCTGAAGCACAAATACCATTGATATCAAGATAGGTTAAAAGAAAATCAGATTTATAATCTTTAAAATAAATATTTAATACATGATCAGAAGATAGTTCTAAATTTCCATTTAATTCATAATCTACCTTAGCTTTATCCAAACTTTCTATAAAGTAATTTTTAATTTCTTTTATCTGACTACGTTCCTTTAACACTTTAGGATAACTTTCTGCCATTGAATATGCACCAGCTACAAAAGAAGTCCCAGCTCTGCGATCTTTCTCTTGCTCTCCACCTTTGATAAAAGGAGCTATATTCTCTCTTAGATATAAAATACCGAATCCATTTAGACCACCTATTTTATGCCCTGATAAAGTTAAGGAATCGCAATTAATATCATCTACATCGATATCTATATGACCATAAGCTTGAACGCTATCTACATGAAACCAAATATTCTTATCCCTTAAGTAATCGCCAATTTCCTTTACTGGTTGTATTGCTCCTGTTTCGTTATTGACATACATTATAGCAACAAGTTTAGTTTCTTCAGTAATTACATCTTTCAATTTATCTAGGTCAATAATCCCGTCTTTATTGGCATTTAATAAAACAGTGTTATCTTTATTTACTGTATTTAGTATTGAGTCATGCTCTATAGAGCTTGTTATAATTTCTGAATCTCTAAAAGCATTTATAATTGTATTATTTCCTTCAGTAGCTCCAGATGTGAATATAATATTTTTAAGATTTGCTCCAATTGACTTTGCTATTTCCTTTCTGGAATCTTCTAGAATCTTTTTAGCTTCTCTTCCTTTAGTATGTAAGCTATCAGGATTTCCGTCAAAAGCTTGCTTGTTTTTCAAAATATTTTTTAAAATTTCTTCTCGTTTTATTGCAGTTGCTGCATTGTCAAAATAAATCATCTAATCACCTAGTATTATAGTACCATATAAGCCCTATTTTTAAAGATTTAGGACATAAAAAAGCTCTAAGTAATAACTACTTAGAGCTTAGATATTTTATTCACTAAATTCATCAGCTAGAACATTAAATAATACTTCTGCTTCTTCATTTGTAAGGGTAATTCCCTTTCTCATTCTAGTGTGATCTTCATTCCAATCACGTATATCATATTTAGCTTCTCTATCATTCCAACTTACAAGATTAAGCTCTTTTGTCCAACCCTTACCATTATCTGAAAGCACTCCTATATTTTCAACTATATCATATTTAATTTCTGCCATTATATATCTCCTTTTCTAAGCATTTTTAAGTCTTAAATTGACCGCCTTTTGTATTATATTATAATTATACCCAGCATAAGTTAGTCTTTTTTGTCTATCTAGTCCAGTACCCCATTTACCAGCAATAATTTCATCTACTAGTTGATTAATATTTTTATTAGATTTTCCATTTATTATATAAGGATAATCTTTGTATACTTTACTTATATCAATATCTCCACCATATCCGTTTATCTTTCCCCTAGAAGTATATTGCCATGAGTCAAAGTCAGAAGTATTATACGAAGTAAAATCTTTTGACCTGTAGTCTGCTATCCAAAAATCATACTTATTCCTCACATCACGAGTTAAGTAAGTATTAGCAAACCATGGATAAGAATACACACCAGATACATAACCATTTCTATTCATAGCTAGTATAAAAGCTTCAGCAGCTTCCGATATTTTACCAGAACTTGCCTTTACTTGTCTATTATGGTCTTCAATATCTATATAGACAGGTAAGGATACTTTTTTATTTTTAAGTACCTCTGATACATAGTTTGCTTCTCGCCTTGCCTCATCAGCATTTATTGCACGCGAGTAATGGTAAAATCCAAGTGGAACTCCTCGAGTATTTAGCTCTTTATAGTGCCTTTCTAAGGCATAGTCAGTCCTAATATTTAAAGTTTTAGAATCCGTTATAGAAGTTCTAAGAATCGCTCCATCTACATCTTTAGAAAACTTATCATAATTGATCTTATTTGGATCTTGATGTTCTGATATATCCACTACTTTATTATAAACAGGCGTTTTAGAATAAACAGGTGCTGGATTAACATCTTCAATAGTAGTTTCAGTAGTAGTAGTTATTTCTAGATCTCCATTTTCATTTTTTTCAATATCTTCACTTTCTGTTACATCAGTAACCTCATAATCAGGTGCAAGATAATTGTTATTAGATTCAAATTCTGCTTTTCTTTTTTCTACAGCTTCTTTATCATAATCTATACCATTATCTATAAATACTTGGTCTAGATCTTTATCATTATACATAACTACCTCTGATGCATAAGCGGTATTAGGTAATAAAAAACCACAAGCTAGGGATAGGGTAAACACTTTATATCTTAGTTTTTTCATAGAAAATTCCTCTCTTTTGATAGATATATTATAGGTTATATAGAGATTTTAAGCAAACATTAATCTATACATTAGTTGTTATTAAGTTTAAATATGTAGTTAATATTTTCCTCAATTTATTAGATATATATGTGTACTAAAAAAGGACTTAATTATATCATACATTCTAGTAACTGCCATCAGTTTAATGAGTTTTAGCTACTACAATCATCCCCCGGGTATGTTTTAACAGCCGCACAGGATAGTTTTCTTTATACGGTATATTATAAATATGCCTTGATTTGCTTCCTAAAAAATCAGAGAAGTTATATAGAACTTATTTTCACAGAGTAGATAAAAGCTTTAGCAATAATCTAATTTTCGTGACAGGTGTATATTTACACTAATAAAGACTCAGTCAAATGACTAAGTCTCGCTTCGCTTGCCATCCATGGAGTCCCCAGTATATAGGCAATACTTTTCTCCACAAGCCGTACAAGCTTATTTTCTATATTAGATATAGTTAAATATCCGTTTAAAGATTGTCAAAACCTCTTTTACAATCCACCTACTTTGTATGTAGGCCCCAAGCACTTTTGCTTATTGGAGATAAGATTCAAGACAAAATCCTTTTAAACATATTTTTTTAATAAGCGACTCTTAAATAATGAATTTATACACTCCTCAAAAACTAGGTCTCCTTTATTTATATATTCCTGGACTTTGAATTCGAATGTATCCTTCTTCCTATCTATTTTTCGTAATATTTTGCAAGTTGAAATAGCAATCAATGGTAATTTTCTGCTAATTTATTAGCCTAAGTATCTTTTCGAAATTCGGGCAAAGCTAAAATAATCAGCCTCATAGTTTTTTCTCATTATAAATAAGGTCCTTATAAACAATAAAAAGGAAGAGATGATTTTTAAAGTACTTACACCTCTTCCTTTTCTGTAAAATTATGGTATTTTATTCTTTAATGAGTTTCAATTATTCTATATGTTAACTGTCATTTTTTTGGATCTAATCTTAATAAAATAGCATTAATTGCGACTAAGACTGTTGACACAGACATTAGAATTGCTCCTACTGCAGGGCTTAATGTGATACCAATAGGGGCCAAAATTCCTGCCGCTAGAGGGATAGCTATAAAGTTATAGCCAGCTCCCCAAAAGAGGTTTTGTTTCATTTTACGAGTTGTTTTGTGTGCTAATTCAATGAATGATTCAATATCTCCTGGATCGGATTGAGTCAATATGACATCTGCTGAATCCAATGCAACTTGAGTTCCAGCTCCAACAGCTATACCAACGTCTGCCAAGGCAAGAGAAGGGGCATCATTGACACCGTCACCTACCATGATAACTTTTTTTCCTTCATCTTTAAGTGCTTTTACTAACTCGTACTTATCTTGTGGAGATTGATTTGCTTTATATTCAATCTCTAAATCTTCTGCCGCGCCTTGAGCCGCTTTTTCATTATCACCTGTTGCCATAATTGGTTGTATATTGTTCTTTTTAAGAGCTTTTATTAACTCTCTGCTCGTTGGCTTTAATTCGTCTCCTAAAGCTACAGCACCAATGGCATCATCGTTTTCTACTAAGACACTTAGAGTTGCTCCTTTTGGAATATTCATATCCAAATTACGTCCATATGCTTTTTGGCTGATTAATTGGTAACTATGGCCCTTGGCTTTACCTTCTACACCAGCACCGGAAATCACATCAATTGAATCAAATGATACTGGACTTATACCTTGCTGCTTAGCGAAACTAATAATTGATTGAGCAATTGGGTGGCTAGATCCTCCTTCAATGCCTGCCAACAAGGCAGTGATTTCCTCTTTTGTATATTTGTCATTAAGAAGTTTTACATCTAATACTTTAAACTCACCAGTTGTTAAAGTACCCGTTTTATCTAAAATCATCACATCCGCATCTTGAGCTATTTCTAAGGATTGGCGGTCTTTTACTAGTAAGCCACGGCTAGCTCCTAAGCTTGTGCTACGGGCGGTTACCAATGGAATAGCCAGACCCAATGCGTGCGGACAAGCTATAACTAATGTTGTGATAGCAAATTTTACTGCCGTTGGAATATCCGCTATAAGCATCCATACTACAAAAGCTATTAGTGCGGCAGTTACTGCAATATAGAACAGCCATCCCGCAACTTTTTGAGCAATATTTTCTGCACGAGAAGGTTGACTTTGAGCTTGACTGATTAAATCCTGTACTTGAGAGATAAAGGACTTATCACCTGTCTCAAGTACTTTAATATAAAGAACCCCTTCTCCATTTGTTGAGCCCCCGATTACTTCATCGCCAGGTCCTTTTTTAATTGACTTAGATTCCCCAGTCAAAAGAGCTTCATTTAAACGTGATTCTCCGCGCTCAATAGTTCCATCTGCTGGCACATTTTCTCCAGCTTGAACACGAATTAAATCACCTACCTTTAAGTCAGCAACTGGACGTGTTTCAATGGAATCGTCATCTAATACGACATGAGCATCTTTTGGTACTAGCTTAGCCAGTTCTTCTTGTGCATCTCCTGCTTCTCCAATAGCTTTCATCTCAATCCAGTGACCTAATAACATGATTAATAGTAATGAAGCAAATTCAAAGAAAAAATCCATAATTTGTTCACCTGTTACGTAGCTTGCTATTACAGTATAAATACTGTATAAATATGAAACACTTAAACCTAAAGAAACGAGAGCCATCATTCCAGGTTCTTTTTGTTTAAATTCATCAACTGCACCTTGATAGAATGGATGTCCACCATAAATAATTAATATAGTAGATAAAATAGCTACTACAATATCAGAATATGGAAAAGTAAACTGGAATGGTAGGTCAAACCCAGCCATAGGGGATAAGAGCATAATAATGATTCCTAATGGCAATGACTTTAAGAAAAGTTCCTTAAAGTTTCCATGATGATGATGCTCATGCCCACTGTGCCCACCGTGGTCATGGCCAGCATGATGGTCGTGATGTTGATCCTTATTATGGTCTCTATGTTCTTCCGTGCTTACATGCTCATGTTTTGAGTGATTCATGTCGCCATGATTATGGTGACTGTGGGATGAATGTTTGTTGTTATTCTTCATTTTTAATTCCTCCTTATGCTTAATGATGATGTAAATGACATTCGCATTGTCCTTCTGGACAATTGCAATCCACTTCTTCTACTGCGAAAGATTTTTTCATCTCTAATATTTTTTCTAGTCGATCTATATCATCGAAGCTTAAGACATGATCTTCAATGATGTTTCCTATTACATTCCCGACTTTTTTTCGGCAAATACGGTTAAAAATATCCTCTGTATAATCCCTTACGGCTTCTTTCTCTTCAATATTGGCAGTGTAAATAAACTTTCTACCTTCCTGCTCTGTATTTAGTACACCTTTTTCAACTAGTCGACCTAAGATCGTTTTGATAGTGGATTGTGTCCAGTCCATTTTTTCTTTCAATACGGAGATAACTTTTTTACTAGTTACTCGATCATTTGCCCAAACTACACGCATGACTTCCCATTCAGAATCTGTGATATGAGTATTATATACTATTGCATCCATTTTCTTTCCCTTCTTTCCGTTTACAATTGTAGACTTAATACTTAAAATAAGTTTACTCTTGTAAACCAATCTTGTCAAGTATTTTTTTAATAAAAGTATCTAACAGATGTGACAGAATTTAGAATCAAAGGACTTGAACAAATATTGTATTTATCATCAATACTAGATTTGTACATAAGAAGATGGTCAACTAGTAATATACTCAGACCAGGGGGGATTACTACCAACATAATTCATGGTCTAGTAGACTTAGAAAACTAAACATAAGATAAAATATGTCAATAAAATGGAGTTGCCTAGACAATTGACCAATGAATAACTTCTTTTGGATACTAAAACAAGAAATGTCCTATAGTGTAGAATTCAATAATTATGATAAATTGAGAAAAAATAGAGTCATATATGAAATGGTACAACTAAGATAAAATTAAATGAAATGTCACTGTTGATTACAATTCACTTAAAACATATTAAGCCTCCATGTTTACGGATTCAACTCTCATTCAATGGATTTACCAATACTTCGGAGATCCTTTTTTAAACAAGCCAGACTTGCTTGTTTTCTATATTCGGTATACATAAACACCTTTGATTGTGAGTTCAGGGTTCGAACACAATTGTTTACCCCAAAAACTAAAGCTATAGCAAGTAAAAGTTCGATAGAACCGACTTTCGTAAAGGACGGAAGAAGATAAATAGCCGTTGATTTTGGGTCCAGTAGCACGGACACAATTATTTATGCCGAAAATTAAGTGCGGTAGCACAGGAGAGTTTGTGAAGCAAACGGGTTTTCGTGTCAGGTGTATATACAAAAAAGACCTAGCCCTTAGACTAAGTCTTGATTGTTTAGCAACTTCCTACTCTACCGGGAGGTCAGTCCTAAAGGAGGCGGACGGCCAGTTCCGAGTACCATCGGCGTTAGTAAGCTTAACTTCTGTGTTTGGCATAGGCAAATATGC
>NZ_JAGGLS010000011.1 GCF_017874535.1 Anaerococcus nagyae
CTGCTGTTGTTGTTGTTTTACCATGGTCTACGTGGCCTATGGTTCCTATGTTTAAGTGTGGTTTTGTTCTTTCAAATTGTTGTTTACTCATTATAATCTCCTATTAAATTAATCGTTTAATACTTGTTCTTTTACTGATTCTGGCACTTGAGCATAGTGATCAAATTGCATTGAATAGGTTGCTCTACCTTGAGTCTTACTTCTTAAATCAGTTGCATAACCAAACATTTCTGATAGTGGGATGAAGGCATCTAATACATGGATTCCATCTTTTGGATTCATACCATCTATTTTACCTCTTCTTGAAGAAACATCTCCCATTACATCACCTAAGTATTCATCTGGTGTTGTAATTTCTACTTTTTCTATTGGTTCTAATAGAACTGGTTTTGCTCTTTCAACTGCATTTTTAAGACCCATAGATCCTGCTACGTGGAAGGCTACTTCTGATGAGTCGACTTCGTGGTAAGATCCATCATAAAGGATTACGTGCATATCTACCATTGGATATCCACCAAGGATTCCTGAGGCAGCCGCTTCACGAACACCTTCTTCAACTGGTCTGATGTATTCTTTTGGTACAGAACCACCGACAATTTGTGATTCAAATGTAATTCCTGAGCCTTCTTCGCCTGGGATTATTCTTAAGTGAACATCACCGTATTGACCAGAACCACCTGATTGTCTTACAAATTTACCTTGAGCTTCAGCTTCTTGGGTAATACCTTCTCTATAAGCTACTTGTGGGTTACCTATATTAGCTTCTACTTTGAATTCTCTTAAAAGTCTATCTACGATAATTTCAAGGTGAAGTTCTCCCATTCCTGAGATAATTGTTTGTCCTGTTTCTTCATCTGATTTTGTAACGAATGTAGGATCTTCTTCAGCTAGTTTTTGAAGACCTATAATCATCTTATCTTGAGATGCACGTGTTTTTGGCTCTATAGCAACTGAGATTACCGGATCTGGGAATTCCATTTGTTCTAGGATAATTTGATTATCTTGTATACATAATGAGTCACCTGTTGTTGTATCTTTAAGACCTAATAAAGCAACTATATCCCCAGCATAACCTGTTTGGATTTCTTCTTGTTTATTAGAGTGCATTTGCATGATACGACCAACACGTTCTCTTTTTCCTTTAGTCGCATTGTAAATATAAGAACCTGATTCAATTGTACCTGAGTAAATTCTTGTGTAGATTAACTTACCTACATATGGGTCAGTGACAACTTTGAATGCAAGTGCTGCAAGTGGTTCATCATCGCTAGGTTTTCTATCGATTTCTTTTTCAAGATCAGCAGGGTCAGATCCTACGATGTTTGGAACATCTACTGGACTTGGCATAAACTCGATTATTGCATCAAGTAGTGGTTGAACACCCTTGTTTTTATAAGCTGAACCTAAAAGACATGGGAATATCTTTTGTTCGATAGTACCTTTTCTGATAGCTGATTTGATTTCTTCTACAGAAATTTCTTCACCTTCTAGATATTTCATCATGATATTATCATCAACTTCTGATAATTCTTCTAGTAGGTTATTTCTATATTCTTCAGCTTGTTCTTTAAGTTCCGCTGGAATTTCTCCATATATTGGGTGAGCACCTAAATCTTCTGTATTGTATGTTACAGCTTCCATTGTTATAAGGTCAACTGCACCTTCAAATTCTTGCTCAGCTCCTATTGGAATTTCAATTGGAACTGCATTTGCTTTTAATTTATCTTTGATTGTATCAACTGCCATGAAGAAGTCTGCACCAGTTGCATCCATTTTGTTTATAAAACAAATTCTTGGGATATGGTACTTATCTGCTTGTCTCCATACAGTTTCTGATTGTGGTTCTACACCACTTTTTGCGTCGAATAAAGCTACAGCACTATCTAGTACTCTAAGTGATCTTTCTACTTCTACTGTAAAGTCAACGTGTCCTGGAGTATCGATAATGTTAATTCTATGGTCTTTCCAAAAAGCTGTGGTTGCAGCAGATCCAATTGTAATACCACGTTCCTTTTCTTGGTCCATGGAGTCCATTACTGCTGTACCATCGTGTGTATCACCTATTTTATATATTTTACCAGTATAGTATAACATTCTTTCTGTTACAGTAGTCTTACCCGCATCTATGTGGGCCATGATTCCTATATTTCTGGTATCTTTTAGTGCTACTTGTCTAGGCATTTATCCCCCTGAAATTAATATCTGTAGTGTGCAAATGCTTTATTTGCTTCTGCAGCTCTGTGCATTTCTTCTTTTCTCTTAACAGCTGCACCAGCGTTGTTAGATGCATCAATGATTTCTTTTGATAATCTTTCAACCATAGTTTTTTCTCCACGAGCACGTGAAAAATTAACTAACCATCTAAGAGCTAAAGTTTGTCTTCTTTCTGGTCTAACTTCCATAGGAACTTGGTAGTTAGCACCACCAATTCTACGAGCTTTAACTTCAAGTGTTGGCATGATGTTTTCTAGTGCTTGGTAGAATACTTCTAGTGCGTCATTTCCTGTTGTTTCTTCTATAATGTCAAATGCATCATAGACAATTCTTGTTGCAATACCTTTTTTACCATCAAGCATAACATTGTTGATAAGTTTTGTTACAACTCTATCGTTATACTTAGCGTCAGGCATTACTTCTCTTTTTGGTATATGTCCCTTTCTTGACACTTTGCTTCCCTCCTTTACCAATTATTAAGTAATATCATTAGTACTCGACTAATCATTGTCGTAAGTGTGCACACATATACCATAATTTTAATAAAAATTTATTTTTTAATTATAGGTACATTATGCACTTATATTAATTTTATGATCTAGTTTTGGTTCTTTTTAGCACCGTATTTAGATCTACCTTGTTTTCTTCCGTCTACTCCTGCTGTATCAAGAGTACCTCTTATGATGTGATAACGCACACCTGGAAGGTCCTTTACTCTTCCACCTCTAATTAGTACAACACTGTGTTCTTGTAGGTTGTGACCAATTCCTGGGATGTATGAAAGTACTTCAGCACCATTTGTAAGTCTAACTCTGGCAACTTTACGTAAAGCTGAGTTTGGCTTTTTAGGTGTTACAGTTCTTACTGATGTACAAACTCCACGTTTTTGTGGTGATTGGTTAGGAGTAACTCTACTTTTTAAAGTATTGTAGTTGTAACCTAAAGCTGGTGTGTTTGATTTTGCTTTTGTACTTTTTCTACTTTTTCTAACAAGTTGGTTAATTGTAGGCATAATGCACCTCCTTTTCTTTTAAAATTTAATAAATTGGCAAACTTATGCCAATCCTTAAATATTCTACTATGATTTATTTTAAAAGTCAAATAAAACTTGTAATTTTAAGCTTTATTGTTTCAAATATAGATTTTAGGAAAATCATTTACTATCTTTGTTTTCTTTATAGGATAAATATTTAAGTATGATAAAATCTATCACCACGTAAAACTGAGATATAGGTGAAATATTAGTCCTACTTTCGTATTCAAAAACCTCATGAGTTACAAACGGAATATTGTAAGTAGACATTTGAGCAAGGCTATTATTAGAAAGTTTTGTAATGGACGCTAGTACAGGTTTAGTCTTTAGATTCTTTAGAAAATTAATCATTTCATTATTTTCACCACTTAAACTAAAGGCAAAGATAACATCATTTTTATGTATTTTTTCAATAATTACATCAGGGCTTTCTTTATCTATAACATAAACCATCTTATCAACTGTTAGAAAGTTTCTTTTTAGTTCATCAGCCGCATTTTTTTGGGTATATCCGCTTGCTATAGCATATATATGCTCTGCCTTTTCTAAATCTTTAAATAAGTCTGAGAGGTTTAAAGAAATCATCATAGTCATTGTTAAAAGCAGATCATTTTTTGTATATTCTATTTCATTATCATCAAATTTACTTTCTTTTGTATTAGACCATTTGACTATATATCTTAGTTCGCTATAACCATCAAGGCTAATCTTTTTTGCAAAGCTTACTATAGATGATGGAACAAGTTCAAGAGTATCAGCTAGCTGATTAATATTAAGCGATAGAAACCTATCTTTATCAAGCATAATATAAGAGTATATTTTAAGATCGTTCTTGCTTAATTTATCATAATTTTCACTTACTAAATCAGTTAGTATCATCATTAGCCTTTCTATAAAATTTAAATAGTTCTTCTAAAGCTTTAACATAAGAACTCATTAGCCTTACTCCATCATAATTATCAGAAAAATACATATTATAATCCACATTGCTTGCTCTATCATAAGTCTTACCTATTACTATCTTTAGACAATCAATACTAGCTATCTTAAACATGAGTTGTTTACTATAAACGTCATTACCAAAATCCACTATAAATACACCACTATTTTTAAGCATTTTCTCTGTAAAAGCGCTTATCTCCTCACCACCACTATAAGTCTCAGCTAAAACTCCCATCTCCTGAAGATACATTTTTATAGTAAATTTAATTATTTTTTCATAACCTCCATTACCATATATAAAGATCCTATCACAGGATTTTATTTTTTTATATATCCCTCCTAGACTTTCGTCAGCTTGAAAATATGAGTCTTTTTTATTGTTATTGATATAATATTTAAGTTCACTATATCCTGAAAAACCAAGTTTTTTGGCAAATCTTAAAACACTAGTTCTTGATGTAAAGCATCTAGAAGCAAAGTCATTTATAGATATATCAAGACCTAATCCATTTTTTGAAATTTCATTAGCTATTGTTATATCAGTATTGCTTAATTTTCCTTCATTTTCTTTTAATAAATTAGAAATATCTATAATATATCACCTCAATATAAAACACCGTTTAATATATAAATTATACATTAAACGGTGTTTATTGCTATTAGCTAGATTAGTTAAGTTCCGGCCAGTATTCTTTGTTTGCTTCTATGAGATCATCTAAAATTGCTTTGGCCACTTTTGCAGAAGGCACTGTACTTGATAATGTCAATGCTTGCCATAATTTTAGATAAGAATGTTCAATCCAAGCTTCTACTACTAGTTTTTCAACCGATACTTGTTGTTCCATAAGTCCTTTTTGGAATTGTGGGATATATCCTTGGTTAATTTTCTCAAATCCATCTTTACCTACTAGGCATGGGATTTCCACCATTGCTGTTGGATCAAAGTTTGGTACCGCTCCATCATTTGGAACTATTAGTAAGAATCTTTCTTTTGTATTTTCTGCTAGTGCACGTGCAAGATCTACTATATAAGTAGCATGGGCATCTAGCTCGATTTCAATATCTTTTGCTGTTCCAGCCTCTATTATTTTTTGACACATAGAAAATACGTCTTTTTCTCTATGCTCACGCACTTCATCTACTCTTGTATGTTCAGGATCTGTATGTTCTAGTACAAAATCTGGATAGAAATAGTATTTTAAATAAGTGTTTGGTATTGTTTCTGGATCTAGAGCATATACATCTTTTGCCTTAGTAAATGTTTCCATCCAAGATTCTTCCACGTGTTGTCCGCTTCCTATACCATCAGCAAATCCTGTTTTACTTACGTGTTCTTTGATTTGTGGTAATAGGTCATTACCCTCTTTATCATTTATCGCTGTAAACCATCCAAAGTGATTTAGTCCATAATACGAAAAATCTAGTTCTTGCCATTCCTTAAGTCCTACCATATCTGCCATCTTATACATAAGGTCGATTGGCATATCACAGATATTGATTACTTTTGAATCAGGTCTAAGTCTTCTTGTTGCTTCCGCTACTATAGCAGCTGGGTTTGAATAATTTAGCATCCAAGCATCTGGTGAATACTTTTCCATATAATCAATGATTTCAAGTACTCCACCTATTGACCTCATACCATAAGCTATTCCACCAGGACCAGTTGTTTCTTGTCCAAATACACCATGTTTTAGAGGGATTTTTTCATCCTTATCACGCATTTCATATTTACCAACTCTAAGTTGAGCTAAAACAAAATCTACATCAGTGAATCCTTCTTTAGGATCTGTAGTATATAAGAAATCAATTTCTGGATGTCTTTCCTTAAGTATAATTTCCATTGCCCCACCAATTTTTGCTTGGCGATCTTCATCGTTATCATATAACTTGATAGATCTGATCGGAAACTTATCTAAGTTATCTAGTAACATTCCAATTATTCCTGGTGTAAATGTTGATCCGCCACCTGCGATCACGATTGAATATTTGTTAGCCATAATTTTCTCCTTTTTCTTTTTGTTAACTTTCTTACTTATTCGTTTTCTTCTAAGATTTCTCCAAATGCATCTGCAACATATTGGATATCCATTCCTACAATTACATGGACAGAATTACCGTTTTTGGCGGTACCATAAGTTCCTATTTCTTTAAAGTAGTCATCACTTTCTACTAGGCTAGGGTCTTTGACATTCACCCTAAGTCTTGTCACACAGTTTGTGAAGTCCTTAATGTTATCTGGACCACCAAGACCTATTAAAATTTCATCGGCCATAGTTTTAAATTTATCAGCACCAGCTTTTTTATTTTTTTCTTTAACTACAGTCTTATCTCCACTAGCTTCTATTGAAGTTGTCTCAGTTTATTTTTTATTTCTTTCCCTGTATTCTTTTTTAGAATATAGTTTAGCTGAATCTTTATCAGCAGTTCTTCCCGGTGTTTTAAAGTCAAACTTTTCTATTAAAAAAGTAAAGACAAAATACCAAACTACTATAGCAACCAGGCCAATAACTAACATTATCACATATGTTTTCCAATGATTAGCTGCAAGTGGTATCCAGTTTAAGGATGCCATTTCTATAACCCCACCAGAAAATATTCCTACTACTCCAAAGGCATTCATAATCATCGATAGAATAGATGCAAGTACTGCATGTACCACAAAAAGTTGCGGTGCTATAAAAAGAAAAGTAAATTCTATAGGCTCTGTAACGCCACTTAAGACTGCAGTGAGTGCTACTGGTATCATAAGACCAGCAATCTTCTTTTTATTTTCCGGAAGCGCTGTCTTATAGAAAGCTAAGGCGACACCCACACATCCAAATATCTTTGACCAACCTGTAGCTGTAAGTTGAGCATAAGGAGCAATTTCCTTAAGAGAGCCAGTAGCAGCTGCAATTTGTGGTAAATTTTGTGCCCAATAAGCATAGATGCCACCAGGTACAACCAAACTATCATAAAACATTGGAGCATATAATAAGTGGTGAAGACCAAACGGAATTAAAAGTCTTTCTAAAAGAACAAAGATTCCAACGCCCCATGTTCCCGAATTAAGAATTACGCTTCTAAATGAAGCCATTCCATGTTGAATTTTTGGCCAGATTAGAACCGCAAGAAATGCTACAGGAATCATCATTACAAATCCAACTCCAAGCACAAAGGCTGATCCTTTGAAGACTCCTAGAGCTTCGGGAAGCCTTTTATCAAAGTATCTATTATGTATCCAAATAGCTATACCTGAAATAACTAGAGCACCCATCATACCCATATCAAGGGTTTTTATGTTTGCTATCATAGCAAGTCCACTTGCACCACCCACTTCTTGGCTAAAGTCCACACCAAAAGTTGGCCCCCAGTGCTTTAGTATTGTAGATACATAGTTTAAAAATACTAAGTATATTACAAAAGCTTCCATGCTTGCACGAGCATTTTGTTTTTTTGCCAAACCTATAGGTAGGGCAATTGCAAATAATAATGGCAATTGATTAAATACAACCCATGCACCTGATAGAATCATATCCCAAATACCAAACCAAATTGTACCTTCTGAAGCAACTGACCCCATAATTGCTTCAGTAGTAAATAAGGTTCCAAATCCTATTAGTAAAGCTGAGACTGCAAATAGCATTACTGGCGTGAACATAGCTCCACCAAATTTCTGGATTTTTTCCATCATAATATCCCCCTCCTTTGAAAACGTATTTATCTTTACTAATATATTATTATCATTTGTTATCATTGTCAATAAACGTTGGATATTAGGTATTTATGTGTATTATTTAAAAATATTTTTTAGATGTGATTTTTCACAAAATAATACTTTCATGGGTTATGAGCTAGCAATTCTCTCTTATTAAATGGGTAATAATTTGTAACAGTATTTTACAGGAGGAAATTATGAACATAGCTATAATTGGTTGTGGAATAAGTGGCATCTATATACTAAAAACGATTATAGATCATCCAAATTATTATAATAATATAAACTTACATATATTTGAACCTAGGAAAGAGCTAGGTGTAGGACTAGCATATGAAAATGATACTAAATATAAATTATTAAATGTTGATGAATCATATATGTCCTTAGACTTGCATAATCCAGATCATATAAATAATTGGATCTTAAATAATGATAAATATAGTTGTAAAATAGAATCTATGCTTCCTCGTAAAGTATACGGAAAATATATTAAAGATACTTTTGATACTTACTTAGATAGAAAAAATATACATATTCATCATGAAGAAGTTATAGATTTAAATGAAATTAATAACAAATACAAGATAAAAACAAATATTAGAGATTACGAAGAAAGTTTTGATACTATATTCTTATCAATAGGACAATCTCATTATAAGGACGATTATAAACTAAAGAGTAAAGATAAATTCATTTATAATCCTTATCCTCTAAAAGAAAACTTAGTTATTGATCGGATAAATATGGATACTTCTATTGGAATCATAGGAGCTGGACCAACTTCTATAGATATCTATAGATTTATCAAAAGAAAGTATAAGCTAAACAAACCTATATATTTTTTCACAAAGTCATCATCTTTTCCAGTAGTAGAAATACCTTATAAATATGAAAGAAAAATATGCTCTATAGATGATAGTTGGATAGATGAACATATCAATGATAAAGGTTTTATTGATCTTTATACTATTAAAAATACGTTTAATAATGATTTTAAAAGGTATGGCTATGATTTTAATAAAGTATACGAAAGATATAAAGATACAGATATAAAAAAATATAAGCTAGCCTTAGAAGAAAATGATAGATCTTTAGCTTTTACACAAAATTATTTAATGGAATTTTGGTATGTCGCTGCTAAATTATATAACAGTTTAAGTGGCTTAGATAAAGCTTATGCAGATGATAATTACGTCCATAAAATAGACTTTCTTATAACCAAAACTCCTACTGCTACTATGAAGGATTTGATAAGTAATTATGATAAGCAAAGTATAAAAATAATCAAAGAAACTAACGAAATAATTGTAACAGATAAGGATAATTTTATAGTAAAAAGAAAAAATAATAAAGATATAGAAATAGATTTATTAATAAATGCTCAAGGATTTGAAAAAGAACTTGTTAAAGCTATCAAAAAAGATACTCTGCTTAATAATCTCTACGATCATAAATTTATAGAAGCAGATGTAGATGGCAAATACATCAAAGTTGCCTATCCATCATATAATCTTATTAATAAAAAATATGGAATAATGAATAATATATACCTTTCTGGTATGTGGGCAGGGTCTACGGATATCTTAAATAATGATATAAGATCAATTATCCAAGCAAGTCAGCTTATGGCTAATAATTTTATGGCAAAATTATCTGATTAGGTTATACTTTTGTAATCTTGGGGTATAATTTAAAAGTAAATAGGATTAAATTAGGAGGAATTATTATGGATATAACATTTGGGGGAAATAAAGTAAACTTATTAGGTCAAGAAATTAAGGTTGGAGATAGTGCTCCTGCATTTAAAGCAACAAAAAACGATTTAAGCGAATGGAGCAGTACTGATTACGAAGGTAAAATCGTAATTTATTCTGTAGCACCTTCTCTTGATACTAGCGTATGTGCTTTACAAGCAAAAAGATTTAACAAAGAAGCAGCTAGTCTTGATGGAGTAAATGTAGTTACAATTACAGAAGACCTACCTTTTGCTCAAGCTAGATTCTGTTCTAACGAAGACATTGAAAATACAATTATGATTTCAGATTATCAAAATCGTGAGTTTGGTGAAAAATTTGGCTTCTTAATGGATGAAAATAAACTTTTAGCTCGAGGCGTTGTTGTAGTTGATAAAGATGGCAAAGTAGCTTATGTAGAATATGTTCCAGAAGTTACTAATGAAGTTGACTTTGATAAAGCTCTTGAAGAAGTTAAAAAATTAATCTAATTTAAAATAAATAGAAGGGCTGTTACAAAATTATGAATAACCCGTCCCATCATTAGAAAATTCTCTTAGGAAATTTTTTTACATAACCTGCTCTCATGGAGGCAAAATTTCCGTAGAGCTTCTTCTAATAATTTGGGAAAGAGTTATTCATTCTCCAACAGCTCTTTTAAAATCTTATATAATATTTAAATATCTTGCCAGTTCTTTTTACCACTAGCTATATTCTTTATATATTTACCTACTCCATTATTTTTTATCATATCCCTATCTATGAAATACACGCCTGCTGCAGATGCTAGCATCTTGATATGGGAAGTATCGTCATTTGAGTTTGAAGATATGAGCACTGGTTTAGCATCCATACCAAATTGTTTAGTATGATTATTAATTTCATATAGATCTTCATTATTTATATTATTTTCAACGGTAGATATAATTATTGTAGAAAAACCTTTAGTACATACTATATCTAAGATATTCTCTATAGCTTTACTATCCTCTCTATAATCATCATAAGCCTTCCATCTAAGATTAACTCTTATCTTGATTTCATCAAAGAAATCAGCATATTTAATAAGTTCAAAATATGTATACACTCTAAGCATACTTCCTTTATCTTCATATCCGTTAAAAAATTCCCTAAATGAAAGATCACCATATTCATAACGGAATAAAACAAAATCATCACCACTTTTTACATAAGGGGAATTTTCGATTTTGTTAAAAATTCTAATAGAATTTCCATCATCTGATTTATCAATATCCAGCATAATTTTATTAACTCTATTAGCAAATTCTTTAGGGTTGTCAACTTTATACTTATATTGAAAATTTAACTTATTCGAAACTATTAAATAACTGTATTCATAGTTTTTTTCTAATAACTGTGTCTTTACTAGATCAAAACCCTCATTATATTCCCACATATTTTTTGATATAAATTCGCCAAGGTTTCTTGATAAATCATCATTATAAGAATGAAGCCTTAGATAACCAGGATTTGCCGGAAATTCATATTCTATTAGTATATCTTCCTTAATCAGTTCATCTAGAAGATGCTTTAAACTCTTATATTTCTTAGTGTCATATCTTCTGAATTTAAAATCACCAACTTCTAATAAGCTATGCTCATCTTCTCTTTCAAACTTATCAAGATTTAGAATGCATAGATTACGGCTATATTTTATAGCTTCTACAAAATTTTGCCAATCATTTGAATCCATATTTATATATGCTTGCCATAACCTAGGATAATGTTTTATTAATCTTGTTATATTAGATATGCTTGGACTCTCGTATACCATAGCATTATTTAAAAAGAAAGTTTCTTCCACAGTAAGGGAACTTTTCATACTATAGAATTCTAAAGCTTTATAGTTTCCGAACCAATTATTTGATCCAATATATTCTATATAATCTATATCCATAAGCTCAGGTCTTTTACCATCTAGATGACTATTTAAGGTCAGGTCTACAACTGAATTTTCCTTATTATAATATTGGAGTTGATCATAAGTAATGACTTCAATATATATATACTTTTGTAGTCTTTTATTTTTCAAAAAGCTTTCAATTCTATCTATTTTCTTACTATCTACAGGCTTATCACTTAAAAATATAAGTTTTTCTGGATAAAATTTGATAGTTGCTATGATATTAGCCCATAAATTTTCATCATCATCTATAAAAGGTTTATAAATAGTCTTAATTTTCTCAGATGATATCAAAGGAATAGAATCAATAATCATATAATCTATTAGTTTAATATCTAATTCTTTATTCCTCCTAATAATTAAATCTAGATCACTTTTTATTTGAATATAATCATTACTTAAAGTCTTTAAATCAGGATTAGCTTCATATAATATCTCTTCTATCTCATAAGTCAAAACATTTAATGAGTTATTAGCGTAAAGCTCATTTTCTATAATTTTATAAGATAAATTAACAAACTTAATCCATAATGGTCTTAATCTTCTTAAGAAATCATTATCATCCCGTAGTGTGTTATTTAAAACATTTAATAATCTAAATTTTACCTGATCTTCTTTATAAATAGTTTTTTCTACAATTAATTTGTCTATATGATTTGAAACTTCAGTTAACTTATCAACATAGCCTTTTTTTCGCAGTCCAGCATTACTATTAGTTATTAAAGGATGAAACTTATTTTGATAGTCAGCATAACCTTTTTGATCTACATAAGCATAGGAGTTAAGCTCAGCAGTAGTAGGAATTCTATATCCTTGAGATATCATAAATCTATTCCAAGAATGGTGTTCGCTATCCGCTAATATATCTCTAATATTTATTTCATCAGTATTGTTTTTTGCTCGCAAAAGCATTTTATAGAAATTAAGTGGTGCTTGATCATCATCTTCTATTCCAGCCATAAATAGGTAATATTCCATAGATAAGGCCACTCTTAAAGAGGTCTTTAGGTTATAAAAGTTTTCTTCTAAAAATTCTTTCCATATATCATCATAATCAACTCGCTCACCTTTATTTACAATTACGTGGAGTCTATAAATATCAAAAGCCTCTTCTAATAACTTATCATTAAATTTCCTATTTTTGAATGTAGAAGTTGAAGCTAAGTCAAAATTATAATAGGATATATTTTTTTCTTGTCTAATATCCACTCTATGATTATTTCTTGAATAATTAAGAATAACTCTTTTTTGATTATCTAATCTAAACTCTTCATACAAGACATCACCCATTCTGCTATAATCATAACCCGTATCATCTAATATTAGAATATAAGATTCTTCTATTCTTTCTTTATAAGATTTGAAGTTAATATAAGCGTACGGTTTATCAGTGATATCTGTATTTATATTATTATTTACAATCCTTCCATTTAGCTTTATTTCTGTACTTTGAGCTAATAATGGATTTTCATTAAGCATCTGCTTATAAAACTTTTTAGGATTTTTATCGTATAAATTAATATTAAGATCTACATCTTTTATTATTACAGTTGAGAATATAAAACTAAAAAATATTCTAGAAAGGTCATTGTTTCCCACAATTGCAACATCAATACTTTTTAAATCATCTTTCTCAATTATATAATTATAAAGTCTATTATAGTCTAAAAAATATACTGCGGATAATATATTAGAAAAGTCCTCATTATTTCTAAATCTTAAGTTGTTTTCTATCTTGATGAGTCTATTTTTAAACTCTTCTACACTTATATATCTACGTATAGGTAAAGTTTCCTGTAATAATTCTATAATTTCCTCTACAGCATACTTATTTACTAAAATCTTATTTGACTTATTGCTAAGCTCATCTCTTACATTTCTAGCAAGAAACTCCATATCCTCATTTTCTAAATTAGTAGGATATCTGCCCATTATTAATGTAAAGAATGTAGCTCCTAGCATATATGTATCTATTTCTTCAGTTATAAAAAATTCTTTTCTTTTGTCAATATTCGTAATGTATCTAATTTCAGGAGGAATAAAGGCTCTTTCACTTGGCATAGAAAATTCATTTATATATTCAAGCTCATTGAGGTCAATAGCTGCATCAAAGTCAAATAATTTAACCTTGCTATTATTATAGTCATAGAGTATATTAGCAGGCTTTAAATCCATATAAATAATATCATTATTATGTAGGTGGATTAGTATATCTGCTGTTTGAATAAGAATATCTACAATCCTTGCCAAATCTAAATTATAATACTTATCCACACTAGTAGCAGAATCCACCTCATAAAGAGAATATAAAAATGAATTGTCTATCTCTACCCTATAAGGTCTTACTATCTTGCTATCAAAAAAGCTATCCATCTCCAAAATTCTAATATGCTTATTATAGGCATCAATAAATTTATCTCGATCTTTTTTTATTCTCTGTTCATCCTTGCTAGTAATTGCATCAAAATATAATTCCAGTTTGTTAATAGGATTTCTTTCTGCAACAATATTATCCTCATTGTAGTTTGGATAAAATTCTTTCATTATCATCTTTTTTATAGGCGGATATGTATCATCAACTGCTACCTCATATACCAAAGATGAACCTCCAAGTCCTATAAGTTTTTTAACCTCAACCTCATACTTAACTTCACCCATCATACTAATGATATTGAATTTTTCTCCAACAAGTGAACTTCTTGTTGAATTAACTTTGTTATTTAATTGATCAATAAAATTTTCCTGTGAAGTAAAATCTTTCATATTTAATCCCTTTTATTATTAATAATAATTGCTATAATCGCTTTGTAATTACAAGATAATTATATCATCTTAAATAAATTAGTGGTAAAGCACTTTTATATAGAAATGTTTTCCCGTTATAATTATTATACATCATTTTATACTTAAAATATAAGAATATTAAAGTTATATCAAATTTTATTACTGAATTATTAGTGTATTCTGGTATAATCATTCTAATATTAAATGAATTATTCTAATGGGGGGGGTAAATATGAAATTAGGGGTTCATGATTTAATGTTAAAACAAAATGATAAAACAAATCAAGAATTCTTCGAAGATACTAAAAAATTAGTACATGAATTAGATAAACTTGGTTACGACAGATATTGGTTTGCAGAACACCACGGATATAAAAGTTTACTAGCAGTTGCACCTGAGATAATATCTAGCTACTTTCTATCTATTACTAAACATATGAATATAGGTGCTGGTGGATGCATGATAATGCACTATTCGCCACTTAAGGTGGCAGAAATATTTAAAACTATGGCAGAACTTGCTCCAGGCAGAATTGACATAGGTATTGGTCGTGCCCCAGGATGTGGAGTTCCAGAAACAAGAGCTTTAAATCATAAGTTCGAGGATAAATCTCCTGACTTATATGATGAAATTGAAGTTATACTTGATTACTTACAAGATGAGAAACCAAAAGATCCCATTTATAGATTTGTAAAGGCTGTACCAAGATATAACGAATCTTTAGTTAACCCACGGATGTTAGGGTCTACAGGAAAATCTGCACCTAAAGCTGCTGAGTGGGGATTACCATACTCTTTTGCTAAATTTTTTCTAGTTGAAACACCTGCAGAAGTATTTAAGCAATATAGGTCTGAATTTAAACCATCTATATATGCTGACAAGCCATATATTTCTATGTCCTACAAAATATTAATTAGTGATGATAGAGACGAACTCGAATACTTAGGAAAATCTTTTGAGTATTTCCACATTCAACAAAATAATGGTAAATTTAAAGGTATAATTGATCCTGAAGAGCTTAAAGATTATCATTTTAGCCTAAATGAACAAGCAATACTAAAAAAAGGCTATGATAATAATTTCTTAATCAAAGGATCAAAGCAAGAAGTAGCTGATATTCTAGAAAAAGAAATAGAAGAATTTTATATAGACGAAATACTTTGCTTTGCTCCTATTTTCGGCATTGATAATAGAATTAGCACCTATAAGTCCTTAAAAGAAATATTTCATTAATAAAAAATCAGCCCATATTCAACTTGTAGAATTAGGGTTGTTTTTTATCTATAATTTTATAATTACACCTACAATATAATATTCATTATTTTAAAATAAAATAACTTATGCTAAAATCATTATAAATAATGATAAATCGATAAAAAAGAAAGATTTCTATAAATTATTAAATGAGCAACTAGCAAATCTTAGAACTGATCATCTTGATTTCTATCTACTACATTCTTTAGATATCAAAAGATTTAATGATATGGTTGAACTAGTTGTATTTGATTTCTTCAATGAAATTAAGGAAAAAGGATTTGTCAAACATGTTGGATTTTCTTTCCACGATGAATATTCTTCCTTTGAAAAAATTATAAAATCTTATTCTTGGGACTTTTGTCAAATGCAGCTAAATTATCTAGATATAAATTACCAAGCCGGACTAAAAGGATATAAACTTGCAAAAGATATGGAAATACCGGTTATTATAATGGAGCCAATTAAAGGAGGACGCTTAGCAAAGCCACCTAAAGAAATAGTAGCTTTATTAAAAGACTTCACAGACTTAAGTCCAGCTCAAGAAGCCTTGAAATTTCCTCTAAGTCTAGACAATGTTATGACTATTTTAAGTGGTATGAATGATATTAATCAGGTAAAAGAGAACCTTGATATGGCTAGTTCTGTTGATTGTAATTCCTTATCTAAAGAAGATATAAATTTTTACCAAAAAGCTCGCCAAATCTATAAATCAAAAGAGCAAATAGGATGTACTGCTTGTGAATATTGTCTACCTTGCACAGTAGATATAAACATACCAAAAGTTTTCTCTCTTTGGAATAATGCTTATCTATATGACGAGAGTAAAAAAAGTAAAGTTCAATATAAAGATTATCTAAAGGAAAGTGTAAGTCCAATAGAATGTATAGAATTTGGAAAATGCGAGGGAATATGTCCACAAAACCTTGAGATAATTGAAGGATTACAAAAGGCTAATGAGTTTTTATCATAGCTTTTCTAAATATAAATATGTGATATATACCCTCTTTAAGTAAGGATGGTACTTTTAGAAAATACAGCCATACATTTAAAAATAATCTCTACAACTACACAATCCATCTCATATAATAAAATAAGAAAATAGATGTTTGCCATAAAATATAGGCAAGCATCCATTTATAACAATTAAATAAATATTGTATCTAGTTAATAACTAAATTTCCTAAGCTAAATTTATTCTACTGTAACTGACTTAGCTAAGTTTCTAGGTTTATCAATATCTAGTCCTAATTTTTTGGCTACCTCATATGCTATAAGCTGTTGGGGAATTACTGCAAAAATAGCTTGATATAAATCATCAGTTGATGGAATTTTTAGACAAACATCATATGTCCTCTCTATCTCTTTATTAATCTCTGGACTAATTCCAATGGTGTAAGCTCCCCTAGCCTTTACTTCTTTAATATTTGATAAAGACTTTTCTCTAAGCTTACTTTGAGTAATCAAGTTTACAACTGGTACGCCCTCTTCTATTAAGGCAATGGAACCATGCTTTAGTTCACCGCTTGGCATATCCACTGTATTAATATAAGATATCTCTTTTAATTTTAAAGCTCCTTCTTTGGCAGATAAATAATCAAGTCCCCTACCCATATAGAAAATAGCCTTAGCATCTTTTAATTTTTCCGCAATCTTATCAATTTCTTGCTCTTTATCAAGATAGTCTCTGATTAGAGATGGATATGATTTGAACTTACTTATAGTATCTTTTACATATTCCATATCATAAGTTCCTACTTTGTATCCAAAATCAAGACCCAAAAGGTATAAAGCCATTAATTGTGCCGTATAGGCTTTTGTAGAAGCTACAGAAATTTCCGGGCCTGCATCACAATATATAACTTTATCAGCTTCTCTATCTATACTTGATCCAACTACATTGGTTATAGCAAGAACTTTAGCTCCACATTTTTTTGCTTCTCTCATTACCGAAAGAGTATCTGCAGTTTCGCCAGATTGGCTAATTGTAATCAACAAGCTATCCTTAGTTAGAAAATCCATATTGTATCTAAATTCTGATGCAATTTCTGCTGTAAGAGCCTTGCCTAATGCTTTTTCCAAAGCTTTTTTTCCAATCTCTCCTGCATGAAAAGCTGTACCACAAGCTGTAATATATATATTATCAAAAGCTAGTATTTCCTCTTTGCTAAAAGATGTATCTCCTAGATTTATGAAGTCATCCTTAACTTTTCTAATGAGTGAGTCTTCAATAACTTTGGGTTGCTCATTAATTTCCTTAATCATAAAATGTTCATAACCATTTTTGCTGGCAGAATCTATGGACATATCAACATGACTGATTTCTTTACTAAGCTCATCTTCCTTGTATTCTATTTTGTATTTACCGTCTTTATTTATTGTTACAACTTCTTCATTTTCTAAGTAGATTACATCTCTTGTGTAGTTTAATATAGCTGGTATATCTGACGCAGCAAAGACTCCATTATCAGTAATACCTAATATTAGAGGACTCTCTTTGCGAACCACTACTAAGGACTCTGGATCACGGCTAGAAATTACAGCCAAGCTAAAAGATCCTTCTATAATTTCTATAACTTTTTTTACAGTAGTAGTTAGATTTTCTTCATAGTATTTATCTAACAGATTTGCCACAACTTCTGTATCAGTTTCTGAATAGAAGCTATAGCCATCTTTTATTAAATCCTCTTTAAGTACCTGATAATTTTCTATAATTCCATTATGAACAATAGCAATATCGTTTTTATTATTCACATGAGGATGAGAGTTTTCTTCTGATGGTTTGCCATGAGTCGCCCATCTGGTATGCCCTATACCAGTACAGGAATCATATGAATAATCTTTTAGTTTATCAACAAGTCCCTTAATATTACCACTTTTTTTTATTACATCAATAGACCCTCCTTGCAATAGAGCAATCCCTGCTGAGTCATATCCCCTATACTCTAACTGCTCTAAACCAGCTATCAACTTATCTTTGCAATTTTGCTTGCCATTATAAGCAACAATTCCACACATTATAAACCTCCTTGTGGTGAGGATTACTGTAATGATTTTGTCTTTCTATTACTAGAAGTATTTGTACATTACTAAGGCTGTAATACCTTTGGAGCATCCGCCGAATCCTTCGATAACTCCATCCCTCGTCAACCCTAAGGTCCTGGCGCTTCTTATATTTTTTCCTCAAAATTTTTGCTATTTTATTATACCATAATTTGCAAATATACTAAATTATAGATTTTTATCTTCTCTTATCTACTAGTATAACCATCAGTTATATGTATTAGTTAAAGCCTCCCATAGATACTTCTTTTATAAGATTGTCATATTCTTCTTATTTCCATCCAGAATCGATGGCCGCAGCATCTGAAGTAAATATAGAATCTGGGATCCAGAAATATGCTGGTGTAGATTGAACACATAGAGCTGTTTCATTTAATCATCCTCTATCTATAGCGACATCAAATGCTTTTCTTACTTATTATTTGCAAATAATTCATCTTTAAGATTTGGAAGTATATAGTCTTCAGATATCATACTGACATCATCCGTATTGATACCATACATCTTATCAAACACTGACGTCTATTCTTGTAAGTTTGTTGAAATTGAATTGATTTCCTTAGCTTAAAACACATTCATTCTAGTATTAATATCAGTTAGAAATCTTAAGTTTACTTTTCAAGTTGTACCTTATCAGCATCCTAATAATAAAGCTTCATAAACTTCTTTTTATAAAATATTACAAAAACAAAGAGTTGTTACAAATTAATAAATAATTATTGCTATATCACTTGAGTATACTCAAATGATTTTGGAACAATTTATTTATCTTGCAACAACTCCTAATACTATAATATTTTAAATAACACTTATTAATTTGTATGCTCTAATATTTTATAAATTTATTTTTTTCTAGATTATCTAAGTAAATAAGTAATCTTTCATATAGGGGCTCGGATTTTTCTCCGTATGTCTCTTTTAAAATCTTAGCTATATCTTCTATACTATTTTCACCATTTATGGATTCCCAAACTATGTTTCCTATACCCTTAACTTTAACTCTAGTAATTTTGGGTCTTTTAAAAAGCTTTTGGGCGATCTTATGATTAAGTCCCTCATGTGACATTAATATTATATAATTCTTGTTTTTTTCATCATATTCATAATCCACATTTTTATAAGGGATCCTATCTAGATTATCCATTAGTTCTATCTTTCTTTATAACTGATTTTGCTTTTGAATAAACAAGTATACCAAGTCCTATAAATAGTAGCACGGATACTTCTTGAGGTAAGCTAAATCTATCAGAAATATTTATAGCATCTGCAAATGTCTTTGCCTTAAAAGGTATTATTGCAAATACAGCAAGGATAATACCCATTATTCCTTCACCTGCTATAAGTCCTGCAGAGTACAATGTACCATTAGTTTCTGCATCCTTTTTACTTTTATCATCCGCTTTGATCTTATCAACTATTAGTCTAACAACTCCACCAAACATTATCCCCAAGGTAGTATTAAGTGGTAGGTAAAGACCTATTGCAAAAGGTAGAACACTTATTCCTAATAATTCTACCATTATTGCAATCGCAGCCCCTACAAATACTAAGTCCCAAGGAAGGTTTCCACTCATTACTCCCTCTACTATCATCTTCATAAGTACAGCTTGCGGAGCTGGTAAATCTTTAGTACCAAAACCTATTGAGGTATTTAATATCCAAAGTATACCACCTATAACTAAAGATGATGTTAGAACTCCAATAATCTCACCAATCTGTTGGTACTTAGGACTTGCTCCTACAATATAACCTGTCTTTAAGTCTTGAGAGCAGTCTCCTGCTATCGCTGCTATTACGCATATAATCGTTCCTATAGAAATAGCTGCTATCATTCCATCATGGCCAACAAGACCTGTAGCCTTAAGAATAAGTGTTGCTATTAATAAGGTGGCTATTGACATTCCTGAAACTGGGTTATTTGAGGATCCTATGATACCAACCATTCTTGATGATACTGTAGCAAAGAAAAATCCAAATACAACTATAATTATAGCTCCAATAATATTTACAGGTGTTGATGGCATCAAAAAGATTAATATTACTGAAACAATTATTAGTATAATTGATACCTTGAAAGATATATCTGTATCTAATCTATCTCCATTACTAGAGCTATCTCTACTTTTTAAGTCATTTATTGAGTCCTTAAATGACTTTACTATCATAGGTAAGGATTTAATCAAAGATATAATACCACCTGTAGCCACAGCACCAGCTCCAATATATCTTATATAGTTTGACCATAAATCTGATGGGGCAAGATTTGTAAGTTCTGGACTACCAAAAGCATGAAGAAGTGGCATAAGTACAAACCAAGCAAGCACACCACCTGCTAGCATTATAGCAGAAATAGTAGGCCCAACTATATATCCAACTCCCATCAAGGCAGGTAGAGCATCAAATCCTACAGCAGTTCCAGCAAAATTTTTAGCTGATATTTCGTAACTCACTCCTTCAGGAAATATTTTTAGTCCATTTGATAAAAATTTGTAGAGTGATGCAAGGCCTAGTCCTTTAAATACAACACTTGAATCTTGACCACTCTCTTCTCCAGCCTTTAAAACTTCTGCACAAGCTTTTCCTTCAGGATATGGTAAAACACCATCTTCTTTAACTATAAGTGCACGTCTTAGAGGAATCATAAATATTACTCCCAAAACCCCGCCGATCAAAGTTAATAGCAAGATATTTAAGTAAGAAATATAATGGCTATCTCCCCATTCACTTTCCCATAAAAACGCAGCTGGTAAAGTAAATATAGCACCTGCTGCTAGTGACTCTCCTGCTGAACCTATGGTTTGTACTATGTTATTTTCAAGTATGGAATCACGTTTTAATATCTTTCGAACTATACCCATAGATATAACTGCAGCTGGTATAGATGCAGAAATAGTTAGTCCTACACGTAAACCTAGGTAGGCATTAGCTGCTCCAAATACTATAGCAATAAGCATACCTAATATCACAGCCAAGGGCGTAAATTCTCTTAACTGCTTATCTTTATCTCGTTTTTTCATAACAACTCCTCTTATAAAATGTATTTTATTTAAAATATGTAATTTATTATACCACATTATACTTTATTATGATATGCTATTAAAGACAAATATACTTATTCTTTTATTTCTATATAATATTGATAGATATAGCAAACTTAATATCCTAAATTAAGGATCAACTTTTTGTAAAGAAAAAAGCCCACTAACTAATTAGTTAGCGAGCTATATATATTATTTTTGCATTTGTTCTTCATTTTCAGCTTCTTCTATAGCTTCTATATTCATTGCAATTTGTGCATCTTCTAATTCTTTTGTTTCATAGTCTATTTCTACATCATTGTAGCGTTTCATACCTGTACCTGCTGGAATAAGTTTACCAATTATGATATTTTCCTTAAGTCCCATTAGGTCATCTACCTTGCCTTTGATAGAAGCATCTGTAAGAACTCTTGTTGTTTCTTGGAAGCTGGCTGCTGATAACCATGAATCTGTTGCAAGGGATGCTTTTGTGATACCTAATAGTTCTTGAGTATACTCTGCAGGTCTCTTGCCTTCTTCTATCAACTTTTCATTAATAGCGTTGACTTCACGTCTTTCTTGTAAGCTTCCTGGTAAGAATTCTGTATCCCCTGATTCATCGATTTTGACTTTTTTAAGCATTTGACGAGCAATTACTTCTATATGCCTATCGTCAATCTCTACACCTTGGATTCTGTATACTTTTTGTACTTCTTTAGTAATGTAGTTTTGTACTCCAACTTTTCCAAGTACTGCTAATACATCGTGTGGATCTAGTGATCCTTCTGTTAATTGATCACCTTTCTTTACCACATCTCCATCGTGCACTAAAAGTCTTGATCCAAATGGTATGTTGTATTTTTGTACATATCCATCTTCTGATTCTATCTCAACATCTGTTTTCTTTTCATTTTGGATAAGTGTTACAGTACCAGAATTTTCTGCTATATATGCAAGTCCCTTTGGCTTACGGGCTTCAAATAACTCTTCAACCCTTGGAAGACCTGACGTAATTCCTACACCTGCTATACCACCTGAGTGGAAAGTTCTCATTGTAAGCTGTGTACCTGGTTCACCTATAGATTGGGCTGCAATAATTCCAACTGCTTCACCAATATTTACTGGCTTACCTGTAGCAAGATTTCTACCATAGCATTTTGCACAAACTCCATGTTCTGCTTTACATTCTAATACTGAGCGTAATTTTACTTTCTTAACTCCAGCTGCAACAATTTTTTCTGCTGTATCTTCATCTATTAACTGATCTTTTGAGCAAAGTAGTTCTCCATCAGAATCTTTAATATCTTCAAATGATGTACGTCCTACTATACGAGTATAAAGATTTTCAACTAATTCATTACCATCTTTAAATTCGTAAGCCTCTACATAACCGTCAGTATGGCAGTCATCTTCTGTAACTATAACGTCTTGTGATATATCTACCATTCTACGTGTTAAGTAACCTGAATCGGCAGTACGCAAAGCTGTATCTGTTAGACCTTTACGAGATCCGTGGCTTGATATAAAGTATTCTTGTACAGAAAGCCCCTCACGGAAGTTTGCCTTAACTGGAATTTCTATAGTCTTACCGTCTGCCTGACTCATAAGTCCACGCATACCACCTAGCTGTCTGATTTGGTTTGTTGAACCACGGGCACCAGAATCAGCAAATATTTTGATGTTATTATCATCACGTAGATCTGTTAGAAGTGCTTCTGTTACTTTATCTGTAGTCTCTCTCCAGATATCTATAACTTTTTCATATCTTTCATCATCGGTTATAAGACCGCGTCTGTATAATTTTTCATATTTATCAACTTCATTATCAGCATCTGCTATTATATCCCATTTTTCTTTTGGAATATTAACGTCTGCCATGGATACTGTAAGTCCTGAAAGTGTTGAGTATTTGTATCCTGTTTGTTTGATGTAGTCAAGTACTTCTGCAGTTTTGATATTGCCATGTCTTCTAAAGCATCTATCTACTATATCTTTAAGTACTCCAGAATCTGCTACTTGATTGATTTCTAGTGAATATGGATCATCTTTACGATTTACATAGCCTAAATCTTGAGGGATACCTTCATTATATATAAATCTACCAACTGAGGATTCTACAATCTTACCTACATCTTCACTATTTTTTCTTACTCTTACACTAACTCGTGTTTGATATTCTACATCACCTGTAAGTAGGGCTTTTTTCATCTCATTAGTTGAGTTAAATACCATCCCCTCGCCCTTGGCACCTTCTTTGATAGTTGTTAGGTAATAGGCACCAAGTACCATATCCTGTGAAGGTGTTGTAATTGGTTTACCATCTTTTAGACCTAAGATGTTGTTTGTAGACATCATTAATAATCTTGCTTCTATTTGTGCTTCATTTGATAATGGTAAATGTATAGCCATTTGGTCACCATCAAAGTCAGCATTGAATGCGTTACAAGCAAGTGGATGTAGCTTAATAGCTTTACCTTCCACTAGTACTGGTTCAAATGATTGTATACCAAGTCTATGAAGTGTAGGGGCACGGTTAAGTAATACTGGGTGATCTTTGATAACCTCTTCTAGGACATCGTAAACCCTTGGATCTTTTTTCTCTACCATTTTTTTCGCAGACTTAAGATTGTGAGCCATACCACGATCTACAACCTTATTCATTATAAATGGTTTAAATAATTCTAGAGCCATTTCTTGTGGAAGTCCACATTGGTTAAACTTAAGATCTGGACCTACTACTATTACTGAACGACCTGAGTAGTCTACACGCTTGCCAAGTAAGTTTTGGCGGAATCGTCCAGATTTACCCTTAAGTAAGTCTGATAGGCTCTTCATATTTCTATTGGATGCACCTGTTACAGCTCGTCCGCGGCGACCATTATCTATAAGAGCATCTACAGCTTCTTGGAGCATTCTCTTTTCGTTACGAACGATTATTTCTGGTGCTCCTATATCTAGAAGTCTTTTTAATCTATTATTTCTATTTATAACACGTCTATATAAGTCGTTTAGGTCAGATGTAGCAAATCTACCACCCTCAAGTTGAACCATTGGTCTAAGTTCTGGTGGCATAACTGGTAGTACATCAAGAATCATCCATTCTGGCCTATTGCCGCTTGTCATAAAGGCATCAACTACTTCTAAACGTCTTGAAATTCTAACTTTCTTTTGTCCTGTAGAATCTTCTAATTCTTTCATTAGAATTTCGTATTCTTTTTCTAAATCTATATTAGAAAGAAGCTCTCTAACAGCTTCTGCACCCATTGCTGCTCTAAATTCTTGATCATCTGGGTTGTTTTCTATAGTTTCTTGATATTCTGTTTCAGAAATTTCTTGTTTGACTGAAAGTCCAGATTCACCAGGATTTATTACTACATATGAAGCAAAGTATAATATTTTTTCAAGTATTCTTGGGCTCATATCTAAAAGCAATCCCATTTTTGATGGAATACCTTTAAAATACCATATATGACTTACAGGAGCTGCTAATTCAATATGGCCCATTCTCTCACGACGTACCTTTGATTTAGTGACTTCTACACCACACTTTTCACAAACTACGCCTTTATATCTGATTCTCTTATACTTACCACAAGAACATTCGTAGTCCTTAGTAGGTCCAAAGATTTTTTCGCAAAATAGACCATCTTTTTCTGGTTTTAGAGTTCTGTAGTTTATAGTCTCAGGTTTTTTTACTTCTCCATGGGACCATGATCTGATCTTTTCAGGGGATGCGATTTTCATCCTCATCCCATCAAATTGTGTTAATTCGCTCATAAATCTCCCTATTCTATTTCTTCAATGCTAAATCCTGAATTATCATCTTCTTTATAAAGACTTTCAAATTCTTTTTCTATTAATATGTCATCACTTGACTCAACATTTTCTTCATCTTTAACTTCTTCTGTTACTTTATTTTGAGTAAGTGATCTTGTTTGGGATTTAATTTTTGATGCATCTATTTTGTCTACTTGACTGAATCTATCTTGTTCATCAATATTTTCTTTAAGCTCGATTACTTCTCCATTATTATCAAGTAACTCTACATCTAAGGCAAGTGATTGTAATTCTTTTACAAGTACCTTAAATGATTCTGGTGTTCCTGGTTCAGGAATATTTTCTCCCTTAACAATAGATTCGTAAGTTTTTACCCTACCTGTAACATCATCTGATTTTACTGTTAGAATTTCTTGTAAGGTATGGCTTGCTCCGTATGCTTCTAAGGCCCATACTTCCATTTCTCCAAATCTTTGTCCACCAAATTGCGCTTTACCACCTAGTGGCTGTTGAGTTACTAATGAATATGGTCCTATAGATCTAGCATGGATTTTTTCTTCTACCATATGGTGAAGTTTTAGCATATACATTACACCAACCGTTACAGGATTTTCGAATGATTCTCCTGTTCTACCATCACGTAGCTCGATTTTACCAGTTTTATTAACATATGGTGCAGTCTTTGCTGCTTCCTCAAGTGCATCTTCGATTTCTGTATCCATTGCACCATCAAATACTGGTGTAGCTACTTTCCAACCCATAGTTCTAGCTGCAAGACCCATGTGTACTTCAAGTACTTGTCCAAGATTCATTCGGCTTGGAATACCTAGTGGGTTAAGACAAATTTGAACTGGTGTACCATCTGGTAAAAATGGCATATCTTCTCTTGGTAGTATACGTGAAACGACACCCTTGTTACCATGGCGACCACACATCTTATCTCCAACCATAATCTTTCTTTTGGTTGCTACATATACTCTTATAACTTTATTTACACCTGGAGATAATTCATCTCCGTCTTTTTTATTGTATTCCTTGACATCTACAACTATACCTTGTTCACCATGAGGTACTTTTAATGATGTATCTCTTACTTCACGTGCTTTTTCTCCAAAGATTGCGCGAAGTAATCTTTCTTCTGGTGATAGTTCTGTTTCTCCTTTTGGTGAAACTTTACCAACTAGTATATCTCCTGATTTTACTTCAGCACCGATTCTTATAACCCCGTTTTCATCAAGATTTTTCTTCATATCATCACCAACATTTGGTATATCTTTGGTAATTTCTTCAGCACCAAGTTTTGTTTCACGAGCTTCACATTCGTGTTCTTCTATGTGAACTGATGTTAGGACATCATCTATTACTAGCTCTTCATTAAGAAGCATAGCATCTTCGAAGTTGTATCCTTCCCAAGTTGTAAAGGCTATTAGGATATTTTTACCTAGGGCAAGTTCTCCATTTTGTGTAGATGGACCATCAGCTAATATTTCATTAACTTCTACTTTATCTCCTAATTTTACAATTGGTCTTTGGTTAATTGTAGTTCCTTGGTTAGCTCTTTTAAATTTAAGTAATTCATAAGAGTCAATCTCCCCATCTTCGTCTCTTTTTACTTTGATTCTTTCATCACCAACATAAACTACTTCACCAGCATTGCGTGATACTACACAAACACCTGAATCTTTTGCAGCTCTATGCTCTATACCTGTAGCAATAATTGGAGCTTCAGATTTTAAAAGTGGCACTGCCTGACGTTGCATGTTTGCACCCATTAGAGCACGAGTACTATCATCGTTTTCTAAGAACGGTATTAATGATGCTCCAACAGATACTATTTGTTGAGGAGATACGTCCATGTATTGAATACTTTCTCTTGGATAAATATCATTTTCACCATTAAAACCACGTCCTGAAACTCTATCATTTACAAATCTATCTTCTCCATCTAAAGGTTCATTGGCTTGAGCTATTATATAATTATCTTCTTCATCAGCAGTTAGATAATCAATCTCATCTGTTACAACTCCACCTTCTTTTACGATTCTATATGGAGTTTCAATAAATCCATATTTATTGATTCTAGCATAAGTTGTAAGTGAAGTGATAAGACCAATGTTTGGTCCTTCTGGAGTCTCTATTGGGCATATTCTACCATAGTGAGAATCGTGAACGTCACGCACTTCTACTCCTGCACGGTCTCTTGATAAACCACCTGGTCCAAGAGCTGATAATCTTCTCTTGTGAGTAAGTTCACTCATAGGATTTGTTTGATCCATAAATTGTGATAATTGTGATGAACCAAAGAATTCTTTTATAACAGCTGTAACTGGTTTAATATTGATAAGACCTTGTGGTGTGGCAAGATCTGGATCTTGGGTAGTCATTCTCTCACGAACTACTCTCTCCATCCTTGCAAGTCCAACCCTAAATTGATTTTGTAATAGTTCACCAACTCCTCTTACACGTCTGTTACCAAGATGATCGATATCATCTACTTCACCAACTCCTTCAAATAAGTTGAATTGATAGTTTACTACAGCTAGAATATCGCTCTTTGTAATATTTTTTGGAGAAAGTTCTTTCTTTCTTCTATTCATAGCACTTAAAATGTCATCTGGATTGTCATATTCATCTAAGATTTCTCTCATGACAGGATAGTAAACTTTTTCTGAGAATTCATCTATATCATAGGAAACATCCTCTAATTCTTCAAAAGAAGTTATATCTACAAAGTGATTACCAACTATTCTTAGAGTTTGATTTTCTCCATCATTATTTAATTTTACAATATCAATTGTGTTTATACCTGCATTTTCGATATCAATAGCAGTTTCGCGATTTATAGTTTCGCCTTCTTTAACGAAAAGCTCTCCAGTTTCTCCATCAATTACATCATTTGCAGCAACTCTACCCTCAATCCTAGGCCAGAGTGCAAGTTTGATATTGTACTTATACCTACCAACCTTAGCTAAATCATATCTTCTATCATCAAACAATAGATTATTGATAAGATTTTGTGAAGATTCTAAACTTGCAGGGTCTCCTGGTTTTAATTTTTTGTAAATTTCAATTAAAGCTTCTTCACTTGTTTCAGAATTTTCTTTTTCTAATGTTGTTCTAAGGTGTTTTGTATCACCAAGTGCATTTATTATTTCTTCATCTGTTTGAAATAAAAGTGCACGTACTAAAGTTGTTGCTGGTAATTTACGAGTTCTATCTAGACGAACATTTACTGTATGACTAGCATCAGTATCAAACTCTATCCAAGCACCTCTATTTGGTATAACAGTTGAAGAATAAAGATTATCTCCTGACTTATCAGTTTCTTCAGAATAGTAAACACCTGGAGAACGAACAAGCTGGCTTACTATAACTCTTTCTGCACCATTTATAACAAAAGTAGCAGAATCAGTCATCATTGGGAAGTCTCCCATAAATACTTCTTGTTCTTTAACTTCTTCAGTTTCCTTATTTATAAGTCTAGCCTTAACTTTAAGGTCTCTTGAATAAGTTGCATCTTTATATTTAGCTTCTTGAATAGAATATTTAGTTTCATCATCAAATTCATATCCAACAAATTCCAGAATCAAATTTCCATTGTAATCTTCTATAGGTGAAATATCCTCTAAAATTTCTCCTAGTCCTTCTTCTAAGAACCATTTATATGAATCTTTTTGAACTTTTAGCAAATTAGGTAAATCTAAGACTTGAGGGAATTTAGAAAAACTCACTCTCTCAGTTCTTCCAAACATCTCATTGTGATATTGGGCCATTAATCAAAACTCCTTATCTTTAAAAACAAAAGGCTAAAAATACACATATATCTTAGCCTCAAAAACGAATAAAAATCTCTATAATTAGATTTCTAGCAATGCTTAATTATACTACCTATAATAGGTATTTGTCAACTTAAAATAAATACCTATATAAAATTTGTATTGATCTTATGTTCTTTGCCCTTTAATTCTACTTTGCTATGTCCAATTATTATTCCATTTACAGGATAAAAACCGTCATCTAAATTTAATTTATCTATGTATTTAGCATCTTTACCAAGATTTTCTATAAGTCCTCTAATATAACAAGATCCAAGATTTAAGCTTGTTGCAGCAAGAGATATATTTTCTAATACACATCCTGCATCTGCATATTTTGCATCACTATCTTTACTTGAAGAAAAAATTATAAATAAAGGTGCTCCATATAAAGAATCATGATCCTTATTAAAAGTTTCTTTATACTCTTTACTTATTTCCTCTATCAATGATTTATCTCTGATAACTGTTATTCTGCACTCATCATATAGACCATGAGCTATAGGAGCTTTATAAGCAGCATCCAATAATACCTTTACATCCTCTTCGCTTATTTTTTGATCTGTAAAATTTCTTGTAGAAACACGTTTTTCTAAAACTTCATAAAAATTCATAAATTACCTCACTTTACTTTTACTATACGAATAATTGCTATATTTACGAGTTAAATTTTAATTATACCATAATTTTATAACTAATCCCTAAACAAAGTCATTTATGTTATAATAAAACAAATGGAGGAAGTATGAAAGATACAATAAAATTTTTTAGTATAATAACAGGAATTTTTAGGTCAATTATGACCATATTATTTTTACTAGGCGTAGTATTTACTGCATTAGTAGATGTAAATTTATTAATTGCCTTTCTAGATTTATTAGGATTTACCGGTATATCTTTAGCCTTAGTAAAGCCAATAATAATTTTAGGGTTTATACTACTATTTATAGTTAACTTTGTTATAACAAGACATATTTTTAAGGCAGCTAATACTGGTGAATATCACTTATCAAACTTTGTATTTGCTCTTTTGTTCCTATCAATAACTATATTTTTCTATGTGACATTTAGAAATTTAACAACTAATGCTATATATGTACTATTTGTCTTAAATGGAATTTTAGTTATAAACTCTCTCTTAGGGCTTATAGCAAGAACCAAAGGAATATATGTTATTGATGATAATACAATAATAGAAAACAAAACTGTTAATAATAAAAACTATATAGAGTTTGATGAAAATCCCCAAATATATAAAAATAATAAAGATCAAACAGAACATATAAAAAGAACTACAGATAATAAAAACAATAAAGTAAAAGTAATACCTATCCCTTTAAGTCAGAAATCAGAAGAAAAATCAATCAAAAATAAAAAGTCTATTTCCGAAAAGCAAGCCAAAGAATCAAATATCCCAAAAGATACTAAGGTAGTTTTCGAAAGTGGGAATAATAATAACATTAGTGATAATACAGAAGAAATCAAAACAAACAAAAATTCTACTGAAAATTCACAAAAAGATAAAGAAAATTAATATTTGTTACTAGGCTAATGCCAAAATGAAATGAGGAGTCCTATGGAAGAAAATTATTACAAGTTGCTAAAAGAACATTATAGTACAAAGACAAATATCAGAAACGAACTTATTACATTAAACTCAAAACTTTACTTACCAAAAGGAACTGAGTATTTCTTCTCTGACGTTCATGGAGAAGCTAGTGCATTCTTACAATTACTTAAATCCGCTTCTGGAAATATAAGAGAAAAAACTTCTATGCATTTTGGGGATACATTATTAAAAGAGGAACAAGATGAGATTGCAGAATTGGTCTATAATCCAAAAGAAGTTCTCCACAAAATGGAAATCAATGGCGAACTAACTGATGATTACTTAAATATAACCATACATAGGCTCATAAGTCTATTTAGATTTGTATCTACCAAATATGCTAAGAGTTATGTAAGAGAAAAATTCAAAGACTGCTATACTGATATAGTTGATGAATTATTATATACCAATGATTCAGAATATAATAAAAAAATTTATTATGATAAGCTAGTAGAAAATATTGTAAAATATGGAGCAGCACCAGATTTTATTATTTTAATCTCAAAGCTAATCCAAAGAATTAGTGTTGATAAGCTTCACGTAGTTGGCGATATATATGATAGAGGTCCTTCTCCTCAAATAATAATGGATGAGTTATTAAACTTTCCAAATGTCGATATTCAATGGGGCAATCACGATATAGAATGGATGGGAGCTGTTTCTGGTAATAAGGCTCTTACCGCTGCCTGCCTTGCTAACGCTATCCAATATAATAATATAGACATGTTAGAAGATGGTTATGGAATCAACCTTAGACCTCTTTATGAATTCGCCATAAAAACGTATGCAGACGATCCAGCTACTTTATTTACTCCTAGAGTTTTTGACAAAAATATATATGATAATATTAATTCAGAAACTGCAGCAAAGATGTTTAAAGCTATTAGCATCATTAGATACAAATTAGATGGACAACTTATAGAACGCAACAAAGAATTTAATATGGATGATAGGAACTTCCTAAAAATTATAAACTTTGACGATATGACCTATAAGGGCGAACCATTAAAAGATACAAATTTCCCTACAGTAGATCCTAAAAATCCATTAAAACTTACAGCAGACGAAAAAACTGTAATCAATGCTCTACAATTAGACTTTAACCGTGGTGTAAAAATCAATAAACACATAAATTTCTTATATGAAAATGGAGCTATGTATAAAGTAGAAAATGGTTCACTATTATTTCATGGTTGTATACCTTTAAATGAAAATGGATCATTTACAGAAGTAGAAATAGATGGCGGCAAATTTTCTGGGAAATCATTGATGGATAAATTTGATGCTATAGCAAGAGATGCTTATTACAAACATGACCCGTATGCTATAGATGTTATGTGGTACCTATTTAATAGTAAAAACTCGCCAATATTTGGCAAATCTCAGTTTTCATACTTTGAGAATATATTTATAGAAGATAAGAAACTAAAGGAAGAAAAATATAACTCTTATTTTAAACTATCAAACAATGAAGAAACTGTTGACATGATTCTAGATGAATTTAATGTTACAAGCAAAAGACGAAGAATTGTAAATGGACATGTACCTGTGAAAACCAAAAAAGGAGATACCCCAGTAAAGGCTAAGGGAAAACTATATGTAATAGATGGGGGGATCTCAAAGCCTTACCAAGATAAAACAGGTATTGCAGGCTATACACTAGTATTTAATTCTCATGCTGTATCTCTAGCAGAGCATACAAATTACGAATCAATAACAGATGAGGTAAGTTCTTATAGACCCAATATAAGAGAAATAGAAGTCCTCCACCCAAGGATGCTTATGAAGGATACTGATGAAGGTGCAAGGATTAGAGAAAGAATCAAGGTTTTAGAAAAACTTCTTAAAGACTATGATAATATTTAAAGGTTGTTGTATTATCGAAAACTTATGAAAGATCTATAATAAAAAATGTGCAGAAAAAAACTTACTGCACATTTTTTATTTAAGTTTACATTTTTTCAGGCTCTGGATAAGTTTGTCCAAAAGTATCTACTGTTACGTTTTTTATCTTTTGTTCTTCTTTTGGTCTATCTGATCTATCGGTTTTTGTTTCTGCAATTTTATCAACCACATTCATACCTTCAATTACTTTACCAAAAGCAGCATAATCCCCATCTAAGTGAGGGCTATCCTTATGCATTATAAAAAATTGACTTCCTGCTGAATTTGGCATCATAGATCTTGCCATAGATAAAACTCCAGCTTCATGAGCTAAGTCGTTTTTGAAGCCATTTGAACTAAACTCTCCTTTGATTCCATAACCAGGACCACCCATACCTGTACCTTCTGGGTCTCCTCCTTGGATCATAAATCCTTTTATAACTCTATGAAAAATTAAACCATCATAAAATTTTTGATTAATTAATGATATAAAATTTTTTACTGTATTCGGAGCTATTTCAGGGTATAATTCCGCCTTAATTATATCTCCATTTTCCATTTCAAATGTAACTATTGGATTTTCACTCATATATTACCTCTTTTCTTTTTCATGACTTTACTATTATAACCAAAAAGACTATTATAACCAAAAAGCAACATGCAAATATTAATCGTTATCTAAATCTAGTTCTTTATCAATTAATCCTGTACCTGTAGCGTAAGATGGATAATCTTCATCGATACCATCATCAAGCTCAAGTCTAGCCTTGTGGTATTCCCTTTTATGTTTTATCTCTTTTATAGCTTCTATAAACCTAGTTTCATCAAAACCATCAATATCATCATTTAGATTAATTTTTTCTTTAAAGTCATAATTATTTTTAATAGTAAACTTGCTCTTAGAAGTGTTGTACTTAATCTTGTTTATTCCCATATATCTTTCTAAAATATAGTGGTTAGATTTTTCTTTTATATCAAATTTTTTTAATTTTTCTTTTATTAAATCATAGTCATAATCACTTTCATCTATCTCTTTTAAGGCTTCTTCTACCTCATAATAGATTTTTTCAGTCTTTATATAATTTAGCTTAATGATTTTCTCATCTAAAGATTCTTCTACTTCCTTAAAGTAATCTTCATCAAGTTTATTTATATTAAATTTGCTTATAGCCGCTTTATCTATACTAGCTCTAACTATATCATCTAATTTTCCTCTGTGAATCTGACCATTATCATTAACCTTAAGGCTAGATATAGCTGTGTTTATTTCTACAACAGTTCCATCATCACTATACTTAAGATATACTCCTTTGTATTCAATAGTTTCTAAATCTAATATAATTGAAACAATGCTTTCTTCATCTAAGAAAAGACCTTGAATCTTATTCTCATCAGCAAGTTTCCCTAACTTATTCTCTATACCTTTAGATTTATCCATTATTCCCCCTAAGATTGTTTTACATATTTTTAATTATATTAGGATTATATCATTGTTTTGTAAAGTCTATGTAAAATCCTAGGAAACTTATGATAAATGGCTTAAAACAGAAATCTAAACGGATAAAATAGGATTACAAATAGAACAGCTATCAACTTTTTTATAAAGTTTGCCTTCTTTATTTTCTTACCGGCTAAATTAGTTCTATCACCATTTTCTAAAAGTATACTAGCATCTTTTTCATAGTAATTAAATTCATTTTTGACTTCTCTAGAGAAATCTTCCCCATTTATAACAAACATTATCTCAGTATCTACATAGGCTGATCTCATATCCCAATTAAAACTTCCTATTGCGGATATATTATCATCTATAGTAAATGCCTTGCCATGATAAGAAGATTCTTTTTCATTTTCTAAAATATTTACACCTAAATTTCTAAGTTTCTTTTCATGGATTATATAATCTCCAACTCCTACTGTATTAACACCGCTAGATGGAGAATTAGTAAATAAAGTTGTAGGCACATTAGCCGCTATCTCTTCTAATGAACTATACATAAGGTCATTTCCAATAAAATACGGAGTATGAATATCCACTGATTCATTAGCATTTTTCATTAATTCTATAATTTGATAAAAAGCTTCAGGCTCCTTGCTATAAACATTTATAGGGTTTGCAATTAAGTTTACACTTTTTACTTTTGTAAGACTCTTTTTATAATCCCTATGCGTATAATTATCAGGATTTTTAACCTTATCACTTTCATAAGTATTTTCAAGTTTTTTTATGATTTCTTTGTTCTTTCTGTTATTTGCAAATATTGCTGCATCTTTAATATCTTTATTTCTATGACCATTGTTGTATATATCATAAAAATAATCTTTTAGTTGATCTATAGCATCCGCTCTACTTCTTTTATCATAATAAACTAAAACATCCCAGTCATATGTATATTTTCCTTTAGTTTGCATAAATCTATCAGCTATATTTCTACCACCAACAAAGGCTATCTTATCATCAACGATCATATATTTATCATGCATTCTACCCATGAGCGACCATGGTTTTAAAGGATTCATAGGATTATATATTTTTATATGAACATTTGGAAAACTATCTAATGCTAAATAATAATTATTTTTACCTAAGTTCATAAAAAGAGTATTGCCATCTAAAATTATATCAATTTTCACTCCTCTACTAGCTGCCTCAATTAAGCTAGCCATAAAATCTTCTCCTGTACTATCTATTAGAAACCTATAGTTAGATAGAATAATTTTTTCTTTAGCATTTTCTATAGTTCTTATTTTTTCAACTCTGGCTTCATCATTATCCCTAATTATCTGAGCATAGACAGAAGAATTGTCTTTTCCATAAAACTTATTTATATCAAATTTTTCTTTAAACCTATCCGATACATTTTTTTGTTTCATATAGGGAATACTGGAAAATACTATAATATATATTAAAAATCCAAGTAGAACTCTTATTATCTTCGCTTTCATATAAACCTCTCAGTCTTATCTATTATTAAAAACCCTACTTTAAATAATTTTTTTTACAAAAAACTCCAAGGATCACCCTTGGAGTTTTTTAAAATATTTATTATATTTAATTATTAATACCAACCATTAGCTGCCCAGAATTGTTGAGCTCTTTCCCATGAACCATATCTTTGAGCTACATAGTTATCAGCTGCTGCTTCTTGTTCTGCAGGACTTGCACCATATCTTACTAAAGATGGGTTAAGTTGATATCTACCATAATATCCACCTGCTGCATTGTAAGCTGTATAAGAACCACCTGATTCTCTTTGTGCTATCCATTCTTTAGCCCAGCTTGATGAACCTTGAGATGATGGTTGAGCTTGTGTTTGTTGAACTTGTTGTCTTTGTTGTTGAGGTTGTTTATATGTTTGTGTTCTTTGGTATGTTTGTGTATTTGATTGTTGAGCTTGTTGGTTATTAGAAGCTTGGATTTGTTTATTAGCTTTTTGTACTGCTTGTTTTTCTTCTCTAGCTTTTCTAAATGAATCTAAGAGATTGTTGTATACATAACCTTCTTTTCCATTTACTTTTACTTTTACATATCCATTATTAGCTAAATCAATAACTTCAACATTTGTTCCTGCTTTTAATACTTCAATTACATTTGAATCAATGTTATCTCCATCTCTGAAGTTTGCATCTGATACAAGCTTTGTTTCATCAAGTATGTGGAACCATTTACCAACTACATAAGCATCCTTACCATTGAAGTTGATTTTTAACCAATCACCTTCTTCATTAATGATATCATATGTATTATCACTATCATTGATAAGTCCAATTACATTATCGCCTAAAGCTGCTTCTGTTCTTACATTTACTCCAGAAGCTAAGTCTTTATCAATTGATATTTTTGCTGCCTCAGAATTTTTAGCTCCTAAGCCAAAAACTGATGGTACTACTAGTGCTGCTGCAAGAGCATATTTTCTTAAATTCTTCATTATGTTTATATCCTTTCATAGTCTATCGACTTTTACTTTTAGTTTTAAATTTGACCTTTTAGTTTCGATTGTAACAAAGGTTACAAAATATTAACAGATCGTTTGTACAAGATATATTATAGGGCGTAATTGTGTCTAAATTATGTATATTTGCAATTTTATTTTATTTGCTATTTTTTGATCTAAACTTTGAAATATAAAGATTTATTAGAAATTTTGATAAATTTCATCTTGAAATCAAATAAGAAATTTTCAATTTTTTTAATTATTTTTTATAAAAATCGGGTAAGCAATATAAATAATTACGTATTTTCTCCAAAATACAAGTAACTAATTTGTTACAAATTAATCCAAAAATATTCTTTATACCTTTATATTTGCCCACTTTTTTTATATGTAGTAAAATTTTATATATTAAGATGAAAGTGAGTAATGTATGATAAATGTTTATCTACTCTGTGGTGGACCTTCTAGTGAGCATGATATATCACTAAGGAGTGCCCTAAACATCAGTAAAAATTTAAGTAAAGAAAAATATAATACTAAGATAGTATATATAGATAAAAATGGTGTATTTTCAAAGTCATTTGATTATATTGATTCAAGTGACGAATTTAGCTTAGTAAAAGAAACAATTTCTAATAAAGCTAAGTCTATAGCGAATTTCTTAAGTGAAATAAAAGATTACAATCCAGATAATACGATCATTATCCCTGCTATTCATGGAACTTATGGAGAAGACGGTACTATACAAGGTTTTCTAGACTGTATCGGCTACCCTTATTTAGGTAATGGTCTTTTATCTTCTGCTATTTGTATGGATAAAGTAACTACAAATGATATTTTTGAAAAAAATAAGATTTCTCAAGCAAAATATCTCTATACATATAAAGATGATTTTAATGATGATTTTGTAAATAAATGTATAGATGAAATAGGTCTACCTTTGATAGTAAAGCCCTCCGCTAATGGTTCATCTGTTGGTGTAAGTAAAGTTGAAGATAAAGAACAATTAAAAAATGCTGTTAAAGAAGCTTTTGAGTTTGATAAAAAGGTCTTAGTTGAAGAACTAATAGATGGTCAAGAAATAGAAATTGCAATAATAGGAGATGGAAATAGTCTAGATGCTTCTATGCCTGCAGCCTATATTACAAATCATAGATTTTTAGACTATGATGCAAAATATTTTGATAAGGAAACTATAGAAGAAATTCCTTTTAATATGGAAAGAGTCTACCAAAAAGAAGCCATGGAATTTGCTAAGGAGTGCTACAAAGCTGCTGGATGTTCTGGCTTTGCTCGTGTAGATATATTCTATACTAATGAACACAAATTTTTTGTAAATGAAATTAACACTTTCCCAGGATTTACACCATCATCATTTTTTGCAAGACTTGCTATGTTGATGTATAACAAATCCTTTGGATACGTACTTGATAAATTAATAGAAGATGGTTTTAGGAGATTTAAATGATTAAAAGAAGTCTAGGTCAAATTGCTAATATGATAGGCGGCAAGCTTTCTGATGATATTTATAAAGATTTAATTATTGAAGGTGTATCTACAGATTCTAGAACCATTAGTAAAAATAATCTATATATACCTCTTGTAGGTGAGGTATTTGATGGCAGAATTTTTATAAAAGAATGTGAAGATAAGGGAGCAGCTGCTTTTATAATTAATGAAGATTATGAAATTAAAAAAAATATTAATATTCCTTATATAAAAGTAACAAACACTGAAGATGCTCTTAGAGATTTAGCTAAAGCTTATCGTAAAGAGCTTGATATAAAGATAATAGGTATTACTGGATCTAACGGAAAAACTACAACTAAAGATCTTTTAACATCTGTTTTAAGTGAAAAATATAAAGTCCAAAAAACTTTAGGTAATCTAAATAACCAAATAGGAGTTCCCAAGACAATACTAAACCTTAATGAAGACACTGAAATAGGAGTAATAGAATTGGGCACCGATAACTTTGGTGATATATCTCTAACCACTAGTATTGCTCAACCTAATATAGCTGTGATTTTAAATATAGGAGATAGTCATTTACACAATTTAAAAACTCGCGAAGGTATAGCTAAGGCTAAGATGGAAATAGCTGAAGGATTAAGTAAAGACGGCATCTTTATTTATAATATAGACGACCCAGTTCTAAAAAAAATAGTTCCAACTTATGATCTAGAACAAAATGTAATGACTTTTGGTCAAGATCAAAATGCAGATTATATAATAAAAAGATTAGAAACCAATACTAACGGGGTACAATTTAAACATGAGGATGAAGTTTATACAATACCACTTTTAGGCGACCATCAAATTTACAATGGTGGTTTTTCTGCTATGGTAGGAGAACTTTTAAATCTAAATGAAAATCAAATCAAAAATGGTCTAAAAAAAGTAAGCGCTAGCTCTAATAGATCTACTATTTTAGAATTAGATGGCTTTGATATCCTAGATGACTCATACAAATCCAATCCTCAAGCTCTTTTAACAGGACTAAATACTTGTTATATGCTAGGTGGGTATACAAATAAAATCGTAGTTCTTGGAGATATGTTAGAACTTGGTGATGATGAAGATAAGCTTCATTATAACATAGGAAAGAACATAGACCCTAGCCAAATCCACTATTGTTTATTCTATGGTCCTCTATCAAAGTACATGTATCAAGGAGCTTTGAAAAATTTCCCTAAATCAAGAATTTTCCATTTTGATAGTAAAGCAGATGCTTGTGATAAGTTAAAGCAACTTATTTGCAAATCAACTCTAGTCTTTGTAAAAGGCTCACATGGTATGCACATGGAAGAAATAATCGAATGCGTTAGAAAACTTAAATTATAAGGAGTAATTATGATTTATACAGTAACACTAAATCCTTCATTAGATTTATTTACAGAACTTGATAATCTAGTTTTAGGTGAACGCAATAGAATCCAAAGCGAAAGAACATTGCCAGGCGGAAAGGCTATAAATGTCTCAAGAGTACTAGCTGCTCTTAGAATTCCAACAGTAGCTACAGGTTTTGTAGGAGGATTTCAAGGTCAATTTATAAAAAAATGGCTTCAAGATGAAGATATCACTACAGACTTTGTAGAAATGAAAGGTGTAAATAGGACAAACATTAAAATTTTTGAAAATAATAGAGAAACAATGATCAACTTCCCTGGACCTAAAATAAGTGCAGAAGAAATTGACGAATTACTCTACTATCTTTCAAGAGTCCGTGAAGGAGACACTATAATATTTGGTGGATCTGTACCTCCTATGGAAGAAAATATGGATGAGGATATATATGACAGGCTATTATCTGTAGCCCGTGGTAACAAAGCTGATTTTGTAGCCGATGTTCCTAGTCAATATCTATTAAATATGGTTAAGGAAAAGCCTTTATTAATAAAACCAAATGGCGAAGATATATCTAAAATATTTAATGTAGAAATAAATGATAAATATGACTATATCCCTTATGGCAAAAAGTTAAGAGAAATGGGTGCTAAGAATGTTATAATTTCTTATGGTGCTCAAGGTTCTATGCTCTTTACAGAAGATAAGGTCTATGCTTCAAACGAAATAGATGATGGTAGAGAGATTATAAATACTGTAGCTTGTCGCGATTCAATGATTGCAGGTTTCCTTGGAAATATGGTAAAGGATAATGACCCAGTAGAATCTTATAAGCTTGCAATAGCAGCTGCCTCAGCAACAGCAAGAGTCTTAGATCTACCAACCCATGATCAAATCTTGGAAATGTTTGACTTAGTAGAAATTGAAGAAATTGAATAATAAAAAAAAGCGAGAAATCTAAAAAACTTCTCGCTTTTTTATTATTTTGTTTTTATGTATTTTCTTATTAAATATATAAAATAAATTATCATAGCAAATGTAACCATTCCTGCTATTACTCTTCTAGTTAGTCCAACTTCTGTTGCTAAAATACTATAAATAGAAAGAGATACTATAGCTATTAAAGATACAATTATTACTATTGCTCTACTTATATTTCGCACTTTTGGTGTAGTCTTTGTATCTTCTGCTTTATTTATAGCAAGATTAAAATACTTCATAGCAAGCATGGCTATAATAAAATACAAAATATTTTCAAAAAAAATCCATAAAAATCCTTTCAAAAAAAGCTAGATTTAGTATATAAATTTTTATACTAGCTAGCTTTTACTTCTTATTTATCTTTTTCAATCAATTCTCTAAGAGCTTCCACAGCTACTTTAATAGCCATCTCTGTATCGTGAACTACAGGATTTTCAAGTCCTTTCTTTTCTCTTTCTTGATTAGCCACTACTAAAAAGCATGAGCCACATCTTACATTTAGATAATTGGCTATTGTAAATATAGCTGCAGATTCCATTTCACTAGCCAACGTTCCAAGCTTTAGCCAAGCATTCCATCTATTTTCTAGTTCATATGAAACAGGCATCCTTTCTGCTTCATGTTGACCATAGAATGAATCCTTGCATTGAACTACACCTATATGGCTCTTAAGATTTAATTTATTTGATGCACTTTTTAAAGCACTTGTTACTTCGAAATTGCTTACCGCTGGAAATTCTATAGGAGCGTACTCACGACTAGTACCTTCTGCTCTTATAGCTGCATTAGCTATAACAACTTCCCCACTTTTTATATTTTCTTGCATGCCACCACATGTTCCTATCCTAATAAATGTATGAGCACCTATTTTTGTAAGTTCCTCCATGGCTATTGCAGCTGATGGACCACCAATTCCTGTTGAAGTCACAGAAACTTTTACACCCTCAAGATTTCCAGTATATGTCACATACTCCCTATTATCTCCTACAAGCTTTGCATCATCAAAATATGCCGCTATCTTCTCACACCTTTTAGGATCTCCTGGAAGTATTACATATTTACCTATATCCTCTTCACTCACATCTATATGATATTGCTTATTGTCTTCACTATATTTCATAAATCTTCCTCTTAGGCTTAAATTTCCTCTTCTAATACAATTTGCTTATACTCTATATTATTGCGTTTTAAAAGTTCTAGGGCATATTCATCTACTCTATAAGCCTCTTTGTAATAAATCTTACTAATTCCAGCTTGGATCAAGCTTTTTGTACAGTTTAAGCACGGAAAATGAGTTACATAGCAAATACAGCCTTTTACAGAAATACCTTCCTTTGCACAATATAACAGTGCATTCATCTCTGCATGAATTGTAGCTATGCAATGGCCATCACGCATAGTATGACCTATTTCATCACAATGAGGATTGCCTTTTATAGAACCATTATACCCAGTTGTAACGATTCTATTATCATCATTTACAATAACACATCCCACATAGGCCCTATCACATGTACCTCTTTGTGAAACTGTTATAGCAAGTTTCATAAAATATTCATCCCAAGTCAATCGGTCTTTAGCCATAAATCCTCCCTATTAAAATTTAAGTCTTATCTTAAATAGGATATCAAATAGTTTTGTTCCAATCAATAGACCAAGAGCATATATGATTAAGTTTATAATGACAATATCGTTGTTCATTAAAGTACCTGATAATATCACATAAAAAAGTGCAGCAAAGCTAAAACTAGCAAGTATTTTTGTATATTTTTCTATGGGTTTAGAAATAATCATATATCCAGACTTTTCTGCACTTATCTTTTGATTTACTATATATGATAATATAGCAATAAGTAATGCCATTACTAAAAAGCCAACTATATAAATATATTCAAATTGAAAATTTATTAAAGTTATAAAAGGTTTAAAAAACTCTGGTAAACTATCCTTAAATCTACTATAAGAAGTATCGAAGCTATACATATTATCTGGTGAAAATATAGATATTATAGATCTTATATTTTGTACTATTAAATCTATACCACCAACGGTTATAATTCCTAAACCTATATGTCCTAAAAAATTACCTGCTATCATTCCTGTAGATACTGACAAAATGCTTGCCCCAAACGTTAAAAGTACCAGCTTAAATATTGGACTTAAAATATTGGTAATATCCGCTATAGATGAGAATGCTGAGCTTTTTAATATCATAGTACTTATTAATAAATTAATTAATAAGACTGCAAGTCCAAATAAAAATGCTATTAAAGATTTCATCCATACTTCATCTTGCTTTTTCCATGGGAACATGCTTGTAAATTCATAATATGGTAATGATTGCTCTAAAGAAGTTATTAAAAAAGCCAGTCCTAGCACAAAAAATATTATAGGAGCAAGCAAATTATTCATATAATAATCTTTAATTCCATCATTCGATATAAAATCCACTGTATCTATATAATTTTGTATTGGCTTAAGTAATTCAAAATCATTACCATAATCATTATTTGCATTTGAATCTTCAAAATCATAATATGATTCAGTTTCTGAATATTTAGTGTATTTAAGTTTATATTTACTTGTATATTTCTTAGATATTTCTTCGGCCTTATCCATATAAGCTTTATTCAATTGTTTATCAGCTGATGGTGCACAAACACCTACTTTTTTAGCCATAGTTTCTACAGACTTACTAAAGTATTCTTCCTTAGATTCTATCTGGCTACTTGCGTTAATACTATTAAGTAAAACAGTTAGTAAGGCTAATAGGATAATCCATATAGAAAATCTTTTCCAGATAATTTTAAATAATTTTTTTATATCAGTCATTATGTCCGCCTTCCTCTAAATAGAAATAATCTTCTAATCTTATATCTAAACTATCGTATTGAATAACTTGATCCTTATTTAATAAGCTAGTTAAGCTTTCATCATCTATGTCAGCTAGAATTGTATAGACTCTTCCTATGTGAGAAATGATTACAGACTTATCTTTAATATCACTTGGTAATTCATCCTTTACAACAATTTGAATTTTTTTGATATCTCTTGACCCTTCTTCGTTTGTCACAGATAATTTTCCTTCTTTTGATAAATAATAAATACTATCACAAATACCGGATAGCTCACTTAGTTCGTGACTTGATGAAAATACAGCACATCCCTTATCTCTAGCATCTAATAAATATTCTATAATATGTCTTTTATTTAGAACATCCATTCCATCTAGTATCTCATCGGTAAGTATTACCTCTGCATTTGTTGCAATAACTGTTATAAGACCTAATAAGTTCTTTTCTCCTTTAGAAAGATTTCTTATAGTCTGATTTGTATCTAAATTATTTTTTTTGATCTCGTCAATAAAAAACTTATAATCAAATTTTGGGTAAATAATCTTATAATAATCTGGAATTTCTTTTATTTTATCATAGTTAAAATAATCAAATCTATCCGGTAAATAAGCTATATGCTCTATAGTTTTAGGATTTACATTTAATGAATTGCCTGCTATTTTAAATTTGCCACTATCAGCATTATAAATACCAGCTAATATTTTAAGTAAAGTAGTCTTCCCAGATCCATTACGACCCACTAGACCTGTAATATTTCCTTCTTTTAACTCTAGACTTACATTATCTAGTACCTTACTATTAGAAAAAGATTTATTTATGTTTATTGCTTCTACTATCATCTAAATCACCTGACTTTTTATAAAGTGTTATTATTTCATCAAGACTTATGCCTAAATATCGTGCCTCTAGGAAATCATCTTCTAGTTTCTCCATCATCTTATCTATCCTTTTGCTGATCTTGTTATCATCAAAAGATATAAATGTACCAATACCTGGTTTAGTTTCTATAATTCCTTGTCTATCCAACTCTTTAAATGCTTTTGAAACAGTTGCCTGATTTACCAAAAGTTCACGAGATAGCTCTCTAACCGATGGAAATCTATCTCCATTTCTAAAAAGACCCTTAGCTATAGCTAGCTTTGTCTGTTCTACAATTTGCATATAAAGTGGAGTTTCAGAATTAGGATTTAATTTAAACACTGTGTACCTCCTGCATAGTGTTATGTGTTTCGCCATACACTATGATTACATTATAGCACTAGTTTACATTTTTTCAAATAAAAAAGAGCACATTTGTGCTCAAATTTAAAATAAAGTTGCAAACGGCTTAGCTAAAGCTCCAACAGCTTTGGTAACTATAGGCATATTTCTAACATCTTCCATAGTTACTGGGGTTGCTATATTAAAAAATACATCAAAATCATTTTTCATTTCCACTAGTGCCGTGGTATCTTTCATCCACACCCCACATTCAAAGTTAAGATATAAAGCTCTATAGTCTAAATTTATAGTCCCTACAAATCCATAGCTATCATCTGATAGCCAAGTCTTAGAATGGGAAAATCCTGGAGTATATTCAAAAATCTTTATACCTGTTTCGATTAATATTTTATAGTGAGTTTTCGCCAAAGCAAAAGCAACCTTTTTATCTGGTATATGTGGTAGGCAAACTCTTACATCTACTCCCCTCTTAGAAGCATTTATAAAGGCATTAATGATTTCATCTTCCACTATAAAATAAGGAGTCATTATATATACATAATCAGTTGCATTATTAAGCATCGAAATAATAGAATTTTTACCATAGTCTTCTAAATCCATAGGACTATCAGAAAATGGCATAGCAAGTCCCTTACCATCAAGGTCAGCTTTAATTGGTAAGTACCTTCCAAAGTCTTCTACTTCATCACTTATAGAATTCCACATTTGTAAAAACATTATAGTAAAAGTTTCTGTAGCTTGTCCTTTAAGACGAATACCACAATCTTTCCAGTGCCCAAATCTCTCAAAGACATTTATATACTCATCAGCAAGATTGATACCTCCTGTAAATGCATATTCGTTATCAATAATAAATATTTTCCTGTGGTCTCTATTATTATAGTAGGTAGATAAAATTGGAATCATTGGAGAAAATACTCTACAATCTATGCCTAAAGATTCCATCTCTTCGGGAAAATCTTTCTTAACTCTAGTCAATAAATTTGTACCATCTATAAGGAGCCTTACCTCTACACCCTCTTCTACTTTTTTAACTAATTCTTCTAAAACTGTTCCCCACATATATCCATAATCTATAATGAAAATTTCTATAAATATGAATTCTTTGGCGTTTTTTATAGATTCTAATATATCTGCAAATATATCCTCTCCAACTGGATAGTACTTAGTAGAAGTGTTTCTATGAACCACAAATCCACCCAGGTCATAAAAATAATTTAGTCTATTATATAAGCTTTTGTCCTCTTCTTTAAGCTCTTCAAGCAAAGTTACATCCTTAGTATGATATTTTCTAGAAGTTTTTTCTATATCCAATACTCTCCTTTGTTCTTTCTTATAGCCAACACTCAAGTGTGCTAATAAAAATACTCCTGTTCCAAACACAGGAAATATAGATATGAGAATAAACCAGGATAACTTGTAAGATGGGCTTATAGAACTTACATTTAGTATTATTAACATTATAATAAGTCCTAGAGCAGTATCTCCTCCAATAAGCAAACTAGGTTCTAGATCTATATATTTATAAAGATATATCAAAATACCAATTTGTAAAAGTATTAGGATTATAAACACTCCTAATCTAGAAAACAACATAGAAGCTAATGATTTTTTGGTTTTCTTTACATATTTATTGTTATTAACTTTTTCTATAATACGTGCATATTCCTTATCCATATTAATATTATAGCAAATTTTATACTTTTAGTTAATTGACAAAAAAACTTTATTCAATATTATATATAGTATCGAAGGAGTAAATGATGAGTAATATTCTAGTTATAAATGATTTTGTCTCTAAGGGCAAAATGGCAGGTAATATGATGGAACCTGTCTTAACATATAAAGGCCATCAAACATTTTTTTTGCCTACAGCTTTAATTTCAAATGATTTTTCTGCTGGAAAGGTAGCAATCCTTGATGCTAGTTCTTATATCATGGATTGCTTTAAAGTATGGGATGAATTAGCTTTTAAGTTTGACTTGATATTCATTGGTTATATAGAAAATAATATTCAAAAAAATTTAATAATTGATTATCTAGAAACTAGAACTAATAATCCACTAGTAATTCTAGATCCTATAATGGGCGATGATGGATCTTTGTATAAAGGCGTAGGAGAAGAGAAAATAGAAATTTATAAAGAAATACTGCCATACACAGATATTATTATGCCAAACTTTACTGAAGCCAACCTTTTATCTTTAGATAAACATAAAAATTTAATTAAAGATAATAAAAAATATATTATAACTAGTGTGTATGATAAAAGTGGATACTATACTCTAGGAGTTGATAAAGATTTACATAAATCTTACTTTGAAAAGTTAGATTTAAATTATGCTGGAACGGGTGATCTGATGGATGCACTTTTTATTATATATTATTTAGAAAATAATTCTTTTAATAAAGCAATAGATTTGGCAGTAGATAAAATGAGTGAAATTTTGAAAATTCAAAAGAAACTTATTCCAGATTCTAATGAAATAATGATAGAAAGTTACTTATCTATGCTAGATTAAGGAGGAAAATTTGCTTGATAAAAAATACTATAAAAGAGCTTTAATACTTGCTTGGCCAGCAGTTTTTGAATCATTTTTTATAGCATTAGCAGGGCTTATAGATACCTTTATGATTAGTGGTTTAGGGCCTTCTGCAGTTGCAGCTATAGGTCTTACAACCCAACCAAAATTTTTAGCGCTTACAGTATTTTTTGCAATAACAAGTGCCGTATCAGCACTTGTTGCTAGGCGACAGGGAGAGGGAAATAGAAAAAAAGCTAATCAAACTCTTGTCACTGCTATACTTATCTCCTTGATATTTGTTGTGATAACCACTGTTATAATGGTTGTTTTTGCAGACCCTATATTAAGATTTGCAGGTAGCTCAGATGAAACTCATGTTATGGCAAAAGAATATTTCGTTATAATAATGCTTGGAACTGTATTTAATGCCGTAGCTTGGTCTATAAATTCAGCTCACAGAGGCGCTGGAAATACTCAAATAGCATTTGTAACAAATCTTGTAGCCTCTATAGTAAATATTATATTTAACTATTTATTGATTCAAGGAAACTTAGGATTTCCTGCCCTAGGAACTAAGGGTGCTGCTATAGCTACAGTGCTTGGTACTTTCGTTGAAACTATCATGTGTATTCATTCCTTGAAAAAACGTAAGAGCTACATTAGTATAAAAGAAATGAAAAAAGTTCCTATGAAAATCGATAAAACTATAAGTAAAGAAATTTCAAAATTAGGAACAAATATTTTTATAGAAATAATGTCTATGAGAATAGGATTTTTCATAACAGCAATAACGGCTGCAAAACTTGGTACAGATAATTTTGCCCTTCACAATGTAGGTATGAATTTATTATCACTTTCTTTCTCCTTTGGAGATGGTATGAGTGTCGCTGTTATTACTTTAACCGGTAATAGCCTAGGAGCTGGTAAAAAAGATGAAGCCATAGCCTATGGTAGGGTATGTCAGCAAATTGGACTTATTTTAAGTATTATAATTTCTATAATATTCTTTGCATTTGGAAAAGGAATATTCTCCTTATTCTTTTCTAGCAAAGAATTAGTTGATAGAAGTTCAATCATCATAAAATACTTAGGTATTATAGTATTAATGCAAATCTTGCAGGCAATACATGGCGGATCTTTAAGGGCAGCTGGTGATGTAAAATTCACGTTAGCTGTTGCTATAGTTTCAGTAACTATAATAAGATCCTTAGTAACAGTTCTAACTGTAAATATATTAAATCTAGGACTTGACGGTATTTGGATAGGAATTTTATCAGATCAAACTAGTAGACTCCTAGGTCTAAGATATAGATTTAAAAAGGGTAAATGGGTAGATTTAAAAATATAAGGAAAGGAATATGAAAAAAATAATAACTTTTATTTTCATTACTCTAGCCTTAGTCGGATGTGAAAAAAAAGAAGAAGATATCCATCCTACTGAAACTAAGACTACCATAATTGAAATAGATAAAGATAAGTCTAATATAGATAGTGAAAAAGAAGAATCAGAAGAAAATAATACTAGCGATGAGAATTATTTAAAAGATTCTAATACAAATTAGTATTTAGAACTAAAAAGAACTGCTGCAAATTGCAACAGTTCTTTTTTAATTTATTCTGCCGATAATAACTCTACAGTCGATGTTAATATATCTGAGTAAGAATATGATACTGTTCTTTCAACATCGAAATCGTTGTTCACCCTTACAGTAAAGACACTTGGAAAAGCATCTACAATGACACCTGTTCTAGTTTTAATCCTTTTTCTTCCCATGTCAGCTTTCAAAATTACTTCTTTACCGATATTTCTTTGGACTTCCTGTCTGATGTCATTTACTGACCTTTCTTCCATTCAATCATCCTCTCATTAAATACTAATAAGCATTATACAGCAAATTAGTAAAAATGTCAAGATAGTCGTTTATTATACTTTTTAGTAAATTGTATGTCAAATATTTTTGTAAAATGCTCTATAAGCTCTTACAGTCTCATAAAGATCGGCCTTACTTACTAGCTCAGTTGGGGCGTGCATACTTATTACAGGTGTACCACAATCGACAACGTCCATACCATATTCTGCGAGTATAAAAGCAATAGTTCCACCACCGCCTGCATCAACAGCTCCAAGTTCACCAGTTTGATAAATCACTTCTTCCTTATCAAAAGCAGTTCTAAGCTCTTGTAAATATTCGGCATTGGCATCATTTGACCCACCTTTACCACCACTACCTGTGTATTTTGTTAGAGCAACACCGCATCCAAATTGTGCTGAGTTATCTATTTCTGATACATCTTTAAAGTTTGGATCATATGCTGAAGTTACATCCGCTGATAATACCTTAGAGTTTTGCAAGCTTCTTTTTAAGCTGATTAAATTTGCTTTACCTTCAATATTTAATAATTCTAGGACTGTATTTTCAAAGAATTGGCTTGTCATAGCTGTAGCTCCATAGGATCCTATTTCTTCTTTGTCAACAAATAAAGCTACTGCTGTCTTGCTTGGATTTTCTATATTAAAGATTGCACTTAAAGCTGAATAAGTACAAACTCTATCATCTTGGCCATGAGCTATAATCATAGAATTATCAAGCCCTGCATTCCTAGCCTTAATAGCAGGTACTACCTCAAATTCAGCTGTTATAAAATCTTCTTCGACAATACCATACTTTTCATTAAGAATTTTTAGAATATTTTTCTTAACTGGATTGTCTTCTTCGTCTGCTAGTGGTATAGATCCTACAATGACCTTTAATTGTTCACCTTCTATAACTTCTCTAGCTGATTTATCCATTTGCTTTCTTGATAGGTGGATTAAAAGTTCTGATATTGTAAATACTGGTTCATCTTCATTTTCGCCAATAGAAACTTCTACCTTATCTCCTTGCTTAGTAAATATTACGCCATGAAGTGCAAGAGGTATTGTTGTCCATTGATATTTTTTAACACCGCCATAGTAATGTGTTTTAAAATAAGCTATAGACGAATCTTCTGCTAGTGGAACTGGCTTAATATCAAGTCTTGGAGCATCTGTATGAGCTCCAACTATCGACATACCTTTTTCTAAATCTTCACTGCCAATTACAAATAAAACTACCGCTTTATTTTTATTTACTGCATAAACCTTATCTCCAGCATCAAGACTTCCACTTTTAATTTTCTCATCAAGTGATTTAAAGCCAGCTTTCTCAGCACGTCTTATAATCTCTTTTGTGGCAAGCCTTTCTGTTTTTGAAACATTTAAAAAATCTATATAGTCTTTGGATATTTCTTCTAATTCATTTTTCTTATTATCATCAATGTTTAACCAAACATTCTTTCTTGTATATTCCATAATTCTTCCTTAGATTAATTTCCAAATATTCTTAGTATAAGTTACAGGATCTTTAATATCTAATCCTTCTATAAGTTTTGCTTGATCTAATAGTATACTTGCAATTTCGGATTTTTTATCATCATCTTTTGCATTATTTAATAGCTCATAGGCTTTAGAATTTTTATTAATCTCTAGGATCTTTTCTGCTTTTATTTCTGGCGCGTTAGGTTGATTTTTGAGAGCTTTTTCCATTTCTATAGAAATCTCTCCTCTTTGTTTAATCATTGATGGAATATCTTCTAGCTTATCTGTAAATTTGATGTCTACTACGTCATCTGGTAGACTTTCTAATAATTTTTCTACTAGATCTTTACTATCAGAGTTTTCTTCGCTAGCTTCATCTTCTTCTGATATTGACTTAAATTTAAGACCTTCATATTCATCAAGCATTCTTATTAAAAATTCATCAATCGGTTGATCAAGTAAGATTACATCACGATCTTTATCTACCATATTAAGTGCTGGTGAGCTTTTAATTTTTTCTATAGAATCTCCAGTTGCATAAAGAATATCCTCATCAGTTGATTTCATATTTTCTTTATAGTCTCTTAATGAAATCATCTTATCTTCTTTTCTTGTCTTAAATAGTAGAAGGTCTTGCAATTCTTCTTTATTTGCTCCATAAGATTCATAAATAGCCATTTTTATATTATTACCAAATTCATTGAAAAATTCTTCATATTTTTCTGGCTCTTTTTCTTTAATATTTAGTAAATGAGAATTGATTCTTTTGTTGATTTGTTTTGATATCACTCTTAATTGTCTATCTTGTTGAAGAGTTTCTCTTGATATATTTAAGGTCAAATCATCGGATTCTACAACACCTTTTGCAAAAGAGTAGGCATCTTCTAGTAAGTCTTCGCTTCTATCCATAATCTTTACACCATGTGTGTATAATTGTAAGCCCTTTTGATAATCTTTTGAATAATAATCAAAAGGAGCTTTTTTAGGTATATAGATTATAGCTCTAAACTCTACAGCTCCTTCTACATTAAAGTGTAGCCAAGAAAGAGGTTCATCAAATCCAAAGTGTTGATCTTGGTAGAAATTAATATAATCTTCATCAGATAAGTCGTTTTTATTCTTTTTCCATATTGGCGTATCTGAATTAAGAACATCTAGCTCTTTATACTCCTCATATTTCGGATCATCTTCTGTAGAATCTTCTGCAAGACGTGATTTTGTAACTTCCATTTTAATTGGGTATCTGATGTAGTTTGAATATTTATTTACTAAATTTTCGATTCTATACTGGTCTAGATAACCATCATAGTTTTCATCTTCTGTATTTTCTTTTAAAAATAACTTGATTTCAGTACCTTGATCTTTTTTTTCTATTTCTGTAATTTCAAAACCATCAGCATTTTCACTTTGCCATAAATAGGCAGTATCTTCTCCATATTTTTTTGTTCTTACTTCTACCTTATCTGCCACCATGAAAGCTGAATAAAATCCAACACCAAATTGACCTATAAGATCCTTAATATCAGAATTTTCTACAGAATTTTTAAAGTTTTCTGTACCAGATTTAGCAATAGTACCTAAGTTTTCGATTAAATCTGACTCATTCATACCAATACCAGTATCTACAATCGTTAAACTTCTTTCGTCTTTATTAGGTATAAGCTCAATATAATAATCATCTTTGTTGGTTTCATTGTCTGACTTTAAGTCTTTATAATATAATTTATCTAAAGCATCAGATGAATTTGAAATCAATTCTCTTAGGAATATTTCTTTGTTTGTATAAATAGAATTGATCATCAAATCCATTACTTTTTTTGCTTCAGCTTTGAATTCTTGTTTCATTTTTCCTCCTTAGCACTCTAATAGTACGACTGCTAATATTATACTAAGAGTCTCTTAATTTGCAATTGTTTTTTCAAGCTCTCTTAGTTCTTTTCCCTTAGCAACAAGTTGTTTTTGAAGTACTAATCTTTGTTCAACAAGCTCTTTTTTTCTTTTATTGAGTCTATTCTTATTTAGAAAGGTTGAAAACGCCAAGCATATAATAAAAGTAATTATAAAACATCCTGCACTTTGATTAGAAGTAAATAATGAAAGCTTCATAGTTATAAATGTTACAATTGTAGCAACTATTAAAGGGACTATAAATAAATGTATAAAAGAAATACTAGATCCTAAGTCATTTATCATATCATTTTTTTCTTTTAAATCTTCTCTCAGCTTTAAAATTTCATCTAATAAATCTTTTTTTTGCTCAATTTTATTACTTTCCATATTGACCAATCCTCCTTTTAGTATTATTATACTTATAAATGATAGAAGTCTAATTCCTACTGATTAGCTTGCTATTATTAAAATTTAATAGTACCATTAAAGTATAAAGAGGGGGTACGATAGACAATGGAAAAATCAACAGATACAAAAAAAACAACTGGTGATGTTGAGATTACAACTGATATGCTAATCGGTGAAATTATCCAAGCTAAACCAGAAGCAATAAATACTCTCCTTATGGCAGGTATGGGATGCATAGCTTGTCCATCTTCATTATATGAAACATTAGAAGAAGCATGTATGGTTCATGGAATGGATCCTGAATATCTACTTGGAGAACTTAATAAATAAGCTCGAAGCCTAGGCTTCGAGCTCTTTTTGTACTTAAATTTCTATTAATATGTATATAATAAGAGTCAAAAATCAAATTATTCATTTCAAATTTATAAGGAAATTATAGTTAAATTGTCATTTTTATATTTGCTACTAGTAAAGTATTATAATTCAAATTTCAACATATCTATTATCCTTACTCAATTCAAATAAAAATTTAATAAAGGACTCTTTATAGGCTACAAATTTACCTTCTCTCCTAAGTTTTAATATCCCCTCTAGACTCTCCCACCTAGCATCTTTTACCTCTTCTTCTTGCAAGACTAAATTATCTGTGTCTATATCTTTATGAAGTATATAAAAATCATCGAATCCATGGGCAAAATTGACAGTTAAACTTTGTCTTATATCTTTAAAATTTATTGCTACACCAAGCTCTTCGAATAATTCACGACTAGCAGCAACTGAAGATGTTTCACCAGTTGATACAGCCCCACCGCAGGTGACATCCCATAAACCTGGCATCTTTTTATTATAGGTTCTTTGTTGGATAAGTAACTTACCCCTACTATTAAAAATACATACATGGACAACTAATCTATAAAATCCCTTTGGTTGGGCTGTTCCCCTTTCATATGTTTTATCTGTTCTTATTCTCTCTCTGTCATATAAATCCAATATTTCCATAAAAACTCTCCTATAAAATTTTTACCCATATTTAAGATTATTTATAAGATTTATAAAAGATCTAGTATAAACTAAATAAAACTTAGACAAAATGTATTTCATAATTTACTAAGGTTTTATTTAAGCTATATCCTAGCTAGGCTAAATAATCGTGACAAATACATGGAGGAATTTCATGAGATTTCTCCACTATGCTTCGCTCCGGTCGAAATGGGTAAATTTTATATTTTCTAAATTATCTGAGATAGGAAGTTTAGTTTACTCATCTTAGTACGTAAAAAAAGTAGACTTTATAATTTACTAATAATTTAATTTAAACTATATCCCATTTAGGCTAAATAATTATGACAAATACATGGAGGGATTTCATGAGATTTCTCCGCTACGCTTCGCTCCGGTCGAAATGGGTAAATTTTATATTTTGTCAACAGTCTGACTAGCATAAACTAGAACTTTTACTAATTATTAGTTTTTAAAAAAGCATTTGTAAGTCTGGGCATAACTTGTTTTTTACGACTTAATACTCCTGGAGCTGAGATAGTTCCATTCTTTACCTTATTTCCAAATTCTTCTTCTATATCTTCCAAATGATCACCAACTACAAGTAACTCACTAGTTTCATTAAATATATCTGTTAATACAAGCACGAAAGTAGTTTCGCCTTTTTTGTTAATTTTTTCTTGCATCAACTGTGTTATTTCTTCTCTTAATGGCTCAAGTTCTTCTGGATTCATTGTCATAACTTGACCTACTCTTATGACTTCCTCTCCTATGGTAAAGGTCTTTACATCCCCTTCTACTATATCTAACGAAGATTTTTCTTTTAAGGATGTACCTGCCTTAAACATTTTATTGGCAAAATCCTCGACATCTAGATCCGCAATCTTACTCATCCTGTCTAATACTCTTCTATCTACATCTGTGGTAGTTGGAGATCTAAATAGGAGAGTATCTGATATTATTGCAGCACATAATAAACCTGCTATTTCTTTACTTGGACGTAAACCACTTTCTAGATACATTTCTGAAATAATTGTAGCTGTTGACCCTACAGGCTCTGCCCTAAAAAATAATGGGGAAGTTGTTGATATATTTGCTACCCTATGATGGTCTATAATCTCTACAATTTCTGCTTGGTCTATGTCATCAATTGATTGATTCTTTTCATTATGATCTACTAGAATAAGCTTTTTCATCCCAGAAGATATCAAGTGATATCTGGATATTGATCCTACTAATTTTTTATTTTCATCTACTACAGGATATGATCTAAATCTTGATTTTGACATAGTCTCTCTTACAGAATCTATAGTATCAGTAGTTGAAAAATATACTAAATCTTCTGTTGACATAACTGAGCTAACTGGAATAGTCATTGGAAGCAATCTAGATGTCATAAATGTATTATATTCTGTAGATAGGATTGTTACATTATTTTCCTTTGCATAAGTAATCAGCTCATCCTCAATTCTTGATCCATTTGTTAAAATTATTAACGAAACCTTGCGAGTTATTAGATATTCTAAATAATCTGTTCTATTACCTAAAACTACTATATCACCTTCACTAAAGTAACCATCAAATTCATCACTTCCATCATTCATAGCCATAACTGTAATCTTGCCGTCATACTTTCTAGGATTTTCTGGTAAATTATAAACCTTGGCAGATAAAACATCAATTATATTTTCTATTGGAGTTTCAGATCTGCCTATAATTCTGTCATCCCAAACATCCATGTAAGCTTTGGTTATATTTGAAAGTGAAGCGATCCCTATAATTTTTCCTTCACTATTTACAACTGATAGGGAGTGGGTTACCCCTTCTTGAAATATATCCCAAGCTGTTCTTACGGGTATGGATGGATCTATAGCATAGGCCTTATCATAGTTAATGTCCCTTACCTGAAGTATCATGGACTCTTTAACACTGGGTGCTTTTACCCCAAAGTAATCTAACACGAACTTAGTTTCTGGATTTAATTTCCCAAGCCTAACTGGAATGGCGTTTACATCACCTTGTCTATTTTTAAGATTAGCGTATGTAATAGCTGCTACAATTGAATCTGTGTCAGGATTTTTGTGGCCTGTTATATAAACTGTATCTTTCACTCAAATCTCCTCATAAAAACTCTACTTTTAACATTTCTATCTTATATCTATCTACTTCATCTACAGTTATAAGCATTTTATTGACTTCTATGCTATCTCCTGCTTCAGGAATTCGGGATAGATGATCAATTACAAAACCTCCTATGGAATCGTTTTTAATCTCCTCTAATTCTACATTAAAATAATCATTAAAGTCACTAAGATGTAGGGATGCTTTGACCAGGTATGAATTTTCAGTTAATTTAAAAATATCTTTATCATCTATATCATATTCATCATCTATCTCACCTACAAGTTCCTCTACTATATCCTCTATAGCCACTAGTCCACTTGTACCACCATACTCATCAATAACTACAGCAAGTGATGCATTTTCACTTCTCATATTTGTAAAAAGATCAAATATGTGCATATTATCATAAACATAATAAGCTGGCCTTATTAGATCTTTTAAGTCCAGGTCTTTACCCTGAACTGTAGCAGAAACTATGTCTTTCATATGGAGTATACCCAATATATTATCAATATTTTTGCCGTAAACTGGTATCCTAGAGTGGTTTGTATTAGATAAAAGTTCGTTTAACTCTTTACTATCCACATCTATACTTATAGCTTCCATATTTGTTCTTGGAGTCATGATATCTGAAACATCAGAGTTCCCAAACTCAAAAACATTATTAATCATTTCACTTTCTTCGTTATTGATAACTCCTTGCTCTTCAGAAACATCTACAATAGTTTTTAGGTCCTCTTCAGTTACAAGATTATTATCTTCCTCTTCTCCTACAAATATACTTGATATAAAATTTGTAATATTTCCTAAAAGAAAACTTAATGGTTTAAATATTATATCGACAACCCTTATCGGTTTTGCTACTGAGAGAGCTAGCTTCTCACTATTTGAAGTAGCTATATTTTTAGGTGTAATCTCACCAAAAATAAGAACAACTATTGTAAGGATAATTGGAGAAATAACTGCTCCCTTTGATCCAAAAACATCAGTGAAAAATATTGTGGCTATTGTTGTTGTAACTATATTCACTATGTTATTTCCTATAAGAATAGTAGTTAACACTGATCCTATATCATCAACTAGCTTCTTCACTAAAGAAGCATTTTCAACTCCATTTTTTTCCATCTGCCTTATCTTAAATACATTTAAACTCGTAAGAGCTGTCTCTGATGAGGAAAAAAATGCCGATAGCATTATCCCTACTATTATTAAAATTAATTGTATAACATTTACCTGACTCATACATCCTCCTAAAGATATTATAGTTTAGTGAGCTAAAAAAATAAAGACAATTAACAAAAATGATGTATAATAACTCTGTATCATTTTAATTTTAAGGAGGATTACATGGCATTCGAGTCGTTTAATGAGAAAACTTTTAAGCTGCGTGAGCATGGTACAGATACCCGTACAGAAATCATGGCTGGTATCACTACATTTATGACGATGAGCTATATACTTGCTGTAAATCCAACTATATTGGCAGATGCAGGTATGGATAATGGAGCTGTATTCACTTCTACTATCATAGCTTCCATAGTAGCTATGCTCATAATGGCTTTTTATGCAAATATGCCTTTTGGTTTATCAGCGGGTATGGGCCTTAATGCATTCTTCACCTATACAGTTGTAATGCAAATGGGTATGAGCTGGCAGTTTGCACTTACTGCTGTTTTTTTAGAAGGTCTTATTTTTATTATTCTATCATTTACAGGAGTGCGTGAAGCATTATTTAATGCTATACCAATCAATCTAAAAAAGGCGGTTTCTGTAGCAATTGGCTTATTTATAGCTCTTATTGGTCTTATCAATGCTAGTATTGTAGAAGTTGGGGATATATCTCTTAAACTTGGCAACATAGCAAGTAAAGAAGGTTTTGTATTCTTTATAGCTCTAATAATTATGGTAGTATTAACTGCTAGAAAAGTTAAGGGAGCCTTATTATGGGGAATACTAGCTTCCACAGTTATTTCACTTATATTAGGTGTTTCTAAATTACCTGATGGCAACGCAATAGTTTCTTTGCCACCATCTATATCACCAGTAGCATTTAAGTTAGACTTTTCAAATATATTTTCATTTGAAATGTTCTCGGTTTTATTCTCATTTTTGTTTGTGGATATTTTTGATACATTAGGAACACTTACAGGAGTCGCAACAAAAGCTAATATGCTTGATGAAAATGGTAATCTAGAAGATGGATCCAAGGCACTTTTAGCAGATGCTATAGGTACTACTATTGGATCACTACTTGGCACCTCAACAATAACAACATTTGTTGAATCATCAGCAGGAGTTGCTGAAGGAGGACGCACTGGACTTACTGCATTATCAACAGCAATTTGTTTTGGAATAGCAGCGTTCTTTTTCCCATTATTTTCAATAATTCCAGCTCAAGCAACAGCAGCAGCACTTGTAGTAGTAGGATTATTCATGCTTTCAACTGTTGTAGAAATAAACTTTACTGATATAACAGAATCTTTCCCAGCATTTATGACAATATTAATGATGCCAGCTACTTATTCTATAGCAGAAGGTATTTCATTTGGTATGATTTCATACGCAGGGATCAAACTCCTAACAGGACGTGGCAAAGAAGTAAGCCCTCTTGTTTACGGTCTTGCAATAATATTCTTATTAAGATATATAGTTCCTGTATTTATATAACTTAAAAAGCACTAAACTTTAAACATAACGTTTAAGGCTTAGTGCGATTTTTTATATTCTATAATTTACTTTTTACGGATTTTACCTTGTAATCCATATCATGATCTTTATCACGTCTATCATCCATCTTTATAACAGTATAAACTCTATCAGAACCAGCATCAAACACTTCTTCTTGCATTTTTCTTGCTATTTCAAAGCACTTATCAGGATCTGCTTGTATAACAGTTCCCATTGGATTAAGCTCATGTTTTATCCCTTCTTTATCAAGTATTTTGCTAGCACTTGCTACATATTTACTAACTGATGTTTCTTTTGTGCCTATTGGTATTAGACAAATTTCCATTATAGCCATAATCTCTCCTAAAAGTTTGTTTCATAAAAAGCTTTATAAATCTTATACGCTTCCAAGTGGTCTTCTATGCCTCCTAACTCTCTTATAGAGTGCATAGCAAGAATTGGTTCTCCCACATCTATTGATGTAATTCCTAATCCTGTAGAAGCTATCGGGCCTATAGTAGATCCACCTTGTTTATCATTTCTATTATGGAACTTTTGAACCTTGCATCCAATAGAATTTGCTAAATCTATTAATCTTGCATTGGAATTGATACTTGATGAATAAGCGCCATTAGCAGCAGTTTTTATTACTAGTCCACCATTCATACTTATAGGATTAGTTGGATCGTGATACTCTTTAAAGTTTGGATGTATGGCATGGGCTTGATCTGCTGAAATAAGATAGCTATTAGCTAAAGCTATATAAAAATCTTCTTCATCAAGATCCCTATTGACCGCTAACCTTTTAAGTGTATCTTTTAAAAATGGTGAAAATGCACCTGCACTTGTCCTAGATCCTATTTCCTCATTATCATTTAATATTAATACATTATTTTTTGTATTTTCGCTATCACAGATAGCTCTTAAAGATGCATGAACTGACCCTAGATTATCTATTCTACCAACTTGATACATGTTATTTATAATAGCTCCTTTTTGTCTATCATAAAGAGCTAAATCATAGTCAAGTATAGCAGAACTTTCTATACTTAATTCTTCTGCTAATAATTCTTGTATATATCCTACATCAAAATTATCTTCTATAGTTTTTACAATAGGATATAAGTGATTTTGTGGATTAAACTCAAACCCTTTATTTACTTCCCTATTCATATGAATAGCCGCACTTGGTATAGTTAATAAGTCTTTGTCAATCTTTACTAGCTTACTTTCTATCTTATCCGCATTTTTGTAGGAAACTTTTCCTGCAAGTGATAAGGTTCTATCAAGCCATGTATAATAAATCATTCCTCCATATGGCTCTATGTTAAATTTTAGATATCCATTATCATTAATTTCAGGATTTGATTTAATCTTAAAAGTCGGACTATCTGTATGACTTCCTATAATATCAAAACCTTTTTTTAAATCATTTCCTACTGTAAAAGCAATAAGGGCTGAATCATTGCGAATAATATAGTACTTACCATTATCTTCTAGCTCCCATCTTTCATTTTCTAAAAGTTTCTTAAATCCATTCTCCTCCAAAATATCACTTGCATTTTTAACTGCAAAATAGTTAAGAGGACTCTCATCAATAAATTCTATTAAATCTTTACTAAATTCTAAACTATTCATATATTATTATTACCCAATTTATAAGAAAAATTTTATCTTGACTTTGACTATTTATGATAATATCCTTATAATAAGTATAATAATTAATAGAAATTACATAAGGAGTTATTTATAATGAAAGAATTAGAACAAAAAATCCTTGATGAAGGTATAGTCCTTGGCGAAGATATATTAAAAGTAGACTCATTTTTAAACCAACAAATAGATGTTGAGCTAATTTCTAAGATGGGTGAGGAATTTGCTGAACATTTTAAAGATCAAAATATAGATAAAGTATTTACAGTAGAATCATCTGGCATTGCACCAGCCTTAGCTACAGCTAAAAATCTTGGCGTTAAATGTGTATTTGGTCGTAAAAAACAATCTCTTACAACAAGTGAAGATGTCTACCATTCCTCAGTATTCTCATTTACCAAGCAAGTTATGAATGAGCTAATAGTTAATAAGGAATTTATCAAAGAAGGAGAAAATGTCCTAATGATAGATGATTTCCTAGCAAATGGTCAAGCCGCAAAAGGAATGATAGCTATAATAAGACAAGCAGGAGCTAATCCAGTAGGTTGTGGAATAGTTATAGAAAAGTCTTTCTCAAACGGTCGTTCCATAGTAGAAGATATGGGGGTAGAGGTCTATTCTCTAGCAAGAATTGCTAAACTTGAAGAGGATAATATTGTGTTTGAGGAAAACTAAATAATCAATATATAAAGTAATTTATATATACTTACAATATAAGTTTAGATAAAAAATAATAAAATAAGACTATCAACTATATTAAATCAGTAATATTAATTATCTATGTTATCTAATAAAAAATTATAATATAAAAAAGTAGCTTAAGTGAATGTGTACTGACCCCCAAAAGTTGGACTAAAAAACCAACTTAAGGAGGTCAGTTTTTAGTACCATAAATAGTGTAAGAAAGAAATTATTTCTATCTTGCACTATTT
>NZ_JAGGLS010000012.1 GCF_017874535.1 Anaerococcus nagyae
GCTTCGGTCGAAATGGATTGGGTATTTTCACTTATTAACTACATAATGGAATTTCTTCATTTTTCTCAACTTCATTTTAATTCAGGCGAAGTTTGGGATAGAGTTCTATTTCCATCTCGACTAAACGAGCGGTAGTGAGGGCATGGAGAGATCTCTAGTTTGTTTTTATTTATTTATTCTTACGTATATGTGGGATTTCTCCACTTCGATTTCACTTCGGTCGAAATGGGGTGGGGTTTGATTTCTTTTTCGACTAATTTATAGCAAAAAAAGATTCTAGCTTTTAACTAGAATCTTTTTCTTTTATTATGCTCCAAGCCCATCAGCTTTCCTACGATTTTTATCGTTTTGTTTAATACCGTAGTATGCAATAGCTGCTAACATGAGAGCTGTTCCTATTATTGCAAGGGCAATCTTAGGACCATTTCCACCTGTTGATGGGTAGGTTGGTTTTTTGTTTACTACATTTAAAGTAAGTGTATCGTCTGTTCTAGTGAATCTAGAAGATTCATCTGTTGATGAAATATTGACCCTGCCATCTTCTACAGTGACTTCCCACTTAGTTGCGCTCATAACGTATCCGTCAGGAGCTTTTGTTTCTTCAAGTAGGTATTGGCCATCTTCTAGGCCGGCAAATTCTACTAGGCCAGTTACTCCATCAATAGGTTTTGATGTGATAGATTCTCCCTGAACATCGCCTTTTTCATCAACTTTATAAAGCTCAAATACTGCGCCATCAAGTTTTTCGACTCCATCTTCTCCAACTTTTTGAACTCTAAATTTGCCAGTGATTGGGGTGTTTTTAATGGTAGTGATTGGTGCTTCATCTTTTCCGGCTACTATACCATTGTCATACTTTTTGATATCTCCGTCAATATCAACAAAGAATTCATTTACAAATTCACCTTTTGCATCTGCTATAGGTTCGTTGTCTGTTAGTTGGTCAGTAACTTTATAATCTTTTGGAAGTGTTTCGTAGATCTTGTAGTGACCTGTTCCTAGGTTTTTAAGTTTGAAATTACCATTTTCATCAGTTGTAAATATAAATTTATCCTTTGCATCTTCTGTTTTATCAGGGTTTTGAATTCTTACATATTCCTTATATTTTACATCAGTATTGTTCTTATCACCTTGTTGGTCCCACCAGACTTCAAACTCAACATCTTTTAGTGGGTCTTTTGTATTGCTATCTACTTTTTCAAATTCTATCTCATTGGATTTGTTTACTAGTTTTAGAATAGCTGGTGAGCTTGTAGTTTCAGGGGTTATTTCAGCAGTAACATCATTATCAAGCTTTGGATTTTCACTAATAGTTGTTGTGCTTTCATCATTTACAACTACCTTCCAAGTATTGATAGTTCTTACATAGCCGTCTGGGGATTTGAACTCTCTTAGTTCATATTCTCCTACTGGTAGGTTTTCGTAGTTGACTGTTGAGCCATCTGTAAGGGCATCTCCGGAGTTTGTTGTAAATGTTCCGTCTGTCTTTACATATTGGCCTGATTCCATATCTTTTAATATGAATCTTGCACCAGTTAAGGCTATTCTCGATCCATCGACCTTATTAACTTGGAACTTACCTTCTACAGCTTCTTTGTTGACTATTTCAAGAGTTTCAGTATTTCCTGTCATGTCCTGGATATATTTGTCGCCAACTAAGACGTTTTTAATGTCTAGGCTGCCTCTTTCTACTGTAAACTCTGCTACTATTTGTCCACCTATTTTGACTTCTTCGTCATTATCTGTCTTTATTTGTTGATAACCTTTTGGGGCATATGTTTCTACTAGTTGGTATCTGCCAGGTTCAGTTGCTGAAAGGGCTATGATACCATCATCAAGGGTTTCAATATTTTCTAAAACTGTTTGTCTATAAGGCTGAAGATCGCCTTTATCATCATAGCTATCCCAAACTCTATCAAGTTTAAACTTAGCACCTGCTAAAGGTTTATTGTCCTTTCCTACCTTCTTAAACTTAATCTCATTTACTTTGTTGTAGATTGGATAGGCTTCATTTGAATCAAAGTTTTCTATAATTTCTTCGCCATACTTTTGGTTGGTCTTAAGATCTTTAACTTTACCATTTTCAACAGTAAAGGTCGATACAATAAATCTTTCAGCATATGGATAGCCTTCTGGTGGAACTGTTTCATAAACTGTGTATGAGCCATCTTCTAGGTTGTCAAATCCAAACTTACCATCTCTATCTGAAGATGTTAGTGAGTCTTTAACTTCCTCATCACCTTTATAGAGTACAAATTCTGCACCATATAGAGGGTTTTTACTAGCTCCATCTTGTTTTACAAAGTCTATTGATGGCTTCTTTTGGTTGATTACAGTAAAGCTTGGTGCTTCTGTATTTTTATTTTTGTTTTCTTCAGTGATTACTTCTTTCTCATAAAGAGCTGGAAGATCAAAATGATGAAGTATGGCATCAGTGTTGTTTGGTGTATCTATGGTTTTCCAATTATATCCAATTTGTGATTGTTGATATTTATCAACTATTTTAGCTGTAACTTTGACTATATATGACCAGTTTCCATCAAACCTACCCTCTCTACCATTATGTGGAAATTTGATAAAGGCGTTATTGGCTTGGTTATTTACTATGGTATTTGTAGCATTTTCGCTAATAGTTGATGATCCCATTGTAATATTGCCAGCATCAGAATTTTTTGCTTGAGTTCTATCTAGAAAGAATATAACCCTATCATCTATGCTTCTGCTATTCATTAGATCGCCAATATAAATTTTCTCATTTACTCCACTTATTTGCTTACTATCTCTACCGGGATTGACGTCAAAAAGCTCTACTTTTTCTAAATTTGCATTTGTTGCATTTAGTTCTAGCTTGGTTGGTTTATTAGTAGCTGATGAACCATCTACAAAATTTGGTTTTAGCATCAGATAATATGTTATAAGACTGTTTTCTGGATCTGTAGCCTCAACATAATCACGAGCATTCATATAGTTTGGGTTATTTGCAAATTCGTAGTTATAAGATTCTGATTTTGCATTTTTTTCTACTTTTAATACATCATTTGTAATGATCTTTGAAGGTTCCGCTGAATCTGCTTCTTCCACTAGACTTTCATTTTTCCAACTGATATATCCATCCTTATCTACAATTAATTTTAATTTACCTTCTTTCTTCCTATAGCCATCTGGAGCTTCAACTTCTTCTAGGTAGTAGGTCTTGCCTGCTTTTAGATTATCAAATTTGATATAACCGTTGCTAACAGTAGTTTCAATTCTATCTGGTTCAAATTTATTTTGATTTTCATCTAGGAGTCTAAATTTAGCTCCCTCCAGGTAATTACCATTAGAGTCTTTTTTGTAAAGTTCAAAACGAGAATTGTTCTTTTCGTTTGGAATCTCTGCGTTTATTGTATTATCAGATTGCGCTGATGATGTTACTTTTGTTATTGCACTTGTAAATTTGTAGCCCTCTGGAGCCTTAACTTCCTTTACATAGTAAGTTGTATCTAACTGAATATTCTCACTATTGAAAGTAGCATAACCATGTTCGTTGGAAGTAGCTTTATCTATAGGTTTGCCTGTAGCACTCGCATTGTCATATAGTTCGAATTCTGCGCCTTCAAGACCAAGATTTGTGTCCTTATCGTATTTTCTGATAGTAAGGTTGGCAGATTTTGGCTTTTCCTTTTCGTTTGTGATGGTAAGTGGGCCAGAGTCCTCTATGACCTTAAAAGTTGGAGAAATACTAGCAGTTTGTTGATTACCCCCTCCATCTTTTAATATCATAACTTGGTTCACAGGGTAAATATCAGTGTTTTTATTGATTTTATCAATATCCCTTATTGAAAACGTCCTACTGAATGTTTTTTCTTTTCCAACTTCTAAGCCTGTTATATCAATAGTTCCTTGCCTGGTTAAATCCCCTGTAATATCTGAACTATTTGGTTGCAGGCTTATACCATAGATATCCTTTTTAGGTTTGATTTTCATTGTATAAAGGAATACACCTTCATTATTCGTTTCTTTTATAGATGCCTTTAGAGATACATAAGTGTTATCAAAAGTCTGTTCCTTTGACGTTTCTATCTTGTAACCTCCACCTTGGCTTTGAACTTTTGTTTCACCCTGATCATCTACCACAACAGTCCAGGTTTTCTTATTTTCTTGATATCCTGGTAGTTGTTTTGTTTCCTTTAAGGTGTAAGTGCCTGGATATAGGGTTTCGAACTTTATTTTTCCATTTTCATCAGTTGTTTTGCTGACTTTGTAGTCAAACTCCTTACCTTTTTCACCAACTTCGCCTTCTGATGTTAGGGTAAATTCTACACCTTGAAGTTTATCTTTTGTTTCTTTATCTTCCTTAGTGAATTCAAATTCACTTGTAGTAATCTTAGGTTCTTCTGGTTTTTCGGTGTTTGTAATTTTTAGATCTAATTGATCTTTATCTTTTATTTCGTAATAACCATATTGATTCTTTTTTATAGTAAAGGTAGCTTTTTCTCCAAGGTTTAGGTCGGTGTCGTAATTACCGTCTGGCGCCTTGGTTTCTATTACTCTATAGTCACCGTCTACTAGGTCGTTCCAAACAAGTTTACCTTCGCTATTTGATCTTGTCCTAGATCTTGCAAGTTCTCTAAAGATAGATGTATCTGGTTTTCTATATTCAAGGACAAATTCTGCTCCTTCTAGTGCTTCGTCTGTCTTAAGGTCTACCTTGGTAAATTCTATACCTATTGGTTTTCCCTCATTCTTTTCGTTTTTAATATCAATTTTGCTATTGCCATTAGGATAATAAATCTTTTTATCTTGGATGATGTTATTTTCATCTACCCTAAAGCTTGCTACGGTTCTTCCTTCGTTTTCGCTATATTCTGGATATTTAGATATATCTTTTTCTACTACTTGGTAATTGCCTGGTGTAAGTTCCTTCCATGAGAATTTACCATCTTTGCCGGATATTTGGTCTTGGCCAGAAAGCGCTCTGCCATTTAGACTTAGTTCAAAGACTACACCATCCATGGCAAGACCTTTTTCATTTACTTTTCTAAATACTATTTCGTTTTTTTTATTTTTATAATTGAAAGTATAATGAGCTTGTTCTTTTCCGACTACTATAGCATCAGAAATCTCTTCTTTAAATTGATAACCCTTTGGTCCTTGGACTTCTTTTATATAGTAGGTGCCATAGTCAAGGCCATCAAATACTGCCACACCATTTTCATCTGTTACTAGGGTTTTGATTGGATCTTTATTTTTATCAAGTAATTGGAAATAGGCTCCAGGAAGTTTCTTTCCATCTTGGTCTTGGTCAATTTTATTTACTGTGACGCTGCCTTTTTTGGCTTTTCTCTTGGTATCACCTGTGATGGTGTTTTGGTAGGACCTGGTCTTGTCGTGGCCATAGTAGAAAAATTGGATTTCTTTGTCTTTGTCTACCTTATCCCAGTCTTTGCCTTCTGCTATACGGTTTTTTAGCCCTTGGGCATAGCTGTATTCGGCACTTGAGAAATAATTAGGGTTGTAGCCTCCACCATTTCTAAAGGATTCTGCGTAGTTTTCTCCAGCTAACCAGTAGTAGAGGTTATATTGGATGATCTTGTAGTAGGACTGTTCGTCAAGCTGGTATTCTTCTGCTAGCTCTTGGCCGTACCAATACATTCTTAGTAGGTACTCATATAGGCTTTCATAGAATTTATTATCGGTAGTCCCCTTATAAAGTGGGGATGACTTGGCCTCGTTTGCTGTAGCAAGGGCTGCTATGGCCCTACCATTTTTCGCCCAATCTTTTTCAGCTGTAGACCATTCTCCCTTGGTAATGGTTCCGTTAAATTTGTACTGTCTAGTTGGTTCTGGTTTACCTGGGTTTAGACAGAATACAATAACTCCTGTATCCTTAAAATTTGGATCATTGAATCTAGGGTTTTTCCTTGAGTCTTTTGGGATAAAGGCCTTCATTGTGTTGGCTTGGTCGTTTGAAAGAGCTACTTCATAGCCTGAGCCGTCCTTGTGTTCTTGGACCTTGTGTAGGTAGGCCAGGCCACTTGTGTCCTTCTCTGCCCCTTCTTCTCTTTGAAGCAAGCTTGGCTTGTAAGCAATGGATGCAGACTTGCCAGAGTCTAGGCTTAGGGTTGTAAACTCTTCTTTATTTGTAGCTTTGTCAGTAAAGGTGTAATTTACAATAGTTCCTGGTTTGTTGCCTATTTTTTCTTGTAGTGTTTCTTTCGCTACATTACCTAAGTCTGTAACATCATAGCCACCATTGTCATTTGGTACTAGGATTTGTACACTTGGTCCTGTTAGTCCTTGACCGTCAGTTTTTGCTGAGTAGGCATCTATACCTACAGTGTTTTTGTTGACAAGTCTCTCTGCTGGGAAAGTTTCAGAAATGGTCCATGTGATTTGACCATCTTCTTTGATATTTCCAAACATTGATACTCTATTTTTCATAATATCTGTATCGTCAATATTGTCGTTGTAGTCTAGAGACCTAAAACCATTGTATGGGAAGAGGTCTTGCCAGCCCTTTGGCTCTAAATATACCATTCTGGTATCTATTAGATTTATGCCATTTCTATATGGGTTGGCAGCTGAAGTATCTTTCCATTTAATTAGGAAAGGATACTTTTGTGATAATTCTTCAAAGTCTTTATCAAAGTCCTTCACAAGTTCATTTACATAGTTTTTGTCTGGAGAAATCTTTACACCAATAGCATAGTTTTGACGTTTCTTTGGTTCCTTGGCCACTACATAAATATTGTAGCCTTTTTCTGTAAGCTTGTTTTTTGGAATAGAGAAACTATAAATGTAATGTTCACCCTTTTTCTCTGTCATTGAACCAGAGTAGCTTGTAGTTCCACCTTCGCCATCTTCTACTACAACCCTATATTCTTCAAGGCTTTGACCTGCTGGTGCGTAAATAGAGAAGTTCAAGTTATCATATTCGTACTTATCTTTTTTGAACTCCGTGATGTCGTTACCTGAATTGTCTGTGCCAGGGATATTTATCTTCCAACCTACATAATCATTTCTAATTTCTTGGTCTGACAAATCATCAGTAGAGTTACTTCTAACTATTTCAAAAAGCTTGTCTTCGTTAGTAGCTCTGGTTAGGGTTTCTGTATAGTATTCTAATTCAGTCTTGAAATCTTCATTGGCAAAACCAGAGTCTTCAACACTTGGATCACCAGCTGCAAAGATGTGTGGGTTGAGCCCATCTAGGAAAGCTGCTGCCACTATTTCATCAATAGTGAAATCGCCGATTACTTTCTCTACTTCAACTTGCTTTTCTTTAAGTAGTGATTCTAGTTGGTCTTCTTTTATGTCATATGATTTTACATAAGATTGTAGGAAGGCAATGAAGTCTTCTGTTGATAGATTTTCTTCTGCTAATTTTTCTGCTAGAGCTTTCTCTTTAGTTTTATCAGTCTTAATAGTAGTTGTATCTTCTTGGCTATCATTTGCTATTTCATCATTTTTGTATAAATCTCTTAGGATGTTGACGAAGTCTTCGTTTGTAATGTTGTTTTTTTCTCTAATGCTTGCTAGTGATGCTTCCAATTCTTCTTCTGTGATTTGGCCGGCATCCTTTTTGGCAAATTCTTCTTTGATTAGAGCTTTAATTTCTTCTGTAGTTAAAGCATTTTCACTTGCTTGATCAAAATTTGTAGCTTCTTTGATATCTACATTAGCTACTTTGTATTTGTCTTCATTTAGCCCTCTTAATAGGGCTGATATAATTTCTTCAGCTTGGGCAGAATCTATATTTTCTGCTTTTGCTATATTTTGGATAGAAGCTTTGAAATCATCCCAGTTGATTTCTTCTTTATTATAACTTTCTAATACTGGAACTATTTGCTTTGTTGCATTTTCTAGATTTGTTGAAAGTTTATTATTTTCTTTTAAATTTGAAATATATGCATCTTTATTCAGTGCTATCGCTGATGATTTTTCTTTAGTAGGTTCTGTTTTTGAATTCTTGGATAAATCTTGGTCACTTTCGTCTGTCATGCTATCAATGGAGGATGGTGACTTGGCATTTTCTTTAGAAGATTGGTCGGTTTTTAAAGAATCTTTATCAGCTGCTTTTTTATCTTCTTTTAAGCTAAGAGGGTCAGGGTCTTCTTCATCTGACTCGGTTGGATTTGATTCTGTTTTTTCTTCTTTATAAGTAGGGTTTTTAATTACGGTTTTATTAAAGTTAAAAGACTTTGGATTAGTATTTGCTTTTACTTTGCTTGTAAATTCTATTCTTGCTATGTAACCTTGTGGGATCTGTAGATTTATTTCTTCTGCAAATGGCACGGTTTGACTAAAGTCCTTGTTTAACTCATAGCCTTTTTTCCCTGCTTGATAATAGTCTATTTTGATTTTACTGTCTTTTGTATCTTGGGTATCGTCTAATTTTATATTATAAGTAAATTCTTTGTTATCTTTTGGATTGATATAATCGCTCCATTGGATTTGTGCAGGAGTTTTATTAAATATTCCTGTTTGTTCTTCTTTATATTGACCCTTGTATAAATGAGTAGAATCTTCTACTTCTTCTAATAATTCTTCTGCTATATTACCATCCTGATCAATCGTAATTTCATTTTCTTCAGATTTTTTTAACTCAAGAGAAAATCTATCTTGATATTGCTTAGAAGCACCCTCATTTAAGGAAAAATCAATACTCATGTTTGGCGAAGTCTTATCAATATCAGCCAAAGCTTTATCACTTAATTGTGCACTTATGTAATAAACCACAGAATCTTTTGTATCACTAGCAATGGCAAATGTAGATAAATCTTCTGTAGAATCATTTTCTTCAGGTTCTTCTTTGCTGTATTTGATTTCACTTTCTTTGTTATCGTCTATAGCAGTGACTTTTTCTACTTTTAAATCAACCAAATCAGTGTTTTGATTTATAGAAAAATTTGCTACTTGTTTACCATTTAAATCTGCGTTTTCTGTTTTAACTAATATCCTATAGTCAATTTTCCCTGTCGATTTGGATAAATTTGCAGATTTCTCGATAGTAAATTCTTTTGTTTTATCGATGCTTACCTCTGATTTTAACGTTTCTGATTTCTGTTCTTTTTCCTTTTTATCTGGCAAATTATTATTTGCAGATGTTGCAAGCCCCATAATACTCCTTGAAGCTTGATAGGTGTTGGATTTTCTATCTTTCATTGCTATAGCAAATATTTCAGTTGGAAAAACTAAAACGAAAGCTAACGCAATTGATAAAATCTTCACCAAGTTGCTTTTAAGATTGCCTTTCATTGAAACCCCTTTCTTATACTTATAAATTTTTTTCATTATTTATTAATTAATTTGATATATATCTAAGCGATATTAAAATAGAAAATAATTCTTCATCTCTTTAATTAACTATACTCTCTAAAAACCTTTTGTAATCAAATAAAGTAGCTAAATAATATATAAAGTATTTTAAAATTTATGAATATTATTTTATCTTTTTAATTTTAATAATTAAATTAAAATTTAGTCATTATGATTTTTACTATATAATAGTAAAAAAATACTACTAGTAAAGCATCTTAATTATACTATACCAGTAGTATTTATGTAAATATTATGAGCATAAGAAATAAAGGGTAAAATTTTGCTAAATTTTAACAAATTATGAAATTATCAGCTTTCTTCAAGACTTTGATATAATTTAACAATTAATTTCCCCAATATATATAAAATGAGTATTTAGTTGAATTTAAATATTAAAAATTAATATATGCAAGTCCAGTATGGAAACTAGCTGAACTTGCTTGTGTCTATTTAAGTTTTATTATTTACAAATTTTTATTTAGTTTTTGATCTTTTATAGGTTTTATCATTTTGATAAATACCATAATACATTAAAGCTAATAGCATCAATGCAGTACCGCCAATAGCAAAAGCAATCTTTGGACCAGAGCCACCTGTTGATGGATAGGTCGGTTTATGATTTATGACTTTTACTTGACTAATTTTTTCATCATCCTTAGAATTTGTGATTATAAATTTTTCATTATCTTCATTGTCTGATGATATTGTAGCTATTCCATTTTCTACAATCACCGTCCAAATTGTTGACTCTATTATATAACCTTTAGGAGCCTTGCTCTCTTTTAGATAATATATGCCTTGTGGCAGATTATCAAAAGTTATTTGACCGCCAGATGTTGTTTTCACTTGCTTTTCATCTTTTAAAGTCAAGATTTTTTCTAAATCAGAATCTTCATAAATTGTAAATTCTGCTCCATCAAGCTTATTATCCGAATCATCAACTTTTAAGACTTCAAATCTACCATTCTTTGACTCTTCTTTAGTATTTTTAATTGTAAATGTTAGAAGTCCGTCTTCTTCTATACCATTGATCCCTTCTATGCTTACCTGACCTTCTGGATCAACTTTAACATTCCATTCTAAATTTTCGTTTTTATAACCAGTAGGAACTTTTGTTTCTTTTAATGTATAATTCTCATTAGCCTTTAGATTATCAAATATAATAGGATTTTCTTCTTCTGATGTTGTCTTAACAATATCTTTAGTTAAATCTCCACCACCTAAGGTAAATTCTGCACCTTGAAGTAGTTCATTTGTTTGTGAATCTACTTTTTTAATAGCGAACTTTGCTTTAACAGTTTTGCTGTTAACTATGGTTGTAGGATCTCCAAGGCTAAAGTTCTTAGCTTGTATATTTCCATTTTCGTCTATTTCAAATATATATTCTTCTGATCTATTATAACCAATTGGAGCTTGTTCTTTTAGGGTATAGATTTGATTTGTAGGTAAGTTAGTAAATGTAATTACATTATCATCAGATACAGATTGGTATTTACTATCATGATAGCTATTACCATTTTGATCATATAGTGTAAAGTAGGCATTTTTATCATCAGATTCTGGTAAATTCTCTCTAATTTCTACACCATATTTCCCGTTATCCGAGAATACTTTTTTAAACTTAATTTCAGATCTAGGTGTTTTTTTAACCTCATATGTTATAATATTTTGAACATCTGTAACAAGTTTATCAGTTGTAGTATCAAATGAATGATAAACTTTTATTTCAACATCCTTATCTAAAGTTTCATAAGATATATATTTTTCTTTGTTAGTTATATCTTTTGTATCAGGTATTGAAAAGAATATATCATTTACTTCTTTTTTATATGTTTTATGTCCACCATAAGGATTATCATTATATACTCTATTCTCACTAGCCGAACCATCTTCTTCTAAAATTTTTCCCTTACTGCTATTTTTATCATATACAGATGGATCAATCTCCTTAGACTTTCGTGATATCCTATACATATTTTCTGTATAAACGTCTATTATTCTAGCAATTACAGCTTGAGTAACATGATCTTTATATGCCTTTTCCCAATTTTCTTGTTCTATTAAATAGATAGCTCTTTTAATATCATAGTACATTTGAACATTGTCTCTATTTTTATAAGCATTTGGAAGCCCTTTAGGGAAAGCATATCTTGCAAACAATTCTGGACTAGGATTGACTATAGCTTTTTGATAATATTTACCCCCTGTTTGGAAAGGATTAGGGATGCCTAGATTTATACAGTAAGCAGTCATTTTTTCATCATCAAATATCATTCTTCCATCAGTATATGTTAAATCTTTGTATATTTTATCTTCGTATTCAAAATTTAAACTGTTATTATCTGATGGAGTTTCAGGCATTTCATAATTAGTTGAAATATAATATGGATTTGATAAATTATCTATAGTACCATTATTTTTTGTACTCCACTTAAATGAAAATTCAGTATCAACATTAGGTTTTACATCCTTAGCTTTAACTTTAATTATATATGAATCTTTATTGCTATCAGTTGTATAAGTAGATCTAAGAGTAATATTTGACTTATTATCATCAAAATTAACACTATTTTTATCAGTTATATTTTCAAGCTCACCTAGCTTTGTTAAAATAGTAGATTTTTTAAGAGCATCCTTATATTTTTCTGTATCACCATATGGAATTTTATAAATACTAACATCGTCAATTTTCCCATTTTTAGCCATATTTATAGTTATATCAGAATCATTACTAATTTGACTAATAACTTCTGGCCTTAACCATATATAATAACTTAAATCAGCATTCTTATAATCGGCTATAGCTTTTTCATAAGTATTTACAAAATCATTTGACTTAACAAAAGAATATCTTATATTATCACCAATATCCTTAGAAATATGTGTGCCAATTGCTTGTGACTCTGTCCATTTATCAGTAATATATAAGGACTTTACAACTCCATTACTATCTTCAGAAGGATTATTATTACTTTCTGGATAAACTTTTAATCCAGGCAAATACTGTCTTGGCCCATTTTGTGGAATAATTTTAAACCCAACCGTAATAGGATTATTATCAGTAACCATAAAATCATACATTTGTTTTATAGGAACAGAAGTATCAGCTGATATATTTTTTTCAAAAGTATATCTTATTTTATACTCACTTAATTTTTTAGCTCTAGCTACTAAATTGTTATTTTCGTCATAGAGATCATTAATTTTATTTTTAGCAAGCCCAATATTATTAGTAGACTCTATATCAAAATATCTTCCAGATGGAATATTACCGCCAGGAATAGTTAAAGTATTCATATTAGAGATCAATAAGAATTTTTTGTTTTTAAATCCATCTGTAACAGCAAATACATCTCCAGTAGTTTTTCCCTTCTTGGATTTTTCTATAAGTTTTTTGATGGCATCAGCATTTTTAGTATATATTTTATCTGCATCTGCATCAGTGAGGCCATACTTTTCTTCCAAATCATACATATAATTTTGGAAGTTTTCTATTGTAAGATCTTTTTCTTTTAATTTTTTTTCTACTAATTTATCAACCTTAGTTTCTTTTACAGAATTTATATTAATATATAATCTCTTTGTTAAATCTTTTAAGTTTATATTAGAAACTTTATATGACTTTTCATCAAGACCTGATATTAAGCTTTTGATTATATCTTCAAATTCTGATTTTTCTAATCTTTGTGTTGATGTTACCTTTTTGATTTGCTCTACAAAATTTTCCCAATCTATTTCCCCATCATTATAATCTTGTAGGGAATCTGATATCTTATTGATACTATCTTCTAAACTTTCATCTAGTTTGTCTTCTTTTTTGTATATCGTTAATAAGCTATCTTTGTTAAGTTCTATAGCTGATGTAGATTTTTCATTTTTTGGATTCCTAGAAAAATCACGGTCAGTTTGACTTGATATGATATTAATGGAAGATTTTAACTTTGATCCTTTTTTAGAAAAATTATCATGAAAAGAATCTTCTTTTTTACTTTTTGGATTCCCAGAAAAATTATGGTCAGTTTGGCCTGTTATGATATTATTGGATGTATTTGACCTTGATTTATTTTTGGAAAAATTATTAGATATTTTATCTTGATTTTCTCTATTTTCTCCCGCTTCATAATTCGGATTTATGATTTGTGTATTGTTATAGTCAAAAGTTTTTGAATTTGTATTTTCTTTTACTATTGTGCTTACTTCCACTTTTGCTATTTGTCCTTGCGGAATTGTTAATTTAATACTTTTACTAAATGGTAATTCCTGGCTGAAATCTTTATTAAGTACAAATCCTTTATCCGTTGCTTGATAAAAATCTATTTTTATCTTGCTTTCATCTGTAGTTTGACTATCATCTAGGTTAAAGTCATATGTAAATGGTTTTGAATCTGATGAAAGAATATAATCTGACCAGGTGATAGTAGCTGGTTCGTAACCGAATACTTTTTTATTTTTATCTTTATATAATCCTTTTACTAAAGATATATTATTATCATCTTGCAATCTGAGTACTTGTTCATTTAAATTATCTACTGATTGAGCTTCTAGAGAATATCTACTTTCATAAATAGGATTATCATTTTCTGTAAAAACCATATCTAAGGCAAGGATTGGGGATTCCTTTTCTAGACTTTGTATCTTTTTTTGATCTAATTGTGCACTTAAGTAATAAACTACCCCTACTTCAGGATTTTCTGTTGTAATAGCTAAACTATCAATATTTTTATCTGAATCTAATAATCCATTAGGATCTGCTTTTTCATATTCTATTTCTGCTTCATTATTATTTTTATCTAGACCCGTCACCCTATCTAATTTCAATTCTTTGAAGTCTGTATTGCTAGCTGTAGCAAAACTTGCTATTAGTTTTTCTGTTTTGTCTATTGGAGTTGTTTTGCTTTTTACAGCTATTCTGTAATCTATTTTACCTGTGGCTTTAGATAAGTTCGCAGATTTTTCTATTCTATAGTCTATTGTTTCATCTACTGTAACTTCACTTTTGAATAGACTGGTCTCTGACGGACTGTCTGTTCTTTCTGATTCTTCATCTTCCATTACTGATGGTTCATGATTATAATTTTTTGGTGTTTGGCTCGATGCAAATACATTTACTGGAAAAGCCATAACAATAGCTAAGCTTAATGCCAATAGCTTAACCATAAATTCTTTAATATGATTTCTTTTCATAAATCTCCCCTTTGATTTATTCTTTTATTTTATTTATTATAATTCTAATTTATCATTGTTTTCAATTATACTACTAATTACATATGAATTGTAGAGATTTATCATACTTTTAGGTATATTAGCTCAAAAAACCAATATATTTTAATTTATTAATCTAAATATTTAATTTTTAAATATTAGGTATAATTTATTTTGCTTTAAAAGAATACTGTCAACATTTTATCACAATGCAGCAAAAATGTCTAGTGAAATACTAGGTATATATTAAAAAAATATTTTTATCTGATTAAATATAATAAAAAATAAGATAATATAATGAATTATAATATGATATTTTGTATTCAAAGATAATTAATTTATTGTGTACAATAAAAAACTCTAAAGTGGACACTTTAGAGTTTTGTTTAGGATTTTCTTGATATTATTTTTTTATTTAAAATGGTAATAGCTGCAATAGCTAATATAAGTATAATGAGCCAAAGCCGCATTCCTTCCACACCAGTCTTAACATTAGAGGAAGAATTTTTATTATTTCTATCTGTCTTATCAATTGGTTTATTTGGATCTTCTGGATATTCAGGCTCTTTCTTACCATCAGTATTGTCAGGATCTTTTGGTTTTATAATACTACCATCTTTTCTATGCCTATGTGGATCATGATTTTTAAATACAATGTTAGTTACCTTCCCCTTATCAGAAGTTTTTTTATCATAATTACTATCATCATAAGCATAAGTGCTTATCGTAAGTCCATTCTTATTTTCTTGAACAAGATAAACTAGCCTATAAACTGTTCTATCATACCTGACCCATCTATTATCTTCTTCTATATCTTCATTATTTTGATACACTAAATATTCATATTTGCCAACCTTATCAAATTCTGGGATAAAGTTAAATTTTAAGTCACCTATACCATAAAATTCATCTACGCCCTTATGAAGTGGTGCATTATTTATAGGATCAATTTTTATATCCGATCTATGAGGCGAATTATTCCATTTTTCATCTTCATAAAACCAATCCACCCCAATAGGTACTGCCTGATTAATAGCATATGAATCTATAAATGGAAATAAGACAATTATAGATGTTAATATTAATTTGTATACTTTTCTAAATGATTTCATTAATTATCTCCATTCAGGTCTTAGTACACCTAGTATTATCGTTCTACCATTGGTAGTCGCTTTCTCACAGGTAGATAAGGCTATGATTTTATCCTCTCTTATATCTATATCTCTTTCTTGGAGCTTATTTTTTCTTGCGTGGTCGATTAAATTTTGTCTTTGTACTAAAGATTGTGTAGTCTTAGGATTAAATATTATTTGATCATATGCATCAATTTTGCTTACCATAAAGATCTCTATACGATAAGTTTTATCTGGTAAAAAAAGTGTTCCATATTTATGCTTATCAAAATATTTCTTATCTTCAAATAGAACTACATCTCCAAACATCCCACCACGTTCCATATGATGACCATATAAAAGTGAATAAGGATCGGTAAAGTCTCTGTTATTCCTATAGTCAAGAAATATAGACCCACTTAAGGCAAACTTCTTGTATACATCCTTGTTGATATATTCCATATTGTCCTCACCTTGGACAATTGGATGATCGATATTTGTATCATCAATTGTAACCCAGGCAACGACATCTTCATTTATCTTCATCAAATCCCAAAGAGTAGGATTCTCTCCATTTTCAGAAATTTGTGGCTTGAATTTGAGAAGCTCATCTCCTGCAAATCCTCCACGAAATAACATATAAGAATTCCAAAGGGAGTATCCTGCAAAAAGTATAACTAGTATGAGTAGCAATGCTACTATTCGATCTAAAATTTTCTCGCCAATACGCGATATATTAGCTAATACTTGCAAATACTGATCTCCTTTCAAATTATATATGTAAATTCACCCCAAAGGGGTGATAGAGTTATATTATGCTAATTCTTCTTCTTTTTTGTTGTTTTTAAAGTAGATAAAGAATATTACTCCTGCTGCTGCAATTGCTAGTACAAATGGTGCAATGTTTTCAATAAGACCAGTTGGGATGTCACCTTTTCTTGTATTTGTCCAAGTAATCTCCCCGTTATCTGCAACTGTAAATGTAACACTAGCACCTTCTTTTGTAACATCTGCATTTTCTAATTTTCCATCATTATAAGATACTTTAGCTTTATAACCTTGTTTGTCTTGAGTATCTTTTTCAGTAATTGTAATTTTATCTCCACTAGCTAATCCAGTAATTTCAAATGATCCACCATTTCCAATTTGACCTGCTGATACTGCATTTTCGCCTGACTTAATTGGAGTATTTCCATTTAATCTTACGGATGTATTTTTCTTTCCTTCAGCTTGAGCTAAAGCAATTGTAAATTCAAATGTATCAGATAGATCAGCTTGGTTACCATCTATTTTTTTTGTTACTTTCAATGATTTTTGAGATAATTCGTTAGTAAATTTAAGTGGTGCTTTTTCTCCATTTAAAGAAACAATATAGTAAGCAATTTTTCTTCCTGTACCGTTATCACTTGTAACAAATACATCTACATCATATACTTTTTCATCATCTTTCATACCTGAAATACCAGAAGCTTTTTCACTAACTTTATATCTATAAACACCAGGTTGTGCTTTATCTACCGCTTCTTGATTTACTGTAAGTTGTTCACTACCAGTTGTTTCTCCAGCTTCTAACTCTATATTTCCATCACCTATACCAATTAGTGGATCTGCACTTGTACGAGATTGGTAGCCAGAATAAGCTGGTGCATCTGCTGCTTTTATTTCATATTTAAATGTACCACCACCAAAATATCCACCTGTTACTTCTTTTTCAATAGATGGTGCTTCTGTTAGCGCATTAGAACTACCCTCTGTATTTATTGAACCTGTTTGTGCTGCAAATGCATTACCAACAAATCCACCTAATGTTAATGTTGCTGCTAGTACAACGCCTGTTACTTTTTTAAAAATGTTATTTAAATTCATTTACTTTTCTCCTATTTTATATTATTAAAAATTACTTCTTCTATAAAGGGCAAATACTTTTCCCTTTATTTCTTTTCTAGTTACTGAACCAAAATATCTGCTATCTTTAGCTCCTCTTCTCATATCTCCTAGGGCAAATATTTCATCTTCTTTAAGTTTTATAGGAAACTTTATGTCTGTACTAGTTTCTTCATACTGACCTGTTGGATAAAATATCTGATCTTCTGCTTGATATGATCCGTTTATTATCAGCTGTCCTTCTTCGGAGATATCTACTACATCTCCACCACTTGCTACTATTCGTAGCGCATAGTCCGCATCATTTTTACCTACCACTACTACATCGCCGACATAATAATTATGGTCGAGCCTGTAGTACATCAACAAGTCACTTGGTACCATTTTTGGAAACATGTCGTCATTATAGACTACAAAAAATCCAAATATGAAAGTGAACAACAACCACAATACTAAGATGATTAATAATAATTTCTTAAAAAAACTTCTAATTGCATTTTTATTTGAGACATTAACTCGCTTTTGCCTGATAATTTTATTTATTTCAGTAAAATCTAAATTAGCTTGCGAGGTTTTACTATCCGCTTGAGTAAATTTGATTTTTTTACTCATTGCTATTCTCTCTTAATCGTCTTAGTTCTTTGTCTTTTTCATCAAGTATTGATTCATACTTAATTTTTTGATTATTAAAAGCTTGTAAGTAAAGGTCTGAAAGCTGCTGGATTTTCACCAATGCATCGCTTTCAGATACCCCTCCAAAAGTTTGCTTTTTAAACTTCAAATCTTTTAAAAATTTTTCAATATTTTCTAATTCATCCATCAATACCCCCTGCTAATTTAATTTTTTTATATAATCTATATGCAAAAGCCATGCTAGCTAGGGCAAGCATTAGTGCCATAGGGGCTATGTTATCGATTATTCCTGTAGGTGGCGGTAGAGGTTGACTTTCAAATATCACTTCTACATTCTCTTCTATACTATCAAGACTTAATGTATTACTATTATAAATATCACCCTTGTACTTATACTTCACGTATCGATTAGATTTTGATTCTATCTTTATATTTGTACTTCCATAAGGTATTTCGACATCAATAGTATTACCATTATCTACTTCGTATTCATCAGAATAGTTAGTATCTTCCAATGTGTAAGAGACAATGAATTTCTTATCCTCATCAGAGATATCATCGCCTGTGACATCATTTCTAATAGTCACTTTGTATTTGTCTCTCTCCCATATACCATAGAGAATATTTGGCATGTTTTCATCAGTTATCATTACTTCTTGATCAGGCTTGAAAATTTTTCCTTTAGTTGGATCTTCTGTTGTGTACCAGCCTAGGAAATGAAAACCTGTAGTGTTTGTAGCTCTTGGCTGTGGTAGCGTAATAGTATCGTTATTTCTCAAATCTTCAGGTGGTCTATTATCATTTATACCATTTGGTAAATCTGATGGTTTATTTCTAGTTTCATATACTATATCGTCTAATTGACTACCATTAGGAGAGATTTCTTTAAGGGTAAGTGTTGTAACCCTGTATTTGTTAAAGACTGGCTTAAACATAATGTTACCTATTACATTTACTATATCACCTGGTCGATAGATTTTATTTAGCATATTTGAATCTGTTACGCTAGTAAATTCTGAATTTTTATCTATAACCCAACCTTCAAAAACCTGGTCTTTTGGGACTTTTAATTTCATCCCAGTTGGATTGTTTGCATATGGAGGAAATTTGTAATCACCATCAATATATGGTGGTATTACTATGGCCTCTGCGTTGTTTACGTAGTCGTTTGGATCTGTGTAGATATAGTCGGTGCCGTCTTCTTGAGGAGCCTTGTACTTGACTCTATAGATTTGCGATAGAGGTCTAAATTCGTCTCCCACTGGGGCTAACCAAACAGGATATAAAAATAAATCGCTATAAACAGGATCACTGAAGTTATATTCTGTCAGTGTTCCGTTGATATATGCATACCACCTAAGCTCTGACCCTGGGGTTTGTTGGGCAACGGGAGGTTTGTCAGCGCTAAGCTTAGTCTTATCGACAGCATCTCCCCTTTTTACTTTTAGTTCAATAACACCTGCTTCGGGGTTATTTCTCTGCTTATAAGCTCTAACTGTATATATTGGTTCTTCCCATTTGGCGTATAGTTTTAAGTTATTGTCGGGCATGGTCATTGATTTTAGATCTAATGGATTGCCTGCACCGTTGGCATTTTCAAACCATCCAGCAAAAATTTGTCCTTCGCTATTTTTTGTTTGACCTATTATATAATTTTCTGGGGCATATTGGGCTAAGGAGGAATCATATAGAACGTTACTTCTTATGATATCAGGTCCATTACCATTAGTAGAAAAAGTTAGATCGTGTCTATTTCTCTGATAGTAAACCCACACCTCATTTTGTTCAGATGTCTTACCATCGGCGTGCTTTGTACTTGGTCTGGCGAAGTTGTTTCCTGGTCTTTCTACATATTTGTAGGTATAGCCTGGTATGGATTCACCACCAGTATAGCCTTGGAATGATGAGCTTAATTGAGATGTTTTGGCATCAAGCCTGATTAGCTGATTGGTCTCAACATCAATGATTCTAACATTCCACTCATTGCTTCCTTCACGCCATGCTAATAGATTGTAGTTGTTTTTTGGCATCCTTGGAGGACTGGTCACAATTTGACCAGCTATACCATTTTCCTTAAAAGTATAACCTGAAGGCAATTTTCTTAGAGCTTCCTCAAAATAAGGCTTGGTATCTGCTCCCCATTTTAATTCTACTTTTACAACGTCAATCTCATAGAAAACATATGACTCAAAAATTCTAAATGTGAATCTATCCCTATCATAGTAGAGATTAATCTCTGTGGAGTCATCGCCTCTTATGATTTTTCGCTCATCAGCTCTGGCGAAATGTATCTTTTCATTATTCATTATAGTAGAAGATAGCTTATAAGAGCTTGAATCAGCATTCGTATATGTTCCTGCATTAGCAGTTCTTGTTTCAGATTTATATAGGGAGTAGCCACTATCATCAGCATTTTCCATAAAATGGTTGATCGTATATTTAACTACCCTAGGAGTCCAGACAGCATAAAGGGTCATGTCTTTAGTGATAGGGGTGTTGGAATTGAATTGCCTTCCGTTTGGTGAAGACGACCAGTACTTAAAGTCATAGCCTGGCCTAACTGGTTTTGTCAAATCGCTTAAACTCAATTTGTCTCCACTATATACGACTTGCTTATTTACATGGGTTCCTCCTTGGGAATCAAAGGTAACTGTCAGAGCTTTTTTAAATACTGCATATAGGTCAAGTCTAACGAAATTGTCTGCGCCCTGTACACTTTGGATATAGTCCTTTGTGATTGGGGTGTTAAAGTCAAAAGCTTGGCTTCCTTCTGGCTCGAGAGCCCAGTGTGAGAATACAGTTCCACTTTCTCCTGGGATTACTGGTACATCTTCTGTTGTAACTTTATCACCTAGTGGTATTTCCTTAGTAGAGAGGACTTGATCCACATAGCTAATAGTTCCATCGCTATTTTCAACCTCTTTTCTATCTATGAAGTCGATATAGGCTACATCTGGATATTTTCCCTTAAGGTATATGATTTTAGGAGATGATTCTGTAACAGTGACCGGAGTTTCAAAATCGAATTTATCTCCAAAAGTATCTGTCTCTATATCATAATAATGCCAGCCTTCAAACTTACCCTTGTAGCTAAAGATAGGTAGTTCTGGTTCAATTAGCTTTTCACCATTTCTAACGGTTTGGATGTCCCATACTTCTCTGTCGCCATCTTTATTCCTATTTAAAAAAACAAATTTTATAGAATTAGCTTCAGGATCTGTCACCGCATAAATAGAAAAGCTTTCAGCCTTAAACGTTACAGTGTCATTTATCTTTTTATCTACCGTAACTTTTTCTTCATGGGCAAATTCATCTTCCTTATGGTAAACTTCTACTTCCTTAGCTTTTCTTATTTTTTGATTGGTGATTTGGACGTTAATATTATTTTGAGATGTAACTTTATATTCGTTATCATCCTCATCAAAGATTTTAATATCATAAGCAGCAAGTACTTCTTTGCCATCTATTTTTATTTCTACTGGATATGCTTTAACTTTGGTACTTGCTGGCAATTGGCCTGATACTTTTATTTTTGTATTATCATTTGTCTTATCTGTATAAGATTGATCTGTGTATATTTCAGCCAATAATTGTTGATAACTAAGTTTATTAGTATTTTCTACATTAGCATTATTTGTATCAGAAGGTTTTTCAGCATAGACTTTGTCTTTGTACTTATCATTTTTAGATGCTATGAATTCTTTTCTCAAGCTTTCTATTATTAGATCTGATTTTTCATCTTCTTTTTTATTAGATGTCGTTTCCTTTTTAGTAAAGTTTTCTAACAACTCTTTTGTTTTATCAACACTTTCTTTTTCCTCTAAAGAATTACCTTTATCTAAGCTTTCTACTTCCTTTACTATAGATGAGACCTGCTTATTTTTAGTCTCTGATTCTTCTTTAGGATCAAGCTTCTCTTCATTTACTTTAATTTCCTTAGTAATAGCAAATTCATTTACTTTACTTTCAAGTCTTATTAAATTAGCTTGTTTTATAAAGTCATCTCTTGCTTTAAATTTTTTTCCTTTTTTATTTTTGTCATAAAGGAAAATTGAATTAATATCTTTTAATTCGCTTGATTTTATCTCTATTTTATATACATCCGAGTCTTTCTTATCATACTTTGTATCATCACCATAAAATATTTCAAATCCAAAGGCTAATACATTTTCCTCTTTAGGATCGTTTATTGGATTTTTTAGCTTATATGCCTTAATATAAGAGCTTTCTGGCATAGGGCCTGTGATCTTTATATCAACATCTGCATCGCTAAGTGCTTTATAAGACCCATCTTCATATAAATTTGCACTTAAAGATTTATTTATTATCTTTTCATGTTCTTCTGTATTTATAACATCTTTTTTTTCTTCTACTTCTTGTGCTTCTTCTGTTTTCACTTCAGGTTCTTTTTCTTTAGAATCAGACATTGTCTCTTGCTCGCCATTATCTTTTGACTCCTTTATCTCGGGCTTAGCAAGTTCTGAGTTAGTGGAGTCTATCGGCAATTCTTCATTGTTTTCTTCGTTACTTTCTTCTTCTATGATGCTTGGAATATTATCTACTTGGTCACTAGCATAAGCTTTGCTAGCTGCAAGTGGAGTAATAGTTGAAGATATAAAAATAGAAAGAGCCATAATTGCAGACATTAACTTATATCTCAAATGTAGCAGTCCCCCTTTCTTAATTAAGTTATGATTTTTATTTTATTATTTGAATCATTATTAGATTAAAGTTTAACTAAATTTAACCACATTTTATACATATTTCAATCCTTATCATCAACTTTTTACATTGATTTTACTTAACAAAATATTGAGACATCCCCATTTAAAAGTTAAAACATTTACACTAGTATTCCACTAGGAATTACCAGATTTTTGTTCGTTCTTATATCATAATTACCCAAATTATTAAGTTATTCTTGTTATTATCAAAAAACATAGCAAATTCAATAAAGATTAGCAAAATTCTTTATATAGTCTTAATCTTCCAGTAAGCTATGATTAAGCAATATTTAAAAAGTATATTCACATATTTTCCCTCTCCTTTATATTTTTTACCATTTTATAAAAGTTTAATAAAATATGAGGTATTTTTTGCAAATATAGTAAATTCCAACTATATTTTTACTCGGTCAACAGGAAAATAATAAGAAAAATAAAAATCCACCCTCTTCGAATAAATCGGAGTGAAGAAAGTTATTTCATATACTTTATATCTTTCCGCTCACTTTATTTTATCGAAATGGGTGGTCGATCTTACTTAGTTGACTCTATATTCACTTTTAATCTTTTTATAAATCTTATAAGGGTCAGGATAAATAATATTATTCCTAATACTGCAAATACTAAAGTAGCAACTCTAGTCATTCTTACCATCTTATCTGTTTTTGCTAAGCTATTTTGTTCATTCTCACTTTGCGGCAATTCTTTACCTGGTATAGCAAATTCCTCTGCTATAGCACCTTCATCTCTATAGCAATTTACTAAAAGTCTATTTGGTCTTGGTGGCATAAAAGGACTACAGGTCATAAGAGTTATGATATCTGCATCTCCTCTTGGAGCTAACTTGTCCCAATCATAAGGATCAATTACTTCCTTATCATGAACTACATAGCGCATGGTTTGTTCTGCTCTTTCTACATACACATAGTCACCCTCTTTTAATTGATTTATATATAGGAAGTATGTATCAGTCCACCAGCCTCTATGACCTGCTATTACTGATCTTGTTCCAGCTCCGCCAACTGGTATAGATGACCCATCCACTTGTGCTACCCCTCTTGATATATGGTCTAGGGTCGCATCTAGATACAAAGGCAAGTACTTATCTAGTTTTGGAATAGAAAGATAGGCAAACGGAACATTTGTTTTGGTAAATTTTGCATATCTTGTTTGATAGTCCTCTGTTGTAAATGGATCTGATACTGTTATATCACTATCTCTTACAGTTTGATTGTATTCTTTTGCATTGGCATTTTCCTCTTCTACTTCTGCTTTATCTCTTTGATTTTGAAGTTTTTCGAATTTTTTTTGTGATTGCCTTGCAGAATAATCATTTATTGTTCTTCTTGTAAGTGGAATAGTTATAAAAAGCAATCCTACTAGGATAAGTAAGTATCCAATAGTACTACTTTTTGTAAGTTTTAATCGATTCTTCAATGGTGTTTACCTCATTTCTAAGAGAGCTTCTTCTTCTATGTTCTTTAATAACAAATATTATAAGCAGAGCCACCAATGGTAACATTATCAAAAATAATTGGAAAAAGTCGTATTTCTGACTCTTTGTATTGGCTACTCCATCGTCTATAGCTGCTTGATAAGGGATTCTATGGCCTCTTACTAGAAGCCTATGAGAATTAATCATATAAGGTGTACAAGTTAAAAGAGTTGCATAATCATGACCTTCTTCTACTAATACCGGCTGAAAATCAGATGGATCTACAACTTGTATCTTATCCACTTGATATGCAAGTGTATCCTCAATATTGTGTATATAAAATACATCACCTTCTACAAGTTGATCAAGATTTCTAAAGAGTTTAGCATTAGGAAGTCCTCTATGCCCCGTAATAACTGTATGAGTATTATTACCTCCAATTGGTAAGGATGTACCTTCAAGGTGGCCACATCCTTTTTCTAAAACTTCATCACTAGTTCCAGCATATATTGGTAAATCTTGACCAATCTTAGGTATCTCAACGTGACCTAACATTTCATTTATTTCAAGCATTCTAGCATATTCAGCTCGTCCTTCCTTTTCTTTTTGCGTGAAGGGATCAGCAAGCCTAGCTGGGTCTAATGTACGGTTATAAGCGCGAGCAAGATCCATACGTTTAGCAATTTCTTCCTTATTTGTACTATCACTTTCTTTCTTAAACTCGACAACCTCTCCCTCAGACTCTATCTCATAATACTTTTGACTTATTAATGGATAAGCAAAAATTATAAGTCCTGTGATAAAGATTAAAAAAAATGGTAAGTTTTTCTTAATTCTATCTTTTCTATTCATTCATATCTCCGCTTGAATCTTTATCTGAGGTATTTCTCATTTGCTCAAACATGTCTGTGCCAGTTGAATTTGATCTGCTAGTATTAGATCTGCCGTTCATAAACATATTTTTTAGATTTTCTTGTTCTTTACGTATTTCTTCAAGTCTAGCATAGTAATCTTTGTTTTCTCTTCTAAGCTTGATAAGTCTAATTATAAGTACCAAGATTAAGAAAAGAGCTACAAAAAATAGTATTCTAAATATCCAATTTGCTTTATTTGTTCTAATCAATTCTTCATCCACAGCAGGTACGTATGGTACTCTGTGCCCCCTTACTAAAAGTCTATGTGTGTTAATCATTAACGGTGTACAAGTTAAAAGTGTAACATAATCATGACCTGGAGATACTAATAAATCATTGAAGTTCGATGGTTCTACTACTTTTATTTGATCAACTTGGTAGGCCATGACTCCTTCGATATTGTGTACGTAAAACTTATCTCCAATTTCTAATTCTCTAAGATTGGTAAAAAGCGTAGCCTCAGGGAGACCTGAGTGAGCAGTAAGAACTGAATGTGTACTATTACCTCCTACCGGAAGAGATGTGCCCTCCAAATGGCCTACACCCTTTTGTAAAATATCTTCGCTAGTACCTGCATAGATAGGTAGGTCTTGGTTAATCCTCGGTATTTCAACATGTCCTATCATCTCAGCAACTTCTAACATACGAGCGTATTCCTTACGTCCCTCTTCTTGTTTTTTTCTGGTGTAAGGATCATCTGCTATATCACCTGTTAGTGACTCATTGTAGGCATGGGCTAGGTCAATACGCCTTTTAATTTCTTCTGTTGAAAGTTGATCTGTACCTGATTTAAAAGTATCTAATTGATTACCAGAATCAACACGATAATATATACGGTTAATTGCTGGGTACAGCATAACAGCCAAACCAATTAGAAATATAAATCTCCAAATCCACTTTGACGCTTTTGATTGAGGCTTTTTTTTCTTTTTGACCTTTTTTTTAGAATCTGACTTATTCAGATTTTCTTTTGTATTTTGTTTTTTCTTTTTAAAAGCCATATACCCTCTCTATTAGCTATCATTTTAAAAAGGGTCTCACAATAGAGACCCTTTTTATGTTAATTTGTAATTGTCCTTAGCTTAATTCTTGTAATAAGACTTAGGCTAAATTTCTTTGAGTCTTTTCTGATTTTCTTACTAGATGACTTCCGCCTATTATCATTATTAGTCCTAATACTACAAGTATTATTATTCTAATATCACCTGTTTTTACAAGTGGTCCTCTTGGAATACCTGGTTTATTTTTTGGTACATAATATCTTGTTGATGGAGGTGTTGATGATGGCGGTACAGAACTTCTTGTAGTTGGTGGTGTTGATGATGGTGTTTTTGGTGGGATGTTTGATCCTGGAGGTGTTGCATTTGGATTACGCTTATTTACTATAAACTTTGCTTCAGCTGTTTCTGACTTTTCTGAAATAGTAAATTTTACTGGATTTACATCTAACACATATCCTTCTGGAGCTGCTGTTTCTCTTAGATAGTAATCCCCATAAGGTAAATCTTTTACTTTAAACTCGCCATTTGAACCAGACTTAATAGTAAGCCTCTTGCCATCAACTTCATAAGGAGTTGCCTCTCCTTTTTTATCTACAGAATAAACAGCAAAAAGTGCCCCTTCAAGTCTCTTAGGTGTCTTGCTATTATCCACCTTTACGAAGTTCTGTGAGCCTTTTTTCTTATTTTTTGAATCTGGTGGAACTAGTTTAGGATTCTTTGGAAGATTTTCCATAGTAAATGTAGGTTTGACTCTGCTAAGTCTCTCAGATTCCTTACCCTGATTATCTCTTATATTGTAATCTTCTAGAGGTTCGTTCTCCTTAAAGTAATACTCACCTTCTGGTAGTCCCTCTACTACTATTTCACCATTACCATCTGTATATAATTGGAAAACTTGTTCTGACTCTGCTGCTGATTCATTAAATTCATACTTACCGGCATCACCAATTAATCCTACTCTTTGATCTTCGGTAGTTACTGTTTTATCAGCATCATTATCAATAACTTTTTTTCTATATAACTCAAAACCTACTCTATCTAAAGGATCCTTTGTTTGAGAATCGATCTTTTTAAGCTTGAGTTCATTTTTTTCTTTGTAGTTTTTAACTTCTAAAACTTTATCTTTTTCTGTCTTATAAAGAACATCATCTGAGCTTACATAACCATCTAGTGGCTCTACTTCTCTAAATACATAGCTATTTGCAGGAGCTAATTCTGGCAATTTATCTAATATGATGTTACCATCTTTATTTGTTTTAAATACATGATCAATATTTTTATCTGAAACGTAACTTCCATCTTCATTTATACCAACTGGAGTGTATGTATCCCCAGATTTTACATAAAGTCTAAAGCCAACTCCTTCTAGGTCATCACCTGTTTTACCATCTATTTTGTGAAGATGTAGCTTGGTCTCTTTTGGTCTATAGTTAGCAACCTCTACTTCCTTTCCGTTAAATTTATTATAGCTAACATCTGTATTAGCATCTCTTATTTCAAAACCTTCTAATGTTTCAATTTCTCTAAAGGTATATTCACCACTTTCAAGGTTATTGACTTCTATTCTACCATTAGCATCAGTTACTAATTCTTGGATTGCTCCCTGTTCATTCTCAGTAAAGTTATAAATGCCTTCTTTTGTTTTGGTAAAATTTAAAACTTTGCCGTCTTTATTGAGAAGATTAAACTTTACACCCTCTAGATCAATTGTCTTTTGATCATTTTCTTTATCATATCCTATTTTATGAAGTCTTAGTGATTGTGGTTTTCTTTCTGTTAGTTTTGGAATAATTTCATTGACATCAATATCTCCCTCATAAGTCATTTGAGCGAAAGTGTTTATACTATATTGATGATTTTTAATAGATTCTTCAGTTTCTTTGAAAAGATAAGCACCAGGTTCTAGACCGGTTAGATTTATAATATCATAAGATGAACCACTTGAATCTTGATTTAAGTTAGATTTAACGAGAGTTCCTTCCCCTAGTTCTTTTGTAATTTCATCCATAGATAAAGAATCATATTTTTTTGCTATTTCTAAAAGTTCCTCTTTTTTGAATTCTTTATCAGATAACTTAAAATATGCTAGCTCTCTTTGCTTACTAGTTTTATTATCCTCACCTTGTCTAGGAATTTTTATTGTTAAATTCCCATTATTTGTGATATCTTCTGTACTAGCAGCCATTGATATAGGCATTAGTAGAACTTGTAAAAGCATAAAAATGCTCAGAAATCCTGCTAGTATTCTTGGTTTTTTCTTGCCTAACATAGTTAACTCCTCTTAATTTTTTCTGTTTTATGTATTTAAAATAATTTTAAATAGACTTATTCAGCTATATTATATCTTAAAAGTAGGGAATATACAATTACCTACTGCTCACATTTAGATAATTTTATAATAAAAATTAAGATTTCTAAAATCTATTTCCATAAGCATAAGTACTTGACTTTTCGAAGTTTTACTAACCTTATTTAAACACAATGATAATTTATATTTGATTCTCCTATTAAATAAGTATTATAATTAAATACAAGAAAGGAGATTTTATGGTAAAATATGATCCAAAAAGCTCAGATCCAGCTGAGTTTATTAATAATGAAGAAATTTTAGAAACAATTGACTATGGTAGAGCTAACGCTCACAATAGAGCATTGATTATAGATATATTAGAAAAGGCAAAAAAGGCAAAAGGTCTATCACACAAAGAAGCTTTTGTACTACTATCATGTGCGGAAGATGATTTGAACAAAGAAATTTTAAAAACCGCAAAAGAGCTTAAGCTTAAATTCTATGCTAATCGTATAGTACTATTTGCTCCCCTATATCTCTCAAATTACTGTGTAAACGGGTGTACATATTGCCCTTACCACGGACAAAACAAGCACATACCTCGCAAAAAGCTTACACAAGATGAAATACGTGAACAAGTAATAGCTCTTCAAGATATGGGACATAAGAGACTTGCCCTAGAAACTGGCGAAGATCCTATCAACAACCCAATAGAATACATTTTAGAATCTATTGATACAATCTATAATATTCATCACAAAAATGGTTCTATAAGAAGAGTAAATGTAAATATTGCTGCAACTACAATAGAAAACTATAAAAAGCTTCACGATGCAGAAATAGGAACATACATACTCTTCCAGGAAACATACAATAAAGAAAAATATGAAAACTTGCATGCTTACGGACCAAAATCAGACTATAACTACCACACAACAGCTCACGATAGAGCTATGGAAGGTGGCATAGACGATCTAGGATTAGGAGTACTATATGGTCTAGACTCTTACGAATACGAATTTATAGGTCAATTGATGCACGCAGAGCACCTAGAGGCTAAGTATAATGTTGGACCACATACAATATCCGTTCCACGTATACAACCTGCTGATGATATAGATCCTAATGAGTTTGACAATTCCCTATCTGATGATATGTTTGAGAAATTAGTTGCTTGCATACGAATTGCAGCTCCTTATACAGGAATGATAGTCTCAACTCGTGAAAGTGAAAAGGTTAGAGGAAAACTACTTGAACTAGGTATCAGTCAAATATCCGGAGGTTCAAAAACTGCTGTTGGTGGCTATACAGAAAATGTAACAAAGGGTAGTGATCAATTTGAATTATCAGATAATAGAACATTAGATGAAGTAGTTGATTGGCTAATAGAGAAAAATCATATACCTTCATTCTGTACTGCTTGCTACAGAAAGGGTCGAACAGGTGAAGTATTTATGGGTATGGTTAAAAAACAAGGCATTGGTAATATTTGTCATCCTAATGCTTTAACAACTTTGGAAGAATATGCAATAGACTATGCTAGTCCAAAAACAAAATCTGATATAGAAAATCTTATAGATAAAGAAATAAATAATATCCCAAGCAAAGATGTTCAAGAAGAAACAAGGAAAAACCTTATTGCTGTAAAAAACGGCCAAAGAGATCTGTATATATGAGAGCATCACAAGGAGAAAGAGTTCATATAGCCATATTCGGTAACACAAATTCTGGTAAATCCACTCTTTTAAATTACCTAACGGGAGAAGATACCGCCATAGTATCGAAAACTCATGGTACAACAACAGATCCTATAAAAAAAGCCATGGAAATCCATGGCCTAGGACCTGTTCTTTTTATAGATACAGCTGGTATAAATGACAAAACAAATCTTTCAAATGAGCGTGTAGAAAAGTCTATAAAAGTTATAGATAAAGCCGATATATTTTTATATCTTCTAAGTACTGATGATGATCTAAGCTTTATAGAAAGTTTAAAAAAAGAAAATAAACCAATTATATATGTGGCTCCTAAACAAGACTTAGATGAGGGAGTTAAAATCTTAGAAAAATTTAAGGATCTTAAACCTATCCCAATAGATAGGAGAAGTAATGATAAATATAAATTATTTGATATAATCAGAGATATTTATCAAGAAAAAGAAGATAATAAAAAACCATCCATAACAGGAAACTTAGTAGATAAAGGCGATACTGTAGTGCTCGTTATGCCACAGGATAAGGCAGCCCCTAAAGATAGACTTATAAAGCCACAAGTTATGACTATAAGGGAACTTATAGATAAAAATGCAACTTGCATTTCAACAAGCTTAGAAAACTTTGAAAATTGTATAAAAAGTTTAAAAAATCCACCAGATTTGATAATAACCGATTCCAAAGTTTTTTTAGATGTTTATAAATTAAAGCCAGAAGAAAGTAGACTAACTAGCTTTTCAGTATTAATGAGTGGATTTAAGGGTGATGTAAGCTACTTTATGGAATCTGTAAAAGTTCTAGATCATGAGATTGACAATATCCTAATAGCAGAAGTCTGTACTCATCCACCTATAGAAGAAGACATAGGAACTGTAAAGATCCCCAAAATGTTAAAATCAAAATATCCAGATGTAAATATAGACTTTGCTAGAGGAGAAGATTTCCCAGATATAGAAAAATATGATCTAATAATAGAATGCGGCTCATGTATGTTTAATAGAGCAAGTGTCATTTCCAGGGTAAAAAAATGCAAAGAAAAAGCTATCCCAATGACAAATTATGGAATAACTATAGCGTATTTAAAGGGGATATTAGACAAAATAGACTACCAAGTTTAACTTGGAAGTCTATTTTTTTCAGTAATTACTTAAACAAAAGATTTCTTGACCTATTTTCTTAGATGTAAATTCAATAAATTGTATTCATTACAAACTAAAATACCAAATTTTTTTGTCTTGTTATAACATCTCCCTTATCCGTAACAATCTTATATCCAGATTTATCCACTCTAAGACTTAGACAAGCTTTACATTCTGCTGCTTCATCTCCTGTACAGATCTTATTGTCATATAGTTGATATTGTTTCCTATACATGCTTGGAGATAAATTTGGCATTAGAACATTTGCTCCTGCTTTAAGTCCCATTTCACGGCCTAAGGGATTAATTGTACCTAGAGCTGTTGTTGCTGGGATTAAAGCATAAGGAAATAGAATTCTAAGTACCGATACTAATCTCAAGGTTTTTGTAAATGATCCATCGTTAAAATCTTTAAATGGCGTATCCACACTTCTTAGGTAAGGACCAATTCCTATCATATCCGGCTCTAGCTCTTGTAGAAACCTAAGATCTGCTATAAGGTTTTCTGTAGTTTGGTAAGGACTATCTACCATAAATCCTCCACCTACTTGATAACCTATTTCCTTTAATTGCCATAAAGCCTCTCTCCTATGATCAAAGCTCATAAAAGAGGGATGAAGTTTGCTATAATGTTCTCTATCCGATGTTTCTTCACGAAGTAAGTATCTATCAGCACCGGCATCATAAAATCTTTTATATGAATCATAAGATTTCTCACCTAAGGAAAGAGTTATTGCAGTATCAGAATGATTTTCCTTTACCTTCTCAACTATTTCTACAATCATATCATCAGTATAATATGTATCCTCACCACTTTGCATAACATAGGTTCTAAATCCTAATTTATAACCAATATCTGCACAATCTATGATTTCTTGTGGTGATAGCCTATACCTTTCTACATTTTTATTAGACTTTCTTATTCCACAATAAAAGCAATCATTTTTGCAGAAATTAGAGAACTCTATTAGTCCTCTTATATAAACATCATCTCCATATATGTTTCGACGTATTGAATCCGCTTTATTTGCAAGAGCCTCGTTCATAGACTCATTTTCTATCCAATTTTTCAAAGTTTGGTCTGAATAGTATTCAGTATTCTTTAAGCTTTCCATGATTATATTATAACAATCAAGATGATTACTTGTCTAATATTTCCAAGTGAAGTAGTAATAATTATTTTTTAAAATTTATAAATTTTAAAAAAATAGAAAGATACTATATAGATTTCTCCGCTCACTATGCTCGGTTAAAATGGATAGATGTTAATGTTTGAATAAGATTAAGGATTTCTAAACTCTATTCGTCCGTTCGATATAAATAGATACTAAGAAATTATAAGCATAGAAAAACTGGACTTTTATGTCCAGTTTTCGATTGATTATTTATATTTTTTAACTTTAAAACCCCTTAAAATAAGCAGAAATTGATCCTTACTTTAAAAGATCATTCTATGGAGGATTTTCCCTTAGCTGGACTAGTCTGCTTAATACATTCCAGGCATGCCTGCTGGCATTTCTGGTTCTTCTTCTGGAATGTCTGCTACTGCTGCTTCTGTTGTAAGTATCATTCCTGATACACTGACTGCATTTTGTAGAGCGCTTCTTGTTACTTTTGTTGGTTCTACTATACCTGCGTCAAACATATTTACATATTGATCATTATAAGCATCGTAACCTTCGTCTTTGCCAGATTCTTTTACGTTTTGAACTATTACTGATCCGTCCATTCCTGCATTTTCTACTATTTGACGTAATGGTGCTTCTAGGGCCTTCTCTATGATTGTTGCACCTGTTTTTTCGTCCCCTTCAAGACTATCTTTTAGATCTGTTACTTTTTCGATAGCTCCTATAAGAACTACTCCACCACCTGCAACTATACCTTCTTCTACAGCTGCTCTTGTAGCTGATAGAGCATCTTCAATTCTGTATTTCTTCTCTTGCATTTCTGTTTCTGTTGCTGCACCTACGTTGATTACTGCAACTCCACCTGCAAGTTTTGCTACTCTTTCTTGAAGTTTTTCTATTTCATATGAGCTTTCTTCTGATTCAATTTGTTGACGGATTAGGCTTACTCTTTCTTCTAGAGCATTCTTATCACCTTTTCCTTCTACTAATGTTGTATTGTCTTTATCAACTTTAGCTTTTTTAGCTGATCCTAGCATAGAGATTTCTGTATCTTTAAGATCCATATTTAGGTCTTCTGATACTACTGTTGCTCCTGTAAGGATTGCTATATCTTCAAGCATTGCCTTACGTCTATCACCATAACCTGGTGCCTTTACTGCTACAACATTAAATGTTCCTCTTAACTTATTTAGGATAAGTGTTGTTAGTGCTTCTCCTTCTACATCATCAGCTATGATTAATAAAGGACGAGATTCTTGAACTATTTGTTCTAATAGCGGTAATAGATCTTGGATATTTGAAATTTTCTTATCTGTTAATAAGATATATGGATCATCTAATTCTGCAACCATTTTTTCATCATCTGTTGCCATATATGGTGATAGATATCCTTTATCAAATTGCATACCTTCTACTACATCTAGGTAAGTATCAGTTGTTCTAGATTCTTCAACTGTGATAACTCCATCATTGCCTACTTTTTCCATAGCATCAGCAATAAATTTACCAATTTCTGGATCTGCAGATGATATTGTGCCTACGTTTTCTATGGCTTGTTTATCTACTATATCTTTAGAGTTTTCCTTAATGTAGTCAACTGTAGTATCAGTTGCTTTTTTTAGTCCTTTGTTTAAAACAATTGGATTTGCTCCAGCTGCTAAATTTTTAAGTCCTTCTTTGATGATTGCTTGAGCTAACACTGTAGCTGTTGTTGTACCATCACCTGCTACGTCATTTGTCTTGGTAGCAACTTCTTTTACAAGTTGAGCTCCCATATTTTCAAATCTATCTTCAAGCTCGATTTCTTGAGCAATTGTTACTCCATCATTTGTAATTGTTGGTGCGCCATAGGATTTATCAAGAACTACATTACGTCCTTTTGGTCCAAGAGTAACTTTTACAGCATTTGCTAATTTATCAATGCCACGTTCTAAACCATCACGTGCTTCTTTACCATAATTAATTTCTTTAGCCATTATAGTTTATCCTTTCTAATAATATTATTATTTTACAACTGCTAATATATCTACATATTTAACAACTATATAATCTGTATCATCAAGCTTAACTTCTGTTCCTGCATATTGAGAATAAATTACCTTATCTCCTACAGAAAGAGAATCTTTTTTCTTTTCATCATTTAAAATATCTTCACTTATAGATACAACTTCTGCATATACTGGTTTTTCTTGTGCAGATTCTGGAAGAACTATTCCTGATTGTGTTGTTTTTTCAGCTTCAGCTTTTTTGATTACTACTCTATCTCCGATAGGTTTTAATTCCATTTATTTATCTCCTTAAGTATTGTTTTAGCACTCAAGTATGCTAATTGCTAATTACATTTATAGTGTACTACCATTGATAAAAAAATCAAATAATTTTATATAATTATTATTATGGATATAATATAAGTAATATAGAAGGAGAATGCTATGTATAAGAAACCAAGTGATAAAGAACTAAGAGAAAAACTCACAAACTTAGAATATGAAGTTACCCAACATGCAGCTACTGAAAGGCCTTTCTCTTCAAAATTAGATGATTTTTATGAAGAAGGAATATATGTGGATAAGGTCTCTGGAGAGCCTTTATTTTCCTCAATTGATAAATATGATGCAGGGTGTGGTTGGCCATCATTTACCAAAGCTATTGACGGAATAGAAATTAGTGAAAATGAAGACGTATCACATGGTATGGTGAGAACTGAAGTTAGAAGCAAGTATGCTAATTCTCATCTGGGTCATGTATTTAATGATGGCCCTAGTGATTTGGGTGGACTTAGATATTGTATAAATGGAGCTTCTTTAAGATTTATCCCTAAAAATAAGCTTGATGAAGAAGGATATGGAGAGTATTTGAGTTTATTTGAAGAATAAAAAATATTTTTTAAGCCTACAATAAAAAAGAACTTTTGTAAAATCATATAAGTTTACAAAAGTTCTTTTTTATTTTAATACTTACTAGCTCCCGAACTAGTTGCTACTACTATACTATCATTTTCGAATCTTATTCCTATTACATCCATCACTTCATTTTCTATTTCTTTTGTTCTTTTATCTATGAAAGTTATTTTCATCCTATTGTCATCTTTTTTATCTATACCTATAACAGTTGTCGGTTTGAAATAATTTGCCCCAAATTTATTCCAAAATTCTTCTTTAGAATAAATTCTATTTTTATCTGACGCATATAAATTCATTATTTCTTTTTCATTGTATAAGTCTTTTGATAAATATAGCTCGGGGGTTTCATAACCTACGCTTATTAACTCTGGATCTTCGCTTTTCTTACCTTCTTCTATGGATTTTCTGTGAAGTTCATAGTAGTTATTTTCGTTATTATAAACCGTATAATATATATTATTTGGGCTTACTATTCCATCTGTTAAAAGTCCTTTGACACTATCTATATCAGTTACCTCAAGTGTTTCTAGATTAATTAAGCCTATAGTTCTTTTTTCTTTTTCTTCGCCGTTTTGATTATAAAAGCTATGTATAAAATATATATCCCCACCATTATAGCCTATAGGGAAAATTTCTTCTCCACTTCCAAACTCATGTAGAGTCTTTATATCTTCTCCATTGATTTTTATAAGCTTATACTTATGATTTTTACTATCTCCCGTTACAAAGACATTGTTTGCATTATTTATATCATAAGCAAATTGATTTAACTCTGGGTTTATGATATCACTAGTATTGCCATTAGGATTAAATTTCACTAATTTTTTATCTATGGGATCGTAGTATATTTGAACCTTATTAGTATCTATAGGATCTCCTGTTAAAGTCGCATTTGGAGTATCACTAGAACAAGCTACAAGGAAAAATATAAAAAATCCCAATAATATCTTAAACTTTTTCATAAATATATTATACTATGAAAAACAAAAAAAGAACCACTTTTAAGCGGTTCTAATTTTTAGGTTATTAAAGTTCGATGTCGATTGACTCTAATTTGTTGTCAGTATTTAGATAATAAAGTTTATTTCCTGAAATTTTCATACCTCTAACCTGAGTGTCAAGAACAGTTTTTCCACTTGTCATATTTATAATCTTGACTGGACGAGATAAATTATCTTTGACTTCTTTACTCTCATAGTAGAAAATATTATTTCCTATGATTTCTTGAGAGCCTTGTTCTGCCCATAAAAATGGGAATTTTTGATCATTGACATAAATATTGTCATTATCTGCTTTATATATTTTCCAAACTGGATTTCCGTTTTCAAATCTTTTTTGACCAAACAAGTATTGGAGATCAAAGTTTTTTTCCAATAATTTCGCTTCTTGGTCAGTTCCTTTTGATAAGTCTAGTTTATATAAGTCAAAATTGTAGGCATTTTGATCACTATTATCACCAGGCTTGGTAAATTGTAATTCACCATCAATTACTACAGCACCCCCTGTTATACCATCTGATGTTGCATCAAAATCATGAACTTCACCTGTAGCTAAATCTACATAGCCAATGGCAGATTCTTCTGTATCTAATGTTGGTGTACCATTGATTTCTGCCTTTGAGTTTTGTTCATGATAACCATAAATTTTATCACCAATCATACCCAATGGACGGAAATCATCAACTGCAGGAAACTCAAATAAGGTTTCTATACTTTTATCATTCATTCTGACAATTGATACTGAATCATAAATATCATTTTTAGATTTTACAAAAACATTATTTGTATATTTTACATAATCATAATGATTTGAATCTGTGCCTGTTAAAGCTTTTCCATTTTCATCGACTAGTTCTCCATTTTCATTTACGCTTGTAAATGGACCGAATTGATTAAAAAACAAATCATCTTCACTTACTTCTTTATTCGTATTTTCCTCATCTTTTTCTTCTTCTACTTTGTTTTCTTCTTTTTTCTTATCTTCCTCATTTTGATCAGTAGAATCTTCTTTTTCTTTATTTTGAGCAGTCTCTTCCCTATTTTCTTGGTTATCTTCTGCTTTTTTTACATCTATTACTTGGGTATCATTAGTTTCTACTGACTCTGTTTTTTCTGTATCATCTTTAGCTGGTGGTGGGGTTGGGGAATTGTTATTGCCGCATCCTACCAAGCCAAATGTTAGTAGTAACACTGCTAAGTTCTTCTTTTTCATATTTTTCTCCTTAATTTGATCTAAGTGCATCTATAGCTGATAGTTTTGTAGCTCGTCTTGCTGGGAGGTATCCTGCCAATACTCCTACTAAAGCTGAAAAACCTACACCTACTAAGGCTAGCCATACAGGAATTATAATTATCTTACTTGTATCTATACCCATATCATTCATGCCAGCAAATGCGCCATTAATAATCTTTCCAGCTAATAAAGATATCAATAGTCCTAATATTCCTCCGAAAAAACCTATAAAACCAGATTCTATTAAGAACATGGTCTGGATATCAGATACACTTGCTCCTATTACTTTCATTACCCCAATTTCCTTTTGTCTCTCATAAATACTCATAAGCATTGTATTAATTATTCCAATTGCGGATACTATAAAGGCGATTGAACCAATACCTCCAAGTATTAGCATAATATTGCGAGTGGAATCTTCTACTTCTTTGCTAGCTTCAGCCATAGAATTTGTCTGATAGCCTAACTCTCTTATAGCTTTTTCTGTTACTGCTACATTTTTTGTGTCATCTACTATTACTTGCAAGTTATCAAATTTTATCTTATCATTGGGTTCTTCTATCGGGTTGCCTTTTTCATCAAAATTTTGATTTAAACTTGGTGATGCTAATTTTTTATCTTCTTCTTTTAACTTTTTATAGGTACTTTCAGATATATAAGAGCCCCATCCATCTAGAAATGAGGAATTACTTAGCTTACCTGCTAATTCTATAGGCACATCTATTGATTTTGGCTTATTCTTATCCTCTTTAGAAACTGTATTTTCTGGATTTTGAATGTTTTCTTCATTACCAAAGTTGACACCATCATCTTCACTTTCATCTTGCCAACCTAATCGTAAAAAATATTTATGTGCTTGGTAGTCAAAATCGTCTACAGGCTCCATAGACATTCCTTCACTCATAGGTGTAATTTTATTAGCAGATACATTTGAACTTAATAAGACCTTGTCATCATCACTTGGACTTGGAACGCTACCCCATTCTAAATCGTCTTGACTTATTAGAGATAGAATATCATCTGGAATTACATTTATAGAACCTTCCATACCATAATCTTCAGTATCAGCTATCTTAAAATCTACATATATATTCTTACTTGGCACAACAGCTTTGACGTGGTCTACTCTTTTTAATTCATTTATAATCCTATCATCAATATTAAGATTGTCTTTACCAGATCCATCCATAACATTAATAGTAGTAAGCCCTTGGAAAGATCCTATCATCTCTTTTTGACTATTAGAGATTCCTTGAGCAAAGGCTAACATTAAAATTATAGAAGTAGATCCTATCACTACTGACAAGATAGTAAGGATAGTCCTAGATTTACGACGCCAAAGATTCCTAAGTGCCATTATAAATCTATCATATATCCTCATCGTCTATGATTAACTCCTCATCTTTTTTATTTTTTTTTCGTTTTTTTATTAGTAGACCTATTAAAACAATGATTACAAGAAGACCAATCCAGAAAAATGGTGATTTTAGCACTCCTCCATTGTTTTCTGCTGGCATATTATTATCTGCGCCTCCATCTACTGGAATCATTTCTCCTGTTTCTGGGTCAACAGTAGTGCCTTCTTCTCCTCCAGCATCCATAGATGTTGCTTCTGCTTTAAATTCTTGAGTTTGATTATGAACATTGCCTGCGGAATCCTCATAGGTTAAGAGAATTCTTCCTTTAACTGGTCCTTCCTCTTCTGGTGTCACGTTGAAAGTGAAATTCTCTGTAGTTCCTGAGTTAAAATTACCTATAAATTTTCTGTCATTATCTATGCTAAATCCCATACCAACGACATCGCACATAAAGGTATTTAGATTATCTTTTCCTGTATTATAGATATTTACAGAAACTTGATTTGGACTTCCTACTATAAGATCATCGTGTTTAACTTCTCCTAACGTTACATTGGCCCTTTGAACAACAGGTATTCCTATGGATTCCTTTGTTTGGTATTGGTTTCCCATATAATCTTCATATTCTAAGGTAAGTCCTATAACATAGTTGCCTGCAACAGCATTTGGATTAACACTCATAGAAATATTTCTATCTGCAGTATTCCATGGATATAGAGCTGCTACATAAAATGAATTGGATGTGTTATTTGGAGTAAATACTGACCCATCACTTACCATAGCATTATTTTCTCCACTGGATTGAGGTTGAGATGCTAATTGCTGATCTATAGTAACTTTTAAATTATATATGGTATTTTTTGCATTGGTATTATAAAGACTAAATGATAAGTTAAAATCACCACCTGCCTCTACAGTTTGGGGACTAAGACTGTAATTTGAAAGTATAAGCTTAGGTTGATTTTTCATTTGCACTGCTTGTTGATCATTATCTTGAACTTGTTCGTTTGAAGCTTGGTCATTCTCTTTTTGACCATTAATTTGTTGGTAGTAAGTCATCTTCTAAAACCTCATCAATTGTTAAATTCTTATGTATTGTTTGTATCTTTCCATCTCTCATAAATAGAGTCCTGTCTGCAAATTCTGTCATCTCATCATCGTGAGTTACCATTATAAAAGTCTGATTATTTTCACGTGTAATATCTTTTATAAGTTGCATTACTTCAAAACTCGTCTTAGTATCAAGATTTCCTGTAGGTTCATCAGCAAAAATTATCTTTGGAGTACCTACAAAAGCCCTAGCTATTGAAACTCTCTGTTGCTGTCCACCTGATAACTCATTAGGTTTATTATTCATCCTATTAGCAAGACCAACTTCTTTTAAAATCTTATAGGCCTCTTCTTTTCTTTCATCTACGCCTATACCCTTAAATGTAAGTGGAAGGGATACATTCTCCCAGGCAGTAAGATAGGGTAATAGGTTATAGGATTGGAAGACAAAGCCTATGTTTAGGTTTCTAAATTTGGTTATTTTTGTTTCTTTTAGTTCATTTAAAGTGATATTGCCATATTTTATAGACCCACGAGTAGGGTACTCTAGTCCTGCCAGTAAATTTAATAGAGTGGACTTTCCAGATCCACTAGTTCCAAGCAGAGCAATAAATTCACCCTTTTCAATATCAAGATTGATACCATCTAAGGCTTTTATTATATTTCCTCCTACTTTATAATATTTTTTTAAATCACGAACTTCTATAAGCGCCATGAATACTCCTTATTTTAGCTATTACAATATACTTAAAAGCATAAGGTGTTACGTTATTCGCCATACACTTTTGAGAAAATTATATCATCTTTATATTAGCAAAGCAATAAAACTTATATAATATATATTTTTAAGGAAAATTAATAATTGTTTTAAAAAAAGCTCTAAAGGAGCTTCTAATTTACTTTATATATTTAATTTCATCTGTATTAAAGTTCCAAAATACTTCCTGGAATTCTCCCTCATAAATTTTAAATATCTTATCCATAGACCAACTCATCCCATTCATCTTTTTGAATTCATCATAGTTTATCCATGACAGATGACCTTCTCTGTTTTCTGGCACAAGATCTCCAGTAAAGGTACTCGTTTCATACAAAAGCCCTACATCTTTTTTGCCATTACTTATCCAAGTAATGAATCCGCAAAATTTAAGATTACTGATATCTAACCCTGTTTCTTCTTTAGCTTCTCTTATAGCTGCATCTATGAGTGTTTCATCTTCTTCTACCTTTCCACCTGGAAAAGTAAGACCTTCCCATCCTTCTTTCTTGACCTTATCTAGAACTACTACTTCATTTGTAGATTCATTTTTTATTTTTATCATGTTCATAAGTCTGGTTTTCATATTATTTCCTTTACTAGTTCTTATATCTTAAACTTATAAATATTTTATCTTTATTTAAAAATTTATCGACTTTTAGGCATTAAAACCTGCTAACAAAAGTCAAGGAGAAAAGCAAATTAATTTTACTTTTCTCCTTGTTATTTCGAGTTTAAATTTGAGCACAACAAATAAGCCGGTTACATCGGCTTGTTCAACTATTGCATTCTTGATTCTAAGCTACTTTTAATACCTTCTTTTCTTGTTTTGATGCCATAACTTTTGCATAGTATATTCTTAAGAATTTATTTAATCCTGCAAATTTACAAATCTTCTTAGCCTTTCCATCTTTTTCTTTTTTTATCATATACAGATATATATCGTTTTCAGTATCTTTTGCGCTCATCATGCATTTCATAGCTTGATAACCTACTTTTCTTAGTATTGCATTGCCCCTTTTTGTTATTTTTCTCTGGTCTGCTTTAAAGTTCCCTGACTCATATGGTGGTGAATCTATTCCTACAAATGATATTAAACTTTTTTTGTTTTTAAATTTTGATAAGTCTCCAAATTCTGCTGTAATTTGTACTGCTAATTTATCTGATATTCCTGAGAATTTCTTTGCTTCTTGATATTCTTCTAAGGGCTCGGCAATTTCTATCATTTGTGATAAAATAGTATGTAGAATTTGATTTATATGTTTTATCAATTCTATTCCTTCTTGTATATTCATCTTTATATATGAGCTATTAGAAGGTTGAGTTGAGATACTTTCCTCTGCGAGCTTGTATATGGATTTAGCTTTATAAGCATTAGGATGGTATCTCTTTTCTTTTGCCCAGTTTTTAAAATCTTCTATGAATTTTTCTTCTGGTTTTTCTAATACTAAATTTTTATGCCACCA
>NZ_JAGGLS010000013.1 GCF_017874535.1 Anaerococcus nagyae
CTAAAACTGACTCGTCATACTACTTCTTAATTATACAAAAATAGTGCAAGATAGAAATAATTTCTTTCTTACACTATTTATGGTACTAAAAACTGGCGACTTAGCTCCCTTTTATTTATTTTCTTCTACATATTCAATTTTTTCCTTATCCATAACCGAATCTGTGATCATTTTGCTTGTTATATAAATTAGAAATGGAAGGACGATTGCATCATCCAAAATTCCTAAAAAAGGAATCATATCATTTATCAAATCGGCAGGCATTACTGCTTATAGAAATTCTCTAAAGCTTTCAAAGGAAAAGGGAATAAAATCTATAGCCTTTTCTTTAATTTCTGCAGGTATTTATGGATTTCCAGAAAAAGATGCGTTTTTTGTAGCAAAAAGAACAATCGATGAATTTTTAAAAGATAATGAAATGGAAGTTTATCTTTCCACTTTTGTAAAAGATATCCTGTCTTTAATTATGGGATAGGAAAAAGGGAGATAAAAAATTGAAAAAAATAATTTTTTCTGGTATAAATATTATTGTAGAAAATTTACAAATAATTACCCTAGGAGGTAAAATATGAAAATCTTTGAATCAATAAAAAATAGATGGGAAAAATTCTTGAAAAATCTAGCAGAAGAAAATAAAAAATCTTTTGGAAATGAAAAATTAGATTGTTGTTCAATGAACAAAAGATAATATAAATAAAGAAAAAAATGACCATGGCGGAGACTGTGTAAAATTTTGTGTATAGAAACCTCCTGATTAGGGTAAGTGAAAACTAATCAGGAGGAATTTTTATGCCAAGAAAAAGACCAGAGATAAAAAGAAGCAAAATAGCAAAAATGTTAATTGAAGAATATCAGCCTAAAAGTTCACAAGATATTCAAGAAGCACTAAAAGATCTTTTAGGCGATACAATGGAAGAACTTTTAAAAGCAGAATTAGATGAGCATTTAGACTATGAATATGGAGAAAAACCACTATCATTAAATACAAGAAATGGTACTAGTAAAAAACAGTTAGATCATCATATGGAAATATAGATTTAAACATATCAAGAGATAGAGAAGGAACATTTGAACCACAATCATTAAAGAAATATGAAAAAGACATATCAAACATAGAAAATCAAATAATATCAATGTATGGCAAAGGAATACCCTTGCCTAATAATATCATCAACTCATTTCATTCGTTGGATATTATTGGCTGGGGCAGGCCCTGGCAAAATAGACCAATAGAAAAAATCTATCCAATGGTCTTTTTAGACGCTATACACTACCATGTAAGAGAAAACAATATAGTAGTCAAAAAAGCAGTCTACATTGCCCTAGGCTATAACCTAGAAGGATTTAAAGAAATACTAGGACTATGGGTTGGAGAAAACGAATCAAGCAAATACTGGCTTTTAGTATTAAATGGTCTAAAAGAAAGAAGACTAGAAGATGTATTAATATTCTCAACAGACAATCTACCAGGATTTAGTGAGGCTATAGAAGCAGAATATCCAAGAGCAGAAATACATCCAAAAAGCGTTGGGAAAATCATGTATAATACATCAAATAAGAAACTCCACAAAGTATGTATCCTACAAAAACATAAAAGAATTAATGAAAGACCTAAAAGCAGTATACAAGGCACCAACAGAATACTTAGCCTTAACAAATTTAGGAGTCTTTGAAGAAAGATGGGGTAAAAACATCCAATGGGTGTAAGCTCTTGGAAAAACAACTGGACAGAATTATCGACATATTTTAAATATCCAGAAGGAATAAGAAAACTGATATATACAACAAATGCTATGGAAAACTTCAATAGGCAATTAAGAAAAGTGACCAAAAATAAAACCATATTTCCAAATGACTATGCTCTACAAAAAAGCTCCATTCCTATAGGAATGGACAAATATTGATACATAAAAAATGTATCAACCCTTACCCTTACTCAGGATTTAGGTTGATACACAAAATTATTTAAAGACCCGCAAAAACGGCTATGAGCATTAAACTCATAGCGCCTTTCTGCTTGCCACCTAAAGACTCTCTAAATCAGTTTTCTAAAATCCCTAATTCAATGAGCCTTTGCGCCAGTTTTTTTGATAATCACTTATTTTTTACTTTTATTTTGAGATTTAGATTTTTCTTTTTCTTCTTTACGTTTTTTAATAGAATCTTGGATTCCTTCTACTATAGCATCCATATCTGGTTCTTTCATTGCTTTTAATGAGCTTACCATGTTTAATTGCTCTGGAAGAACATCCATGAGTTTCATTTCTTCATCTAGATATTTTTCCATTTTTTCTCCTGCTTGTGGAGCCCATGAACCATTATCTATAATAGATACAGCTCTATTTTGAACGTTTAAGGCTTTCATATCTTCTATAAAATTTTGCATTAGTGGGTACACACCTAAGTTGTATGTTACTGATGCAAGTACTATATTTGAATATTTGAAGGCTTCTGCTATTAGAACTGAAACGTGAGTATTTGATACATCTCTTAGGCTGATATTTGTAATACCTGCTTCACAAAGTTTTGCGGCTAGAGCTTGAGCTGCAAATTCTGTATTACCATACATAGATGCATATACTATAAGTACACCATCTTCTTCTGGTTCATAGGTTGACCAATGTGTATATTTATCTAAGATATATCCAAAATCATCTCTCCATACAAGTCCGTGAAGTGGACAAATGTATTTAATGTCTAGCCCTCCTGCCTTTTCAAGAGCTTTTTGTACAAATGTTCCGTATTTTCCAACTATATTTGTGTAATAACGACGTGCTTCATCTAGATAGTCACGATCCCAGTCTACTTCATCTGCAAATAATCTACCATTATTTGCTATAAATGAACCAAAGGCATCTGCTGAGAATAATACTCCATCAGTTGTATCATAAGTCATTAGTACTTCTGGCCAGTGAACCATTGGTGCTTCTACGAAAGCTAAGGTATGCTTACCAAAGTTCATTGTATCGCCTTCTTTTACTTCGATATATCTATCATCTACGTGATATCCAAATTGTCTCATGAAAAGAATAGCTTTTTCACTTGAGATAATTTTAAGATTTGGATATTTTTGTAGCATAAGCTCGATTGATGAGCAGTGGTCTGGCTCCATGTGATTTACTATAAGATAATCTAGGTCACGTCCATCTAGTACACGGTCAACATTTAACATGTATTCACGTGTAATTGCCCAGTCTACTGCATCTACTAAAACTGTTTTTTCATCCATTAGTAAGTAGGAATTGTAGGAAACTCCTTCTGGAATAGGAAAAATATTTTCAAATAGGGCTAGTCTTCTATCATCCCCACCTACATAATATAAGTCATCTGTTACTTTTCTAACTGTATACATACTTGCCTACTTTCTATCCTCTGGGAATTCAACTTTAATGAATTCTTCTTTTGCTTCACCTGATACTGGAGAAACCCAGCTATCTGGTAACTTATCAAATGGTGTACCTGGTTCTACACCTTGAGTTGGATCTCCTACTTCTGGGTCATATTCATAACCTGAACCTAAATCTACATATAGATCTTCTTTTGGAGCCATCTTACGAGGTTTACTTCTCTTAACTTTTTTCATTGGTGGAGCTGGTTTCTTTTCTTCACCATTGTCTAATTCCTTTATTAATAATGGTAATACTTCTTTAAAGTCTCCAACTATACCATAGTCTGCATTTGCAAATATTGGAGCGTTTTTGCTGTTATTAATTGCAACTATTGTAGATGCATCACGGATACCTTTTAAGTGTTGTCCTGCTCCTGATACTCCTACACCGATATATAAGTTGTTTTTGAAGTTTTGTCCACTCATTCCTACGTATCTATCAAGTGGTACATATTTAAGAGTTTCTGCAACTGGTCTAGATGATGATATAGCCGCACCTGCTTGGTAAGCTAAGTCTTCTATAAGTTTCATATTCTCTTTTTCACCTATACCACGACCTGCTACTACTATTCTTTCAGCTTCTGTAACTGGTGTCCATGGGTCGATGCCTACTGTAAAATCATATCCGTCTTTTTTAAGAGCAGCTACTAAATTCTTAACAGCTTCTTTAGGATCTCCCTCAAAGATTTCGCCTTTTCTAACTCCTGCGATTGGGCCTTGTTTAGATTTTCCTCCAACTGTTTTAACTCTGGGAGGACGACCTACTGTGTTAGCTCCAACTACAACTCTCATAATTTCGTTGGTTCCTTCATAGATTTGAGTGATTTTTGCATCTCTAAAGAATCTTTCTACATCAACACCCTTAATAAATCCTGAACCACCGTAAAGTTGGATAGCTTCTGTTGTTATTTGCATAGCTAAGTCTGATGCAACTTGTTTAGCCATAGCAGCTTCCGCAGAGTATCTTTCATGATGAGTTTTTAGATCTGCCGCATGATAAATCATAAGTCTTGCACCATGTAGATATGTGGCCATATCAGCAAGTTTAAATGTATTTCTTTGTAAGTGGGCTATTGGCATACCAAATTGTTCACGTTCTTTAGCATAAGCTAGGGCTGATTCATAAGCTCCTTGACCTATACCTAAAGCTTGACTTGCTATACCAATTCTACCACCATCAAGTGTTTCCATGGCAATCTTAAAGCCTTGGCCTTCTTTACCTAATAAGTTTTCTTTAGGAACTTTTACGTTGTCAAAATGTAGCTCAGCTGTAGATGATGATCTTATACCTAATTTATCATAGTGATCAGAGAAGGTAAATCCTTCGAATTCCTTTTCTACTATGAAAGCTGAAATACCATGCGTTCCTATACCCGGTGTTGTTACTGCAAATACAACATAAGTATCAGCTTTTGGTGCATTTGTAATAAATATTTTTTTACCGTTGAGTATGTAATGATCTCCATCAAGCTCTGCTGTAGTTTCTGTACCACCTGCATCTGAACCTGCGTTTTCTTCTGTAAGACCAAATCCGCCTAATTTTTTACCACTTGCAAGAGGAGTTAGGTATTTTTTCTTTTGTTCTTCTGTACCATAAGCAAAGATTGGCCAAGAACCTAATGATGTATGAGCTGAACAGATTACTCCAACTCCGCCATCAACTCTAGATAATTCTTCTACTGTGATAGCATAAGAAATAGCATCTAAGCCGGCTCCACCATATTCTTTTGGATATGGTACACCCATAAATCCTAATTCGCCCATTTCTTTTACAATGTCATCTGGAAATTCATTTTTTTGATCAAGATCAAAAGCAATAGGTTTTACTTTCTCTTCAGCAAAAGCTCTAACTTTTTTACGTAGTGCTTCATGCTCGTCTGTAGTTCTAAATAGCATTTAAACCTCCTTAAATTTACTATCTAAATTAAGTATAACTCGCTGAAAACGTTTTGTCAATTCCTACTTTTTTGCTATAGATAAAAAGAGACAGGAAAACGGCTAAATTACCCATCCTGTCTTAATTTTTTATTAAAAATATTTATGAAATTTTTTATTTTCTTTTTACTTCTACAGCTATACTTTTATCATTAAGTTCTATAGAATTTATATCTACATTCTTTCTTTCTAAAGTATCTGCTAAAGTTTCTGATCTTATTTCATCTGCAAATTTTTCTATTGACCTATTAAGATCATCATCACACTGATAAGCAATATCTATTCTATCTGTTACTTCAAATCCAGAATCTTTTCTCATATTTTGGATTTTTGAAATAAATTCTCTTGCATAGCCCTCGTCTTTTAGATCTTCTGTAATTTCTGTATCTAAAACAACAAATACATTGCCATCTATTTCTACATCAAAACCTTCTTTGGCAGAGATTCTTACATCTAAGTAATCTCTTTCAACTTGATATTTTTCTCCATCTAGGTCAATTTCAACAGGGCCCGCTTCAGTCCTTGATACAAAATCTTTAGCATCTACATTTTGTAGGTATTTACCAAAGTCATTTACCTTGGATTGGAATATACGTCCTACTACTCTAAAATCTGGCTTTAAGAAATAATCCATAAATTCAGATAAGTCTTCAGCAAACTCAACTTCCTTGATATTTAGCTCTTCTTTTATGAGAGGAACTAGGCCTACTATTCTTTGTTCATAAGATCCATCTACAATTATTTTTGCAAGTGGTTGGCGAACCTTTAGTGACTCTTTTTCACGTGAAGCACGTCCTAAGTTTACAATCTTACGAACTAAATCCATATCAGCTTCTAGATTTGTATCTATTAAAGAATCATTAGCTTCTGGAAGAAGTTCTGTATGGACAGTCTTTGCACCAGTTAAGTTTCTGTAAACTTCTTCAGCTATAAATGGTGTTATAGGAGCTATTAATTTTGCTATAGTAATTAGCGCATCATAAGTCGTCTTGTAAACAGCTTTTTTGGATTCTGTAAGTTCACTAGTCCAGAATCTCTTTCTATTACGACGTATATACCAATTTGAAAGATCCTCTACTACAAAATCAGAAATCATATGAACTACTTTGTTATATTCAAAGATTTCCATTTGCTCATAATAGTCTTTTACTAGGGAATTAAGTCTAGAATATAACCACTTATCTATCTTTTCTAAATTAACATCACCAATATTTACTAAATCTTCTACTTCTAAGTTATCTGTATTGGCATATAGACTAAAGAAATTATATACATTTTCATAAGTTCTAAAGAAGTTGTTTTTAACTTCTATTAGACCTTGTTCGTCAAATTTCGTTTGCATCCAAGCTGGTGATACATATAAAGAATAGAATCTAACTGCATCTGCACCATACTTATCGAAAAGTTCAAATGGATCTAGGGTGTTGCCCTTTGATTTACTCATTTTTTGTCCATCTTTATCTACTACTAGGTCATTTACAAGAACATTTTTGTATGGAGCTTTTCCCATAGTTATAGTAGAAATTGCCATTAATGAGTAGAACCATCCACGAGTTTGATCTATGCCTTCACATATAAAATCAGCTGGGTAGTAATTTTCAAATAAATCTTTATTTTCAAACGGATAATGTAACTGTGCAAAAGGCATTGCTCCTGAATCGAACCAAACATCTATTACATCTGGGACTCTATGCATTGTCCCACCACAATGTTCACATTTTATAGATACATTATCTACATATGGTCTGTGTAGTTCTATATTTTCATCTATATCCTCTGTGGCAAGTTCTGCTAGCTCTTTTCGAGATCCTACTGTACGTGTGTGCCCACAATCATCACATTTCCAAATGTTAAGTGGTGTACCCCAGTAACGGCTTCTTGATATTGCCCAATCTTTTACATTTGCTATCCAATTACCAAAGCGCTTTTCACCTATAGTTGCAGGAAACCAATTTACATTTTTATTATTTTCTACCATCTCATCTGAAAATTTGCTCATTTCTATATACCAAGATGGTTTTGCATAATAAACAAGTGGTGTATGACATCTCCAACAGTGTGGATAATTATGCTCTATAGTTTGTTTTTTGAATACTTTGCCATCATTTACTAAATGATGCCAAATGTCTTCGTTAGTGTCAAAAATAAATTGGCCTTTCCAAGGAGTTTCTGTAAAATTACCTTCCAAATCAACTGGCTGTACAAAGGCTAAACCATATTTTCTACCTATTTGATAGTCATCCTCACCAAAGGCTGGTGCAGAGTGAACTATACCTGTGCCGTCTTCTGCTGAAACATAGTCAGCTAAGGTTATTATAAATGCATGATCAGAATCTACATCTACATATGGTAAAAGTTGCTCATATTTCATGTATTCCATTTCAGAGCCCTTTAAAGTTTCTACTACTTCATATTCGTGACCTTCCATTAGACTTTCTGAAAGAGATTTTGCCATGTAATAATAGCAATCATCAGTTTTATCATAAATTTTCACATATTCTAATTCTGGATTTACTGAAAGTGCAACGTTTGATGGAAGTGTCCATGGTGTAGTTGTCCATGCTAGGAAGTATTCATTTTCTGTATCTTTTTTCTTAAACTTAACTGTAAGAGTTATAGTTTTATCCATCTGATAACCTTGGGCAACTTCATGGCTTGCAAGTCCTGTACCACATCTTGGACAGTATGGCATAACCTTTGCTCCCTCATAGATTAGACCTTTTTTAAAAGCATTATCTAGAAGATACCATTCAGTTTCTACATAGTCATTATCCATAGTTATATATGGATGATCCATATCGTATAAATATCCCATCCTATCTGACATATCACGCCACATATCAGAATAAGTCCATACAGACTCCTTACATAACTTGTTAAACTTTTCTATACCATAATCTTCTATGTCATTCTTATCATGGAAGTCTAATTTTTTCTCTACTTCTATTTCTACTGGCAAACCATGTGTATCCCAGCCAGCTTTTTTAAGAACTTTATAACCTTTCATATTCTTATAACGACTAGTCATATCTTTTAAAGTTCTAGCTATGACGTGATGAATGCCTGGTTTACCATTTGCTGTTGGAGGTCCATCATATATTATATATTCCTCAGCATCTTCACGAGATTTAAAAGTTTGGTCCAGTAGGTCTATTTCTTGCCAATACTTTTCTATCTCTCCTTCACGTTTACGGGTTTGATTAGTATCTAAAGACTTAAACTCACTCATTTCTTCTCCTTACTAAAAAAGGACCGTCCATACAGACGATCCACTTATTTCAATAGTTACTCTTAACGATTGGTTTTCGTAATAAGCTACTTTTTTCACTTACTAAACTAAAAGATGATATTCACTCTTACTTTCACTAGCACATCTCACCAACCATGCCTCTCTAAAGTTTCCATAAAAGTTACTGGTCTTTATAACATTTGTATAATATTCTAATTAAATAATACTTATTAGTTTTCTATTGTCAAGCTATATGTGTTTAATGATCTTAAATTTCTCTAAAGTAAATACATCGTGACTATCTACATTTGCCTTTTCTATAGCATCCTCAAACATTTGATAGTCTGATTCGTAGTCGTTTCTAAATACCATAGCACTGTTATTATTGTATTTTAAAAGCAAACCGTGATACATTCCAAATTCTTCCATATATTGAATTTGCTTGACTTTTGTCACTTCATAAACCATTATATTTAGCTCATCCACATTGCCATCTGTTAAATCTATACCATTATTAAAAACAGCTACGTTTACAGCTTCATGAATTACATCCAGACCTATATCAGAACGAGTAGGGTAGATTGATCCACTAAATTCTGTTTTGTCATCTCTATTTACTATAACTATAGCTCCATTATTATTACTTTTAAAACTATCATCATAATCATTTATATATTTTTTATTATCCAAGTAATATTGTATAGAATCCTTGGCCAGTTTTACTAATTGATCCATATTATTTATCTAATAATCCTTCTATATCTTTTGCTATATTTTCAGGTTTCTTTTGTGAAGAATAGCGTTCTACTACATTACCTTGTCTATCTATTAAAAACTTTGTAAAATTCCATTTAATCTTATCCCCAAAAATGCCTCCTTGAGAATTTTTTAAGAAAGTATAAAGAGGATCTTCATTTTCTCCATTTACATCTATTTTATCAAACCTATCAAAAGTTGTTCCAAATCTTGCTGTGCAGAAATTAGCTATCTCTTCATTCGTGCCTGGAGCTTGTCCTCCAAATTGATTGCATGGAAAATCCAATACTTCAAATCCACGATCTTTATAAGTTTCATACAACTTTTGAAGACCATCATACTGAGGTGTAAATCCACATTCCGTAGCTGTATTTACTATTAATAAGACTTTTTCTCTATATTTATCAAGGGAAACTTCCTTACCTTCTGTATCTTTTACTTTAAAATCATAAATAGTCGTCATATAAACTCCTTTGTTTAACTCTGCTAATATTATACGTTATATTTATAACGTTTAAAGATATCATAATACACACAAAAGTGACTGTTGCAGAATGAATAAATCGTCCTAAAATCATTAGGAGAACCTTCTAATTATGGAACGATAATTATTCATAGTTTTGCAACAGTCTCTCAATCTACACTTATATTTGTAAATCAAAAAGATAACCTAAATCTTTTACAGAATTATAAATATATATTATCCTGTGGTCTTCTCTTTGACTTTGTTCATAGAAGTACTTTGTTCCATCTGCTTTTTCTATAGAATTAATAGATTCTAGTAATCGATTATAATTTTCTATATTAGAACTTTCTGTATCCATAATCTGTTTGAACCCTCTGACCTTTTCGTAATAGTCTTTACCTATGCTTTTTTCGTCTAAAGTCGTAGTAGTATCTTTAAGTTTTAACTGATAAATATCAAAATAATCATTACCAAAAGCTCGCTCAGATTTATAAACCTCTGTCATTTCATATGGCCCAAATATCTTTGCTATACCGTTAGAATTTTGTTTAAAAAAACTATATAAAAGTCCTGCTAGAAGAAAGATCCCAACTACTACAAATATCAACTCTTTGCTTTTTCTTTTATATCTCATTTTCTTCTCTCCTTAGCTTAGTTTTATACTATATATTTACCCAAGAGAGAAAGATAAAAGTTTCATCCTACCAAGCTGGAAATTCTGATCCTTTTGATGATTCGTCTACTATTTTTTTAGTTTGATCTGTATGATAATAATTATCTACTAAGTCTTTTAGTATAGCGCTATCCTTGTTAGCTTGTGTTGTAGCTATAACATTTACGTAGATTTGCTTATCAGGGTCTTTAGGATCTTCTAAGAAGAGAGCATCTTCTGATGGTATCAAATCCGCATCTACTGCTATTCCTGAATTAACACAAGCTATGTCTACATCATCTAAACTTCTTGCCGTTTGAGATGATCCAAGGGTTATAATTTCAAGGTTTTGTGGATTTTCTGTTATATCATCTGTTGTTATATTGTCTCCATTTTCACCATTGACTTTAATAAGACCTGCAGTTTGAAGCAAAAATAATGATCTTGCTGAATTTGATGGATCATCTGGAATTGCTACTCTAGCTCCATCTTTTAAATCTTTAATATCGGTTATTTTTGATGAATATATTCCAAGAGGAGCAATCATAGTATCTCCTATAGAAACTACGTCCGAACCACTTTCTTCATTAAATTCTTTCAAAAATTTCTTATGTTGGAAAGCATTTAGATCAATGTCTCCAGCTATTAAAGCTTCATTTGGTTCTCTATATTCTGAGAATTTAACTAACTCTAATTTTCTATCATTACCAGCATTATATCTTTCTATAATATCATCCCAAACTTCGTTATGTTCACCACAAACGCCTACTTTAATAACATCTTTACCTTCTAGTGGATCTGTACTTGTAGCTTCTTCCGTCTTTGCATTATTTTCTGCAGGCTGTTTAGTTTCATTATTATTTGCTCCACATGAGCTAAGTCCTAATATCAAGGCTAATCCTAGACCTATTTTACTTATTCTTTTCAAATTATTCTCCTAAATTTATTTTACCAAGATGCTATCCAAGCACCATTTGTGTATTTATCATAATCTTTTTTTGTTTCATCTGTTTGATAATATTTTACAAGTTCTTTGTATGCTTCATTGTCTTTATCTTCAGCTCTTGCAGCAATAACATTTACATAAATCTTAGCATCTGGATCTTCTGGATCTTCTAGATAAATAGCATCTTCTTTTGGACTTAAACCAGAATCTAAGGCGAAGTTATCATTTATGGCAGCTGCTACCACATCATCTAAACTTCTTGCCGTTTGAGCTGGATCCATTTCTATAAATTCTAAGTTCTTTGGATTTTCTGTTATATCATCTAGGGTAATTGATTCTCCTGGTTCGCCCTTTACTTTTATAATTCCTGCACTTTGTAAGAGGAATAAGGCTCTTGGGCCATTGGATGGGTCATTTGAAATAGCTATCCTATCTCCATCTTTTAAATCATCTAAGCTTTTTATTTGATTTGAATAAAATCCTAATGGAGCAAGCATTGTATCACCAATTGAAACTACTTTTTCCTCGCCTTGTTCATCATTGAATTCATTTAAAAATTTATAATGCTGATAGCTATTTACATCTATGTCTCCACTTATAAGTGCTTCATTTGGTTGAGCATAATCAGAGAATTTAACTAATTCCGCTTTTTTGCCTGTTCCTTCTTCATATCTTTTGATAACTTCATCCCAAACTTCATTTTTTTCACCTACAACACCAATTTTAATTGTATCACTTACTTCTGTTTGAGCTTTATCTTCTGTACCTTTGTTTGTACTTTCATTTGCATCATTTGATCCACATGCGCTTAATCCTAATGCTAGAGCTAATCCTAAAGTTAATTTTCCTAATTTGTTCATTACTTTCCTCCTTAATGACTTGTTTTTCTAATTAGTAAATTTGCAACGGCCTGAATAATAAATACGACTACTAATATCAAAATAACACTTACTACTACAACGTCGTCTTTGTAGCGTTGATAACCTACAGCTATGGCTAAATCACCTATTCCTCCACCACCTATAAGTCCTGCCATAGCAGTTAAACTTAAAAGTGATATGAGAGTAATGGATGAAGCTCTTATTATACTTGGAAGTCCTTCTCTTAAATAAACACTAGTTATAATCTGAAATGGAGAAGCTCCCATAGATTCTGCAGCTTCAATCTTACCTGGATCTACATCTGCTAAAGCCTGCTCAACTTGTCTTGCAAAAAATGGTACACAAGAAAATACTAGGGGTACTATAGCAGCCTTTGGGCCAATTCTAGTATTAACAATATTTTTTGTAATAGGAGCTACAAGAGCCACTAAGATTACAAAAGGAATAGATCTAAAAATATTTGTCAGCTTATCAAGTATGCTATACACAACTTTATTTTCCAAAATCCTATTCCTGTCAGTAACAACCATTATTACCCCAAGGATTAAACCAAATATTCCTGCAAATATTGCTGAGAAAAATAACATATATAAGGTTGTCTTAAAGTTCTGGGCTATCCTATCTCTTATGGAGTAGGAATAATCAAAAAATCCCATCTTTACCTCCTAAAACTTCTACATCAACATTTCTTTCTTCTAAATAATCTCCTATCTTACCTAAATTTTCTCTATCTCCTGAAAGACTTACTATAAGATTTCCTACTGGAATTCCTGTTATAAACTCTATATTTCCTGCAAGTACATTGGTCTTTACTCCAAACTTATCATAAAGGTCATTTATAAGAGGTTCTGTAGTAGATGCTCCTATGTAATTTAGCTTTACAAGTAACTCATTATCCTTAAGAATTCCAATATTTTGCTTAACTTCTTCTATAGTTTCAGCTACATTTGTAGAAGTTTCTACAAATTCTCTAGTTAATGGTTCTTTAGGCTTTGCAAAAATTTCTATGGTTGGTCCTGCTTCTATGATCTTACCTGCTTGCATTACCGCACACTTATTACATAGGTCTTTTACAACTTCCATTTGATGAGTAATGATAACTATAGTAAGACCAAGCTTCGCATTAAGATCTTTTAAAAGTTTTAATATTTGCTTAGTAGTTTTGGGATCTAGGGCACTTGTTGCTTCATCACAAAGTAAGATTTCTGGATCAGATGCTAAAGCTCTTGCTATAGCACATCTTTGTTGTTGTCCTCCTGATAATTCTCTTGGGTAATTATCAGCTTTATCTCCTATACCAACTACTTGTAAAAGATCCTTAGCTTTTTTAACCTTTTCTTCCTTAGGAATTTTTAATTTTCTTATAGGGTAGATCACATTATCTAGGACTGTAATATTATTTAAGAGATTAAAATGTTGAAAGATCATTCCTATGTTCTTTCTCCTTGCTCTAAGTTCTTTCTTAGGTAAATCTAAAATATTTTCTCCATTTATAAGGACTTCACCAGATGTAGGTCTTTGAAGAAGATTTATAGTTCTGACAAGTGTTGATTTCCCAGCTCCAGAAAATCCTACTATTCCATATATATCATTTTTTTCTACCTTTAGATTTACATTGTCTACAGCCTTAAAGCCATCGAAGTCTACTATTATATTTTTTAAATCAATCATCAAAAGCTCCTTTTAGGAAGTCTAGTGCAAATTTTACTTGTAGTCCTACAGCGTATTTGATCCCTTCTGGATTTATATCAAATTCCGGTGTATGAGATCCTGCTGAAATTCCATTTTTCTCATCTCTTACTCCAAACTTGGTATAAACTGATGGACAAAGTTTAGAATATCCAAAAAATGATTCTGAGCCATAAGTGGGATTACCATCTAAGAAGGAGGTTGGATAAATATCATTAAGAGATGTTATAACTTTTTCCGCAAGATCTGGATCATTGATAGTTGGATAAGCAACTATTCTTGTATAATCAGAAAATTCCACATAGCATTTATGAGCCCTAGCAGTAGTATTTACTACCTCTTTTAAAACTTCGAGAGCATCTTCCCCAGCTTTATCATCAAAAAATCTCAATGTCCCTTTTACATTACATCTATCAGGAATAACATTTGAAGCAGATCCACCATTTATAGAGCCAAGTCCAAAAGTTACTGTCTTACTTACATCAAGTTGGTTAACCCAAGCTGTTGTAAGAGCAGTAACAATATTTGCAGTAGCTGTAAGAGGATTGATGCACTTATCTGGTCTTGAACCGTGACCTCCCTTACCAATAACATCAAATTCTACTCCAGCACATCCTGCATGAGATGGGCCTTTTAAGACTTTTATTTGTCCTACTTCTAAAAATGGTAATTGATGGTTACCATAGCAAGCATCTAAATCTTTATCTTTTAAGTGCTCAACCATTGCATCGATCCCACCTCCAGTTTCTTCACCTTCTTCAAAGATAAAGTAAATTTTTCCACTTAGTTCATCTTTAAAATCGGTTAGAATCTTTGCTGTTGTTAAAAGTGTAGCCATATGTGAATCATGTCCACAAGCATGACTTACTCCCTTATTTTTTGAAACTACAGTCTTTTTATTTTTTAAATTGTTCTCACTTTCTAGTATAGGAAGTGCATCTATATCAGTTCTAATTCCTAAAGTATTACCAGTTTTTCCTGTATCAAGCAATGCTGTAAATCCAGTAGTATTTTTTGCATCTTCTACTAAAAGACCGAGCCTTTCACATTCTTTTTTTAAATATTCTGCTGTCTTATATTCTTTATCACTTACTTCAGGATTTTCGTGTAAGTAATTTCTCCGACTTACAGTATCAGCAAAGTATTGGTCTATTTTCTCTTTTATTTTTTCATTACTTGCCATAAATTACCTTTCTAAATTTGTCAATAAAAAAACGCCCTTAAATTCTATTTCTAGAATCTAAGGACGATATTATTCGCGTTACCACCTTAATTTATGTATACTCACGCATACATACTCTCATCAAGTACTATCATACTCTACTTCTATAACGGGAAGTCCCGTGCAAATCTAATATCGACTTGCCCCATCAAAGGCCATCTTCATCTAAACTTTTAGTCACCCATCTCACCAATACTGGGCTCTCTGTAGATTATCCATCTAGACTACTCTTCTTTTCATATGGTTTTGTAAAACTATTTGATGAAAATATAATACCACCAAAGAAATTCTTTGTCAAACATTTTTTGAAATTTATAAATATAAATGAATATCTTTCATTTTTAAAAGTATAAAAAAATTGGAGGCTAGTTAGCCTCCAAGGGTGGTAAAATAAATTCATTTATAATATACTCGCTAAAATAGTATTTGCAAGACTAAATACCACTTTCTCTAAAATACCTATAAGGAAATTTGTACCATCTTGGATTTGGCATATAGTCTTTTATATTTTTTGAAAGTTTTTTAGAAAAATATTCTTCTAGTTCATAAAGACGATTTTTTCTTATTTCAAAATACTGATTCTTGCCATGATTTTGGGCTACTCCTTCACACCTTTTTTCTATACCTAGAAATTCAGTTTTTATGAGTCCATCTAAAAGTTGAATTAATAAATCATAATCGTTATACTCATTATATTTAAGGAAATTTTCTACAAAGACCTTATCCTTATCAGAAACATTCCAATCTCCCACATAAGCATTAACATTTGTTACTTGAAAACTATGAGTAAGAGCTATTCTTGCTGGAAAAAAATAAGAATCTGCCCTAAGTATCTTATAGCCTTTTAAAAAATGAGCTGCATCTTTTTTATAATATGATTTTCCTATATCATGGAGTGCACCACAGGCAATTGCTACATCTGGATCAAGACCTAGTTCAGGCGCCATATTTTTTGCTGTTTGCCCTACTATCCATGAGTGAAGAACCCACTTCCCAGGACTTTTCTCATACCCTTCTTCTAAATATGCTATTATTTTATCTTTATTTGGAATATTGCCAAAACCATCTTTATACATTTTTTCTTATCTTTCCATATGTGTATATAGTTTTATCCTCTGTAGATCTAAGCCTATAATCTACCTCTTTGTTATCTTCACTATATTCGCCAATTATTATTTCTTTATTTCTGATTTCATTTTTATAAACTATATTAATAAATTTTATGTCCTTAGTGCTTAAAGAACAAAGATCAGATATATAATCAAAATACACAGCATTATTTACATGAAAATTGCTGTCTATATCAGTATACCTTATTTCTATATTTTTATGCTTATTAAAGCTATCTTCATAAGTCAAATCTTCTTTTTCATAAATAAGCGGGTCATTACCATAAGCTTTTATAAGTTCTTTGCTCATTTTTACAGGTCTCATTCTTTCTATATCTATTAATAAAAATAATCCATAGGCCTTAACTATTATTTCTCCATCTCTTTTTATATAGACATTTCTATGAGCATAGAATTTGTGTGTACCTACAACATTGGTAGTCACTTCTACTTCATCAAATTCCTTTATTACATCTATAATTTCAATATCCCAAGAATAAACTATCCACCTGAATTTTGACATATCAATATCTTTTTCTAATATATGTGAATGAGTTAAGGATGTATCTGCCAAAAGATTAGCTAAATTTCTCAAGGATAAATTTTGATATCTATCACAGAGCATGTAGGGTATTTTAAAAGTTCTTGTATAAGACATAATTCCTTCTTTCTTGTTAGTATCATTTATATTTTTATAAAAATTTAATAATTATTGTATAAAAAAAACACACCAATCATGATGTGATTTTTTTCTCTAAACCCCAAGTATTAATTTTGATATATTAAAATAAATTATTAGTGATAAGGAGTCAACTATAGTGGATATTAATGGGCTTGCCATTATTGCTGGGTCTACTCCTAGTTTTTCAGCTACTATTGGTAAGAGCGCTCCTACTGTTTTTGCCATTACTACTACAAATATAATAGTAAGTCCCACTATAAGAGAAACTTGTAATGCTACTTTATCAAAGAAAAAGCATTTTAGAAAGGCTACTATTCCCAAGGCCAAACCACATATAAGTCCTACCGTAATTTCTTTAAGCACAACCTTTGCCCAATCACTTGGTTCTATATCGTGGGTTGCCATTGCACGTATGACCAAGGTTGATGCTTGGCTTCCTGCGTTTCCTCCTGAATCAGTAAGCATCGGAACAAACATATTAAGAGCTATAACTGCCTTAACTACATACTCATAGCTACGCAAAATCGTTGATGTAAAAGTAGCTGATATCATGAGAAACATCAGCCAAGGGATTCTATTTTTAGCAAGAGAGAATGGACTTCTTTTTGAATAATCTTCCTCATCTGGTGTGGTACCTGCTATACGTTGGAAGTCTTCTGTTGCCTCTTGTTCTATAATCCACATTATATCATCTACTGTAATAATACCTACTAGCCTATTTGTCATATCTACTACTGGAAGAGCTGTAAATCCATATTTTTGAAATTTGTGAGCTACATCCTCTTGATCATCTGTTGTATAAACTGTTATTACATCTTCATACATCAATTCTTCTATACGTGTACCAGGTCTACTTGTAACTATTAACCTTAAAGAAACATAACCTAAAAGTTCTTTAGTAGGACTAGTTACATAGCAAGTATAAACTGTCTCGCTATCATTACCTACTTTCTTTATATGAGCTAGAGCTTCTTTTACAGTCATATATGGTTTAATTTCTACAAACTCTGGAGTCATCAAAGTTCCCGCAGAGTATTCTGGAAATTTGAGGTATTCATTTACGAGTTTTCTCGTATCACTATCAGAAGAACGCAAAATCCTTTGAACCATAGCTGCTGGCATTTCTTCTAGTGTATCTACCTTATCATCAAAATTTAATTCATGCAATAGTTCTTTGAATTCATTTTCATTTAGGCCTTTTTGAAAATTTTCTTTCTGATCAGAATCAAGCTTTGCGAATACTTCTACTGCGTCTTCTTTTTTGAGTAATCTAAATACTACTAGGGCTTCTTCTGGAGTTAATTCTTCTAAAAACTCTACTATATCTGCAGCATTGGATCTACGTAGAAGTTCAGATAATTCATTTGTTTCTTTGTTTTCTAATAGATGATAAAGTTCTTTTACTCTATCTTCTGTTGAATTATAATTACTCATCTTATCTCCTCCTACATAGTTATACCTGGAAGAATCGCTTGAGCTATATTAAAGTAAACGATAAGTCCTAGGGAATCTACAATTGTTGTGATAAGTGGACTTGCCATTATTGCTGGATCTGCGCCAAATTTTTCAGCAACTATAGGTAAAAGTGAACCTATGGCCTTAGCCATTACAACTATGGCAAGAATAGTTAAAGCTACAACAAAGGCAACATTAATTGCAACTTTATCAAATAAGTAACTTTTTAAAAAGGCTACTACAGCTAAAGCAAGCCCGCAAATAAGACCTACAGATATCTCTTTAAGTACTACCTTAGCCCAATCTCTTGGCTCTATATCATGAGTTGCCATTGCACGTATTACAAGAGTTGATGCCTGGCTGCCTGCATTACCTCCAGATCCTGTAAGCATTGGTATAAACATATTAAGAGCTATAACAGTTTGGATTACATCTTCATATCTTTTTAATATAGTAGATGTAAATGCTCCTGAAATCATCAAAAACATCAACCAAGGAATCCTATTTTTTGCAAGATCCCAGGCTGTCATTCTAGAATAATCTGATTCTTCAGGTGTGGTACCTGCTATACGCTGGAAGTCTTCTGTTGCCTCTTGTTCTATAATCCACATTATATCATCTACTGTGATAATACCTACAAGCTTATTAGCATGATCCACTACTGGTAAGGCTGTAAATCCATATTTTTGAAACTTATGAGCTACATCTTCTTGATCTTCTGTAGTTTCTACTGTGATAACATCCTCATACATTAAATCTTTTATCTTTACATCAGGCTCGCTTGTAACTATTACTCTTAATGAAACATAACCTAATAGTACTTTTTTAGGACCAGTAACATAGCAAGTATAGACAGTTACCTTGTCATGCCCAACTTTTTCTATATATTCTAAGGTTTGACCAACAGTCATATCTGTACTTACCTCGACAAACTCTGTAGTCATCAAAGTCCCTGCAGAATATTCTGGAAATTGTAGGTATTCATTTACCAAATCTCGAGTTTGGCTATCAGAAGTTTCTAGTATATTTTGAACCATCTGAGCTGGCATTTCTTCAAGGGTATCGATCATATCATCGAAATTAAGTTCATCTAAGATTTGTTTGAATTCATCTTCATTTAGACCACTTTGAAGCTTCTGCTTATCCTCTTGATCAAGCTCCGCAAATACTTCTATAGCATCTTCTTTTTTAAGAAGCCTAAATATAACCAAGGCTTCTTCTGCTGGTAAATCTTCTATGCATTCTACAACATCGATTGGATTAGTTCTCCTAAGAAGTTCCGTAAGCTCATCTATTCTCTTTTTTTCTAAGAGATAATTAAGTTGTCTAATCCTATGCTCACTAGATTTGTACTTATACATAGTATCACCATTTTATTTCATTAAGAAGTTCAGCTAAAGCTCTTATAAATTGGTCATCATGTTTAAAATCTAATTTATTTAAGTCAAGATCTTCATTAGCTTCAACTTCTATATCTGGAGTTACACCTACCTTATTAATTTCTGTGCCATTTGGTGTAAAATATTCACTTATAGTTATCTTTGCACCAGCACCATTATCTAGAGTAAAAACTTTTTGTACGACACCCTTACCAAAAGATTGAGTACCAACAATTTTTGCACGTTCTCTATCTTTTAATGCTCCTGCAAGAATTTCACTAGCTGAAGCTGAATTTTCATTTTGGATAAGTACTATTGGAATATCATCCATATCTGCATCAGATTTTTCTTTAACAACATTTCCTTTTTTATCTTTTGTACTTACTATAACTCCTTCATCAAGAAAGTTATCAGCTATGTTTATTACAACATCTAAAGCTCCACCTGGATTATTTCTAACATCTAATACTAAACCATCAATATTTTCAGATTTAAGTCTATTAAAACTTTCCGAAAAGTCATCCCAAGTTACATCATCAAAAGCCTTGATATGGATATATCCGATCTTCTTATCATCTATTTCTACTATATCATCATCTACAGTATCAACTGAAACATCTGATCTTTTTACCTCTACATCAAATTCCTTAGAGTTGGATGAATCTTCTTCCGTTCTAAGAATAGTAAGCTTGACGCTACTACCAGGTTCGCCCTTTATTTCAGCAACTGCTTCTTCTAATTGATCTGGGCCAAAAGATTTACCATTTACCTTAGTTATATAATCTCCTGGCTTTATTCCAGCTTCTTTTGCAGGTGAATTATCAAATACTGAAACAGCCTTTATGTATCCTTCTTTGCTGGCTTGGACAGATACTCCTATGCCTTGATAACGTCCATCCAAAGTTTCCATCAACCTGCTAAATTCATCTTTTGTATAATATGCTGTATAAGGATCACCTAAATTTGCAAACATTCCCTTAAGAGATCCTTCGTAAATCTGATCATCGTCAAAGTCAAATAGATAATTTTGCTTTAGCAATGCTTTTAGGTTTTCCATTTCAGCAATATGTTCCTTATCTCTATTATTAGAAGTAGATGAAATATTCATATTACTACCTAGGGAAAAACCTGTGAATCCTACACCTGCAATAAGCAAAAGTGCAAGTATAAACTTCCCGAATTTTTTCATAATTCCTCCAATCATACATATAATTCATACCCTTATTTTCAGAGTCATAATAATATAACTATACAACAATTTTTCTCAGTTTTAAATATATATAATAGCTATTATTTATAGCAATTTAAAATCTTATAATAAAAAAAGAGGGTATGAAGTGAGATACAAAATCTGAAATACAAACTTTATCCCTATCTTAACAAACCTCTTTTTATTTAAGCATATTTACTTTTGTGTATTTGCCCTATTTAGGGTTTCTTTTATTAGCTTATCTGTATCTTCTTCTCTTACTCTAAGTTCATCATATGCTAATTCAGTTGGCAATCTAAATTCCATACTGTTTGCTCTAAGCATGTTTACTTGTCTAATGCCGTGTTCAACACCTTCCTGATCTGTTAATTTTTCATCTTCTTTATAAGCTTCTTCTAGTTCATCAAAGCTCATTACTTGAAGTTCAGTAGATTCTTCTTGACCTAATTCTTCTAGAATTTTTTTATAAAAATCCTCATAGCTTATATATCCTGTAGATACCGGATAAGTTCTCCTGTGTTCTCCATTTTCAAGAGCAGATATAGCTGCTTGTCCAACTTGGCTTGCACTTATTGTTGCAGCTCCACCTGTTGTAACTGGCATAAATTCTTGACCTCTTAGCATATCTACATACATAGACCAAAGAGGGATTTTACCTTCCATGGTTCCAAAAATATATGGAAGTCTAAGGACTGAAACATTCATCGCTCCATCTCCTTCATACATTGCTACTTTTTCTTGAAGTAGTCTGGTTTCTACATAAGGTTCTTTTTGATAAGAGTATTCCCTTAGTTCCATATTATTTTCTGCAAATTCTGCAGTATATGAGCCTAACAACACGAAACTTTTCACCCCAGACTCTTTAGCAAGTCTTGCAATCCTTTGAGTTGGCAATACATTTTTTTCATAAAAAAACTTGCGTGCAGGCTTTTGTGGTACTATTCTCTCATCAACACCACCTGCATATACAAAGCCATCACATCCACTTATCAAACTAATAATTTCTTCATCATTTAAGTCAAAGAAATTTTGTATAATAAACTCTACATTATCCTTCTCTTTAAATTGTAAATTTTCTGGAAGTTCTACAATATCAACAGTTTTTACAGAATATCCACGATTTGTAGCTTCTTTTATTGTGTGATAGCCTAAAAATCCTGCCCCGCCCAAGACAAATATTTTATTTAAATTTTCCATAATATCTCCTAATCTCTGCTAATATAATCATAGCTTATATTATAATAATCTTCCACAGCAATTTGTTGAGTACCTTCTTTAAGATCATCTACTGCAGATACTCCCTCTAAGATTTCAACAAGTCTCATAGCAAAATAAACAGTAACAGCAGCACCTCTACTTGTTGTAATGTTTCCATCCGTTACTACTATCTTGTTATCAATGTATTGACCTATATTATCAAGATCTTCTTCTATAGTTGGAAATGAAGTCACTTTTTTGTTAGACAATACTCCTGCACGATTTAATACAATTGGACCTGCACATATAGCAGAAATGATTTTACCTTCATCATTAAACTCTTTTATAATATCTATGACCTTATCATTATCCCTTAAACTTTCTGCACCTTTTGTACCTCCTGGTACATAAAGGCCTTGATAATCATCTAGATTTATATCATTAAGCATCTTATCAGCTTTTATAATAACATTTGATTTTGTTGTGATATATATATCATCCTCTGTAGCGACTGTATCTACAATAACATCTACACGTCTTAAATAATCTATTACAGTTAAAGTTTCTACATCTTCACAGCCATCAGCCAAAAATACTAAAATTTTATTCATATTAACTCCTCTCGATTGTATTTTTACCCCAGAAATGCTAATAAGTTTTACAGTTTCATACATATATATATTTAAATAAAAGAGCTTTATATGAACTTTATTTAACTACTTTATATGATCCATCTATTAGCTGTATAGTAGAGCTTTTAAGGCCCGTATCTATACTAGTAAGCCCTTGCGGTCTATTGCCATCGTTGTCTATAATCCTTGACTCTCCTATCTCATTGTCACTTTTTAAGAAATAATTATATGATACGAAGTCTTCTATATTTTCTATATCTCCTTCATTAAAAGTAATAGTTGGATCATCATAAGTTACATCTATGTTATACCAATTACCATCTACCTTTACCATATTCCAAATATGAGCTTCCCCTGTTTTTTTTGAAGTTCCAGTAGCATATCTTACATCAAGACCTACCTTTGTTGCTAGTTTATCAAAAAGAGTAGCATAAGCATTACAAACTCCACCATTGCCATAAAGTATACTTGCAGGATGGTAGATAGAATAACCACCACTCATATTATTGCTATCTCCTCTATTATATTGATTTTGAGTTACTATAAAATCATGGATTTTTAATACCTTATCAATATCAGTGTCATTTGCACTAATATTTTCTCTCACCCACTTATTAGCAAAGCTTTCTACTTCTTTTTCAACTGATGGATCTTCTCTGTAACTTACATTAAAGGTAGCAGAATTAACATAGAACTTATCTCCTTTAGCTCTTTTAGGATTATATTTAGTTTTTATATTCGTTCTTCCATACATACTATAAAAGAAATACCAGTCTTCTTTAGCTGTCTCTAGAAACCATTCTTGCAACTGAGAATTTGTTGTGTAACCATTTACATTTATAGTAAATTCAGTGTTTCTATTATTTAAATTAGATCTTATAATGTTTTTAATTCTGATATTTAGATTATCAGTATCTTTTACTTGGCTTCTAGCCCTGTATACTATATTTAATAAATCTTCTGATTCTTTTATTAATCTTTCAAGGTAAGCTTTCTTATCTCCTTTAAATGTATTTGGTGCATGAGCTAAAAGATACTTAGCAGCTTTAACAGTACTTTCTAGATCGGATGTATCAATTTGTGCAACTTCCTCTACACTACTTGCATAAGCAGTAGATGTAGATATAGGTATATCTATTACTGGGCCTATTGCTAAAAAAGCAGCAAGACTAGCCGTTAAAAGTTTATTTTTCAATGCAAACTCCTAAATATTTTTTATTTATATTATTATATAATATACATTTTTTTACCTTATTTTAAAGTTTTAAAATATTTATTTATGAGAATAATCCATAAGTTATATAATATTATACTATATATTTTTCTTGTAAAAAAAAAGACCAGCAATGGTCTTTAAAAACTTATACTGTATTATAATCTACTATATTTTAGAAAGCATTAATTCCCCTTCAGCTATTAAAGCTTCTGATTCTTTTATTAATCTTTCTAGCAAATCGGCATTCTTCTTAGAAAAATTAACAGCTCGCTTTTGCAAAGTTTTAGCTGCATTAATTGTTATTTTACTATCTTCTATAGCTTTCATTAATTCCTGCTTTTGGACACTACGATACGTTTCAGATTCTATTGCATTTTTAGCATTATTTATTCTTATGGTTGCTTGCCTTAATTCCTCATAATTAGCTGAATCTAGTCTAGCGAGTAAATATTTACCATTATTTATAGCATTTTCATATTCTGCCTTAGATTCTTGACTAGCATAGTTATAATAAGCATTACTATTTACGACATTTACCATGTCATCAACAGCTATCTTTAATTGAGAAACTTGATTATTAAAATTTGAATTTTGACTAGTTGCCTGTGCTTGAGATTCATCTGCATGAGCTATAGGGCTAGCAATTCCTAAAAAAGCTAGGTTTGTTACTAAAAGTATTTTAAACAAATTTTTATTGTTTTTCATATTATCTCCAATCTGTAAATTTAACCTTTTATGCCATTTATATAATTTAAGACTTGTTTACCTTCTAATATTAGTTCGTTAGCTTTGTCAATTAACCTTTGTAAATAATCTATATTTTTACTAGAAATATATTGCGCATTTTCTACTATATACTTCTGCTCCCTTTTTTGTAAGTTTACATTCTTCAATAGCTTTTTCTAAATTCTTAATTTCATCTTGCTTTTCTTCATTTATATTTGGGGATAGTTTGACTAGGTTATTTTTAGAAGCTATTAACTTATTATAAGCTGATTTTAATTCTTCTATACTAGAGCTTGGATTTTCAAGTGTAGATTTCGCAAAGATCACAGCATCATTATAATAAAAATAAGTCTTTTTTGTATATGTAGACTTGTTATCTCTTATAGTTACTGAATTTTCTAATTCTTTTTTTATTTTATTAACATCATCATTTCTTAAATTATAAGTGTTAATATCGTCATTACATTCTTTTAAATTTGATTCTTGACTAATCTCAGATTCTAATGTATAGTAACTATTCATTTCTTAAGCATTTGCTTTAGGAATAATTAATATAAAAACTAAAGTTAGGTAGGCTTCAAATTTAATTAATTTTTCCTTCATTTACAATTCCTTATTAATTGGAAGTTTCATTTTGGACATTATATCCCTAAATATACTTAATAAAGCTAGCTAAAAAGGCCCAATAGGGCCTTAGATTCTAATTATTCAGCTTTTAGTTGTGCAAGAGCATCTTGTGCTTTTTCTAATAAATCATTTGATTCATCTAATAAAGAGTTTAGTTCATCTTCATGTGCCTTAGTAGATTCTGGTGAGATTTGGAATAACAGTTCAACCGCACGTTGAGATGATCTTAAATCAAATATAGCTTGTTCCAATTCTTCTATTTTCTCTTCTTTGGATTTATTATCTTTTGAGGATTCTTTTTCTGTATTAGCTTCTTCAGATTCTTTATCTTCATCAGATTTTTCATTGTCCTCTAAATCCTCTGTTTTTTTATCTGTAGATTCTTCTTCATTTTCTTCTACTTTATCAGAGTCTTTTTCAGTAGAATCTGCTGCTTGCTTTTCATTTTCTTCAACTACTGGTGTTTTTGCTTCTTCTTTTTTATTTTCATCTTCTACCATATTGTCACATCCAGTAAGACCAATTCCTAATACTAATGCTGCTACTAATGTTTTATTTAATTTCATCTTTTCTCTCCTTTTTTATACCCTCATTTTTATCCTTATTTTTACCTGTAAGAACAAAAGCTCCTACGGCTACTGCTAATACTATTATTACTCCTGCAAGTGATTTTATACCAGTCCTTACTATGGATCCTGGATTTATTGTTGCAGGAACTTGTCTAGTTGTTGTTACTGGTGTGGTTGTAGTAGTTGTCTTTGGAACAGTAGTAGTTGTTTTTGTAGTAGAAGTAACTGGACTATTGCTACCACTAACTCCGCCCTTAGGTATAGCTTTATTTAACTCAGATTCAACCGCTAAAAGATCATCCATAGTGGTATCTCCACTTTCAGATAATCCATTTATTTTTTTCTCTAAGTCCGATCTAATTTTTGAATCAGCTATATTTTTGCCTTTATCAGCAAAGATAGACTCTAGTTCTTTTAGTTTTTCTTCAAACTTATCCCCGTCAAGAGCTTCTTTTGCATCTTCTAACTCTTTCAAGGATTTTCTTAATTCTTCTTTTGAGGATCTCTTATCTTTAATAACTTCCTTTGCATCAGAAATAGCTTTTTCATATTTTTGTTTTAATGAATTCTGAGCCTTGGAGTATTTATCAGTATTTCTAAAGTCATGATCTTCATCTATTATTTTTTTAATAGATGCACTTAAATTTTCATCAGATTCCTCTTTGTCAGAACTATCATTATTTAGAATTTTATCAACTATAGGTTTTATTTCACTTTGACTTAGAGCACTAATCAATGCTTTTTTAGAATCTTCTTCATCTTGGCTAGTTTTAGAATTCTCCGCTGCCTGTATTGCATCTACAAGATTTTTACCTTGAGTAAGACCAACATCGTTTTTGTAATTTTTATCTTTTGTAACTTTATAGGCAAGATCTACTAATTCTTCTAAAGATAGTTTATTTAAACCTATATCTTCATCATTATCATTGATTAATTCTCTAAATGGTTTTAGAGCCGCTTCTAGATCACTTATTGCTGATTTGATTTCCTCATCTGTACTAGCTTTCATAGCTTCTTCATAGGCATCCTTGAGTCTTTCTCTTTCAGTTTGTGCAAATTTTGAAAAACTCTTATGATTTATAGCAAACTTTGCTTTTGATATTAAATCTTCTAAGTGAGATTTGTCGTTTTCTTCACTTGTATCTTCATAATATCCTAAATCTTTTAAGGCTTTTTCAATATTTTCTATACAATTATCAATATCTTCAGTAGAAATCGGCTTTTCATTAGCATATTCAGCTAATAAATCAATTGCTTTATTTATAGCTTTATCGTAATTCTCTTTACTTTCAACAGAAGCATTCTTATATACTAAATCTTTCTTAACTACTTCTGAATTATTTTTAAGTTTTTTAAGCTCAATTATTGCCTTATCAATTTTTCCTAAATCATTACCTTTATCTGAGTTTTCAAGTTCTTTTTTAATAGTATTAATTTTATTGATTATATTCTCTACATCATTATCAGAATACTTATCCGCACTTATAATTTTTTCTGCTTCTTTTATAGCATTATCATAATCTTTTTTAGCTTCAGCAGATGATTTTTTATAAGTATTATTTTCACGATAATTATCAGCTTCATTAACTAATCTTTTTAAATCATCGATTGTATAAGTTCTTGAAGAATTATTATCATCTAAAGTTTTTATAGGTACTGGAGCTAAAGTTAGGGTTGCACGTTTTAGATTATTTAAAGCCTTGTTTAGTTCTTCAGTAGATACTTTAGAATCAGCTAATAAACCTTGAGCTTTTTTCTTAGCTATATTATAAGTTTCTTGGGCAGATTTACTTGCCTTATCGTAATTTTGAGGTTTATTAGAATATGTTTTAATTTGTTCTTTTAAGCGATTAAATTCAGTGTTTTCTCTATTTATATTAGATAAAGCTTTATTATAAGCATTATTTAAGTTTCTATAACTAGAAACTAAATCATCCGTACTTGAATTAGGATTATCGTAAACTTTCTTTGCAATATTAGATGAAGTAGATAAGCTATTTAGTATATCTTTACTAGATATCTTTGAATAATCGCTAGATTCAGTAAATTTTTTTACAGTATTTACTAAGTTCTCTAAATCACTATGGGCTTTACCATATGCAATTGAATCAGTATCCTTAATACTTTCAATATCATCACTTGTTAAGGCTGAAGCTCCATCAAGTTCATACTTTCCTTCTAATTCATTAATAATACCAGCTAAATTTTTATTTTGTTTATCAATATCACTTGAATCTACTTCATTGTTATTTAAGATATTAGTTGATTCATCTATAGCACTTGTTAATCTATTTTTATCTTCATCACTGATATTTTTATTTACTATGGAAACTTCTAATTTCTTAGCCATTGCAATTGTTGAGCTAAGAGCTTGTCTATCTTCATATGTAATATAAGAATTCCCACCTAAATTTTTCTTAGCAGTTTTTATATTATCTATTAAAGTTTTCTTATCTTTATTATCAGTATCACTAGAATTTTTTGCGTTATTAATAGCTAAATCGTAAGTTTCTCTTTCAATTTTGCTAGCATTTTTGTAACTAACAGAGTCTTGTATAGTACTTTGCTCATCTATTAAACTATTTAATTCTTCATTATTTTCTTTTTGATCTTCAATCTCAGCTGCATAGGCAGATGAATTAATATTGTAATTTCCTAAGGGAATAATTGTACCAACAGCAATAGCTAAAGCAACAGTTCCCGCATATACTTTTTTCTTTTTCATTTATAGCTCCTAAATAAGTATAAACCTAAGTAATTAACTTAATTTTAGATACATAAATTATACAGTATATATATAGTAATGTCAAAAATATCAAGAACTGATTTGTTGTTTAAATATTGAAATTCCAACAATACCTAATTTTGATATCTAATCCTTATCATAAACTAATTATAAAAAATTAATATAAGTCTTAAATAAAAAATAAAGAGATAGATATTATTAAATTTTATAAAAATAAATTCCAAAATAAAAAATAAGCTTATAAATAAAGAAACGTTATACTATATTAGTATATGGACATTAATACTATAATACTATAAAAAAGATCTTGATGGGATTAAATTTTGTACTAAGTTCCAATTGGGTTTAAATGCTTGCATTTAAAACTTCTGTAATGAATAAAATTAATACAGAAAACTATTATTAGGAAACTAAAGGCACATAACTCGTTTGTACAATAATATTTATTATATAAATAATAAAAAAAGACACCCTATAAAAGGGTGTAAACTTGGTGGGCCTCCAGGGACTCGAACCCTGGACCTACCGGTTATGAGCCGGGCGCTCTAACCGACTGAGCTAGAGGCCCACAATATAAAATATTGTGTTAAACTTTTTTATATTTAATTTTATAAAACATAAAAACTTATGGTGGACCTGAGTAGACTCGAACTACCGACCTCACGCTTATCAGGCGTGCGCTCTAACCACCTGAGCTACAGGTCCATAATTATTGAGCATTCACTAATAACGTTAAGCTCTAGATCGGCTTACTCTTGGCAGGGGAGACAGGACTTGAACCCGCGACATCCGGTTTTGGAGACCGACGTTCTACCAGCTGAACTACTCCCCTATATGAGTTGACAAGCTCTATAAAAAAATAAAACAAGAATACTTGTTTTATGGTGCCCAGAGGCGGAATCGAACCACCGACACGAGGATTTTCAGTCCTCTGCTCTACCGACTGAGCTATCTGGGCATTTTAAAAATATAATGGCGGAGAAGGAGGGATTTGAACCCTCGCATCCCTTTTGAAAGGATCTACTCCCTTAGCAGGGGAGCCTCTTCAGCCACTTGAGTACTTCTCCTAATCAGTTATTAATTTATGATTATATAAAATATTAATAACCTATATTTAAATAGGTGTATTGGCGGAGAGGAAGGGATTCGAACCCTTGTGAGCCAAAGACTCTAACGGTTTTCAAGACCGCCCCGTTATGACCGCTTCGGTACCTCTCCAAATATACTTAACAAGTAAGTATCTTATTTAATTATAAAAGTAATCAAATGGCAAAAGATTCCTTTTAAGCCAATCGATATTGACTTTTGCCTTTTATATAAGATTAGATTAGCCTATCTCATGCGAAATAGGCTATTCTTAGATGGTGACCCATCGGAGATTCGAACTCCGGACACCCTGATTAAAAGTCAGGTGCTCTACCGACTGAGCTAATGGATCGTATGGCTGGGATAGCAGGACTCGAACCTACGCATACCAGAGTCAAAGTCTGGTGCCTTACCGACTTGGCTATATCCCAATATTTTAGTACACGGTTATTAATTACTATACTCTAATATATAAGTTTGTCAACATATATATCACAAATCGGTCAGACTTGTTGTGGCGCGCCCTCCAGGATTCGAACCTGGGACACACGGATTAGAAGTCCGTTGCTCTATCCAACTGAGCTAAGGGCGCCTGGAGCGGGTGAAGGGAATCGAACCCTCGCAACCAGCTTGGAAGGCTGGGGCTCTACCACTGAGCTACACCCGCAAAATAACATCTCCAGCTTTCATAAAAATTCCAATCAGCTGGACAAGCATTTTGGTGGGGATGAGCGGATTCGAACCACTGAAAGCAAAGCTAACGGATTTACAGTCCGTCCCATTTGGCCAACTCTGGAACATCCCCAAGTATATCATTTTCATTAAAGTTTTATAAACTTTTTGGAGCTGATGATAGGACTTGAACCTACAACCTATTGATTACAAATCAATTGCTCTGCCAATTGAGCTACATCAGCGCATTGGATCACTGTTGCAATCCAAATGGCGACCTGGATGGGATTCGAACCCACGACCTCCGCCGTGACAGGGCGGCATTCTAACCAGCTGAACTACCAGGCCATAAATCATTAGTCTTTATTCTAATACTTATGTCTTACTACATTACTCTAAATGATATCTCTAAAGCTAAGTAGATTATAAATTTGGTGGAAGTAACAGGGCTCGAACCTGTGACCCCCTGCTTGTAAGGCAGATGCTCTCCCAACTGAGCTATACTTCCGTAAAGCAGAACTTTTATAAAGTCCTCGAACTTCGTTCTGCGGTATTTCGTGCTGTAGCACGACTCCTTTATGAGCCAGAGAGGCTTGTTTGGTGACCCTACCGAGATTCGAACTCGGGATACCACCGTGAAAGGGTGGTGTCTTAACCGCTTGACCATAGGGCCTTATTAAAACGACTTAATAAGTATAACATATATAGTTAAGTAATACAAGTCTTTTTTACAGAAATTTGGTTGCGGGAGCTGGATTTGAACCAACGACCTCCGGGTTATGAGCCCGACGAGCTACCAAACTGCTCTATCCCGCGATATTTTACATAAACACATAATAATGGTGCCGAGGACCGGAATCGAACCGGTACGATGTTTGACCATCGCAGGATTTTAAGTCCTGTGCGTCTGCCAGTTCCGCCACCCCGGCACAAATATAAAACTCATCTAACCTTAGTGACTTTTATAACACTAAGACTAATTTGGCGCTCAGGGTGGGACTCGAACCCACAACCTACCGGTTAACAGCCGGGTGCTCCACCATTGAGCTACCTAAGCATATCATACTTAATTAAAT
>NZ_JAGGLS010000014.1 GCF_017874535.1 Anaerococcus nagyae
TAACTACAAAAATCACTAGATTAAACAGTAAGATATATGAATAAAAAATATATCAAAGTCTGGAAAAAAGTATTCTAAAACCGATAAAAATGGCACTTATGTATAGATTTAAATACTCTATCAGTGGTAGAGGAGCATTGTATTAGGGAAGAAGCCTAAGCGAAAGCAAGTGTGGACTTAATACAAGAGAGAATGCTGGCATGAGTAGCGAGAAGGAGTGTGAGAATCACTCCCGTCGAAACCCTAAGGACTCCTGAGCAAGGCTCGTCCCCTCAGGGAAAGTCGGGACCTAAGGCAAGGCCTAAAGGCGTAGCCGATGGATAACAGGTTTATATTCCTGTACCGCTTAAAGTCGCAATAAGAGACGTGATGACGCAAGAGGATAAACTATCTGCCCGATGGAAGGCAGTCTAAGCACAAAGGCCGATTAGTAGGCAAATCCGCTAATCATAAAGCTGATGTGTGATAGGTATCGAAAACATGAGTAGAGAAGTAGTCGATTTCAAATTGCCAAGAAAAGTCACTATCAAGACAAAAGCGCCCGTACCAAAACCGACACAGGTAGGGAGGTAGAGAATACCAAGACGCGCGGAAGAACCTTTGTTAAGGAACTCGGCAAAATGTCCCCGTAACTTCGGGAGAAGGGGAGCCAGAGCGATCTGGCCACAGAAACCAGGCCCAAGCGACTGTTTACCAAAAACACAAGTTTCTGCAAAATCGAAAGATGAAGTATAGGAGCTGACACCTGCCCGGTGCTGGAAGGTTAAGGGGAAGGCTTAGCATAAGCGAAGGCTAGAACTTAAGCCCCAGTAAACGGCGGCCGTAACTATAACGGTCCTAAGGTAGCGAAATTCCTTGTCGGGTAAGTTCCGACCCGCACGAAAGGTGTAACGATTTGGGCACTGTCTCAACAAAGGATCCGGTGAAATTGTAGTAGTCGTGAAGATGCGACTTACCCACGCTAGGACGGAAAGACCCCGTGGAGCTTTACTGTAGGCTGATATTGGATTTTGAGATTAGACGTACAGGATAGTTGGGAGACAAAGAAACTTGCACGCCAGTGTAGGTTGAGTCAACCTTGGGATACCAACCCTCTAATATCAAAATTCTAACATTGACCCCTAATCGGGGCAAAGGACATTGTCAGTCGGGCAGTTTGACTGGGGCGGTCGCCTCCCAAAAAGTAACGGAGGCGTTCAAAGGTTCGCTCAGAATGGACGGAAACCATTCGAAGAGTACAAAGGCAAAAGCGAGCTTAACTGCGAGAGATACATCTCAAGCAGAGTAGAAATACGGACTTAGTGATCCGGTGGCACCGCATGGAAGGGCCATCGCTCAACGGATAAAAGCTACCCCGGGGATAACAGGCTTATCTCCCCCAAGAGTCCACATCGACGGGGAGGTTTGGCACCTCGATGTCGGCTCGTCTCATCCTGGGGCTGAAGTAGGTCCCAAGGGTTGGGCTGTTCGCCCATTAAAGAGGCACGCGAGCTGGGTTCAGAACGTCGTGAGACAGTTCGGTCCCTATCCAGCGTGGGCGTAAGAAATTTGAGAGGACCTGTCCTTAGTACGAGAGGACCGGGATGGACATACCACTGGTGTACCAGTTGTTCCGCCAGGAGCATAGCTGGGTAGCTAAGTATGGCACTGATAAGTACTGAAAGCATCTAAGTACGAAGCAACCCTCAAGATAAGATTTCTAAGAGTACGTAAAGAAAATACGTTTGATAGGTCCAAGGTGTAAGTGCAGTAATGTATTAAGCTAATGGATACTAAACTTTAAATCTTGACTGGAAATAT
>NZ_JAGGLS010000015.1 GCF_017874535.1 Anaerococcus nagyae
CACTTACTGTGCTTGCTCATATACTAATAGTATAAGAACAGCTTTAAGCATAGTTCTTAAAAATGAACCTAATCATCTATGATAAAATTATAGATATTAGGGATGAAATGGGATTGTTTTATGTGCTTGCTGGGTTTCCAATTTAGGAATTACTCATTTGATAGACTCCACCCTCATTCCATTGCCTTTCATCTTTTCGGTTGGTTAGGTTCATTTATTGATTACCTGTATAACTCGTGAGCCTGTTGTGGTTTTGGATTAACAGGGCATCCCAAATTATAGGAGGTATATTATGTCAGAAAAAATTGTTGTAGGAATTGATGTGAGTAAAGCTTTCAGTGATATCTGTATTCTATCACCTAATAATGACATCATCAAAAGACTTAAAATTTCTAATGATATTACTGGTATGAAGTCGCTCATATATGTACTTGAAAAGGTAGAAGATGAGTACAAAGACAGAGCAGTAATTATCATGGAAGCTACTGCACACTATCATCAAATTTTAGCTAATTTTTTCCGTAAGCATAATTACGAAGTCATTGTAATTAATCCGATTCAAAGTGGAGCATTGAAAAATATCAATATCCGAAAAATTAAATCAGATAAAACAGATGCATATAATATAGCGTTGCTATATCGTATTAAGAATTACAACGAAACAACTACGCACTCAGATACCGTTAACAGTATCAAAAAGCTTTGCAGACAGCATAAAGAATTGACGGATGAAATTGTGGAACACATCAACCGATTAATCGCTTTTTTAGATATTTCCTTTCCAGATTTCAAGAAAGTATTTACGGATTTGCAAGGGAAAACACCTTTGTCTTTGCTTGAAAAATATCCTACTATACAGGAAGTATTATCTCCTGGAAATAAGCAAGATATTATTCAACTGATAAAAGAAAATTCACATAAAAGCAGCTCCTATGCCGAAGTAAAATATGAAAAACTATTGAAAGCTGCTGAAAAATCTATTGAAGTTTGTATAGTAAGCCTTAGTTCAGCAGTACTTATTCAAACAACTGTGAGGGTTATTTTCAGTTTACAGGAAGCTTTGAAAGCAATCGATGATGAAATCAAAAGGCTATCACTTTTAGATGAAAAGTTTCATAAAGAAATAGTGCTTTTACAAAGTATTCCAGGAGTTGGAGAGTATACAGCATGTGTTGTTTTATCAGAGCTTGGAGATATATCCAATTTCTCGAAACCGAAAGAATTAGTTGCCTTCTTTGGATTGGATCCAGGAGTAACCCAAAGTGGAACATACAATAGGAAAAACAATAAAATCTCTAAAAGAGGATCACCTCATGTTCGCTCAATTCTCCATATGCTGGCTAAATCTAATGTGTATCCAAATCGCAACCGAGAGTATTTAAATCCTGTTATGCGAGCTTATTTTGAAAAGAAGATAGCTGAAAAACCATACAAAGTTGTAATGTGTGCAATTATGCGAAAGATGGTTCAAATTATTTTTGCTGTCCTCAGAAATCAAAAATCATTTGAGTTAAGAACACCCGAAGAGCATCAAAAACTAATTCGAGAAAAGAGTAAGTTAGTCGCATAAACTATTAAAAGTGTTGCCTCAAAAAATGAAAGTATATGAGGCTTATTTGCTATGCACATTTTTAAGTTTTGTGACTTAAAAATTTTTCAAAAAAATTTTTAAAAATAACTATTGACTTTCTTAGTTGGTCTATTAAAGTTATAAGCGTTAAGCGT
>NZ_JAGGLS010000016.1 GCF_017874535.1 Anaerococcus nagyae
GACCCCTAGGTATCCGAATGGGGAAACCCGTCTGTGGAAGACACAGACATCATAAAGTGAATACATAGCTTTATGAAGTAAGACCCTGCGAACTGAAACATCTAAGTAGCAGGAGGAAAAGAAAGAAAACTCGATTTTCCAAGTAGCGGCGAGCGAAAAGAAAGCAGCCCAACCCAGTAAGAAATATATTAACTAGTAGAATCATTTGGGAAAATGAACCAAAGAAAGTGAAAGTCTTGTAAACAAAAGAAAATATATTGTGGGTGCAAGTAGCAGTGAACACGAGAAATTTGCTGTGAAGATAGGGGGACCATCCCCTAAGGCTAAATACTAACATGTGACCGATAGCGAACAAGTACCGTGAGGGAAAGGTGAAAAGAACCCCGAAAGGGGAGTGAAACAGAACCTGAAACCTTAAGCCTACAAGCAGACAGAGGGCAAAAGCCTGATGTCGTACCTTTTGTAGAATGGGCCAGCGAGTTATCATATATAGCAAGGTTAAATCTTTAAGAGATGAAGCCAAAGCGAAAGCGAGTCTTAATAGGGCGAAAGTTAGATATGATAGACCCGAAACCGGGTGATCTATCCATGGTCAGAGTGAAGGTGAAGTAAAATTCACTGGAGGCTCGAACCGGGTGCGGTTTAAAACGCATCGGATGAACTGTGGATAGGGGCGAAAAACCAAACGAACCCGGAGATAGCTGGTTCTCCTCGAAATAGCTTTAGGGCTAGCCTATGATTAAAGATTTAAGGAGGTAGAGCACTGACTGGCCTAGGGCGGCTAACCGTACCAAAGCCTATCAAACTCCGAATGCCAAAAAATCAGATCATGGAGTCAGACTTAGAGGGATAAGCTCCTAAGTCGAAAGGGAAAGAGCCCAGACCGACAGCTAAGGTCCCAAAATCTGGATTAAGTGGAAAAGGATGTGAACCTACTAAGACAACCAGGACGTTGGCTTAGAAGCAGCCATACATTTAAAGAATGCGTAATAGCTCACTGGTCAAGTGGGTTTGCGCCGAAAATAAACGGGGCTAAAATTCAGTACCGAAGCTTCGGATTGATAGAGAATTTAAATCTATTATATAAAAGAAACCATAAAAAAGGTTAAAGAAAACT